>JBCBAT010000005.1:0-185697 GCA_038532355.1 Pseudomonadota bacterium | reverse complement strand
TGGGCCTTGATGCGGCTTACGACTACACCCGCGACGTGATGGTCGAAAACATGATGGTCAAAGACACCGAAGAAGGCATCAACGCGTTCATCGAAAAACGCCCGCCGGAATGGACGCAATGACCGAAAGCCTCCATATTGTTGGCGGCGGCATGGCCGGGTCCGAGGCCGCCTGGCAAGCCGCCCTAATGGGCGTACCGGTCGTCATCCACGAGATGCGCCCACGCGTCGAAACCTTCGCCCACCGCACCGGCGATCTGGCCGAAATGGTCTGCTCCAATTCGTTTCGCTCCGACGATGACGAACAAAACGCCGTGGGCCTCTTGCACTGGGAAATGCGCGCCGCTGGCGGCCTCATCATGGAAATGGCCGATGCACACCGCCTCCCGGCAGGCGGCGCACTGGCCGTCGACCGGGACCCCTTCGCCCGCGCCGTCACAGAGCGCCTCAAATCCCACCCTCTGATCACGATCGAAGAAGGTGAAGTATCCGCCCTACCCCCTTCAGGCCATTGGATTTTCGCCACCGGGCCCCTCACATCCGAACCCCTCGGCCAAGCCATCGCCGCCGAAACCGGCACCGACGCGCTGGCCTTTTTCGACGCCATTGCCCCCATCATCTATTTCGACAGCATCGACATGTCCCGCGCGTGGATGCAGTCGCGCTACGACAAGGGCGAAACAGAGGAAGAGCGCACCGCCTACCTCAATTGCCCCATGGACCGCGACCAGTATGAGGCCTTCATCGACGCGCTTCTTGCGGCGGATAAAACCGAATTCAAACCGGGCGAAACCGCCGGTTACTTCGACGGTTGCCTGCCCATCGAGGTGATGGCCGAACGCGGCCGCGAAACCCTGCGCCACGGGCCGATGAAACCTGTCGGCCTCACCAACCCCCATGCGCCCGACCAAAAACCCTATGCCGTGGTTCAACTGCGCCGCGATAATGCATTAGGAACGCTCTATAACATCGTCGGATTCCAGACAAAAATGAAATACGGCGCGCAGACAGACGTGCTCCGCATGATTCCGGGGCTGGAGAATGCCAGCTTCGCGCGGCTAGGCGGCATCCACCGCAACACCTTCCTCAATTCGCCCACTCTGCTGGACGATCAAATGCGGCTCAAATCCAAACCCCACATTCGCTTCGCCGGCCAAATCACCGGCGTCGAAGGCTATGTCGAATCCGCCGCGATGGGCCTGCTCGCCGGTCGTCTTGCCGCCGCCGACATCCTCGGTCAACCGCTCAGCCCGCCGCCGCAGGACAGCGCCATGGGCGCGCTCATCCACCACATCACCGGTGGGGCCGAGGCGAAAACCTTCCAGCCCATGAACGTCAATTTCGGCCTCTTCCGCCCTGTCGACGGCCTCAAGGGCGGCCGCCGCGGCCGCAAAGACCGCTACAAGGCCTATACCGACCGCGCCAAAGCCGCCTGGACCGCATGGCTGGGCCAAACCAACCAACACGCCGCGTGACGTTCAAAACCCGCTTCGCCCCGTCCCCAACCGGCCCACTGCACCTGGGCCACGCCTATTCCGCCTGCCTTGCCTATGACATGGCGCGCGACGCAAACGGCGAATTCCACCTGCGCATCGACGATCTAGATCAGTCCCGCGCCCGCCCCGAATGGGAAACCCAGATCAAAGACGACCTCACCTGGCTCGGCCTCACCTGGGAACCGGACATCTGGCGCCAATCCGACCGCCTCCCGCGCTACCGCAAAGCGCTCCAAACCCTATGGGATATGGGCCTCCTCTACCCCTGCACCCTGACCCGGGCTGAGATACGCACCGCCGTCAACGCCCCGCAGGAAGGTGGCCCAGACGGCCTCATCTACCCCGGCACGCACCGCCCCGAAATGCCACCCAAAGGCCCCATGCCCGACACCGCGCTCCGGCTCGACACCGCCCGTGCCGAGGCCCGCACAGGCCCGCTGACATACCTTGAGACCGGCACCAAGCCCGGCGAAATCCCCGTCAAAAACCTGTTCAAAACCGCAGGCGACGTTGCCCTTGCCCGCAAAGACATGGGCGCGTCCTACCACCTCGCCATCGTCTGCGATGATGCCGACCAAGGCATCACCCACGTGATCCGCGGCGAAGACCTTGCCCCCGCCACCGGCATCCATGTCCTGCTACAAGCGCTGTTGGGCTTTAAAACGCCCATCTATCACCACCACCGCCTCATCCGCGATGATGACGGCAAACGCCTCGCCAAACGCGACGACGCGCGCGCGATCGCCACCTATCGCGCCGAAGGTCTCACGTCTGATGACATCAAGGCCATGCTCTAAGGTTCTGTTTTAGCGGACACTTCCGCCTTCGCAGCTCGCGCAAAATTCCCAGCCATCGGCTCCATCAGGATCACCTCCCGGCCCTCCCGCACAGCCGTGTAAAAACACGTCTGACGCCCGGTGTGACAGGCAGGCCCCGTCTGCTTCACTTTCATCAGCAAACAATCCCGGTCGCAATCCACGCGCATCTCAACCAGCTCCTGGATGTGGCCAGATGTCTCCCCCTTGGCCCAAAATTCCTGCCGCGACCGGCTCCAATACGTGACCCGCCCCGTCTCAAACGTCCGCGCAAGCGAGGCCGCGTTCATCCAGGCCAGCATCAACACCTCACCGGTTTCATGATCCTGCGCGATCGCTGGTATCAGCCCATCGGCAGTCCATTTCAGCGTGTCCGGATCCAGCATGACAGAAAACCCTTTGCCTCATGTTGCGTGCGCGACTAACTATAGGGATCACGCACAAAGGGAAAGCACAGGCAACAATCATGAGCGGCGAATCTGACCTCATCAAGCTCTACTCCGCCCGCATTCTGGAGCTCGCAGCCTCCATGCCCCATACCGGGCGGCTGGCCCACGCGCAGGCCAGCGTGACCAAACGCGCGCCGCTGTGTGGCTCGACCGTCACCGTGGATATCGTGACCGACGGGGGCACCATCACCGATTACGCCGCCGATGTGAAAGCCTGCGCCTTGGGTCAGGCCGCGGCCAGCGTTGTCGGCACTCACGTGATCGGCCGCACGCCATCAGAGCTGCGTGTGACCCGCGATGCGCTCAAATCCATGCTCGCCGATGGCGGCCCCACCCCGCCTGCACCCTTCGAAGAGCTTGAAGTCCTACGCGCGGCGTCCGATTTCGCCAATCGCCACGCCTCCATCCTGCTGACGCTCGATGCGCTGGTGGAAGCCACGGACACCGCCCAAACCTCCTGCGCGTAACAGTTAACCAAAAAAAACCGCCGCACGCTTTGAAAGCGGCGGCGGAAGGAATGCGTTGCTCCCTAACTGTCTCTCACGCGGGCCCGGGGGGATGAGGCAGACCCCGGGCGGTTGCGGGACAAAGCGCAGTGGCATCACGTGTTGGGGACAGAAGATGCGATAGCGCGTGAGCGACAAGGAGCGTCGCAGGCAGAATTCAGAGGCTCAAAACACCCCCGGCAGGTAAAGCCCAGCCACAAGCGTCACCATCAAAGCCGCCCCACCGATCAGATCGCCGATCAGCGTGTCTTGAGTGCGTGCGGTGAAGGTTTTGATGTGCTTGCTCATGGTGGCCTCGTTCGGGTTTGTTCTTGTGTGTTGCTTATTTGTTCTCATTTTGGAAACCATTTGTAAAGAACTTTGTGAGAACAAATGCGAACTTTTTGCGGAGGTTTCGCACAAGCAATTGATTTTATTGAAACTTTTGTTCTCAATCGGTTCTTCGAAAAACGGAACGACAGAGCGCCTTAAATCCGCGTCTGGTTCTCATCAACCCACATCAATCAACCGGATGGCCTGATCCTGCTCCATCAACCACAGCAGAACGCGCGCCGCCTTTCCCCGTTCCGACACCAGCCCCGCATCATCCATCAGCAACTTCCGCGCATCGGTCTGCGCCACCGCCATCAGGGCGGTCTGCCGCTCCAGATCCGCCACCCGGAACCGCGGCACCCCTGATTGCGCGGTGCCGATCACATCGCCCGCGCCGCGCATCTCAAGATCCACCTCGGCAATTTTGAACCCATCTTCCGTGTCCCGCATCGTGCTCAACCGCCGCTCGCCGCTCTCCCCCAGCGGGCCTTGATAAACCAGCAAACAGGTCGATTGCGCCGATCCACGCCCCACCCGGCCGCGCAGCTGATGCAATTGCGCCAGCCCAAAATGCTCCGCCCGTTCAATCACCATGATGGAGGCATTGGGCACATCCACCCCCACCTCGATCACCGTCGTGGCCACAAGCACACTGGTCTTGCCGCTTTGAAATGCCGCCATCGCCGCGTCCTTGTGATCGGGCGCCATCTGCCCATGCACCAGCCCGACAACCCCCTCGCCGAGGGCGGCCCGCAGCGCCTTGAACCGCGCATCGGCGCTCGACAGATCAACCTGTTCACTGTCCTCGACCAACGGACAAACCCAATAGGCCTGCCGCCCCTCAGTGATGGCCTGTCGCAGCCGATCCACGATCTGGTCCATCCGTTCGATGTTCACCAATGCCGTCGTCACCGGCTTCCGCCCGGGCGGTTTTTCATCCAGCACGGAAATATCCATATCCCCGTAATGCGCCAGCGACAGGCTGCGCGGGATGGGCGTGGCCGTCATCACCAGCACGTCCGCGTCCTGCCCTTTGGCGCTCAACTCCAACCGTTGCCGCACGCCGAACCGGTGCTGTTCATCCACCACCGCGAGCCGCAGATCGGCAAACACCACATCCTTCTGAAACACCGCATGAGTGCCCACGAGGATCTGAATATCTCCCGCCTCCAACGCCGCTAACTTCTCCCGCCGCGCAGCACCTTTGTCGCGGCCTGTCAGGATCTCCAACCGCACGCCCGCCACCGCCGCCAAAGGCCGCAAGCCCTCCAGATGCTGCTGCGCCAGAATGCCGGTGGGCGCCATCATCACGCCCTGCCCACCCGCTTCCACGGCAATGAGCAAGGCCGACAACGCCACAAGCGTCTTGCCCGCGCCCACATCGCCTTGCAGCAGCCGGTTCATCCGCCGCGCGCTCGCCATATCCTCGGCAATTTCACCAATGCACCGCGTCTGCGCGCCGGTCGGCGCATAGGGCAACGCCCCCAAAACCGCCCGCCTCAGCGCTCCATCACCCTGCGACACCCGGCCTTTCGCCCGCCGCACCCGCGCCCGCGCCAGCGCCAATGTCAACTGATGGGCCAGAAATTCATCATAGGCCAGCCGCGCCCGCGCCGGGTCTTCCGGCGATAGCTCCGTCATGGCCCGGGGCCCATGGGCGCGCACCACCGCGGCGTGCCAATCGGGCCAGCCCCGCTCTTTTTTCAGCGTACTGTCGATCCATTCCGGCACGTCGGGTGCCCGCGCCAGCGCCCCCCGCGTGGCCTTCAGCATCAGCTTTTGCGTGATCCCCGCTGTCTTGGGGTAAAGCGGCTCAAATTCGGGGATCTGCCCGGCCTCATGGGGCGGCACCACGTGATCGGGATGGGTCATCTGCGCGATGGCATCGAACAACTCCACCTTGCCTGACACCACTTGCCGCGACCCGGTGGGCAGGATTTTTTCCAGGTAGTCAGGATGGGCGTGAAAAAACACCAACTGAAACGTGGTCGCCGCATCCGTGACTTCGATCCGGTACGGCCGCCCCCGCGCCAAGGGCCGCATGTGGTGGCCCACTGTCACCTCCACCGTCAGCACGCGGGGCAGATCGGCCATCTGCACGGTCGCGACGGGGCGGCGGTCAATTCCTGAATAGGGCAGCGTGAAGAGCAGATCGCGCGGCTTTTCCACGCTCAAGCCTTTGAAATTCTCCACCGATTTCGGCCCCACGCCCTCCAGCGTGTCAAGCCCAGCAAAAAGCGGAAAGAGGATTTCCGGGCGCGTGCTCATGCGTCCCCAATCAGCTCCAGCCAGCCATCCTCATCCAGCATCTCGATCTTCAGATCTTCGGCCTTCTTGGCCTTGGACCCCGCCCCCGGCCCGGCCACAACCAGATCAGTCTTGGCACTCACGGACCCTGATACTTTCGCCCCCAGCGCCTCTGCCCGCGCCTTGGCCTCGGCGCGTGTCATCTTTTCAAGCGTGCCAGTAAACACCACCGTCTTGCCTGCCACCGGGCTGCCATCGGTCGCAGGGCGGGCCGCCGCCTCAACACTCAGATGCGCGGTGAGCCGGTCAATGCTCTCCCTCTCCTGCGCAAATTCTGTCACGAGCGACCGCGCCATCACCTCACCCACCCCGTCGATGGAGAGCAACCCCTCCCACGCCTCACCGTTCTGATCCACGGCACCTTCCATCGCCGTTAAAAACGCGTCCCACTCCCCATAAGTGCGCGCAATCAGTGTGCTCGCTTGCTCCCCCACGTGGCGAATTCCAAGCGAAAAGAGCAGCCGCGCAAAGGGAATGTTGCGCTTGTCATCGATGGCATCAAAGAGGTTCGCCGCGCTCTTCTCCCCCCACCCTTCGCGGTTCTTGAGCTGCTGCAGGCCCTGCCCATACCGGTCTTTGAGGGTGAAAATATCCGCCGGTTCCGCGATCCAGCCGTCACGGTAAAACTGCTCCACCTGCTTGGATCCCAACCCTTCGATGTCAAACGCCGCGCGAGACACGAAATGCTTCAATCGCTCCACCGCCTGCGCGGGGCATGTGAGGCCACCGGTGCAGCGCCGCACCGAATCCCCTTCTTCGCGAATGGCCGGCGATCCGCATTCCGGGCAGACGGTGGGAAAATCATAGGGCACCAACCCTTCGGGCCGTTTCGACAAATCGACATCCGCCACTTTGGGGATCACATCGCCCGCGCGATAGACCTGCACCCAATCGCCCACGCGGATATCCTTGCCATCCCGGATCGGGTTGCCTTTGGAATCCCGCCCCGCAATGTAGTCCTCATTGTGCAGCGTGGCATTTGACACCACCACGCCCCCCACCGTCACCGGCGTCAACCGCGCCACGGGGGAAAGCGCGCCGGTGCGGCCGACTTGTATGTCAATCTCCTCCAGCCGCGTCCAGGCCAGTTCGGCCGGAAATTTATGCGCCGTGGCCCAGCGCGGTGTCGTGCTGCGAAACCCAAGCCGGGCCTGCAACGCCAGATCGTCGACCTTGTAGACCACCCCGTCGATGTCATAGCCCAGCGTGGCGCGTGCCTGTTCAATCCCGCTATAGTGATCCAGCATCGCCTCCACCCCATCACAAATCGCAGTGTGCGGATTGGTCTGAAACCCCATGTCGGCCATCCGTCGGATCGCCCCCATCTGAGTGTCCGCCAATGGCGCTGACAGCTCCCCCCAGGCATAGGCGAAAAATCTCAAAGGCCGCGATTTGGTGATCTCAGCGTCAAGCTGCCGCAAAGACCCGGCAGCGGCGTTTCTCGGGTTGGCGAAGGTCTTGCCGCCCTTCTCCACCTGCCGCGCATTCAAGGCCTCAAAATCGGCGTGGCTCATATAGACCTCGCCTCGGATCTCCATCACCTCCGGCGCGCCGGCGATCACCTGCGGGATATCCTCTATCGTGCGCGCATTGGCGGTCACGTTCTCACCCGTTTCACCATCACCGCGCGTCGCCGCCTGCACCAGACGGCCCTTTTCATAGCGCAATGACAGGCTCAGCCCGTCGATCTTGGGCTCCGCTGTGAAGGCCAGCGGCGCATCATCGGCCAGTCCCAGATAGCGCCGGATGCGCGTGTCAAACTCAGTCACGTCATCATCATCAAACGCATTGGACAGGCTGAGCATGCGCACCGCATGGGTCACTTTCGCGAAGGCCTCCGACGGGGCCGCGCCCACTTGATCAGACGGGCTATCCTCTCGCTTCAAATCCGGAAACCGCGCCTCGATCGCCCGGTTGCGCGCCTTAAACGCGTCGTAATCCGCATCACTGATCTCTGGCGCGTCCTCTGCGTGATAGGCCGTATTGGCCTCATTCAGCACATGGGCCAGACGCGCCAATTCCTCCGCCGCCTGATCCGCGGTCAGCGCCTCTGCATCAATAGCTGAGAAATCCTTGTCCGCCATGGTCGGGCCCCGTTCCGTTCAGGCCCAACCGAGAGGCCCATCTGTCCAAGAAGCGCAAAGAAGAACGCCCCATCACTGGCTAGTGATAGGGCGCGTCTTTGGTCTGGTCCAGCCGATCAGGTCAATTGCAGGGCAGCCGAGCCCGATTTTTCATCTTTTGCGAAGCGGGCATCCCAAGGCCGGGTCAGGCCCCAATCGCAAGAGGCTGAGTATCATCAGCTGCCGGATCAGGATCGCGCAGCACGTACCCACGGCCCCAGACGGTTTCGATGTAATTCTCACCCTCGGTCGCCTCTGAAAGTTTCTTGCGCAGCTTGCAGATGAACACATCGATGATCTTCAATTCCGGTTCATCCATGCCGCCGTAGAGATGGTTGAGGAACATCTCCTTCGTCAGCGTTGTGCCCTTGCGCAGGCTGAGCAATTCCAACATCTGATATTCCTTGCCGGTCAAATGCACGGTTCGCCCGCCCACCTCAACCGTCTTGGCATCGAGGTTCACATTCACCTTGCCCGTGCGGATGACGGACTGCGAATGGCCTTTGGACCGGCGAATGATCGCATGGATCCGCGCGACCAGTTCTTCGCGGTGGAAAGGTTTTGTCAGATAATCATCCGCGCCAAAACCGAAGCCCTTGATCTTGTTCTCGGTATCGGCTTCCCCGCTGAGGATCAGGATGGGCGTGTCCACACGGGACAGGCGCAACTGGCGCAGCACCTCGTGCCCGTTCATATCCGGCAGGCCCAGATCCAGCAGGATCAGATCATAATCATAAAGCTTGGCGAGATCGATCCCCTCTTCCCCAAGATCAGTGGTGTAGATATTGAGATTGGCATGAGTGAGCATCAACTCAATGCTTTTCGACGTGGTAGGGTCATCTTCAACGAGAAGCACGCGCATTCTTGGTCTCCAGTTAACCGTCCTCTTTCAGTACACAGTGCCCAAATTTGGTTAACCACTGGTTACTGTCAGGTAAGAAAGTAACATTCTACCATAGGTTGTCTAAAATTGCGAAAGATTTCTACCTAACGGTGTGTCGCTTTGAGCCCATCGGCCCCGCTTTCCGCCAAAGATGTCAGCCATTCCTGAAATTCATCATCGCTCAGCGCGTATCGCTCCAACGCCTCATCCTGCGCAATCAACCCATGCATGACGCCGCGCACAACAGCCAGCTTGCGCGACGCCACCCAGCGCGTGGTGGTCACGGGTGGCAAATCGGCACGGGTCATGACCGTCCCATCGGGAAGTTTCACGGCGCGGGGTCCATCGACTTTCTTGAGATACATGGCGCAACTCTCTTTCAACGACGACCTGTGTGAACAAATACGCTTAACACCCGGTGAAATTGATCCACCTTGGGGGCTTGAGAGTAATTAGGATTTTCTTATATTCCGCAGCACTTCCGTAACACTGCTGGTTCAATACATATGGCACTCGACCGCGAACTCAACTCCCTTGGGCTGCCCAAGGCCCCCGCCGACACCCGCGTCGTGGTGGCGATGTCGGGCGGCGTGGACAGCTCCGTTGTGGCGGCCATGCTTGCGGAAGAAGGCTATGACGTGGTGGGCGTGACGCTGCAACTTTACGATCATGGTGCGGCGCTCGCCAAGAAAGGCGCGTGCTGCGCGGGCGTCGATATCCACGACGCGCGCCGCGTGGCCGAGGAAATGGGCTTCCCCCATTACGTGCTGGATTATGAGAACATTTTTAAAGATGCGGTGATTGATGAATTCGCCGACAGCTATCTTGCAGGCGCCACACCGGTGCCGTGCATTCGCTGCAACGAGCGTGTGAAGTTCAAGGATCTGCTGCAAACCGCGCGCGATCTGGACGCCGATTGCATGGCCACGGGGCACTACATCCAACGCAAGATGGGCGCGCTCGGGCCCGAACTCCACTGCGCCGAAGACGCGGGCCGCGACCAAAGCTATTTCCTGTTCTCCACCACGCCCGAACAGCTTTCTTTCCTGCGCTTCCCCTTGGGCCACCTGCCCTCCAAGGACGCCACCCGCGAGCTTGCCGCGCGGTACAACCTGACCGTCGCGGGCAAACCCGACAGTCAGGACATCTGTTTCGTGCCCAATGGGGATTACGCCTCTGTCATCGAAAAATTGCGCCCTGGTGCTGCGGAACCGGGTGACATCGTCGATATGGAGGGCCGCGTCCTCGGCCAGCATAACGGCGTCATCCACTACACCATCGGCCAACGCCGCGGGCTTGGCATCGGCGGGCTCAGTGACCCGCTCTACGTCGTCAAACTCGACGTCGACACCCGCCGCGTGATCGTGGGCGGCAAAGAGCACCTGTCCACCCGCACCATCCCCGTGCGCGAAATCAACTGGCTGGGTGATGACCCGCTCACGTCGCGCGAGGAATGGCACGTCTCCGTCAAGGTCCGCTCCACCCGCCCCCCGCGGGAGGCGATCATCCGACCCATCTCAGAGACCGAGGCCACCGTGGAACTCCTCACCCCCGAGGCCGGCATCTCCCCGGGTCAGGCTTGTGCGTTCTACGAAACGGGTGGCTCTCGTATCTTGGGCGGCGGCTGGATCTGGCGGGGATAAACTCAACAACCGTCACGTGTTGCAGGGCGGTATGCCTCCGGCGGGAGTATTTTTGGAAAGATGAAGCATGGACAATGCCCTGCATTTCATCTTTCCAGAAATACTCCGGGGGAGACGCGCACCGCGCGGCGGGGGCAGCGCCCCGACCCAACTTGACCTACATGCGCAGGCGCTGGCCCTCCGGGTCAAACGGCGGCGCGGTCAAAATCGTGGCTTTGTGCGCCTGCCCCAGCACCATCACCTCCACCTCATCACCCGGCAGTGCGGTGCCAGCTTTCACATAGCCCATGGCCAGCGACATCCCCACTGAGTAGCCATAGGCCCCCGAGGTCACACGCCCCACGCCTGCGCCATTGAAGAAGATCGGCTCGCCGCCCGTGGCATCCGCGTTTGAGGCCGTGACATCGGCCTCATCGAGTTGCATCAACACCAGCACCTCGCGCGGGTCCAACGCCATCGCGGCGCCCGCGGCATCGCGGTGGAGGAACTCCTTGTCCATCTTGCAGAGCGCTGCGAAGCCCACCTCATGGGGGAAGTACTCTGGGCTATATTCACGGCTCCAGGAGCCATAGCCTTTTTCCAGCCTGAGAGACATCAGGGCGCGGGATCCTACGGGGCCCGCACCCACATCTTTGCCTGCCTCCAACAACGCGGCGTAAAGCGCCTCCTGATCCTCAGCCGCGCAATGCAGCTCCCACCCCAAATCACCCGTGAAACTGACCCGCAGGGCGAGGCATTGCACCCCCGCCAGCTCGATCATTTTCGAGCGCATGAAGCGGAATTCCTCATTGGCAAGGCTCGCATTGGTCAGCCGCTGCAACATCTCGCGTGACTTCGGCCCTGCCACATTGAAGCCGCAATGGCTCTCGGTCAGGCTTTCAAACGTGGTCCCCTCGGGCAGGTCCACCATCTGGTAGAAGCGGCTCTGATACCGCTCCGCCATGCCGGAGGAAATCACCCAGAACTCATCCTCGGCCACGCGCGTCACGGTGGCATCGCCCGCAATTCCGCCGCGCACGGAAATGAGCGGCGTCAGGCAGGACCGCCCCACAGCCTGCGGCATGCGGTTGGCGAAGACGGCGTCCAGCCAATCCTCCGCCCCCGGCCCCTTCACGCGGTATTTGGCGAAGTTGGAGATATCGATGATCCCCGCCCGGTCGCGCAGCATCCGGCATTCCTCGCCCACCGGACCCCACCAGTTTTGCCGCGTGAAGCCGTTGGTATCCACGACACCCGGCGCATCTGCAAACCATAAAGGATGCTCCCAGCCGTAATTCAGCCCGAACACCGCGCCCATGTCCTTTTGCATCGCGTAGACAGGCCGCGTTTTCAAAGGACGGCCGGCCGCGCGCTCCTCATTCGGGTAATGAATGGCAAAGCGATGCGTATACACATCCTCCACCTTCGCCTTCACGAAGGCCTTGTCATTGGCCCAAGCCCCGAACCGCGCGATATCCCAGGGGAACATGTCATAGGCCATCTCGCCGTCTATAATCCACTGCGCCACCATCAGCCCCATCCCGGCAGATTGCGAAAACCCAGGAATAATCCCCCCGCACATGAAGTAGTTCCGCAGCTCCGGCACCGGCCCCAGGATCACGTTGCTGTCGGGCGACCAGATCATCGGCCCGTTGATCACCCGCTTGATCCCCGCCGTCTCCGCCACCGGCACGCGGGTCATGGCGCGCATCACGTTCTCGGAAATCCGCTCCAGATCATCGGGGAAGAGATCATGGGCAAAATCGAGCGGCGTGCCGCCCTCGGCCCAGAACCGCATGTCGCGCTCATAGGCCCCGATCAGCAGCCCCTTGCCCTCTTGCCTCAGATAATATTCCCCATCCCGGTCCGCCACGGATGGCAAGCGCCGCCCCACCGCCTCAATCTCCGGGATCGTCTCGGTGACGAAATACTGATGCTCGGTCGGTTGCAGCGGCACTTCAAGGCCCGCCATCGCCGCCACTTCCCGGCCCCAAAGACCGGCGGCATTGATCACCCATTCACAAGCAATATCCCCCTTCGGCGTCTCCACCACCCAAGTCCCATCTGGCTGCGGGCGCGTCCCCGTGACAGGCGTAAACCGCTCAATCTCCGCCCCCATCTGCCGCGCGCCAATCGCATAGGCATGGGTCACACCCGACGGGTCCACATTCCCGCCAGAGGCTTCCCACATGATACAACGCACACCGTCAAAATTCACCAGCGGATGCTTTTCCTCCGCCTCCTCGCGGGAAATCTCATGGAAATCCATCCCATAAAGCCGCGCCTTGGCGGCCTGCAACTTCAACTGATGCTCCCGGTTCTCGGTCTGCGCCAGATAAAGCGAACCGGGCTGGAACACGCCACAGCTTTGCCCCGTCTCTTCCTCAAGGGCATTATAGAGGTTCATCGTATAATGCTGGATCCGGGAAATATTGGCACTGTCATGTAGCCCATGAATGCCCGCCGCCGCGTGCCATGTTGACCCGGACGTCAGCTCATCGCGCTCCAGCAGGACGACATCCGTCCAGCCCGCCTTGGCCAGATGATAGAGGATTGAACAGCCAATCAGCCCGCCCCCAATAACAACCGCCTGCGCGTGGGTTTTCATGATAGCGCACCTCCTTGACCTGCCCATATCCTGAAGCGGTGCTCGCAGATGGAAATGCCAGTTTGCGACATATCTCGTCGCGGATGTCGCGCGGCCATCCAACACTCATCAAACGGCGGCGCCACAGATCCGTCGGGCGAACGGGCCAAATCACTCCATGTTGGAGGCCGTGCTATCCATCAGTGAATCCAACGTGCTGGAAATCGTCGAAGACGCCTCCGCAGCATTACTTGCATCGTCCATCAGCGCCTCCAACTCATCCATCGAAGCCCCAGAGGAAAGGGCATCCGCAACATCAGAATAATCGGTCAGCCCATCCAAGGTCTCAGAAAGACTATCGGTCGAAATGGCCTTGGTCGCAGCCTTGGACTTGGCTTTGCTTTTCGCATGGTGGCCTCCGTCGGCCTCCGCCAAAACAACGGCACCCTTGGTGCTTTCGGACAGGTGCATTGCGCACTCCGCCGGGTCCAGACACCCGCTGGCCGGGACTGCCGCCAAAACGGGGCCTCCGGCCAGCAGGGAAAATGCGATGGCAAAACCGATGCTTGAACGTGTCATGTGGAAATCCTTTTCCTAGTTGGATTGAATGTTTTTGTGCGTCATGTGGAAAGGTCTAAGCCAGCATGCCGCCGTTCCTCGGAACATCACAACATACTAAAATGGCTAAACTATGGTTATCCACGTCGCCTGACAGCAATTCATATCGCCAGCCCAAAAGCCGAACAGATGTTGCCAAAAACCGCAACCGCCCGCGTGACCTAAAGCACACACCGTTCCCCCGCCTCCTCCAGCGCCCCACAAGAAACACAGTGTTTCTTTGAAGCGACCCTGCCCCGCCGGTTCATTCCATCTTGAGTTGTGGATGAGGCATGTTCATGGGACTGGGGGTGCTTGCACTGCTGGGCCTTGGACTGGCCGCACTGACATTGTTCGACGGGGATGATGATGCACCCCCGCCGCCGGACCCGTCACAAGACCCATCCGACACAATCGAAGGCAGCGAGGGCGATGACACCCTGACCGTGGACGGCAATGACCTTTTGCAGGGTCTTATCGGCGATGACAGTCTCTCTGGGTCTGATACCAGCACTGTCGAAGGCGGCACCGGCCAAGATACAATCACCCTGCGTGACAATGCGGTCGGCATTGGTGGCGATGGCGACGATGGTATTTTCACCGGCGATCAAGCCGCGGCTTTCGGCGGCACCGGTGATGACGTCATTGTCCTGAACGGCAATTCAACCGGCGAGGGCGGCGAAGGCAATGACGGCTTAAAGGTCAGAAACACCTCGGAAGGTTTTGGTGGTGCGGGGGATGACACCCTGAAGGGCAGCGAATTTAGCCTCAGTGAGGGCGGCTCTGGCAACGATTCCATCGTTCTTGAAGACCTTGCCAGGGGCTTTGGCGGAGAAGGCGATGACACCATCCGCGCAACTGACAGAGCTAGGGGTTTTGGCGGCGGTGGTAACGATGTCATCATTTCCAATTCCGAGGGCACAGTCTCTGGCGATGACGGCAATGACACTCTCTCTGTTGGATCTTCCGGCAGTGGCGAAGGAAACGCAGGAGATGACGTGCTGGTGTCGTTCAACAGCGCCGAAATCTTTGGCAATGAGGGCAATGACACGCTGACGGCCTTTGACCGTTCCGAAGGCTTCGGCGGTGAAGGCGATGACAATCTGCGCGCGCTTGACCGCGGACAGGTCTTCGGTGAGGCGGGCGATGACACCGTTGCCGCCGCCGTGATCTCAGGTCTCGAAGATGTTCTTCTCAGCGGCGGCGATGGCACCGATGAATTCCTGCTCTATGGCCACAATACTCTGGATGAGGTGGTGCCGGATGGTGAGAACCCCGCCACGCCCCGTGTGACCATCACTGATTTCGATCCCGCGACTGAGACGATCATCCTCGAAAACCTTGAAGAGGACACTGTCACCTTCAACGACACCGGAACGGGTGACACCGAAATGGTGATCGCCAACGCGGACGCCTCCGTCACCGTGCTGTTGCAAGGCGTCACTGCCAGCCAGATGTCCAGCGCCAATGTGATCTCCCGCGTGGTTCCGGGCGAAACCTTCACTGCAAACACCGGCACGGTGAACGGCACCACTCTGAACGATACGTTCTTTCTGTCTGGCGATGTCCTGGGATTTGGATTTGGTGATGATGACACCTTCATCCTCAATGACACCGCTGTGGGTTCTGGCGGCGCGGGCGATGATGACTTCACCGCCAGCGGCGCGGCGGCTGCCTTGGGCGAAGAAGGCAACGACACGATTTCCGCCTTCCAGACCGCCCAGGGCTTCGGCGGCGAAGGGGATGATACCCTGACCGCCACAGACAGCGCCACGATCAACGGCGACGCAGGTGCCGACAGTCTTTTCACCACAGCCACCTCCCAAGGGTTCGGCCAAAGCGGCAGTGACAACCTGACCGCGTCTGATGCCTCCACCATCTCCGGCGGCGACAGCGATGATACCCTGCAACTGAGCGATGATGCCCATGGCTTTGGCGATGCGGGAAATGACACGCTGACGGGCTCTGTCAGGGACAGCACGGAGGATATCCGGCTGACCGGCGGCACAGGGGTTGACCAGTTCATCCTGCGCCTCGGTGCACGCACAGATGATGAGCTTCTTCCCGACCCCGCGGGTCAGGACCCGTCCGTTACCATCACAGATTTCGATCCCGCGACCGAAGTGATTGTGATCTCCGAATTCGCTGGCGACAGCTTCACCCTGGTCGACACAGGCGATGGCAACACTGATCTTTTGGTGCAACAAGCCGATGGTGATGGCTTCAAGGTCCGCTTGCTCGGCGTCAGCCCGGCGGATATTCCCGCCAGCGCCATTCAGGCGTAACCTCGCCCCCTTGGTGCGCAAACGACGCCCCCGCGCCCTCACATGCCCGTTCCAGACCCTTGCCACCCTGCGCACATATTTTCCCACCTCTGACGCGGTTGCGCCATTCAAACGCCACAGATCAGGTGCAAGCCCGTGTGATGATGCAGATGGCCCGCATGTTCCACAGCTGCCTGACACCCGTCCTGGCCCCCATCCGGTGGCCACTGTCCCGCCTTGGCGCGTGGATGAAAGAGCGTGCGTGGCAGATCATTCACGACACAACAGTCCATCGCGGCATCCCGCTGCATATCCACGCCCACGCGCCTGACACCTCCGCCCGTGTGATCACCGCCGCGCTTGACCGCATCGCGGCAGTGGACCCGATCAGTTTCGCACGCATACCCCACCTGCTGCCCGGCGGCATCATCGCCGACCCAACGGATTACGCCGCCGCGTGGTATTCCATAAAGCGCAAGGCCTGCGTGATCGGTCAGCACAGCCTCCGCCTCGGCCACACCGACGATCTGGCCTTGTCCATTATCCATGAAATGTGTCACGCGCGACTGTGGGAGGCAGGCATCGGCTATGATGCGCCCGCCTTGCGGGTGCGGGTCGAACAGGTCTGCATACGGCGCGAAATTGCTTTTGCGCGCAAGCTTGAGGCACAGGGCGTGCCACAGGGCACGCATACGGCGTGGCTTTCCGACAAGCTGCACGAGGTCACACAGCGTGACTATACCGAAACACGCTTCATACAGATGTACCGCCGCCAGTACCTCCAACGTCTGCGCCTGTTGAAATCCGCCAACACACCGCGCTGGCTGCGCCGCCTTGTGATCGCGAAGGCGCGCAGAAGGTTGCGTCGGCTCCGCACACGGGATGGGCATATCCACGGGCTTGAGGCAGCACATATAGCCAGCCAAGCCAGCATGACATAAAGATAAAAGCGCCCGCCTTGCCAGAGCAGCAGCATTGGGCCAGCCTTGAGGTCTAAATGACCGAAAAACCCGGGGAACAGATGTCACTCAACTACGTCACCCTCGGCTCCAACGATGTGCCCCGCGCGCGCAGCTTCTATGACGCGCTGCTGCCTGTCATCGGCGGCATGTTGGAGGCCGAATACATGCCCCACGCCTTTTGTTACGCGCTGCGTGGCGGCGGGCGCTTCTGGATTGTCACCCCCTTCGACGAAGGCGCGGCCTCCCCCGGCAACGGCATCACCGTGGGCCTCCTATGCGCCTCCTCGGCTGAGGTCGACACCGCCCATGCCACGGCCCTTACCCATGGCGCCACCAACGAAGGCGTCCCCGGCCTCCGCCCGCAATACGGCCCCGATTTCTACGGCGGCTACATCCGCGACCCGGACGGCAACAAGCTCAGCCTCGTGCATTTCAGCGAGGATTGACCCCATCCCCGAAACCCACAGTTTCCGCGACCCGGCCAGTGGGCTTCGATACCCTTGATGTGGGTGTATTGAGGCCCGCGCTATGGGTTTGGGTTTGTTGGCATTATTGGGCGTCGGCCTCGCGGCGCTGCTGTTGATCGACGATGATGACGACGCCCCCGCATCGGACAGCGACACCCCGGAGGATCCGTCCCTGCCCATCAGCCAAGAGATCCTTGGCACAGACGGTGCTGATACGCTGTCTGCCAATGGCAACGACACCCTACGCGGTGGCCGCGGGAACGACAGGCTCGAAGGTTCCGGCAATGCAACAGTGCAAGGCGGCGCGGGCCGGGATGTTATTGAGCTGCGCGACAATGCGTTCGGCAATGGCGGGTTTGAGAACGATCGGATCACCGCCTATGACAATGCCACCGCCATCAAAGGCCCAGGCTTTGATCGCGTCATCCTCTTCGACAACGCCACCGGGATTGTCCAAGACAGCGGAGACGACGGCCCGGCCAGAGGCGGCTCTGGCAGCATCACAGCCAATGACAACGCCACAGCGATCGGCAGCGAGTTCGGCAACACCCTCACCGCCAATGACAGCGCAGAAGCGTTCGGAGGCGCTGGGGACGACGTCATTAACGCCAACGACAACGCGCAGGCGTTTGGAGGCGACGGTAATGATATTCTGCGGACCAATGACAACGCCACCGCCTTTGGGGAAAGCGGCAATGATATTGGGACAGCGCAGGGAAACAGCACAATCTTCGGCGGCGAAGGCAATGACGCTCTCGCCGCCGGATCTCAATCCATTGGTTTCAGTTTCGGTATTTCAGCGGATATCGTGCCCGGCGCGGTCGCCCATGTTGATGGCAGCGCTGGTGATGATGATTTGAGGGGCCGCTTGCGCAGCGCAAACGAAAGCGTTGTCCTGACCGGCGGGACAGGAACCGATACGTTCATAGTGGACCTTGCCCAAAGCCCGAACGGATCAGAGGACCTGGACGGCCTCTTCTCAGACACGCCAGAGACCTCCACCGCCAATCTAACCATCACTGATTTTGACCCCGAGACTGAGAAGATCGAGCTCGATTTTCAGGGCCCCAATGATATCTCGTTCCTTGCCAACGGCACGGAGAACACCGACGTGCTGTTCCGCTACCAAGACGGCGAGGGTTTCAAGATCCTGCTCGAAGGCGTCACGCCCGACCAGATGTCACTCGACAATATCGTGCTGACCGAGCCCCCCCTGACGTTCTTCTTTGGCACCGGCACAGATAACGTGACCGGCACATCCGGGATCGACGTGATCACCCTGTCAGACATGGCCACCGCAGACGGTCTTGGCGATGCGGACCAGCTTAGAATATTCGGCAACAGCACAGGTTTTGGTGGCGCGGGCGACGACAAATTGACAGTCAGAGACACCGCGGTAGGCCAAGGTGGCGAGGGCAACAACCGCTTCAACCTTTTCGAAACGGCCCAAGGCTTTGGTGGCGCGGGCGATGATGTCCTTTTCGTCTCTGACGAAGCTCAAGCCTCTGGCGGCGAGGGCAACGATTCCATCCGCGCGTTTGGCCGCGACACGGCCGCAACAGTCAATGGCGATGGTGGCGATGACACGATCAAACTGCGCGACGACAGTGTTGGCTTCGGCGGAGAAGGCAGCGACATAGGCCGCGCCGCGGGCAACAGCACCATCTTCGGCGGCACGGGGGATGACGACCTGCGCGCCCACGAAGAGGGTCGGGTCTTTGGTGAGGCGGGCAATGACACGGTCTCCGCCGGTGCGCGCGCGGGGCTGGACAATGTGGTGCTCAGCGGCGGCGAGGGCACGGATCTCTTCCGCATCTACGCGCGGGATGGTGCGACGGACTTCAGCAATGACGACATCGACGAGGTTGTCCGTCGCAGCATAGATCCAAGCATCCCGCGCATCACCTTCACAGATTTCGACCCCGCCACAGAGGTGATCCTCCTCGAAGACCTGGAGGAAACCACCCGCACCTTCGCGGACGCCGGTGGCGGCAACGTGACCCTCACGATCGCCGACGACCAGAGCAGCTTCACCGTGCTGATCGAGGGCGTGACTTTGGCCCAGATATCCGCCGCCAACATCGTCTCCACATCCTCCGCCGGATCGACCGTCATCGACACTGGAACACCCTGACACGGACGGTGTTGCGCGCAGAACCTCATCTCGTGGCGCGCATATCCGTGCGCCACATTTACCCCCCTGCCCGGTCGCGGCGTTACCGATGCAATACCGACGTGATACCGACGTAAAACCGACCCCCAAATCCCTGCTTTTGCGGCGCGTTAACCAAAGAATCACTTTGCGACATCATTTGTCGTAATCTGGCATGCCCCGGCCCCCTCAACGGACAGTGTCACCCCCAAAGCTCAGTTACAGGAGACACCCATGAAAACCACCACCCGGGTTGCCATCATCGGCGGCGGCGTTGTCGGCGCGTCCGTCCTTTATCACCTCACGAAACTGGGCTGGTCTGACGTGATGCTGCTGGAACGGTCCGAGCTCACCTCCGGCTCCACCTGGCACGCGGCGGGCGGGTTTCACACGCTGAACGGCGACACCAACATGGCCGCCCTTCAAGGCTATACCATCAAGCTTTACAAGGAGTTAGAGGAAATCACAGGCATGTCCTGCGGCCTCCACCACGTGGGCGGGGTCACCCTTGCCGACAACCAGGACCGCTTCGACATGCTGCTCGCGGAACGCGCCAAGCACCGCTACATGGGGCTGGAAACCGAAATCGTCGGCCCCGAGGAAATCAAGAAGATCGCCCCCGTCACCAACGTAGATGGCATCCTCGGCGCGCTCTATGATCCCCTCGACGGTCACCTCGATCCGTCCGGGACCACCCACGCCTATGCCAAAGCCGCCCGCATGGGCGGGGCCACCATTGAGACGCACTGCAAAGTTATCGAGACAAATCAACGTGTTGACGGCACCTGGGACGTGGTCACCGACAAGGGCACCATCCACGCCGAACACGTGGTCAACGCCGCGGGCCTCTGGGCGCGTGAGGTGGGCGCGATGGCGGGTGTCTATGTCCCACTCTACCCCATGGAACACCAGTATCTGGTCACCGAAGAAGTGCCCGAGATTGCCGAAATCATCGACGCGGGCGGCGAACACCCCCACGTCATGGACCCCGCCGGAGAAAGCTATCTCCGTCAGGAAGGCCGCGGGCTATGTATCGGATTCTATGAGCAAAACTGCAAAGCCTGGGCGGTTGATGGCACCCCATGGGAGTTCGGCCACGAACTGCTACCGGATGATTTCGACAAGATCGAAACCTCCATCAACTTCGCCTATAACCGCTTCCCATCATTGGAACGCGCGGGCGTCAAATCCGTGATCCACGGCCCCTTCACCTTCGCCCCTGACGGCAACCCTCTCGTCGGCCCCGTGCCTGGCCTGCGCAACTACTGGTCCGCCTGCGGTGTCATGGCGGGCTTCAGCCAGGGTGGCGGCGTCGGCCTCATGCTCGCCCAATGGATGATCGAGGGCGAATGCGAACGCGACGTGACCGCCATGGATGTCTCCCGCTTCGGCGACTGGATCACGCCGGGCTACACCCTGCCGAAATCCATTGAAAACTACCAAAAACGCTTCTCGGTGGCCTACCCCAACGAGGAACTTCCCGCCTCACGCCCCTTCAACACGACGCCCATGTATGACGTCTTTGATGGCATGGGCGCGGTCTGGGGTCACCAGTTCGGCTTGGAGGTCGTGAACTACTTCGCGACCGGCGATGAGCCCCGCTATGAAACCCCGTCCTTCCGCCGCTCCAACGCGTGGGACGCTGCCGCGCGAGAGGTCAAAGCGGTGCGCGAATCTGTGGGCATCAACGAGGTCCACAACTTCGGCAAGTACTTGATTACAGGCGAAAAAGCCCGCGACTGGCTGGATCACATCATGGCTGGCCGCATCCCCAAACCGGGGCGCGTGTCGCTGACACCGATGCTGTCGCCCAAGGGCCGCCTCATCGGTGATTTCACCGTCTCCTGCCTGTCAGAACATGCCTTTCAACTGACGGCCAGCTACGGCGCGCAGGCCTATCACATGCGCTGGTTCCAGCAAAATGAGGCTGACGGCGTGCGTGTCGAAAACATCTCTGACCGCCTGAACGGCTTCCAGATCGCAGGCCCCAAATCCCGCGATGTGCTGCTCGCCTGCACCCGTGATGATCTGAGTGGAATGCGCTTCATGGATGTCCGCAAAGCCACCATCGGCATGGTCGATTGTCTTGTCCAACGGGTCAGTTACACCGGCGATCTGGGCTATGAGATTTATTGCGATCCCATGTCCCAACGCGCGCTCTGGAACGTGCTCTGGGCGGAAGGTCAAAAGCATGGCATGCGCCCCTTCGGCATGCGCGCCATGATGTCCCTGCGCCTCGATCGCTTCTTCGGCTCCTGGCTGTCGGAGTTTTCCCCCGATTACACACCGGGTGAAACGGGAATGGACCGCTTCATCCAGTTCTCAAAGAACACCGATTTTATCGGCCGTGCCGCCGCGGAAGAAGAGCGCGCAACAGGCGCCGCACGCAGCCTTATGCCTTTCGAAGTCGACGCGCTGGATGCTGACGTCCACGGCTACGAACCCGTCTGGATCGACGGCAAAGTGCAAGGCTTCTGCACCTCCGGCGGCTATTCGCACTTCGCGGAGAAATCCATCGCCATGGCGCTTATCCCAAGTGAGGCTGCCGCCGATGGCCTCACCGCCGAAATCGAAATCCTCGGCGAAATGCGCCCGGCCCGTCTTCTGACAACAGCGTTGTTTGATCCCGAAGGCGAACGGTTGCGCAGCTGACGGGGCCGCGCATCCCAAAAAGAAAACAGCCCCGGCGACATCGCCGAGGCTGTCTTGACTGAAACCAGGCAAAGCCCCCTCGCCGGTCTCAAAAGGCCCCGCCGACACACACACGTCGCGGGCCAGGCTGCATCACTCGTTACTTGATCAACAACTTGCTTTCCGCCCGGGACAGCGCACGGCGCGCGGATTGGTAGGCTTTCTGCCCATCCACGTCGCGCAGATCGGGGAAAAGTTTCAAAATCTGGTTGCGCTGCGCATCCCCCATGCTGGCCAGAACGGCCTCATCAGGGCGCAGGCTTTCGGACCAGAAGCCGTTCGACAAAACCACCTCGTGGCGGTCAAACATGAAATGGATATACGTCACGTCAGAGGCATCGACCACATCGACACCCTCCATCCCCGTCAGATCAGCCGCCGCCGCCAGCACTTCGTTTTCGTCAAAAAACATGCGGGTGGACGGGCTTTGGATCAGCACGCTGTGCCACGGGCTGACCAGAATGTCGGCCTCAGGCAGGCCATGTTCCAGCGCACCAGAGCGGATCAGCACCGGGCGCAGATCAGGCGCGGCCTTGAGATCTTGTGCGCTCAGGCGGCTCGATCCGATCCAGCGAATTTCCTGCAAGCCGTTGTCACGGGTCAAAACCCGGTCGCCCACATTCAGCGTTTCAACAGGGCGTTCGCCCGTCGGCGTGGCAATCACGGTGCCCGGCGTGAAGCACGGCACAACGTTGGACATACCTGCGGTTTCAGCCGATTGAACGGTCTTCATCTTCTCAGTCATTGGTATGTCCTTCCCTTCCACTGGCACACACGTCACTCACATTTTCCAGTTGTGTCCGCGCATGAGCACCGCACCGGTCAGTCTTGCAGGCCCATTCTTTGAGGGCCTTTGCTTTCCTGAGGATTGTCCGACATGATGTCGACCAAACCTTTGGCGCGACGCGTAATTGCGTCACACAGGTTGGTCGCCCCAAACCACTTCATACCCCCCAGTCAGGCACCATCGGAACGTAGCCAACGGGCGCTGGCGGGGAAAGCGGAATTTGTCCCAGAAAATGCCACATTTGCGTCATCGGAACTTCAGAATTCGTGAGCTGTCCGTTTCCATTTTGGAAACAATGCGCAGGGGCGCCGCATGGTGCAGAGGGCAAGTGGAACTTCGAAATTATTGTAAAGACGGCCTTTTCAACTCAAGGATGTTCACGGGGCCAAAACACCCTTGCACGCACCCAGAACGCCCAGTTTCCATTTGGCGCACAATTCCAGCGGCCCCAAATGCGGCGGATTGCCCGATTTCGGACACAAAAACATGCACCCGACCCACGGCCAAGGTGTTCATTCTGGGGAAAAAATCGAAATTGTTTCGAATTTACGATCAAATAATAAGAAATATGAACGAATCGATCTGGTGAGTGAAACCTGCCCCACCGGAAGGTCGACAGAACGTCGCCTTTAACAGGGGATTACGGTGATCAGTAAAGCCCGCCCGAACTGAGCGACCCAAAGCTGGATTGCCCGCCATCCGTCTGCACGGTGCCATCGTCGGAATAGCGCTCTTCCTCAAAGAGTTGCAGGTCATTGCCCATCGCAAACCCGCCATCGAACACGTAGCCGAACAGCGGCTCTTCCCCATCGCGGAAGAACTCTGCCACCACATAAGTGCCGCTCGCCCCATCGGGCAGGCGCGCGCCGGAAAACCTGTCAATCTTGATAAACCGTCCGCCCTCGGGCACCGCGAATTTGCCGCCGCCATGTTTCTTGATGGCCTTGGTCATGAAGCGCTGAAAGACCGGCCCGCACATCGACGACCCGAACGCCCCGCGGCCCAGGCTGCGCGGCTGATCATAGCCGATATAGCAGCCCGCCACGATGTTCTTGGAAAAGCCCACAAACCACACATCGCGCGCGTCATTGGTGGTGCCCGTCTTGCCGGCGATCGGCACCGGCAGGTTGATCGCCCCCGATGCGGTCCCGCGATCCACCACGCCCTGCATCATCGAAGTGATCTGGTAGGCGGTGATTTCATCCATCACCCGCTTGCGGTTGGTGCGGATGGCGGGCGCCTGCCCGATCCGCAGATCGGCGTTGTCACAATCCAGGCATTCGCGCTGATCATGGCTGTAGATCGTGCGGCCGCTGCGATCCTGCACGCGGTCCACCAGTGTCGGCTCCACCCGTTCGCCGCCATTGGCAAACATCGCGTAGGCGGCCGTCATCTTGTAAAGCGTCGTTTCTTCGGACCCCAGAGAGTTCGCCAGAAACGCGCCCATATTGTCATAAACACCAAAGTCTTCGGCATAATCGGCGACCACATCCATGCCCACTTCTTGAGCCAGACGAATGGTCATCAGGTTCCGCGACATCTCAATCCCCGTGCGCAGAGGTGTCGGCCCATAGAACTGATTGGTGGAATTGCGCGGCCGCCACAGGCCTTGCGGCGTGTTGATCTCAATGGGCGCATCAATCACGATGGTCGCGGGCGAATAGCCACTGTCGAGCGCTGCGGCATAGACAAAGGGCTTGAAGCTTGATCCCGGCTGGCGCTGCGCCTGTGTCGCGCGGTTGAAGACCGAATGCTGATACGAAAACCCGCCCTGCATCGCCAGAACGCGGCCGGTGTTGACGTCCATCGCCACGAACCCACCCTGCACCTCCGGCACCTGCCGCAGGGTCCAGCGAATGAAAGATCCGTCATCATCGGCCGTCATCCGGCGCACATGCACCACTTCGCCGACTTTGAACGTTTCCTGGAAATTGCCGGGCAGCCAGCCGATATCCTTGCGCGGAATGACATGGGGTTCTGCGTCCGTTTCCTCGACACCTTCGATGCCCACGCGCATCTGTTGATCCCCGATCTCTAGGATCACCGCCGGATACCATTGCCCATTCAAGGTCACATCCCGCGCAACTTTCGTCTCCGCCAGGGCCGCGCGCCAGGCATCGCCTTCCAGCACCTCAGGCGGCAGAACAATCTCCGTCCCCACCCATTTCTTGCGGTTGCGGTCATAGTTCTCCAGCTGCCGTTGCAGCGCATGCGCGGCCTCAACCTGCAGCTCCGGATCAATCGTCGCGCGCACGGCCAGACCTCCGGTGAAGAACTCCCCTTCCCCGAAATCCTGGCTCAACTGGCGGCGGATTTCATCGGTGAAGTAGTCGCGCGGCGGCAGGCTGTCGCGGAACGGATCAAAATCGCCATTCTGGACGGATCGCACCGGCTGGGCCAGTTCCGCCTCCATCACCTCGCGGCTGATATAGCCGTTCTCAAACATCTCTTCGAGGACGAAGTCACGGCGTTCCTGCAACCGCTCCATCTGTCGCACGGGGTGATAATCGGACGGCGCCTTGGGCATGGAGGCCAGAAAGGCCGCCTCGTGGGGCGCCAGATCATCGAGGCCCTTGTTGAAATAGGTCTGCGCGGCGGCTGTCACGCCATAGGAATTCTGGCCAAGGAAAATCTCATTGAGGTACAGCTCCAGAATGTCTTCCTTGTCGAGCGTATCTTCGATCCGCGTGGCGAGGATAATCTCCTTGATCTTGCGCTCAATCCGCCGGTCGCCTGACAGCAGGAAGTTCTTCATCACCTGCTGCGTGATCGTGGACGCGCCGCGCAGCGTCTGGCCGCGCGATTGCACGGCTTCCACCAGTGCCGCGGCGATCCCCCGCGCGTCATAGCCCGCGTGGTTGTAGAAATTCTTGTCTTCGGCGCTGATGAACGCCTGTTTCACTAGATCGGGAATTTCCTCGGCAGGCGTGAAAAGTCGACGTTCCTGGGCGAATTCGTCGATGATACGGCCCTCGGTTGAATAAATCCGGCTGATCGTGGGGGGCTGGTAATTGGCCAAGGATTCATGGCTGGGCAGGTCCTTGCCATAGACAAAGAACACCGCGCCCAGGCTGAGCGCGATCATCAGCACAACCAGCGTCAGCAGGCTGAAGATCGATCCGAAAAAGGACATGATGCCACGAAGCAAGGTCAGCTCCCCATGTTAGACCTGATGTCAGGTATATTGGCCGCAACCGGCGGCGTCAAAACACATCCGCGTTGCGGCGGCGTTTCACGGCGCATCGCCGCCTATTGCCGTACGAGTTTGGCAGATGCCGCATCCGCAATCCGCCAGGCCATCAACGCATCCCGAATGGCCGCCGCCATTTTCGCCCGCCAATCCGGGTCGCGGATATTGGCCAGATCGCGCTCACTGGACATGAATCCAACCTCCACCAACACCGACGGGATATCGGGCGATTTCAGCACGGAAAACCCCGCAGACCGCAGGGGCCGCGAATTGAGCGGCAGGTTTTGTTGATAAATCCCGCCCCTGATCGCTTTGGCCAATGTCTCCGATCGCGGCTGCGTCTCGGTGCGGGCCAGATCTATCAACACATCAGCCACCACATCATCCTGGTTCGACAGGTCAATCCCGGCCAGAATCTGCGTCCGGTCGTGGCGCGCCGCCAGCGCGGCGCTGGCCTCATCCGATGCGGTCTCAGACAGGGTGTAAACCGTCGCACCGTGGGCCCGGCCATTGGTCAGCGCATCGGCATGCAGTGAGATAAACACATCCGCCCCAAGATCATGGGCCATGGCCACACGCCGGTCGAGCGACACAAACACATCCTCCGACCGCGTCAGCGCCACGTCAAACCCGCCCGCGCGGATCAGGGTTTCGCGCAATTCGCGGGCAAAGCGCAGCATCAGTTCCTTTTCATTGGTGCCGCCCCGTTCCGCGCCCGGATCCACGCCACCATGGCCCGGATCCAGCACCACCAGAAGCGGCTTGTCGCCAGTTTGGCGGCCCATATGCACTGGCGGCAACCCATCTTCGGGGTCCGCCCATCCCGGCAATTTGGGCGCGCCGGACCGTTCCACAAAGGTCATCTGGTCCACTTCCTGCAACCGCACCGACAGGCGCGCCGCGCCCGTTTCCTCATCAATCACGGCATTGGCGGTGGAGACGGCAAAGGGCGCGTTCAGATCGACCACCATGCGCGACCAGCCGGGGCGAAACGCCCCCATGCGCACAGCAAACACACCTTCGGCCCGGTCCAGCGCTTCGGCCTCCACCCCGGACCAATCCACCTCTCGGAAATCCATCACCAGCCGCTCAGGCTCCGCCAGGGTGAAGACACGAAACGGAACGCCTTGGGTCAGATCCAACTTGATCTCCACCCCGCCAGAGACGTCTTCAATGCTCGATGTGTCAACCATCACCCGGGCCAGCCCGGACAAATCCTGCGCCGCCGCGCCGAACGGCACCATGACGCATAGCGCCAATGCCCAAAAAATCCTGATCATCCTGCTCTGCCGCTTTTTATCGGTCGTTGATTGGCAGACTACACCAGCCGCGCCCAATTGCCTACCGGCTTCTTTTGGGCCGGAAATACTCCCGCCGGAGGCCTAGAATCTCAACGCGCTGCCATAAACGCCTGCAACCGGCGCAGCCCTTCCGCGATATCCTCGGTGCTGCGCGCATAGGAAAACCGCAAGGTCCCTGCCCCGCGCTCGGGGTCAAAATCGAGGCCCGGCGTTACGGCGACGCCCGCCTTATCAAGGATTTCCGCTGCAAAAGCCCGGCTGTCATCCGTCAGGTCAGACACATCCGCATAGACATAAAACGCGCCATCGGGCGGTGCGATGCGGTCAAAGCCTGCTTTGGGCAGCCCTTCCAACATCAGCGCACGATTGGCGCGGTAGACATCCATGTTGGCTTGTAATTCAGTGTCACAGTCCATCGCCGCAAGCGCCGCCACCTGGCTGACATGGGGCGCGCAAATGAACATGTTTTGCGCCAGCCGTTCCACCGTACGGATATGATCCTCCGGCACCACCATCCAGCCGACGCGCCAACCCGTCATGGAAAAATACTTGGAAAACGAGTTGATGACGTAAGTCTCATCGCTGATTTCCAGCGCGGTGACGGCTTTGGCCTCATATTCAATGCCGTGATAAATCTCATCACTGATGAACGCCGCGCCTGCGGCCTGCGTGGCGTCAATCAGCGCGCGCATGGCGTCATGATCCAGCATGGTGCCTGTCGGATTGGCCGGGCTTGCCACCATGAGGCCTGCCAGATCGCGCCCCGCCAGATCGCCGGGCACAGGTTGCAGGCGATTGTCGGGCGCGGTTTCAATATCCACCGACACCATCCCCAGCGCCTTCAGGATCTGACGATAGCTGGGATAGCCCGGCGCGCCGATGCCAACCCGGTCGCCACTGTCAAAAAGCGCGGAAAACGCCAGCAGGAAAGCACCCGACGACCCCGACGTCACGATCACCCGGTCGGGGTTCAGGTCTACCCCGTACCAATCGCGGTAAAGCCGCGCGATGCGCGCGCGCAGCGCCGGCAGGCCAAGGGCGACGGTATATCCCATCGGGTCTTGGCCCATCTGCGCGGCCAAAGCGGCGCGTGCGCCCTCCGGCGCCGGTGTGCCCGGCTGGCCGACTTCCATGTGGATGATATGGCGCCCTGCCGCCTCTGCCTGGCGCGCAGCTTCCATCACATCCATCACAATGAAGGGATCAACTTGAGAACGGGTTGAGTTTCGCATGGATTTCTTCCTATTTTCAGCCCATGTAGCCTCAAGCGCGTTGAAACGAAAGGACCGCCCGGATGATCCGTTCTCTGACCAAGTATTTTGCCGGTCCTGTTGTGGCCCTCTCACTGGCCGCCCCGGCAGCCGCCCTTGATATCGACAATATGTCAGAGGCAGAGCGCAAGATTTTCCGCGAAGAAATTCGCAACTACCTGTTGGAAAACCCCGAAGTGATCATGGAAGCCGTCGCCGTGCTGGAACAGCGCGATGCGGTGGCGCAGGCTGAGGCCGATGAAGGGCTTGTTTCCATTCATGCCGAGGAACTTTTCAACGACACCCACAGCTGGGTGGGCGGCAACCCCGAAGGCGACATCACGCTGGTGGAATTCATCGACTACCGCTGCGGGTTTTGCCGCCGCGCCGCACCGGATGTGGAGGAATTGGTCAGCTCAGATGGCAATATCCGCATCATCGTGAAGGAATTCCCGATCCTGGGCGAACAATCCCTGACGGCGTCCCGCTTTGCCATTTCAGCGCTGCAAACGGCGGGCGATGATGCCTACAAGGCGGTGCATGACGCGCTTTTGGCCTTTGAAGGGGAAATCACGGAGCGGTCCCTCACGCGGCTTGCCGATGCGCTTGGCCTTGATGGCGGCGCGATTGCGGACAACATGGACAGCCCGGATGTGGATCAGGTGATTGCAGACAATCACAATCTGGGCCGCGCCCTGCAAATCAACGGCACGCCGAGTTTCGTCATGGAAAACCGCCTTCTGCGCGGCTTCCTGCCGCTGGACCAGATGCAAGCCCTGGCCGCCGATCTGCGCCAGTAAGCGCCCCACATTTTTTTGCAAAAAAAATGCCGCCAACGTTGGTGGCAAATTTTTTCAAAAAATTTGCGGCCCGGCAGGGTCTCTCAGTGTTTTGAAGACCGAAGACCCCGGCGATGCGCCCCGCGCCGTTGCCATTGCGGCCATATCAGCTACCCTACCCTTCACCGGCCACGCCATTTGCCAGGCCCATTGGGGAAACCATGTCAAACAGCACGTCCAAAGACAGCGCCCTCGGCAAACAGATCCTGTTGTTGTGCCTGTTCGCCGGGCTGGCCTATGGCGGATACCTCGCCTGGCAGGAATATCGCCCCGCGCCTGAGGCATCTGCCCCCCGAATACCAGGTCCCGTGACTGTTGAACTGGCGCAAGCCACCACCGCCGCCATGGCCCAAACCGTGGAGGCCGTGGGCACCACCCGCGCGCGCCAATCCGTGCAGATTGTGCCGGAAGACAATGGGCGCGTCGTGGAATTGCGCATCGCGCCCGGTCAGTCTGTGACGCGTGGCGATGTGCTGGTCATGCTGGATGACGATATCGAACGCGCCGATCTGGCAGAGGCCCGCGCCCGCGTGGTTGAACGCGAACAGGCGCTGACCCGCGTCGAACAGCTGATCGGGTCCGCTGCCGTCAGCCAGGCCACGCTGGAGGACACGACCGCGCGTCTGGCAGAGGCCCGCGCGCAGCTTGACCGCGCCGAACAGCGCTTTGCCAACCGCACCATCACCGCGCCTTTCAGCGGCGTCGTGGGCCTCAGTGAAATCGACCCCGGCGCATGGGTTGGTGAAGGGGACATGATCACCACGCTGGATGATCTCAGCGATGTGGAGGTGGAATTTTCCCTGCCGGAAACGCTCTTTGCCTCCGTCAGAATCGGGCAGAACATTGCCGCCCGATCCGCCGCCTTCCCGGGGCAAAGCTTTGCCGGTCAGATTGCCGCGCTGGACAGCCGGATTGACCCGGTCAGCCGGTCCTTCCGCGCCCGCGCCATCATTCCCAACCCCGACAGCGTGTTGCCCGCAGGCATGTTCATGTCGCTGACCCTGACCTTGTCGGAAACGCAAAGCGTGGTCATCCCCGAAGAAGCGGTCGTGTTTCAGGCGGCTGAAACCTATGTCTTCACAGTGGAGGACGGCAAAGCCACGCGCCTACGCGTCACCACCGGGCAACGACAGGACGGCATGGTCGCCATCACCCAAGGGCTGGACGACGGTGCAGAAGTGATCGTGCGCGGGATCGGGCGCGTCTCTGACGGCAAGGCGATCCGGGTGCTGGACGTGCCCGCGGATGACACCGCCCCCGCGGATGGTGACACATGACACTGCCCGGCATCGCCGTGCGCCGCCCGGTTCTTGCGGCGGTCGCCTCTCTCTTGCTGGTGGTGTTCGGTTTGGGTGCGCTGCAAACCCTGCCAATCCGCGAATTGCCGGATGTGGATCAGGCCAGCGTCACGATCAATACGACCTATCAAGGTGCCTCGCCCGAGGTCATCGACACCGACATCACGGAATTGATTGAGGGCGCGGTCTCGGCCACCACGGGCCTGCGCTCCATCAGTTCTGAAAGCCGCCAGGGCCGGTCGATCATCCGCCTGACCTTTGATGAGGGCACGGATATCGAAACTGCCGCGGCCGATGTGCGCGACGCCGTGGGCCGGGTCACCCCGCGCCTGCCGGAAGAGGCCGAGGACCCCCGCGTCATCAAAGCCGACAGCGACAGTGACCCGGTGCTGCGACTGGCCATCACATCGCCCCGCATGACCACGGCAGAGATCACCGACTATATTGACCGCTTTCTGGCCGACCGGCTGGCCACCATCGACGGCGTGGCCGATCTGCGCATCTATGGTGACCGCCCTTTTGCCGTGCGCATCTGGCTCGACCGCCGCGCCTTGGCCGCGCGGCAACTGACCGTGGCGGATGTGGAAAGCGCGCTCAGGCGCAACAATCTCGAACTCCCCTCCGGCGTGCTGAAATCGGAAAACCGGCAGCTGTCAGTGCGGCTCAATTCCCGGCTCAGCAGTCTGGATGATTTCCGCGATGTGGTGATTGACCGTGTGGCGGGCTACCCCGTGCGCTTGGGCGATGTGGCGCGGGTGGAGGCGGGCGTGGCCGATGAAACCACCATCGTGCGCACCAATGGCACCGATGCGGTGGGCATCGCCGTGCTGCGCAAAAGCCAGTCCAACACGCTGGCCATCTCCAACGCTGTGCGCGAAGAAATCGCCACCATCACACCGACCCTGCCCGAGGGGATGCGCATCATCGTCGGCTCGGATGATGCGCTGTTTGTGGGCGCCTCCATCCGCGAGGTGCTGATCGCGCTGTCGATATCACTGGGCCTTGTGGTGCTGGTGATCCTCATTTTCCTGCGCTCCCCCCGCGCGACCTTGGTGCCTGCCGTGGCAATCCCTGTCTCGCTCATCGGTTGTTTGATCCTGATCAGCGCCTGGGGGTTTTCCATCAACACGCTCACCCTGCTCGCATTGCTTCTGGCCATCGGGCTGGTGGTGGATGACGCCATCGTGGTGCTGGAAAACATTCAGCGCCGCATCGAAAACGGGGAAAGCCCCCTCGTCGCCGCCCTGCGCGGGTCAGAACAGGTAACCTTCGCCGTGATCGCCACATCGCTCACGCTGATCGCCGTCTTCGTACCGCTGTCCTTCATGCCGGGCCAGGTCGGGCGACTGTTCGTGGAATTTGGCTGGGTGCTGGCGGGCACGGTGATGATTTCGACCTTCGTGGCCCTCACCGCCTGCCCCGCTCTCGCGTCCCGCATCCTCGCCAAGGGCACGCCGCGTCCCGAAGGCCAAGGCGAAATTCGCGGCATTGCCGCCCTCTATCACCGCGCGCTGGCGGGGGCTTTGCGCATGCCTCTCGTGGTGCTGGTTCTGGCGGGCGCTGTCACCGCCGGGGCCGCGCTCTTTTATGAAAACCTCCCCCGCGAACTGGCGCCCAAGGAGGATCGTGGCGTGGGCTTCATCCCCCTCACCGCCCCGCAAGGCAGCACGGTGGAATACTCTGACTTGGCCGCCCGCCAAGTGGAGGACATCCTTGCCCCCCATGTGGAAGACGGTGTGGTGGAAACCGTCTTCACCTTCACCGGCTGGCAAAACCGGGCATGGCGGTCTTTCGTCGTCTACCGCCTCGTGCCGTGGGAAGAACGCACAAAAAGCGTCGATGCCCTGGTGGGCGAACTGCGCCGCGAGATGGGCCGCGTCACCGTCGCGCGGGGCTTCCCGGTCACGCCTGCGGGGCTTGGCCTGCGCGGATCATCCCGCCCAGTGCAAGTGGTCGTCGGCGGCCCGGATTTTGAAAGCGTGGAAGGCTGGGCCACGGCGCTTCTGGAACGCGCGCAGGACATCCCAGGCCTCGTGAACCCCGAGATCAACTTTGAGGAAAACCTGCCCCAGCTTGATCTGGACATCGACCGCAACCGCGCCGATGATCTGGGCATCCCCATTGAGGTCGTCGCCGCCACGCTGCAAACCATGCTGGCCTCGCGCGAGGTGACCAGTTTCGTGAGCCGGGGCCGCGAATACCCCGTGATCCTTCAGGCAGAGGAGACCGACCGTGATGCGCCCTCGGATATCGACAACCTCTTTATCCGCGCCGCTGATGGCGAAACGCTGGTCCCGCTGGGCGCGCTGGTGACGCTGAAGGAAAACGCCGCCTCGCCCTCACTTCGCCGCTTTGACCGCCTGCCGTCGATCCAGCTCTCCGGCGCGGTGGCCCCTGACTACAATCTCGGCACGGTTCTGGCCGAGATTGAGGCCGCCGCAGAAGAGATCCTGCCCCCGGGGGCGAAGCTGGGCTATGAGGGCCAATCGCAAACCTTCAAAGACACGTCCTCCGGCATGGCCTTCGTGCTGGTGCTGGCCATGCTGATCGTCTTTCTGGTGCTGGCCGCGCAATTCGAAAGCTTTACCCATCCGATCACGATCATGCTGACGGTGCCTGCGGGGCTCGCCGGCGCGATCTACGCCATCGCGCTTGGGGGATTGACGCTCAATATCTATTCACAGATCGGGATCATCCTGCTGGTGGGATTGGTGGCCAAGAACGGCATTCTAATTGTCGAGTTTGCCAACCAACTCCGCGACCGAGGCTATCCAGCGCGCGAGGCCGTCCTGCGCGCCTCTGCCCTCCGCCTGCGCCCCATCGCGATGACGGTCATTTCCACCGTGCTGGGCGCCCTGCCGCTGGTTCTGGCGACAGGAGCCGGTGCCGAAAGCCGCTCTGCCATCGGGACTGTGATCATCGCCGGGCTTTTGATGTCGAGCGTGCTGATGCTGTTTGTGACGCCCGTGCTCTATGATCTGCTCTCGCGCGGCACCAAACCACGCGGTGTGTTCGAGCGGTTGATCGACCGGGAATTGGCCAAGCCCGAGCCAAAAGTGGAACGAGGGTAACACGGAACACCCGGCGCGGAATCAAGGGCGCAAGCCCGCCGCGCCTTCGTCAGGCCCCACCCAGGGCCTGGCGAAATGTCGACATCCACACGCCGGACAATCGCTCAGCGGGACGTCACGATAAAGCACTCTTGCTTTAGACGTGAATCGCCAGACCGGGGCCTGCTAAAGCCGCTCCGTTTGGCTCAGTTTACTCCGCCGCTTCGTGCCGTTGCATCGCGCCCTTGTTGCCCGTCACCACGCCCAGCGATTTCAGCTTGCGATGCAGCGCGCTGCGTTCCATGCCCACGAACTCTGCTGTCCGGCTGATATTGCCGCCGAACCGGTTGATCTGGGTCAGCAGGTATTCCCGCTCAAACGCCTCGCGCGCCTCTCGCAAGGGCATGGTCGCCACTGTGCCCGACAGCACCACGCGGCCATCCTCGGCAGGCGCTTCCGTCTCCCCGGGCAGTTCCCGCGCCTCGATGTCGCCAGAGCCATCGCCCAGGATCAGAACCCGCTCAATCACATTGCGCAGCTGGCGCACGTTGCCGGGCCAGCTCATGGTTTGGAGAAGCGCACCCGCCTCACCGCTGATACCGCGCAGGGACAGCCCCTGATCGCGATGAAGCGCTTCGATGAAATGCGTGGCCAGCACCGGGATATCCTCGCGGCGTTCTTCGAGCGAAGGCACATCAATCGGAACCACGTTCAGGCGGTGGTAGAGTTCGCGCCGGAACCGATCCGCCTCAATCTCCGCCTCCAGATCACGGCTGGTGGACGAAATCACGCGCAGGTCCACCTGCACCTTGTCCGCCCCACCGACGCGCAGGAAGGTCTGATCCACCAGCACGCGCAGGATCTTGGATTGCGTGCCGGGCGGCATGTCCGCCACTTCATCGAAATAGATCACCCCGCCATTGGCCTGCTCCAGCAGGCCCGTCTCAACACCGCGTTCATCGCTTTCACGACCGAACAGAACCTCCTCCATCCGGTCGCTTTCGATGGTCGCACAATTGACCGTAACGAATGGCGCATCCGCCCGCAGCGAATTGGCATGGATGTATCGCGCAGCGAGTTCCTTGCCGCAGCCAGATGGCCCGCTCAGCATCACGCGGCCATTGGATTTGGTTACCTTATCCAGCTGCGAAATCATCGTCCGATAAGCCGGGCTGTCCCCCAGCATGATCGACGGCTCGGACCCTTGCCGCTTCAGCGCGTTGTTTTCACGACGTAGGCGCGACGTCTCCATGCCCCTCCGAATAACGACCAGCAATTGATCAATGTTGAAGGGCTTTTCAATGAAATCATACGCCCCCTGCTTGATCGCCGCGACGGCGATCTCAATATTGCCGTGGCCCGAAATAATCACCACCGGCACATCCGGATAATCGCGCTTGACGGTCTTGAGGATATCAATCCCGTCCATGTTGCTGTCCTTGAGCCAGATATCGAGGATCAGAAGCGCGGGTTGTTCGCCATGGATTTGCGCCATGGCCTCATCCGAGTTGCCCGCAAGCCGGGTCGTAAAGCCTTCATCCTTCAAAATATCCGAGATCAATTCACGGATGTCGCGTTCGTCATCTACAATCAGAATGTCGCTCATGCTATCCTCGCACCGCTTCTTTTGTTTCGTTTAAATTCTCAGTTTTACCATCTGGGACACCCGCCAAAATGGGCAGGCGAATGACGGCCTTGGCCCCTCGCTGGGCGCCCTCCTCGAAAGGATCGGCATCCTCAAGGGACAACGTGCCGCCATGTTCTTCGATGATCTTCTTCACGATGGGCAGGCCAAGGCCGGTGCCCTTCTCTCGCGTCGTCACGTAAGGCTCAAAGAGGCGCGAGCGATCCTCTGGCAAGCCTATTCCATTGTCGGAAATCTCAATCACGGCCGCGTCTTCTTCCACCCGGCTGGTCACCTGCACTTGCGGCGCGTGGCCGTCTGGCGCGCCTTTTTCCTGAAGGCTTTCAATCGCCTCACCTGCGTTCTTGATCAGGTTGGTCAGCGCCTGGGAAATCATCGTGGCGTCCACCTCCGACCAGATCGCATCGCCATAAAAATCCGTGACGAACCGCACCTCCGGCTGGCCGGCTTCTTGCAGCACCACGGCCTCTTTCAACAGCGCCGACAGATCCTCATGCCGCGTCTGCGGCTCCGGCATGCGGGCGAATTTGGAGAATTCATCGACAATGCGGCGCAGGTCATCTGTCTGGCGCACCACCACATCGGTCAGCTGTTCCAACGCTTCCGCCTCAGTCTCTTCCAACTGCCTACCGAACTTGCGTTTGATGCGTTCGGCGGAGAGTTTGATCGGTGTCAGCGGGTTTTTGATTTCGTGGGCAATGCGACGCGCCACGTCACCCCAAGCGGCCATGCGCTGCGCGGTGACCAAATCGGTCACGTCATCAAAGGCCACCACATAGCCTTCAGAGCCTTCATCTCCCCGTACCCTCGTGGACATGCGCACAAGCAGGTTTTCCTGCCGCCCGCCCCGGCTCACCTTGATCTCTTCCTGCACAAACCCGCTGGGCGTGGCTTGCAGCTTTTCAAAAAGGCTCGCGAATTCGGGGATCGCGACGCTGAGGGCCAGTGATTGCTGAGCCTCATCATCCCAATCCAGCAGCCGTTCGGCGGCCCTGTTTACAAACGCCACGCGGCCGTCGGATTCCAGCCCCACCACGCCCGAGGACACCGACCCCAGCACGGAATCAAACAGCCTGCGGCGACGTTCAATCTGTTCGGTATTGGCCAGCAACCGGTCCCGCTGACCCTTCAACTGGCGCGTCATCTGGTTGAAATACGTAGACAATTGCGCGATCTCATCATCGCCCTGTTCTTCGCGTACGCGCACGTCCAGATCACCTTCGCCCACCCGCTGCGCCGCTGACGTCAACCGCCCCACGGGCCGCGACAGGCGTTCGGCAAACCACATCCCCAGCCAGATCGCGGCGAGGATCAAGATCACAGCAAAGCCCACGTAAAGCAGGCCAAATTCAAACAGCACCCGGCCCCGTTCGCTTTCGCGCTGTTGGTAGAACAGGGCGGTTTCCTGCGTTTCATCCAAAAGGCTCAGGATCGCGCCATCCACATCTCGGCTTACGTAAAGATAGCGATCGGGGATTTCCTCCAGCGGCATGAGCGCGCGGAATTCATTGTTGTCCCAGTCCTGAATGACCAGCACGCCCTGTTCCCTTGCCTCGGCAATTTGGGCCTGCGTGGGTTGTTCATAATCAAAAAGGTAGGACCGCTCCCCCCGCGCGCGCAGGTCGCCTGTGCCGTCGATGACAAAAGCCTCGCGCAGGCCGCGCTGAATGCCCAACTGCCCCCGCGTTAGGATCTGGCGCAACTCGCCGTCATCCAGGAAAAGAGCCGCCCGATGAGTGGCATTGATCAGAGAGGCCAGCGCCTCGGCATCCGTCACAAGATCGCGGCGATGTTCATCCTCATAAGCGGCCGCGGCCAGCACCGAATTGTCGACCACCCGGCCCACACGATCCGAGAACCACGCCTCAAGGCCCATATTCACCGACAGCGTGGCAAAAACCGCCACTGTGATCGTCGGCAAAAGCGCCATACCCGCGAACACACCCGTCAGGCGCAAATGTAGGCGAGAGCCCGCCGATCTGCGCTTGCGGGCCGAAATCATCTGCAACAGGTTTTGCGACACCAGGGCCGCGACCATGATGATGTAAATCAGATCCGCCAGCAGAACGAAGCGCAAATAATTGCTCGATGCCCCCTGATCCAGCGGCCCCATCACAAGATAGGTCAGCAGCGCCAGAACGGGCCCCATCACAACCAGCGCGAACGTCGCGGCAGTCTGCACGCGGCGTAAGCGCCTGATACGGCTTACAGTATCCCAAGACAGTTGGCGTGTCTTGACGGCCACGCACATCCCCCGATCTCTAGTCGATGCCTGCTCAGGCAACCCCAACATCTAGCTGAGCGCGATGGTCCCCGCGATTCCCAGCAACAGTGCTGTTGCAGTTTTACATCAACTTGCGGCGGCGTGTCACGCGAATATCCAGATCAGTGATTTTCTTGCGCAGGGTATTGCGGTTGATGCCCAGCAAATCAGCGCATTTGGCCTGATTGCCCCGCGTGGCATCCAGGGCGATCTCAATGAGTGGCATCTCCATCTCTCGCAGGATGCGCGCGTAAAGACCGGGCGGGGGCAGCGTGTTGCCGTGCAGGTCGAAATAGCGCTTCAGATGCCGTTCCACCGATTCCGACAAGCTCTCCCCACCGCCCTGGCCCACCACAGGGGCTGCGGCCGGTTGATTGCCCAGCACGCCTTCGACCTCGGCGCGCGTGATCTCCACCCCTCGCGCGGTGAGGCCAATGCGTTGCACCATGTTTTCCAGCTGCCGCACATTGCCCGGCCAGCTATAGGCGCGCATCAGTTCCATCGCGTCATCCGACAGGGTGCGGCCCACAACAGACCCCTGCGCACCGCCCTGTTCGGCACGGGTCATGAAATGTTCCACCAAAAGCGGGATGTCATCGACGCGGGTGCGCAAGGCCGGCACATCCACCACGGCCCCCGACAGCCGATAGTACAGATCCTCGCGCAGGCCCCCGCTTTCCAGCTTGTCCGCCAGCCGCCCGAGGCTCGTGGCCATGAAACGCGGCACGTGATCGCCCGGCGCATCCATCATCCGCACCACGCGGCCTTGGGCATCGACATCCAGGTCTCCGACCTCATCAATCACCACCGTGCCACCTTTGGCCCGCGACATCACCTTGGCCGGCCCTTCCAGATCGGCCAGATCGGCGGGGGTCACTGTCACAAAGGGCAGCGTGCGGCGGTCGGAAAAATCATGGATCGCGCGGGCAATGAGCGATTTGCCGGTGCCGGATTCGCCTGTCACCAGCACGGGCAAATCGGTGTTCATGAGACGCGCGACCACCCGGTAAAGCCCCTGCATGGCCTCCGTCCGGCCGACAAGCGGCAATTCATCGGGCCGCTCATCCGTAGTCGGCCTTGTTTGTGCACTGCGGCCTCGCGCCTCAATCGCGCGGGCCGTGCGTTTCATCAGATCGGGCAGGTCAAAAGGCTTTGGCAAATAATCATAGGCCGCCGCCTCTTCGGCCTGAATGGCGGTCATGATCGTGTTCTGCGCCGAAATCACGATCACCGGCAGCCCGGGCCGGTCATTGGCAATCTTGGGCAGCATCTCCAACCCGTTGCCGTCGGGCATCATCACATCGGTGATCACCGCGTCACCCTTCCCCTCTGACACCCACCGCATCAGCGTGGTGAGCGACGAGGTGGCATGCACCTTGCAGCCTGCGCGCGTCAGCGCCTGCGTGAGAACCGTGCGGATCGTGCGATCGTCATCTGCGACAAGAACAGTGCCGTCCATTAGACTTCCTCTCCTTCAGGGATCATGTTGGCCGGCGCGCGGGCCAGCGAAATGCGAAACACCGTGCGCCCGGGCGCAGAGCTGACCGACAACCAGCCATTGTGGTCGGAAATGATCTTGGCCGCCAAGGCGAGGCCTAGCCCAGTGCCGTTTTCACGGCCTGACACGAAGGGTTCAAAGACATCCGCGGCAATCTCCGGCGGCAGGCCGGGGCCGTCATCAATTATCTCGATTTGCAAGGGGAGAGTCTTGCCACTGTCGCCATTGCCGTTTCGCACGCGAAGCGATTGTTCGTAATAGGTTTTCAGCTCAATCCGGCCACCTTCGCCGGCTGCTGCCTCAGATGCGTTTTTGATCAGATTCAGGATCACCTGCAGCAATTGATCAGGGTCCCCAAGCGCCAGGGGCAGCGATGGATCATAGCGCTCCACCACGGTCATATCCGCGGCAAACCCCACGATGGCCGACCGCCGCGCGCGGTCCAGCACGTCATGGATGTTGATGGCCTCCAACCGCGGCGCGGTGACATTGCCGAACTGTTCCACCTGTTCCAGCAGGCTGACAATGCGGCGGCTTTCGCTGACGATCAGATCGGTCAACTCAAGGTCTTCGGCGGCCAGGTTCATCGACAAAAGCTGCGCCGCCCCCGTGATGCCCGCCAGCGGGTTCTTAATCTCATGGGCCAGCATTTCCGCCATGCCGATGGCCGATTTCGCCGCCGCCTTCACCGATTTGCTTTGCGTGATGCGCCCTGCCAATTCGCGCGGCGATATCAGGATCAACATGGCCCCCGGCGCACCCGCCACGGGGGAGATCTGCAGATTGCACTGCATCGGTGCGCGGTCGCCCGTGCCGATATCCACGTCATTGACGAAAAGCGGCGCATCATTGGCGCGCGCGCGCTCCATCGCCTTTTCCAGCGGCGCATCCACGGCAAGGCGATCCCAGATGGGCTGGCCGATGATCGTTTTCGACGAGGACAGCAAAAACGCCTCTGCCGCCGGGTTCAGCCGCAGGATGCCATCATCTGCGCCCACGATCACCGCAGGCACCGGCAGCGACACCCAGATCGCATCTTCCTGTCCGGTCAAATCCGCGCTCATGCTGCCAGCCTTTCGGGCAGCATCGCGCGGGGCAATTGATCCATCACGCGGTTGGGATCGCGTTCTGTCAAAATGGCCTTGCGCAAATCCGCGTCTGTGCCCGCGCCATCCATGTACCACCCCAGATGCTTGCGCGCGACACGGGGGCCAAGCTCCGCCCCATAGAAAGACAATATCGCGTCGTAATGCGTGCAGACCATGTCCGCCAACGCGGGCCCTTGCGGGATTACGGGCGCAGGCGTGCCGTAAAGATCATGGGCCACCTGCGCCAAAAGCCACGGTTTGCCTTGTGCCCCCCGCCCGATCATCACCCCATCAGCAGCGGAGAAATCCAGCGCGTCACGCGCTGTTGCGCTGTCTGTGATATCACCATTGGCCATAACCGGAATGCCAACCGCATCCTTCACCGCCCGGATCGCGGCCCAATCGGCGCGGCCTTTGTAGAACTGACACCGCGTGCGCCCGTGGATGGTGATCATCTGAACGCCCGCCTCTTCCGCCCGGCGCGCAAGATCTGGCGCGTTCATCAACGCATCATCCCAGCCCAGCCGCGTCTTCAGCGTGACCGGCAGATTGACCGCACCCACCACCGCCTCAATCAGCGTCAGCGCATGATCAAGGTCCTTCATCAACGCCGACCCACTGGCGCCCGACCCGCTGGCAGATGTCACTTTCTTGGCCGGACAGCCCATGTTGATGTCGATGATGCGCGCGCCCTGCGCTTCGACCTGACGGGCGGCTTCGGCCATCCAATGCGCCTCTCGCCCGGCCAGTTGCACGGCGGTGTTTTCATATCCCAGCCCCAGTTCCGCCTTTTCGCGCACGCCGGGTTTCGATTGGACCATTTCTTGGCTCGCGACCATTTCGCTCACCACCAACCCCGCGCCAAAGCTGGCCACCAGCTGGCGATAGGGTAAATCGGTGATCCCGGCCATCGGGGCCAGGACGACAGGCGGTGTAAGAGAGCCAAGCGGCAGCGCAACCATTGAGATGCTTAATCCTTGAGCAGTGATTTGGGTTTAGGAGTGGATCAGGCAATTCACAATGAATTATGGGGGTTGCGCGCCGTTCTGGCAATTTGATGCCTAATTTTTGGGCAATCCTTCCTGCCAAATCTATAAGATTTTCGCGCTTGTCAGCCGCTTTGAAGCCGCGATAACTAAACGCATGCAAACACTTGCCCACATGATCGCCACCACCGGAGGGGTGGGCCACCTGAAACCGGCCCCGGGCACCTGGGGGTCTCTGGCCGCCCTGCCACTGGCTTTTGCGCTGCACAGCGTGGGCGGGGTCTGGCTGCTGATCGCGGCCACGATTGCCCTGTTTTTCGCAGGCGTCTGGGCCACCGCGCGGGTCACCGCAGGCAAGGCTGATCACGATCCTCCCTACGTGGTGGTGGATGAGGTGGTGGGCCAATGGATCGCACTTTGGCCTGTGTCTTTTGGGCTCATGCATAGCGGGGCGGGCGTGATGGATATGTGGCCCGGCTGGGTGTCGGCCTTCTTGCTCTTCCGGCTGTTTGACATCACCAAACCCGGCCCCGTGGGCTGGGCGGATCGGCGCAATGACCCGATGGGCGTGATGCTGGATGATGTTTTCGCGGGGCTGATGGCCGCAATCGGCGTCGGTCTGCTGGCCTTTCTGGCGCATGGGGTGCTGGGGGTATGAGCGCGCAGGCTGTCCTCACCGCCGCCAAATCCGCGGGCGTGATGATCGCCACCGCCGAAAGCTGCACCGGCGGCATGGTGGCAGCCGCCCTCACGGATCTACCCGGATCCTCTGCCGTGGTTGAACGCGGCTTCGTAACCTATTCAAATGACGCAAAAATGGAGCTTTTGGGCGTGCGCGCCGAAACACTTGATGCCCATGGCGCCGTGTCAGAGGAAGTGGCGCTCGAAATGGCCGATGGCGCGCTGCGAAACGCGCGGGTGGACCTGACCGTATCCATCACCGGCATCGCAGGCCCGGGCGGGTCAGATTTCAAACCCGAAGGCCGGGTGTGTTTCGGGATCGCGCAGACAGGCCGCCCCACCCGCGTGGAAACCGTGGAATTCGGCGCGCCGGGCCGGACGGAAGTGCGCAAGAGCGCGCGCGATCACGCGCTCAGCCTGCTTTTGACCGCGCTTCAGGACCCGTAAAGCGCCTGCGCGCGGGCCTCAAAGGCGCGGACAATCCGGCGCATCGCCTCGTAGAAAAACACCTCAGCCGCAGACTGCAACAGAATGTTTCTAAAGGCAAAATCCACGTCGAAGTCGACGGTGCAGCCCTCTTCCGTGGGCGTAAACACCCAATTAGAGCGCATGTGCTTGAAAGGCCCGTCGATATATTCGGTCTCAATCCGCCGCGCCTTGTCCCACAGCACGACCTGACTGCCGAACTTTTCGCGAAAGACCTTGAAGCTGATCACCAGATCCGCCTCCATCACCCGCGCGCCATCCTCGCGGGTCATCTCACTCCGCACCCGCGCCGCCCCTGTCCAGGGCAGAAACTTGGGGTACGATTCCACATCCGCCACCAGATCAAACATCTGCTCTGCCGTGAATGGCAAGTGGCGGGATTCGGAATGGCGTGGCATGACAGGGCGGCACCTTGAACGATAGAAGACGTCCCCGTTATGTCTTAGACTGCCGCCCAAATTTCAAGCATTTAGAGGGAAATGGCCCTATATATCGCAGGCAGTCATGAACTATCGCATGTTCCTCCGCATGGCCAAATGGGCCCACACGCCACCGGGCACCAAACGCGTGGTGCTTGTGCTGAGTATCGTGGCCGCTTGTCTGGTGCTTTTTGCGGTGGAACGGTTCATCGGTTTGCCCGAGTGGACACAGATGGAACCCACGCGGGACAAACGCTTTCCGACGCATCAGGACCTACAGGAATAAGCCAAAGCCGAGCGCCCAAGCGTGCAACCGCACGCCGGCCGGTCAGGCCGCCCCATCGGAGGCGCCGCGCGCCTTGAGATAAAGGAAGGCCTCAAGTAGCGCCCCGCGCGGTAGGCCAGAATGAAGAGATGGCGCACCTGAGAGGATTCGAACCTCTGGCCTCTGCCTTCGGAGGGCAGCGCTCTATCCAGCTGAGCTACAGGTGCCTAAGCGCAGGCTATATCGCCCCCACCCATCAGGCGCAATTGGTTTTGCGCGGAGCGATAGAAAAGCAGTGCTGCAAAATATTAAGGGGCCATCACCGACAGGTGAAGGCCCCTTTGTTTTTTACCTGATGGATATAACGGCCTAGTGGCCGCTAAATCAGATCGGGTTGCCGTGCTTGTCGTAGACAGGCTCGGGAACGATCACTTGCTGCTGCTGCTGCTGTTGCTGAGCACATGCAGCCATCGTGACGCCGATAACCACCAGAGTGAGAACTTTAACCACCTTCATTGGGCAGCTCCTTTCGCAATAAACACGACCCATATAAAGATAAGCCAAATGGGTTGTCGACACCCTTTTCACGATATGAGACCGAAATGTCCCGACGCGGGCGAACATCCTCTGAGGTGTTGCTTAGTTAACACTCCCCCACCCGATTTTGGCCCAGAATCGAACAAAATCGATGCATTTCGGCATGATTTTCCACGCTTTGCCCGGCAATCCTTGACAGGATTTGCCTTAATTCGGCCTTGGTGACTCGCCCCTAGCCCTCTGAAAACTGACGATTTGTCGCGGAAAAGAGAATCCCCTGCCCTAGCCCAGCAGATCGTGCGCCAGTTCCAGCGCGTCGATCAGCGTGTCGACTTCGGCCTCTGTATTATACAGCCCGAAACTGGCGCGGCATGTGGCCGACACGCCCAGATGATCCATCAACGGGCCCGCACAATGCTGACCGGCGCGCACCGCCACGCCCTTTTTGTCGAGGATGGTGGAGATGTCATGGGCATGGGCCGCCCCGTCCAGCGTGAAGGAAAAAATCGCCGCCTTGCCCGGCGCGTGGCCTTGCACCTGCAGCCAGTTCAACCCTGCCAATCGGTCCTGGGTATAGTCACACAGCCGGTTTTCATGGGCGGCCACATTGTCCATCCCAAGATCCATCAGATATTCCAGCGCCACGCCCAGCCCGATGGTCTGCACGATGCCCGGTGTGCCGGCCTCAAACTTCATGGGGGGATCATTATAGATGACTGCGTCGCGGCTGACTTCCTTGATCATGTCGCCGCCGCCGATGAAGGGGCGCATCTCTGCGTAGCGATCCTTGTTGACATAAATCGCACCGGACCCGGACGGGCCGTAAAGCTTGTGCCCAGTGATGGCGTAAAAATCACAGCCAAGATCATCCAGGTTCACCGGCCCATGCACCACCGCCTGGCTGCCATCAATCATCGTGGCCACACCCCGTTCGCGCGCGGCATGGCACAGTGTTTTGACATCCACATGGGTGCCCAGCACGTTCGACAGATGCGAAATCGCCAGAAGCTTCGTGCGGGGGCCAATGGCATCGATCACCCGTTCCACATCAAGGCTGCCATCGGGTTCAATATCCACCCATTTCAGCACCACGCCCATGCGTTCGCGCAGGAAATGCCAAGGCACGATATTGGCGTGGTGTTCCATTACGGACAGCACAATTTCATCGCCTTCAGTGAGGTTCGGCATTGCCCAGGCATGGGCCACCATGTTGATGCCCTCCGTCGTGCCGGAATTCAGCACGATCTGGCGCGCGTCAGCCACACCAAGGAAGCGGGCAATGATGCCCCGCACGCCTTCATATTTCTCCGTCGCGATATTGCTCAGCGTGTGCAGCCCGCGATGCACGTTGGCATATTCATGGGCATAGGCATGGCTGATCGCGTCAATCACCACCTGCGGTTTCTGCGCAGAGGCCCCATTGTCGAGGTACACCAGAGGCTTGCCATTCACCTCCCGCGACAGGATCGGGAAATCGGCGCGGATCTTTTCGACATCATACATTGGGCAAGCCCCCTATCCCCATGACCCCCAAAATCGAAATCACGGTTGTTGAAATGAAAGACAGCGCCAAAAGCGCCGCCACGCAGACGCCGAACGCTTTGAACAGGCTTCCAAACCCCGACGCCGCATCGACCCCGCCGACAAAGGCCCAAATGCCCCAAAAGAACAGCAGCAACAGGCCAAGCGCCCCAACGGGCGGGATCACGATCGCCACAAGCAGCAGAACAAAACCCATGAGCAGTGTCACCACCTGCACCCAGATGACGGCCGCCAACATATCGTTCAGTTCCCCTTGCCCGCCGACCATGCGGCTGATCCAGTGCAGGACATAGACGGTCACAGCCGCCTGGAACCAATTCATTATGGCCATCAGAATGGGCGCATCCGCAAACAAGGGCGGGACCAGCCAATCGGGCAATTCCTCATTCGGGGCCGCCGCGCCGGTTTGATCGTCCAGGATCACTTGCGGTGATTGCGATAATTGCTCTGTCGCAAGATAGGCCATCTGGATCGACCCGGACGCGAAAAGCGCCAGCACCACAGCCACCAGAAGCAGCACGATCCAAAGCCCCTGCACCGGCAGGTTCAATCCGATCACATCGCGCGTGCCCTGGCGCGGATCGCGCAGCGTCGTGAGGAATATGGATTTGAACGTCGCAACCATGTCAGGCCGCCCTTTCCCATGCCGCAACCCGGATGCCGGAAAACCAGAACCAGACGAACAGCGCAAACCACACTAGCGAGACTGCATTGAGCGCGGTGCCCGGCCCCACGAAACCGGCGATCAACCCTTGGAACAGGAACACCGGGATCGCCGCCAAAAACGCCCAGAAAAGAACAACGCAGGCCTGCGCCCCCGTCATCCGCCCTTTGATCAACCGAACCGCAAGCAGGCTCAACCACGCGAGTCCGTAGAGGATGAGTGGCATGATAAAAATCCACCCCATCAGCGCGCCGGACATCAGCGCCTCAAACTTGGCATCGACCATGGCTTCGGGCACCTGCACGGCATCAATCTGGCGCACTTCTCCGGCCTCCGCCACGATGGCGGCTTCAAATTCCGGGTCGGGTTCGCGCGCCAGCCGCGTCAGCCGCGGCAATTGCGCAACAAACGCCAGAACGGACCCCACCGCCAGAAACGCAAAGGCATGGCGATGGTCCGCACCGCGATCCAGAATGCGTTCGATCACGCGCCCGGGCCGCCGATACGTGGCCAGAATATCAAGTGTTACCGCCATCTATGCCCCTAGCCGCGCCGCCGCCCCAACCAGGCCTCCAGCCGGGATACGATTTCATCGCGCAGGGTGTCATCTTCGATCTCTTCGACGGCCTCCGCAAGGAAGGCGAGCGTCATGAGGTCGGTCGCGATGTCCTTCGGCACGCCGCGCGCGCGCAGGTAAAACAGCCCCTCATCATCAATCGCGCCAGAGGTCGACCCGTGGGAACAGGCCACATCATCGGCGTAAATCTCCAACTCAGGCTTGGCGAGGAACTGGCTGTCATCATCCAGAAGCAGCGATTGGCTGATCTGGTAGCCGTCGGTTTTCTGCGCGTCCGGCTTCACCAGGATCTTGCCTTGGAATACGCCTGTCGCGCCATTGCGCAGCACCTTCTTGAACACCTGCCGGCTTTCGCAATTCACCGCATCATGGGTGATAAACACCGTGTCATCATGGTGAAAATCACCATCGCCCACGCAAGCCCCTGCCACATGGGCCACCGCATCATCGCCGGTCAGCTCCAACACGCATTCATTGCGCGTCAGCACGCCATTGGCTGTCAGGGTGAAGGATTTGAACGTGCTTTCCGTGCCCAACCGGCCGAAAATATGCGTTGCAGCGCGCCGTTCGTGATCGCGCCCCATGGTGCGCACGTGGTGGAACGCGGCGGTGTCGGCCACATCCACCTCCATCACCTTGTTGAAACGCGCCGCCGCAGGGCCGTTTTCCAACACGGTCAGATCCGCGCCTTTTTCCAGCTTGATCACATGGTGCAACGTCGCATCAGATGTCTCTGATTTATGGTGATAAATCAGGTTCACGGGCTTGCTGACCTTGTCCGACACGCGGATCAGAATGCCATCTGTCGCCAGTGCCGTGTTGAGCGCGGCAAGCGGGCGTTCCACCGGGTCCTGCCCCTTCGCCTCCAACACGCCGTAGAGATCCTTGGCCCAGTGAATGTCTTTGCCCGAGGCCACCGCGAGACGTTCAATCGTCACGCCCTCAAGCGTCAGATCATCGCTGGCCTCTGCATCAAAAACGCCGTCCACGAACACAATTTTGAGCCGCTCCACCGCGTGAAACATCGGCAGATCGCTTGGGTCGTCAAACACCTTGGCCGACGGCGTGCCGGGCCGCACCAACGTGTCGGGCCGTGTGTATTTCCAATATTCATCCCGCCGCTCTGGCAGGCCCATGCTGCGCACCCGCGCCATCGCCTTGTCGCGCGCCTGTTTCAGCCACGGCCCGCTTTCAGGCATCTTGGCCACGGCGAGCCGCGCCTCGGTCAGTTCCTGTTTCTTCTGCGCAATGGCCATCACGCAACCTCCGCCAGGATGTCGGCATAGCCATTCTGTTCCACTTCCAGCGCCAGGTCCGGCCCGCCGGTTTTCACGATGCGCCCGTCCGACATGATATGCACCACGTCCGGTTTGATGTGGTCCAGCAGGCGCTGATAGTGCGTGATCACAAGGAAGCCACGGCCCGCATCGCGCAGCGCGTTCACCCCGTCGGACACAAGTTTCATCGCATCCACGTCAAGGCCTGAATCGGTCTCATCCAGAATGCACATCTTCGGCTCAAGCAACGCCATCTGCAGGATTTCGTTGCGCTTTTTCTCACCACCAGAAAAGCCCACATTGACAGGTCGCTTCAGCATATCAGCGTCAATTTTCAGCGTCTTGGCCTTTTCCCGCACCAGCGCGAGGAAGTCCTTGGCGCTCATCTCCTCTTCCCCACGCGCCTTGCGTTGGGCGTTGAGGGCTGTGCGCATGAAGGTCATGTTGCCCACGCCGGGGATCTCAACGGGGTATTGAAACGCCAGGAATAACCCTGCCGCCGCGCGCTCTTCAGGTTCCATCTCGAGGATGTCCTCGCCTTCAAGCTCTGCCGTGCCGCCTGTCACCTCGTAACCATCCCGGCCCGACAAAACGTAACTCAGCGTCGATTTACCCGATCCGTTCGGCCCCATGATCGCATGGACCTTACCAGCCTCAACCGTCAGGTCGACGCCTTTCAGGATGGTCTTTTCTTCTTCCTCAAGATCGACTGTCAAGCCTTTGATTTCCAGCATCTTTCTTTCCTCGTGTCAGGCGGCTCAGGGCCGCGTCATCATGTCAATCAGGGTCAGCAACTCGCGCGCCTCAAGGCGCATCGGCTGCACTGCAAATTCGGCCATCCGTCCGGTCAATTTGGGCTGGCCAAGATATTTTTCCACCCGGTGGTAATTCTTGCGCCGCGCGTAATCATCGATGAACACTGCGATGGGCTTTTCTGTCCGCAGCGCCGCCGCCATGGCACAGCCCGGGCGAAACCGCCCATCGACGAGCACCACATCGGGCTGCTCAAACTCAGGTAAATCCCAAACTTCAAGGGGATAGCGCGCATACCTCAAGTATTCCTTGCTATCCTGCGGGTGCCCCCATTGTTTCGTCGGGCCAATGTCAGACCAGATGATCTGCGCCTCACTGCCCTCCGCCGGCGGGTTCTCTGCAAACCAGTCGCGCATCATCTGCGCCCAGGCCTGATCGCTTTCCACGGAAAACACCCGCGTGCCCGGCATCTCTGCGCCCATCACCGTCGACCCGCCGGAGCCATATTCCAACACCACGCGCGCCTGAGCGTAGGCCGCACGCAACAGCGCCGCCTCCGCCTCCGGCAAGGTCAGTTCAGGACGAGAGATCGCCACTTTATCCATCAAAATCATCGCTTTCATGGATCAAAAGGAAGTTCTCATTGGTCTTGTAGCGTTTAAAATCCGCCGCCTTGCGATAGCCGTGCGCCTCCACCCAAGCGTCAAAATCGGCCCGGTTTTCATTGTCCACTTCGATGAAAATTCGCGGGTGATCGCGCGTCACGGTCGCTTCAAGGCTGCGCAGCACCTGCATTTCCATGCCTTCCACGTCAATCTTGATGAAATCCGCGCGGCGATCCCCGATCATGTCATCCCCGCGAATGGTGGCAATATCGCCCTTGCCCTCCGCCATGCGTCCGCCGCCGATATTGCGTTCCCGGAAATTCATCCCGAACCCGTCCGAGGCCGTCTCCGACATGCCCATCCCGAGGAAAGACATATCCACAATCGGATCAAGACCGTTGAGCAACATGTTGTTTATGAACAGTTTGTAGACCACAGGGTTCGGCTCAATCGCCACGATTTCACCCGGGGCCAGAAACAGCCCCACGAAGATCGAATGGTTCCCCACATTGGCCCCAATATCCACGAACCGCCCGCCCTTGCGGAAGGCGCCGCGAATGATCTCCAGCTCCTCAGGCTCATAAAATCCGGTGCGCGCGTGGGTGCCTTGAATGGTGTCATTGGGATGCGTCACGGCGAAAAACACGTGCCGCCCCTCCACCTCATGCCGCGCAATCTTCATCGAGCCGAGCAGCACCACGCCCGACCCGCCTTGCGTCTGGTCGAGGCGCCGTATCATCTTGTCGCGCAACTGAGTGTTCATCTTGGTTCTGCCCTGTATCTGCTTTTATCTTGGCGAGGTGCCTTAGGCCCCCGCCTCCCATTTATCAAACTTTCCAGCCCGCCGCGCCTCTTCAATCCGAAGTGCGGTTTCCTGTTGCTCCAACGCGCTCAACTGCTTGCGCAACGCGATAGCTTGGCGGGTTTTGGCGCGCGTGTTGCGGGACTTGAGCCACCGGATAAAGATCATCGCGCAAACGGTTCCGGCCAGCGCCATCATCGATGCGAATGACCCACCAAGATAGTCAAAAGCCACGCGTAAAGCGATGAAAACAAGCACAAAAGCCACGACGGGCCACGTCGCCCAGAACTGCTGCGCTCTAACAGTGTTCATCGCAGTCAAGTATCTGTTTTCCATACTTTGATCGCTTTTGGACAACTTCACCTTCCTTAAGCACTCGCCATTGGTAACTCTTCAGTGGCAACCCTTCTCACCAACCGCAACCATGACCAAAAATCGACAGCGACATCATTTCCTTGTAATTCCCAATGCAAGCTTGAGCTTGTGCAACCACTTCATCGGGATCAAGCAGTGGAATGGGAAAGTAGTTGGCCGGGAACTCGCCGCCCAAGGCTTCCGTCAAACCTTCATGAATGGAACCAGAGGCCGGAGAGAAGACCGTAACCGCATAGAACGACAGCAAAAAGCACGCCAGAAAACCCTTCTCGGCGACTTTCCGCATCACCCTACGCTGCCTTCCAGTGAAATCGCCACCAACTGCTGCGCCTCCATCGCAAACTCCATCGGCAGCGCCTGCAGCACGTCCTTGCAGAACCCGTTCACGACAAGCGCCACGGCCTCTTCCTCATCCATGCCGCGCTGGCGGCAGTAGAACATCTGGTCGTCATCCACCTTGGATGTCGTCGCCTCGTGCTCCACCCGCGAGGAATTGTTTTTCACCTCGATGTAAGGCACCGTGTGAGCCCCGCATTTGTCACCGATGAGCAAGCTGTCACACTGCGTGTAATTCCGCGAATTTTTCGCCCGTGGCGCCATGCTGACCAGCCCGCGATAGGTGTTCTGGGCCTTGCCCGCGCTGATGCCCTTAGAGACGATCCGCGAACGGGTGTTCTTGCCCAGATGCACCATCTTCGTGCCGGTATCGGCCTGCTGATAGTTGTTGGTGATGGCGATGGAATAGAACTCACCCTGGCTGTCATCCCCACGCAGAATGCAGCTGGGATACTTCCACGTCACAGATGACCCCGTCTCCACCTGCGTCCACATCACCTTCGCCCGATCGCCCCGGCAATCGGCGCGCTTGGTGACGAAATTGTAGATCCCGCCAGAGCCATCTTCGTTGCCCGGGAACCAGTTCTGCACGGTGGAGTACTTCACTTCCGCGTCTTCTTCGACGATGATCTCCACCACGGCGGCATGCAGCTGCGCGGTGTCCCGCTGCGGCGCGGTGCAGCCTTCGAGGTAGCTCACGTAAGAGCCCTTGTCGGCGATGATCAACGTGCGCTCAAACTGGCCCGTATTCTCCGCATTGATCCGGAAATAGGTGGAAAGTTCCATCGGGCAGCGCACCCCCGGCGGCACGTAGACAAACGACCCGTCGGAGAACACGGCGGTGTTCAGTGTCGCGTAATAATTGTCACTCACCGGAACGACGGTGCCCAGATATTTGCGCACCAATTCAGGATGCTCGCGAATGGCCTCAGAAATCGAACAGAAGATGACGCCGGCCTTCTTCAATTCCGCCTGGAACGTTGTGCCCACGGACACGGAATCAAACACCGCATCCACGGCCACCTTGCGACCCTCGGCAGGGGCGGCCTCCGCCCCTTCAACACCGGCAAGGATCATCTGCTCCTTGAGCGGAATACCCAGTTTTTCGTAGGTTTCCAACAGCTTGGGGTCGACCTCATCCAAAGACTTCGGCTTCACCTCCATGCTCTTGGGCCGGGCATAGTAATACTGATCCTGAAAATCGATCTCCGGGTAGTCGACCATCGCCCAATCCGGCTCTTCCTTGGTCAGCCAATGCGCATAAGCATCCAGCCGCCATTGCGTCATCCACTCGGGTTCTTCGTTCTTCTCGGAAATCAGCCGCACGATATCAGCGGTCAGGCCCTTGGGCGCGTATTCCATCTCGATATCGGTGTCCCAGCCGTATTTATACGTGCTGATATCGGCCACCGCGTCGACGGTTTCCTGATCCACGCCCTCTTTGACGGTCAGTTGCGCGCTTGTGTCTGTGGGAGGTGTCATGGTCATGTCCTTCCTGTTTGTCGCCCGGGCGCTCAAGCAGCCCTGGCTCTGTGTTTGTCGTACTGCCGCGCCCAGCTTTCGGCAAAGCGCGTAATCATCTCTTCGGTCGTATCCGGTCCCAGCGACACGCGAATGGCGCTTGCCGCTTCGGCCTCGTCATATCCCATGGCGGCCAAAACCCGGCTCGCCTTAACCTTACCGCTGGAACAGGCTGATCCGGCCGATATGGCAAACCCCGCCAAATCCATCGCCATCACCTGCGTTTCCCCCTTCCAGCCGGGGGCGACGATGCAGCTTGTGTTGGGCAGCCGTGGTCCGTCCTTACCTACAAAAATAGGCCCCGCCCCCAAATCCACAAGCATTGTTTCTAGAATATTTCTAAGTTTCTCCACCCGGGTCCAGACGCCGCTGTCCAGATCGCGCATGGCCGCGTCAACAGCGGCTCCGAAGCCCGCGATTCCAATGATGTTTTCCGTGCCAGACCGCCGCCCCATCTCCTGCCCGCCACCCAAGCTGAGCGCCGGAATATCCACACCCTGCTTGACGATCAGGGCGCCCACACCCTTGGGCCCGCCCAGCTTATGGGCCGAACAAATCGCCAGATCGGCCCCGCTCCAGGAGAACGCGAACGGCACCCGGCCCAACGCCTGCGTGATATCGAGCAAAAGTGCCCGCTCGCCGCTGCCCGGCGGCTCGCTCAACACGCCAGTCTCCGAATTGGCCAGCCCCATCGCGTAAATCGCAGGGCCTTCTCCATCACGGTCATGGGCAAAGACAGCATCATGGGCCGTCGGATCCACCTCAACCGCTCCCGGCCAATCGGCCAGCACGCCCGCGGCTTCCGTCGCGCCAGAGGTGAACACCACCTCCTGCGGCTGACATCCAACACCTGCGGCCACTTGCGCCCGCGCCCGCTCCACGAGGCCCTTCGCGGCGCGGCCTTCCCCATGCACAGAGGACGGATTGCCGACGATATCCATCGCCGCCTCCATCGCCGCCCGCGCCTCGGGCCTCAAAGGCGCGGTCGCGTTATAGTCCAAGTAGACTCGGCTCATGCGCCACGCCCAATGCTTCTTCTGGCTGAAAATATCCCGGGGGGGGGGGCTGGCCCCCGCATTTTCCCAAACAAGAAAACCCTCAAACATCATCCACCACCTGAAAGAGCGATGGCACGGCCGGGCACGGCACAAGCGCGTTCTCGATCACGTCACTCAGCCGCGTCTGGTGCAAAAAAACGTAGACATGCGCGCTTAAGCTCTCCCACAGCCGGTTGGTCATGGATTGCGCGCGCGACCCGCTGGACCCGCCAGAGGCACCCGCCCCCATATGCAGCGCGTCAAAGGTTTCATCCACCGCCTCCAGCACGTCGCAAATGCGAATATCCGCAGGCGCTTTGGCGAGCTTGTACCCCCCGCCCGGCCCCCGCACCGAGGTCACCAGATTGGCGCGGCGCAGCTTCACGAAAAGCTGCTCCAGATAAGGCAGTGAAATGCTCTGCCGTTTGGAGATTTCGCTCAGCGCCACGAGGGTGCCGCCCTCCGGCATTCCGCCTGCCAGCGCGATATCGGCAAGCGCCACCATGGCATATCGGCCTTTCGTGCTGAGTTTCATGGGACGCCCTCACGCGAATTGATTGACCAAACCCGCCGCAATGCCTATTTGACCTGCTACCTGAGGGCGATCAGTTCTTAGAATAGTTCTAAGTTATCCGACTGGTTTCGTCAACTACACTCAGGCAGGGACAACGAAGGAAGCGCATATAAATGCCTGAGGTTATTTTCCCCGGCCCAGAAGGCCGGCTTGAAGGTCGATATCACCCCCAACGGGAAAAAGACGCCCCCATCGCCATCATCCTGCATCCGCATCCGCAATTCGGCGGCACGATGAACAACAAGGTGGTCTATAACCTCCATTATGCGTTCTACAATATGGGCTTCACCGTGCTGCGGTTCAATTTCCGCGGTGTGGGGCGTAGCCAAGGTGAATACGACCAAGGCGTTGGGGAACTGTCTGATGCGGCCTCTGCGCTCGATTACCTGCAATCGATGAACAACAATTCCAAGCATTGCTGGGTCGCGGGCTTTTCTTTTGGGGCCTGGATCGGCATGCAGCTTCTGATGCGGCGGCCGGAAATCACGGGCTTCATCTCTGTCTCGCCGCCGGCCAACATGTATGACTTTTCCTTCCTCGCCCCCTGCCCATCCTCGGGGCTGATCATCAATGGCGGGGCAGATCGCGTGGCCCCGCCGGCCGACACGCTGTCGCTGGTGAACAAGCTGCATGAACAGCCCGGCATCACGATCACGCATGAGGAAATCGAAGGCTCCGGCCATTTCTTCGAAGAACCGCATATGGACACGATGATCGGCAGCGTGACCACTTACGTCAAACGCCGCCTGACGGAGACGACGCGCTGATGCGTTTCCAATTTAAGTTGAACCGGCTTTCGCTGCCTTTCGCCACCACGTCTCGTGCCGGCTCAAACGCAAAAGCCGATGCATGTTTTCTTAAAAAACTGGAAACGCACTGATGGGGGTCACCGAAGACCTGGCCGACGACCTTGCGCTCAAGGTGATCGAATATATCGACGCCACGGGCGATGAGGCGGTCGTTACTCAGCTGGTCGGCGTTCTGGGCGCCACATCGCAGACGGCAGAAGAGGCGTTCCTGACCTCGCTGCGGGTACGCCGCGCCAATATCAAGGCCCGCGCGCTTCTGGCCGAGAAAATCAAGGCTTTCAAGGCCTCGCAAACCAAAGACACCTGACAGCGTCGCAGAATTTTGCAAAAATTCTGCCCAAGAAAATTCGAATTTTCTTAGGCATTTTCTTCGAAGAAAATGCGCTCAGCTTTCGGGTTCTTTGTAAACGCCCTGTTCCTCCAACGCCTCAATCACTTCGCGCGGCATGTAATCTTCATCATGGCGGGCCAGGATTTCCGTCGCCCGGAAGACGCCGTCTTCATAGGTGCCCAAGCCCACCATCCCTTCATTTTCATTGAAGAGATCAGGCAGAATGCCAACGTAAGTCACTGGCACGCTCGCGCCGCCATCCGTGACGCGAAAGCTGACCTCGGCCCCTTCACCGCGCACGATGGAGCCGTCCTCCACAAGTCCGCCAATGCGGAACACCTCCGACGCGGCGGGTGGTTCCGCCAAGACTTGGGTGGGGGAGCGGAAGAAATTGATCCCGTCCCGCATGGCGTATCCAATCAGCACCGTGGACAGGATCAGCGCCACCGTGGTGATCGCCAGGATCTGAATGCGTCGCTGTTTCTTGAGCGTTTTCAATACCCTACCGCCCTTTCCTCATGGAAACACCGGGGCCAGCATCAGCCCTTCGGTCTCATCATATCCCAACATCAGATTGGCATTCTGTAAAGCCTGCCCGCTGGATCCTTTGGTCAAATTATCAAGCGCCGCGATCACAATCGCGCGGCCCTCTATCCGGTCGCTCACAACGCCCACATGGCAGAAATTGCTGCCCCGAACGTGCCGCGTGCTGGGATGTTCGCCCATCGGCAGCACCTCCATGAACGGCTCATCAGCATAAGCGCGCGCAAGGCTGTCATGCACCGCCTGCGCCTCGCCTTTTACATAAACAGTGGCCAGTATCCCCCTGTTTGCGGGCAATAAATGCGGGGTGAACTGCACCTTGACGGGGCGGCCAGCGATCTTGGAAAACTCCTGATCAAACTCCGCCAGGTGCCGATGCGTGCCGCCTGCGGCATAGGCATGCGCGCCTTCCGACAGTTCCGCATGGAGCAGGTTTTCCTTCAATGCCCGCCCGGCACCGCTGACGCCCGTTTTCAGATCAATGATGATCTCATCAAGATCAATCACACCGTCTGCAATCAGCGGCCGCAGCGCATATTGCCCCGTTGCGGCGTTGCACCCGGTCCCGGCCACAATCCGCGCGGCGCGGATCTCTTCGCGGTAAAACTCCGTCAGGCCGTAAACAGCCTCCGCTTGGCACTCCAACGCATCATGCTGGCCGCCGTACCAACGCGCATATTCCTCAGCATCCTCCAGCCGGAAATCCGCGCTCAGATCGACGATTTTCAAATCCTTCGGCAAGGCCTTGATCACCGCCTGCGATGTCGCATGGGGCAGCGCGCAAAAGCACAGATCAATGCGCGAGAAATCAATCTCATCAATCGTCACCAGCGCGGGCAGATCCAGATGGCGCAGATGCGGAAACACCTGTGCCATGCCCTGCCCCGCCTTGGAATTGGCCCCAAGGGCGGCAATTTCCAACCCCGGATGGGTGGCTATAAGCCGGATCAGTTCAGCGCCGGTATAGCCGGAGGCGCCCAGAATGGCGATTTTATGGGTCATGTCAGACCTCTTTCATGTGTCATGTGGGATGTAGGCGGAAACGGGTGACATCGCAATGCGCACCCGCTCTGGTCAAGCGTTTCACGTTATCATTGGATCATCTAACGCTGCCTGAAATCAAAGATTTCAACGCGTTAGATGATGCTTCATGTTTCAAAGTAAACGCGAAACGCTCTAAGCAGCAGAAAAACTGATCTGTCGTCGCAAAAACTGCGTGGCCCGATCAGACACGCGCGCAGGCTCACCCGTGGTCAGGTATTCGATTGGCCCACTATCGCCGCCCATCTGCGGGTGGCGCGTCAGGTAGTCGGCCAGACTGTCGGCCACCAAGGACGCCTGCGAATACACTTTCACATCCGCGCCCAGCGCCTCTTGGAACGCATCCTGCAGCAGCGGGTAATGCGTGCAGCCCAGCACCGCGGCCTGCGGCTGAGGCATCTTGCGGCGCAGCGCGTCCACATGCGACCGCACCAGCGCTTCGGCCAGCATCATGTCGCCGTCTTCGATGGCATCCACCACACCGCCACAGGCCTGCGCCTCCACATCCACGCCGATGGCGCGATAGGCCAGTTCGCGTTGAAAGGCGCGGCTGGCCACGGTGGCAGGCGTGGCAAAGAGCGCCACGTGCTTCACCGTCACTTCGCGCGGTGGGGAATTGTCGCCCCATTGGCGTTCGGTCAGCGCCTCGATCATGGGCACGAACACCCCCAACACGCGCTTGCCCGCGGGCACACCGGCCTCCTGCATGCGCCGCAATGCAGCGGCCGAGGCCGTGTTGCAGGCCAAGACCACAAGGTCACAGCCCCGATCCCAAAGCGTTTGCACATGGGTGCGGGTCAGATCATGGATGTCATCCGCCGTGCGCACCCCATAGGGCGCGTGTGCGTGGTCTGCGAAATAGACAAAGGCCTGATCAGACAGGGTTTTTGACACCGCATCCAGAACTGTCAGGCCGCCAAGGCCGCTATCGAAAATACCAACTGCCATGATCTAAATCTCAGTATTCATACCCAATCGCACCGGGCGCGACAGGCGTCGGAGACAGCTCATACGTCTTATCCCGCAGAAAGGCCATGAGCGATTTGGGGTCTTTCACCCGTGTCTCAAGCGCCGCTCGGGGGATCGGATCGCCCACATGCACCTGCACGGGGCTGTCCACCCGCTTGCCGAATTCATTGATGTAAAGCGCCATGCGCAGGGTCACATGCAGATGGCTGGCCACCTGCCAAAGCCGGCTGTTGGCGCCTTCAAAGAACAGCGGCACAACCGTGGCCTCCGATTTTGCCACCATCCGAGCGGTGAAACTGCGCCAACCGGGATCCAGCGGGCGCGCCAGCGGCTTGGCCGCCGTGCTGACCCCGCCACCGGGAAAGATGCCAATTGCACCGCCCTGCCCCAGGTAATCCAGCGACGCCTTGCGCGTTTGCAGGTTCAGCGCCACGGCCTCCTTGGTGTCATCGAAACTGACAGGCAGCACCACGCGGTTCACATCCTGCGCCTTTTGAAACACCGAATTGGCCAGAATGCGGAAATCGCCGCGCGTCTGGCTCAGGATATGGCCCATCATCAGCCCATCCAGAATGCCGTAGGGGTGGTTTGCGATCAAAATCACCGGACCGTTGCGGGGTATCGCGTCAAGCGACCCGCGCACCACGTCAAGCGTCAGCCCGTAGCGTTCCACCATCACCTGCCAGAAATCCTGACCCATCGCCACGTCGCGTTCATACCCTTCAGCGCGCTTGATAAGCCGAATGCGACCAGTGAGGTTTTCCATGGTGCGGATGACGGCGCGCCCGCCCCGTGTCTGGGCGGAAAAAGCATAGCTGATATCGCGGGTGCCGTTGCGGGTGTTGCGGTCTTGCTGCATCTTTCGGAGCCTGCACGGGTTGAATCGGAGCACTACACTTGCGCGCAACTTGTAAAGGAAATGCAACAACTGTGTAAATTCGTGCAGTGTCGCATGGTGCGTGGTCAAGCCTTCTGTGCCGCTGGCAGGCCACATGAAAACGGCAAAGGTCCCAAACCCCTGTCTAATTTTCGGGCGCTCCTTTGCGGCTGAGGCAATCGCCGCGATATCGCCGACAACCCATACTGTACTGGCCCGCAATATCTGCTATGGCTCAGCCCAAGGCGAAGGGACGCATGACATGGATTGGGACAAACTGCGCATTTTTCATGCCGTCGCAGATGCGGGCAGCCTGACCCATGCGGGCGATCAGCTCCACCTATCGCAATCGGCGATCTCCCGCCAGATCCGTGCGTTGGAGGAATCGCTCAACTCCACGCTGTTTCACCGCCACGCGCGCGGTCTGATCCTGACCGAACAGGGAGAGCTGCTGTTTGATGCCACCCGCGCCATGGCCAAACGCCTTGACACCGCCACGGCCCGCATCCGCGACAGTGAAGAGGAAGTCTTCGGTGAACTGCGCGTGACCACCACGATCGGGTTTGGCACGCTCTGGATGGCCCCGCGCCTGCCGAAACTCTTTGAAAAATACCCCGAACTTAACCTGGACCTGATGCTGGAAGAACGCGTGCTCGACCTGCCTATGCGGGAGGCCGATGTGGCCATCCGCATGAAAGAACCCAGCCAGGCTGACCTGATCCGCAAGCGGTTGATGACGATGAACATGTGCCTTTTTGCCACGCGCGACTACCTCGGCACCCATGACGCGCCGGAAGAGCCCGAAGACCTGATCCATCACCGCATCATCTGTCAAAGTCCCCGCGCCGCGCAGGTCAGCGCAGGTGCCACGCTGGTGCAGGAAATCATGACCTACCAGATCCCCACGCTGCTGACCGTGAACAATTATTTCGGCGTTCTGCAAAGCGTTCTGGAAAATCTCGGCATCGGGGTTCTGCCCAATTACGTCAGCCACGATTTCCCGCAACTGGTGCGCGTTCTGCCCGAAATTGAAAGCTCTGATGTGCCTGTCTTCCTGGCCTACCCATCGGAATTGCGCCATTCTCAGCGCATCGCCGCCTTCCGGGATTTCGTTCAGGAAGAGATTGTGATGTACCGAAAAGGGCTGCAAAATCAATCATCTGGCTGAATTTTTAGGCCAACTGATCATGAGTTATGCATGCAACACATAGCAGGGTTGTCGCATGTGCAGCATGTTTTTTCTTGAACGACTCGATATGGGGGCCTAACTCGGGGTCATGGACGGCGCTGAGGCGCTATTCATACCTCCCTGTTGGACTTCGGCCGAGCTTAGTGCTCGGCCTTTTTTTTGCACCGCGCTCAGGCCTATAGTGCCGGCATGAACAGATCTTTCGACCTTCGCACCGCGACGCCTGCCGACCTCACGCCCCTGTCGCGGCTTTGCCTGCGGTCCAAGGCGCATTGGGGCTATGACGCCGATTTCATGGCGGCCTGCGTGCCTGCACTGACCATCACGCAAGCTGATCTGGAGGGCGATCTGCTGGTGATTGCCGAACAAGGCGGCACGCTGGCCGGGATGGCGCAACTGGCCGGGCCGCCGGAGGATATGGAGATTGACCGCTTTTTCATCGACCCGCCTTTCATGGGTGCGGGCTGCGGGCGGGTGCTTTTTCAATGGTGCCTCAACACCGCGCGCGCCCAAGGGGCCACGCGGCTGGCCATCGAGGCTGATCCAGGTGCTGCCCCCTTTTATGAACATATGGGGGCCGTTCGGATTGGTGAGGCCCCGTCCGAGGCGATCCCCGGCCGGTCTTTGCCGCTATTGGAAATCACAGTCTGAGGTAGCGCCTTCGACAGGCCCCGGTCTGGCGATCTCGATCTCGAGCGAGGGCGCTTTATGTCGAAGCACCGCTGAGCGACTGCGCAATGCGCAAATGTCAGCAATTCGCCAGGCCCTTGGGGGGGCCTGCCGAAGGCGCGGCGGACTGCGTCCTTGATTCCGCGCCGAGTGCTTAGCCCAAGACTGGAACGGCGGTTTTACTAAACCGAGTGAGCGCCTCCGCCCCGCCCTCGGTGATCACCACATTCTCCTCATGCACCATCAAACACCCCGCGCCCGTCTCCACATAAGGCTCCAACGTGATCACCATCCCCGGTTGCAACACGGTCTCATCCTCCGCCGTCAAAGACAGCCCTTCGGTCAGTTGCATGCCCAGCCCGTGGCCCATACGGCCAGCACTGTCTGGGGCCCCATCGCCGCGCCCGACGATACCCGCCATCGCCTGCCACACATCCCGCGCCAAGGCCCCGGGCCGCGCAGCCTCAAACCCCGCCGCTGTGGCCTCAATGATCCGTGCATGGCCTGCCTGCGCCTCCGCCCCGGCCCGCCCAATCGCGAAATTGCGGTCAAAATCGCAGAAATACCCCGCCTTGATTGCGCCCGTGTCCAGCATCAGCACGTCGCCCTCGGCCAAAGGCGCATCCGTCGCGGGTGAAATCACGTCCGCGTAGCCCTCAGGCCCCACACCACCGGCCAGATACGGCACCCAATCCGCCCCTTCCTCCAGCAACAGCCGCTGAAACCCGCGAAACACCTCCGCCAGCGCCACGCCGGGGCGCGCAATCTCTCCCATCCGGTCAAAGGCACGGCCCGCAAGCGCGCAGGTCTCCGCGATGCGCGCCACTTCCAAAGGCGACTTGATCGCCCGCAAGGACGCCATCAACCCACCATCCGACATCACATCAAGCCCCGTGCGCACCCGCTCAAAATCCGTGAGCGGCATGCGCAGATGCGTCTCATAGCCCATAGGCAATGCCACCGGGCCACCCATCTCCCCCAGTGCGTCGCGCAAAAGGCTCACCCCGTCATCCTCAGGGCGCGGCGCGGGCCATGTGCGGATATCATCAATCCAGGTGGAGGCCATCAGCGCCGCGCCAATTGACGGGATCACCGCGATAGGCTTGCCCCGCGCCGGTACAATCAGAAACCACGACCGGCTCGGGCTCTCCCAAAACCGCGTCAGGAAACCTGTGAAGTAACGAATATCGGCCTCTGTCGTCAGCAGCAGCGCCGCCGCCCCCAGCCGCGTCAGACCCTCTTGTACGCGGGCCACGCGGGCGGCGTATTCCGCTTCGGGAAAGCCTTCGCTCATCCGTCAGCCTGTTCGCTGAGTATGCACAGCGCGCGATCCCCCTCGCCCAGCCCAATCTGCCGCAGACACGCAATCCCCGCCGCACCGGACGGCGTACTCGCCAGCCCCTGATCCGCCAGCGAGGCAAGAATGCCCTGCGCCTCATCCTCGGAAATCAACGCGAAACCGTCCGCATCCTTCGCCAATTGCTTGAGCGCAATGAAAGATGGCACCTTGCAATCCAGCCGCCCCATGGAGGAGACATCGCCCTTGCTCTCCACCGGCTTGCCCGCGCGGATCGAGGCCTCAAGCGCAGGCGCGCGGTCGGGTTCTACCACAATGATCTGCGGGGCATCGCCCCACACCTGACGGAAATGCAGCGCACAGGCGCAGGCCAATCCGCCGACCCCGGCTTGCAAGAAAATATGCGTGGGCGGCGCGGGCATCTGGCGCGCGGCCTCCGCGGCCATGACCAGATAGCCCTCCATCAACCGATGCGGGCGGTCGTAATACCCCGCCCAGGAACTGTCCGACAACAGCGTCCAGCCTTTGACGCGGGAAATGCGCATCGCGGCATCCATGGAAGCTTCGTAGTTTTCCCCCTGCCGCACGACCCGTGCCCCGTGGCTGCGAAGCCGATCCGCAAAGCTTTCGGGCACCGTGTCGGCAATGAACACCACCGCCTCTGCCCCGAACCGCGCGGCCCCAAAGGCCAGCGACAGACCATGATTGCCCGCGCTCGCCGTGGCATAGGTGCGGCCTGCAAGCGCGGTCGACATATCCGCCGCCCCTGTCTCCATCGCGTCGGTGGCGATCACATAAGCCGCACCCAGCGCCTTGAAACTGCCCATCCCCATGCGCGGGCGTTCGTCTTTCACCCATGTCTCCGCCCCCAGACCATGCGCCTCAACCAGCGGCGTCTCGCCCGGGATCAAAAGGGCCGCCACCTGCTCTTCCGCCCTGCCCGCCGCCTCGCTCGCCCAAGGGGCACCGTGAAGCGTGTTCTCCGGCAGGCCCCGGCCCCGCCATGGATTGTCTGTGATCTGCATGAATGTCCCCCCGTTTGACCTCAGAATGGCCAATCCATCCGCCCCGTCAAGCAGCCACCCCCTTTATTCTACCCACCCAATCGCCTAAACGATCACCAGAGCAGCCAGTCGGGGGATATTGGGCACATGCAGGAACCTGCCATCACGCCGGAATTGATCGAAAATCACGGGCTGAAGCCCGATGAATATGACCGCATCCTAGAGATCATCGGACGCGAGCCGAGCTTTACCGAGCTTGGCATTTTTTCGGCCATGTGGAACGAACATTGCTCCTACAAATCCTCCAAGAAATGGCTGCGCACCTTGCCCACCGACGGCCCGCAAGTGATTTGCGGCCCCGGTGAAAACGCGGGCGTGGTGGACATTGGCGATGGCCAGGCGGTGATCTTCAAAATGGAGAGCCACAACCACCCCAGCTACATCGAACCCTATCAGGGCGCGGCAACCGGCGTGGGTGGCATCCTGCGCGACGTCTTCACCATGGGCGCACGGCCCATCGCGTCGATGAACTCTCTCAGCTTCGGCGCGCCCGATCACCCCAAAACCCGGTCCCTCGTCCACGGCGTGGTCGCAGGCATCGGCGGCTACGGCAACGCATTCGGCGTGCCTTGCGCGGGCGGAGAAGTGCGGTTTGACCCGGCCTATAACGGCAACTGTCTGGTGAACGCCTTTGCAGCAGGCCTCGCCGACGCCGACAAGATCTTCTATTCCGCCGCCTCGGGCGTGGGCATGCCGGTCGTCTACCTCGGCGCAAAAACCGGCCGCGACGGCGTGGGCGGGGCCACCATGGCGTCTGCTGAATTTGATGAGAGCATCGAAGAAAAGCGTCCCACCGTGCAGGTCGGCGACCCCTTTACTGAGAAGCGCCTGATGGAGGCCTGTCAGGAACTGATGCGCACCGGCGCTGTGATCTCTATCCAAGACATGGGCGCGGCGGGTCTCACCTGTTCTGCCGTGGAAATGGGCGACAAAGGCGGGCTTGGCGTGCGGCTGAACCTCGATCAGGTGCCGCAACGCGAAGAGAACATGACCGCCTATGAGATGATGCTCTCGGAGTCTCAGGAACGCATGCTCATGGTCCTCAAGCCAGACCTCGAAGCCGAGGCCCGCGCCGTCTTTGAAAAATGGGACCTCGATTTCGCCATCGTCGGCGAAACCATCGCAGAGGATCGCTTCCTTGTGATGCATGGCAACGAAGTGAAAGCCGACCTTCCGCTGGCCACCCTCTCCGGCTCCGCCCCTGAATATGACCGCCCGTGGGATGAACCCGTGCCCGCCGCCCCGCTGGACGGCGATGTTGTGGCCGTTGATCCCATCGAAGGGCTGAAGGCACTCATATCCTCGCCCAACTATTCCGCCAAGCAATGGGTCTATGAACAATACGACACCATGGTCATGGCCGACAGCGCCCGCACCCCGGGGCTGGGCGCTGGCCTCATCCGTGTCCACGGCACCGAAAAACTGCTGGCCTTCACCTCTGACGTGACCCCCCGCTACGTCTTCGCCAACCCCTATGAGGGCGGCAAACAGGCGGTGGCAGAGGCCTATCGCAACCTCACCGCCGTGGGCGCGACGCCCCTCGCCAGCACCGACAACCTCAATTTCGGCAACCCCGAAAAGCCCAACATCATGGGCCAGTTCGTCGCCGCCATTCGCGGGATTGGCGAGGCCGTGGCCGAGCTTAACATGCCCATCGTGTCGGGCAACGTGTCCCTCTATAACGAAACCGACGGCTCCGCGATCCTACCCACGCCCACCATCGGCGCAGTCGGCCTGATCAAGGACCCAGACGATGCCATCACCGGACAGGTCCGCGACGGCCACGTCCTGCTCATGGTCGGAGACTGCGGCGGCCATCTGGGCCAATCCGCCTTGCTGGCAGAAGTCTTCAACCGTGCCGAGGGCGCGGCCCCGACCGTCGATCTGGAGGCGGAGAAACGCAACGGCGACTTCATCCGCGACAACGCGCAACTCATTCGCGCCTGCACCGACATCTCTGACGGCGGCATGGCCATGGCCGCGTTCGAAATGGCTGAGGCGGGTGGCGTCGGCGTCTGCCTCGACAGCGCGGACATGGGCGTGCTCTTTGGCGAAGATCAAGCCCGCTACCTGATCGCCTGCAATTTCGATCAGGCCGAAGCGCTGATGATGGCGGCGGGCAAGGCGGGCGTGACAATCAAATCCGTGGGCAAGTTCACCGGGCAAACCGTCTCCCTCGGCGGCTCCAAGGCCCCGCTTGATGAGCTCTCGACCCTCTTCCGCTCCAGCTTTGAGCGGCATCTGGGCTAAGCCTTCATGACCCGTCTGGTCATCCTCGCAGGCGCGCATAAAACGGCGTCGAGCCATATTCAGCATTCTCTGCTTGGGTCTGCCGCATCGCTTGCGCGTCTGGGGGTGGCTGTGGTCGGCCCCAAGACCATGCGCCGCGACCTCACCCCCTTTTCCCAACTTCTGCGCGACGGTATGACGGAAGAAGTGGTGCGCGCTGGCGCGGACGGGTTTCTGAAACACCACGGCGGCGAGGCCGACACCATCGCACTCATGGATGAAAACATCCTCGGCGGCACCGACCGCAAGATGCTGATGCGGCGCAAGAAGCTTTACCCCTGGGCGCATACCCGCGTCGCGCGCCTCTTGCACCTCTTCGAAGGCCACGACACCCACCTCGCCATCGCCACCCGCAACCCCGCGACCTTCCTGCCATCCTGCTGGTCCGAAAGCCTCCACCATGGACGCTATGACGATTTCGACAGCTTCATGACCGGGTTCGATGCGACCGATAAAATCTGGACCCGGCTGGTCGACCGCATCCTGACCACCTGCCCCACCCTCAAACTGACCCTCTGGCGCTACGAAGATTTCCCGGCACTCGGCACTTCCCTTTACGCCCAACTGCTGAAACCGGGTGCAGGAAACGCCGTCCGCCCCGACCCTCAGATCCGCCGCGCGGGGCTGTCGCAACAAGCCGCTGACTGGTTCCAGGCCCAAGACACCCGCGACACGGCCACCGTGCAAGAGGCGCGCAGCCGCTTCCCCAAAACCGGCCCGGAAAACGCCTTCAACCCGTGGTCCGACGACGAACGTGCGACCCTTGACCGAACCTACAAACGCGACATCGCCCGGCTGGCAGACCGGCCCGGCGTCACGCTGCTGCAACCCTGACGCTTGCGGCGCTTCGCAAAGCGTCTTAAGTCTGGTGGGTAATCAAAGGATGCCATACCCATGCCGATGCAGCCCGAGGAAATCGAAGACCTCATCCGCGAAACCTTCCCGGAGGCCGAGATCACGATCACCGATCTGGCGGGCGACGGGAACCACTACGCGGCCGAGGTGATCGATGCGTCCTTCGCCGGCATGAACCGTGTCCAGCAACAGCGCGCCGTCTACGCCGCGCTCAAAGGCAAAATGGACGGCCCCGCGGGCGACCTGCACGCGCTGGCCCTGACAACCAAAGCGCCCGACTGAGGCGCGTTTGAGAAAGACGAGACCATGAGTGATGCAGTTGAAGCCATTGAGGCCGCAAAAACCCAGATCGACGAGATGGTGAAAGCCACCCCTGTGGTGCTTTTCATGAAAGGCACCAAATCCATGCCCCAATGCGGGTTTTCCAGCCGCGTGGCCGGCGTACTGAACTACATGGGCGTCGAATTTACCGATGTGAACGTGCTGGCCGATGATGCCGTGCGGCAGGGGATCAAGGATTATTCTGATTGGCCCACCATCCCGCAACTATACGTCAACGGTGAATTTGTGGGCGGCTGCGACATCATCACGGAAATGACCCTGTCGTCAGAGCTCGATCAGCTATTCGCCGATAATGGCGTGGCCTATGACAAGGACGCCGCCGACAAGATCCGCGAAGCGAACGCGTGATCTGCTAGGGGGCTTTGCCCCCCGGCTTTCGGCCTCCCCCCAGGATATTTTCAGCAAGAAGAAAGGCCTAGAGCGGCCAGACAACGGTCGCCGTGCCCAACGCGATGGCCATCAGCCGCAAAGGCAGCTGCCATGTGCCGATAAGACCTGTGCTGATGACGAAAAGCCCCGCGCCGATCTTGAGCGTAGCGATCATCGCACCGGGCAGATCGCTGGCCAGCGCCATGACATCCGGGGCAGCCACCATCCCCAGCGGAATAAGGTAAAGCCCGATCCCCAGCGCCATCGCCGTCAGCGCCACGCGAAGCCAGTTTTCCCCGATCATGCCCGAAGCAATGAAGACAGCACCGCACACAGGCGGCGTGATGGTGGAGAGCAGGGCGTACCAGAAGACGAAAAGATGCGCCTGCAACGGCTCCATCCCCAATTCAATCAGCGCGGGCCCCGCGACGGAAACGCAGATGACATAGGCGGCGGTCGTCGGCACCTCCATCCCCAGCACGAGGCAGGCGAATGCGGTTAGCAACAGCGACGGCCAAAGCAGCCCGCCCGAGGCCGAGAGGATCAGCGACGTGATTTTGACGCCAAGCCCGGTGACCCCCAGCACGCCAATGACCAGCGAGGCGCAAAAGATGATCGACCCAATGAGCGCCACCTGCCGCCCGGCCGTGATCAGTGCTGTCTCAAACCGCCGGATCGCGCGGGCGAGGTCAAAGCGCAGATCGCGGCCTGTGAAGAGCAGTGCCGCACCTGCAAAAATGGCGATGCTGGCGGCATATTGCGGCGTCACGCCCACCGCGAACATGCCCAGAAGCAGCACCGCGAAAGGGATGAGGAAGAACCCAGAAGTGATGGCCACATCCACCGCGCGCGGGCGATCCTCTGCCGCGAGCCCGCGCAGATCGAACCGGCGGGCATAGCCGTCAATCCCGATCCAGACCGCCCAGAAGTAAAGCAGCGCAGGCAGCGCCGCCGCCGCCATGATGCCCGTGTAGGGCACGCCTGTCAGTTCCACCATCACGAAGGCCCCCGCCCCCATCAGCGGCGGCATGATCTGCCCACCGGAGGAGGCCACCGCCTCCACCGCCGCCGCGATCCGCTTGGGGTATCCCAGCTTTTCCATCGCGGGCAGCGTGACCGCGCCAGTGGATGCCACATTGGCCGACGCCGACCCCGAAATGGACCCAAAGAGCGCCGAACTGAGCACCGACACCTTCGCCGCCCCGCCCCGTAATCGGCCCGCGGCAGCGGAGGCCACGTTCATGAACCCCTGCCCCGCCTCGCCCGCGTTCAGCACCGCGCCAAAGATCACGAAGACCGCCACCACATTCACCGACACGGCGGTGAGCGACCCCCACAGCGCGCCCTCGGATATGGTGAACGTGCCCAGGAAACTGGCCAGCGGCGTGCCGGAATGGCCAAACCTGCCCGGGATGTGCTGCCCCAGAAGGCCGTAAGCCAACGCAATGGCCGCCACGACTGGTAGCGGCCAGCCAATGGCCCGGCGCGCGGCCTCGAGCACCACGAGGATCAGAATTGCGGCAATCGCCACCTGCATATCGCCTTCGAGGAACCCGTATTGATCCCCCAGCGCGTCGTGATTGATCACCACCCAAAGTGCCGCCGCCACGCCCAAAGCCGCTAAAACCGCGCCGGACCACAGCGCCACACCGCGTTGTGCATAGATCAGCACCCAAGGCAGCACGAAGACCAGATGCAGCGGACGGCTGACCAGGTTGGGCACAAGCCCCGAAAACACCAAGCCCAGATGAAACACCACCGAGGCCAGCGCGAAGGCCAGCCAAAAAAACCGCGCAACCCCGGGCTGCGCGGCGTCCTCTGTCTGGGTCAGCTTCACTTCTGTGCGTCGGTCAGCGCGATCCCGGCTTCCTCATAGTAGCGCACGGCGCCGGGGTGGATCTTGCCGGTGATGTTTCCCATCAGGCCCGCATCCACGCCGCCCCACCATTTGGCCGCCGCCGCCATGCCATCCTTGCTCTCCCAATAGGTTTTGGTCAGCGCATAAGCCGTGTCATCGTCCATCTTGGTGGTGGTGTAGGCCACGACCGGCAGGGACGTGGTGGTGATATCTTCCGCCTGACCCGCATAGGTGCCTGCCGGGATCACCAGCTTGGTGCGCTTGGTCTCCGCGATCTGTTCGTCAGAAAGCGACAGCACGGTCACACCCGTTGACGCGGCGGCCTCCACCACATTCGGCGCGGGCCAGGATCCGGCGGTGACAAACCCGTCAATCTGCCCGTTCTTCAGCGCAGGCACGGCGTTGGAAATCTCCACATCCGCGATGGTCACCTCCTCGGCCACACCAAAGAGGCCCAGATATTTCTCCCCTTCCCGCGCGCCGAAACTGCCCTTGCCCAGAAGGATCGTCTTGCCCTTGAGGTCATCAAACGTGGCCGCACCGCTGTCAGCACTCATCACGAAATGCATCGTCAGCGACGGGATGGGGAAAAGCGCGCGAATGTCGTCAAAGGCCGGATCGCCCTTGCCTTCGAACATCGCCTTGCCGCCCTGCGCCAGCCGCACCAGCACGGGTGGCGTGGTGAACACGTAATCCGCGCCCCGCGCGCGCACTTCCATCACGTTCTGCACCGACCCCTGGCTTTCCTCGACGGTGACGGAAATCTCGCCGCCTGTCGCCTCCTGCATAGCCTCGGAAATTTGCACGGCCATCTGGTAGTAGGACGATGTGCTCTTGGCGGATTTATAGGTAATGCGCGTCTCCGCCCAGGCGGGGGCCGCGATCACGGCGGCGGCAAGCGCTGCGGAAAAAACGGTGCGAATGGTCATGTGGTGTCCTCCTCTGTCGGGCGGAGTAAACCGCGCCTCCTTGGCAGGGTCAACGACATTCGCAGCAGCGGGAAAGGGGGCCAGCCCCCTTAAACCCCCGGAGTATTTTCAGCCAGAAAGAAGCCAAAGGAGCCTGCTTCTTTCTGGCCATAAACACTCCCGCCGGAGGCTTAAAAGTCTCAGATATCGAGCGTGTTGTCCTTTTCCCACTGGCTGAAATGGGAGGCAAAGCTGTTCCACTCGTTGGTTTTTAGCTTTATGAAGGATGCCGCGAATTCATCCCCCATGGCCGATTTCAAATGCTTGTCGCGGTCAAAGGCGCGGATCGCGTCCAGCATGTTGAGCGGCAGCTTGGGCGCGCCGCGCACCTTGTGACCTTCCGCGTACATATCAATGTCGTGCCGCTTGCCCGGATCGGCCTTGGACCGCACGCCCGACAACCCGGCGGCGATGATCACCGCCTGCAACAGATAAGGGTTCGCCGCCCCATCGGGCAGACGCAGCTCAAACCGCCCCGGCCCCGGCACGCGGACCATATGCGTGCGGTTGTTGCCTGTCCAGGTCACCGTGTTGGGCGCCCAAGTCGCTCCGGAAGTCGTGCGCGGCGCATTGATGCGTTTGTAGCTGTTGACCGTCGGATTGGTGATCGCCGCCATGCCAGAGGCGTGTTTCATGATGCCGCCCAGGAAATGCGCGCCCTGATCCGACAGACCCATCTCCGCCGTCTGGCTGCCGCTGGTCTTGTCGGTGGCAAACACATTGGTCTTGGCCGCGTCCCCAGCCGCATCCCAGACAGAGATATGCGCGTGGCACCCGTTGCCCGTCAGCCCTTCCACAGGCTTGGGCATGAACGTGGCGCGGAAGCCATGGCGCTCGGCCACTGACTTGGTCATGAATTTGAAGAAACTATGCCGGTCCGCCGTCACCAACGCGTCGGAGAAATCCCAGTTCATCTCGAACTGGCCATTCGCGTCCTCATGGTCGTTCTGGTAAGGACCCCAGCCCAGCTCCAGCATGTAATCGCAAATCTCGCGCACCACATCGTAGCGCCGCATCACCGCCTGCTGGTCGTAACAGGGCTTTTCCGCCGTATCGAACTCATCGGACAGTTCATTTCCATCGGGCGTCAGCAGGAAATATTCGCACTCCACGCCCGTTTTGACATGCATGCCTTCCTCGGCGGCCTCATCCACCAACCGCCGCAGCACGTTGCGCGGGGCCTGCGCCACATCCTCACCTTCCATGATCGGGTTCGCGGCAACCCACGCCACTTCCGGCTTCCACGGCAGTCGAATGACCGAAGAGGGATCCGGCACCGCCAACATATCCGGGTGCGCGGGCGTCATATCGAGCCATGTCGCAAAGCCCGCAAATCCCGCGCCTTCCTCCTGCATGTCCGCGATGGCCTGCGCGGGGACCAGCTTGGCCCGCTGTCCACCGAAGAGATCAGTGAAGGAAATCATGAAATACTTAACGCCGTTTTTCGCGGCGAAGGCGGCCAGATCGGTGGTCATTTGAGGCTCCTAGTTATTCGTAATTCGGCCCGATGGATCGTTCCACCGGGCCGCGTGTTTGTCAAAGTGTTAAAGGCCTACATGCCCCCGCCCGGCATACCCGGATACCAGCTTGTGCCCGCCAGCGGGATCTTGGCCATCGCGGCCGCCTCCATCGTCAGCGCGGCAAGGTCTTCCGGCTCCAGATTGTTCACGTGGTTCTTGCCGCAGGCGCGCGCCAACGTCTGCGCCTCCAGCGTCATCACCTTGAGGTAATTGTTGAGCCGCCGCCCCGCTTCCACCGGATCAAGCCGCTTGGACAGTTCCGGATCCTGCGTGGAAATGCCCGCCGGGTCCTTGCCCTCATGCCAATCATCATAGGCCCCTGCGGTGGAGCCGAGCGCATTATAGTCCGCCTCCCACTTGGGATCATTGTCGCCCAGCGCGATCATCGCTGCCGTCCCGATGCTCACCGCATCCGCGCCCAGCGCCAACGCCTTGGCCACATCCGCGCCGGTGCGGATACCGCCCGAGACGATCAACTGCACCTTGCGATGCATATCCAGATCCTGCAGCGCCTGTACCGCCTCGCGAATACACGCGAGCGTCGGCTGACCCACATGCTCGATGAACACATCCTGCGTCGCCGCCGTGCCGCCCTGCATGCCGTCGATCACGACCACATCCGCCCCGGCCTTCACCGCCAAAGTCGTGTCAAAATAAGGCCTTGCCGCCCCGACCTTCACGTAGATGGGCTTCTCCCAACCCGTGATCTCGCGCAGCTCCATGATCTTGATTTCCAGATCATCCGGCCCCGTCCAATCCGGGTGGCGACAGGCGGATCGCTGGTCGATCCCCTTGGGCAGCGTGCGCATTTCCGCAACACGATCGGAAATCTTTTGGCCCAGCAGCATGCCGCCACCGCCGGGCTTCGCACCCTGACCGACGACAACCTCGATGGCATCCGCCTTGCGCAGGTCGACCGGATTCATGCCATACCTGCTTGGAAGATACTGATAAACCAAGTGTTTTGACTGCCCGCGTTCCTCCGGCGTCATGCCGCCATCGCCCGTCGTGGTCGACGTCCCCGCCGCCGAAGCCCCACGCCCCAACGCCTCTTTCGCCTGCGCCGACAACGCGCCAAAACTCATCCCCGCGATGGTGATCGGAATTTTCAGCTCAATGGGTTTTTTGGCAAAGCGCGTGCCGAGCACCACATTGGTGTCACAGCGTTCGCGGTAGCCTTCCAGTGGGTAGCGGCTCATGGAGGCGCCCAAAAACACCAAGTCATCAAAATGGGGCACCTTCCGCTTCGCACCGCCGCCGCGAATGTCATAGATGCCCGTAGCCGCCGCGCGCCGAATTTCGGCATTAATTTCGGGCGTGAAGGTACTGGAATAACGGGGAATTGTCTGGGGCGGTGTTACGTCGTCTTTGGCCATCGGTCGCCTCCTCAATACGCGTTGTCGATGTTGAAATTATAAAGCTGCCGGGCAGAGCCGTAGCGCTTGAAATCTTCGGGTTTGGCGTCGCACTCACCGGCCTTCAGCAATTCCGCCAGCTTCTCAAGATGCTCGGGCCGCATCTCTTTCTCAATGCAATCCGCGCCCAGCGACTTCACCGACCCGCGCACAAAGAGCTGCGCCTCATAGATCGAATCGCCCAGCGCATCGCCCGCATCCCCGCAGACCACCAGATGCCCCCGCTGCGCCATGAAGGCCGACATATGGCCCACATTGCCATGCACCACTATGTCGATCCCCTTCATGGAAATCCCGCAGCGTGAGCTTGCATTGCCCTTGATCACCAAGAGGCCACCATGGCCTGTCGCACCCGCATACTGGCTGGCATCACCATCCACGATCACCGTGCCGCTCATCATGTTCTCGGCCACGCCCGGCCCCACATTGCCGTCGACGCGCACGGTGGCCTTCTGGTTCATCCCCGCGCAGTAGTACCCGGTGGATCCGCGCACCTGCACATCAATCTCCGCATCCAGCCCCACCGCAATGGCGTGGCTGCCGCGCGCATTCACGATCTCCCACGCGGTTTCATTGCTCCCATCGGTCGGGTTCTGCAGGGCGGCGTTGGCCTCCCGCAGGGTGATGTCGGTCAAATCAAGCACCTGCATGGGCACCTCCCTTTGCATACATTCCTGATAACGTGTCGAGCGCGCATTGCAGCGTCTCGGCATCTGATTTCTCTTCCCAATCCCAAGCCTGATCCGCACCCAGAAACACACAAAGCATCGGCGCTCCGGTGATGTAGGTGAAGTTGAGCCAGGACGAAAACGGTTGCTGCTTTGGCCCCGCCAACATGATCCACGGCTTGTCCACATCCCAGAACGGGCGGTCGAATTTCAGGTAGAGCTTGTTGAGCAGGCCCAGACCCAGCTTGCCAATCGCGTCCTGCTTGTCATTGGGCAGCGGCGGATCAAACCGCACATGACCAGCCTGCAACACCCCGATGGGCAGCGTGACAATCACCGCGTCAAAGGCATGGGCACGGCCATCCACAATGACGGAAGCACCATCGCCCCACTCAACCGCCTCTACTGCGTGATTGAGCTTCACCTCATAGCCCTCTGTTAGCGCAGGAAAAAGCGCCTCATACCCGCGCGGGAACACCACATCCTTGCCGGGCAGATCCTCGCCTTCGTCAAACGCTTTCTCAGACAGCTTTGCCCGGGTCATGGCGTAGTTCTGTTCAACCTCGAACGCCTCCCACACCCAATCGGGGATGTCATCATCGGCCACCACATCGCCATCTGGCGTCAGCCCATAGACCTCATCATAATCCGTCTTCACCCGCGTCACGCCTTGGGATTTCGCAAGCGCCGTCAACGGGTTGCCCTTCGGTCCGTGGATCCACGATGCGCCCAGATCAATTGGCAGGCCCAAACTGTGATCGGTCCAGGTGCGCCCACCAATGCGGTCACGCGCCTCAAACACCTGCACGTCTAGCCCGGCATCTACCAAATCGCGCGCGGCCCCCATGCCGGCCATTCCGGCACCAACGACACAAACGCGCTTGGCATCTGTTTTCAGAACCTGTGCCGCCGCCTGCCGCCCGGTGATCAGCGCGCCATGCACCATCGCCGGGAAATCTTTCGACACATGCTCGCCTGCGAAAAACACTGTATTTCCAAGCGGTTTGCGAATGATCTTACGGTCCTTTGCCTTCGCCCCTTTCTGCAAGGACGAATAGCTGCAAAGCGCGTAAGGGTCCTGCCCCCAGCACGTCCGCCGGTAGGCCACAGGGCGCGGAATGCCCGTGACCGTCACGGCATCAGGTATATCTGTCGAGAAATCGGCAGCGGCTGGCACGTATCAGTGCCTCCAGAAGTAAACAGTGGCGGGCTCAGGCTCCCACACTTTCGCGTCTTCAATGCCGGGCAGGTTGACCAGCGCGCGGTATTCGCTGCCAAAGGCCACGTATTGATCCGTCTCTGCCATCACAGCCGGTTTGCACGCAATCGGATCGCGCACCACGCCGAACCCGTCTTTTGTGCCCACCACAAACGTGTAGAACCCATCCAGATCATCCAGCCCTGACTCCAGCGCTTCCCCCAGCGATTCCCCTTCCTGCATCCGCCAGGTCAGGTAGGCCGCGGCGACCTCCGTGTCGTTTTCTGTTTCCACATGCACGCCCTGACGGCGCAGCTTGCGGCGCAGCGCGTTGTGGTTGGACAGTGACCCATTGTGCACCAGGCACTGATCCGGCCCGGTGTTGAACGGGTGCGCGCCAAGCGTGGTCACGGCTGATTCCGTGGCCATCCGTGTGTGGCCAATCCCGTGCGACCCGGTCAGTTGCGGGATGTCAAAGCGGGCCGCCACATCCTCTGGCAGGCCCACTTCCTTATAAATTTCAATGACTTCCCCGGCAGACATCACGCGGATATTGGGGTGGTTTTCGCGCAGATAGCTGCGCACCTCGGTGATCTTGTCTTCCGGCATTTCAATCACCGCATGGGTGTCGATCACCCGCACGCTCACTTCTGCGCCGATGGCCTCCGACACGGCGGCCAAGGCGGCAAACCCGCTGGGGTCCGCCGATTGCACCGTCAACTTGGCAAAGCCTTCGCGATCGGTCCCATAGACGGCAATCCCGGCGCTGTCCGGGCCGCGATCCGTCATGGTGATCAGCATCTCGGTGAGCATCTCACCAAGCTTGGGTTCCAGCGATTTGTCCTTGAGGAAGAGACCAACAATGCCACACATATCATGCTCCCTAGCAGCCGTTGATCTATACGTATCGCGAAGGCGCGGTACGTTCAATAAAAAGAATGAAATTTTCCTGTGGGTGAAATGCTAAGGGGCCTGGGTAGCGCCTTCGTCTAGCCCCGGCCTGGCGATCCCGACCTATGAACAGCAGCGCTTTATGGTTGAGTTCTCGGACTCCACATTAGCGACGCGCTGAAGTCGCCGTTTCGCCAGGCCCTGGGTGGGGCCAGGCGAAGGCGCGGCGGCGCAAGCGCCTTGATTCCGCGCCGGGCTCAGAACCTTCACCCCCGCTGCGGGTAAGAAATCACGCAGATGAACCGGATTGGCAGTTCAATCAGTTCATCCGGCCCATGGGGCGCGTCGGCGTCAAAAAACAGGCTATCGCCCGGGCGCAGATGATAGCTTTCATCGCCATGGCGATAGCTGACCTCACCCTCTAGCATGTAAATCAGCTCCACCCCGTCATGCTGAAACGTCTTGAACGTGTCGGAATCCTTCGACAGCAGGATGTAATAGGGCTCCACCACCACGCCGCTGTTGTTGCCGCCCAGATGGCCCAGAAGATTGTAATGATGCCCGGCCCGGGTGCCCGCACGTTCAATTTCCACCGCTTCCCCGGCGCGCATATGCACGGCCTCCCGCGCCTCCTCGAACCGGCGGAAAAATGCGGTCACCGGCACGGACAGCGCGGAAGACAGCGATTGCAGCGTGGTCAGCGACGCCGATGTCACCCCGTTTTCAATCTTGGAGAGCATCCCCACGGACAGGCCCGTCGCCTCCGCCAGATCGGCCACCGTCATGGACCGCGCCTTGCGCAAATCCCGCACTTCCCGCCCGATCGCCACTTCCAGATTCTTCTCGCGCCCTTCCCGAATCGTGTGGGGATCCTGGCTCAATTGGGTGACGTTCACGGGCGCTCCTCTCTCAACACTGACAGAGAGAATGGGCAAGACCGGCGAAGATTGCAAGGATCAGGCGTCCAGTTCGGTGTCCCAGTAAAGGAAGTCGATCCAGCTGTCATGCAGGTGATTTGGCGGGAATTTCCGCCCCATATTGCGCAGCTCTTCGGCGCCGGGCGCGCGGGGTGGTTTGCGCAAACTCAGCCCAGATTGCCTTAGCGATCGCGCCCCCTTCTTGAGGTTGCATTTGGAACAGGCGGCAACCACGTTTTCCCAGCTGGTGATCCCGCCCCGCGACCGCGGCACCACGTGATCAAAAGTCAGGTTGTCGCGTGATCCGCAATACTGGCACTGGAATTCATCGCGCAGAAACAGGTTGAACCGGGTGAAGGCCACGCGCCGTTGCGGCTTCACGTAGTCTTTCAGCACGATCACGCTGGGAATCTTGATGCTTTGGGAGGGGCTGTGCACCTCGGCGTCGTATTCGGCCACGATCGACACCCGGTCGAGGTACACCGCCTTGATCGCATCCTGCCAGGACCACAGGGACAGCGGATAGTAAGACAACGGGCGATAATCGGCATTGAGCACTAGTGCGGGATGCTGTTTCAGCCCCGAAGGCTCCCTCACGAAATCCGTTCTGAATTCTGTCTCCATGCGGCCTGCCCCCTGCTGCCTGTTCCGCCTTGCGCCTTTGGTCCTTCTTGGTGCCGGGCCATGTGATTGACCCGCTTGTATCGTGCTGTCTTGGCCCTCACTATATATCGGGGCGAAACCCTGACAAGTGGGGTTTTGGACATATATTTAGTATAGCCCTAGGGTGCGGGTGTGACAGGGTGATGACAGGCTATCCCCTTGCCGCCCTGCCCGATGATCCGCTAGATTGCTCCCATGGAAACGCCCAGCACGACCCTTCCCCCGGCCCCCGCGCCCGCGTCTGTTTTGGAGGCCGCGCTTTACGTCGATGACCTCGATGTTGCGGCGGATTTCTATGGCCGCGTGATGGGTTTGGCGGAAGAATTGCGTGTGCCGGGCCGCCATGTGTTCTTCCGCGTGGGCGCAACGATCCTGTTGCTTTTTGATGCGCGCGTCACCGTGAAAGGATCATCAGACGACCGCATGCCCGTGCCGGCCCATGGCGCACGCGGCCCCGGGCACCTGTGCTTTGGCGCATCCCGGGCAGAGATCACCGCTTGGCGCGACCGCCTGACCGCCGCAGGTCACCCGATTGAGGCTGATTTCGATTGGCCGGGCGGGGCGCGGTCTATTTACTTTCGCGATCCGGCGGGCAATTCCATTGAAATCGCCGAACCGCGCCTATGGTTTGACGAATAGCTGCCAAAAAGAGGACTGGACCCATGAAAGACCTCTCTAGCCTGTTGCAAGCCGACCTGTCGGGCCTCGATTGGGACGCGTGGTGCGAACGCCTTGATGATCTGGCTGGCGATGACGGCTATTGCGACCCGCTGGGCCCCGATCACGCCGCGCTCTTCATCGAAAAAAAGCCCGTTCTGCTGGTCACGTTTGAAAGCCGCGACAAGCTTTTGAAAGATGCCCCCAGCGGCCACCCCATGGCCTGGCCCATGACAGAGGCGCTTGGCTGGTCCCACATGGCGCTCTTTTCCACCACCGACACCTGGTTCCGCGATCCATATGTCTACGCTTATTTCGACCGCCTCGTGGATGACGGCTTCTTCGATGAATTCGAAGAGGTGGTGTTCTACGGCGCAGGCTCCGCCGGTTACGCCGCCTGCGCCTATTCCGTCGCGGTCCCCGGCGCGCGCGTTCTGGCGCTGTCACCGCAGGCCACGCTCGATCCCGCCCGCGCGGGATGGGACAAACGCCATATGCCCGCCCGCCGCCGCGATTTCACCTCGCGCTACGGCTATGCGCCCGACATGCTGCAAGCGGCAGATCATGCCTGGATCGCCTATGACCCCGACATCGCAGAAGACGCCATGCACGCAAGCCTGCTGGCGGCGGACAACACCACGCTCATCCCCATCCGCCATTTCGGCCCCGACCTGCAAAACGCGCTGCTGCGGATGAACATTCTCTACCGCATGCTGGCGCAGATCAGCGCTGGTCGCCTGTCGCGCCAAAGCCTCGCTCGCCTGATGCGCGCCCGGCGCTCGGATGGCGGCTACCTGACCAACCTGATGATCCATCTGGAACAATCGGGGCAGTTTCGCCGGATGAAAATGCTCTGCGCGGCGGCCCTCAAGGACCACGAATCGCGCCCCATCCGGCGCGGTCTGATCCGGGCCACCAAAGCCCTGGAAGACGGCTAGCGCGCCCTCTGGTCACCCTCACCGGGATTGTGTAAGCCCCAAGATATGACCACGAGCCTTACCATCCGCCGCCCCGACGATTGGCACCTGCATTTGCGTGACGGGGCGATGTTGCAGGCGGTCTGTCCCGAAAGCGCCCGCCACTTTGGCCGCGCGATCATCATGCCCAATCTGGTACCCCCCGTCGTGCGCGGGTCCGAGGCCGCAACTTACCGCGATCGCATCCTCGCCGCCCGGCCCGAGGGCAGCGACTTCACCCCGCTGATGACACTCTATCTGACGGAAGACACCGATCCGGACGACGTGGCCCGCGCCCATGCGGATGGCATAATCCACGCGGTCAAACTTTACCCCGCAGGCGCCACCACCAATTCCGCAAGCGGCGTGCGCGACTTCGACAAGGTCCGCCCCGTGCTCGACCGCATGGCCGAGATTGGCCTGCCGCTCTGCGTCCATGGCGAGGTCACAGACGATGATGTCGACATCTTCGACCGCGAAGCCGTCTTCATCGACCGCGTCCTTGACCCGTTGCGCCGCGCCACGCCTGATCTGCGCGTGGTCATGGAACACATCACCACCTCCGATGGCGTAGATTACGCAAGTTCCGCGCCCACCGGCCTCGCCGCCACGATCACCACGCATCACCTCGTGATCAACCGCAACTACATCCTCGCCGGCGGCATCAAACCCCACTATTACTGTCTGCCCGTCGCCAAACGCGAAACCCACCGCCTCGCGCTGCGCCGGGCGGCCACATCTGGCGATCCGCGCTTCTTCCTCGGCACCGACAGCGCCCCCCACACCGACCCGCTCAAACTGCAAGAATGCGGCTGCGCGGGTTGCTTCACCGCCACCAACACCATGTCGATCCTCGCCCATGTCTTTGAAGACGACGGCGCGCTTGACCGACTTGAAGGGTTCACATCGCTCCACGGCCCCGCCTTTTACGGCCTGCCTGCGAATGATGACCAAATCACCCTCACCAAATCCGACGCGCCCGTCACCTACCCCGACAAAATCCAGACCGGCGACGGCCCTGTCACCGTCTTCGACCCGCAATTCCCGCTCTATTGGGATGTTTCCTAGGCTTCTTTTTGGCCAGAAATACTCCCGCCGGAGGCAAGAAATCGCAAGGACCCGACCATGATCCCCACCAGCTACCCCCCCAAAGACGAAATCGCCCGCCTCACCGCGCGCATGCTGTTGGAAATCAAGGCCGTGCACTTCTCCCCTGAAGAGCCCTTCACGCTGGCCTCGGGCCTGCCATCGCCCACCTATATCGATTGCCGCAAACTGATCTCCTACCCCCGCATCCGCGCGACGCTGATGGATTTCCTCACTGTCACCGTGATGCGGGAAGCTGGCTTTGAAGCCTTCGACAACATCGCAGGCGGCGAAACCGCAGGCATCTCTTTTGCCGCCTTCGTCGCCGAACGCATGGCCCTGCCCATGTCCTACGTGCGCAAAAAGCCCAAAGGCTACGGCCGTAACGCCCGGATTGAAGGTGAGATGGCGGAAGGCGACCGGGTGCTGCTGGTCGAAGACCTCACCACCGATGGCGGCTCCAAACTCAGCTTCGTGGATGCGATTCGCGAAACCGGCGCGACCTGCGGGCATACGGCTGTGATCTTCTACTACGGCATTTTCCCTGAAACCGTGAAGACGCTGGGCGATCACGGGGTGGAACTTCATGCGCTTTGCACCTGGTGGGACGTGCTGCAAGAGGCCCGCGACAGTGAGGTTTTCGGCAAAGACACGCTCGACGCGGTGGAAACCTTCCTGCGCGACCCGAGGGCTTGGCAAGAGGCCCGACGCTAGACACCAACGCTGATCATGGTTGAAGCAACCTTAACAATCGGTAAAAAAACTTGTGGATGGATCGCGGGATATTAATCGGGGTTACCCATCATGTTGATTGGTTCGTCGCTTTTTCCGCTAGATATTGATATACACAAGACATCCACAGAGATTTCCACGTTGCACGGGCATTTGTGACAGGTCTATGACAGTCAGGCGAACGGGAGGGACGGGACTTAAAATGAACACAGTACCAAGCTTCAACGCCACCGGCGTTGACGCGTCTGAAATTGACGCCTTGCCGCATTCCATCGAAGCTGAACAGCAGCTTCTGGGCGCGATCCTGACCAACAATGATATCTACGACAAAGTGGCGAGCCTGATTGGCCCACAGCATTTTTACGACCCCGTTCACGCCCGCATCTATGAAACTGCAAGCGCCCGGATCGCCAAAGGCGCGCTGGCCTCTCCGGTCACGCTGAAGACCTTCCTTGAAGACGATGAAGGGCTCAAAGAATTGGGCGGTCCTGCCTATCTGGTGCGCCTTGCAGGTGCCGCGATCAGCGCCTTTGCCGCGCGCGATTACGCGCAAATGATCTACGACATGGCCATCCGCCGCGAACTCATTGGTCTGGGCCGCGATATCGCGGGTCAAGCCCAACGTGCAGATGTAGATCTCGAACCCGGCGATCAGATCATCGATGCCGAAGCCAAGCTTTACGCGCTTTCCGAGCAGGGCAAATCAGAGACCGGATTTCAAAGCTTTCTCAGCGCGGTAACGGACGCTGTTAATGTGGCCAACGCCGCCTTCAAACGCGATGGCGGGCTGGCGGGTGTGTCCACCGGCCTGACGGATATGGATCGCAAACTGGGGGGTCTGCACAAATCTGACCTCCTGATCCTTGCCGGCCGCCCCTCCATGGGGAAAACATCGCTTGCCACCAACATCGCCTTCAACATCGCCAAAGCCTACCAACGCGGCACCCTGCCCGATGGCGGCGAAGGCGCCGTGGAAGGTGGCGTCGTTGGCTTCTTCTCCCTTGAGATGAGTGCCGAGCAGCTCGCCGCGCGGGTTCTGTCCGAGGCATCAGAAGTGCCCTCTGAACAGATCCGGCGCGGCGACATGACCGAAGGCGAATTCCGCCGCTTCGTCGAAGCCGCCAAGACCCTTGAGGCCTGCCCGCTTTATATCGACGACACCGCCGCCCTGCCGATCAGCCAATTGGCCGCCCGCGCGCGCCGGTTGAAGCGCTCTCAGGGTCTCGACGTGCTGATCGTTGACTACCTGCAACTGGTTCGCCCCGCCTCGGCCAAAGACAGCCGCGTCAATGAGGTGTCGGAAATCACCCAAGGCCTCAAAGCCATCGCCAAGGAACTCGACATCCCCGTCATCGCGCTGTCGCAGCTTTCCCGTCAGGTCGAATCCCGTGACGACAAACGCCCACAGCTTTCCGATCTGCGGGAATCAGGGTCGATCGAACAGGATGCCGACGTCGTCATGTTCGTCTTCCGTGAAGAGTACTACGCCGAACGCGAAAAGCCCTCGGATGAAAAACTCGAAGAAATGGCCGCCTGGCAGGAACGCATGGAGCGCCTGCACGGCAAAGCCGAGGTCATCATCGGCAAGCAACGCCACGGCCCCATCGGCACGGTCGAGCTCAGCTTCGAGGGCCGCTTCACCCGCTTTGGCAACCTCGTGAAGCCATGGCAACAGGACGGCGACCGCGAATTCTAAATAGCGCCTTCGTGAGGCCCAGGATTGCGCCTCGCGCGGGCGCAGCAGGCGTCCCTCTTGAAGCTGCGCCCGGACGTTGCCTCGGCATTGGTCCTCTGTGCTAGTTTCCGAATATGCTGACTCGCCGCACCCTCCTCTCCCAATCTGCCGCCCTCCTCGGAGCTTCCACAGGATATCCTGCCATGGCCTCCCTCCCCCGTGATTTCTACGTCCCCGCCGAAGAAGCCCCTCACGAATTCACCCTCATGCAATGGCCCGTCGACCGCTACGCCTATGACAGCGCCGCGCATCTGGCGGATGTCCAAGCCACCATCGCCCGCATCGCCAACGCAATCGCAGAATTCGAACCCGTCGTGATGCTGGCCGACAAAGGCCAACACGCCAAGGCCAGCAAAATCCTCTCAAAGGCCGTGGACCTCTGGAACATCCCCACCGATGACCTCTGGTGCCGCGATTCGGGGCCGCTCTTCGTGATTAATGACGCAGGCCAACGCGCCATCAGCCACATCCACTTCAACGGCTGGGGCCGCTACCGCCTGCCCAACGACGAAAAAATCGCTGCCCGCGTCGCCGAGCACATGGATGTCCCCATCTTTGCATCCGGCCTCACCGGCGAACCCGGCGGGGCGGAGGCCGATGGCAAAGGGCTGGTGATGGCCCATGAAAGCAGCTGGATCAACGCCAACCGCAACCCGGGGATGTCCAAAGAAGACGTCACCGACCGCCTCGCCGCCGCCTATGGCGCATCCCGCGTGATCTGGGGCCCCGGTGTCAAAGGCCGCGATGTGACCGACGCGCATATCGACGGCTTTGCCCGCTTCACAGAAACCGGCACCGTCCTGATGCAGCATGACGAAACTGCGCCCAACGACCCCTACAACCGCGCCACCGCGGTCTTGATGGACACGCTTCAGACCCAGAATATCCCCGTTGAAACAATTCCTTACGCCTTCGACGGCCGGATCGCGGAGGTCTGCTATTACGTCAATTACTACGTCTGCAACAGCGCGGTCATCATGTCGGACTTCGGCGACGGGCAGGCCGATGCCATCGCCCAGGACGCCGTCAAACGCCACTACCCCGGCCGCGAAATCGTCGCGCTGAACGCAGACGCGCTGATCCCGCTCGGCGGTGGCATCCACTGCGCGACGCAGCAAGTGCCCGCCGTTTAAGCTTATCCCCTTGACCCGCGCCGTCAGCCTGTCAAAACCGATGTCATGGGAAGCGGAACACTAACTATCGACCTCAACGCGCTCGTGGCCAACTGGCAGGCGCTCGACCGAATGACAGACTGCGAAACAGGCGCTGTGGTCAAGGCCGATGGCTACGGCATCGGTGCCGACCGCGCCGCCCGTGCGCTGGCCCGTGCTGGCGCGCGCACGTTCTTCGTGGCCATCGCCGAAGAAGGCGCGGCCCTGCGCGAAACCCTTGGCCCTGGCCCCGTGATCAACGTTCTGTCAGGCCATATGCCCGGCGACACCGATATGATCTCGGATATGACCCTGACGCCCATGGTTAACTCCATTGATCAGCTGATCCGCCACGTCGAGGCCCTGCCCGGCGCGCCCTTCGGCGTTCAGCTTGATACCGGCATGAACCGGCTAGGGATGGAACCCGCCGAATGGGCCGCCGTGCGCGAGGTCGTGCTGGAACAAGGCCCCGCCCTGATCATGAGCCACCTCGCCTGCGCCGATGAGCCTGATCACACCATGAACCAACGCCAATTGGATGCGTTCTGCGATATGACCATGGGGCTCGATGTGCCCCGGTCGCTGGCCAACACGGGCGGCGTCCTGCTTGGCCCCAACTATCATTTTGATATCACGCGCCCCGGCATCGGCACCTATGGCGGGCTGCCCTTTGCGGATGCGACGCCTGTGGTCACCTTGTCCGTTCCAGTGATCCAATGCCGCACGATTCTAGAGGGCGAAACGGTCGGCTACGGCAACACCTTCACCGCCACGCAAGAGACGCGAATAGCCACGATAACAGCAGGTTACGCCGATGGGCTCATCCGCGCCATGGGGCCAAACGCAAGCGTCTATTTCGAAGACACGCCATGCCCCATCGCCGGTCGCGTGTCGATGGATTCGATCTCTGTCGACGTGACCCATTTGGGCCAGGATCCCAAGGCGCTGGATCTTCTGTGTCCCGCTCAAGGCGTTGATACGCTGGCCGAGGCCGCAGGCACCATCGGCTACGAAATCCTAACATCGCTCGGCGCGCGGCACGCCCGGCGCTACCTTGGCGCGTGAGCGGGCCATGACGCGCGTTCTCAGCCCGCTCACCGCCATTGGCGCGGCAGTGCTGGGCATTCTGGCTTTCGTGGGGCGCATTGCGATCTTTGCAGGCCAGACACTCAGCCATTTTATCCGCCCTCCTTTCTACCCGAAGGAAATCTTCCAAGCCATTGTGAACGTGGGATATTTCAGCCTTCCGGTCGTGGGCCTCACTGCCGTGTTTACCGGCGGCGCGCTCGCGCTTCAGATCTATTCCGGCGGGGCGCGTTTCAATGCCGAAGCGGTCGTGCCGCAGATCGTCGCTATCGGCATGGTGCGCGAATTGGGCCCTGTTCTGGTGGGCCTCATGGTCGCCGCGCGCGTCACCTCCTCCATCGCCGCTGAGATTGCCACGATGAAGGTGACAGAACAGATTGACGCGCTGGTCACGCTATCGACCCATCCCATGAAATATCTCACTGTTCCCAGGGTGTTGGCGGGCCTTGTTACAGTGCCTGTCCTCGTGGGTGTGGGTGATATCATCGGCATCATGGGGGGCTACCTGATCTCCACCAAGTCACTGGGCTTCAATGAGGCCGCGTATCTCACCAACACCGTCAATTTCATTGAACTGCGCGATGTGGTGTCCTCCCTCGTCAAAGGCGCCGCCTTCGGCTTCATCGCCACGCTGCTCGGGTGTTATTACGGCATGAACACAGGTCGCGGCGCGCAGGGCGTGGGCCGCGCGACCAAATCGGCGGTGGAGGCCGCGGCGGTGCTGATCCTCGCCACCAACTTTATCCTCACCAGTATTTTCTTCACGATATGATAGAGTTGCGCGACGTTCATAAAGCATTCGGCCCGAACAAGGTGCTGCGCGGGGTGAACCTCAATATCCCCAAATCCACCTCCATGGTGATCATCGGCGGGTCGGGCACGGGCAAATCCGTGGCGCTCAAATCCGTGCTCGGCCTCGTGCAACCGGATAGCGGCCTCATCACCCTTGACGGCCAAGACGTGACCAAAGCCCCCCGCGATGCCTTTCTGGCCCGCTTCGGCATGCTGTTTCAGGGTGGCGCGCTCTTTGATTCCCTGCCCGTCTGGCAAAACGTCGCCTTCCGCCTGATGCGTGGTTCGCTCAAGCGCCCCAAGGAAGAAGCGCGCGAGATCGCCATTGAGAAACTGCGCCGCGTCGGGCTGACCCCGGAACAGGCCGAAAAATTCCCCGCCGAACTCTCGGGCGGCATGCAAAAACGCGTGGGGCTGGCAAGGGCCATCGCCGCCGAGCCGGAAATTATCTTCTTTGACGAACCCACGACAGGCCTCGACCCCATCATGTCGGGCGTCATCAACGATCTGATCCGCGAAATCGTGACAGAGATGGGCGCGACCGCGATGACCATCACCCACGACATGACGTCTGTCCGCGCCATCGCCGACAACGTGGCCATGCTCCATGACGGCGTGATCCAATGGACTGGCCCTGTGGCAGACATGGATCAATCGGGCGATCCATACCTCGATCAATTCATCGCAGGCCGGGCTGAGGGGCCGATTGAGGCCGTCCGCTAACACCGACGCAATACCGACGTGATACCGACGTAAAACCGACGTCCCAAAAAGAGCCGCTGGACAGGGCCTCCTCCGCAAGGCAAGAAAGCCCCATGGCCAAAATGAACCGCTTCATCTGCTCGGAATGCTCCGCCTCTTTCGCCAAATGGTCCGGGCAATGCGATGCCTGCGGCGCGTGGAATTCCATCGTCGAAGAGGCCCCGCTTTCCACCGGCCCCGGCAAGGCCGCGCTCGGCTCAAAACGGGGTAGTTCTATCGCGCTCACAGACTTAGCCGAACAGGAGGCCCCGCCCCCGCGCACGGCCTCGGGTATCGAAGAATTCAATCGCGTCTTGGGCGGTGGTCTGGTGCCCGCCTCGGCCACATTGGTCGGCGGCGACCCGGGTATTGGGAAATCCACGCTGCTGCTGCAAGCCGCTGCAAGTTTTGCCTCCAAAGGCATGAAAACGCTCTATATCTCCGGCGAGGAAGCCTCCGCCCAGATCCGCATGCGTGCCGCCCGGCTGGGCCTTCAAGACGCCCCTGTCAAGCTCGCCACTGCCACGTCGATGCGCGATATCCTCACGACGCTGGAGGCAGAAAACCCCGGCCTTGTCATCATTGATTCGATCCAAACCATGTGGGCCGACACCGTCGACAGCGCGCCGGGTTCTGTGTCCCAAGTCCGCGCCACCTGCCACGAACTCACCACCTTCGCCAAACGCAAAGGCACGGCGGTGATCCTCGTGGGCCACGTCACGAAAGAAGGCCAGATCGCCGGCCCCCGCGTCGTCGAACACATGGTCGATACTGTCCTTTATTTCGAAGGCGAACGCGGCCACCAGTTCCGCATCCTGCGGTCGGTCAAAAACCGCTTCGGCCCCGCCGATGAGATCGGCGTTTTCGAGATGACCGGCGCGGGTCTGGCCGAGGTCACGAACCCCTCTGAGCTCTTTCTTGCAGGGCGCGGCAGCCCCTCACCCGGCTCCGTCGTCTTCGCAGGCATCGAAGGCACGCGGCCGCTTCTGGTGGAACTTCAGGCCCTCGTCTCCCCCACGCCCCACAGCCAACCCAGACGCGCCGTCGTAGGCTGGGACAGCGCGCGTCTCGCCATGGTGCTGGCCGTCCTTGAGGCGCGATGCGGCATCCCGTTTGCGGGGCTTGATGTCTACCTTAACGTCGCAGGCGGGATCAAAATCTCAGAACCCGCCGCAGACCTTGCCGTCGCCGCAGCCCTGCTGAGCGCGCGCGAAGACACCGCACTGCCGTCTGAAACCGTCGTTTTCGGGGAGATTGGCCTCTCGGGTGCCCTTCGCCCCGTGTCGCAGACCGAAAACAGGTTGAAAGAAGCGCAAAAACTTGGTTTTACATCCGCCATTGTGCCAAAGGGTGGCAAACCTGTTGGTGCCTCTGACATCAATACACAGACCTACAGCGATCTGAGCAGTTGGGTGGGTGATCTGTTCGGGGCCGGATAAGGCACAAAAGGGACGAAAGGGAGCGGGCAGCGCATGGAAGGCTTCACTATCATTGACGGCGTCGTGGCGCTTGTCATCGTGCTTTCAGGGCTTTTGGCCTATTCGCGCGGGTTTGTCCGTGAAGGGCTGGCCATCGCGGGCTGGATCGTGGCGGCCATTCTGGCCTTCATGTTCGCCCCCACCGTGCGCCCGATGGTGGAGGAAATCCCCTATGTGGGCGATTTCATTCGCGAAAGCTGTGATCTGGGGATGATCGCGGCCTTCTTCGCGGTCCTGGCTGTGGCGCTGATCGTGGCGTCCCTGATCACGCCGCTCTTTTCCTCCGTCATCCAACGGTCTTTCCTGGGTGGGATTGACCAGGGGCTTGGGTTCCTCTTTGGCGTGGCGCGGGGCATCCTCCTCGTGGCGGTCGCCTATTTCGTCTATGACACGGTGGTCGCCGCGCAGAACATTCAGGTCATTGATGACAGCCGCTCTGCCCGGATCTTTGCCTCCCTGACGGGCAGCGTGGAAGACCAGGATCCGGAAGCCGCCGTGGGTTGGGTCCAAAGCAAAGTGGACCAGCTTCTGGGCCATTGCGACGCGCCTTAAACGGCCCCGTTTCATCAGCCCAAATCGCGGAACGGCTGAAACATCAGGCGTGCCTACCCCAAAAGCGCGTCGGCCTGTTCTTGCCGATCACACGTATACCGGGCGTTAACCGTCATAAGGCAGTCTTCCAATTGCCTTAATCAAGGCACAGTCTGTGTTTACCACGTTCCACGATTTGTTTTGAGAGGTCCCGTCATGGTCGCCAGATCGTTCTTTGCCGTCGACAGTGCAAACATGGTCGTGCAGTCCAGTTCGAATGGCGCGATTGTGGGCAACCCCATCGTGAACAATTCCGACACGCCCAACGGCACGGTGTTCACCTATTCCTCGGGCGGCGGTACGACCGTCACGCTGGATGACACCGGGGGCGGATCCAACACGTTCAATGACGACCAGGCGGGCAGTCATACGATCCTTGATGGCGGCGGCATCGTGGCCAATGGCAATGGGGTGGAGGCGGAATCCGTCATGACGATCCGCGCCCTTGATAGCGGCGGCAACCCCACCGGGCCCAACATCACGCTCACGGTATTCTCGCAAAACGGCCAGTTTTTCAACGTTTGGGGCTTTGCGACCAGTGAACCACTGCAAGACGGCGTGTCCTACGTCAAAATCTCCGGCTCAAACAATGGCACATCCGCCTATAGCAGTTTCATCACTTGCTTTGGTCCGGGCACCAAGATCCTGACCGCCAAAGGCAACCAGCCCGTTGAGGCGCTGGAAATCGGCGATCACGTCTGGACCCAGAACCACCGCATGCAGCCCATTCGCTGGATCGGGCGCACAACCGTGGCGGCACAGGGATCCTTTGCGCCCATCGTTTTTGACGCGGGCGCCCTCGACAATGATCACGAACTGGTCGTGTCCCCCGAGCACCGCATGTACATGACAGGCGCGATGACCGAACTTTTGTTCGGGCAAGAGGCCGTGCTGGTGGCCGCCAAGCACCTGACCGATCTGCCGGGCGTATCCATCCGCGAAGGCGGCACCATCACCTACACGCATTTCATGTTCGACCGGCATGAGGTCGTCTATGCCAATGGACAACTGACAGAGAGCTTTTTCTTCTCCGACCTGTCGCTCAGCGCGCTTGCGCCCGATCAGGTCCGCGAATTGCAGGCGATCTTTCCGGAGCAGTTCGAAACCCATGACAAGGATTTCGGGCAGGCTGCGGCGATGGTTTTGAAGGCGAAAGAGGCCAGCGTGCTGTGTCATCTCTACACCAAGCATGTGGCGTGACATGCGCTTGATCTGCGCCCCGCCCGCGCGCCATCCTGGGCGTGGCAACCACACCTGAAAATTACCCGACGTCCTTTTGTCATGAACCCGTGACATAAGCGGCCTCAGCCCCTATGTATGGCGCCCATAAGCCTTCCTGGGAATCGGAGCTGCCCATTGTCCCAAGATTTGCCCGCTGACACACCCTTTGAAGATCCCTTTTTCGATGAGGATAAACTCAAAGAGGAGTGCGGCCTGTTCGGCGTCATCGGCTTGTCTGATGCCGCCAACTTTATCGCCCTTGGCCTTCACGCATTGCAACATCGCGGACAGGAAGCAGGCGGCATTGTCACCCATGACCCCAAGAACGGCTTCAACTCCGTCCGGCGGTTCGGATATGTGCGCGACAACTTCACCACGTCAGAAACGATTTCGATGCTGCCCGGCTCCATCGGGGTGGGCCATGTGCGTTACTCGACCGCCGGGTCCAAGGGCAACACCGCGATCCGCGACGTGCAGCCGTTCTTCGGCGAATTTTCCATGGGCGGGGCGGCGATTGCCCATAACGGCAACCTGACCAATGCCAACGCCCTGCGCCGCGATCTCATTCAGCGCGGATCGATCTTTCAAAGCACGTCCGACAGCGAATGCATTATCCATCTGATGGCCCGTTCCATGGGCCGCACGATCCCTGACCGCATGAAAGAGGCGCTCCGACAAGTCGAGGGCGCCTTTTCTGTTGTGGCCATGACGCGCCACAAACTGATCGGCGTGCGCGATCCGCTGGGCATCCGCCCGCTGGTTCTGGGAAAGGTGGGGGATGCCACCATTCTGGCGTCCGAGACCTGCGCGCTCGACATCATCAACGCCGACTTCTTGCGCGAGGTGGAGCCGGGTGAAATGGTGGTGATCAATGATGATCAAACCATCCAAAGCTTTCGCCCGTTTGAACCTGTCCGCCCGCAGCCCTGCATCTTTGAATACGTCTATTTCAGCCGCCCGGATTCGGTCCTGGGCGGCAAATCCGTTTATGAGGTGCGGCGCAATATCGGGCGTGAACTGGCGCGCGAGGCCCCGGTGGAGGCCGACATGGTCTGCCCTGTGCCCGACAGCGGCACGCCCGCCGCAATTGGCTATAGCCAGGAAAGCGGCATCCCGTTCGAGATGGGCATTATCCGCAATTCCTACGTGGGCCGCACGTTCATTGAGCCCACTGAGCAGATCCGCAACATCGGCGTGAAGCTGAAGCTGAACGTCAACCGCGCGCTCATGAAGGGCAAACGCGTGATCCTGGTGGATGACAGCGTGGTGCGCGGCACAACCTCGCGCAAAATCAAGGACATGATCCTTGAGGCCGGCGCGGCGGAGGTGCATTTCCGCATCGCCAGCCCGCCCACCACGTGGCCCTGTTTCTTCGGCGTCGACATGCCCACGCGCAAAGAGCTTCTGGCCGCCAACATGAGTGTGGAAGAAATGCAGGCCTATATCGGCGTGGACAGCCTGCGCTTTGTGTCCATTGACGGGCTTTACCGCGCCTTGGGCATCCCCGAGGGCCGTGACGACAAATCACCAGCCTATTACGATGCGGTCTTCACGGGCGACTATCCGATTGAGCCCAAGGACATGCTGGAACAGGGTTTTGAGCTGAAAGAAGCCGCCGAGTAACAAGGCGAAGATTTCGGTACAAACCGTAGGGCGGGGTTTCACCCCGCCTGCCTTGTATCTGCGACCCTGTCTGAACAGGCAAGAAGCCGCGCACCCGCCTCCCATGCGGTTCCCTTCACGTCCTGCCCCCCTTATGTCGGCTGCTCTGCAACAGCCGGGACTGCCCCATGAACCAAGACGACACCACCCCTCTCTCCTTTTCCACCTACCTGTCGGCCACCGAACGCGATGTGCTGCCGATGAACCGGCCCACCCTGCTGGGCACGTTCTCTGGCCCCGAAGGCACCCGGGCGCTGGTCCGGCTGTCCAGCGGCGACATTCAGGAGATGCGGGAAAACGACTATATCGGACAGGCGCAGATCGTGGAGGTGCGCGATGGCCATCTGGATCTCAGCCTGATGGGCGAACGCCACCGCCTGACCATCCCGCGCGCATGAAAAAAGCCGCCCCGGATCAGGGCGGCTTTCTCAATTCTTTTGGGCGGTTTAGCCCTTGCGTGCTTTGACCAGCTGCCAGCCACCGGCGACAACCATCGCAGCGATCACGGCCTTGATCATGTCACCCACCAGGAAGGGCGCCATCCAACCGGCCCAGAGTTCAGGTGCGGTCTTGCCAAGGAAGGCCGCAGGCCATGCAAGGCCGGGGACGTAGAGAAGCACGGACACCACGGCGCCCACGATCAGCGTGAGGAACATGTTTTTCGTCCAACCACGATCCGCCGCCAGACCGGCCAGCCACGCCATGGCGACAAAGCCATAAAGGAAGCCCGCCGTCGCACCCGTCAGCGCGGGCAGCGATTGACCGTTGGAAAACACCGGAAAGCCCATCGCGCCATAGGCCAGATAGGTCACCAGCGTAGCCGCCGCCAGACGCGACCCATAGGTGAAGCCGATGACCAAGATCGCCAGCCCCTGCAGCGACATCGGCACGGGCCAACCCACGCTCAACTGCGCCACGATGGCCAGCGCGATGGACCCCGCCAGCACAAGGCCCACTTTCTTTACAAGACTATCATGCCCAATCAGGGCCTTGCTCAACACCATGTCGCTCATTGCGATCCCCTCGTTCAATGCGTTTGCAGTCTTTTTCGCCCCCGGGGCCGCAGAGTCAAGAGAATGCGCTTGATTTCTGAGGGCGTCGGTGAAATCCCCTGCCCTCATGACAGAGAAGCTTGCCCTTATCACCGGCGCGTCCCGTGGCCTTGGTGCCGCCTTGGCCGAAGCGCTGGCGCCTGACTATCACATCGTGGCCGTGGGCCGCACGACAGGCGCGTTGGAAGAGATTGACGATCTGATCCAAGCCAAGGGTGGTGCCGCCACGCTGGCGCCCATGGACATCACTGAACCCGCCGCGATGGCGCAGCTGTGCCGGTCGATCTATGACCGGTGGGGGCGCCTTGATCTGTGGGCGCATACGGCCATCCACGCCGCCCCGCTCGCGCCTGCAAATCACATTGATATGAAGGACTTCGGCAAGTCGGTTAAAGTGAATGTGGAGGCCACGGCGCAACTCATTACCTTCGTCGCCCCGCTTCTGGGCACGGACGGGCATGCCGTGTTTTTTGACGATGCAGAGGCCAAGGGCAAATTCTTCGGCAGCTACGGCGCGTCCAAGGCCGCTCAGATGGCACTGGCCCGCGCGTGGCAGGCGGAAACGGCCAAAACCGGCCCTCATGTGCATGTTGTGACGCCTCAGCCCATGCCCACCGCCACCCGTGCCCGGTTTCATCCCGGCGAGGATCGCGATGCGCTGGCGTCTCCGAAGTATGAGGCCGAGCGGCTGTTGGACGAGTTACATCACAATCTGTGAATTGCGCGCGGGCGCGGAATCAAGGGCGCAGCCCGCCGCGCCTTCGTCAGGCCGTCCCGGGGCCTGGCGAATGGGTGACGCCAGCGCGTCGTTCGAATAATGTCCGGGAACCCAACCATAAATCGCTGTCGATCAGTCGCCGGGTCGCCACGCCACGGCCTGTCAAAGCCGCTCCTTCTTAAAAGCGGAATGCACGAGGCCCCGCAAGAAAGAAAAGCGGGGGGGCATGGAGGCCCCTCAGAAAAGAAAAGCGGGGGGCACGAAGGCCCCCCGTTGAAAGTTTCGCCACTCAAGCTCTGTTCATTTACCGCCCGGTTTCTGCCTGCGGCCTGAGTGTCGTCAGGGGGCGAGCGCACCCGCCCCATGTCTCCTTGTTTCGTCGGGGTCGAGGCGGCTGCGAGACCAAACCTCAAGACCCCTACGCATCCCCCTAAGGACGCGATCTTTCAGCCTAAGTTATCGCTTTCAGACCCATTTGGGTTTGATGCGATAATTCGGCGACCCTCCACGCGACGGACATGGTATCCGTCGTGCAATCCGGCTTCCACCTGATCTGCGAGACGTCCACGTGTGACCTCTCCTTGTCCAGGCACTCTGAAGTGGGTGTTCAACCCAGACTGTGTTTCACGCGTAACCGTGATCTTTCGCTTTGACATGTCAAAGTCCTTTGTTGTCCACAGGATGCGAGCATTTGTTGGTGGCAACTCTGTGGGTAAGTCTGTGCGCTATTGATCACCCAATCCGGCTGTGTCTTTCCTTTCATCTATCGGCCCGAAAGGGACCGTTTAGGTTATTCCCTCGCCCGCACAAATCTAGCGAGGGAAGAGCCGGGGGTCGGTGGGCCAACACCGATCCCCAACCTTCAATTTGTCAGCTACACCCGCTCGTCGCACCGCAGGTGTTGCACTTCATGCAGGTGCCGTTGCGCACCAGCGTGTAGTTGCCGCATTCGCCGCAGGCCTCGCCTTCGTAGCCCTGCATCTTCGCCATGGAGGCACGGTCTACTGCTGCCGCCGAAAGCGATGTGGCCCCCTTGAGCACCGTCTCCGTGGACGCCGTTTCAGGCACAAGCGTCTGCAATGCCACTTCCGGGTCGGAGGTATCGAGCGCTGTGGCCCCCATACCTGCCCCGCCATTCAGCACGACCAGCTCTTGCGGCAGCCGCTTGCGCAGATAGCCTGTGGAGCTGATTTGCTTGAGCACTTCCAAGGACTTGGCCGCCGCATCCTCGGACATTTCCGAGATGTTGGAGACACCCTCTTCCTCACCACGACCGATGTCGTCGAAGGTCGTGCCTTCGGGCTTCACATGGGCCAGATCGGTGCGATCGAGATAGCTGACCGCCAGTTCGCGGAAGATATAGTCAAGGATCGAGGTCGCGTTGCGGATGCTGTCATTGCCCTGCACCATACCCGAGGGTTCGAACTTGGTGAAGGTGAAGGCATCCACGAACTCTTCCAGCGGCACACCGTATTGCAGACCGACCGAGACCGCGATGGCGAAGTTGTTCATCATCGCCCGGAAGCCCGCGCCTTCCTTGTGCATGTCGATGAAGATCTCACCCAAGGACCCGTCCGAGTACTCGCCCGTCCGCAGGTAGACCTTGTGCCCACCGACCATGGCCTTCTGGGTGTAGCCCTTCCGGCGATCGGGCATCTTTTCGCGATGAGTCTTAGCCACTTCCTTGATGATCACCTTCTCGATGATCTTCTCGGCCAGCACTTCGGCCTTCTGCTGCGGGTTGCCGGTTTCCAGCACCTCTGCGGCATCCTCATCATCTTCCACCAGTGCGGCGGCCAGAGGCTGCGACAGTTTGGAACCATCACGGTACAGCGCATTGGCCTTCACCCCCAGCGACCAGGACTTTTCGTAGGCCTTCTGGCAGTCCTCGATCGAGGCATCATTGGGCATGTTGATCGTCTTGGAGATCGCGCCCGAGATGAAGCTTTGCGCGGCGGCCATCATGGTGATGTGGCTGTCCACGCTCAGGAAGCGCTTGCCCTTCTTACCGCAGGGGTTGGCACAGTCGAAGACGACATAGTGTTCTTCTTTCAGATGCGGCGCCCCTTCCAGCGTCATCGTCCCGCATACATGATCGTTCGCGGCGTCGATATCGGCCTTGGAATAGCCCAGATGCGCCAGCATGTCGAAACTCGGATCGACCAGTTTCTCGGCAGGGATGCCCAGCACCTGCGTGCAGAACTCCTCGCCCAGCGTCCACTGGTTGAAGACGAAGCGGATGTCGAAGGCGGAGCCCACAGCGGCATCCACTTTCTTCAACTCTTCGGGGCCAAAGCCGTGACCGGCCAGAGAGGTGTGGTTGATCCCCGGCGCGTTACCGATGGTACCGTGGCCCACCGCGTAGCTGACGATCTCTTCGATATGGGCAGACCCGTAGCCCAGCGTTTCAAGCGCCGCCGGCACAGACTGGTTGATGATCTTGAAGTAGCCACCACCGGCCAGCTTCTTGAACTTCACCAGGGCGAAGTCAGGCTCAATCCCGGTCGTGTCGCAATCCATCACCAGACCAATGGTGCCCGTCGGTGCGATCACCGTGGCCTGCGCGTTGCGGTAGCCGTGCTTTTCGCCCAGCTTCAGCGCCTCATCCCAGCTGGCCATGGCAAGCTCGATAAGCTTCATGTCCGGGCAATTGGCATGATCGAGCGGCACGGGTGCGGTGGCGAGGAATTCGTAGCCTTCCGTCGCGCCATAAGCGGCGGTGCGGTGGTTCCGAATGACGCGCAGCATGTGATCCTTGTTGCGGGCGTAGGCCGGGAAAGATCCAAGCTCGCCTGCAATCTCAGCCGAGGTTGCATAAGCCACACCCGTCATGATTGCCGTCAGTGCACCGCAGAGCGAGCGGCCTTCGTCGGAGTCGTAGCCGTAGCCCATGTTCATCAGCAACCCGCCGATATTGGCATAGCCGAGACCCAATGTGCGGGTGTCGTAGCTGTTCTGCGCGATCTCCTTTGAGGGGAACTGCGCCATCAGCACCGAAATTTCCAACGTCAGGGTCCAAAGCCGCGTGGCGTGCATGTAATCCTGCGCCTTGAACTGGCCGTCCTCATAGAAGGTCAGCAGGTTCATGGAGGCTAGGTTACAGGCCGTGTCATCCAGGAACATGTATTCAGAACAAGGGTTTGAGCCGCGAATTTGACCCTCTTCCGGGCAGGTGTGCCAGGCGTTGATCGTGTCATGGAACTGGATGCCGGGATCAGCACAGGCCCAGGCTGCGTGGCCCACCTGCTCCCACAGATCGCGGGCTTTGATGGTCTTAGAGACGGACCCATCAGTGCGGTTCAGAAGCGCCCAATCGTCATCGTTTTCGACCGCCTTCAGGAAGGCATCGGTGACGCGGATAGAGTTGTTGGAGTTCTGCCCGGAGACGGAGGCATAGGCTTCGCTATCCCAATCGGTGTCGTAGGTCGGGAACTCGATGCTGTCATAACCCTGACGCGCATAATCCAGCACTCGCTTGATGTAGGTTTCCGGGATCGACACGGATTTCGCCGCGCGGATCGCCGTCTTCAGCGTCGCATTCTTGGCTGGATCGACCGCATCTTCCTGGCTTCCGTCCCATTCGCGGAGGGCGGCGAAGATGTCGTTCAATTTGGCTTCGTGCATTTTGGAGCCGGCGACGATGGAGGCAACCTTTTGCTCCTCCTTCACCTTCCAGCTCACAAACTCCTCAATGTCGGGGTGGTCGGCGTCGCAAATGACCATTTTGGCCGCGCGCCGCGTGGTACCACCGGATTTGATGGCACCCGCCGCCCGATCCCCGATTTTGAGGAAACCCATGAGGCCAGATGACTTGCCACCACCAGAAAGGGCTTCCCCGTCGGCACGCAGGGAGGAGAAGTTCGTGCCGGTCCCGGACCCATACTTGAAGAGCCGGGCTTCACGCACCCACAGATCCATGATCCCGCCGTCGCCCACCAGATCATCTGCGACAGACTGAATAAAACACGCATGCGGTTGCGGATGCTCATAGGCGGAGGCCGATTTGGTCAGCTCACCGCTTTCAAAATCCACGTAGTAGTGACCCTGGCTGGGGCCATCGATGCCATAGGCCCAGTGCAGGCCAGTGTTGAACCACTGAGGGGAGTTCGGTGCGGCCATCTGCTTGGCCAGCATGAAGCGCATCTCATCAAAGTACGCGCGCGCGTCACCCTCATTGGTGAAATAGCCGCCCTTCCAGCCCCAATAGGCCCAGGCGCCGGCCAGACGGTCAAACACCTGCTTCGACGATGTCTCACCCGTTGTTTCCGTGGTCTTCGAGGCCGGGGCCGACCGCCACAGGAATTCGGGAACACCCTCTTCCTTCACCTTTTTCAGCTTCACCGGCACACCGGCCTTGCGGAAATACTTCTGTGCGATCACGTCGCTGGCCACCTGGCTCCAGCTTTTGGGCACCTCGACATTGTCGAGCTTGAAGACCACCGTCCCATCAGGGTTGCGGATCTCCGACGTCGTTGTGACGAATTCCAGATCTGCGTAGGCGTCCTGTCCTGCCTTCGTAAACTTTCTTTCAATTTTCATGTGCTGTGCCCCGTGTACCAGCGTGTAAAATCTGAGCCCGCTTATGTTGCAGGCCCTCCCAAATGCCAGACAGCAATCACCGCATCCCATCCGCCGCATGTTCCAAAGCGGAGGCGTATGCGTCTTTCCTCAGTAAGCTTTGCGTTACTTGGGGTTGACCCTGCCTTGACCGGCCGTCGCCACTATATGTTGTGGCGTGTCGACCGTGGACTACAACCTGACGTATCGACCCATAGACCGTCAAACACTTTTTTTGAGAATTCTCGGGAAAAAACCGTTGACGAACACCGCCCGGGATGGGCCGGTCTTGCGGGCAGTGATTCATCAAAGTGTTACAATGCGACGCGACGTCATTTGCCAAAGCCGATTATCCTTTGAAACCGGCAGGTTTATGCCGGTTTCCTGAAGCGCAGCGTGATCAACTCTGCACATATCCCCAGCGTGAAAACCGCCTTCAATGCGCTTCAATCATCCTCTGAAAAAAGTCTTGGCGATCCTGTGTCCGGCGTTGGATGAGGCAGATTGTTGCCCGCTCACCACGGCGCGGTGGGCACGCTTGTCTGGTATGTGGCCCGACATGGCCCACAATATGGGGTAGACCCCTGAAAGAGAGGAAGTGGTCGGGGCGGCGAGATTCGAACTCACGACCCCCTGTACCCAAAACAGGTGCGCTACCAGACTGCGCCACGCCCCGGACCGTGCGCCCGTTTAGCGAGGATTTGCGGCATTGAAAAGGACTTCGTGGATCTAAGCCGCGCATTCTTTAAAAGAATGCGGTCGAAGTCTTTCAAAGACGTCGTCTCATATCAATCACAAGGCCAGGCGGCGGCCCCCTGCTCAATCGCCGGATGACGCAGTTGATCGCCCGGGCCAATGCCGAACCGAGCCGCGACGCCGCCGTTCACTTCCAGCACATATTGAATGTCCCGCCCGCCATTGATCAGCCGTTCGGACAAGGGCACCGCCTCGCGATGTACTTTTTGCACCGTGCCCGTGGCATCGGCGAATATCATGTCGAGAGAGATCAGCGTGTTCTTCATCCAGAAGCGCGCGACTTGGGGTTCTTCATAGACAAAGAGCATGCCCGCGTTCTGAGCCATGCTTTCCACATGCATCAGCCCGCGGGATCGTTCTTCGGGCTCATCGGCCAGATCAATGGTGAACTGCGCCTGCCCCCAATCGCCTTTGACCTGCACCGCACCATCCCGGCATTGCGCGAACACAATCCCCGGCACAGCAACAAAAAGCGCTGCCCAAAATGTCAGTCGTCGTCCTTGATCGCGCTTTCCCATCCGCACACCTCCGTCGCCATGCGGCCACGCTTACCGTCTATGACGCGGATGGCAAGGGCTTCGCCAGCTTGCAGATCAGCCATGCCCGACCGGCGCAGCACTTCGACATGGATGAACACATCCTCACCGCGCCCGAATGTGTTGGCAAAGCCGAACCCCTTGCCCTTGTCGAACCATTTGACCCGGGCGGGCTCCAAAGCGACGTCGCGCAGGGTTTCGAAATCAATTTCGTCGATATCGGCCAGTTGCGGTGCGCCATCCGATTCAGGCGGGTCGATGGAGTGGACTTCCGTCGCCTGAATGCCCCGTTGGGTGCGCTGCACCTCCAGGTCAATGCCCGCGCCATCGGCAACCGAGCTTTGCCCGAAATTGCGCAACACGTTGGCATGAAGCAAAATATCGGGTCCGCCGGCATCTGTGACAACAAATCCGAAACCTTTGACCGGGTCGAACCATTTCACGCGCCCATAAAGTCGCTCTGGTTTGGTGGTATCTTCTTCACCCAAGGCAAGCCATCCCCTTGTTGTTGGCGGCTACTAGACCCTGTTATCGAACCGGCCACAAGGGAAAAAACAATTCTTTATCAGGGCGTTGCATTTTGCGTTACGTGAATTTCACAAACGGCACTCAGGGGTTGAGTCGCACAATTTCCCATTTACTTTCAACCGTTTTGCGCCGCCACTGGAAGCGGTCATGCAGCCTGTGCGCCCCATCGGCCCAGAATTCAATCTCTACCGGTTCAATGCGAAATCCGCCCCAAAACGGGGGGCGTTTGGGGTTGGGCCCTTTGGAGGCCGTGATCTTGGCCACCTCCGCCATCAGCGCCCCGCGTGATTCCAAGGGCCGCGATTGTTGCGAGGCCCACGCGCCCAGACGGCTCTTGAGGCTGCGGGTGGCGTAGTACTCATCTGCCTCCGGCCCGTCCTCCTTGATGACCTGCCCGCGAAAGCGCAATTGACGGCGCAGGGATTTCCAGTGCAGCACCGCTGCCGCCTTGCCCGTGGCGGCCAGTTCCTGCCCCTTCTGGGACTCGTAATTGGTGAAAAACCAGAACCCGCCCTCCGTGATCCCCTTCAAGAGCACCATGCGCGCATTGGGCAAACCATCCGCGTTCACCGTGGACAAGGCCATGGCATTGGGATCATTGATTTCCGACTCTTCGGCGTCCGCCAGCCACTGGCGCGCGATGTCAAAAGGATCATCGCCTGCAAAAATACCGTCTCGTGTCATCGCTGCCTCCTGCGTTCTGCACGGAACTAGGACATGCCCCACCGCACGGCAAGCAGGGACGCACGGTTTGATGGTTTTGCCAGCGCACCAAACGCCTTTGCCGCCGCAAAGCCTTGAAGCAATTTCACCGATTGTCTAAAGGAGAACGACACTGCGCATGGGTTGAGGGTGAAGCATGGCGAACGGATTGATGGCAGGCAAGCGTGGCTTGATCATGGGGCTGGCCAATGACAAGTCGATCGCGTGGGGCATTGCCAAGGCCTGCGCGGATCAAGGTGCGGAACTGGCTTTTTCCTACGTGGGTGAGGCGTTCAAAAAGCGGGTTGAGCCGCTGGCCGATCAGCTTGGCGTGACCCAGCTTTTCGATTGCGATGTCAGTGATGAAGCCTCCATCGACGCGTGTTTTGACGCCATTGAGGCGGCTTGGGGCAAGATTGATTTCCTTGTCCATGCCATTGGATTTTCGGACAAATCCGAATTGCGTGGCCGGTACGTGGACACCACGCGCGGCAATTTCAACATGACGATGGATGTGTCGGTCTATTCCTTCACCGCCGTCGCGCAACGGGCCGAAAAGATCATGCCCGATGGCGGCGCGCTGCTGACGCTGACCTATTATGGCGCCGAACAGGTGATCCCCAACTATAACGTGATGGGCGTGGCCAAGGCCGCGTTGGAGGCGTCTGTCATGTATTTAGCCGAAGATCTGGGCAGCAAGAACATCCGCGTCAATGCCGTCTCTGCCGGGCCGATCAAGACGCTGGCCGCCAACGGGATCAGCGATTTCCGCTACATCCTGAAATGGAATGAGCTCAATTCCCCCCTGCGCCGCAACGTCACCATCGAGGATGTGGGCAATTCCGCGCTCTATCTGCTGTCCGATCTGGGCAGCGGCACCACGGGTGAGACGCTGCATGTGGACGCGGGGTATCATATTGTCGGCATGAAGGCCGTCGACGCCCCCGATATCGAAAAGAGCTGACGCGGTGGAACTGGCGCATCTGATCGCGTTCAACCTTGCCTTGCTGGCCGCAATTGCCAGTCCCGGGCCATCGCTTCTCTATCTGGTCAAAACCACGCTGACGAACGGACGCGCCGCAGGTGTGGCCGCGGGTGCGGGTCTGGCGACGATGGCCGCCCTTTGGACGCTGGCCGCATTGCTGGGCATTGACGGCATTTTCACCCTGTTTCCATGGGCCTATGCCGTTTTGAAAACCCTTGGCGCGGCGTATCTGATCTGGATCGCCGTGCAAACCTGGCGGCATGCGACCGCGCCGGTGCCCGAAGGCACGGTGGCTGCATCCAAAGGACGGGCCTTCTTGTCCGGCCTGATGATCAATCTGGGCAATCCGAAATCGGTGTTCTTCGCAGCGGCCGTCCTTGTGGTGATCTTTCCCGCGGATCTGACCGCGGCAGAGAAATCCATCATATTTTTCAATCATCTGGCAGTCGAACTTCTGGTTCAGCCCCTGCTTGCGATCTTACTTTCGACCGGCGTGATCCGTGCGCGGTATCTGGCGTTGAAACCCGTGATAGATCGCACCGTGTCCGTCATTCTTGGCGCGCTCGGCCTGCGCCTGCTGTTCGCCCGATAGGAGCCGCCTATGCATCCCGATCGCCTTCCCCATGAAAAAGGATTTCATGTCAGCTGGGATCAATTGCATCGCGATGCCCGCGCTTTGGCGTGGCGGCTGCAGGGGGACACGCCTGAAGAGGGCTGGCGCGCCGTGGTGGCCATCACGCGGGGTGGCATGGCGCCCGCGATGATCGTGGCTCGGGAACTGAACATCCGCGCCGTAGATACCATTTCTGTCAAATCCTATGACCATCAGAACCAAAGTGAGGCGCAGGTGATCAAATCCCCCGATCCGCAGATCGTGGGCGACGGGCAAGGTATTCTGATCGTTGACGATTTGGTCGACACGGGCCGCACGCTGGATGTGGTGCGCACCCTGCTGCCCCGCGCGCATGTGGCCACCGTTTACGCCAAACCCGAAGGCCGCGACCGGGTGCAGACCTTCGTGACCGAGGTGAGCCAGGACACATGGATCTTCTTTCCATGGGATTTGGCGCTGCAATATGTCGAACCCTATAAAGGCACGTCATGACCAACCTCAGCCGCACCAATCAAACCTTTGCCCCACCCGTCATGGCCGCGCGCCGCTGGCTCGATGGGGTGGAGTTTCCGGTTGACCGGCCCCTGATCAACGTAAGCCAAGCCGCCCCCGCCGACCCGCCGCCAGAGGCGCTGCGCCAGGTGATTGCGGAGGCCGCTCTCAACACACCCGAGGCGCATCTTTATGGGCCGGTTCTGGGCCTGCCCGCACTGCGGGCCGAAATCGCGCACCAATGGCAACACAGTTATGGCGGGGACATTTCCGACGCGCAGGTGGCCGTGACCTCCGGCTGCAATCAGGCCTTTTGCGCGACCATCGCCGCGATCTGCAATCAGGGGAATGAAGTTATCCTGCCAACCCCTTGGTATTTCAATCATAAAATGTGGCTGGACATGGCGGGCGTGACCACTGTCGCGCTGTCCACTGGCACCGATCTTCTGCCTGATCCCGACAGCGCCGCCGATCTGATCACGGATCGCACCCGCGCCATCGTGCTGGTCACCCCGAACAATCCCGGCGGGATAGAGTACAGCGATGATCTGGTGATGGCCTTCTACCGGCTTGCCCAATCACGCGGGATCAAACTGATCGTCGATGAAACCTATCGCGATTTTGACGCGCGCACCGGCGCGCCCCACGCTCTGTTTCAGGATCCAGACTGGGCGACCACATTCATTCACCTCTATTCCTTCTCCAAGGCGTTCCGCCTGACGGGCCACCGGGTGGGCGCTGTTATTGCGGATCATAACTTGTTGATGGAGGTGGAAAAATTCCTCGACACGGTCGCGATCTGCCCCAATCAGCTGGGCCAGATGGCAGCCCTTTGGGGATTGCAGAACATGACCCAATGGTGCGCGGGCGAACGGGCCGAAATCCTCGACCGGCGCGCGGCGATTGAGGATCACTGGCCGGCTATGGAGGCTGCGGGCTGGCGGCTTCAGGGGCTGGGCGCCTTCTTTGCCTATGTGCGCCACCCGTTCGCCCTGCCCTCCGACGCGTTGGCCGAGGCAATGGTGCGCGAGGCGGGCGTGCTACTGCTGCCCGGCACGATGTTCTACCCCGAAGGCGACCCCCGCGCACCGCATGAGCTGCGCATCGCATTCGCCAATATCGACCGGGGCGGCATCAAAACCCTGTTTGAACGCCTGTCTGCTTTGCCACCAACCCTTGCGAGCGTCCCCGCCAACGCATAGACAAACCCAAATAGCGGTTTTCCTACCTGCGAGCGTGACATGAAAAAGAACAACCCGGTGATGTGGGTCCTGATGGGCCTTCTGATCGTGGCCCTTGGCGGCTTTGGCGCATCGAATTTTGGCGGCTCTATCCGGTCCATCGGATCGGTGGGCGGGGTGGATATGAGCGTGCAGGCTTACGCAAACGGCCTGCGCCAGGCCCTGCAGGCCGAAACGCAGCGCCGGGGCGAACCCATCAGCTTTGCCCGCGCCCAGGCAGAACAGATCGACCGGCAGGTTCAGGCCCAACTGATCGCGCAAACCGCCTTTGATGCAGAGGCCGACACCCTGGGCCTTTCCATCGGTGATGCCAATCTGCGCGATGAAATCCTCGCCATGCCGCAATTCCAGAACATCAACGGCGAATTTGATCGCGACGTCTACACATTCGGGCTGGAAAACGCAGGGCTGACCGAAGGCCAGTTTGAAGAAGATGTGCGCACGGAAACCGCCCGGTCCATCCTGCAAGCGGCTGTGATCGCTGGCATTTCCGCCCCGCAGGCCTATTCCGAAACGGTCGCGCAGTATCTGGGCGAACGGCGCGATGTGTCATGGTCGCTTCTGGATCGCGGTGACATCACCACAGGGCTTCCCGTGCCCTCGGATGCCGATCTGCAGGCCTATCACACTGAAAACGCGGATTTGTTCACCCTGCCCGAGGCCAAGCGCCTGACCTATGCGTGGGTCAACCCCACCATGCTGCTCGACAGCGTTGAGGTGGATGAAGACGCCCTGCGCGACGCCTATGACGACGCGTTCGACGAATTCAACCTCCCCGAACGCCGCCTTGTGGAACGGCTGGTATTTGGGACAGACGATGATGCCCGTGCCGCGCTGGCCCGGATTGAGGCCGGGGACGTCACGTTTGAAGATGTGGTGGCGGAACGCGGCTTGGAATTGCCGGATATTGATCTGGGTGATCTGGATCGGGATGCGCTTGGTGAGAATGCCGATGCGGTCTTTGCCGCCGATGTGGGCGGCGTTGTGGGGCCGCTGCCCAGCTCCCTAGGCCCAGCACTTTTCCGGGTGAACGCGATCCTCAGCGCGCAGGAAACCAGCTTTGAGGAAGCCAAGCCCATCCTGCGCGAAGAACTGGCCGCCGACCGCGCCCGCCGCGTCGTGAACCAGATGATCGACAGCGTGGATGACCTGCTGGCCGGGGGGGCCACGGTCGAAGATGTGGCGCAGGAAACGGAATTGGAACTTGGCACCATTAACTGGTACCCCGGCGTGACCGACGGCATCGCGCGTTACGGCGAATTCCGCACGGCGGCGGCCGCCATCACAGAGGCCGATTTCCCCGAAGTGATGGATCTGGAAGACGGCGGGATTTTCGCCATGCGCCTTGATGAAATCGTGCCTCCCAGCCTGCAACCTTTTGACGAAGTGCGCGACGCAGTGGAAGCCGCCTGGACAGCCGATAGCGTCGTCACGGCCCTGCGCGACACCGCAGAGCCGCTGGTCACGCGGCTTGAAACGGGTGAAAGCTTTGAAGATGTGGGCCTTCCGATCGACGGCGCGCAGGCGCTGACACGCCGGGCCCTTGGTGCGGACACACCGCCTGAATTCATTGAAATCGTCTTCGAGATGGAACCGGGCGATGTGCGGCTGATCGACGGTGACGGGCGGCTTTATGTCCTCAAACTCGACAGCGTCAGCCCGCCCGATCCTGAGGATGCAGACCTCGCCCAATTGCGGATTATCCTTGAAAATCAAGCGGCCGCAGGCCTGTCGCAGGATATCTTTGCCATTGTCGCCGAAGACTTCCGCGACCGCGCGGGCGTGGACCTGGATTATCAGGCGATCAACGCCGTGCACGCCAATTTCAACTAAAGGATCACGCGGTTGGAACTGACCCCCTCCTTTGAAGACTTCGCGCGCGGGTATGAGGCGGGCGAGAACAGGCTGGTCTATGCAAGGCTCGCCGCCGATCTGGACACGCCTGTATCGCTGATGCTGAAGCTGACGGGGGCCGCGCGCGATGCGTTCGTGCTGGAATCGGTCACAGGCGGCGAGGTGCGCGGGCGCTATTCCATCATCGGCATGAAACCTGATCTGATCTGGCAGTGCCACGGCACCTCGGCCCGTGTGAACCGGCAAGCGAAGATCGACGTGCAAGCCTTTGAACATGTGGCGGAAGATCCGCTGACGTCCCTGCGCGGTCTGATCGCGGAAAGCCGCATTGATCTGCCCGCCGATCTGCCCGCCGCCAGTGCCGGGCTCTTTGGCTATCTGGGCTATGACATGATCCGCCTGGTGGAACATCTGCCAGACGTGAATCCTGACCCACTGGGCCTGCCCGATGCGGTGATGCAGCGGCCTTCGGTTGTCGCGGTGCTCGACGGGGTGAAAGGGGACGTGACTGTTGTGGCCCCGGCTTGGGTGTCGTCGGGTCTGTCTGCCCGCGCGGCCTACGCTCAAGCCGCTGAGCGCGTTATGGACGCTGTGCGCGATCTGGATCGCGCATTGCCGCAGACGACGCGTACGCTGGGTGAGGCCGAAGAAGACGCCGCGCCAACATCGAATTTCACCCACGCGGGCTACAAGGCTGCGGTGGAAAAAGCCAAGGAATACATCAAGGCAGGCGACATCTTTCAAGTGGTCCCGTCGCAGCGCTGGACACAGAGTTTCCGCCAGCCGCCCTTCGCGCTGTACCGATCCCTGCGCCGCACAAACCCGTCGCCTTTCATGTTCTATTTCAACTTCGGCGGCTTCCAGGTGATTGGCGCCAGCCCCGAAATCCTTGTCCGCGTCTTCGACAAAGAGGTCACGATCCGCCCCATCGCGGGCACGCGACCCCGTGGTGCCACGCCCGAGGAAGACCGCGCCCATGAGGCCGATCTGATGGCCGACCAGAAAGAACTGGCCGAACACCTGATGCTGCTTGATCTGGGGCGCAACGATGTGGGCCGCGTGGCCAAGATCGGGTCGGTGCATCCCACGGAAGAATTCATCGTCGAACGCTACAGCCACGTGATGCATATCGTCTCAAACGTCGTGGGTGAATTGGCCGAAGATCAGGATGCACTCTCGGCCCTTCTGGCGGGTCTGCCCGCCGGCACGGTCAGCGGCGCGCCCAAGGTTCGCGCGATGGAGATTATTGATGAGTTGGAGCCTGAAAAGCGCGGTGTCTATGGCGGCGGCGTGGGCTACTTCAGTTCCGGCGGCGATATGGACATCTGCATCGCCCTGCGCACGGCGGTGGTGAAGGACGAAAAGCTCTATATCCAAGCTGGCGGCGGCGTTGTCTATGACAGCGACCCGGAGGCTGAGTACATGGAAACCGTCCACAAATCGAACGCCATCCGACGAGCCGCAGCCGATGCCGCACGGTTTGACGGCGGCAACGACTGACCAACGCAGTCTTTTAAAGATTTCGCGTCCCTGCCCCGCCGGTGCGCACGCCTCCAACCGCTGCACCCGTCTCGTCCGGTGCGTCCACGCAAACGCCCAGATCAAACCCCGTCCGCGCAATCCGGTGAATCACACGATCCACCAACCCCGGATGCTGGGCGTTGAACATCTTGCGCTGCAAAAACCAGTAGAGGAACAGTTCATAGTCGAACGCCACCTCGCCCACGCCTGTCAGCGCGCTCGCAGCCTCCTCTTCCGTCGTCACGGACCACGCACAGGCGGCGAAATCGGCTCGACCAAACAGTACCGCGGGCGTGCGGTGTAAGAGCCCTTCGAAACTGGCGCCCGAACAGATCGACACGGAACAATAAGCGCCCTCCAGCAGGTCATGGACATTGGCATCGACAATCTCCACAGCTGAATGCGCATCCGCCAAGGCTTGCGCATGGGCCGTGGCGATGGTGGCCGGGAATTTCGGATGAGGTTTGATCACCACCCGCCGCCCACCGCGATGGGCCAAGACCAGATCCAGCATCTCCGTTTCCAGCATCGCCATATTGCGCAGCACCGGATCCGACAGCCCTTGCAGAAACACCACAATCGCGTCCCGGGCCAGCGCGCCCTGACGGGGTGGCTGGTCGTGTTTTGACTGCCCCTTCTCTTTCAATCGCCCACCCACGCGATCCACGAAGGCCCGGGCGCGATCCTCCGGCACATGGCTCAGATCCGGCTGCGCCCGACCCAGAGAGCTGTCGCAGAGCACGCCACGCTGATCGAGGTACCAATAGGGCCACAAATACGCGATCCCGGTGTTGAGCAGGTTGAACCGCCGCAAAAACCCGTGATGGACTAAGTGGAAATCCTCGCGGGTATAGTGGGTCAGGTCGGTGGTGCCGGGTCGGTCCACGAATTCCACCGGTACACCCCGCGCACGCAGGCCCGGGGCAAGGGCCGCATAAAGGCCAAACCCCTCCTGCCCGTAGCGATCCAGCATGTCGCGGGGGACGTGTATCAGAATGCGCGCTACCACCGGCGGATCGTCCAGGACCATTGCGCCGGGTCGTCGCGAATGATGTCTGACATGCGATCATTGAACACCCGCATCATCGATCGCAGGCTGCCTTTATGGGGGATCGGTTCATCCAGCACGGCGCGAAACTGCAACCCGCGTTGCCGCAACACAAAACACGGGATCAACAGCGCGCCATGAGCGCGCGCCAGTTTGGCTGGCGTCAACGATGTGGGCGCGCGGCGGCCCAGAAAGCGGATCTTTTCACCCCGCCTATCGCGATGATCCCCCAGCATGACCGTCACATGACCTTCCGCCAGAAACCCGATGAAATCCTTCAGGTTTCCCTCATATCCCGTTTGCCTGCGATGACCGATCTTGAAGCCCCTCTGACCGGCCATCTGCAACATCTTGTCAAACCGGCTGTCCAGCAAAAGGTTGCCCCGGGTGCGATACAGAAACCCCGCGTCAATGCCCGCCTGCCGCAACACATGCAGCCCCAGGGCGTAATTGCCAATATGCCCCGTGAGCAGGATCACCGGCCGCCGCTCTGCCACCGCTTGGAGGAACACCTCGTATCCCGGGCCGTCTATGGGCACCTCCGGGCAGGTCTGCAAAAGCTGTTCAAAGTTCAGAACCTCGCCGAAGAACTGGCCCTGCGTCCGTTTAATCCGGCGCATCACCCGCCACCGCGCAAAACGCGACAGATCGGCATAGACCGCATCCACATTGGCGCGCGTGATCTCCGCCTGCCCGCTCAGGCGTGCGAACAGAAGGCGGTACCACAGCCCCACCCAGGCCCTGCGCATGTAGAACGATGCTTTCAACCAGATCCCTCCCGACTCGGGCGCAGCCTAGCGCAAAAACGCGGTGGAATGAGGGCAAGACTGTTCCGTTTTTCGGGCCATGGGCCTATGCGTGGGCCATGACCCGCGTGATCCTGTTCAACAAACCCTTCGGCGTGCTGCCGCAATTTACCGATCGCGGCACGGAGACGACGCGCCCCACGCTGTCGGATTTCATTGATGTGCCCCGCGTCTATCCCGCCGGGCGGCTGGATCGTGACAGTGAAGGGCTGATGGTGCTGACGGACAATGGCAAGCTGCAGGCGCAGATTTCAAACCCGCGCTTCAAAATGGGCAAGACCTATCTGGTACAGGTCGAAGGATGCCCCGATGATGCCGCTTTGCAGGCGCTGCGCACAGGCATAAAGCTGAAAGACGGCTTGACCCGCCCGGCAGAGGTGACCGCCATCGCGCCGCCCGATATCTGGCCCCGCACCCCGCCCATACGCGTGCGCAAAACCGTGCCCGACAGTTGGCTCAAGATCACCTTGCGCGAAGGCCGCAACAGACAGGTCCGCCGCATGACGGCGCATCTGGGTCACCCTACCTTGCGATTGATCCGGTGGCAGATCGGGCACTGGCGCCTTGATGACATCGCCCCCGGCACGTGGGTCGAGAGCGACATCAAAACCGCTTTTCAGCCCAACGCGCAGTAGCGGGGATTAGCCGTCAACCTGCTGCTTCAACAAGGCAGACACGGGCGCAATCGCCACGGAATTGGCCCGATCCTGCAGCCCCCAGAGCAAGAGCGCCGTCACAGTCTCTGGCCGCAGGCGACCGACAATCACCACGCCGGCCTCTTCCTGGCCCGCGCGAAATGCCGCCTGATCAAGGAACCGCCGAATGACGGAGGCACTTTGACCGTTGCCGTCTATATCGCGGAAAACGCTGAGCGCGGGCACCCCTTCGCGGGAAATCAGCTTTTGTGCCGTGTCCAACCCTTCGGAAAACAGCACCAGACCATGGCCGCTTTCCTGCAGGATCGGAATCAACTGTTCTGTGGCTTCACGGCTGGTTTGCAGACCCGATCCGACCCCTTCCATCACGGCCACCGCCTCCGGCAGGGTGGTCAGATAGGTCTGCATGGTCACTTCCGTATCCGCAGCACTGGCACCTTCTGGCAGGTCAATCATGGCGAGCACTTCAAGCCCCGCCGCGCGGTATTGTGCCATCGCCTCTTCCGCCCTGGGGGATGCCACATCCACCGCGTAGCTGATCGGATAAGGAAAATCCGCCAGCGCATCAAAGCTGACCGGCCCATCGCCTTGATCCAGCAGGACAAATGACAAAAGCGGTTTGCCTTCGGGGTTGTCAAAATCCACCGAAAAACGCTCCAGCCGGGTTTGGGGCGTAGCCGCGATGGCTTCTTCTTCCGCACCGGAAACCGAGGGCAAACGCCCCACGGTTACGCCTTCTGCGAGATTGCCAACCGTGCCAGATGGCGCGACCTCAGGCGTTGTTTCGGGCGCTGTTTCCGGTTCCGCCACCTGCTCCGGATTCGCGTCTGGTTCTGGGGCATCCGGTTCAACCACCTGCGGCTGTTCGGGCTGCGGTTCAGGCTCGGGTTCGGCCAGATCAGGCTCCACCACTTCGGGCTCCACCACCTCAGGCTCAGTGACCTCACTGTCATCACCCGTATCGGGTGTCAGCGCGGCCTGATCTTCTTCCTCAAACGCCCCGCCCTCTCCGATATCGGGTTGAACTGGCTGCGCAGGCTGGGTGGAGATGGACAGATCCTCCTCCCCGTCCGGGGCTTGCGGTGCCAGCGATTGCGGGCTTTGCAACACAGGCTCTTCCATATCTGCTGTCACGCCAGAGGGCGCATCCGGGGCATCAGGGGCCACCAAGCCAACAGCCGCGTCACCCGTGCTGGGCTGCGCGGCACTTTCTGTTGCCCCGCCGACAGAGGCCAGATCATCCGGTTCGGGCGCTTCAATCTGCGGCTTATCCGCCGCATCAGGCGCGGCGTCAGAGGATGGCAGGCTTGCCTCCTCATCGTCGCGCGATTGACGAAATTCCGATCCGGCGGGCACCGCCACCTCTGTGGCCTCCGGTGCTGCCTTGGGCGTGTAAGTCAGCACAGACGCGCCCCCCAGCACCAAGGCCGAAAGCGCTGTGCCTGTCAGAAATCCACCCAGCAAGCCTGTTTTCACGGGTTTCACCCTCTATTTCTCTGCCGCGGCTGTAATGCGCCTCTTGACGCGCCTTTGCAACCTCAGCCAAGTATACCGCGACACCTGACCGGGGCCAAAGCCCCAATGCGCGCGAGACCGGCAAAATGCTGCTTCTGATAGATAATTACGACAGTTTTACCTACAACCTCGTCCATTACGTGGGTGAGCTTGGGGCGGATGTGGTCGTGCACCGCAATGATGCGCTGAACGTGCAAGAGGCGATGGCGTTGAAGCCTGCGGGCATCCTGCTGTCCCCCGGCCCCGGCACGCCATCACAGTCGGGCATCTGTCTGGCGCTTGTGCAGGCGGCGGCGGAGACACGCACGCCGCTGATGGGCGTTTGCCTTGGCCATCAGGCCATTGGCGAGGCGTTTGGCGGCAACGTGGTGCGCCATTCCGACATCGTCCATGGCAAAATGGGTGAGATGCGCCACGAAGGTCGCGGCGTGTTCAAGGGCCTGCCCACGCCCTTTGCCGCCACGCGCTATCATTCGCTGGTGGTTGACCGCAAGACCTGCCCCGAAGAGCTTGAAATCACAGGCGAATTGGAGGACGGCACGATCATGGGGCTGAGCCATCGGGAGCTGCCTATCCACGGCGTGCAGTTCCATCCCGAGTCGATCCGGTCGGAACATGGCCACGCGCTTTTGAAGAATTTCCTCGACGAAATGGCGGTCGCCGCATGAGTGACGTCAAACCTCTGATCAGCATCGCCGCTGACCGCGCGCTGACGCGCAATGAGGCGGAAGAGGCCTTCACCATCCTATTCAACGGCGAGGCGACCCCGGCCCAAGTCGGCGGCCTTTTGATGGCACTGCGCACGCGCGGTGAAACGGTGGATGAATACGCCGCCGCCGCCGCCGTGATGCGCGCAAAATGCAACAAAGTCAGCGGCTTGCCGGGCGCGATGGATATCGTGGGAACGGGTGGTGACGGTAAGGGAACACTCAATATCTCCACCGCGACGGCCTTTGTCGTGGCCGGCGCAGGCGTGCCGGTGGCCAAGCACGGCAACAAGAACCTCAGTTCCAAGTCCGGTGCGGCGGACGCGCTTGGGCAGATGGGTGTCAACGTGATGGTAGGACCGGATGTGGTGCAAAAGGCGCTCGATGCGGCAGGCATCGCTTTCATGATGGCCCCGATGCATCACCCTGCCATGGCCCATGTTGGCCCGGTGCGCGCCGAACTCGGTACGCGGACAATTTTCAACATCCTAGGGCCTTTGACCAACCCGGCAGGCGTGAAACGCCAACTCACCGGGGCCTTCACCCGCGATCTGATCCGCCCCATGGCCGAAACGCTGGCCGCGCTAGGATCGGAAAAAGCCTGGCTCGTCCACGGATCTGACGGCACGGATGAACTGACCATCACCGGCGTCAGCTGGGTTGCGGCCCTGGAAGACGGCGCAGTGTCAGACAAAGAAATCCACCCCGAAGACGCAGGCCTGCCCGTGCATCCGTTTGAGGCCATTTTGGGCGGCACACCTGAGGAAAACGGTGCGGCCTTCCGCGCGCTGCTGGATGGCGCATCGGGGGCATATCGCGATGCCGTGCTGCTGAATGCTGCCGCGGCGCTGGTGGTGGCAGATAAGGTGAGCACCTTGCCAGAAGGCGCTGAAATGGCGGCAGAAAGCCTCGACAGCGGGTCAGCCAAGGCCAAGATCGAAACCCTGGCCCGCATCACATCGGAGGCCGCGTGACACCATCATGAGCACCCCAACGATCCTGGAAAAAATCAAAGCCTATAAGCTGGAAGAGATTGCCGCCGCCAAGGCCGCGACGCCCCTCGAAGAGGTCGAAGCACAGGCCAACGCCGCGCCGGAGGTGCGCCCATTTGCGGATGCCCTTCTGCAAGCCAGCAAACAAGGCTATGGCCTGATCGCAGAGATCAAGAAAGCCAGCCCGTCCAAGGGCCTCATCCGCGAAGATTTCGACGTGCCCGCCCTGGCCGCCGCCTATGAAGAGGGCGGCGCGACCTGCCTGTCTGTCCTGACCGACACGCCCAGTTTCCAGGGCGCGCCTGAGTTCCTCGATCAGGCAAGATCGGCTTGTAACCTGCCGGTTTTGCGCAAGGATTTCATGTATGACACCTATCAGGTGCTTGAAGCCCGCGCCTGGGGTGCCGATTGCATCCTGATCATCATGGCCTCTGTGTCAGACACCCAAGCGGCAGAGTTGGAAGCAGCCGCGATTGAGCTGGGCATGGATGCCCTGCTGGAAGTGCACAATGCCGAGGAGTTGGAGCGCGCCGCCCTGCTCACATCTACCATGATCGGCATCAACAACCGCGATCTCAACACCTTTGAAACAACGCTCGACACCACCCGCACCCTCGCCCGCATAATCCCGGAAGACCGTATGGTCGTGTGCGAAAGCGGGCTTTATACGGCCGATGATCTGGCCGACATGGCCCGGTTCGGCGCGCGCACGTTCCTCATTGGGGAATCGCTGATGCGCCAAGACGATGTTACCGCGGCCACCAAGGCCATTCTGGCCGGTGCGGACAATGCGGGCGCTGTCGGGATATGAGCAAGCTCACCCATTTCGATGGCGACGGGAACGCCCATATGGTCGATGTGTCCGACAAGCCAGTGACCGACCGCGTGGCGGAGGCCGCAGGCTACTTGAAGATGGCCACGGATACCTTTGATATGATTACAGAAGGTCGCGCCAAGAAGGGCGATGTTCTATCTGTTGCGCGGCTTGCAGGCATCATGGGCGCGAAGAAAACCGCGGACCTTATCCCGCTTTGTCACCCGCTGCCCATCGCCAAGGTCAGCGTGGATCTGACCGCGGATCCTGATCTGCCGGGCATCCGTATCACGGCCACCGTCAAAACCACCGGTCAAACAGGGGTGGAGATGGAAGCCCTGACCGCCGTCAGCACCGCCGCGCTGACCGTCTATGACATGGTCAAGGCCGCCGACCGGGGCATGCAGATCGGCGGTGTGCGCGTGACCCTGAAAGATGGCGGAAAATCAGGCCGGTATGAGGCGTCATGATTTCTGTCAATGACGCGCTGGACCAGCTGTTTGGCCTCGTGACCCCTCTGCGCGCTGAGACCGTTCCACTGGATCAGGCCGCCGGTCGCGTGATGATCCGGGCGGCGCATGCGATGCGCGATCAGCCGCCCTTTGATGCCTCTGCCATGGATGGCTATGCCGTGCGGGCCGCCGATGTCACCCCCGGCGCGCGCTTCACGGTGATCGGGGAATCTGCGGCCGGACACGGCTTCAACCGCGCCTTGCAACCCAATGAATGCGTGAGGATCTTCACCGGTGCGCCCGTGCCAGAGGGCGCAGACCGCATCATCATTCAAGAGGATGTCACCCGCCATAAGACCCAGATCACGCTGAAGGATGACCTCGACACCGGACCTTACATTCGCGCCAAGGGATCCGACTTCGCGGAAGGGGCCATGATAGATGCGCCGCGCCGCCTGCGTGCGTCTGATATTGCATTGCTTGCCTCAATGAACGTGGCGCAGGTCACGTGTACCCGAAAACCGCGCATCGCGCTGATGTCCACCGGCGATGAACTGGTCCTGCCCGGAGAGGCCCCCGGCCCCGATCAGATTATCGCATCAAACACTTACGGGCTGAAAGCGATGTTGGATGCCGCCGGGGCCGAGGCCCGCATCCTGCCCATCGCGCGCGACAATGCCCCCTCGCTCACCGCCGCGTTTGAGCTTGCCCAGGACAGCGACATGATCGTCACGATCGGCGGGGCCTCAGTAGGCGATCATGATCTGGTGGCGGATGTGGCCCAAACCATGGGGCTGCGGCAGGCCTTCTACAAAATCCGCATGCGCCCCGGCAAACCGCTGATGGCAGGCAAGATGGGCGACGTGCCCATGGTCGGGCTGCCCGGTAACCCGGTCTCTGCACTGGTCTGCGGACAGGTGTTTTTGCTGCCCATGTTACAAGTCATGCTTGGCTTTCCCGGCGCGCCTGCGCCTCGACTGCGTGCGCCCCTCGCGCTGGATATTCCCAAGAATGGGCCCCGCGAACACTACATGCGCGCGGTCGTCGACGGTGACACGATCACCCCGGCCGACCGGCAGGACAGTTCCCTTCTGACGGTGCTGGCCACGTCTAACGCGCTGATGATCCGCCCCCCTGATGACGGCCCTCGCAAGGCCGGTGAGATGATGGACTACCTGCCGCTTTAGGCGAGTTATCCACAAGAACATCGCGCCCCCGTTGACACAAAACAAGAACATGCGTAGAACAAAGCATGATGACCGGTGACCGGAGGACAGGATAATGCTCACCAAGAAGCAGCTCGATCTGCTGGAATTCATCCATAAGCGGGTGCAGCGCGATGGCGTGCCGCCCAGCTTTGACGAAATGAAAGATGCGCTGGATCTGCGCTCCAAATCGGGGATCCACAGGCTGATCACCGCCTTGGAAGAACGCGGCTTCATTCGCCGCCTCGCCCACCGCGCCCGCGCGCTGGAGATTGTAAAACTGCCCGAAAGCCTGGGCGGTGATGCGGGCGGCTTCGTGCCCCGCGTGATTGAAGGATCAAAGCCCGCCCCAGTGCCAGCCCCCATTGCCGCGCAGGTGGTTGAGGCTGCGGTGATGAGCGTGCCGCTGATGGGCCGCATCGCCGCCGGTGTCCCGATTGAGGCCATCGCGGACGGATCGCAAAACGTGTCCGTACCCGGCGACATGATCAGCGGCAAAGCCGGTCACTATGCCCTCGAAGTCAAAGGCGATTCGATGATCGGCGCCGGGATCAACAATGGCGATATCGTTGTCATTCGCGAAACCGACGTGGCCGACAATGGCGATATCGTCGTGGCGCTGGTGGAAGATCAGGAAGCGACGCTGAAGAAGTTCTACCGCAACGGCAATGCCATCGCCCTTGAAGCGGCCAACCCCGCTTATGAGACCCGCGTGTTGCCCGATGACAAGGTGCGCGTGCAAGGCCGTCTTGTCGGTCTTATCCGCACTTACTGAGCATTCCAAAGCCGCGTGCCGGTGATCTGGCGCGCAGTCACAGGTTCCAAGGTGCCATCGCGGTCAAAAAGCGCGATGGCGCCTGTTTTTTGCAAAGACGCGGGCGTCAGGATCTCACAGCCGTCAAACTGAAGAACCGAGGCGGGATTTTTGTTCATGACCAACCACTTGGCCCCATCGCAGCCTGTCGAACTATCCACAGCTTTTTGACCGCGCAGTGCGATGATGGGCCAGGCATCCCCCTCAGCCGCCCATCTTGAATGCGCGCCCTCCTGCGTGGCGCGGTCGCCGTCATTTTCCAACCAGTTGAGCGCCACGAACCCAGAACCGCGTTCCCGGTTCAGCGCACGACCTTCAGACGTCATGACGCCGATGAGCCCGCCCGTATCTGCGATCAGCACCGCTGGGCGTTCTGTCCCGCTCCACAGGATAAGCCCGGCAATGAAGGGCAGTACCCCCAGAAACCGCGCCCGCCCCTGCCACAGCACGACAAAAAGCGCACCAAGCGCCAGCATGGGCAACACGTAGCCCGCGGGTGAGGCAACCATGCCGCGCGCACCCTCCAACCCGGCAGTCCAATTGGCGACCATCAGGATCCAATCAAGCCCCAGCCCCATCACCCACAGCGGGATAAAATCAAGGCCAAGTGGCATGAGACACGCCGCCAAGACGGCCGCCGGCATCACCAAAACGCCCATCAATGGCACGCTCAACAGGTTGGCGATCAGGCCGTAATGAGCAAACTGATTGAAATGCGCCGCTGCGATGGGCGCCGTGGCCAAACCCGCGACAAGGGAGGACAGGAACACCCCCACCACCGGCTGTATCCATTTGGGCCCAAAGGACAAATCGTAATCCCGCACGACGTTGAACACGAAGACCAGCGCCGTCGTGGCCGCAAAGGACATCTGAAACCCCGGGCCCAGCAGCGCCTCGGGCCGGAGCGCCAGAACTATGAGCGCAGCAATCGCCACGGATCGCAGCGACAGCGCGCGCCGATCCACCAGGATGGCGCAGAACATGACCGCCACCATGATGAAGGCGCGTTCCGTGGCCACGTTCCCGCCCGAGAGCGCCAGATACCCCGCCCCCGCGATCAACGCCCCGATGGCGGAGACTTTCTTCGCTGGCACCCGCAGACCCACCCGCGGAACCGCCGCCAACCCAAGGCGCAGCGCGGAAAAGATAAACCCTGTCAAAAGCGCCATATGTAGGCCGGAGATCGCCAAGAGATGCGCAAGGTTCGACACCCGCAGATTAAAGAGCGTCTCTTGCGCGATGCCAGACCGATCCCCGGCCATGATCGCGGCTGCAAAACCGCCCGCCTCCCCCGGAAGCTTCTCTTGCACCCTTTGGGACAGGGCCATGCGCGCCTTGAATTGCCATTGCCCGCCCTCCGGCGGCGCGAGGGTCAGAACGGGCGTGCGGGTATAACCCACAGCACCCAGCCCCAGAAACCAGGAATGACGTTGAAAGTCAAAACCGCCCGGCTCCACCGGGCCAGAGGGGGGCGACAGATGCGCCGTCATGATCACCGTTGTGCCGGGGCGCAGATCGGTGAACCCCTGATCCCCGTGCAGCGACACGCGCACCCGGGTCGGCGTTTTCGCAGGCCGCACATTGGCCAGCACCACCCGGTCCAGCGTCAACCGCAGCGCGTCAGAGCCAGAACGATCCATACCCACGATCCGCCCCTCGACCGCGCCATAGTAGCGCCAATCCAGCACCGGCCCCGCCACCGCATGGGCACGCCACGCCGCCGCCCCTAGGCCCAGTGAAAACAGCAGCACCGCCCACAGGATAGGGGACCACAGGCTGCGCCAGACCACCAAGCCAGCCACCATCGCCGCCACGAGGCCCGCAAGACACGCAAAGACCACAGTCGAAGGCTCTGATTTCAGGGCAAAATACACGCCAACGCCTGCACCAAAGAACACTGGCGACCAGTGAAACATATGCCCGCGCTGCGCCAGCCAGATGTCAAACGCGACAGAGGGTATGTTCGCGGGTGTGTTCGCGGGAATATTCACGGAGCGTTGCAAGACTTGTCTCCACCACTTGGGGCCGATAGAGCTTGCCCGCCAAACAGTACCCCTTCATTCGTTAGCGAAAGGTTAACCACGATCATGTCTGAGCCTGTCGTCACCCGTTTCGCCCCGTCTCCCACCGGCTTTCTGCATATCGGCGGGGCGCGCACCGCGCTCTTTAACTGGCTTTTTGCCCGGGGCCGTAGCGGAAAATTCCTGCTGCGGATCGAAGATACGGATCGCGCACGATCTACGCCGGAGGCCACGCAGGCGATCCTGGACGGGATGGCGTGGCTGGGCCTTGATCACGATGGCGAGGCTGTCTCCCAATTCGAACGCGCAGGCCGTCACGCCGAGGTCGCGCAGGATCTTCTAACATCAGGAAAGGCCTATAAGTGCTTTTCCACGCAGGAAGAAATCCAGGCGTATAGGGATGCCGCCAAGGCCGAGGGGCGTTCTACGCTCTTCCGCAGCCCCTGGCGCGATGCCGATCCCGCAACCCACCCGGATGCGCCTTACGTGATCCGCATCAAGGCGCCGCAAACAGGCGAAACCGTGATCCGCGACGCTGTGCAGGGCGACGTCACCATCCGCAATGATCAACTGGATGACATGGTGCTGCTGCGCTCTGACGGCACGCCGGTTTACATGCTGGCCGTGGCCGTTGACGACCACGATATGGGCGTCACCCACGTGATCCGCGGCGATGATCACCTCAACAATGCCGCGCGGCAAATGATGATCTATACTGCCATGGGCTGGCCCCTGCCCACTTACGCTCATATCCCGCTCATTCACGGGCCAGATGGCAAGAAGCTCTCCAAACGGCACGGTGCGCTCGGGGTCGAGGAATACCGCGATATGGGCTACCCGGCCGTTGCCATGCGCAATTATCTGGCCCGCCTGGGGTGGAGCCATGGCGACGATGAATTCTTCACTGATTCTGACGCCAAAGCCTGGTTTGACCTCACGGGCATCGGCAAATCACCCGCGCGATTTGATTTCAAACGGCTCGACCATCTCAGCGGGCAGCATATTGCGCAGATGGAAGATGCTGCACTGCTGCAAGATCTGTCCGATTTCCGGGTTGCCACGACCGGTGTTGCCTTCACCGCAGCGCAGAAAGACCTTTTGACAAAAGGAATGTATTGCCTGAAAGAACGCGCGAAGACTTATCCAGAACTTCTTGAAAAAGCGTCCTTTATCCTATCTGATCGCCCGATCCAGCCTGATGAGAAAGCGGCCAAGGCGCTGGATAATGTATCCCGTGGTATACTGAATGAATTGACGCCGCAGCTGCAAAATGCTACGTGGACGCGAGAGGATTTAGAGGCGGTCACGCAATCCTTTGCGGAGGCCCACGATACCAAATTCGGCAAACTTGCAGGCCCGATGCGGGCCGCCCTCGCTGGGAAAAGCGTAACGCCGAGCGTGTATGACATGTTATTGGTATTGGGACGCGACGAGTCGATTGCTCGACTGCGCGAGGCCGCCACACCTTAGACGCCCGAGCCCCGGGCAGATCAACAGCTTGCGCCTTTTAACGGGGGGCGCCGCGCCACAGAAGGAAGCACGCCCATGAAGGACGGACATAAATCCGCGAAACTGACGATTGAGGGCATGGAATACGACCTGCCCATGTTCTCCCCCACCGCCGGCCCGGATGTGATCGACATCCGCAAGCTCTATGGTGAGGCGGGTGTGTTCACCTATGATCCGGGCTTCACGTCGACCGCCAGCTGCGACAGCACGATCACCTTCATCGACGGCGGCAAGGGTGAGCTGCTGCATCGTGGCTACCCCATCGACCAACTGGCCGAGAAATCGCATTTCCTCGAAGTTTGCTACTTGCTTCTCTACGGCGAATTGCCCTCTGCCGCGCAGCTGGAAGACTTTGAAAACCGGGTGACAACCCACACGATGCTGCACGAACAGATGCACTTCCTGTTCCGCGGCTATCGCCGGGATGCGCACCCGATGGCGATCATGGTGGGCGTCGTGGGTGCACTCAGCGCATTCTACCACGACAGCACCGACATCAACGACCCCTGGCAGCGGGAGGTTGCCTCGATCCGCCTTATCGCGAAGATGCCGACGATTGCGGCCATGGCCTACAAGTATTCCATCGGCCAGCCTTTCGTCTATCCGCGCAACGAACTGGATTACGCCTCCAACTTCATGCGCATGTGCTTTGCAGTGCCTGCGCAGGATTATCAGGTGAACCCGATCCTGAGCCGCGCGATGGATCGCATTTTCACGCTGCACGCCGATCACGAACAGAACGCGTCGACCTCGACAGTGCGTCTGGCCTCGTCCTCTGGTGCCAACCCCTTCGCCTGCATTGCAGCGGGCATCGCCTGCCTTTGGGGCCCCGCCCATGGTGGCGCGAACCAGGCCTGTCTTGAGATGCTGCGTGAGATCGGCACGGTCGATCGCATCCCCGAATACATCGCCCGCGCCAAGGACAAGAATGACGAATTCCGCCTGATGGGCTTTGGCCACCGGGTCTACAAGAATTTCGACCCGCGCGCGAAGGTGATGAAGCAATCGGCTGACGAGGTGCTGGAACTGCTGGGCGTGGAAGACAACCCCACGCTTCAGGTCGCCAAAGAGCTGGAAAAACAAGCGCTTGAGGATGATTACTTCGCCGACAAGAAGCTCTTCCCCAATGTGGATTTCTACTCCGGCATCATCCTTGAGGCGATGGGCTTCCCGACCTCGATGTTCACGCCGATCTTTGCCGTGTCCCGCACGGTGGGCTGGATTTCCCAGTGGAAGGAAATGATCGCCGATCCACAGTTGAAAATCGGCCGCCCGCGTCAGCTCTATCAAGGTGAGACGATGCGCGACTACGTGGATATGGAAAACCGCTAACCGCGCCTGTTCGCGAAGATGGCCCCGCCGCATCCCGCGCCGGGGCCTTTTTCTTGCGTCGGGATTCACCTGAATTTAAGGCAAATGCATCAGACATGACGCGCATCTTTCCTCACGCGCGGTTTTGTCATGCCTCACCCCGTTTTGCGTCGCCCCGCCATCCCACGTCTGCGCGCCGGCCTGCCCAGCCAAACCACCCTGCCCGCCTTCCTGATGGATCACCGCGCGCTGCCGATGACACCCGCGCCGGTCATGGGCCCGCCAGACTGGTTGGAGGCTGCGATCACGCAAGGCGCGATCTGGGATGCGCACGCCGCCCCGGTGGAATTTGACAGCTTTAACGCCGAAGAAGAGGTGATCTCCGTCATCCTCGAAGAGGGGGATAACGATGTGCAGCTTGATGTGATGGAAGGCAATGGCCGGGTGCAAATCCTTGCCAATGGCCGCCCCATGGCCAGCGTCGCGGCAACGGGTCAGGCGTTTTCGGATGCAAACATCTTTATTCTGCAAACATCCGACCGGATGTGACCCTCGGGTTCAGGCTTCTATGCCTCCGGCGGGAGTATTTTTGTCCCAAAAGAAGCCGAGCTCATGCTTCTTTCTGGCCATAAGTACTCCGGGGGTTTGGGGGCTGGCCCCCAAGTATCATGCGTTTGGGGGCTGGCCCCCAAGGATCGTGCGTTTGGGGGCAGGCCCCCAAGGATCGTGCGTGCAAGCAGGGGATGTTACCTGCCTTCAAACGTGGCTTTGCGCTTTTCGAGAAAGGCCAGCACGCCTTCCTGAAAATCACGCGTGCGGCCGCATTCGCCTTGCAGCCGCGCTTCCACATCCAACTGACCTTTGAGGGATTTTTCCCAACTGCCGCGGATGGCCTGTTTCATTTGGGCATAGGCCTCTGTCGGCCCAGCGGCCAAGTGCGCCGCGCGGGCGCGCCAGTGGGCTTCAAACGCGGCATCTTCCACCGCTTCCCAGATCATGCCCCAATCATCGGCTTGCCGCGCGCTGATCGGTTCGGCAAAAAGGGCAGCCCCCATGGCCTTCGCTGCTCCCATCTGACGCGGCAACCAATAGGTCCCGCCCGCATCGGGAATAAGGCCAATGCGCGCGAAGGCTTGCAGGAAATACGCGCTCTCGCACGCGATCACCACATCGGCTGACAGCGCCAGATTGGCCCCTGCCCCCGCTGCCGGGCCGTTCACGGCGGAAATCGTGGGAATGCGGCAGTCGCCAATTGCCTCGATCATCGGCACGTATTCATCGCGCAAAACCCGTTCCAGATCAGCCGAGGCCGCCGCCGCATCGTCGCTCAGATCCTGCCCCGCGCAGAAGGCTTTACCTTCCCCCGTCAACACCAACACGCGTGCCAGTCGGGGCGCGGTGCGGGCCGCATCGATGATTTCCGCGCGCATCTCTGCGCTCAGCGCGTTCATGCGGTCAGGGCGGTTGAGCCGAATGATCGCGACGCCGTCCTCGACGGTGAACTGAATGGAATTGTACTCTGTCATGGGCGGGTCACCTTTGATGCGCATTTGCCGGACCCTAGCGGCATTCGGAGGCGGAGGAAATCACTCCTTCAGGATTTGCGCCAAACGGGCCTTTTCCTCATCCGACAGCGCCTCATCCGCCTGCCCCCGCGCGCGGCCCCGCAAGTACCCCACGCCCAAACCCAGACCCAATAGCAACATCGCAGGCCCGGCCAGCCACAGGATCAGATTGCTGCCCGTCAGGGTGGGTTTCAGCAGCACATATTCCCCGTAGCGGTCCGTCACAAAGGCCATCACATCGGCGTCACTGTCGCCTGCCACCAACCGTTCCCGCACAAGAAGACGCAGATCACGGGCAAGGGGCGCGTTGGATTCGTCAATGCTTTCATTGCGGCAGACAAGGCAGCGGAGCTCTTCCGACAGCGCGCGCGCACGATCTTCCAGCACGGGGTCGTCCAGCACCTCATCGGGTTGCACCGCCCAAAGCGGCGCCGCCAGAAAACACAGGATCAGCACCAGCCGCTTCATTCGGCGGGGACCTCGGCGGGTTTGGCGCGCGCCTTGGCAGCGCCCGCGGCCACGCGGTAGCGCCGGTCCGTGAGGGACAAAAGCCCACCCAGCGCCATCAGGATAGATCCGCCCCAGATCCAATTGGCCAGCGGTTTGTAATAGGTGCGCACGGCCCAGCCGCCGCCCGCCTGCGGATCACCCAGAGATACGTAGATGTCGCGTGTGAAGCCATTGTTGAGCGCGGCCTCCGTGGTGGGCATGTTGGCCACCGGGTAGATGCGCTTTTCAGGATGCATCGTGCCGATCACGGTGTTGCCTTTTTCCAGCGTCAGATCGCCCACCGTGGCCACGTAGTTTGGCCCCTGCACCTCGCGTATGCGATCCAGCGTCAGGGTGTAGCCGGCGATGTCAAAACTGTCTCCGGGGCTCGCCACGCGAATGTCTTCTGCTTCCCACGCCATCATGGCGGCCACGCCTGCAAAGGTGACACCAAGCCCCGCATGGGCCACGGATTTCCCCCAATCAGCGCGCGGCAGGCGCGTCATCCGGCCCAGCCTTTCACGCAATGTCCCACGGCCCGCCCGCGCCATCAGATCGACAAAACTGCCCATCACCAACCACGCCCCCAGCATCAGTCCGATGGGCCCGAGCCCGCTGCGCCCGGTTTGCATGGCATAGGCCAGCACACCGATCGCGACGGCCAGCACGAAGGCCGGGATCAGCTTGCGCACAATGCGCCCCACCTGCGCCCGCTTCCACGGCAGCATCGCGCCAATCGGAAGGACCAGACCAAGGGCCAGCATGAAAGGCGCGAAGGCCAGGTTGAAGAACGGCGGCCCGACGGAGAGTTTGCGATCAAAGAAAATCTCACTCACCAGCGGCCAGATCGTGCCCACGAAAATGACAAAGGCCGACACGGCAAGGATCAGATTGTTGAGCACCAGCACCGATTCCCGGCTCACCAGCCCGAAGACGCCTTTCGATTGCAGAGCGGGCGCGCGCGCCGCAAACAATGTCAGACCCAACAGCATGAAGAACCCAAGGATCATCAGCAGGAACACGCCCCGCTCCGGATCGGTCGCAAAAGCATGGACCGAGGTCAGCACGCCAGAACGCGTGATGAACGCCCCCACCATCGAAAACCCGAAGGCGATGATGGCGAGCAAAATGGTCCAGGCTTTCAACGCCTCCCGCTTCTCCACTACGATTGCACAATGCAACAGGGCTGCCGCGATGAGCCAGGGCATGAAGGAGGCGTTTTCCACCGGATCCCAGAACCAGAACCCGCCCCAGCCCAGTTCGTAATAGGCCCACCACGACCCAAGCCCGATGCCGACGGTCAGGAACATCCACGCGGCCAGCGTGTAGGGCCGCACCCAACGGCCCCAAGCCGCATCGACCCGGCCTTCGATCAGCGCGGCCACGGCGAAAGAAAACGTCATCGAAAGACCGACATAGCCCAGATACAGAAACGGCGGATGGAAGGCCAAACCGGGATCCTGCAACAGCGGGTTCAAATCCTGTCCGTCAAAGGGGGGGATCGCCATGCGCTCAAACGGGTTTGACGAAAAGAGGATGAAGGCGAAAAACGCCGCCGCAACCATGCTCTGCACCGCCAGAACCCGCGCCCGCAGCGACGGCGGCAACCCAGCCCCACGCCACGCGGCGACCGCGCCAAAAAGCGTGACAATCAACACCCAAAGCAACATGGATCCTTCGTGATTGCCCCAAACGCCGGTCACTTTGTAGAGCATTGGTTTCAGCGAGTGGGAATTGACCACCACCAGCCGCAGTGAGAAATCAGAAACAACAAACGCGTGGGTCAGCGCAGCAAAGGCAATGCCAGTAAGGAAAAACTGCAATACAGCGCCCGGTTCGGCCACGGCCATCAAACCGTGCCGTCGCTGATGCGCGCCGATCAATGGCAAAGTGGCTGTCACAAGTGACATCACAAAGGCCAAGACCAGCGCAAAATGGCCGAGCTCCGCAATCATGAGGTCAATATATGTGCGCCGCGGTCCAAGAGCCAATGACAATCGGTCGCGGCGCTATGGCCTTTCACCCGCCCCGCCCGGTCCACCCAGAAGCCGGGCATGGGCCTCCAGCGCGAACCGGTCAGTCATCCCGGCGATATAGTCGCTCACCAACCGCGCCAGCATCACGTCATCTTGCGCCCTTGCCACGGCCGTTTGCCATTGTCGGGGCAGGTTTTCAGGCGCGGACATGTAGAAGGGAAACAGCTCTTCCACCACATGCGTCACCCGCGCGCGCATCTCATTGATCTTCGGGGCGCGATACATGCGGTGAAACAGGAAGGCGCGGATTTCCTGCAAATCTGCCCACATGGCAGGCGAAAATCGGACCACCGCACGGCCCAATTCGCGAACCTCCTGTGCGGAGGCCGGCGCGGCCTGCGCCAGCTCCTCCCGCGTGGTATCAATCACATTGCCCACCATCACGCCAAAAACGCGCCGCAGGGCCTCATGCCGTCGCCGGTAAGGATCAAGCCGCGGATAGGCCGCATCCACCTCGGCGTAACAATCCCGGACAATCGGCAGACCCGCGATTTCGTCTTCCGTGAAGAGCCCCGCGCGCAGCCCGTCATGCAGATCGTGATTGTTATAGGCGATGTCATCAGACAGCGCGGCCACCTGCGCCTCGGCACTGGCATGGGTGTGCAGTTCCAGATCATGCCGGGCGTTGTAGTCCGCCAAGGCCCAAGGCAAATCGCCGACGACCGGGCCATTGTGCTTGGCCAGCCCCTCCAACGTATCCCAGGTCAGGTTCAGCCCGTCAAATTCCGCGTAATGCCGCTCCAGCGAGGTCACAATCCGAAGCGCCTGTGCGTTGTGATCAAACCCGCCATAGGGGGCCATCAGCGCGTTCAGCGCATCCTCGCCCGTATGCCCGAACGGCGTGTGCCCCAGATCATGGGCCAGCGCCACGGCCTCCGTCAGTTCCTGATTGAGGCCCAGTGCGCCCGCAATCGTCCGCGCCACCTGCGCCACTTCGATGGAATGGGTGAGCCGCGTGCGGAAGTAATCGCCCTCATGTTCCACAAAAACCTGCGTCTTGTGTTTGAGCCGCCGAAACGCGCTGGCATGGATGATGCGGTCCCGGTCACGCTGAAAGGGCGAGCGGAAGGTGCTTTCTTCCTCTGCTACCAGCCGGGGGCGCGCGGCCTCCGGGTCAAGCGCATATGCCTGGCGCATTCTCTTAAGTCCTTGTCGCGTCGTCCCCCTGCCCTTATATTCCGGCTACCGCCCCATGAAAACATCAAGGTGCTCCATGGATCTGCCCCCCACCGTCACGAACCGTGCTTTCGCCAGACTGGCAGAGATCGGCGCGGCCTCCGAAGGCCAGGCGCTGCGCGTCGCGGTTGAAGGGGGCGGGTGTTCGGGGTTTCAATACGAAATTACCCTGGATGCGCCCTCTGCTGATGACCTGGTGCTGGAAGGCGACGGTGAAAAGGTCGTGGTAGATGCGGTTTCGCTGCCGTTTCTGAGCGGCGCGACCATTGATTTTTCCGATGAATTGATCGGTGCGCGGTTCACGATTGAAAACCCCAACGCGTCCAGTTCCTGCGGCTGCGGCACATCCTTTTCTATGTGACAAAGCGGGTTTGCGCGTTCGCCAAGCCGTGGCGTGGCGATCCAGCGATTGAACTGCCGTGATTTATGATTGAATTCTCGGGCTGCGTCAGCGCGGCGTGCGCGCGTTAACGTTTGGCCGTGCCGAGGGGACGGCCTGGCGAACGGGCGGCGGGCTGCGCCCTTTATTCCGCGCGCGGCGCACTGCTAAAAGACATTACTCCGCCGGGACAACCCGTGCCCGGGCCTCCCGCTCCCGCGCCTCATCCCAAACAAGCCAAGACCCCGCCAAAATGATAATCGCAGCGCCCAGATAGGTGCCAGCGCCGGGGACTTCGCCGAAGAACACGAACCCCATCGCGACCATCCACACGAATTGCAGGTTCATCAGCGGCGTCACCACAAAGGCAGGCAGCGCACGCAAGGCCGCGACCAAAACCCACCGCGCGCCAAACAAAACCACCGCGTAGACCACCACCCACGCCAGATCGATCAGCGCCATCGGCGTGAACACAAACGGCAAGGCCGCGCCCATCACCACCATCAGCGCCAGATTGGGGTAGAACACCTGCGCCAGGATATTGCTGTCCCGCAGCCCGATATAGCGTGATGCCACCATGGAAACGGTCCCAAGTAGCACCGCCAAAAACGCCAGACCATGGCCCAGCGACACCGCCCCGACCCCACCGGGAAAGAGGCAAAACACGCCAACAGTGCCAAACGCCAAAGCGGCCCAAACCTGCATCCGCACCCGTTCGCCCAAAATGGGGCCAGACATCAGCGCGGCCAAAAGCGGGATCATGGCGATGAACAAAAACACCTCCGCAAAGGGCAAAAGCGCAAAGGCATAGAAAAACGCAACCGTCGCACCCACGGTTGCCACGACACGCACCGCCATGGCGCGCGGACAGGTGGTGCGCATGCCCTGCCGCCCTGCCCCACGCTTTGCCGCGCCGCGCCGATTGACCAGCACGCTCAGCAAGGCCACGATCCCACCTGACAGCGCATAAAGCTGCGGGGCGGCATAGCTTGCCGCGAAAAGTTTCGTGATCGCGTCCGCCGATGAAATCAGCAACGTGTAAAGCGCCACAAGGCCCACGCCCGTGACGCCAATCATGCGCATCGTGCGTCCGCCCATCGCGCCAATCATCGCGCGGCCCCCACGCGCTGCGGTCCTGATGCGCGCGCAAATCCACGGAAAAAGGCATCGAAGTCCACGGCCGTCTCTGCCGCTTCCAACACGTGGCGGGCGTCCTCTGACAAACCTTCCTCTACGGTGTCTCGCATCGCGGCCCAATCATCGCGCCGATCCGCGCCCTGCTGGTAGAGCGTGTTAGACAATTCCCGCAGCGGCGCCGCCGCCGGGCTGGGCGCTGCAAACACGACCGATCCGCCCTTGGCGTCAGGCATTTCCAAACCGAACCCGCCCTGACCGGTCACTTCCATGAACCAGTTCAGCATCAGCCACGGGTGATAATCATCGTGGGGCGCAGGCCCGTCCACCGGCGCAACCGTGAAGCGGCGCACCTGATCACGCAGCCAACGCTCCCAAATCTCGGGCGGGCGTTCGCCAGCAAAGCGCAGCGCGGTGCAGATCTCCGACAGCAAATCGATATTGAGCTCCAAAAAAGCAAGCGTGCCTGCATTTCGTAAAGAAAGGATTGCCTCCGGCGCCAAACCGGGACACTTCCGCCCGTATTCAGACAGGTAAAACACGATATGGGTCAGCTCATATGCGGCTTTCTTATTGGGTAGCGCGAAGGTGTCGGAGCGCGCGCAAAACGCCCGAAGCCGATCATCAAGACCTGCGTCCACTGCCACATCCACACCGCGCCGGGCGCACAGCCTGCGCGCCTCCGCCCGTTGCAGATCAGACAGCTCTGCCTCGATGAACCCTGCGCGCGACACCCAATGCGCGATCCGCGCGCCCATATCGCCTGCCAGCCCCAAATCTTCCAGATCCAAGGCCAGTGACAGGAAAAAACGGTAATACTGCGGAAAGAACCCGGCCCGCGCTTCAAGATCGGCGTAGAACGCTTCGTAAACTGCCAAACCCTGCGCATCCGCGCCCAGCCCCGTGGCCTCAAAAACGCCCAGAATTTCGGCGTTTTCCTTCAGCCAGAACACGTCATCCCGCCCGCGCCGTGTTTCGGCGAAACGCTGCATGATCGCGCTTTGTCGGGCGCGTTTGTTGCGTTGGCGAAACGGCGTATCCAGCGTGACAACCACGCCCTTTGGGTCGTGCTGTGACACGCGCCCTGTTTCGATATCGCCGCCTCGCATCGTCATCTTGGCTTACATGCTCGACGTGAACATGTGGCAGCCATCGCCGTCCTCGGCATCTGCCTTGATCACCGGCGACATGGAGGAGGTGAAGGCCTCAACCGCATTGCCGTCCAGCGTGGATGTGGTCACCGGACCCATAGACGATGTGAACGCCTCAACCGCGTCGCCATCTGTGGTGGATGCTGTCACCGGTGTCATGGAGGAGGTGAAAAGTTCAACCGCGTCGCCAGCCGTTGTATCTGTGGCCACAGGTGCCATGGAGGACGTGAAAAGCCCCGTGGCCTCACCCGCGTCCAGTTCAGACCGAACCGGTCCCATGGAGGAGGTAAATGCCTCAACCGCCATACCATCGTGCAGGCTGGTTTCCAGTGTCGGCGCGGCGTGTTCTGTGGTCAGTGAAGGTGTGAATTTATGTTGTGCAGACATGTGTGTCTCCCGTTGCAAAGCCCCAATCGGGCCTCTCGACGGTCACATCTTTAAGACGAGTAGACAATTCTATTTTCTTGTCATACGGGTTATCCACAGGGCTCAAACCGACCTTGATCGCCGCTTGCGTTTGGCAACAGATTTGACTTTGTTAACCTTTTTTCCCGGCGGATTTCAGCAAAAAAATAAATATCCACAGGCCTGAATCTAAACATGTTTCGCCTTATACGTGTCCTAAATCATCGCGAATCAATTTCGAATTTGCCGGTTGCGCGGCGCGGTGTTTTGCCGGGCGGGCCGCTTAAACCGCGCCTCTTGGCTTGCCCTCTCCCGCGGGACGCGTGATAGAGGGGGTCACGCAGAATGGCCAAGGATCAAACCCATGAAAATCGCCAGCTTCAACATCAACGGGATCAAGGCGCGCGTGGGGGCGCTCGGTGATTGGCTGGATGAGGCGGATATGGATGTGGTCGTCTTGCAGGAACTGAAATCCGTGGATGAAAACGTACCTCTTGAGATGTTCGAATCACGTGGCTACCACGTCGAAACCCACGGTCAGAAAAGCTTCAATGGCGTGGCCATCCTGTCGCGCCTGCCACTGGAGGATGTGACCCGCGGCCTGCCCGGTGATGAGACGGATGAACAGGCCCGCTACATTGAGGCTACCGTGATGGGCGACAAAACGGCCGTGCGCGTCTGCGGGCTGTACCTGCCCAATGGCAACCCCTGCCCCGGCCCGAAATACGATTACAAACTGGCCTGGATGGAACGGCTGCAGGCCCGCGCCGCAGAGCTTCTAGAGCTGGAAGAGCCGTTCCTCATGGCCGGTGATTACAACATCATCCCCCAGGATGAAGATGCCAAACGCCCGGAGGCGTGGACCGAAGACGCCCTTGCCCGCCCTGAAAGCCGCGCTGCCTTCCGCCGCATCGTGAATCTTGGCCTGACGGAGGCGTTTCGCGCCCGCACGCAAGGCCCAGGGCACTATTCTTTCTGGGATTATCAAGCCGGCGCGTGGAACCGTGATGACGGCATTCGGATTGATCATTTTCTGCTGAGCCCCGAGGCCGCGGACCTGCTGACCGATTGCCAGATCGACAAGGCCGTGCGCGGGCGTGAAAAGCCGTCTGATCACGTGCCCATCTGGGTGCAGCTGGACGCCTGAGAAACGTTAAGCTTTATGCGAAGACAAAACGGAGGCCTGCCCCCTACCGCGTCACGTCATGATCATAGAGCCATGAAAACTGCCCCATCATCCGATCGGGCATCAACGCGCCGCCCAGCCGGATCGCCTGATGCGCCGCCCACCGGACAGGGCGCGACGACAGGTGATACTTCCACGCGTTCCCCTGCGCTGCATCAATGACCCGCACCACCCGGTCATGTCGCCGCGTCTGATAGGCCGCAAGCCGCGTCCCCATCCGCCCGGGAAGTGACAGAGCATCGGCCAGCACCCAGGCATCCTCCAGCGCCATATTCGCCCCCTGCGCCAGAAACGGCAGGGTGGGATGGGCCGCATCACCCAGCAGCACCGCATGACCGCGATGCCAGGACGGGGCGACCGGATGACGAAAAAGCCCCCAAAGATGCACACGATCCACCGCCGCCAGCATCTGCTGCACCTCCTCGCCGAAATCCGCAAACGCCGCGCGCAGGTTGTCGGGGCTGTCTTCCTGGCTCCAACCTTCATCGACCCATGTGTCGCGCTCCTGCACCGCCACCAGGTTCAGCGCAGCGCCGCCGCGCAACGGGTAGCTGACCACATGGCGGCGCGGCCCCATATGCACCCGCGCTTCGGGCCCGCGCCCTGACACATTGGGCACAATCGCACGCCACGCGGTCTGGCCCGTGAAAAACGGCGCCAGCGATCCGCACACCGCCCCCCGCACCACCGAATGCAAGCCATCCGCCCCGATCACCAGATCAGGCGTTTCCTCTCGCCCATCCCGAAGCCGCAGGTGCGGCCCGTCGCAATCCACCGCCTCGACACCGGCGTTCAGCACGATCTCCACCCCCGCCGCGCGCGCGCCCTCAAGCAGCAGGTCAATCAGATCCGCGCGGTGCATGAAAAAGTAATCGCGGTTGCGGAGCCGCCCCAAATCCAGCCGCGCCACCGACGCACCGCGATAGTCCACCAGCCGCACGGCTTCAGCCTGCAAGCCTGCGCGTTGCACCCCTTCACCCAAGCCCAGCGCCTGCAACACGCAGGCCCCGTTGGGGGAAATTTGCAATCCTGCCCCCACTTCCTTGATCTCGGGCGCCTGCTCCAAAACGCGCACCTGCGCGCCGCGCTGTGCCAGCGCCATCGCCGCCGCCAACCCGCCGATCCCGCCACCGATGACGGTGATATTCATGTCTGAGCCTGTCATGGTGTCATGCTTAGATCAGATCGGCAGCAAAACCAGCCCCCGTCACGGCCCCAGCTGTTCTTCTGGCTATAAATATCCCGGGGGGAGCGGCGAAACCCATGGTTTCGACGTGGGGGGCTGGCCCCCCTAATGCAAAACGCCAGGGCGATGCCCCGGCGTTTCAAACCGTCTAACCAAGTCAGTCGTCTCAGTTCAATCGTCGCGGTGCACTTTCTCACGCCGCTCATGACGTTCCTGCGCCTCAAGGCTCATCGTCGCGATGGGGCGGGCATCCAGACGCTTCAGCGAAATCGGCTCACCGGTCACTTCGCAATAGCCATATTCGCCCTCATCGATCCGGCGCAGCGCGCTGTCGATCTTGGCCACCAGCTTGCGCTGACGATCCCGCGTGCGCAGCTCCAGCGCGCGGTCGGTTTCCTCTGAGGCGCGGTCGGCCACGTCCGGGATCGCGCGGGTGCTGTCTTGCAGCCCTTCGATCGTGTCGCGGCTGCCTTCCAGCAGCTCATCTCTCCAGGCCAGAAGCTTGCGTCGGAAGTATTCCAACTGGCGGTCATTCATAAAAGGTTCGTCTTCGGCCGGGCGGTAGTCGTCGGTTAGAAACGATTCAGCTTTCATTGATGTGCATCCCTATTTTGCTGGCCTCATACGCGCGTCTAACAAGCGCCAGCTTCCCCGTTTGGTGCCGAAATACACGGACCTTTAAGAAATGTCACTAGGCAATCATCCGTTATGGTTTCTATTTCGCCTTGCACTCTAGGGTCTTGGCCTGCACAGAGAGGCATCTGCAAAAGGCATGCGTTCATGAAGTTTACCGGAACTGAAACCTATGTGGCCACCGATGACCTGACCGTGGCCGTCAACGCCGCCGTCACGCTGGAACGGCCTTTGCTGGTTAAGGGCGAACCCGGTACCGGCAAGACGGAACTGGCGCGACAGGTGTCTGCGGCGCTTGGTTTGCCGATGCTCGAATGGAACATCAAATCCACCACCCGCGCCCAGCAAGGCCTTTACGAATACGATGCGGTGAGCCGCCTGAGGGACAGTCAGCTGGGCGATGAAAAGGTCCATGACGTGGCCAACTACATCAAGAAGGGCAAGCTTTGGCAGGCGTTCGAGGCCGAGGGCAAGGTCGTCCTCCTGATCGATGAAATCGATAAGGCCGATATCGAGTTTCCCAACGACCTGCTGCAGGAACTCGATAAGATGGAATTTCATGTCTATGAGACGGGGGAGACGGTCGCCGCGAAAGTCCGCCCCATCGTGATCATCACCTCCAACAACGAAAAAGAGCTGCCCGATGCCTTCCTGCGGCGCTGCTTTTTCCACTACATCCGCTTTCCTGACCCTGAGACGATGAAGAAAATCGTCGAAGTCCATCATCCGGGGATCAAAGAGGCACTGCTCACCACCGCGCTGACGCAGTTCTATGAAATCCGCGATCAATCGGGGCTTAAGAAAAAGCCCTCCACGTCTGAAGTGCTCGATTGGCTGAAACTGATCCTGGCCGAAGACCTGACGGCCGAGGACCTGCGCCGCGACGGGGGTGATGCCCTGCCCAAACTGCATGGCGCGCTTTTGAAGAACGAACAGGATGTGCATCTGTTCGAACGGCTGGCCTTCATGGCGCGGCGGGGCAGCTGACCCGCATCAACCACGCGCAGGGCCTGCACCCACTGTCAAAATCGCGCGATCAGACCGCCGCAGATCATCGCCACCCGGATTCAATTCTTCCGTCTTTGCGACAAACCGATTAAGCATTGGGTGCGACATGGCGCCCTGCCATGCTGCCTCACCATGCCGCGGATGCCTGACACCTGCCCTGACAGGTACAAAGACATCCCCAGTGAAAGGTCGCCGTGAATGCAACTTGTGGGTTTCATGAAGACATGGATGCGCCGTCTGCCGCGCCCCACAAATGCCGCCGTTGCACCTCACGCTGGACAGGATCGGTCATTAACAACGTTCGGGAACGCGCATGTTCGGTCAGCAAGTTGCGATGTTTCGCGACAGGGTAAAGTGACAGTTGTAAAGAGTTTGATGTTCAATCGTTTCCTGGCACTTCCGGTGTGCGTGATGTTGGCTGCTTGTACGGGTGCACCTTTGGATGTGCCCTCCCGCGCGGCGACGCCAACGCAATCTGGCCTTCCGGCCATGAAGACGTTCGGCGCGTCGCGCCCGACCGCACCCGACAGATCCAACCGTGACATCGCGCGGGATTTCCTGGAACTGAGCTTCCAACTCGAATCCGGGCGTCAGCTGCAGCAGTTTTCCCGCTTTGAAAGGCCCATTTCGGTGCGCGTCACCGGCAATCCGCCGCCGACGCTGATGCCCGATCTGGGCAAGCTGGTGAACCGGCTGCGGACGGAGGCCGGGATTGACATCGCGCAGCGCCCCGCCACCGACGCCGACACATCCGTGATCACGATCCAGGTCGTGTCCCGCGCCGATATCCGCCGGTTCCTGCCCAAGGCCGCCTGTTTCGTGGTGCCCAATGTGTCCTCGCTGAAGGAATACCGTTCCGCCCGGCACACGGCGCAAACCAATTGGTCGGCCCTTGCGCGCCGGTCCCGTATCGCGATCTTCCTGCCCGGTGATGCCGCGCCCCAAGAGGTGCGCGATTGCCTGCACGAAGAACTGGCCCAGGCGCTTGGGCCGCTCAATGATCTTTATCGCCTGCCCGACAGCGTTTTTAATGATGACAACGTCCACACGGTGCTGACCGGGTTCGATATGCTGATCCTGCGGGCCTATTATGCGCCTGAACTGCGCTCCGGCATGACGCGCCAGCAAGTGGCCGACCGCTTGCCCGCCATCCTGACGCGGTTGAACCCGCGCGGCGACACGGTGCAGGCCATCGGAACACCCGCCACGCCCCGCGCCTGGATCCGCGCAGTGCAGACAGCACTAGGCCCTGACACCAATCCCGGCCAGCGCCGCCGCGCGGCCTCTGACGCGCTGCGCATCGCGCAATCCCAGGGCTGGACCGATCATCGCCTTGGCTTCAGCCATTTCGCGCTGGCGCGTCTCAGCCAGGTGGCCGAACCCGAACTGGCCTTCCGCAATTTTGTCGCCGCCGAAGTGGCCTATCGCCGTGCGCCCGGCACGCGGTTGCATCAGGCCTATTCCGCGTCACAACTGGCGGCCTATGCCATCAGCCAGGGTCAGGGCAACGACGCGCTCGTTCTGCTGGCGCCCCATATCGAAACCGCGCAACGCTTTGAAAATGCCGCGCTCCTGTCGACGCTTTTGATGCTGCGGGCCGAGGCGCTGGCCCAGGTGGGCCGCAAGGATGAGGCTGATGCCGTGCGTCTGGACAGTCTGGCCTGGGCGCGCTACGGGTTCGGCACACAATGGGCCATCCGCGCGCGGATCAGAGATGTTGCCGCACTAAGCCCATCCAACTGATTAAGACCACGCGGGGCGCAGCCATATGTTCGTAGTTATCGGGGCACTTCTGGGTGCCATCCTGGGCGGTTTGACCGCGCGACGCCGAAAGGGCAACCGCGCCGACATCGCGCAATACGCCGTGGTCTATGCCATGGGTTTCGCCTTGATCGGCCTTTTCGTCACGATCTTTGTCCACCGCATGTCGCTCTGACATGTTCCAGCCTTTCTTCCAGAATTTGCGCGATGCGGGCCTGCCTGTGTCCTTGCGTGAATATCTGACGTTTCTGGAAGGCATGGGGCGGGGTCTGGTCACCTATGATGTGGACGGGTTTTACTACCTCGCCCGGTCCGCGATGGTCAAAGATGAACGCTTGATCGACCGGTTCGACCGCGCCTTTGCCGCCACGTTCGAGGGGTTGGAAAATATCTCCAATGATCAAGTGCTGAACGCGGTGGAACTGCCGCAGGAATGGCTTGAGAAAATGGCCGAAAAGCACCTCTCAGACGAAGAGAAGGCTGAGATTGAAGCGCTAGGCGGGTTCGACAAGTTGATGGAAACGCTCAAAGAGCGGCTGAAGGAACAGGAGGGCCGGCATCAGGGCGGCAACAAGTGGATCGGCACCGCCGGAACATCGCCTTTCGGCGCCTATGGCTACAACCCCGAAGGCGTGCGCATCGGCCAGCATGAAAGCCGCCACCGCCGCGCCGTAAAGGTCTGGGACAAGCGCGAGTTTCGCAACTTCGACGACAGCGTGGAGTTGGGCACTCGCAACATCAAGGTGGCGCTCAAACGCCTGCGCAACTGGGCGCGGGAGGGGGCGGAGGAGGAGCTGGACCTGAACGGCACCATCCGCGCCACGGCGGAGAACGGCTATCTGGATGTCAAGATGCGCCCCGAACGCCACAACGCGGTGAAGGTGCTGCTTTTCCTCGATGTGGGCGGCTCCATGGACCCCCATATCAAGGTGGTGGAGGAACTCTTTTCGGCCGCCCGTACCGAATTCAAACATCTCGAATATTACTATTTCCACAACTGCCTCTATGAAGGCGTGTGGCGCGACAATCGCCGCCGGTGGTCCGAGCAGACGCCCACCGATGACGTCCTGCGCACCTACGGGCCGGATTACAAATGCATCTTCGTGGGCGATGCGTCGATGAGCCCCTATGAGATTGCCTATCCCGGCGGGGCCAATGAACACTGGAATGCGGAAGCGGGACAGGTTTGGTTGCAACGTGCGCGGGAACAATGGCCCAACCACCTCTGGATCAACCCGGTGCCCGAGAAGTATTGGGGCTACACGCAATCCATCCAGATGATCTCCCAAATTTTCGAAGGGCGTATGGTGCCGATGACGCTGTCCGGCATAGAGACGGGCATGCGCGACCTAGGCAGGTAGCCGCGCCTTCGCCTGGCCCCGGCGTGGCGATCCGACCTAGTACAAGGGCACTTTATGGTGACGTACCGCCGTATAGTCGAGCGAAGCGCTGCAATTGCAATTTCGCCAGGCCCTGGGTGGGGCCAGGCGAAGGCGCGGCGGGCTACGCCCTTGATTCCGCGCCGGGGCGCAATCCACCGCTTGTCCCACGTGAGAAGGTGGACAAACCCAACCGGCCATGAAATCCATCCCCCATGACGGCACACAAAATCATCATCGACACCGACCCCGGCCAGGACGACGCCGTCGCCATCCTGCTGGCACTGGCCAGCCCGGAACTTGAGGTCCTGTCGCTGACCTGCGTCGCGGGCAATGTTCCCCTGCCCTACACCACCACCAACGCCCGCAAAATCGCTGAACTCGCAGGCCGCCCTGACCTGCCCATCTATGCCGGCTGCGATGCGCCGCTCACACGCCCCCTCATCACCGCTGAACATGTGCACGGGAAAACCGGCCTCGATGGTCCCACCCTGCCCGATCCCACCATGCCACTGGCAGAGGGCCACGCGGTCGATTACCTCATCGACACGCTGCGTGCCGAACCCGCGCAATCCATCACTCTTGTCCCCATCGGCCCGCTCACCAACATTGCAACCGCCCTCACCCGTGCCCCCGACATTGCCCCGCGCATTCGAGACATCGTGCTGATGGGCGGGGTGCATTTCGCCGGGGGCAACGTCACGCCAGCGGCTGAATTCAACATCTATGTCGATCCGGACGCCGCCGATATCGTCTTCCGCGCAGGCGTGCCCCTGACCGTGATGCCGCTTGACGTGACCCACAAAGCGCTCGTGACCGAAACCCACACCGCCGCCTTCCGCGCCCTGCCCGGTGCCGCCGGCCCCGCCGTGGCGCAGATGACGTCATTTTACGACCGCTACGACCGCGAAAAATTCGGCACCAGAGGCGCGCCGCTGCACGACCCCTGCACCATCGCCTATCTCATCAACCCGGCACTCTTCACCACCCGGCACGTAAATGTCGAAATCGAAACGACCTCCCCCCTCACCCTTGGCATGACCGTCATGGATTGGTGGCGCGTCACGGATCGTGCGCCCAATGCGCATGTGTGCGAAGACGTCAACACCGATGGCTTCTTTGCGCTGCTGACAGAAAGGCTCGCCCGCCTATGACCCACCTCACCCTGGCAAAGCCTGACCACTTTGACGCCGTCGCGAAACTGGTCACTGATTTTCACGCGGAAGAAGGCATCGACATGTCCGACACGGACCGCGCCGCCGCCATCATGCCCTTGCTCGAAGGGTCGCCCCATGGCGCGATCTACCTCGCCGGACCGGCCCGCGCGCCGGTGGGCTATCTTGCGCTGTCTTTTGCGTGGTCGATCCACATGGGCGGGTTGGAGGCTTTGGTGGATGAACTCTATATCCGCCCGGGCGTGCGTGGTCGCGGCATCGGAACGGAAATCCTGCACGGCCTGCCTACGCAACTGGCCTCCATGGGGCTCAAGGCCCTGCATCTGGATGTCCACCGCGACAACACGCGCGCCCGCAAACTCTATGAAAAACTGGGGTTTGAGGCAGATGAGGACTACATCCTCATGTCGCGCAGCCTGTGACCTGCCCTACCCAATCTGCAACGGCCCGCCTATCTTGACACCATGACCCTCACGATCCCCTTTGATAACAGCTACGCCCGCTTGCCTGCGCAGTTCTACACCCGCATGAACCCGGCCCCGGTCAAAGCCCCTCAAATGCTGCGCTTCAACGACGCGCTGGCGGCGGAACTGGGCATCACCCCCGGCAACCCTGATGAGATGGCGCAAATTTTCGCGGGCAACCAGATCCCCGAGGGCGCAGACCCGCTGGCGCAGGTCTATGCCGGGCATCAATTCGGCGGCTTTTCCCCGCAACTGGGCGATGGGCGCGCGAACCTTTTGGGCGAAGTGATGGCCGGGGACACCCGCTTTGATATCCAACTCAAAGGTTCCGGCCCCACGCCCTATTCCCGCATGGGCGATGGCCGCGCCTGGGTGGGCCCGGTGATCCGCGAATACATCCTGTCCGAGGCCATGCACGCGCTGAACATTCCCACCAGCCGCGCGCTGGCCGCCGTGATCACGGGCGAGGATATCCTGCGCGAACAAGGCCGCTTGCCCGGCGCTATCCTCACCCGCGTCGCCGCCAGCCACATCCGCGTCGGCACGTTCCAGTTCTTCGCTGCCCGCCGCGACCGCGATGCGCTCCAGACCCTCTTTGACTACACCGTTGCGCGCCACTACCCCGACGTCGAAGACCCCGTCGAACTCCTCACCGCCGTCATAGACCGCCAGATCGCGCTCATCACCAAATGGATGGGCGTGGGCTTTATCCACGGCGTCATGAACACCGACAACACCACGCTCTCCGGCGAAACCATCGACTACGGGCCCTGCGCTTTCTTGGATGTCTACCACCCCGACACCGTCTTCAGTTCCATCGACGCCCATGGCCGCTATGCCTATGCCAATCAGGCCAATGTGATCGTCTGGAACATGGCCCAATTCGCCACCTCGCTTGTCCCCCTCATGCCCGACCAGGACAAAGCGGTGGAGGCCTTCACCCAGATCATCCACGCCATGGGCCCCAAGCTGGAGGCCGCGTGGCTGCAAACCTTCGGCCGCAAGATCGGCATCGCAAGGGCCAAACCCGAAGACCTCGACCTCATCATCGCGCTTCTCCAACGCATGGTTGAAGGCCGTGCCGATTTCACCAACACCTTCCGTGCTTTGATTGAGGGAAAAGCCCGCGATCAGTTCCTCCAACCCGACACCTTCGACACGTGGGAGGCCGATTGGCGCGCGCGCACCGCCTCTGAGACCGACGCCGACGCCACCATGGCCGCGGAAAGTCCCATCTTCATCCCCCGCAATCACCGCGTAGAAGAGGCCATCGCCAGCGCCGTTGCGGGTGATCTTGCCCCCTTCCACCGCATGGTCGATGTGCTGGCCAACCCTTTCGATGATCAGCCGGGCGCAGAGGACCTGCGCCGCCCGCCCTTGCCTGCGGAAGTCGTGCAACAAACCTTCTGCGGGACGTAAAGTCAGCCGTTTTCCAGTGGAAAACACGGGCGTCACGCGCTATCCCGTTGCCCGAAGACAGCGGACACGAAGTTCATGAGCGACACCATCACCGATCGTTGCGAGGCCAAGGGCCTGCGCATGACCGACCAAAGACGCACGATTGCGGCCGTGCTGGAAGAGGCCGAAGATCACCCCGACGTGGAAGAGCTTTACACCCGCGCCTCCAGCGTCGACCCGGGCATTTCCATCGCCACGGTCTACCGCACGGTGAAGCTGTTTGAAGAGGCGGGTATCCTCGACAAGCTGGAATTCGGCGACGGCCGCGCCCGCTACGAGGATGCCGAACGCGACCACCACGACCACCTGATTGATCTGCAATCAGGCGAGGTGATCGAGTTTGTGGATGCCGAGATTGAGGCGCTGCAAGACAAGATCGCCCGCAAGCTGGGCTACAAACTGAAGGGCCACAAACTGGAGCTTTACGGCGTCCCCCTCAAAGACGACTGATCGCGCGTCTTCACCAAAGTCTGTTTTGCGGACAAAGCGCCATTTTGCTGGATCAGTGCCAATGACCGCTGCAAGAAGCGACTTTAACGAAAATTCAACCTCATTCACTTCGCTCAGCCGCTTTAGCTTCGACAGAAGCAAAAACCTCTTTCGCAGCAAACAACCCATTGAGGGCCGCCGGAAAACCTGCGTAAACGGCCATCTGCATCAAAATCTCAGTGATCTCTTCTTGCGATAGTCCCACGTTCAATCCGGCTTCGATATGCACTTTAAGCTGCGGTTGCGCAGTCCCCATTACAACCAATGCAGCAATCGTCGCAATCTCTCTGTCGCGTAGTGATATCCCGGGCCGGGAATAGATATCGCCAAAAGAAAACTCGAACAGGTAAGTGGCGAAATCAGGGGCGATATCCGCGAGTGCGTCGATCACTTTCTGCCCCGCTTCACCATCGATGATATTAAGCGCGCGCTGCCCACGCTCTAGTCTGGTTTCGTCAGGTTTATGTTCAATTATCATGGCTCAGCGTCCTTTTTTTGGCTTCGGTGTATGTTTCGATTTTTGTGTCGAGGAGGAGAAGAGAGGCTTCCAACTCGGTTAAATTCTGACACACCCTGTCGCGGTGGCGCTCTAACAGCGCCTTTCGCGCATCACCGGTTTCCTCTCCCTGTGCGCGAAGTTCGGCGTATTGCCGCATTTCGCGTAACGGCATCCCAGTGGTTTTCAGACGCATGAGGAAACTGATCCAAACAAGGGTAGTTTCATCATAGTTGCGCCGGCCGCTAGCATCGCGGTCTGCAGGCGGCAAAAGTGCAATTCGTTCGTAATAGCGGATCGTATGGGCCTAGAGCCCCGTACGTTTTGCAAGTTCACCAATTTTCATATCATTCTCACCCAGACGCCACCAAGCCTAAGTGTTTGAGCACACTCTAAGTCAAGGCCCTAACTTCTGGGCTCCGGACATTCGTGCCTCGTGCAGCATTTGTAAAAGAGGGCTCGAAGACAACATTCGCTGCAACGCGCAAGAGTCCAAAAAATCACACTTACTGACGCGTTCCGCGGGTGTCGCGGTTGAAAAGAAAAAAGGGCGCAGTCTCCCGCGCCCTTCCAAAATCGCTCAGTCAAGCAGTCTTACTTCCAGCCAACCTGATTGAAGATCTCAGCCGCTTTTTCAATGTTGGCGGCCGCTGCACTCAGATCCACGTCGTCGGCTTGAAACTCACCCAGCGAGGCCGCTGGCGCGCCGAGGGCCACGCCTTCGACCACCGGATATTCATCATTGCCGTTGGCAAAGTATTCCTGCGCGCTGTCAGAGGCGAGATATTCGAGGAACTTGATCGCGTTCTCCCGGTTCGGGGCATTCGCTGCCACACCACCACCGGAGGTGTTGATATGCGCGCCATTGCCGTCCTGATCGGGGAAGACCCAGCCGATGTTTTCCATGTCAGCTTTGCCCAGACCGTCCACATCCTTGCGGATCGCACGGGCGAAGTAATAAGTGTTGGACACAGAGATGTCGCACTCCCCCGACACCAGGCCGCGCAGCTGGTCAGTGTCACCGCCCTGCGGTTCCCGCGCGAAGTTGTCGACAACGCCCTGCGCCCAGCCCTTGGCCGCGTCTTCACCGAAATTCTCGATGACGGCAGACAGCAGCGTCAGCGAATACACGTTGGTCGATGACCGGTGGCAGACCTGACCTTTGTACTTCGGGTCAGCCAGATCGACGTAAGTCATCGGCGGCTCGGACACGTCGTTCTTATCATAAAAGAAGATCCGCGCACGCTCAGAGAAGGCAAACCACTGGTTGTCTTCGTCCTGCAGGTTGGCCGGAATACGCTCTTCCAGGATCGCGCTGTCGATCGACTGCAGCACGCCCGCGTCCTTGGCGCGGGCCAGACGCGTGTTGTCCACGGTCAGCAGCACATCCGCAGGCGAGTTCGCCCCCTCGGAGACCATACGCTCAATCAGCGCGTCGCCCTTGCCTTCGATGCGGTTGATCTTGATGCCGGTCTGCTCTGTGAATTCAGAATAGAGCCGCTCATCGGTGTCGTAGTGACGCGAGGAATAAAGGTTCAGTTCCCCTTCGGCAAAGCTGGCGCTGGCAGCACCGACAGCCACAGTGGCCGCAAGGGCAAGGGTCGAAACGGAGTTGGAAAATGTCATATCACGCTCCCTGTTGATATCCTGACTAAAATAGTCGTTTACGGTTTTGGTCAGGATTGGCAAGGAAAATGTTGATAATTTCGGTCAGGATATACGGGAAACATGGGAAAACCTGGGCTAGCTATGCTCCTCCCGCGAAATCTCGGCCAGCGCGGAATTGTAGTTGCGCAGCGCATCCACATGGAACACTGCCCCCAAGAGTTCGGGTGCCGCGCCCTCCCCGCCGATTTGTACAACGGGCAGAAACTGGGCCGATGTGCGCTCAAAGATGGTCATCGCCACCTCAAGCGTGGCGGCACCATCCACGTAAATCCCGTCTTCAATCATTTGCCAGCACGCGTCTTCCGGCGCGGCCTTGTCATCGTCACGCCCCCGCATGACGCGGCTCACCCGCATCATGGAGAGCACATAGGCATGCGGCCCCGCCGCCAACCGCACGCCGCGCCGTTCCAGCTGCGTCAGGAAGAATGACCGCGTCACCAGATTGGCGCTTAATGCGGATGAAATGGACACCGCCACCATGACGGCAAGGCCGATCTGCCAATCCCCGGTCAGCTCAAAGACAATCAGCGTGGTGGAAATCGGCGCCCCCAGAACAGAGGCTGACACCGCCCCCATCCCCGCCAGCGCATAGACATTGGCCGACCCGGAACTGTCCGGAAAAAGCGAGGTCGCGATGATCCCGAAGGCCAGCCCCACCAGCGCCCCCACCATCAGGGAGGGCGAAAACACCCCGCCACCCATGCGCCCGCCCAGCGTGATCGCCACCGCGATGACCTTGAGCACGGTAAACACAACCGCCTCATGAAACAGCAGCGATCCATTGAGCGCGGCAAACGTGGTTTCATACCCTACCCCGATGATATGAGGAAACCAGATCGCAATCCCGCCCAGCATCGCGCCTGCCACCACCGGGCGCAGCCAACGCGGCAGGCTCACCCGCTCTTGCAGCAGGTTGCCCACATCTTCGGCGAAAAACACCGCATACATCAGCGCGCTTGCCACGAGGCCGCATAAAATGCCCAGCAACAAAAAGGCCGGAAGCTCCACATAGAATTCCAGCATATTGGCCACCGGCAGGGCAAATTCCGCCATATCCCCGAATTGCAGCCGCGCGATCACGGCACCTGATACGGCGGCGATGGTGATGGGCGCAAACGCGTGCAGCGCGAAATGGCGCAACACCACCTCCAACGCGAAAAGCGCGCCCGCGATGGGCGCGTTGAAAGACGCCGACACCGCCGCCGCCACAGCACATCCCAACAAATCCCGGCTGGTCAGACCGCTGGCCTTGATGCGGTTGCTGACCCAGGTGGAAATCATCCCCGCCATGTGCACCACCGGGCCTTCCCGACCGCTCGACCCGCCTGTGCCCAGCGTGATGATGGAGGCAAACATTGACGCCACGCCCGCCTTCGTTTCCACCCGCCCCTCACCCAGGGCCGCGCCTTCGATCACATCGGCCACCGACCGCGCCCGCCCGTCAGGGGTGAAAAAATGCAGGATCAGCCCCACCGCCAAGCCACCGCAAATGGGGATGATCAAGATCCAGTACCATGGCAGCGTTTCGGCAAAGGAATGCAGCGTCACCACGCTATCGGTGCCATAAACCCACTTTTGCAACTGATTGACGCTGAGGCGGAACAGATTGGCCGCAAACCCTGCCGCGATCCCGATGATCAGGGCGATCACCCAGAACTGGAACTGGCTTGGACCTTTGACAAGCAAAACCCCCCAGCCGCTGCGCGTGGCCCGACCGGCGGCAGAAATCTTGTCCTTGAGAAACCGGCGGGACGACACCGTCATGACATGCAAGCCCCCGTGATCCACGCAAACCCACAGGCGGCTTTCCACAGGACCACCATTGCCTTACATTCCACCGCAGGGCGTAAAGTGGTGCCGTTTGCACGGGGGTTGGACATGGCGCATGAAACCGCGATCGAGGATTTATCCACGATCCTAGGACAACGGCTGACACGCTCCAAGTCCGATCTGGAGCTGCACGGCCGGTCTGAGACACATTTCCCACTCTCACCGCCCGATGCGGTGGCCTACCCCGACAGCACCGATGATGTGGTGGGCATCATGAAAACCTGCGCCGCCCACCGGATGCCCGTGGTGGGCTGGGGGGTCGGCACCTCGCTTGAAGGTCAGGCGCAGGCGGTTCACGGCGGGGTCAGCGTGGATTTTTCCCGCATGAACAAGATCCTGGAGGTCAATCAGGATGACCTGACCGTGCGCGTGCAACCGGGCGTAACGCGCGAGGCGCTGAATGAAGAACTGCGTGCCACGGGCCTGATGTTTCCCGTTGATCCCGGGGCCAACGCGTCGCTGGGCGGCATGGCCTCAACCCGCGCGAGCGGCACAACCGCCGTGCGCTACGGGACGATGCGTGACAACGTTCTTGGGCTTGAGGTCGTGACCGCCGGGGCGCAGGTCATTCGCACCGGCACCACCGCGCGTAAAACATCGGCAGGCTATGACCTGACCGCGCTTTTCGTGGGCAGCGAAGGCACGCTGGGGCTGATCACCGAACTCACCTTACGGCTGCACGGCATACCGGAGGCCACGGCCGCCGCCGTCTGCGGGTTTGAGCGCGTGGATGATGCGGTGGGCTGCGTGATTGACACGATCCAGATGGGCGTGCCCATGGCGCGAATTGAGCTGGTGGATGCCCAAACCGTGCGCGCGGTGAATGCCTATTCGGGGACAGATTTGCCCGCCTGCCCGCACCTTCTGGTGGAATTTCACGGATCCGACAGCGGGGTGGAAGAACAGGCCGCGCTCTTTGGTGAACTGGCCGCCGCACGGGGCGGATCAGATTTTGAGTGGGCCACCCGCGCTGAGGACCGCACCGCGCTTTGGACCACGCGTCATCACGCCTATTGGGCCATCTTGGCCGCGCGGCCCGGCTGCACGGCGCTGGTGACAGATGTCTGCGTGCCCATCTCCAAACTGGCCGAGGCGATTGAGGCCTGCCGCAACGATCTTGAAGCGGCGGGCATTGACGGGCCCATCCTGGGCCATGTGGGCGACGGCAATTTCCACGCAATCTTGATGTTTGACCCGGGCGACGCGGCTGAAAAAGCCCGCGTTCTGGCTGCGTCAGAGCGGCTGGTGGACCTGGCCTTGTCACTGGGCGGCACGGTCACCGGCGAACACGGCATTGGCTTGGGCAAGCTGGGCTATATGGAACGGGAACACGGGGAAGGTTGGGCCATGATGGGCGCGATCAAGGCCACGCTTGATCCATTGAACATCATGAACCCCGGCAAACTGGTGCCGCCCAGAAACTGAGACATCGCGCCTGTCCGACATGCGGGATTTGAGTATTTTTGGCCAGAAAGAAACCGGCTTCTTTCTGGCCTGAAAATACTCCCGCCGAAGGCAATAAATCTCTAACCTGTCATCAGTTTTTCGGCGGCCGCGCGAGCCTCATCGCTGATGGTATCACCCGACAACATGCGCGCAATCTCATCCACGCGCGCAGGCCCGATGAGCGGCGTCACTGTCGACAGCGTCGCCCCCTTTTCAACCCGCTTGGCCACTTGCCAGTGATGGGCACCCTGTGCGGCGACTTGCGGCGAATGGGTGACCACAAGAACCTGAGACTCTTCAGCCAATTGCGCCAGACGCCGCCCCACCGCATCCGCCGTGGCGCCCCCGACCCCGCGATCAATCTCATCAAAGATCATCGTGATGCCACCCGCCTGATCCGTCAGACACACCTTCAGCGCCAGCAAGAAGCGGCTGAGTTCCCCGCCCGAGGCGATCTTGTTCAAAGGCCCCGCAGGCGCGCCGGGATTGGTGGCGACCTTGAAGGTGACACTGTCTGCCCCATCCGGCCCCGGTTCTGACGCGCTCACCTGCGTTTCAAACTGCGCGCGATCCAGCTTCAGGGGTGCCAATTCCGCCATTATCGCTTTGTCCAGCTTGCCCGCCGCCTTCGCACGTTTTGCGCTGAGCGCATCTGCCGCTTTGTCAAACGCCGCGCGGGCCTCCGCTACAGCCGCCTCCGCCTCCGCCAGATCCGCATCGCTGCGATCCACCACCGCCAGCTTTTCGCGCATCAGATCACCAAAGCCCGCCAAATCATCGGGCTGCACCCCGTGTTTGCGCGCAAGACCCCGAATGGCAAAAAGCCGTTCCTCGGCCTCTTCCAATTCATGGGGGTTGAAGCTCAGCATATCGGCAAAGCGCGTCACATGGCCTGCCGCCTCATCCAGTTCTACCATGGCACGACCCAGGGCTGCGATGGCGTCATCAAGCCCGCCCTCTGCCGTCTCGGCAATCGTTTCCAACCACCGCAGCGCATCACCGGCTGACCCTTCGGCCCCGTCCGTGCCCAAAGCGGCCTGCGCCTTGCCCAGATCTTCGCGAATGCGCTCTGCGCCCTGCATCATGCGGCGGCGGGCATCAAGTTCGGCATCCTCACCCGGCTCAGGCGCCAGTTGATCCAGTTCGGCCACCGCGTGGCGCAGAAATTCTTCGTCTTCGCGGGCTTTCGCAATCGCCTCTTGCGCCGCCGCGCGGGTCTTTTCCGCCTCGCGCCAGGCCCGCCAGGCCGCGCGCACCTTGTCTCGCGCCCCGTCCAGCCCCGCAAAACTGTCCAACAAAACCAGATGGTTGCGCGGGTTGAGCAAGCCGCGATCATCCTGCTGCCCATGCAGTTCAACAAGCGTATCCGACAGCGCGCGCAGCACCTCCCCTGAACACCGCCGGTCATTCACAAACGCCGTCTTGCGCCCGTCGCGCGCATTCACCCGGCGCAGGATCAGCGTGTCATCCACCGGCAAACCGGCCTCTTCCAGAACAGCCCGCGCAGGATGCCCCTCGGCCAGATCAAACTCCGCCAGAACCTCGCCTTGGTCCGCCCCCTGGCGCACCAGTTCCGCCCGCCCGCGCCAGCCCAGAACGAAACCAAGTGCGTCCAGCAAAATGGATTTCCCCGCACCCGTTTCACCGGTCAGCACATTCAATCCCGGCTGGAACCCAAGTTCCAGCCGGTCAATGATCAGGATGTCACGGATATCAAGCGCGCGCAGCATGAGGTCTGCCGCGCGTTACAGCCACCGGCCCTTGAGCGTCTGACGGTACACCTGCCGCAGCCAGTTGTCGCCCACCGCCTCCAGCGTCAGACCACGGCCCGTCAGCAATTTGTAGCTGTCTTCATACCATTCGGTGCTGCGGAAGTTGTGGCCCAGAATGGCCCCCGCCGTGCGCGCCTCATTGGTCAGGCCCAGCGACAGGTAGCTCTCCACCAGACGGTGCAGCGCCTCTGCGGTGTGGGTCGTGGTCTGGAAATCCTCCACCACCACGCGGAATCGGTTGATGGCGGATGTGTAATGATCGCGCTTGAGGTAGAAGCGCCCCACCTCCATCTCTTTGGAGGCAAGGTGATCAAAGGCCAGTTCAAACTTCAGCTTAGCGGACCGCGCATATTCGCTTTCGGGGTAGTTTTCGATCACCACCCGCAACGCCTGCAACGCTTCAAAGGTCAGTTTCTGGTCGCGGCCCACTTCGTCAATCTGGTCATAATAACTCAGCGAAATGAGGTATTGCGCATAGGCCGCATCCTCATCCGTGGGATAAAAATCAATGTAGCGCTGCGCGGCGGCGCGGCTGTCTTCATAGGCTTTGGCCTCATGATGGGAAAAGGCCTGCATGATCACGGACCGCTTGGCCCAATCGGAATACGGGTACAGGCGTTCCACCTCCGAAAAGACCTGCGCGGCCAGTTCGGGGTTGTCGCGCGCCAGATCATATTCGCCGCGTTCATAAATCTGCTGAGCGGTGAAATTTTCATAATTCACCTTGCCAAGCGCCACCTTGTCGGAGCCGCCACAGGCCGAAAGCGCCATAACCGTCACAAAGCCGGTCACCAGACCGATGCGCCGCTTGGGTCTATTCATGCTTGCACTCTCATCATTGTTGCAGCCTGCCATGCCTTCGCACGGGGCCCTGGGCCAAAGACAAAGCAGCAAGGCCCCCACCAAAGCATAGGGGTTGGTAGCACATTATTCGGGATTGGAAAATGGATTTGGCGGGTTTTTGCGCCGCAACCGGGCGCGGCGGTTAACCTGCGCTCAGGCCACTTCAGGCAGCTCACCCAAGTGCACACCCGCGCCGGGCAACAGCGCCACCATATCCGCATCACATTCAACGATTTCAAAGGCTTCGCTGTCAGCAAAGAGCGCGCGCAGCAAATCATTGGTCAGCGCGTGACCCGCGCGAATGCCCTGGTAATGGCCCAGGATCGGATAGCCCGCGAGGCCGAGATCGCCCAACGCATCCAGCATCTTGTGACGTACCGGTTCATCCGTATGGCGCAACCCGCCCGGAGACACGATTTCATCGCCGTCAAACACCACCGCGTTTTCGCCAGGGGCACCGCCCAGGGCCAGCCCATTGGCCTGCATGTGATCCACATCCGCCTGACGACAGAAGGTCCGGCTGGCCGACAATTCACGCACGAAACTGCCATTCGACATATTGAGCGTCTTGCTCTGCGCGCCAATGGCGGCATCTTCGAAATCAATGTCAAATTCGATCAGCAGCGTGTCATTGGGCGCAATCCGCGCCACTGCATCGCCTCGGCGCACCTCAACAGGTTTCAGCACCTTGATCGCATGCACGGGGGCATCCTGATGGCGGATGCCCGTTTGCAGAAAACCCTTCACGAACACCGATGCGCTGCCATCCATGATCGGCACCTCGCCCGCCGTCACGTGGATGCGTGCGTTGTGAATGCCGCAGCCCACAAGGGCCGCCATCAGGTGTTCAATCGTCGACAGGGAGATATCATGGTCATTGACCAGCCGCGTACAGAGCGGGGACGACACAACGCTGTCCCATTTGGCAGGCAAGAGGCCTTTGTCCCCCGGCACATCCATGCGCTGAAAGACAATGCCGGTGCCCGCCGGGGCCGGGAACACTGTCGCCGATGTGGCGACACCGGAATGAAGCCCGACGCCGGTGAACTTGATGGATTTGCGGAGAGTGCCTTGCAAGATGTAACTCAAGTGCTGCCTTCGATTGGCAAGAAATTAAATGGCGGGTGGTTTATCTACAATTCAATCTTTGCAACGCTGTGAAACATGGCTGTCACGCGGGTGGCGGGTTTCCGCTTACACAGGCCAAGCTATTGAAATTACATGTATTTACAGCGTCGTTTCAAAATAATTTCTTCCAATCCCAAGGGCGGATATGCGCCCGGTTGTGATCGGGTGGGTTAACCCTGTTGCAATCGTTAACAACTCGCGGCAACCGGGCCAGAGAATCCTACGCATCGCGCCCGCGCAGAGCATCCAACCCCCTGTTTCTGTTGCATTTTGACAAGACCAAAACCCCTATCAAACGTGAACGGCGTTGGGTCATACCCCACAAAACGAAAAAGGGGCCGCGTGGTGCAGCCCCTTCCCGTTGATCTGTAAGACAGCGCGCCTTAATTGGCCTGCCTGCGCAGGAAGGCCGGGATTTCGATCTGGTCTTCCTCTTCCCGTGGTGCGGCCTCGGGGGCGGCGCTGGAACTCAGCTGCGGTTGCTGGCGCGCCGGGCGTGCCGCGGGGGCCGTCGATTCCGCACCCGATCCGGTCATCCGGTCGATCAGGGAATTGATGCCAAACCGCTTCTTTTCAGGCTCTTGCGCCGTGCCCGGGGCTGCGGCCATGGGTGCTGCAGGTGCGGTCGGGGCCATTTGCGGTGCCGGCGCCTTGGGTGCAGGCGTCGGCACGCGGCCCACGGCCTGTTCCAAACGGCGCAACGTGTCCGGGCTGGGCTGACCTGCCACCGGTGCGCGCGGCGCAACGAAGCTTTCGCGCATATCGCCCGGTTCTGCCGCTGCGGCGGGCTGCGGTTCATGCTGCGGCTGATAGGCCGGGGGTGGCAGGCCATCGTCCTGGGCCACCTGCGGGTCCTCCGCGCCAAAAATGTCTTCCATCTGGTCCTGCGCTGCCGCGGTTTGCGTGTCAAACAGCCCCGGTTCGGCATGTGCCGCCGGTGCAGGCTCTGCCATAGGCGCCTCAGACATCGCAGCAATTTCAGGTTCAGCAGCCACCGGCGCGGGATCTTCCACCACCATATCACGCGTCGGCACCAGCGGTTCTGCCAGGCTGCGGCGCGGCACAGGGATCTCTTTGTGCTCGGCAATCGCGTCAATACCCGTGGCCACAACGCTGACCCGCATCACCCCTTCCATGGAGGTATCAAGGGTCGACCCCACGATGATATTGGCATCGGCATCCACCTCTTCGCGGATGCGGTTGGCTGCTTCATCCAGTTCAAACAGCGTCAGGTCATGCCCGCCGGTGATGTTGATCAACACACCCTTGGCACCCTGCAGCGAAATTTCATCCAGCAGCGGGTTGGCAATGGCTTTCTCAGCCGCCTGAATGGCACGATCTTCGCCACTGTCTTCGCCCGTGCCCATCATGGCCTTGCCCATCTCATCCATCACGGCGCGAACATCGGCAAAGTCGAGGTTGATTAGACCCGGACGCACCATCAGGTCGGTCACGCCCTTCACACCCTGGTAAAGCACGTCATCGGCCATGCTGAACGCCTCGGTAAAGGTCGTCTTTTCATTGGCCAGACGGAACAGGTTTTGGTTGGGGATGATGATCAGCGTGTCCACGACAGATTGCAGGGCATCCACGCCCTCTTCCGCCTGGCGCATCCGCTTGCCGCCTTCAAACTGGAACGGCTTGGTCACAACACCCACGGTCAGCACGCCCAATTCCCGCGCCGCTTGCGCGATAATAGGCGCCGCACCCGTGCCCGTGCCGCCGCCCATCCCGGCGGTGATGAAGCACATATGCGCGCCGGCCAGATGATCGACGATCTGTTCGATGTTTTCTTCCGCGGCCGCCGCCCCGATTGATGCTTTGGCCCCCGCGCCCAGTCCTTCGGTGACTTTCACACCCAATTGGATGCGCGCCTTTGATTCAGATTGGGCCAGCGCCTGCGCGTCGGTGTTGGCCACCACGAAATCCACGCCATCCAGCTGTTTCTGGATCATGTTGTTGACGGCATTGCCGCCTGCGCCGCCGACGCCGAAGACGGTGATCCGGGGTTTCAACTCTTCCTGTCCGGGCATTGTGAGGTTCAGTGTCATGTGATCTTCCGCCTGCTGCTGGCCCGTGGAATCGGGCTTCATTCGCCTAAAATTACTGCGATCCTACCGAGGCCGCGCCGTTTCGTCACCCTAAAATCCGCGAAAAACCCCAAAAACAGGGTGAAAAACCACCAAATATGGTCAGAAACTTATCCACATACGCGGTATTTCGCCGAGTTTCGCACATCTTGGGGTTACCAGTTATCCTTGAACCATTTCACCGCACGCTTGAGTGACCGCGCGGGATACCGATCCGTCGGGATCTCAAAATCCCACCATTCGTCTTGCGGGTTTGCCGCCAGCAGGCACATACCCACGGCGGAGGCAAAGCCCGGCCCCGTCACTGCCTGCGGCAGGCCATGCACGCGCAAAGGCCGCCCCAGCCGCACATTCTGTCCCAGAATACGGCTCGCCAGCATATCAAGGCCCGGGATCTGGCTTGCACCGCCTGTCAGCACGATCTGCTGGCTGGGCAGGTACTGAAACCCCGCGCCATCCAGCGTCTGCTTCACCAGCTCCAAAATTTCTTCCACGCGCGGGCGCATGATGCCGATCACCTCGGCCCGGCTGACGTTGCGGCGGTCATGTTCCCAATCGCCCGTCTCACCCCCGATATCGATCATGTCGCGGTCATCGACGCCCGTGGCTTCCACGCCGCCATAAAAGGTCTTGATCCGTTCGGCCATGGATTTGGGCACTTGCAACCCCATGGAGATATCGCCCGTCACGTGATCGCCACCCATGCGCACGCTGTCGGTATAGATCATGTGCTTTTTCATGAAGATCGACACACCGGTGCTGCCACCGCCCATATCAATGCAGGCCGCGCCCAGTTCTTGCTCATCTTCCACCAGCGCCGAAATCCCCGACACGTAGGCAGACGACGCAATCCCCGCCAGTTCCAGATCACTGCGCTGCACGCAATAGGCCAGGTTCTGCACGGCGGCGGCATCGACCGTGACCATATGCATGTCTGTCGCCAGCGTCTGGCCCAGTTGGCCCCGCGGGTCCGACAGGCCTGAGCGGTGATCGAGCGCGAAGTTCACCGGCTGCGCATGCAGCACATCGCGCCCGTCGCCATAGTCCGGCACATCACAGGCCGCCAGAACGCGGCTCACATCCTGTTCGGTCACCATAGGGCTTTCCAGATCGACCTGCCCCGCCAACCCGTAGGACCGAGGCGACGCGCCAGAGAAACAAGCGATAACATGATCCACCCGCACCTGCGCCATCTTCTGCGCGGCATTGATCACCGTGCGAAAGGCGCGTTCGGTTTCGCGCATCGCGGAAATCTCACCGAATTGCACCCCCAGCGACCGGGTGGTTGCCGCGCCAATCACGCGGAACCCCGCCTGCCCTGCCAGCGCGCCGATGCCATCCTGGTCGTTCAGCCGTTCTGTCCCGTCAAAGCGCAGCACAAGGCAGGCAATCTTCGATGTACCCACATCCAGAACCGCCACAACACCGCGTTGAATGGCGGCTTTGCGCATGTTCCGCATGGCGCGTTGTCGGTCATAAAGCTCAATCATCACTGTAGGGTCCCTAATGTGGGGTTACGCACCCGCCACCACGTGTCAGCGGCAGGTTGGTTCATTCTCACGGTGGGCCGTCCGGCCAGTCGCATATCCACGGTGGAGAGGTCACGCTCGAACACATCTTGCGTCTGATCCAGCACCAGCACGCGCTCCAACGCGCGCACCGCGCCCTCTTCAGGCAGCAGGATGCGCTGATCCCGGTCCAGCACCACATCCCAGCGGCGCTCACCCATGCGCACCAGCCCGATGACCCGTTCGCCCAGCGGGGCGGCGGCATCCAGAATGGCCAGCGCACCGGGCACATCCGCATTGCCGCCCTCACCCGCAATCACAGGCAGATCGGCGCGGTCAGAACGCGCGTCCAGTTCCGCCACCACGACGCCTTCATCATCAACCAGCGCAATCTCATCCCAAGTGCGCCACACGGCCACGGGGTCACGCTCTGACACGGTGACCACCATGGTCCCGCCCTTGCGAATGCGCACATCTGCCGACCGCACCGCCGGCAGGCCGGTGATCATTTCATGGACATGGTCAATATCAATATCGAAAGAGGAGCTTGGAAAATCGAAGGGGAAGATTTCGCGAATGTCTTCTTCCACGCCTTCGCTGGCGCCTTCGATGGCCAGCAGTTCCACCATGAATTCCGGCCGCGTTTCCACCTGATGGCGCATATCGGCCACGGCCAGCATGATCTGTTCCTGCCGCTCTTCATTGCCGAGGTATGATGTGGCCAGCCCAAAGGCGAAGGCAAACGGCACCCCAACCCGCAGCACCAGCCGAAAGTATGGCGTCAGCATCAGCCGCTGGAACCGATAGGCCCAGCGGGAGGGAGACGGATCAGGACGCTTGGCTACCTGTGGCATGAGGCATCCTCCACCAACCACCGGCAAAGCGCGGGGAAATCCATGCCCACCGCAGCGGCCTGTTCGGGCGACAGCGATGTGGGGGTCATGCCGGGCTGCGTGTTCGTTTCCAGAAGGATCAGACCATCAAGCCCCTTGGCTTCGTCCCACCGGAAATCCGTGCGCGACATTCCGCGGCAGCCCAATATCTCATGGGCCTTCAGCGCGTAATCCAGACAGGCCTGAAACACCGGCCCCGGCACCACCGCAGGCACCACGTGGCGCGACCCGCCCGTTTCGTACTTGGCTTGATAGTCATACCAACCCTCGGTCAGGATATCCGTGACCGTCAGCGCCTTGTCGCCCAGAACAGAAGTGGTCAACTCCCGCCCCGGCACAAACGCCTCCACCATCACCTCCTCGGGCATATCCTCTGACAGATCGGGCGGCCCATTGGCCGCCTCATGCACGAGGTAGATCCCGACGGAGGAGCCTTCGTTGTTGGGCTTCACCACATAGGGCGGCTCCATCACATGCTCGCGCCGCACCCGGTCGGTTTCCGCAATCATACTTTCAGCGACAGGAAGACCTGCGCGCTGGTAGGCCTCTTTTGTGGCCTGTTTGTCCATGGCAAGCGCAGAGCTCAGCACGCCCGAGTGCGTATAGGGGATTTGCAGCCATTCCAGCAGGCCCTGCACGCAGCCATCTTCGCCCCACCGCCCATGCAGCGCATTGAAAACAACATCAGGGGAAAGTGCGGTCAACCGATGCGCCAGATCACGCCCGGCCACGACCTCAGACACGCGAAAGCCTGCCTGGCGCAATGCCTCCGCGCATTCGCGGCCCGTCGACAAAGAGACTTCGTTCTCTGCCGAAAGGCCGCCCATTATGACCGCCACATGCATGACCGCAACATGTTGGGAACCGCCTGCCTGTCCCACACTCGCCTCAATTTCCGGGGTCTTCCTGACCCGCTTTGATGCACCTATCCTGGTGCTTGAAAATATGCCCTGGTCTGACCTGACGGGCTGCTCGTTATCCGTGGCTGATATTTTGTTTTGTTTTGCTCAGCCGTGCGGGTGTTTATTCGGCTGCCTTTTCACCGACCCGCATAATCTCCCATAGTAACTCTATTCCGCTGTCTTGAAAAACCTTTTTTCGCACTTCCTCCCCCAAATTTTCGAGGTCTGCGGCGGTTGCATCACCGGTGTTGATCATGAAATTGGAATGCTTTTCACTCATTTGCGCGCCGCCCAGGCGCGCCCCGCGCATGCCCGCATCATCAATCACCTTCCACGCCTTGAGGTCATGCACGTCATCGGCCTTGCCGGTCGACGAAAATCCCGCCGGATTGCGAAAGGTCGATCCCGCGCTGCGATCCTTGGTGGGCTGCGTCTCATCCCGGCGCTTCAATTGCGCCTCCATCCGGGCGTGCAACTCTTCCCGCTCGCCCGTTGGCGCCTCAAACGTCGCTTCAAACAGCACGCAGCCTTCGGGCAAGTCTGTCTGGCGATACTGAAACTGCAAATCCTCCGCCGTCAGCGTGACCACTTCCCCCGTTCTTGTCACAGCGCGCGCCGACACGAAGACATCCGCCGTGTAGGTGCCATAACACCCCGCATTCATCCGCACCGCCCCACCGATCGAGCCCGGAATGGTGCGCAAAAACGTCAGATCAAGCCCCTGATCAGCCGCCTTCATCGCCACATGGGCATCCAACGCCGCCGCGCCCGCGATCACGCGGGTGCCGTCAAATTCCACCCCGTTGAACCCCCGTGCCAGCCGGATCACCACCGCGCGCAAGCCCCCGTCGCGCACGATCAGGTTGCTGCCCACGCCCATGGGGAAGACATCCACGTCCTCCGGTAGATCCTTCAAAAACGCCGCCAGATCTTCCACATCCGCAGGCATGAAGAACCAATCCGCCGGTCCCCCCACACGCATCCAGGTGAGCGCGGCCAGACCGCGATTTTGGGAAAGTTTCCCTCTGGGTTGAGGCATATCTGTCATGCGTCTGTGCTACGTGAGCCGACGCGCCGGAACAAGCCCACGCAGTCTTTAAAAGAATGCGGCCGAAGTCTTTTAAAGACTTCGCGGCTCACCCGATCCCCAAACGCCCTTTGGCCCAGCGACCCAGATACAGCACCGGCCAACGCAGCACGCTCATCCCCGCCAAAAGCACGGCAAGCCCCCACCACGGCCCGTTTTCATAGGTCACGTAGCCCAGGATCGGAATGCCCACGGCAATCAACACATACGCCCGGCGCCAATGATTGTCGCGACTGGGCAGCATCGCCAGGATATTAGCGGCAAGCGCCCATAGGCAGGCGAGGATCAAGGACAGGCTCATGTAAACATCTCCATGCTATGCAGGGCAACGTGTTTCACAAAACAATGCGTCAAAATGATGGAACGGGTGGCCATCACGCCGCCCCCTTGCCGCGCAGCCGTTCCGGCAGCGCATTGGCCCAGCCGCTGATCGTGCCCGCGCCAAGGCAGACCACCATGTCGCCCTCGCGCGCCACATCGCGCACCAGCTCATAAAGCCCTGCCTCATCATCGATGGCACGCGCCTCACGGTGACCATGGCGGATAAGCCCCTCCACCAGATCATCGCGGCTTGCGCCCTCAATGGGGTCTTCTCCGGCGGCAAATACATCCGCGATCCCCACCACATCGGCATCGTTGAAACACCCGCAGAAATCATCGAACAAACTGGACAGGCGCGTGTAGCGGTGCGGCTGATGCACCGCGATGACCCGGCCTTCGCAGGCATGCCGCGCGGCCTTCAGAACGGCGGCAATTTCCACCGGGTGATGGCCGTAATCATCGATGATCGTGACACCATCCACCTCACCCACGCGCGTGAACCGCCGGTTCACACCTCCGAAATTCGCCAACGCTTCCCGGATTTCCGACGCGCGCATCCCCAGATGCCGCGCTACCGCCACCGCCGACAGCGCGTTGGACACATTATGATCCCCCGGCATCGGCAGCGTGCAGCCTTCAATGATCATGCCGTCCGGCTGCAACGCCACGTCGAAATGCGCGACACCGCCCGCGTAACGCAAATTCACCGCCCGCACGTCAGCTTGCGCATTGAACCCAAAACTCACCACGCGCCGATCCGTCAACCGCCCGACCAGCGCTTGCACTTCCGGGTGATCGGTGCAGCACACGGCAAGACCGTAAAAAGGAATGTTGCCCACAAACTCATCAAAGCCGCGCCGCAGCGCATCGAAATCACCCCAATGTTCCATATGCTCAGGGTCAATGTTGGTCACAATCGCCACGGTCGCGGGCAGCCGGTTGAAGGTGCCGTCGCTTTCATCGGCCTCCACCACCATCCATTCGCCCTGCCCCACCCGCGCGTTCGAGCCATAGGCGTGGATGATCCCGCCATTGATCACCGTGGGATCAAATTTCCCATGATCCAGAAGCGCCGCGACCATGGTCGTGGTCGTCGTTTTCCCATGCGTCCCTGCCACAGCCACGTTGTATTTGAGCCGCATCAATTCGGCCAGCATCTCCGCCCGCCGCACAATGGGAAGCCCCATGCGCCGCGCCTCGACCAGTTCCGGGTTGTCGGGCTTGATCGCCGAGGAAATCACCACGACCTCCGCTTCCGCCATGTTCTCCGCCCGCTGGCCTTCGAAAATCTCAGCGCCCATCTTCGCCAGCCGCTCGGTGATCTTGGAGGATTTCAAATCAGACCCCTGCACCACATAGCCATGGTTGAGCAGCACCTCCGCAATCCCCGACATGCCAATCCCGCCGATGCCCACGAAATGAATGGGCCCCACATCGCCCGGCAATTTGGTGGCTGCGTTCATGTGTCCTGTCCCTTCAATTCCTGTTTGAGCGCCAGCGCCTCAACCATATCGGCCAGCACCTGCGGCGCATCGGGTTTCGCCACGGACAGGGCGGCATCGGCCATCGCGGCGGCCCGATCCGGCGCGCCCAAAATCCCGGCCACTTGCTCTGACAGACCCGCCGCCGTCAAGGCGCTTTCCTGAACGACCACCGCCGCGCCCGCCTCTTCGAGGCCCCGCGCATTGGCCGTCTGATGATCAGCGGTCGCATGGGGAAACGGGATCAAAACAGACGGCCGCCCCACGACCGAGATATCCGCCACCGACGACGCTCCCGCCCGGCTGATCACCAGCTGCGCCTCACTGAGCCTGCGCGGCACATCCCGGAAAAACGGCTGCACCTCAGCCGCAATCCCATGACGAGCATAGAATTCCTGCACCCGCTCCATATCCTCATCCCGCGCCTGATGGCTCACCCGCAGATTGGCGAGGATTTCGCCGGGCAGCATCGACAACGCCTCCGGCACCAGATCCGAGAGCGCCTTGGCACCCTGAGACCCGCCAATCACCAACACCGACATCGGGTAATCCCCCGGCGGAATATACGCCGCCTGCGCCTTTTCCAGCACCGCCGCCCGCACCGGGTTGCCCACATGCACACCTTGCGCACCCTCCGGCAGGGTCGTAGGCCACGTCCCGCACGCCACGCGATCCACGCGCTTGGCAAAGACCTGATTAACCCGCCCCAGCACGCCATTTTGTTCATGGATCATCCGAGGCCGCCGCAGCACCCAAGCCGCCGCCAGCGCAGGGATCGTGGGATAGCCACCAAAGCCCACCACCGCGTCAGGCTTCTCACCTCGCATGCGAAGGGTCGCGCCCAAGATACCACCCAAGATATGAAACGGTGCCACAACCTTATTGGCCAACCCGCCCCGCGCAAATGTGGCAGAGGCCACCTGCTCCACCTGCACCGAATGTGGAAACCCGCCGCAATACCGCGCGCCGCGCGCATCGGTCGACAGCTTCACCCGCCACCCCCGCCGCAGCATCACTTCGGCCAGCGATTGGGCCGGGAACATATGCCCGCCCGTGCCGCCTGCCGCGATGATGAGAAGCGGCTGCTTGGTCACCGCGCCGATCCTCTCAGAATATCGTGAATTTCACCTTGGGGCCGCGACCGCGTCAGCGCAAAAAGCATGCCCACCAGAATGCCCCCCGCAATCAGCGAGGACCCACCATAACTCACAAACGGCAGCGTCATGCCCTTTGCTGGCAAGAGCCGCACCGCCACACCCATATTGATCATCGCCTGCACCGCGAACACGGACATCAGCCCGACACCCGCCAGCCGCACAAAAATATCCCGCTCCCGCATCAACCGGCCAAGCGAGCGCACAACGATGGTGGCATAAAGCGCGATGATGCAAATCACGAGCACCAGCCCGTATTCTTCCGCCGCCACCGCAATGATGAAATCGGTATGGGCATCCGGCAGGCTCCACTTCACCTCGCCCTCGCCCACACCAACGCCGAAAAAACCGCCCTCGCGGATCGCATTGGTGGCAAACCCCAACTGCGTGTTGGGATCCACATCGGGGCTCAGAAACCCGTCAATCCGGCGCGCGAAATGCTCGGAATTGGAATAAGCAAAACTGCCCACCATCACGACCACGACGGCCATAAACACCAACAACAGGATGGGCGCACCGGCCACGAAATACATCACACCCCAGGAAAACAGCACCAGGCACGCCTGCCCGAAATCCGGCTGCATCGCCAAAAGCGCCACGATCACCACCACAATCAGGAACGACCAGGACTTCCCGGGCGGCCCGTTGATCTGTTGGCTTGCCGCCATCAACCACGCGGCCACAACCACAAACACAGGCTTCAAAAACTCAGACGGCTGGAGCGAGGCAAACCCAAGCGAATACCACCGCACCGCGCCCTTGCCGAAATCCGTTCCAAAAAACGGCAACATCGCCAGCGCGGCAAAAGCCGCAATGAACCCAAGCACCGCCAAGCGCCGCACCAATTGCGGGCTCATCATCGACACGATGAACATCGCGGTCAGAGCCATGCCGCCAAAGACCGCCTGCCGCTGCACGTAGTGAAACGGATCAAACCCGTTCTTTTCGGCCAGCGGCGGAGACGCCGCCAGCCCCAGCAAAATCCCAATGCAAAACAGGATCAAAACGCAGGTCATCGACCACTTGTCGATCGTCCGCCACCACTTGGGGAGGACAGGCTCGCCATCCCGTTGCGGGACCGCGCCATACACCATCTCTGTCATGTCTACCGCCGCTCTGCCTTGTAGATGCCCCTCTTTAACGGGGGCTATCCCATGAGCTTAGCAGATTGGCAGGGCAGAGGGAAGCATTTCCGCCGTCAGATGCTGCCCATCAGGCCGCGCGCGTCCCCCGGATCGGATAGTCATTGCCCCGGACAAATTCGAGGCCGCCCACCAACGCCTCCAGATCCGGCCGCGCGAAGGGCGCGTTGGAGATATCGACGATGTGCAACAGCCCCTCACCGTTGATCACAAACACCCCCGGCTCGGCAAACGGACGATCAGTTTCCTGCGGGCTGCGCGGGTTTGAGACGAACACGCCAAGCGCATGCATCTGGTCTTCGGTCAGGCCGTAGCCTACCGGAAAACTCAAGCCCACCTCATCCACAAAAGCCTGCGCCTTGTCCTCTGGGTCACCCGACACGGCGACCACATCAACCCCAAGCGCATGATACTTGCCTTGGATCTCTTCCAGCTGGCCCAGGTACTTTTTGCACAGCGGACAATGCAGCCCGCGATAGACAACGACCATCTGCCAGTCATGCCCACCGCCGGGTTCCCCCAGCACCAACTCCCCGCCGCCCACACGGGCCACGGTCTGTTTTGGAAATGTCTCACCGGATTGAAGCGTCTGCATGGGGGGTCTCCTTTCAAAAGACTAACATCTGCCAGACCTGTGCACCCGTGCCAGTCACCGCAAGCCCCTCACATGAACGTGACGCCCCAGCCTTTCTTCTTGCCAAAAATATCCCCGGCCCGATTTGATCATGGGGCATAAAATCTCAGGCCAACCCCTTCAACACGCACGCTACAAAATCATCGCCGCGCTGCTCAAAATTGTCATACTGATCAAAGCTCGCCGCGCCCGGGGCCAGCAGAACCGTATCCCCTGCCTCAGCCTCCTCCATCGCGCGTGTCACCGCGCGGTCCATGGTGGTGCACACTTCCGCCTCCACATCGCCCAGCTGCAGCGCAAACCCCGCCGCTTCCCGCCCGATCACATAGGCCTTCGCAACATGCCGTAGGCCGGGCTTCAGCCCGGCAATCCCGCCCTCTTTCTCAAGCCCCCCGCAAATCCAACGCACCCGATCAAACGCCAAAAGCGCCTTGAGCGCTGCATCCACATTCGTGGCCTTGCTGTCATTGACGAACACCACGCCATCCCGTTTCGCCACAATCTGGCTCCGATGCGGCAGGCCCTCAAAGCTATAAAACGCATCCTCAATCAGCCGCGGCGCAATCCCCAGCGCCCGACAGGCCGCGTAGGCCGCACACGCGTTCTGATGATTATGCGCGCCCGGCAACCCCGCCACCTCGCGCAGATCAATGGATGCCGCCTGCCGCCCCTTGCGGTACTCACTCAAGAACCCTTTGCGCGCGAACACATTCCACCCCGGCCCCGTCAGCTTGCCCTCCACCGACACCCGCAATACCCGATCATCGCTCGGTCCTTGCGCCAGTTGGCCTGCCAGAAACACACCTTCAGGATCATCCACGCCGATCACCGCGCGATCCGGCCCGCCTTCGGAAAACAGCCGCCTCTTGGCCGCGAAATACCCGCCAAACCCCCCATGCCGATCCAGATGATCAGGGGAGAGATTGGTAAACACCGCCACATCCGGCGTCAGCGCGCGGGCCAGTTCCGTCTGGTAGGAACTCAACTCCAGCACCACCACGGCCCCATCGCCGGGTGGATCAATATCCAGCACCCCGCGCCCGATATTGCCTGCCAATTGCGCAGGCTTGCCCGCGCATTGCAGGATGTGGTGGATCAAGGCCGAGGTCGTCGATTTCCCATTGCTCCCCGTCACCGCAATCACCCGCGGCGGGGTGTCAAACCGGGCCCAGTCCTCGCTGGCCAACGACCGGAAAAAAAGCCCGATATCATTGTCCACCGGCACCCCTGCCGCCATCGCGCGCGCAATGATCGGGTTCGGCGCGGGGTACAAATGCGGGATCCCTGGTGACACCACCAGCAAATCCACATCCTCAAACGCGCCCTGCTTGGAGAGATCGCGCAGCGGCAACTCTTCCGCCTCCGCCGCCGCGCGCGCCAACGGGCTGTCGTCCCAGCAAAGCACCTCTGCCCCCCCGGCCCGCAGCGCCTTGGCCGCCGACAAGCCAGACCGCCCGAGGCCCAGAACAGCCACGCGCGCCCCTTCCGATCCACGCACCGGGATCACGCCTGACCCTCCGCAACCGCCTGCAAAACTGCGATCGCTTGGTCCCGCATCTCCCACGGGACGAACGCATGATCATGATGAAACGCCGCGACCATGTTGCAAGGAATGCCCGCATCGGCGAGCGCACTCGCCACCGCCGCCGTAAGCCCCACACCATCCAAAGCCGAATGCACCGACAGCGTGATCTGCGCCATGGGCTGGTTCAACTCGAACCCATGCTCCGCCGCCGCCGTCTCAGAGAAGATAAACGACGTGCCTTCAGCTTCCTCAAACACCGCCAAGGCCCCGTGCGGGTTGATGCCCTGCCCCGTGCAGAAATGCCAAACCGTGTCATTCAGAACCGGGGCCATCCCTGCAATCATCGCGGCCCGGTCCTTGATGGGCGCACTCATCCCGCGCCCTCATGTTCGTTCGTGATGTAGTTGATCGACGAAAAAGAGACGTCCAGCGTGAAGGCGCAGGCTTCAGGGATCAGCGCCTTGATCGCCACTTCCAACTCCGCGCTCAGACTGGCAATGAAGGCCGCATCCCTATGCGGTTTGGGCAGCATCGACACCCGCGCGATGAAATGCGTGTGGCGGTAAATCTCGGCCGGATAGGCCCGCCCTTTGCACGCGCCGGAACCTGCATCATGGGCCACCAGCACCTCCTCGATCCGTTCCAGAACGGCCAAGGGGTCAAGGGTCAGGTCATTGGAATAGAAAAGGTCAGCATGGGGCATCGGTCACCTCACCTTCAATGTCGCCAACCCAATCATGGCAAGGATCAGCGCAATGATCCAGAACCGGATCACGATCGTGGGCTCGGCCCAGCCCTTCTTTTCGTAGTGATGATGAATGGGCGCCATCAGGAAGACGCGTTTGCCCGTGGCTTTGAAATAGGCCACCTGAATGATGACGGAGAGCGCCTCCACCACGAAAATCCCGCCAATGATGCCCAGCACCAATTCATGCTTCGTGGCCACCGCAATCGCCCCCAACGCGCCACCCAGCGCAAGCGATCCGGTATCGCCCATGAACACAGCGGCAGGCGGCGCGTTGTACCAAAGAAACCCGAGGCCCCCGCCCACAAGGCCTGCGACAAAGACCAGTATCTCCCCGGTCCCGGGCACGTAATGCACCTCCAGATACTCAGTGAAATCCACGCGTCCCACGGCATAGGCAATGATCCCGAGTGCCGTCGCCGCAATCATCACCGGCATGATCGCCAGCCCATCAAGGCCATCGGTCAGGTTCACGGCATTGGCCGCACCCACGATCACGAACATCGCAAAGGGGATGAAAAACAGCCCCATATTCCACAGCGCATCCTTCAGGAACGGAAACGCCATCGTGTTCTGCAACGCGTCGGGGTGATAAAGCGTCGCCCAAAACCCCGCCACACCCGCGATCAAAAACCCCAGCAGCAACCGCACCTTGCCCGACACGCCCGAAGAGCTCTGCTTGGACACTTTCGCATAATCATCCGCAAAGCCAATGAGGCCAAAGGCCAGCGTCACGAACAGCACGATCCACACAAACGGGTTGTCCAGCCGCGCCCACAGCAGCGTCGCCGTGACCAGCGCCCCCACGATCAAGAGGCCCCCCATCGTGGGTGTGCCCGTCTTGGCCAAATGGCTTTCGGGGCCGTCATCGCGAATGGGTTGGCCCTTGCCCTGCCGCTTGCGCAGCACATTGATCAGCGGTTTGCCAAACAGAAACCCAAACACCAAAGCCGTCAGAAACGCGCCCCCCGCGCGGAAGGTGATGTAGCGGAAGAGATTGAAAAAATCCCCGCCGTCGGACCATATGGTCAGCCAATATAGCATCTCGGTTCTGCCCTCTTCGTTCCGAGGTTCACCCCTCGGTATCGGTGTTTTTCATATCCCGCGCCGCACTCTCTGGCAGCTGCCAGCCCAGATCGTGGATGCCTTCCACGATGCGCGCCATAGCCATGGATAGCGACCCCTTAACCAGAATGGTATCCCCTGCACGCACAAGCTCGCGCAGGTGCGGTGCCATGGCCTCACTTGTCTCCGTATGCATCCCCTGCTTGTCCCCGGGCAGCGCGTCATGCAGCGCTTCCATCAGCGGCCCAACGCAATGAACGCAATCGATTTTCTGGATTGCAGGGTGCTCGGCCATCCCCGCATGCATGGCCACTTCCGTGGGCCCCAGCTCCTTCATATCCCCCACAAACGCAATCCGCCGCCCGCGAGACGCGGCCTCTGCCAACACATCAAACCCTGCGCCGAGCGAGGTCGGATTGGCATTATAGGAATCATCAATCAAAATGAGCGCCGCCTCGGGCCGATCCGGGTCCAGTTCCACCCGCTCCACCGCGCCACGGCCCTTCACGGGCGCCCAGTTCGAAAGCGCATGACAGGCCCGCGCCAAATCCGCCCCCAACGCCTTCGCCGCCGCCAGCGCCCCCAACCCGTTCATCGCGAAATGCTGCCCGGCCGAGGCGAGCTTGAAGAGAAACGGCCCCTCCGCCGTCTCTGCCTTCACCACGCTGACGCCATCGGCCACGCTGACCGACACCAGCCGATAATCGCGCCCCTGCTCTCCAAACCCGATTTGAGTGGCCTGCGTCGCCTTCCTCAAAATAGGCGTGGTCCCCACATCGTCATTGATGACCGCAACACCGCCTGGCTCCAACCCTTCAAAGATTGCGGCCTTCTCCCGTGCGATGCCTTCGATCCCGTCGTCAAAGGCTTCCATATGCACTTCGGCCACCGTGGTGATCATCGCCACATGCGGCCGCGCCATCTTCGACAGCGGCGCAATCTCGCCCGGATGGTTCATCCCCATCTCGATCACGGCAAATTCGGTGTCCTCAGGCATCCGAGCCAACGTCAGCGGAACGCCCCAATGGTTGTTGTAACTGGCCACCGAGGCATGCGTTCGCCCCTGCGCCGCCAACACATCGCGCAGCATCTCCTTGGTCGAGGTCTTCCCCACCGACCCAGTAATGCCAACAACGCGCGCGTCCGTCCGCGCACGCCCCGCGCTGCCCAACGCTTCCAACCCCGCCTGCACATCCTCGACAATCAAAAGCGGCGCATCCTCAGACACACCCTCCGGCACGCGCGACACCAACGCCGCCGCCGCGCCCTTCTCCAGCGCCTGCCCCACAAATTCATGCGCATCCCGCGCCACCGTCAGCGCGACGAACAAATCGCCCGGCTCCAACGTGCGCGTATCAATCGACACCCCCGTCGCAGCCCAAGGCGCGGTGACCCGACCGCCCGTGGCCTCCGCCGCCTCCTCAGACGTCCAAAGGCTCACGACCCGTCTCCATCCAGCGCCGACACGGCAACGCTTGCCTGTTCGGCATCGTCAAAAGGAAACACATCATCGCCGACGATCTGCCCTGTCTCATGGCCCTTCCCGGCAATCAGCAAGGCATCGCCTGCCCCCAGTGCATCCACCCCGCGCAAAATCGCCTCCGCCCGGTCGCCCACTTCCGTGGCCTCCGGACACCCCTCCAAAACCGCCGCGCGAATGACCGCCGGATCCTCACTCCTCGGATTATCATCCGTCACAATCACCTGATCCGCATGTTCTGCCGCCGCCTGCCCCATCAACACGCGTTTGCCCGGGTCACGATCACCACCGGCACCCACGATGCAAACAATCCGCCCCATCACATGCGGCCGCAATGCCTTCAACGCCGTCGCCACCGCATCGGGAGTATGGGAATAATCCACAAAAACCGACGCGCCGTTTTCCCGACGCGCCGCCAGCTCCATCCGCCCCCGTACAGTCCGCATCGATGGCAACGTCGAAAACACCTGCTCCGGGTCCGCCCCCGCCCCAATTGCCAACCCTGCGGCTAACAGCACATTCTCTGCCTGAAACCCACCGATCAGCGGCAATTCCGCCTGATGCACCAACCCCCGCCAATCAAAGCGCAGCACCTGCCCGGTTGGCGAAAAGCTCCGCGCGACGATGTGCAGGTCCGCCCCGTCCGTGCGCCCGACGGTCAGCACTTCCTGCCCCCGCTCTTTGGCGATGGACGACATGTCATGCCCGCGCGGATCATCAATGTTGATCACCGCCACGCCATCCTCCGGCAGCACGCGCGCAAACAACCCGGCCTTGGCGTTGAAATACTCCTCAAAGGTTTCGTGGTAATCCAGATGATCCTGGCTGAAATTCGAAAACCCCGCCGCCGCCAGCCGCACGCCATCCAACCGACGCTGCTCCAGCCCATGCGAGGACGCCTCCATCGCCGCATGGGTCACCAGATGATCCTCGGCGTCGGCCAAAATCCGGTGCAGCGTCACTGGCTCCGGCGTCGTATGGGCCAGCGGGGCGGTATAAGCGCCTTCCACCCCCGTGGTGCCAATGTTCACGGCATCAAAGCCCATCCGCTCCCAAATCTGGCGGGTGAAACTGGCCACCGATGTCTTGCCATTCGTCCCGGTCACAGCCACCACCGTCTCCGGCTGCGCCCCGAACCACAGCGCGCTGGCATAGGCGAGCGTCTGGCGCGGATCCTCGGCCACAATGAGCGCGGCATCCGACCACGCCAAATCCTCCGCCGCGATCTGCGCACCCGCGCTGTCGGTCAGGATCGCCCCGGCCCCCATGCGCAACGCATATGTGATGAATTCCCCGCCATGCACCTGCGTGCCCGGCAATGCCGCGAACAAAAACCCCGGCTTCACATCGCGGCTGTCCACGGCCAACCCCGTGATCTCAGCCCGCTTGCCGCCCATGGCAGTCAGGCCCAGCTGATCCAAAGATTTCACCTGCGCCACGCCTGAGCCCTCACGTCAATTCTGCTGCGACACCTCTGTTATACCAGTGACCGTGACGGGTTCAATCTCCGGCCTGAGCCCCATCAGCGGCGCGACGCGACGAATGATCTCAGCCGCCACAGGCACCGCCGTCCAACCAGCGGTCCGGCGCGGCTCTGAGCCGGAATTTTCCGACGGTTCATCCAGCGTCACCACCAGCACATATTTCGGATCATGGGCCGGGAAGACGCTGGCGAAAGTCGCGATCACCTTGTCCTCATAATACCCGCCCCCGCGCGTCAGCGGCTTGTCCGCCGTGCCGGTTTTGCCACCGACGGCATAACCCGGCACCTCGGCAAAGGACGCCGTGCCGTCTTCATGGCTGACGACCAAGCGCAACATTTTCATCGCGTGCGCTGCGGCCTCCTCCGACATCACTTGCGCGCCCCGCTGATGGCGCGGCTGACGCAACAACGTGGGCGCAACCTTGTAGCCGCCATTGGCCAGCGTCGCATAAGCCGCCGCGAGGTTGATGGGCGAGGTCGACACCCCATGCCCATAAGACACCGTCATCAACGTCAGATCAGACCAGCGCTGCGTGAAGGGCTTCACCTTGGGCGCTTCGATCAATTCCACTGGCGAGGCATCCAAAAGCCCCAGATCACCCAGAAACGCCTTCTGCCGCTTCGCCCCGATCATCTGCGCAATCCGCGCCGTCCCGATGTTGGAAGATTTTACCAGCACCTTCGTCGTTGACAGCTCCGGGCCATAGTTGCGGAAATCCCGGATCTTGTGCTTGCCCCACACAATCGGCCCGCGCGTGTCGATGATGGTTGAGGGGTTCACGAGCCCCAGATCCATCGCCTGCGCCACGGTGAAAATCTTGAAGACCGACCCCAGTTCGTAAAGCCCCTGTACGGCGCGGTTGAAGATGGGGCTGTCATCCGGCGCGCCCTCCGTGGGCGGCGGGGGGCGATCATTGGGGTCAAAATCCGGCAGGCTGGCCAGCGCAACCAACTCGCCTGTTTCGGCATCCATCAGTACGGCCGTGGCACCCTTGGCGTTCATGATGGTCATGCCCCCATGCAACACGCGTTCGACCGCTGCTTGCACCGACAGATCAATCGACAGCATCAACGGCTCATGCCCCTTGGCGGGATCACGCAGGCGCGCGTCAAAGCGTTTCTCCACGCCCGCCACGCCGATCACTTCCGCCGAGTGCACATCCTCCTCGCCAAAACTTGTGCCGCCCAGAATGTGCGCGGCGAGCGCTCCGTTGGGATAAAGGCGCATCTCACGCGGGCCGAAATGCAGGCCAGGTTCGCCAATGTCATGGACAGCCTGCATTTGCTCCGGGCTGATCTTGCGCTTGACCCACACGAATGTGCGCTTGCCGGTGAAATCCTTCACCAACCGTTCGCGCTTCAGGTCAGGGAAGATCTTCACCAACGCATCTGCCGCCGTTTCCGGCTCAATCATCTCTTGCGGATGGGCATAGAGGCTGTGGGTTTCGAAATTCGTCGCCAGAATGCGCCCCTCACGGTCCACAATGTCCGCCCGCTGCGCCAGGATCTGCGCGCCAGAGGCCGCCGTGCGCGGCTCAGCCGGTTCGGATTGCGCCAGCGTGCCCATGCGCGCGCCGATGGTGGCAAAGGCGAACATGAAAAACAGTCCCAGCACGAAAAGCCGCCCCTGCGCACGGCGGCGCGCCCGGGTCTGCATTTCCTCGTGCCGCGCGCGAATATTGTCGCGCTCAATGGCATCGGGGTTATCGCCGTCTTCGCGCGCCTTGAGGATACGCGCCAGCGGGCGCAGCGGTGTGCGGATCATGGAAACTGCCCTCCGTCGCTGCGCAGCTCGATAATGTCCAGCTCTCCAAGGGGGATTTCAATGATTTCCAGCTCTTCCACCGGCATCGCCACCTCGCCCACCCGGCCAAACTGGTGCGGGCGAATTTCCATCAATTCCAAAGACTTGTAGTTGATCTCCGCCAGATCGCGCAGCCGGTCCGGGCGATTGAGATAGGCCCATTCCGCCCGCAGCATCCGCAGCCTTTGCCGCGCATCCGCGATGTCATTTTGCAACCGTTCAGTGCGCGCCTGCGCTTCCTGGGTTTGGTAGTTTTCGTGATAAGCCCAGAACGCCATGGAAATGACGATGGCAACGGTGAGGGCGTAGAAAATCGTACGCATTACGAAGACCTTCTCAAAATAAAGCACGGTAAAGCGCCTTCGACAGGCCGTGGCGTGGCGACCCCATGACTGGGCAACAGCGCTTTACGTTTGTGTTCTCGAAATCCTTCTGAGCGATGCGCGAGCTTAATCGTTTCGCCATGCCGTGGGGACGGCCTGACGAAGGCGCGGCGGGCTGCGCCCTTGATTCCGCGCCGGAGCGCACCGGATCCAACACCCACCATCACACCGCTCTCTTCAATTCAGGCATCCCCAGCCCACGCCGATCCACCGCCTCATGCGCCGCAGACGTCCGCACCGCCAACCGCAGCTTCGCCGACCGCGCCCTCGGATTGGCCGCAACTTCCCCCGCACTCGGCGCCACAGCCTTGCGGGATTTCAACTCAAACTGCGGGCACCTTGCCGCCTCCTGCGGGCCATGGCGACTGCCACCCCCGCCTGCATCCGCCTTGGCCTGCAAAAACCGCTTCACGATCCGGTCTTCCACAGAATGAAACGTCACAACCGCCAACTGCCCGCCGGGCTTCAGCACGCGCTCGGCGGCCTCCAACCCCTCAACAAGCTCTTCATATTCCTCATTCACGGCAATCCGGATCGCCTGAAAAGACCGCGTCGCCGGATGCGCCTGCCCGGGCTTTGCGCGCGGCAAACACCCACTCACTACATCCGCCAGCTCCAGCGTTGTCTCCAAAGGCCGCGCCTTCACAATCGCCCGCGCAATCCGCCGGCTCGCCCGCTCTTCGCCAAAGAGATACAGGATATCCGCCAGCACCTCTTCGCTGGCCTCATTCACGATATCCGCCGCAGACCGCCCCGCCTGCCCCATGCGCATATCGAGCGGGCCGTCTTTCTGAAACGAAAACCCCCGCTCCGCCCGATCCAGCTGCATCGACGACACACCCAGATCCAGCACGACACCATCCGCCGCGTCCACATGCTCATCCATCTGGGAAAACCGCGCCTCAACCACGCGAAGGCGGTCGCCATAGGCCCCGCCCCACTCAGCAGCCATGGAGATCGCCAGCGGATCGCGATCAATCCCCACGACTTGGCGCGCTCCGGCCTCGAGAAACCCGCGCGTATAACCACCCGCACCCAGCGTGCCATCAATCCACACGCCCTCAACCGGGGCGACAGCACTCAAAATGGCATCAAGAAGAACAGGAACATGGGGGGAGGCAGCGGCAGCAGACATCTCTCACGCCTCTCGCAAGGACTCACCGGGCGGCCCATCAAGGAAGACCAGCGGATCCACATCACCCGGTAATTCATCCAGCCAGGCTTCCGTCCGCGCCTCTTCCTCGGCCTCATAGGTCTCGGGCTTCCAAATCTGGAACGTGTCGCCAGCAGCGAGGAACAACGCCTCACCCGGCACGGTAAGACCAATCTTTTCGCGCAGCTTCAAAGGCAACACCAGCCGCCCCGTTTCATCCACGGAGGTATGCACGGATTGCGCGGAAAATAGCCGCTCCAACATCGCCCGCTCGCGGGATCCGCGGGGCAAGTTGGCGATCTTTTCATCCACCTCATCGATGGCCTTGACCGTGTAGCATTCGAGATATTTGCGGCGATGATCGCCATAGACGATGACCAGCTCAGGGTTCAAACCGTCCGTCCAGCCGGGATCATTGGCCTCAAGCACACGGCGAAAATGGGCCGGGATAGACACCCGCCCCTTGGCATCCACCTTGTGGAGCCCTTCACCTCTGAACCTGCGAACCACTGTCCTTGGCTCCCAATTCTTCCCCCCGCTTCAACCCGTTCGGGCCTTTGAAATGAAAACGGCGGATTGAACTGCTGCCACTGTCCAATCCGCCGCCCTCGTCCCGCTGTGCGGGTAGTCCAGCTGCGCGCGCCACCTGGGGGGATGTCTGCTCGCCCGCGCGCCGGATCTCTTGGTTCGATGAAACCGGGTGCCTGTATGAAACCTGACTTGGGTCGTTGGGGTCTTTTTTGGATCGCCCCTTTTTGATCCCGTCCTCATCGTGAGAAAAGGTATTACATGGGAATTTATGGTAATCAATAACTTTCTACGGAAATTTGCACAGCATCTTGTTTTCACTCTTGCCTAAAATCAAGATGATGTGCCCATTGATGCCAATTCTGTAGCTTAATTAGCGTTTAAGTCCAAACCGAACACAATATGTAGACAATTGGCTCAGCGGCCAGCAATTCCCTCAAAATCCCAAGTTTTTCGATAAAACGCCGAGAACGAACAAAAACCAGCGCCAGATTCAGCCAATTTTGCGCTCGCCTGGCCTGTTTTTCAGGTCATTCCCATGGATTTCACAAGTGATTCGTCAGCCGGTGGTACACATTCCCATGACCAACCAACCCGCTCTGCGCAGCAGACCGTTCAGAGGATCAATTCGTTGTCACGCTCTTCCTCACGGCTTTCATCGTGAGAGGCGATGGCGATCCCGAAGGTCAGAATGCCCACGCGCCCGGCGGTCATCAAAACGATGACCAGCAATTTGCCAAGATCAGACAGCTCCCCGGTTAGGCCCATGCTCAACCCGACCGTGCTCATGGCGGAAAAGACTTCGAACAACACAACCTCGAACGTGGCGCCGGCCTCCGACAAGAACAGAAGGAAAGCCGCGATCATTGCGATGGTCAGGTAATAGGCCAGCGACGCGGTCGCGTTCTGCAAACCGGAAAAGGGGATCTCGCGCTTGAAGAACCGCACCTTGTCGCGGCCTTTGACGGTGGACCGTACCAACCCCACCAGCGTGGCGAATGTCGTGGTCTTCAGCCCCCCGCCCGTGCCCGCAGGCGACGCGCCGATCACCATCAGGAAAAACAGCACCATCAGGATGGCCGACGACATCGCGCTGATGGGATGGGTGTTGAACCCCACGGTGGTGGAGGCGGTCATGACCTGGAAAAAAGATGTCAACAACCGCTCATTCGGCCCCAGCGTCTGAATGGACGGCTCCACCACGAACACAAGCGCCGTGCCCAGGATCAGGAACATCAAGGTCATCCGCGTGATGATCTTTGACGTGAACCCCAGATGCGCCTTGCGCCCGGTCAAGGCGCGGCCCACGTCCAGCACGATCAAAAACCCCATCGCCCCCAGAATGCTGAGCGCTGAAATCACCAGATTGATGCCGGTGTGATCGTGAAACGCCTCAAAGCTGCCAGAGTTGAGGCTGAAGCCCGCCGTGCAAAACGCAGACACCGCGTGAAAGATGGCCGACCAGCCCGGGTTTGCGACCCCTTCGGCCACGAAAAACGGGTAAAGCGCCGCCGCGCCCACCGCCTCGCAAACCAGCGTGAAGGTCACGACAGACACAACGAAAAGCCGCACGGAAATGCCCTCTGGCAGGTTGAACACACTCCGCGTTGTTTTGGATCGCACCGGGCTCAATGCGTTGGTCACGGACAGCACGATGAACGACCCGATGGTCATGTACCCCAAGCCGCCCACCTGAATGAGGGCAAGAATGACCAATTCGCCAAAGAAGGTGTAACTTGACCCAGGATCAACCGTGACCAACCCCGTCGTCGACACCGCCGATGTGGCAATGAACAGATTGTCGAGGGATCCAACAGGCACCGCCTGACTGAACGGCAGGCTCAACAGGATCCAGCCGAGGATGATGTAGCTGGAATATCCAAGCAGCAGCAATTTGGCCGGGCTCATGCGCAGAACGGCAAAACGGGCGCCAGCCTGGCTGCCCCTCAGACGCAGTGCGACGCGCCGATGAAACTGACTGTCGGGCAACCGGTGACCCCCTGAGTGGTTTCAAAGGGCAGAACGCGTCAAGGCCATGGCAGTTCCCGGCCTACTAACCGTTCTTCATGTCATGCGGGCGTGCGCGCTGTTAACTTCTGCCGCACCAGCGGCGCAGTCCCCGCGACACCGACGCGATACCGACGCAAAACCGACGTGATACCGACCCCCAAATCCCAGCAAAACCTGGCCGTTAACCATTTGGGGGTCGAAAGAGGCGATCTCAGCCGTTCACATCGACCACAACGCGGCCTTTGACCTGCCCTTTGAGGATGTCTTCGCCCAGCCCCGGCAAATCCGACAGGGTCGCCGGCTGGATCATCGCTTCCAGCTTGTCCATCGGCAGGTCAGAGGCGATCCGCTGCCACGCGCGCAGGCGATTGTCATAGGGCTGCATGACGCTGTCGATCCCCAAAAGGTTCACACCGCGCAGCAGGAATGGAATGACCGTCGCAGGCAGACCGGCACCGCCGGCAAGCCCCACCGCTGCGACCGATCCACCATAGGCCATCTGCCCCAAGAGACGCGCCAGCGTGGGCCCGCCCACGGCATCCACCGCCCCGGCCCAGGTTTCAGCCTCAAGCGGGCGCTTGATCGTCTCGGCCAGATCTTCACGCGGCACGATGGTCGTGGCCCCCAGCGATGACAGGTATTGGGCGTTGTCCGGCCGTCCGGTCACGGCCGCCACCGAATAGCCGAGATTGCCCAGAATGGCCGTTGCCACAGACCCCACGCCGCCCGACGCGCCGGTGACAAGCACAGGGTTGGTCGTGTCGGGTGTAAGCCCATGATCTTCCAGCGCCATCACCGCCAGCATCGCGGTGAACCCGGCGGTGCCCACGGCCATCGCTGCGCGCGTGTCCAGCCCCTCGGGCAGCGGCACCAGCCAATCGGCCTTCACCCGCGCCTTTTGGGCATAGCCGCCCCAATGCACCTCACCCACGCGCCAGCCGGTCAGAACCACCTTGTCGCCGGGCTTGTAGCGGTCATCATCCGAGCTTTCGACGGTGCCCGCAAAATCAATCCCCGGCACATGGGGGTAGTTTCGCACCAGCCCGCCGCCCGGCCCGATGCACAGCCCGTCTTTGTAGTTTACGGTGGAATATTCCACCGCCACGGTCACATCGCCCTCTGGCAGATCGTCAATCCCGATCTCCTTGACGCCCGCGGATGTCTTCCCGCTTTCTTCGTCTTTCTCAACCATCAAAGCGTTAAACATCTCGCACTCCTTTTCTGCCGGGCGCCCTGCCCGGCTTCATCTTTCCAAAAATACTCATGTCCTGACCGTCACAGCCAGAACTTCGATTGCACCAGGGAACAGCGGCGGCCATCTGGTGTGTCCACATCCAGCCGTGTGCCCGGTGCCCAATGGGTCATCCGGATCATGCCAATCGCCACGTTGGTGTTGAAATCAGGCGACCACGCGGCCGAACTGATCCGCCCCACAACGTCATCGCCATCGCGCACCGTCCACCAGCGATCGCAAGGCGGCACAGGCGGGCCGTCAATTGAAATCGCGCGGATCTGTTGCAGCGGCCCTTCCATCGCCACCCGCAAAAGCGCATCGCGACCGATGCAGCCCACCGCACTTTGCGTGTTGCAGAACTTGCCCAGCCCGCATTCATGGGGCGTGTTGTCATCGGTCATGTCATTGCCGTAGCTGAGCAAGCCGCCCTCGATCCGCTCAATCAGATTGGGGCACCCGGCATAAACATCCAGATCCTTGCCCGCTTCCATCAGCGCGTTCCAGAGCGGCATGCCAATGTCACTGCCTTCGACATAAATCTCAAACCCGCCCTGCTTGGAATAGCCCGACCGCGCCACCACCAGCTGACGACCCTGAAAATCCAGAAGGTCATAGCGGAAAAACCGGATGTCGCGCACCGCATCGCCAAAGACACGCGCCATCAGGTCATCGGCCTTGGGCCCCTGTACAGCAAGCGGCGACACATCCGGTTCATCCACCAGCACATCCAGACGCCAGCCATTGGCCACGCCCTTCACCCAATAAAGCAGGTCACTGTCGGCAATGGAAATCCACCACCGATCCTCTGACAGTTTCACCGCCACAGGATCGTTCAGCATGCCGCCTGTTTCATCCACGATCGGCACGTAAAAGCACTGCCCCGGGGTCATCCCCCGCAGGTCGCGCGGGGTCAGCATCTGCATCAAACGGCCTGCATCCGGGCCGCGCAGTTCCACCTGACGCTCCACCGACACATCCCAGATCTGCACGGCAGATTTGAGGTGATGATAATCCTCTTCCACCGACCGAAAGACCGTGGGCAACAGCATCCGGTTGTAGACGGTATATGCTTTGACACCTGCTGCCTCCACGCCATCGCTAAAGGGCGTGCGCCGCAACCGGCGAGAGGGGGACAAAAGCGCCGCCGCCATCAGACAGCCTCCCCCGTGGCGGTGGATGGCATGAAGAAAAGGTCCGACGTGTTGCCGGTCAAACCTGCACTGGTCATCATCGTGTGTACTTGCCCTCTGTGATGGGTTGCGTGATTGAACATGTGGGTGATGCAAAAGGCGCGCGGTTTCACCACGTCGCGCCCTGCCGCACCCGAATACCATTCCAGATCGCCCGCCAGTTCCGCCGCCGTCACACCGACGGCCCAGTCGGACATGCGCGCGTCCATGTCCGCGCGCGCCGCTTTCCATGCGGCGTAATCGGGGCAAAGGGAGGGGCTGTCGGGGATGCCGCCCGCGGGCGCGTCAAAGCGCGCGTCAAACCGGCTCATCCAGATCTGATCGGCCCAAAGGATATGGTTGAGAGTGCCAAGGATCGACCCGAAGAACGCGCCACGATCGGCCACCACGTCGGCCTCCGGCACCGGGTCAAGCGCGGTCACAAGCTGGCGATGCTGCCAGGCATTGTAACGCGTCATGGTCACGCAAAACGCAGGGGTGATCATCGCCCGTCTTCCCTATCCGGCCTTACTTCGGGCCGTGCCAGTCAATCGGGCAGATCTCAGCCGATTTGCCGCCGAAATCCCAAATGCGGCCATAGTCCCGCACCTTGGATTTGATACCGCGCGCGGCAATGATGTCGGGGCCCATCCAGTATTTGGAATTGGTGATCATAACTGGGTGCTCCGGATCACCCCCATCGATCATCTCAATCTCACCCTGGATCTTGCGGCCGATGTAAAGCCCGCGCTTCTTGCCCTCGCGGACAATCTCCACCTTTTCGCGCTCCGCACCCACGATGTCGCTCACCAGCATTGTGAAAAGCCCCGTAGTGCCGCCCGCCTGACCGGAGAAAATTTGCAGGATACCGTTATAAGCCTTGCCGCTGGCGCGCTCATCCACATAGGCCGCGACCTTCCAGCCGCCTTCGGCCATTCGGCCTGGGATATCGACCATCAGACCCACATTGAGGCCCGAAAGGTCTTCGCCCTCATAATGGCCCTCATCAATCGCAATCGCCATCCAGGCATGGCAATGCCCTTCGGTGGGCGGGTGCGCGCCCAGGGAAACGACGCAGGGACAAAACACCTCGCAGGAACAGTTCAGGAAAAGCTCCCCCTTGATGGCCCACTCCGTGGGCGTCATCTTGCGCCGCTTGGGGTTGGCCATACGGTTGTCGATCCGCTGGCTGACAGGCAGTTTGTCTGCCTCTTTCCTGCGCTGTAACGCCATGTTTTATCCTCCGTTTACCGCAGGCCAGATCAGAACGACCAGCCCTGCAACAATCAATATACCACCCATGGGCCGCGTCACCACATGCCCAACTTGAGGCAGCTTTTCGATCACCATGAAAAGCGTGGCGAGGCCCATCCAAAGCAGGCTCATCATCCCGCCGACAAAGCCCAGCGCCATAAAGCCCCAGCAACAGCCAACGCAAAACGCACCCAGCCCAAGGCCCATGCGCGTGCCGCCTGCAACGCCGGTGCGCCAATGGCTGAGGTAATAGCCCATCGGACTGTGACAGACGCCGTGGCAGACCTCCTTGAGGCGGGTGAACTGAAACGCACCGACGATGATGAGCAACACGCCCGACATCCAAAGCGCCTTGGGAATGCCCAGCATGTCAATCACACCGCCGAATAGCAGCGCCAGCTGCGCCCCCGCGATGGCTGCGGCAAAGGCCACCCACGCGATGGAATAACCCAGCACCACGCCCATCCATCCGGCCCAACTGCCATCGGCAGAGGTGATCAGATCTTCATACGCATTCAGCGTCGGCACCATGGTGGGCAACATCATCGCCGCCATCATCACTGCCCACATCAGGAACAGCGGACCAAAGTTTGCCATGGGCATATACATCGGCATGCGCGGGTCCATCGCGGCCATGCGCTGACCCTCGGGGCCAGGCCTGCCAATCAGATCCAGATCCATGTCGATGGCCATCATGTAGAGCATCCACCACGCCGCCAGGATCACCGCGAAAAACGCGAGCCATAGAACACTGCGCATCGGTGTTATGAATTGAGCGCGCATCCAAGCGACCTTATAGAAAGGGTGAACCGACTCATTCGGCTTGCGCGGAAAATGTCAGACAATTAAATGTATGACAAATGAAAACTGAACCCAAAACCCCCTCCGATCTGTCGGCCCAGATTGCCAAGGCGATCCGCGACGCCATCATTGAAGGCCGCATGATCGTGGATGAACGTCTGCCATCCGAGGCGGAGCTGGCATCCGAATTCAACGTGTCCCGCCCCACGGTGCGCGAGGCGCTCAAACGCCTGGCCGCGCAATCCCTGATCCGCACCCAGCGCGGGGCGTTTGGTGGGGCGTTTGTGAAACGCCTGTCCTATGAAGAAGCCTACGGCCAACACATCACCACCTCGACGCTGCTTTTGTCGATGAATGCCGTGCGGTTTGAAACCGCGTGTGAGGCTCGCTATGCGCTAGAACGTGCCTGCGCACCGCTGGCCGCCCAGCGCCGCAACCCAGATCACCTCGCCACCATGCGCGCTGAAATTCACCGCCAGGCCCAGCCGGGTCTGTCGGATGAAAGCTTTTGTGCATCCGACGTCACCTTCCACCGCGCGCTGGTGGATGGCGCGGGCAATCCAGTGCTGAGCTATCAATTGGCCGGTGCCGTGGAAGCGATGCAGCCCCTCATGAATATGATCACCTTCTCTGAGCGCTCCCGCGAGGAAATCGTGAACCTGCACACCGCCATCGCGGATGCCATAGAGGCGCAAGATGCCAAAGCGGCGGATGTGAACCTCGAAGAACTGGCCGCCTACACCCTGACACTCGGCCAGGACGCCATGGAAAAACGCGCGCGCAAATCAACGTGACAGATGGGGCCAGCCCCAATACCCCCGGAGTATTTTCAGCCAAAAAGTAGCTGAAATGAGCCTGCTTCTTTCTGGCCAGAAATACTCCCGCCGGAGGCATAAAATCTCCTAGAGCAGATGCCCGGATTTCTTGGCTTTTGTGGCCAGATAGGCCTCATTCTGCGGATTGAGCCCCACCTTGAGCGGCACACGTTCTGCTACATCAATCCCATTCGCACGCATCATCTCGATTTTGCCGGGGTTGTTGGTCAGCAGCCGGACAGCTGAAAACCCAAGGCGACGTAAGATATCCGCACCGATCCTGAAATCGCGCTCATCATCTTCAAAGCCCAGCCGGTGATTGGCCTCCACGGTATCGAAGCCCTGATCCTGCAAGGAATAGGCGCGCATCTTGTTGGCCAGACCAATACCGCGCCCTTCCTGGTTTAGGTAAAGCAGCACGCCCGCACCTTCCTCGCCCATCTGCGCCAGCGCAGCGCGCAGCTGAGGGCCACAGTCGCATTTGAGCGACCCCATCACATCACCGGTGAAACAGGCCGAATGCAGCCGTGACAGCACGGGCAGATCGCGCGCAGGCGATCCGATTTCAATCGCGTAATGTTCTTCGCCGCCATCATCGGGCCGGAAGATGTGCAAACGCCCCGCCTGCGACACCTCAATTGGCAATCGCGCACTGACCACTGAATGCATCGGGCTGTTGAGTTCCAGATGCGGCGTGGTCTGGGACGCTTGCAAAGCTGTCAGGCCGTGCGCCGTGGCAAACCCATCTGGATCATCCAGCGGCACCACCACGGCAGATGGCAACATGCGCGCAGATTTCGCCAACTGCATCGACAGCCTATGCAGGTCTGCCGCCCCGTCCCTTTCGCTCATGAGCGGGCCTTTCATCGGGCGTTCCAGATCATCGGCCGGGTCAGCGACGCTTTGCACCCAGGCCTGTCCGGCATCGGCGGGCAGCACGATGCGTGCCAGATCCCCGTCATAGGCGCGTGCTTTCAACGTCTCTGCCCGGCGTGCGCTGATCACCACGACCGCGTTGCCCCCCAACGCGCGGATATCCGCCAGCCGGGCCGGTGTCAGTGTTTCCACGGCGGCAATCAGCACCCCGCGCCCGTCCTCCATCAGCACGACAGGCACGCCCATCCGCAGATCCGCACGCGCGCGGGCCAGCAAATCAACAGGGGTTGGGGCCAAAGACATGAGGTTTTCCATGAAACGTCAGTTCGTTGCCCGATCATCTACAGGCTTTCGGCACAAATTGAAACATTCGCTAGCGATCCAACACAGGGACGTGAGAGGACTGTCACACGTCTTGTCATGGCCGCATCGGGGTAGCACATCGGTCCCAAGCAAACGAGGAACACGCATATGGCTCAGCTAAAGAAAATCCTTCTGGTCGATGATGACGATGATCTGCGCGAGGTGCTTGGGGAACAGCTTTTGATGACCGAAGATTTCGACGTCTTCGAGGCTGGCAACGCCCATGAGGCGATGATCAAGACCAAAGACACGCTTTATGATCTGATCATTCTGGATGTGGGCTTGCCCGACAATGATGGTCGCGAAGTGTGTCGCCTGATGCGCAAGCAGGGTGTCAAAGCCCCGATCCTGATGCTGACCGCCCATGACGGCGATGCAGACACCATTCTGGGGCTGGATGCAGGCGCCAATGACTACATCACCAAGCCCTTCAAATTCCCCGTCCTGCTGGCCCGCATCCGCGCGCAGCTGCGCCAGCACGAACAATCCGAGGACGCGATTTTCCAGCTTGGACCGTACACGTTCAAGCCCTCCATGAAGATGCTCATCACCGAGGATGAAAAGAAGATCCGCCTTACGGAAAAAGAGACGAACATCCTCAAATTCCTCTACCGCTCCACCGAGGGCGTGGTGCCGCGCGATGTGCTCCTGCATGAGGTCTGGGGCTACAACGCGGGTGTCACCACCCACACACTGGAAACCCACATCTACCGTCTGCGCCAGAAGATTGAGCCTGACCCCTCAAATGCACGTCTTCTGGTCACGGAATCGGGTGGTTACCGCCTGATGTCCTGAACTCCCAAGCCCCGGGTCGCGCAGTGCAGAGCGCGGCCTGGGCACCCCAACCCTCCCTGTTGGACTGCCCCGGCATTTTGCCGGGGCTTTTTTTTTGCGCGCCGCATGGGAGTATTTCTGGCAAGAAGAAACCATGGGAACGGCTCTTTAAGGACGCGCCATGCGTTGGATCATTCGCTTTGTCATTTGGATCGGGGCTTTCGCATGTCTCGTACTGGCCATTGCTTCTGTCGCGGCGATGCTGCGCGAAAGTGATGATCGCGCAGACATCCTGCCGGACGCAGGCCGTTTGGTGACAACCGAGGACGGTCAGATTTTCGTGCTGGAGGCGGGCCCCGAGGATGGCGATCCGCTGCTTTTCGCCCATGGCACTGCCGCATGGTCCGGGCTGTGGGGGCCGGTGCTGGAGGCCAAGGGCGCGGATGGTTGGCGCGCCGTGGGATTTGATATGCCGCCCTTTGGGTTTTCCGATCATGCCAGCGACGGCGATTATTCCCGCCCGCGGCAGGCGCAGCGCATTTTGGCGCTGGTCGAGGCGATGGAGATGAAGCCGATTTTTGTCGCCCATTCCGTGGGCGCGGGTCCCTCGGTGGAGGCCGTGATGGAAAACCCGCAAGCTTTCGCCGGGTTGATCGTGGTGGGCGGTGCTTTGGCTTTGGGACGACATGAGGAAGACGCCACCCTCCCCCTGCCCTTGCGACCCGCCCCGCTGCGCAAATCAGCCACCGCGCTCACCATGACGAACCCATGGCTCACCCGGACCTTCCTGTCAGGATTTGTGCATAAGAAGGATGCCGTCACGGATGATCGTGTGACGCTCCTGCAGCGGCCGTTGACCCGCGACGGCACGTCTGCTGCCTATGCTGACTGGCTGCCCAACCTGCTGGTCCCGCCGCAAGACGCGCGCAGCACGCGGGCTGAGGAATATCAGGCGCTTGACCTGCCTGTCGTCTATATCTGGGGGAAAGAAGACACCACAACGCCGTTGGCACAGGCCGAAGAGCTGGTGGCCCTCACCCCCGGCGCGCGCCTTATCACTTTGCCCGGCGTGGGCCACATCCCGCAGATCGAGGACACCCCCGCCTTCCTGCTTGCACTGGACCGCGCGCTTGGGCTTATTGCGTCGCAGAATTCAGCCCCGACCTCAAATTGACTGGACCGCATCATGCCCTTCACCCTGGCCACCTGGAACATCAACTCCGTCCGCCTGCGCGCCGACCTCGTGGCGCAGCTTTTGAGGCAGGAAGGCCCGGATGTCCTGTGCCTGCAGGAATGCAAAAGCCCGGTCGACAAGATCCCGGCGGAGGTGTTTGCCGCGCTTGGCTACACCCACATGATCGCGCGGGGGCAGAAGGGGTATAACGGCGTGGCGATCCTGTCGAAACTGCCGATCGAGGAGGTGGGCAGTTTTGATTTCGCCGATCTCGGCCACGCGCGCCATGTGGCCGGGCGGCTGGAGAACGGCGTGACCATCCACAATTTTTACGTCCCAGCGGGTGGCGACGTGCCGGATCGGGCGGTGAATGAAAAATTCGGTCAAAAGCTCGACTATCTCACGGATATGCGCGATTGGGGCCGGTCGGATCAGCCTTCTAAGTCGATCCTCGTCGGTGACCTCAACATCGCCCCGCGAGAGGATGACGTCTGGTCCCACAAACAACTTTTGAAGGTCGTCAGCCATACGCCGATCGAGGTGGAGCATCTGGGTGATGTGATGGAGGCGGGCGGTTGGCAGGATGTGACCCGCGCGGACATTCCCGAAGGGCAGCTCTATAGCTGGTGGAGCTACCGTGCGCGCGACTGGGATGCCGCCGATAAGGGCCGGCGCTTGGATCATATCTGGGCGACGGGGGACATCGTCACCGCCGGACATTCCTCGCGGATCTTGAGAGACGCACGTGGCTGGGAAAAGCCATCCGACCACGCGCCTGTGTTTGCGACGTTTGACCTCTGAGCACCTCGGCGCGGAATCAAGGGCGCTAGCCCGCCGCGCCTTCGCCTGGCCCCACCCAGGGCCTGGCGAACTTGTGACGCTGGCGCCTCGATCAACCACTCAGCGACATGTCACCATAAATCGCCCTCGCTTGAGATCAGGATCGCCAGACCGGGGCCAGTCAAAGCCGCTCCAATGCGCGCTACATTGCAAAGCACCAACAACCCTCCCCCTTGCAACAAGAGCGTCGCTGGGCCATGTAGCCCCCAACGCTCAAACGCACCCCCAAACCCCGAAAGGTGCCCCATGCTTGAACTTGGTGGAACGCCCCCCGCTGATGATCTGATCAAGGACGTCTCTGAGGCCGATTTCATGGCCGAGGTGGTTGATGCCTCTCAAACCACGCCCATCATCGTCGACTTCTGGGCGCCTTGGTGCGGGCCGTGCAAGACGCTGACACCTGCGCTGGAGGCTGCCGTCACCAAAGCCAAGGGCGCGGTGAAGCTGGCCAAGGTCAACGTAGATGAAAACCAGATGATCGCAGGCCAGCTGCGCGTGCAATCCATCCCCACAGTCTACGCCTTTTGGCAAGGTCAGCCCGTGGACGGATTTCAGGGCGCGGTGCCGCAGTCTGAACTGGATGCGTTCATTGATCGCGCCGCTGCACTGGCCGGTGGGGATGCCAGCGGCGGGCTTGATGATGCGCTGGATGCCGCCGACGAAATGCTGGAGGCCGGGGCCGCCGCGGACGCCGCGCAGACCTATGCCGCCATTCTGCAGGAAGATGGCAGCAGCGCGCGGGGTTATGCGGGGTTGGTGCGCGCCTATATCGCGCTTGATGATCTTGATCAGGCGGAGGCCATTCTGAACGGCGCACCGGCGGAGATTTCCGACAAACCCGAACTGGAAGCCGCTCACGCCGCGCTCAGCCTTGCGCGCCAAGCGGCTGATGCCGGCCCCTTGGGCGATCTGACCGCAGCAGTGGAGGCCAATCCGGACGACCATCAGGCGCGGTTTGATCTGGCGCAAGCGCTGCATGCCGCCGGTCAAACGGAAGAGGCCGTGGCGCAGTTGCTCGATCTCTTCCGCCGCGACCGCGAGTGGAATGAGGGGGCTGCCAAGACGCAGCTTTTCACGATTTTCGACGCCCTCAAGCCCAATGATCCCATTGTCCTTAACGGGCGCAGAAAACTGTCATCAATGATATTTGCCTGACCGGCTGAACAGGCTAGTTCTGCGTCATGTTCAAGCAGATGGACCTTCCCGACGTGATTTCCGTCTTTCCGCTGCCCGGCGCGCTGTTGCTGCCCCGGTCGCGCCTGCCGCTGCATTTGTTTGAGCCGCGCTATCTGGCGATGTTTGATGATGCGTTGAAAACGCCCGAGCGGCTGATTGGCATGATCCAGCCATCGAAATCCGCCAATGGCAATGAGGCCCCGCCGCTGCACACCATCGGTTGCGTGGGCCGCATCACACAATTTTCTGAAACCGAAGATGGCCGCTACATGATCACGTTGAGCGGCATGTCGCGGTTCCGCATTCTTGAGGAAATCGACGGGTTCACCCCCTACCGCCGCACCCGCGTGTCCTGGACCGGGTTTGAACGCGATATGGGCCCGACGGATGCCGATCCGGGGTTTGATCGCGCCAAGTTCATGGACCTGCTGTCGCGCTACTTTTCGGCACGCGAACTCAACGCAGATTGGGACACTCTGAAAGAGGCCGATGATGAGTTGCTGATCAACTCCCTCTCCATGCTGCTGGGCTTTGAACCCGAAGACAAACAGGCACTGCTCGAGGCCCCGTCGCTGACCACTCGGCGCGAAACGCTGGTGACACTGATGGAATACGCCCTGCGCGGCGGGGATGAAACGGAACTGCTGCAATGAGCGATGATGCGCCCCAATCCGCAACCGACCGCCGGATGCTGGAGGCGCTGATTTGCCCGCAAACCCACACGACATTGCGCTATGATGCTGAGGCACAGGAGTTGATCAGCAAAGCCGCAGGGCTCGCCTTCCCCATTCGCGGCGGCATCCCGATCTTGTTGATTGATGAGGCGCGGACGCTGGATCCCTAGGTCTTGCGCAAGCGCCTGTTTTGCGTCCCTATTGGCCAGACGGATACACCCTTACACGGTTTGGAATGCAAGCATGATTGATTGGGCCGGAACAGCCTCTATTTTTGTGGCGTTTTTCATCGTCGCGGTCTCGCCCGGCCCGGCAACTCTGGCCGTCAGTGCAGTGTCTGCGGCCTCCGGTCGCAAAGCCGGTATGACCTTCGGGTTTGGCCTTGCCGTCGGACTTGCCTTTTGGGGGCTTGTGGCGGCAACGGGCCTCGGCGCCGTTTTACAAGCATCAACCGGCTTGCTGGTGGCGCTCAAGGTTGCCGGTGGGCTTTACCTTCTGTGGCTGGCATATGGGTCGGCGCGATCTGCCATGCGCGCGCAGACGGAAAAGCCGCGTTTGACAGACCGGCCCGCGCCCTTGAAACGGCGGCTTTTCACGAAAGGTCTTGTCCTCAATCTGTCTAACCCGAAGGCGGTTGTGGCGTGGATGGCCGCGCTATCGGTCGGGCTGGGCACCGATGGTCACCTCGTGACGCTTGTTCTGGCCACCGCGGGATGCGCCGTGATCGGGCTTCTGATCTACATCGCATACGCTGCGGCGTTTTCGCTTTCGATGGTCATGGATGGCTACGAAAGGTTTCGTCGACGGATAGATGGCATCGTAGCTGCGCTTTTCGCAGTGGCGGGCCTGTCGTTGATCCGATCTGTATTGACCCGAAACTGAAGGCCCAGAGCCTGCGGCGGGGCGTGCACCATACCCAAGCCCTGCGAGGATCCGGAATTCCGCGCAACAAATGCAAAGAAACCCCGCCACATGCGACAACTTTTTGAAAAATGGCTGTTGACGCCCCCCGGCCCCGACCATAATGTCCCACGCACGCAAAGGAGCTTATCATGACCGACCTAGTGGTCATTCTTGTAGAAAGTTGGCGCATGGGCCGGTAACGGACACCATAACGGTACCCCATGCGCCCCCGATCATACGGGGGCTTTTTTTTGCGAAAACGAACTTTGAGACACGTCATAAACGGAGCGAGACAATGACACGTCAAATGACCGGAGCGAAAATGGTGGTTCAAGCCCTGAAGGATCAGGGTGTGGACGTCGTATTCGGATATCCCGGGGGCGCGGTGCTACCGATTTATGATGAGGTGTTTCAGCAAAACGACATCAGGCACATCCTCGTGCGTCACGAACAGGGTGCAGTGCATGCCGCCGAAGGCTATGCGCGGTCCACGGGCAAGCCCGGTGTTGTTCTGGTGACCTCCGGCCCCGGGGCCACGAATGCAGTCACGGGCCTGACGGATGCGCTGATGGACAGCATTCCGATTGTGGTTCTGACCGGTCAGGTCCCCACCTTCATGATCGGCACGGACGCGTTCCAGGAAGCTGACACCGTGGGTATCACCCGGCCTTGCACCAAGCATAACTGGCTGGTCGATGACACGTCCAAACTGGCCGACGTGATGCATCAGGCGTTCCACGTGGCGACCTCGGGCCGCCCCGGCCCCGTTCTGGTGGACATCCCCAAGGACGTGCAGTTTGCCTCTGCCGACTACACCCCGCCCGCCAAGGCCACGACCAGCCATTATCAGCCGCAGGTCAAAGGCGACATGGACACGATCACGGAACTGGTGGAAGCGCTGGAAAAGGCCGAACGCCCGATCTTCTACACCGGCGGCGGCGTGATCAATTCCGGCCCGGCGGCAAGCCAGCTCTTGCGCGAGCTGGTCTCGGCCACAGGCTTCCCCATCACATCCACGCTGATGGGCCTCGGCGCCTACCCTGCTTCGGGGGAGTCGTGGGTTGGCATGCTGGGCATGCATGGGTTGTACGAGGCCAATCTGGCGATGCATGATTGTGATCTGATGATCAATGTCGGTGCCCGCTTTGACGACCGGATCACCGGGCGGCTGGATGCGTTCAGCCCCGGATCGAAGAAGGCGCATATCGACATTGATCCGTCTTCCATCAACAAGGTGATCAAGACCGATATCCCGATCATCGGCGATATCGCCCATGTGCTGGAAGACGTGCTGAAGGTCTGGAAAGCGCGCGGGCGCAAAACCAACAAGGCGGCTGTCGCCAAATGGTGGGACCAGATCGAGGAATGGAAGAAGGTCAAATGCCTCGGCTTCACGCAGGAAGGCAAAACCATCAAGCCTCAGTATGCGCTGGAACGGCTTGAGGCGCTGACCAAGGGCCATGACCGCTATGTCTGCACCGAAGTGGGCCAGCATCAGATGTGGGCCGCGCAATATATGGGCTTTGAAGATCCCAACCGCTGGATGACATCCGGGGGCCTGGGCACGATGGGATACGGCTTCCCGGCCTCCATCGGTGTGCAGGTCGCGCACCCGGAGGCGCTGGTGATCAACGTGGCCGGTGAGGCGTCATGGCTGATGAACATGCAGGAAATGGGCACCGCGGTGCAGTTCCGCCTGCCGGTGAAACAGTTCATTTTGAATAACGAACGGCTGGGCATGGTGCGCCAGTGGCAGGAACTGCTGCATGGCGAACGGTACTCGCATTCCTGGTCCGAAGCCCTGCCCGATTTCGTCAAACTGGCGGAGGCCTTCGGCTGCAAGGGCATCATTTGCCAAGACCCTGACGACCTCGACGATGCGATCATGGAGATGATCAACTATGACGGGCCGGTGATCTTTGATTGCCTCGTGACGAAGCACGAAAACTGCTTCCCCATGATCCCGTCGGGCAAGGCCCACAACGAAATGCTGCTAGGCGAGGCCGAAACCCAAGGCGTGATTGATGCCAAGGGGAGTGTGTTGGTGTGAGAGGTAGAGGTTACATCGCAGTTTTTGCCCTCTGCT
>JBCBAT010000004.1:0-186780 GCA_038532355.1 Pseudomonadota bacterium | reverse complement strand
TTGCAAACAGTGAGAACTCACAAGGTGAAAAGTACCTATTTCGCGGGCAGGGTTGCAGCAGTTGGGGGCTAGTATCGAGCTTTGATCGAAAGTTCGCAGAGCATTCTCCGGCTGAACTTGATGCGCTATACTCAAAGAGAATGCATCTCTTTGAAAAAAACCATGCGATATATGGAAATATTTCCAAAGACACTCGAGGGATACGTCTGCCTAGGGCTGACGAGCAATCGGAGCACACCATCGAGGCTCTTGCTCAACATTATGGACTTTCGACACGACTTTTGGACTGGTCTTACAGCGTTTATGTCGCAAGTTTTTTCGCATTTAGCGGTACGTTGAACAGCTCAACCGGCATGGTGTCGATCTGGGCACTAGATAGCGACGCATTCGGATCATTCAGTACCGATCATCTTGAGCATTTGAATGACTTTTACGAGCAAAACGTTCGAAATCTATGGCAGATGGGTTCATTCTCTCGCAATCGAACAACAATCCACAACCTAGAAGACTTGTTCCGAAAGAGTTCTAAACACGCCAAGATTGAGGCAGATGACATGCCTAAGCTCGTCAGGTTCGACATACCGATCGAAAGCGAATTTGCGGCAATAAGTGATTTATCGATGATGCGTATAAGTAGCATGACAATCTTCCCTGGGATCGAAGGCGTCGTTAAGTGGATTGAGGAAGGTTGCTAACGGCTAAATTTGTTTCGAAAACAGCCGCAAAGCGTTCTTAGCGATCATTCAGACCAGCGGGGTCAACGGCAGCAATGTCCGCAAACCCGACATCTACAACCACGCCTACTTCCGCCGCAAATGCTCATCCAACCGCGGCATGATCTCTACGAAATTGCAGGGCTTGTGCCGAAAATCCAACTGCTTCACCAAGATCTCGTCCCAGGCATCCTTGCACGCCCCCGGGCTGCCGGGCAGGGCGAAAAGATACGTGCCCCCCGCGACCCCCGCCGTGGCGCGCGATTGCACCGCGCTTGTCCCGATCTTGCCCATCGACACCATGGTGAAGACCGTGCCGAAGGCGTCAATTTCTTTCTCATAGACATCGCGGTGCGCCTCCACCGTCACATCGCGCCCCGTCAGCCCGGTGCCGCCAGTGGAGATCACCACGTCCACGCCGTCATCGGCAATCCACGCCGCCAGTTGCGCGGAAATCTGCGCCCTCTCATCGGGGATGATCTTGCGGTCCGCCAGCCTGTGTCCGGCGTTCTCCAACCGCTCCACCAGCACGGTGCCGGATCGGTCTTCCGCTTGGCTTCGCGTGTCACTGACCGTCAAAACCGCGATCCTGACCGAGATAAAATCGACGCTTTCGTCTATTATAGACATAAATCCGGCCCTTTTCTTGCCCTAGGGCGCAATATCAAACCAATTGACCGTTGGGCCAAGATTGACCACCTCAGTCGCGCCAATCTGCCCCCGCTCGCCCCAGGCATCGTGAATATGCCCGCACACGGCCAGCTTTGGCTGAACCCGCGTGATGGCATCCCGGATCGCCACGGACCCGACAGAGATCCCACCGCTCGTGACATCCGCGATGCCCTTGGGCGGCGAATGGAACACCATGATATCGGCAGCCTCACAGGCGGTCAGCATGTCGGCGGCGCGCGCCTCATCCAGATCACAACTCCAAGCGCCAAAAGGCGTCTCCGGCACGCCGTAGCCTAGGCCGAAGATGTGCAGGCCGGATACCTCCACCGCCTCACCGTGCAACACGGTCATGCCGTCATTCGCCGCCGCGCGCAGTTCATCGGCGCTTTCGCAATTTCCGGGCACCACAACGCAGGGCGCGGCGAGGCCTGCAAGCATCGCCATCGCCTCCTGCAGCCCGTCCCGCTGATTGCAAAAATCCCCCGCGCCAATCACCAGATCGGCCTCTTCGCTGGCTTCCACCAGCGCCGCCGCGCCGCCCCGTGACAGGTGCAAATCTGAAAACGCCAGTATCCTCATGCCTCCAGCCTCGCTTGCAAGGTTAGCAAATCCGCCCAGGCTTCTCGCTTGGCTTGCGGGTTTCGCAACAAATACGCGGGGTGAAACATGGGCAGCGCGGGCTTGCCATAGGCCTCTGCCCAGGTGCCGCGCAACCGCGTGATCCCGCGTTTGCCCAACCCCGCCTGACAACTGATATTGCCCATCAACACGACCATATCCGGGTTCACCAAATCCACATGCCGCTGCACGAAGGGCAGCATCATGGCAACCTCTTCGGGCTTGGGATCGCGGTTTTGCGGCGGCCGCCACGGCAAAACATTGGTGATGTAGACACCATCTTGCCCGGCATTCTCCCGCCCCATCCCAATCGCGTCCAGCATCCGGTCCAGCAATTGCCCGGCGCGCCCGACGAAGGGCTTGCCCACCCGGTCCTCATCCCGCCCGGGCGCTTCGCCTATGATCATCACGCGTGCCTCAGAGCGCCCATCAGCAAACACCAAGTTGCGCGCGCCCCGCTTCAGATCACACTGCTCAAAGGCCCCAAGGGCTGCTTGAAGCGCGCCCAGATCCGCCGCACCCGTAGCCGCTTGTTTCGCCACGGCCACTGCATCGACAGCCACAGGGGCATCTGACACAGGGGCCGCCACCTTCGCCGTCACAGGCGGCGGTTTCGCGGCCAGGTCATAGCGATTGACCGGCGCGTCCCCGATTGCCTCATCTGCCCCCAACTCCATCTGCCATTCCAGCAGTGCCAGGGCAGTGGCGTGATCCATCTGCGATTCCATACCAGCCAATCTAGATCGCCCCCCGCGGCACAAAAAGACCCGTTTCCAAAACCGGCTTCTTTTTGGCCAGAAATACTCCGGGGGGCGTCGAAGCCTTGGCTTCGACATGGGGGCTGGCCCCCATCCGCCCTTGCCCCTACAGCCAAGCCTTTCTATAAGCGCCCAACACCGGCGATCGGAGAGACGGATGAGCTTTTCACAATCCCATCTACTGGGGATCGAGCCCCTCTCCCCATCCGATATTTCTACCATTCTTGATCTGGCCGACCAATACGTCACCCTCAACCGGTCTGCGATGAAACATGGTGAGGCGCTGGCAGGCCTTACCCAGATCAACATGTTCTTTGAAAACTCCACCCGCACGCAGGCCAGTTTTGAACTGGCGGGCAAGCGGCTTGGCGCAGATGTGATGAACATGGCGATGCAGGCCAGTTCGATCCGCAAGGGCGAGACGCTGATCGACACGGCGCTTACCTTGAACGCCATGCAGCCCGATATCCTCGTCGTCCGTCATCCTCATTCCGGCGCCGTCGACCTGCTGTCCCAAAAGGTCAATTGCGCCGTCCTCAACGCAGGCGATGGCCGCCACGAACACCCCACGCAGGCGCTGCTCGACGCGCTTACCATCCGCCGCGTGAAAGGCCGGATCGACGGGCTGACCGTGGCCATCTGCGGCGACATCGCCCATTCCCGCGTGGCGCGCTCCAACCTCCATCTGCTGGCCAAAATGGGCAACCGGATCCGCCTCATCGGCCCTGCCACCCTGATGCCCTCGGGGCTTGAAGTCCTCGGCGCAGAGGTGTTCGAGAATATGAAGGAAGGCCTGAAAGACGCCGATGTCGTCATGATGCTGCGCCTTCAGAAAGAGCGTATGGATGGCGGCTTCATCCCGTCTGAGCGTGAATATTACCACCGCTTCGGCCTTGATGCCGATAAACTCTCCCACGCGCACCCTGACGCCATCGTCATGCATCCCGGCCCGATGAACCGCGGTGTGGAAATCGACGGCGAACTGGCCGATGACATCAACCGCTCCGTCATTCAGGACCAGGTGGAAATGGGCGTCGCCGTGCGCATGGCCGCGATGGATCTGCTGGTGCGTGTGCGCCGCGAAACACCCAAAGAGGTGATGGCGTGACCCTTGATGTGAAGCCTGGCGAACATGGGGTCGTCCGTATTTTCCACTTGGGCTACCGCGTGTCGATGGAGCTTCAGCATTTTGAAGCCGTGGATCGCCTCGCCTCCGCGCTGGGCGTCGACAGCCTCAAACCCGAAGACGTCCAGATCGTCGATCTCAGCGCGGTGCGCGAAATGGGCCTCACAACCTTTCTCATGGAAGGCTACGGCGTGTCTGGGGATGAGATTGCCCCGCACAAAGACACGCTCACCGCGCTCACAGGCCACATCGCCATCCTCCGCTCTGGCGCGTTCGGGGGCACGGCCGTCACGCTGAAACCCACGGATGAGGCCCGCCACATCGCCACGCTAAATGAACCCCGCATGTCCGCCCCAACCGCCATGCCCAACTATGACAGCGCCAGTGGCACCGCGGGCGACACACCGCGCAAACCTGTCTCCGACAAAGCCATGTCCGGCCGCATCGCCATGTACGCGCTTCTGGCCATCTTCGCCTTCACCGCCCTGATCATATGGCTCGCCGCATGAGTGAGATCGCAGGCTGGGAGGGTATCCTCGACAAAGACGAACAGATCCTCTGGCAAGGCCGCCCGGATGCGCGCGTCAAACTCCGCGCCAGCAAACTGGTGGGCGTGGTCTTCGGCCTCTTCTTCGCAGGCTTCGCGGTCTTCTGGATGGTCATGGCCTCTTTCGCGGGCGGGTTCTTCTGGATGTTCGGCCTGCTGCATTTCTTCGTCGGATTGGGCGTCGCCGCCGGGTCCCTCTACGGCAGTTCCTGGCGCCGCAAGTATAGCTGGTACACGCTAACCGACCGCCGCGCCTTCATCGCCACCGACATGCCTTTCAGCGGCCGCAGCCTCAAAAGCTACCCCATCACGCGCGACACCGTGCTTGATTTCGACGGCAGCGATCCGGCAACCATCCATTTCAACCACGAAATGCGCCGCCGCAAAAACGGGTCCTACAAAGTCGCCGTGGGGTTCGAGCGCATCCAAGACGGAGCCGAGGTCTACCGCCTCATGCGCGGCATTCAGGAGAGATTGGCATCATGAAAACCCTGCTAGACAATGCCCGCCTGATTGATCCCGAAACGGGCACCGACACCCCCGGCTGGCTTCTTATTGAGGACGGCAAAATCGCCGCCAGCGGAAGCGAGACTGCGCCGGATGGCGCGGACGAGCGGCGCGACTGCGCGGGCCTCTGCCTCGCCCCCGGCATCGTCGATATCGGTGTCAAAGTCTGCGAACCGGGCGAACGCCACAAGGAAAGCTACGGCTCTGCTGGCCTCGCCGCCGCCGCGGGCGGGGTCACCACCATGGTCACCCGCCCCGACACAGATCCCGCCATCGACACGCCCGAAGTCCTCGAATTTGCAGCGCGCCGCGCCAATGAGGCTGCTCCCGTCAACGTCCTCCCCATGGCCGCCCTCACCAAGGGCCGAATGGGGCGCGAAATGACCGAACTGGGGTTCCTCATGGATGCCGGTGCCGTCGCTTTCACCGATTGCGACCACGTGGTCACCGACACGAAGGTCTTCTCCCGCGCACTCACATACGCCCGGTCCTTGGGTGCGCTCGTCATCGCCCACCCGCAGGAACCGATCCTGTCCTCAGGTGCCGCCGCCACCTCCGGCCCCCGCGCCGCGCTCAAAGGCCTGCCCGCTGTCTCCCCCATGGCCGAACGCATGGGTCTTGATCGCGATATGGCGCTCATCGAAATGACCGGCGCGCGCTACCACGCCGATCAGATCACCACCGCCCGCGCGCTGCCCAGCCTCGCCCGCGCCAAAGCCAACGGCCTCGATGTCACCGCAGGCACCTCGATCCATCACCTCACGCTGACCGATGAGGACGCCGACGACTACCGCACCTTCTTCAAGGTCAAACCGCCGCTGCGGTCCGAAGATGATCGCCAAGCCGTGCTCGCCGCCCTGCGCGATGGAACCATCGACCTCATCAGCTCCATGCACACGCCCCAGGACGAAGAAAGCAAACGCCTGCCCTTCGAAGAAGCCGCCAGCGGTGCTGTCGCCCTCGAAACCCTGCTGCCTGCCGCGATGTCCCTCACCCACGCGGGCGATCTCACCCTGCCGCAACTTTTCCGCGCCCTTTCCCTCAATCCCGCCAAACGGCTGGGTCTGAATGCAGGTCGCCTCAGCAAAGGCGCCCCCGCCGATCTCGTCCTCTTCGACCCGGACGCGCAATTCACCCTCGACCGCACCACGCTGCATTCGAAATCCAAAAATACCCCCTTTGACGGGCGGCAGATGCGGGGCAAGGTACAGGCGACCTATGTCAAAGGTCAGATTGTGCATGAGGCCGGCTGATGCCCCCCATTGAATCAAGCGCTTTGATCCTGATCCTCTGGGCCCTGATCGGTTACGGCCTAGGCTCCATCCCTTTCGGCCTGATCCTCTCCCAACGTCTTGGCCTGGGGAATCTCCGAGAAATCGGCTCCGGCAATATCGGCGCCACCAACGTCCTGCGCACCGGCAACAAAGGCGCCGCCGCCGCCACGCTCCTCCTCGACGCGGCAAAAGGCGCCGTCGCCGTTCTCCTCGCCCGTCTGATCTCCGGCGAAGACGCCGCCCAACTCGCCGCTCTCACGGCGTTCTTGGGCCACTGCTTCCCCATCTGGCTCCGCTTCAAAGGCGGCAAGGGCGTCGCCACCTTCTTCGGCATCATCTTCGCACTTGCCTGGCCCGTCGGTCTGGCCTGTGGGGCAACTTGGCTTTTCGTCGTGGCTGTCACGCGCCAATCCTCCATGGGCGCATTGACAGCGGCGTCTCTGTCGGTCGTCTGGACCACATTCCTGGGCGAGGGCCGCATGATCATCCTGATCTTCTTTCTGACCATGCTCATCTTCTGGCGCCACTGGCCCAACGTCCAACGCCTGCGCGCCGGCACCGAACCCCGCATCGGCCAAAAGTAAATTCTCAAAACCCCTTGCAGAATCATCCAATCCTGTTATTTCTGTAATTACAGAAATATTAGGAATCATCGACATGCACCTCTCGCAAGCCTCTCAAGACTTCATACTCCACTGGGGGGAGATGGGCGCGAAATGGGGTGTGAACCGGTCCGTGGCCCAGATCCACGCGCTCTTGCACATCGCGCCCGATCCGATGACGGCGGATGAGATTTGCGACGCACTGAACCTCGCGCGTTCCAACGTGTCCACCGGGCTGAAGGAACTCCAAGCCCAACGCCTTGTGAAGTCCAGCCGCGCGCTGGGGGAGAGGAAGGATCGCTTTACCTCCGTCCGCGACATGTTCGACCTGGTGAAAATCATCGTGCAAACCCGCCGCGAACAGGAATTCACCCCGACGTTGGAGGCCCTGCGCAGCGTCGCCGAAGAGGCGCGGGGCGACGACACCCCCAACCGCATCAAGGCGCGCATCGATGAGACCCTGCAAACGATGGAAATGTTCGACCTCTGGTATCGCGAAATGATCGACCTGCCGCGACCCGTGCAGATGGGCCTGATGAAAATGGGCGGCCGCATCGCGCGGTTCTTGCCCAAATCGAAATCCTGACGGAAAAAATTTTGAAAAGGAATTTCTGAAATGACAGAAATAACTGCAAAGAAGAGAAGAAACCCAGCCCCGCGCTACCTGATCGACCCGCGCGCCTTCATACTGGCCTTGGTGAGCGCACCGCTGATCATTGGGCTGTTGTTTTTCTGGCTTCTGGTCCCTGCCGTGGCTGTCGTGATGGGCGGGCCGTTTTACCTGCTCACCGCAACGTCGGTGATGCTCTGGTGGCTTGGCCGTCATCAGCCCAACTTCCTGACCGCCGCCATTCTTGGCTTTCTGTCCAATTTGGCCGTGGTCGGGGTGATCTACCTGCTCCATCTGACTGAGGTCGACCGGGGCTATCACGATGTGGCGCGCATCTACTTCATCTTCGGCTCGGTCATGGCGCCGATCTGGGCGGGCACCTTCGCGCTTCTCTACCAAAGCTGGCGTCGCGACGCCTTCGCCCAACCCATTGCAGCATAAAGGAGAACCCCCATGCTTATCACCCTCGCCACTTTTCTTGGCCTCAGCGTTCTGGCGCTGGCCCTCATGGTGATGATGATCCTCAAGATCGCCGATATGATCGGCCCATGCCCTGTCACCGCCGCCTCGCCCCGCGTGGTTGCGGCCCCCATCGCCGCCAGCTACGGCGCGATCGGGCTGGGCGGGATCCTGATCCTCGCCGCCATGTTGCCTGTTGCCGATGACTTGATCCAACTGGCTGCCATTGCCGCCCTCGGTCTCGTCGCGGTCTGCCTCGGCCTCGGCTTCACGCAGGCCGTCACTGCGCTCAAAGCCATCCTGCAAGAACAACGCACCGCCATGGCCGACGCCAAGTAATCCGGCGCGGAATCAAGGGCGAAGCCCGCCGCGCCTTCGTCAGGCCCCCACCAGGGCCTGGCGAATTGTCGAAATCTACGCCTCGCTCAACCCCACAACGACACGTCACCATAAAGCGCCCTATCTTTAGGTCAGGATCGCCAGACCGGGGCCTGCCAAAGCCACTCCCTCAGCTCTTAATACGAATACTCTGCGTAGATCCGGCTCAGATCCCCGTCCCATTCCCCATGGTACTTCGCCAGCAATTCATCCGCGGGAACCTGTCCGCTCTCCACACTCTCCATCAACGCATTCAGAAAATGCGTCTCATCCGGAATAAGCCCCCCGGCCCCCGGCCTCGCCCGTGCCTTCAACCCAGCCTCGGAGATGGCCAACACCTCTCGCGCCAGATCGTGCATGTGGATACCCCCCACACGCGCCTCGAGCGCCGCCTCACTCGCGCCCACGCGCAACGCCTCCCGCGTTTCAGCGTCCCAGCCCTTGGCCAGATCCCAAGCCGCGTCCAACGCGCCTTGATCATACATCAACCCAACCCAAAACGCCGGCAGCGCACACAGCCTGCGCCACGGCCCACCATCCGCCCCGCGCATCTCCATGAATTTCTTGATCCGCGCCTCGGGGAAGGCGGTGGTCAGATGATCCGCCCAATCCGACAGGGTCGGTGTCTCCCCCGGCAGGGCAGGCAGCTTTCTCTCCAGAAAATCCCGGAACGACTGCCCCAACGCGTCGATATAGACCCCATCGCGATAGACAAAATACATCGGTACATCGAGCGCATAATCCACCCAAGCCTCAAACCCGAACCCGTCCTCAAACACAAACGGCAACATCCCCGTCCGATCCGCATCCAGATCCCGCCAGACGCGGGACCGCCAGGATTTATGCCCGTTGGGCTTGCCCTCAAAAAACGGCGAATTGGCAAAAAGCGCTGTCGCCACTGGCTGCAACGCCAGCGCCACGCGCAGCTTCTTGACCATGTCCGCCTCTGATGAAAAATCGAGGTTCACCTGAACCGTACAGGTCCGGTACATCATGGATTTCCCCATGGTGCCCACGCGGTCCATGTAATCCGTCATCAGCTTGTACCGCCCCTTGGGCATCATCGGCATCTGCTCATGCGTCCATTCGGGTGCCGCCCCCAGCCCGATGAACCCCACGCCCACCTTCTCGGCGATGGCCTTCACATCGGCCAGATGCGCATTCACCTCGTCACAGGTCTCATGGATGGTCTGAAGCGGCGCGCCTGACAGCTCAAACTGCCCGCCGGGCTCCAGGCTCACATTCGCACCGTCTTTTTCGAGCCCGATCAGGTTGCCCGCTTCCTCCAGCGGCGCCCAGCCTTGCCCATCGCGCAAGCCTTCCAGCAGCGCCTTGATCGACCGATCCCCCTCATAGGGCAGGGGCTTGTGCGTGTCCTTGCAATAGCCAAACTTTTCATGCTCGGTGCCGATCCGCCAATCATCCTTGGGCTTGCACCCGCTCTCAAGATATTCGGCCAGTTGATCTCTGGATGTGATCGGGCCGCCTCCGGACTGGGGGATCGACATGTGAGACTGTTCCTTTCGCGGCGACGCGTCTTGGAAGGCCAGAGTTGGCCCCAAATTTCCCCCGTGTCAATGCGCAGGCCGGGGTTTGGTTTTTCGCCTTCGGTCACGTTCCATCGCTTGAACGTGTTCAATGCTGATGATGCGTTTACGCGCCCCATACCTATCTGAGGATCACGCCCCTCGCACAGGGTAGGAGACTGCGATGAAACCCCAACCGAAACTCACCCGCCGCGCGGCTTTTTCAGCGGCCTTGGGCTTTGCCCTGTCCCCCGTTCTGATCGCGGGCGCGGCCGTTGCCCGGGGCGGTCCTGACCCTTGGAAACCCAAAAGAAAAAAGGCCGGTTCCAATCGCCCCGGGGCTCCGCGCCAACGCTGATGCCAGCGGTGCAAACCCAGTAAAACAAGGCCCTAAAGACCGGTCCATTTGGAAAAAAGCGGTTTTGAGTGTATCCTCCCGCATTATTCAATGTGGGGAACAAGATGATGTATTTTACAAAACGCACATTCTGTATGGGGTTTTTTAGCGGGATCGCGGTCCCAAACGCTCTGATTGCCAATCCGGAAGGGGGCAGCGGACGAGGCGTTGCGCCCCGCGACGAAATCCCCGGCAGAATTCTCGCAAACGGGCAGCGCGAGGTCACGTATGACCAACTGACAAGGATCGTCGACTGGCACGTATTTTGGCTCAAAGAGGCCCGGAGAAAGGGCAAACTGGTCGTTCCCGGCTTTTCTGGCCCTATGTTGCAGTGGCTTCTCTTCGGTATGTCCAGAGAATTGAAGCGCACGCAGCGGTTGATGCGGCGCATGCGGCGCCTCACCGACAATGCCGAACGCCGCGCTGAACTTGAGAATGAGGCCGCCGAGGTCCGTCGCATTTTGCGAGGGTTGCAGGCGTCTGTGGATGCGCTCGCTCCAAAACGCCGCGCAGGTGAGGAGTTGACCGAAAACGAGGACAATCTTTTGATCGATGATCTGTATCGGATACGTCTGTTGACCGACTATTTGGAGTTTGTTGATACATGGGTGAAGTTCCCCCACGAAGGCAACCGCTCAGGATGAAGTGTCCAACAGTTTAGGACGTGTCCAGATCACGGATCGCGTGCGCTCGGGGTCTCGCTGCACCCGGAGCAAGGCCTCAGGCGCCAACCCTGGAAGGCTGGTGAACGCATCAAAAAGGGCGTCGGCCCCTTCGGCGTCCACTGGGATGTAAAGATCGTTTTGCCCCGGCTGTGACAGCACCCAATGGGCGGGTCGCCCGCTCGGGTCAAAGGCCACTTGGGCAATCTCACTCAAGGCGACCACACCCCCCGTCAATGGCCCAAAATAGGCAATCTGCCCTTCATCTGTGCGCACCACGCCCAAGCCCCCAAACTGCCCGCGAAAGCGGCCCCGCTGAATGCCTGCCACCAAAAGCGCGAGCGAGGCGAGCGCCACCGCACCCCCAACCCATCGCGTCAGCGATGCGCCCGTCAAAAGCCACCAAAGCCCAAACACCACCCCGCTCGCGCCAGCGAGCGCCTCCCGCCACCGCCAAAGCGCCGCCCGCGCCTCTGGCCGGATAAAACTCACTCCCAATCCCCGTAGGTCTGTTGCCACACCGTTAGCGCCGCGACAGCGGCGGTATCCGCGCGCAGAATGCGCGGGCCAAGGCTTACCGCATGCGCCGAGCCGAGCGCAGCGAGGCGCCCCCGCTCCCGCTCTGAGAACCCACCTTCCGGCCCAATCAATATGGCCCAAGGCCCAGCGAGACCGGCCGAAAGGCCGGACGAGCGCCCCGCCAACCCTTCATCACAAAACATCAGGTTCCGCCCCTCGGGCCAGCCCTCCAGCACAGCCTCCAACTTCTGAAGCCCCAAAACCTCCGGCACAAACGTCCCACCGCATTGCTCTGCCGCCTCCACCGCATGGGACTGCAACCGATCCTGCCGCACGCGTTCGGAATTCGTGAACTCCGTCTGCACCGGCATGATCTTCGCCGCCCCCATCTCTGCGGCCTTCTCCACGATGAAATCCGTCCGCGCTTTCTTGATCGGCGCAAACATCAGCCACAGGTCCGGCGGATCCCGCTGCGGCGCGGTCTGCTCCACCGGCACCAAAACCCCACCGCGCTTGCCCGCCTCCACGATCTCCGCGCGCCATTCCCCATGCTGCCCGTCAAAGACCAGAACACTGCCGCCTACACCCAGCCGCATCACCCCGAACAGGTAATGCGCCTGCTCCCGCGACAGGGTGATAGATTGCTCTTCCCCCAAAGCCTGCTCTACATACAATCTGACACGCGCATGTTTCATGGGGCTGAGGTATATGTCCGCCACTAATCAGACACCAGAGCCCGGTAATGGATCGGGGGGCGGAACCGTCGCCGATGCGGTGGCGGGCAACTGGGTCGATCGCTACGCCCCACCGGCCACGCGCCCCTATCTGCGCCTCAGCCGCGCCGACCGTCCCATCGGCACATGGCTTCTTTTGTTGCCATGCTGGTGGGGGCTGGCACTGGCCATTCTTCACGATGGGCAGGCGGGCTGGCAGGACCTGTGGATTTTCACCGGCTGCGCCATCGGCGCGTTTCTGATGCGCGGGGCAGGGTGCACCTGGAACGATATCACCGACCGCCACATCGACGGCTCGGTGTCGCGCACCGCCTCCCGCCCCATCCCGTCGGGTCAGGTGAGTGTCAAAGGTGCGCTCATCTGGCTGATCGCCCAAGCGCTCATTGCCTTCGCCATCCTTCTGACCTTCAACACCGCCGCCATCGCGCTGGGGGTGCTCTCGCTCTTGCCTGTTTGCATCTACCCCTTCGCCAAACGCTTCACATGGTGGCCTCAGGTGTTTCTCGGCATCGCCTTCAACTGGGGCGCACTGCTGGCCTGGACAGCGCACACCGGCTCTCTGGGCTGGCCCGCCGTAATCCTCTACCTCTCCGGCATCGCCTGGACGCTGTTTTATGACACGATCTACGCCCAGCAAGACGCCGAAGACGACGCGCTTATTGGCGTCAAATCCACCGCGCGGCTCTTTGGCGCGATGATCCCCACTTGGCTGCGCCGGTTCCTGGTCATCGCGGTGTCCCTGCAAGCGGTTGCTGTCATGATGGCCGTCTTGGGCGGTGTGACGGGCATGTCCCCCTATAGCGTGCTTGTGGCGCTCTGCGGCACATGGGCTTTTGGCTGGCACCTGCAGTGGCAGCTCTCGCAATATGACCCTGATAACAATGACAGGCTCATCACGCTCTTCCGGTCCAACCGCGATGCGGGCCTCCTGCCTTTGCCATTTTTCGCCGCCGCCCTGTACCTTTGATTGCACTCCCTCGCTGCGGGTCATACAAAGACGGCCACGGATAAACTGCACGTTTGGGGCGCATGCGTCTATCATCTCTCTTGGCCATTGTCGGCGTCTTTATCGCGGCTGCTCTGATCTCTTTGGTCAGCGCGCGGTTTGCCGTGGCGGTGATCGAAGGCACGTCAAAGTCGGCGGTGCTCAACGCGCTGGATGACCAAGGCCTTGTCTGGAGCGAGGTGAACACCGACGGCCTTCAGGTCTATCTGTCCGGCACCGCCCCGTCTGAGGCTGCGCGCTTTCGCGCCATGTCTGTCGCAGGTTCGATTGTTGAGGCCACGCGCGTCATCGACCAGATGCTCGTTGAAAAAAGCCAAACCATCGGCACGCCGCAGTTTTCCATGGAGATTTTGCGCAATGAAAGCGGCATCTCCCTCATCGGGCTTGTGCCGGCCAGCATGGACCGCGCTAAATTTCTCGAAGGCATCCAGAACGCCAGCCGCGATGAAAACGTATCCGATTTCCTTGAGGCCGCCGATTACCCCGCGCCGGACAGCTGGGAGGATGCTGTCACCTATGCCTTGCGCGCGCTGGGTGTGCTGGACCGCACCAAAATCTCATTGCGGGCAGATCGTATCACCGTGACGGCCATCACCGGCAGTCAGGATGAAAAATCCTCCATTGAATCGCAGCTGGAACGCCTCGCGCCCAGCAATGTCCGCCTGTCGATGGATATCGCCGCACCCCGACCCGTGATCACGCCCTTCACCTTGCGCTTCATCATTGATGAAGACGGCCCTCATTTTGATGCCTGCGCGGCGGATACGGATTTTGCCCGCGCGCGCATCCTGTCATCGGCCCGCGCGGCTGGCATGACGGAGGATGCCTCCTGCCTTGTGGGGCTGGGCGTGCCGACCCCGCGCTGGTCCGATGCTGTGGTGCAAACCATCGCCGCTTTGGGGGAGCTGGGGCAGGGCAGTGTCACCTTCACCGATGCCGATATCGCCCTGCGCGCCGGTGAGGGGATCAGTCAGGGCCAGTTTGACAACGTCGTCGGCGCGCTGGAAAACACGCTGCCTGAACTCTTTTCGCTGAAGGCGGAGCGCACGGTCGCAGCCGACGCGGCAGAGGCCGAGGCGCTTGAATTCACCGCAACCCTCTCGCCCGAAGGCCTGCTGCAACTCAGCGGTCGTGTGGCGTCTGAAACCGATCGCACCATGGTCGACAGCTTCGCCATGGCGCGGTTTTCCTCCGACGGAGTGGATATGCGCGCTCGCGTCGATGACGCCGTGCCCGATGATTGGACGTTCCGCGTGATCACGGGCCTTGATGCCTTGTCGCACCTGTCCAATGGCATTGTCTCCGTGACCCCCGATGCCCTCACGGTGCGCGGCGCCACGGGGGAGGCCGATGCCAGCACGACCATTTCCGCCCTCCTGTCCGGCAAACTGGGGGAAGGGGCCGTCTACGACATCAATGTCCGCTACGAAGAGGAACTGGATCCGGTGGCGTCCATCCCCACGCCCGAGGAATGCGCGGCCGATATCAACGCCATCAAAGATGCCCGCAAGATCCAGTTTGAACCGGGCTCTGCGCGGCTCGATGTGACGGGTAAGCAAATCATGGATGACATCGCCGATGTGCTGCGCGACTGCGGTGAGCTCAACATGGAAATCGCAGGTCATACGGACAGTCAGGGCCGCGAGTCGATGAACCAACAGCTCAGCCAATCGCGCGCCCAAACCATTCTGAACGAACTGCGTCTGCGCCGTGTGCTGACAGGGTCAATCACCGCCGTGGGCTACGGCGAAAGCAACCCCATCGCCGACAATGACACCGAAGAGGGGCGTGAGGCCAACCGCCGGATCGAGTTTGTCATGCTGCAAGAGGGCGAAACCCTCGAAACGCAAACCGCAGAGGATGCCGAGGACGCAGAAGCGGACGAATCAGAGGTTGAAACTGCGGAAGAAGAGGCAGACAACGCATCAGACGACGCAGCGATTGAGAACGCGGATGAACAGAACTGAATTTATCATCGCCACGGCCGTGATCCTGTTCGTGGCCTTCTGCCTGGGGTGGTTCGCCAACTGGCTGGTGCACCGTTTCATCCGCGTGTCCGGGTCAGATGTGGGGGAACTGGAACGCCTGGCGCAGGAACTGCATGAGGCCGAAGAAACCCGCGATCAGGCCATCACCTATCTGCAGCAGCGTGAGGCGGAACTGACCAACCAACTCAACCAGACCGAGGCAGAGCTGTCCGCCACGATGGATGGTCTGCGCGAGGCGCGCCACGAGGCCGAAGTGCTGCGCAATGAATTGGAACGTCAGCGCACGGTCTAAGGTCTGGCGCAGCAGAATTTTTCAAAAATTCTGCGTCAGAAAATTCGAATTTTCTGGGGCATTTTCTTTAAAAGAAAATGCGACCTCAGCCAGCCCGTTGCACAGCGCTGATCAGCTTGTCGATGTCGCCATTGTTGGCATCCAGAAGCGCGCCGATCTCACTGCGTTCAGAAATCCGCATGCTGACCCCTTCGATCATCAGATCGAAAAAGAGGTTCCGCCCAGACCGGTCAGACACCAGGAATGCCACTTTGAACGGCGCCCGCCCGCTCAGCCGCACGGTCGCGTCCACCTCGTGCCAGGTTTTCACCCGCCGCACGCCCTGAACCTCAATCTGGCTGCCGATGAAATCGCGGAACTGCTTGCCATATTTGCGCGCAACGTAGCCCTGAAAGGCCTTGGTAAAGGATCGCAGCTGCGCATTTGACGCACGGCGGCTATCAGCCCCCAGCGCCGATCGTGCGATGATGGATACATCCGCATAGCGCCCAAAGATGCGTTCAAAATCACGGATCATCGCCGATTCCGATTTGCCGGACGCGATGACGCGGTTGATGTCTTTCACCACCTGATCCACCAACGCGCGGGAACTGGCTTCGTCCAGTGCCCAGGTTTTGGTGGGGGCAAGGCCCATCAGGCCAACGCCCATGATACCGCCCAAAAATTTGCGGCGGTTTGGTTCAAAAAGATCAAACATAATGTTGCTCACTCAAGTACGAGGTTCGGATCGTCATAGGGATCAAGATAACCTTCACCGCCTGAGTCGCCCACCTCGAACCTGCGGTTTTGAAGATAAAGTGACCGCGCCTGCGCGTAGCTGTCGGTGCTCTCATAAAGCACGCCGTCAATCGTGCGGCCCAACCGTTCGCGGGTTGTCATCGTCGCCGACACGCCCGTGCCGAACACATAATATTCTTCCGGATCGCGGATCCAGTAATCCAGCGGGTTCATGAACAGGTCCACAACCATCCCGACCGTGTCACGTTCCGTGGAGGGGCCAAAGACAGGCAGTTCCACATACGCGCCTTCCCGCACGCCCCAAACAGCCAGCGTTTCACCGAAATCCGCATCTGTCGCGGCTGGCATGTTCAGATCGGTGGCCACGTCAAAGAGCCCAAAGAGCCCAATGGTGGAATTCACCACGAAGCGATAGGTGTCCTCTGTCGCGCCTTTCATATTGCCCTGCAACACGTTGTTGATGATGGCGCGCGGCATGGAAATATTGCTGGAAAACCGGCTGATGGAATCCTCAACCTCGTCGCCCACAATCCCGCTATAGGTATAGGAAACAGGCCGAACAATCGCGCGATCCAATCCCTTGTTGAAGGAATGAAACCCACGGTTCGTGTTTTCATAGGGGTCCCAGGGTTCCCCCGGCGGATGATTTGCAGGTGGCGCGGAACACGCGGCCAGCCCGACAAGAACACACAGCATGGCAAGCGCGCGCAAACCACGTGCAAACGCCGTTGAGACAAGAGATGCGACAGGTTTCAATTTGGATATCTTCAGTGACAGCTGCTGATGAACGTAAACAATCAATTCCAGTTGGCCAGACCCTAACCACAAAAAAGGGCGATAATCAGGCTGACGCTTAGCCTGCGTTAGGCCATTTTCTGCCTGTTTTGCAAGTCCTTGGCCAAGGGTTTCCCAAGTTTATTGCGAATATTGGCATTCCTGCCAATCGCGTGCGCGCCGGGTGGCCGTCGTTTTGCGATTCCACCCCGGCGGCAAAGGCGCTAGCGTGCGCGCAAATCACCTGTCAGGAGGTCCCCATGGGAAAGTTCGAAACCAAGCTCGCCGATATGGGCGTCACCCTGCCCGAGGCACCCATGCCCGCGGCCAATTACGTGCCGTATGTTCAGGTGGGCAACACGCTTTTTGTCTCTGGCCAGATCCCCAAAACAGGCGATGACATGATCATCGGCAAGCTGGGCGCCGATATGGAAACGGCTGGCGGGGCGGAGGCCGCAAAGGTTTGCGCGATCAACCTTCTGGCGCAGGTGAAGGCCGCGTGCGGCGGTGATCTGGACCGCCTCGTGCGGGTCGTAAAGCTGACCGGGTTCGTGAATTCCACCGCTGACTTTGGTCAGCAGCCTCAGGTCATCAACGGCGCGTCCGACTTCCTTGGTGATGCGCTGGGCGACGCGGGCAAGCACAGCCGCTCAGCGGTATCTGCCGCCTCGCTCCCCTTCGGGGTGGCCGTCGAAATCGAAGGCATCTTTGAAATCAAATGACACCCTTGCCTGAGGCTTTTCTGACCCGGCCCATCGCCCATCGTGCCTTTCATGATGTGGCGCAGGGCCGACCAGAAAACTCCCGCGCTGCTGTTGAGGCCGCCATTGCGGCGGGCTACGGCATTGAGTTGGATCTCCAACTTAGCCGTGACAATCACGCAATGGTCTTTCACGACTATGGCCTCGACCGCCTGACCGGTGAGACAGGCGATGTGCGCGCCCGCGACGCCTCTGAGCTGGAACAGATCACTCTGACCGGCGGCGGCGAAGGTGTGCCGACCTTCCCAGAAATCCTTGAACTGGTCGCAGGCCGCGTGCCGCTGCTCATTGAACTCAAGGATCAACACGGCCAGATGGGCGTCACCGATGGCGCGCTGGAACGCGCGGTGGCGGATGCGCTGCAAGGCTACCAAGGCCCCGCCGCTGTCATGTCCTTCAACCCCAACATGGTCGTGCATCTCGCCGACTTGCTGCCGGATCACCCCCGTGGTCTGGTCACAAGCGGCTATGAAGCCCAACACTGGCCCGAACTGACCGCCCCAATCCGCGACCACCTGCGCGATATCCCCGATTACGACCGCGCAGGGTGCACGTTCATCTCCCACCACGCCATTGACCTCAACCGCCCCCGGGTTGAGGCCCTGCGCGCATCCGGCACGCCCGTGCTCTGCTGGACCATCCGCAGCGAGGCCGAAGAACACGCCGCGCGACAGCTCTCGGATAACATCACGTTTGAGCGCTACACGGCGGCCATTCCCGCTTGAACTCCCGCCGCTCCGGCACAGATAGTTTCTCATCCACAATGAGCAGGTTCCATGGACGGCCAGTCAGTCACCCTGACAGCATATCAATCCCTTGGCGACATCGCTGAGGCGACTTGGGATGCCTGCGCCTGTCCCGAGGCAGCAGATGGCCGCGCAACGGACCCATTCACCACCTACCGTTTTCTTAAGGCGCTGGAAGACAGCGGATCGGTTGGCACCGGCACCGGGTGGCAGCCGCATTACCTTGTCGCGGAAATCGCAGGCGAAGTCGTGGCCTGCGCGCCGCTTTACGCCAAATCCCACAGTCAGGGCGAATACATCTTCGACCACAACTGGGCGCATGCCTATGAACGGGCAGGGGGGCGGTATTACCCCAAACTGCAAATGGCCGTGCCCTTTACGCCTGCCACAGGCCGCCGCTTTCTGACCCGCCCCGGGTTCGAGGAGGCTGGCATGTCCGCCCTCGCCCAAGGCGCCGTGGAAATCGCCGCCCGCAACAAGATGTCCTCCCTCCACGTCACCTTCTGCACGGAGGCAGAGGCGCAGGCAGGCGAAGACATCGGCCTCATGCCCCGCGCCTCCACGCAATACCACTGGGTCAACGACGGTTACGCCGATTTTGACGGGTTTCTTGCCTCCCTCAGCTCCCGCAAACGCAAATCCATCCGCCGCGAACGCCGCGATGCCAATGCCTTTGGCGGTGAGATCCAAATGCTCACCGGCGACCAAATCGAGCCACAGCATTGGGACTATGTCTGGCAATTCTATCAAGACACCGGCGCGCGCAAATGGGGCATGCCGTACCTCACCCGTCGCTTCTTCGACATCGCCCATGAACGGCTGCGCGACGACATCCTTCTTGCGCTGGCCATCCGCGACAGCCGCCCCGTCGCCGGTGCCATGAACCTCATCGGCCGCGACACGCTCTTTGGCCGCTATTGGGGGTGTTCTGAACACCACCCGTTCCTGCACTTCGAACTCTGCTACTACCGCGCCATGGACTACGCCATCGAACATGGGCTTTCGCGCGTTGAAGCCGGCGCCCAAGGCGAACACAAACTCGCCCGCGGCTACATGCCCACGGAAACCCACTCCCTCCACTGGGTCGGCGACCCGGGCTTTGCCGACGCGATTGGACAGTTTCTGAAGGCCGAACGCGAGGCCGTCGAAAACGACATCGAAATCCTCACCGCCTATGGCCCCTTCAAACGCGAAACCCGAGAGGAACAGGAATGAGCGAAAAACTAACTGGCGACGCCCGAGAGCAGGCACTGGCAGACCTAACCGCCAATGGCTGGGAACTGACTAAGGACCGCGACGCCATCCACAAGACCTTCGTTTTCAAGAACTTCATCGAGGCCTGGGGCTTCATGTCCCGCGCCGCCATCTGGGCCGAAAAACTCAACCACCACCCAGAATGGTCCAACGTCTACAAAACCGTCGAGGTGACGCTGACCACGCATGACGTTGATGGCCTCAGCGATCTGGATGTGAAGCTGGCCGGGAAGATGGACGGGCTGGTATAGAGCCTTTGAGTCCCAAAGCGTCTTAAAGTTCCATTTGTTTGAGCCGTGCCTGCGCGGAATCAAGGCGGCTTGCCCGCCGCCGCGCATCGCCAGGCCGCCTCCACGGACTGGCGATTTGGCGCAGCCAGCGCGATGCTCGAACGCAGCAATGACACTGATGAATAAAGTGCCCCGATCGTAGTCCAGATCGCCACTCCGCGGCCAGACGATACGCCGCTCTGATCGACGGGTAGATGCAAAACCAAATCTACCGGGCGCGACCCAAATCAAATCGTCTGATCGTACTCGCCCACCTCAGGCTCCGTCCGAATAACCGCATCGATATCAGCAAAAATCGCCCGCATCTCCGCATCACTCTCGGAACTCTCACACACCACCACAAGGTTCGGCGTGTTCGAACTCGCGCGCACCAGACCCCAGGACCCATTGTCCAAAATCACCCGCGCGCCGTTCACCGTCACCACCTCCTTGATGGCCCGGCCCCCCAGCGGTTTACCCGCCTCGTGATGGGCGACCAGCTTACCAACCAGCCGCTCCAGCACCTCATATTTGGTGGTATCCGCGCAATAGGGTGACATCGTGGGCGTCGCATAGGTCGTGGGCAGCGCGCGGCGCAGGTCGGACATGGATTTGTCCGGATTTCGGTCCATCAGCTTGCAGATCTCCACCGCCACGCGCATCCCGCAATCATAGCCGCGCCCCACGGGTTCAGCCAAAAAGTAGTGCCCCGATTTCTCAAACCCCGCCAGCGCGCCGATCTCCTTCACGCGCCGCTTCATGTGGCTGTGGCCGGTCTTCCAGTAATCCGCCTTCGCGCCATTGCCCTGCAAAACAGGATCGGAGGCAAACAAACCGGTCGATTTCACATCCGCCACGAACGTGGACCCCGGATAAATCCCCGACAGGTCGCGCGCCATGATCACGCCCACCTTGTCGGCAAAAATCTCCTCACCCTCGTCATCGACAACACCGCAACGATCCCCGTCGCCATCAAACCCAAGCGCCATATCGGCGCCCGAGGCTTTCACCGATGCCGCCATATCGTGCAGCATCTCCATCGCCTCAGGGTTCGGGTTGTAGTTGGGGAAGGTGTAATCAAGCTCCGTGTGCGAATGCACCACCTCCACCCCCATCCGCTCAAACAGCATCGGCGCAAAATGCGCCGCCGTTCCGTTGCCCGTGGCGCAGACCACCTTCAGAGGGCGAGACATTTTGAAATCCCCCACGAGGTCATCGAGGTACGCCTCCCGCACCCCATCGACAAATTCATATGCGCCACCGGGCCGCGCCTCACCCCGGCCCTGCAATACGATATCCCGCAACTCACCCATCTCATCGGGCCCGTGGGTCAGAGGCCGATCAAAGCCCATCTTCACGCCGGTCCAGCCATTGGGATTGTGGCTCGCTGTCACCATCGCCACCGCAGGCACATCCAGATGAAACTGCGAAAAATACGCCATCGGCGACAGGGCAGGGCCGATATCCTTCACCTGCACACCGGCCTGCATCAGCCCGACAATCAGCGCGTTCTTTATGCTCAGCGAGTAATCGCGATAATCATTGCCAACCGCGATCACCGGCTCAATCCCGCGCGCATGCATCTGCGTCCCAAGGCCCATCCCCAACGCCGTCACGCCGGGCAGATTGATCTCATCTGGGTATTTCCACCGCGCATCATATTCGCGAAATCCGGTGGGCGTGATCATCGCATCCCGCAGGAAAGACCAAGTGTTCGGGGTCACCTCAGACAGGGGTTTCGTCACGGGGGCTCTCCTAGTTCTAAATCGAAACAGGCCGCGCTTTGGCCAACCTGTCAAATTCCATAAGCGTGTCGATCAACGCAGGCATATCCTGAAGCCGGATCATATTGGGACCGTCACAGGGCGCATTATCCGGATCCTGATGCGTTTCGGTGAAAACACCGGCAATTCCTGTGGCAACTGCTGCTCTGGCGAGCACAGGCGCAAATTCCCGCTGCCCGCCTGATGCACCACCAAGGCCCCCGGGCTGCGCCACGGCATGGGTGGCATCCATCACCACCGGGAACCCGGTCTTCGCCATCTCAGGCAGCGCCTGCATATCCACGACCAGCCGGTTATAGCCAAAGCTCGCCCCGCGTTCGGTCAGGAAAATCTTGTCGTTCCCGGTGCTCTCAATCTTGGCCGCCACATTGGGCATATCCCATGGCGCCAGAAATTGCCCCTTCTTGACGTTCACCACCGCGCCAGTCTCTCCGGCAGCCAACAAAAGCGCGGTCTGACGCGACAGAAACGCGGGGATCTGCAGCACATCGCACACCTCCGCCACCGGCGCGCATTGGTCCTTTTCATGCACATCCGTCAGCACCGGCACGCCCAGGGCGTCCTTCACGGATTGCAGCACCTTCAGCCCCTCATCCAACCCCAACGCAGGCTTGGCATTGATCGAGGTCCGGTTCGCTTTGTCAAAAGACCCCTTGAACACATATTGCGCGCCCGCCGCGTCGCAGGCCTCTTTCATCACGCCCGCAATCATCTGCGCATGATCCGCGCTCTCCAATTGGCACGGACCGGCAATCAGCATGAGCGGCTTGGTGTTCCCAACGCTCAGCCCGGCAAACGAAATGGTCTTCATAATCAGGAGGACACCTGTTCCCTCAGAATGGACGCCGTCAGCGATATCATCAGGTAGATACCCGCGAAGATCAAAAACGCAAGCAACGTGTTTTCAAACTTGCGCGGATAGGAGGGATCTTGCGATTCAATCGGGTTCACGGACACGGTCAGATAACGGACCTGCTTGTTGGCCTCGATCTCCGTCTGGCGCTTGGTCTCCAGAGCCGATTGCAGCACCAGATCGGCAGTCATCAGATCCGCCTGCGCCATCTGAATTTCCGCGGTCTGCGCGGCCAATGATTCCGTGCCCTCGGTTGCTTCTGTCAGGCGCGCCTTTTGCTTGGCCAGTTCCGTCTCCAGCACGGCGGCCTCAGACCGCAGCGCCTCAACCCGTGCCTGATTGGGCCGGGCATTGTTCAGCTGCGTGTTCAGCGCCAGCTGCTTTTCCTGCAGCTGCAATTCCACGTTCTGGATAAGCGCGCGGATATTGGCGATCTCGCCTTCGGGATCAAGGATCGACCCTTCCTGCAGTTCCACCAACCGCTGCTGCGCGGCGCGGCGTTCACCCTTAGCATCTTCAAGGCTTTCCTCGGCCGTGCGCAGCCCGTCAAAGCGCTTTTCCTGGCTCAGCTGATCCACCCGTTCCTCGGCATATTCGATCAGCGTTTCAGAGAATTGCTTGCTTACCATCGGATCGGCGGTGGACAATTCCATCCGGATCACGCCTTCCGTGGGGTCGTAGCCCAGCTTCACGTATTTGCGGTACACCTTGTAGGCTTCTTCATTGGTGGCATTGGGATCAAGCCGCTGAATGGGGTCGATATTGGGCTGGCTGAAATGGTCCAGGAACCCCACATCAGCATCCAGCCTCAGCATCGCATCCTTACTTTGCAGATAGCTTTGCGTGGCAATGGAATCCTGCCCTGTGGCAAAGGGCGTGCCATTGAAAAGCCCCGCCGACGGGCTGGTGCCCACACCATCCGCCGTCAGGATCAGAAATTCGGACTTGGTGGAATACATCGGTGTGGCCACGAAGTAGAAATAGTACCCCACCACAAGCGTCGGCAGCATCACGAAGGCCGCCAAACGCGACAAGAGCAGCATCAGCTTGCGCCGACGCCTGCGCCCGATATCGCGCTGAATTTCGGTGATTTCCTGTGCGCGGCGTTCGGCAGGCGTCATCCCGTCCACAGCCGGCAATTGCATCTGCTGCACCGGCACGGTTTGGGGCAGTTGCACCTTCTCGCCGCTTTCGGCAGGCGGTTGATTGGGCTGCACCAGTTCCAGGAAATTCGACCGCTGGAACGGATCCACGCCCTTGGCCCTGAGCAGCCGCACGGCGTCAAAATCCGATGTGGGCGCAAGCCCGTGTTTCTGCGCCAAACGCCGCGCCATGCGCAATTGCCGCCCTGTCAGGCCTTCCTTGCGAATTTCATCAATATCCGTTGACGCGCTGACCTCTGCCGCGCTTTGCACCTCACCCGCGCGGGCGGTCGCATCATTGCCGCCGGGCTGTTCTGCGCCGTCGGCGGCGGACCCTTCAAGCTCCACCGGTTGGGGTTTTTGGGGGATCGGCTTTTCAGGGGGGCGCACCGATGCCGGTCGCGCCGGGCGCACAGGCTGGCCAGATTGATTTGATGACTGATTGGGGCTTTGTCCCGCACCCGTCGATGAGGCCTCAGCCTCCGCCCGCCGTTCTGCCGTCTTCTTCTCAATCTCCGCATCCACGCGCGCCGACACCTCCGACGGGGTCGGCATCGTCCGCTTGATGCGAAATTTTCTAGCCTTGGGTTTCGTAGTCATAAAGCTGCTTTGCCTCTTCCAAGGTATCGAACATATACAATTTGCCGCCCATCAAAACACCTGCCGAGCTTGCAAATTTTTCCAACGTCTCCGGCTGGTGCGACACGATCACGATGGTCGTACTGCTCAGCCGCTCTTTCAGGATGTCACCGGCCTTGCGGTTAAACTCCACATCCGTTGACCCGGGCATACCCTCGTCAATCAGATACATATCAAAATCCAGCGCCAGCATCAGCGCAAAACTGAACCGCGCCCGCATGCCGGATGAATAGGTGCCCATCGGCTGGTCGAAATATTCCCCAAGGCCACAGAGCCACCGGCAAAAGCTTTCCACATAATCCGGGTCCAGCCCGTAAAGCTTTGCAATGTATCGCGAATTTTCCATCGCGGACACGCGCGTGATCACCCCGCCCATAAAGCCGAGCGGAAAGCTGATCTTGCAGTTGCGCCGAATTTCCCCTTCATCGGGCTTTTCCAGCCCCGCCATCATCTTGATCAACGTGGTCTTGCCCGTGCCATTGGGGGCCAAAATGCCAAGCGATCGGCCAAGCTCCACCCGGAAGGACACCTGATCCAGGATGACCTTACGATGAGAGCCCGTCCAAAAGGACTTGCTGACATTTTCGAACTCGAGCATTCAATGGCTCCGGGTCTGCTCATGTGCCCTGTTTCTAACGCTCAGGGCTTTATGAAGGCTTTCCGCCCTACGATTTCACGCCATTATGGCGCGTTTACCCGGTATTTTCCAACAAATCGTGTCATTTTTATGCCGCTAACCTGCTTAAAGTCAGGGCCGGGCATGGGTGTCGCTCCCATGTCCGGCCCATTTTGATCGCATGCCAGGGGTTATGCGACCAGTTGCCAAGCCATCCCCGCCAGAACCGCACCCGTGATCGCCAGCCCAAGATAGGCCCCGAACACCCGCGGTTTCACCAGCGCCCAGACGGCAATCGCCGCTGGAATGGAACTCACGCCGCCTGCAATCATGAAGCTCATCGCCGCCCCATTGCTCATCCCCTGCGCCAACAGAGCATCCACCAGCGGCACCGCCGCATAACCATTGAGGTAGGCCGGCGCACCAACCAAAGCGCCCAGGATGATCGTGCCGACACCATCACCACCCAAAACTGTCGCAATCAGCTCCGCCGGGATATAGGCCAACATCAGCGCCTCAATCACATAGGCCAGCGCCAGCCATTTGAGCAAAAACACCGCATTCTCCAGCGTCGTCGCGCCAAACACCTCGCGCCGCTCTGCCTCTTGCCAAAACGCCCAGACCGGCTTGCCTTCAAAGGGTTTTTTCACCCCGCAGCACCCGCCGACCTGCGGCTTTTCCCGCAGCGGATCGACGAAAATGGCCGTCCGCGCCGCCATCAACGTCACAAATCCGCCGAACAAGCCCAACCCGACTGCGGCCACGGTCTTCCCAATCGCAAACTCCCAGCCCAGATTGCCCGACGTGATCAAAAACATCGCCGGATCCATTAGGGGTGAGGCCAACCAAAACGCCATCACCGCCGCCAGCGGCGCCCCAAGTGCAAGCATAGCCGCGATAAACGGGATCACCTCGCAGCTACAAAACGGCGACAGCCCACCCAGCAAAGCCGCCATGAAGATCATCTTCACCTGCTGCCCTTCAAAGGCCTTCGCCAACAGCGTCTCCGCCCCCGTGGCCTTCATGTAGGCCACCGCCAGCACCGCGAATGCAATGAACGGCGCGGTCCCCGCAAGCGCCTTGGCCGCAAATTCAATCGTCGGCCAAAACTGCGGCGGATCCAGCAGCGCCACCAGCGCGGGGATCACCAGAACCGCCAGCCAAACCTTATCGATCTTGCGCCAAATTTGCTGGGGGGAGGGGAGGGAGGCGTCAGTCATGATGATGTCCTTCATCGCTATCCGCACAGCATTCCTTGAGCAAAAACTCTGAAAGCGTGCGCAATTCGTCATAGGCCACAGCCGCGCAAATGATGCTGCGCCCGTGCTTTTCCTGCCGGACGAGCCCGGCTTGCGTCAAAATCTTCATGTGATGGGTCAGGGTCGATCCGGTCACGCCCGATCGCTCCCCCAACTGCCCGATGCTCAGGCCCTCGACGCCCGCCCGCACCAACACACGCAGCACTTCAAGGCGCTGCTCACTGCCCAACGCGGCAAACGTGGACGCTGCCATCACAAGATCAATATCGGGAATCGCTGTCTGTTTCATATTTCGAGAAATATAGAAATATTCCGACACCGCAAGCATTATTTCGAAAAACATCGAAATGTCACCCAAGCACCCCGCGCGGAATCAAGGGCCAACGGCCCGCCGCGCTTCGCCAGGCCCCACCCAGGGCATGGCGAAATCCGAGCAGCAACCCACCGCTCAACCGCACAGCGGTACGTCACGATAAAGCGCCCTCGCTTTAAGCCGGATCGCCACGCCGGGGCCTGTCAAAGCGCGCCTACGTCTCGCGCTAATTCGCTTTCCGTGCTAGCCTAAATCGTTGCTCCATTCAAAGGCCCCGCTATGCCCCGCCCCCTTAACGTCGCCTGCCTCCAAACCCGCCCGCAACCCACCATGGAAACGGCATTGGCCGAAACCCTACCGCTCGCGACTGAAGCCGTCTCCAACGGCGCGCAAATGCTCTTCCTCCCCGAATATTGCGGCGGCCTCGTTACCGACGGCCCGGCCGTCCGTCCGCCCTTTGCGGACGAATCCGACCACGCCTTCCTCCTCGCCATGCAGAGCTTCGCCCGCGACAACACAGTCTGGATCAACCTCGGCTCCATCGCCGTCACTGGCCCCGGCGAGAAGGTCATCAATCGCGGCCTCATGCTCGACGACCAAGGCCAAATCCGCGGTCGCTACGACAAGATCAACATGTTCGACATCCAGCTGAGCGACGACGAAGTGTACCGCGAAAGTGCTTTCGTTGAGCCCGGCAACCGCGCCGTCATCCACGACACGCCCTTTGCGCGCATCGGCCACATGATCTGCTACGATCTGCGCTTCCCAGATCTCTTCCGCACCCTCGCCCAACACGGCGCAGAAATCCTCATCTGCCCCGCCGCCTTCACCCGCAAAACAGGGGAGGCCCATTGGCACGTCCTCAACCGCGCCCGCGCGATTGAGACGACCCGTTTCGTCATCTCCGCCTGCGCGACGGGCGACGTACCGGGCGGCGGTGAATGCTACGGCCATTCCCTCATCGTGAACCCGTGGGGCGAGGTGTTGGCTGACGGCGGCACCGGTCCGGGCGTGGTTCAGTCTGAGATTGACCTCGATCAGGTGGCAGAAACCGCCGCCCGCATCCCCAGCCTGATGAATGAACAGCCCTTCACGCTTGAGACATTCAAAGACCGCGTTGCGTGACGCCTTAATGGTTTCCTAACCCACCGCACGCTCTGCAATCCCGCACAACGCAACACCCGCCCGTGCGTCTGTGAAATTGTACAAAACGGGTTTTGGCCTCTCAAAAGTAACCCCAAAATGTACAAAACCCGTTTTCGCGGCCCCTCAATTTCCATTTTGAGAAATTGAATACAAACTGTATACATCATGTATTCAACCTGAGTCGCCAAATGCCCACCCCTCGCAAAACCGAATGCCTAGAAGACCTCCGCATGCGCATCCTCCGCCAGGATATCGCACCCGGCAGCGATTTGGATGAGGCCGCGCTCTGCACCCACTACGCCCTCTCCCGCACCCCAATGCGCGAGATTTTTCAACGCCTCGCCGGTGAGGGTTACGTGCAGCTTTCCGACAACAAAGGCCCTAAGGTCGCCTCCATGGACCTCGCCGTCATGCGCATGTTTTTTCAAACAGCACCAATGGTTTACGCCAACACAGCCCGCCTCGCCGCCGAGAACCGCCGCGTCGAAGAGATCGAAATCCTGCGCGACATCCAGTCCAAATTCCGCGCCGCCTCCGAGGCCGGAGACGCCGAAAACGCAGCCCTCCTCAACCACCACTTCCACCACCAAATCGGCATCATGGCCCACAACCCCTACCTGTTGCCCAGCCTCAACCGCATGCTGATCGACCACACCCGCCTCAGCCAGACCTTCTATCGCCCCACATCCGAGGATGACGCCACCCGCATCCGCACCGCCTGCGACCACCACGACATGATGATCGAAGCGATTGAAACACAAGATGTAGACAAAATCGTCGCCCTCACCATCGACCATTGGACGCTGTCTAAGGACCGGTTGGAGCGCTTCGTCTCTCCCGATCCCCTGCCGATCACGCCCCTTACGAAAGACCAAACCCATGCAATTTGAAGGGATCTGGACCCCCATCGTCACCCCCACCCATGACGATCACTCCATCAATGAAGAGGCCCTCGCTCAGACGGTGGAACACCTGATCAAAGGCGGCGTTCACGGCATCATCACCGCTGGTACCACCGGCGAATACTACGCGCAAAGCCACGATGAACGCATCCATTTAGCCAAAGAAATCAAGAAGATGATCGACGGCCGCGTGCCACTCGTCATGGGCACTGGCGCCCTGCGCACGGAAGAAAGCATAGACTTCGCCAAGGCCGCAAAAGACATCGGCGCTGACGCGCTGCTCGTCGCTACGCCGCCGTACTCCGTCCCCACAGGCCGCGAAATCGCCCTCCACGCGCTGGCCATCGACCGCGCCGCGAACATGCCCGTCATGCTCTACAATTACCCCGGTCGGATGGGCGTCAACATGGATGAAGAGACGCTTGACCGCCTCGGCCGCTCCCCCAATTTCTGCGGCATCAAGGAAAGCTCTGGCGATATCAATCGCTTACACCTCATCGCCCGCGATTACCCTCACCTCGGACTGCTTTGCGGCATGGACGACCAAGCCCTCGAATTCTTCGCTTGGGGCGCGCGCGGCTGGGTCTGCGCCGGCTCCAATTTTGCGCCCGAAGCACACGTCGCACTTTACAAAACCTGCGTCCTAGACGGCGACTTCACGAAGGGCCGCCGCATCATGTCCGCCATGATGCCTCTCATGCGCGTCCTCGAACAAGGCGGGAAGTTCATCCAATGCATCAAGCACGGGGTGACCATGCGCGGCATTCCCGCCGGGCCACCGCTTAAGCCATTGCAACCACTCAATAAAGACGACAAGCGCGCGTTGGAGGAGGTGATCCGAACACTGGACATATCCATCGCCAAAATCATGGGAGAGGGATGATGACAGAGCTTCTGACACGCGAAGAATATGGCGCGATTGCTGCCGAAATTGACCTGCCCGCCGCGCCCTTTCTCGATGGCAAATTCCGCAAGGGCAGCGGCCCCATGATGGACACCGTGAACCCCGCGACTAGGGAGGTATTGACTTCGATCAGCACGGCGGGCGCCGAAGATGTTGATTTCGCTGTGCAAAAAGCCCGTGAAGCCTTTGACCGGGGCGAGTGGTCCCGCGCGCACCCCTCGACGCGCAAGGACGTTCTGATCCGCCTCTGCAAGCTGATCACCCGGCGGCGACATGAGCTGGCGGTGATGGAAAGCCTCGACTCTGGCAAGCCCATCAAAGACTGCGAAGAGATTGATATTCCAGAGACAATTCACACCCTCAAATGGCATGGCGAGTTGGTGGATAAACTTTACGGTCAAACCACGCCATCGGGCGATGACACCGTATCGATGATCGTGCGCGAACCCATTGGCGTGGTGGCCTGCGTGCTGCCGTGGAACTTCCCGCTGCTCATGCTTGCCTGGAAGATCGGCCCGGCCCTTGCTGCGGGCAATTCGGTGATCGTCAAACCGGCGGAACAAACCAGCCTCACCGCCCTGCGCATCGCGGAAATTGCGCATATGGCAGGTGTCCCACGCGGGGTGCTTCAGGTCCTGCCCGGCGATGGCCCCTCCGTTGGGGAGCCGCTCGGCCTGCACCCGGGCGTGGATATGGTCAGCTTCACGGGATCCACGGAAACGGGCAAGCGGTTCCTGCGCTACTCCGCTGATTCCAATATGAAAAAAGTCACGCTCGAATGCGGCGGCAAGAACCCGATCGTGGTGCTGGAGGACGCTGAAAACCTTGATCACGTGGCCGAACATGTCGTCAACGCGGCGTTCTGGAACATGGGGGAGAACTGCTCTGCCGGGTCGCGGCTGATCGTCCACAAGGATGTCAAAGCCCCGCTGCTCGACCGTGTGATCGCGCGGATGCGCGACTGGAAAACCGGTGACCCGCTGGATCCGCAAAACCACCTTGGCGCGTTGATTGACGCGGAACACACCGCGAAGGTCACGGGCTTCATGGCGGGCGACGCGCTGACTGGTGGCAAGATCGACGGCAATTTCGTGGAACCGACGATCTATGAGGTCAGCAAGGATGACCCAAGGGCGCGACAGGAAATCTTTGGCCCGATCCTCAGCGTGATTGAGGTGGCCAGCATGGATGAGGCCATCGCCTTGGCCAATGACACTGACTACGGCCTTGCCGCGTCCGTCTTCACCGCCAATTTCCGCCGCGCGATGCGGGCCGCACGCGACATACGGGCCGGTACGGTCACGGTGAATTGCTACGGCGAAGGCGACATCACAACGCCCTTCGGCGGGTACAAACAATCCGGCTTCGGAGGGCGCGACAATTCCGTCTACGCCCATGATCAATTCACGGAGACCAAGACGATCTGGGTCGATCTGAGCGATCCGGCAGACGGGGATAACGTAGGATGAAGGTCGGATTCCTTGGCACCGGTCACATCGCCAGCCATATGGCCCGGGCGGTGGCGCGGGACGGGCATGAGGTGATAGTGTCGCGGCGCAATGAAGCGGTGTCTGCTGGGCTGGTGGCCTCCGGTCTGGGCATCCGCGCAGCCGACAATCATGATCTGGTGGCGGAAGCCGATACGGTCTTTTTGTGCCTGCGTCCGGCCATTTGGAAAGAGGTCTGCGGCGCACTGCCCTGGCGCGATGATCTGGAGGTTGTCTCCGTCATGGCGGGTGTGTCAATGGCGGAGTTGCAGTCGGTTTGCGCACCCGCGGAAGAGATTTCGGTGACCATTCCTTTTGCGTCTATGGAGCATGGGAACACGCCCCTTCCGGTGCTGGGCGATTCGACGGCGCTGACCCGGTATTTTGGGGCAAAGAACCCGATCCTGCCGGTGGCAGATGAAGGGATCTTCCTCAAACACTATGCGGCCTGCACCTGCGTGGTGGGCGCGATGGGGTTGTTGGCGACGGGGGGCAAATGGCTGTCTGAGGAAACGGGACAGCCGGATACTTATCTGGGGCCGCTTACCGCTGCGTTTCTCGCAGACTTGCACGCCGATGGTGCGGTTGATCTCGGTACAGAGGTGGCGCGGCTCGCGTCGCCGAAGACGCTCAGCCTGATGATGATGGAAGGGTTGGCAGAAACCGGGGCCTTCGATCAACTACCTGAAATATTAAACAAAATTACCCAGTCGATGGAGACAAGCTTATGACTGTAGAGGCCGTAGGCACCACCCGTCGCGGACGCGGCGCGCGCAAGGCCAACCGCCAGGCGCGGGATTTCACCATGCTGCCTGCGCTCAAGCGCCGGATGCCTTTGACCGAGCCTATGAACCTGGAGGAGGTGGAACGCATCGATGCCGCCTCCATGGATATTCTGGAGAATGTGGGCGTCGTGTTCCGCGATGACATCGCCATTGAAGATTGGAAGCGCGCGGGCGCGGATGTGCGTGATGGGGACCGGGTGCATCTGGATCGTGGCTTGGTGCGGGAATTGATCGCCACCATTCCAGAAACGTTCACCTATCACGCCCGCAATCCTGCGAACAGCCTGCCCTTCGGTAAGGACCACGCGATCTTCGTACCGATGACAGGCGCGCCGTATCTGCGTGACCTGAAAGATGAGCGGCGCAATCCGCTGCTGGAAGACCTCGCCAATTTCCACAAGCTCGCGCATATGCTGCCCGCGATGCACAGCTCGGCGCACCACATCGTGGAGCCCTATGATCACCCGATCAGCCAGCGGCATCTGCGCATCACCTATTCGTCGATGAAGCATTCCGACAAGACGTTCATGGGCATGACAACCAGCCCCAAGAATGCCGAAGATGTGCTGGATATGTGCGCGATCCTTTTCGGTGAAGAGTTCCTCGAAACGCACCCGGTGGTCACCGGCAATTGCAACGGCAACAGCCCGCTCGTGTGGGATGAAACCATGCTGGGCGCCATGAGGGCGTTCAACCGCCGCAACCAACCAGTGCTCTGTTCGCCCTTCGTGTTGGGCGGGGCCAATACGCCTGCGTCTGTTGCGCCGACGGTGGCGCAGCTCAATGCCGAGGCGCTGAGTGCTTTGGCCTACACGCAGGTGGTGCGCAAAGGATGCCCTGCAATCTACGGCCATTACCTGTCGACCGTCTCCATGAAGTCCGGCGCGCCTATGGCCGGCACGCCGGAGATCAGCCTGATGAACATGATGATCGGGCAGATGGCGCGGTTTTACGGTGTGCCGTGGCGGTCATCGAATACGCTGGGCGGGGCCAAGACACTGGACGCGCAGGCGGGTTATGAAAGTGCGACCACGCTGATGGCGCTGCAGATGGCGGGCACCAATTACATGTGGCACTCGGCGGGTTGGAACGAAGCGGGCATGCATTGTTCCATGGCCAAATTCGTGATCGATGCAGAGCAATGCGCCATGGCCTACCGCATGGCCGAGGGTATCCGCTGGGATGATTTTGAAGAGGCTGTCGCGGCGGTCTCCGACGTGGGGCCGGGCGGGCATTACCTGGGCCACCCGCACACGTTGGAGAATTTCCAGCGGGCGTTCTTCATGCCCGAACTCTTCGACAATAACTCCATCGAACAATGGGTGGCCGAAGGCGCGATGGAGGCCAATGAACGCGCGCTCACTTACACGCGCAACCTGCTCAATGCTTATGAAGAACCCAAGCTGGATGAGGGCGTGAACGAGGCGCTGCTCGACTACATTGCCCGGCGGGAGCGGGAGATACCGGCGGCGGATGCGCTCAATCAGGATCACTGACGCGATGGGGCATGGCGAATTCATCTGGTGCGATCTTTCCGCGTATGACCCGAAAACGGCGCGTGCGTTTTATACGCAGCTTTTTGGTTGGGTATGGATCGAAGAGGATGGCAGTCATTTGGCCTCCATCGCGCATAAACCGGTTGCTTCGGTCTATCAGATGCCATCGAAATTCATCGACATGGGCATGCCGTCTTTCTGGATGAGCTACATCTTCGTGGAGAGTGCAAGTGACACGGCCGCGACCGCTGAGCGTCTGGGCGGAAAGGTGGAACTTGGCCCTGCGGTTTATCAGGATCGCAGTGCGTTTGCTCTTATTCGCGACCCGCTGGGTGCAGGTTTCACCGTCATCGACACCTCGCCCACCAAAGGCGCTACGAAGGGGCCGGGCGCGCGTTTGGGCCATGCCCTCTTCGCGTCTGATGTGACCGCGATCCGTGATTTCTATACCGGCCTTTTCGGGTGGTCATTTGAAGGCATTGGCGGCGGAATTTTTGCGGTTCATCACCGGGATAAACTGTTGTTTTACGCCCATGAAATTCCCGACCCGGCCGTGCGCGGACAGGAGCAATATTGGTCAGTCCTGTTTGCTGATGCAGGTGGACGGGCAGCGATTGAGGCGCATAGAGGATCCAAAATCTCGGAGTTTGACTTGCCCGAAGGCCACGCCACGCTCGCCTTTGATCCGCAGAAAGCAGCGTTCATGACGGTGAGGGCGCAGGATGCCTAAAATCACGGAAATCCACATCTATAAGCATGATTTGCCGGTGAAAAACGGCCCCTATACAATGGCCAATGCGACGGTCCATGCGCTGGATACCACACTGGTGCGTATGGTTTCTGACGCGGGTCTTGAAGGGTGGGGTGAGACCTGTCCCGTGGGGCCAACCTATGCGGAATCGCATGCCGGTGGCGCGCGGGCGGCGTTGGAGGTTTTGGCGCCAGCCTTGATTGGATGTGAGGCGACACCCATCCCCATGCGTCGCGCCATGGATGGGGCGCTCAACGGGCATAACTACGCCAAGGCCGCGCTGGACATTGCCGTCTACGATCTGATGGGCAAGGCCACCGGGCTGCGTGTGGCTGATCTGTTGGGCGGTGCGGTGACGGGCAAGGTGGCCAGCTACTACGCCACCGGTGTCGGCCCCGCCGATGAGATCGCGCGGATCGCCAAGGAAAAAGCCGATGAGGGCTATCCCCGGTTGCAGGTCAAGGTGGGTGGTCGCCCGGTCGAGGTGGATATTGAGGTGATCCGCAAGGTCTGGGAAACCATCGGCGGGCGCATGCGATTGGCGGTCGATGGCAACCGTGGCTGGACCACCCGCGATGCGTTGCGCGTCAGCCGGGAATGCCCCGACATTCCGTTTATCATGGAACAACCCTGTGACCGCGTGGAGGATCTGGAGAAGATCCGGGCCCAAGTGAACCACGCCATCTACATGGATGAAAGCAGCGTTGATCTGGCAACCGTGATCAAGGCCGTTGGTCGCGAATTGGTGGATGGGTTTGGAATGAAAGTGACGCGGATCGGGGGCCTGACGCCCATGGCCACGTTCCGCGATATCTGTGCCGCGCGCAATCTTCCCCATACCTGCGATGACAGCTGGGGCGGGGATATCATTGCTGCGGCCTGCACTCATGTTGCCTCCACGGTTGATCCACGCAGAATGGAGGGCGCGTGGCTCGCTGCACCCTATATCGACGAACATTATGACAGCGCAGGCGGGATAGAGATCAAGGGCGGTCACATCGACCTGCCCGATGGCCCCGGCCTTGGGCTGACCATCGATCCTGACCGCTTTGGCGCGCCGGTTGCGTCCTACGGGGGCTAGGCGATGCGGTTTGAGGGCAAATGCGCATTGGTGACCGGGGCCGCGGGGGGCATCGGGGCGGTGCTGGTGGATCTGTTGCGCCGCGAAGGCGCGCGTGTCGCGGTCAGTGATCGGGATAGCAGCGGTGTGGAAGCTGAGGCGCATCTGGACGGGGATCTGCTGGAGGGGGCATTCTGCGACGCCCTGCCTGCGAAGGCGGAGGCGCGGTTGGGTGGGCTCGACCTGCTGTTCAACAATGCGGGCGTCATCACCCGAGGCGACATCACGCAAGCCACGGATGACGATCTGAGGCTCACGATGGGTGTCAATGTAGAGGCCCCGTTTCGTATCTGCCGCGCTGCGATCCCGATCATGGTCGCGCGTGGGGGCGGTGCGATTGTAAACGTGTCTTCCTGCTGGGGTCTGCGCCCGGGGCCAAACCATCCGCTTTACGTGATGTCAAAGGCGGCGGTGGCCTCGCTGACCCAATGCCTGGGCCGCGATCACGCGCATCAGGGCATCCGGGCGAACGCCGTTTGCCCTAATGAGGTGAACACGCCCATGCTGCGCAGTGGCTTTGCGATGCGGGGGTTTGATCCGGATAAGGCAGTCGCCGAATTGGGCGAAACGGTGCCTTTGGGTCATATCGCGGAACCCGAAGAGGTGGTGGATGTGATTGCGTTTCTCGCGTCTGATGCCGCGCGCTATATGTGCGGCGCGTTGGTTGAGGTGAATGGCGGGAAACCAGTGCAATGATGGACCTCAAAGGCAAAGTGGCTTTGGTGACGGGCGCGTCCTCCGGCATGGGTGCGGCGACGGCGCGGCTTTTGGCCGATCGCGGCGCGCGTGTCTTCGCGGCGCAAAGGGGCGGGTCAGAGCATGAGGATATCGCCGCTGATTTTTCAGACCCTGACGCGCCGGAACGGGTTATGGCCGAGGTCACTGAAAAGGCGGGCCAACTGGACATCCTGATCAACAATGCCGGCGTGATGCGCGAAGGCACCGTGGAAGAAACCAGCGTTGAGGATTGGCATTTTCAGCTACAGGTCAATCTGACCGCGCCCTTCCTGTTGATCCGCCACGCCATGCCGATGCTGCGCAAAGGTGGCGGGGCGATTGTGAATGTAGGGTCCATCGAAGGGCTGGGATCAAACCCCGGTCACCCAGCCTATGGCGCGTCCAAGGCGGGGCTGCACGGGCTCACGCGGGCGGTGGCCGTGGATCATGGGCCGGATGGCGTGCGCTGCAATGCCGTGGCACCCGGTTGGATTGACACGGACCTCAATGAAGACTTCATCGACAGCATGCCGGACCCGCAGGCGTTCCGCCGTGAGATCGGTGGCATTCACCCCGTACGCAGAACCGGCAAGCCGGAGGAAGTGGCGGAACTGATTTGCTGGCTGGCCAGTGATGCGGCGTCATTCGTGACCGGGCAGATTTACACCATTGATGGCGGGCGCATGGCCCAGTTGAGCCTGCCATGAAAGTGACGCGCCTGCCCAAAGATCCCGGCCCTGCGGCCTGGAACGCGCTTTTGCCAGAGGCGGGCGCACCCCAGGTGCTGGAAGATCGCGTGCAGGCTGATTTTCTGGTCATTGGCGCGGGCTTTGCCGGGCTTGCGGCCACGCGCCGGCTTGCCGCGCTCAACCCCGAGGCGCGGATTGTCCTGCTGGAGGCCTGCCGCGTGGGCGATGGCCCGGCAGGGCGCAATTCCGGCTTCATGATTGATTTGCCCCATGATCTGTCCTCCAGCGATTATGGCGGGGAGGCGGATAGCGACCGCATTCAGATCGCGCTGAACCGGGCGGGGATTGATTTTGCCGCTGACATGGCGGCCGATTACGGTTTGAGTGCAGAGGCCTTCGCCAGGACAGGCAAGATCAACGCCGCCGCCACCGCCAAGGGCACGCAGCATAACCGAGATTACGCCGCCCACCTCGCTGAATTGGGCGAGCGGAGAGAGATGCTTGATGCATCCGCGATGCGCGCGGTGACCGGCACGGATTACTATGAAAGCGGGCTTTACACACCGGGCACGGCGATGATCCAGCCTGCGCTTTTTGTCCGCGGTGTGGCGGCAGGGCTGATGTCAAACCGGGTGCGCATCTATGAAAACTCGCCTGTAACCTCATTGCGCCGCGATGGGGTTTGGGTGGCTGAAACGCCAAGCGGTGCTGTTGCTGCGCCCAAGGTGATCCTGGGCGTCAACGGGCATGCCAACAGTTTCGGCCACTTCCGGGGGCGGCTTTTGCACGTGTTCACCTACGGCTCCATGACCCGGGCGCTCAGTTCTGAGGAAGCGAGCCGCCTCGGCGGCGAGCCGCGCTGGGGGGCGACCTCGGCGGATCCGATGGGCACGACGGTGCGGCGGATTTCTGGCACGGGTGGGGATCGGATCATCGTGCGCAACCGCTTCACTTGCGACCCGTCGATGGAGGTGAACGAAGCCCGCATTGCCCGGGTCGCCCGCGATCATGATCGCGCCTTTGCCCGCCGATTTCCGATGCTCAGCGGCGTGGATATGGAATACCGTTGGGGCGGGCGGCTGTGCCTCAGCCGCAATGGCGTCGCGGCCTTCGGGGAGGTGGATGAGGGGCTTTATTCGGCCTGTTGCCAAAATGGTCTGGGCACGGCCAAGGGCACCACGCTCGGCATGGCGGCGGCCGATCTGGCCAGCGGCGCGCCCTCTTGGTTGACGGAGCATTTTTTGGCCCAAGACGCGCCGGTGAAACTGCCGCCGCAGCCCTTCACGACGCTGGGGGCCAATGCCGTCATGCGCTGGGGGGAATTTACCGCCGGGCGGGAAATGTAGCGCAATCGCGCCACACTCACGTGCGCGACAAGCCGGTGAGGATGGGGCAATCAGGGCGGTTGTCGCCCGCGCAGGCATTGATCAGCTCAGACAGCGTGGCGCGCATCTCTTCCAACTGGCGGATCTTGTCTTCGATATCGGCCAGATGCTCTTGCGCCAGCGCTTTGACATCGCTGCTGGCGCGGGAGGTGTCTTCGTAAAGGGCCAGCAATTTGCGGCATTCCTCGATGGAAAACCCAAGCGCGCGGGCGCGGCCCAGGAAGGTCAGTTTATGGGCATCCGTGTCGGCAAAAACGCGGTAGCCGTTTGCATCCCGCGCAGGCTGGATCAGCGCGATCTCTTCATAGTAGCGGATCGTCTTGGCGGGCAGCCCGGTTTGCGCAGCGATCTGGCCAATGTTCATGGCGCCATCCTCCGCAACCGCAGCGCGTTGGTCACCACGAAGACGGAACTGAGCGCCATCGCCCCCGCCGCCAGCATCGGCGACAACAGCAGCCCAAACGCGGGATAAAGCGCACCCGCCGCAACAGGGATGAGTGCGGCGTTATAGGCAAAGGCCCAGAACAGGTTTTGCCGAATGTTGCGCATCGTGCGCGCCGACAGGCCAATGGCGGTGGCCGCGCCGCGCGGGTCGCTGCGCAACAGCGCAATGTCTGCGGCCTCAATCGCTACATCCGTGCCAGAGCCCATGGCGATGCTCACATCTGCCTGCGCCAAGGCCGGGGCATCGTTGATCCCGTCGCCCACGAAGACCACCGGCCCAAAGGTGTCGCGCAGTTCCGTGATCGCGGTCTGTTTGTCTTGAGGCAGCAACCCTGCCTTCACGGTGTCGATGTCAAGGGTCGTGGCGATGGCCTGCGCCGTGCTGGGCGTGTCGCCGGTGAGCATGGCGATGTGCAGGTCTTGGGCTTTGAGCGTTTTCACTAGGTCCACCGCGCCGGGTTTGATCTGGTCGGTGATCGATAGCACCGCCGCAATCTTGCCATCCAGCGCAATGAAAATCGGCGTCTCTGCCCGGTCTGACATGGCTTGCGCCGTGCTTTCCATCTCGCCCAAGTCCACGCCCCTCTCAGTCATCAGACGCGCGGTCCCGATCAACACGTCGCGCCCGCTCACACGCGCCTCCAACCCCATGCCGCGCAGCGCCGTGACACTCTCAGTCGCAGGTCTTTCCAGCCCTTCGGCCGCGGCCACAATCGCCTCGGCGATGGGGTGTTCGGATTTTTGTTCTGCGGCACCGGCAAGGCGCAGCACCTCATCGCGATCCATGCCTGCTGCCAGCGCGATCTGCGCCACCTCTGGCCGGCCTTCTGTCAGCGTGCCGGTCTTGTCAAAGGCCACCACGCGCACCTCTTCCAGCCGTTGCAACGCATCCCCTTTGCGGAAGAGCACGCCAAGTTCTGCCGCGCGGCCCGTGCCCACCATGATCGACATGGGCGTGGCAAGCCCCATGGCGCAGGGGCAGGCAATGATCAGCACACTGACGCCGGCGACCAGCGCAAAACTGATGTCGGGGCCAAACAGAAGCCACGCCGCCACCGTGATGACCGCAAGGGCAATCACGATAGGCACGAAAACCCCCACAACGCGGTCCGCCAGCGATTGGATCGGAAGGCGCGCACCCTGCGCCTCTTGCACCAGATCGACAATCCGGGCGAGCATCGTGTCCCGGCCCACGCGGGTGGCCTCAATGACCAAGGCACCTTGGCCGTTCAACGTCCCGCCGGTGACCATGTCCTGGCTCGTTTTTTCAACCGGCACCGGTTCGCCCGTCAGCATGCTTTCATCCACGAATGACGTGCCTTCGATCACACGGCCATCCACCGGCACCCGTTCGCCCGGTTTCACGATCAGGATGTCGCCTGCCCGCACAAGCGATAGGTCAACGGTTTTCACATCCCCGCCCTGCCGCATATGCGCTTCATTGGGTTGAAGGCCCACCAGCGCGCGGATGGCCGCCCCGGCTTGGCCCCGGGCGCGGGCCTCCAACCACCGGCCCAACAGGATGAGGGTGACAATCACGGCCGCCGCTTCAAAGTAGACGGCCCCGGTGCCGGGCGGCAAAAGACCCGGCAGGAACAGCGCGACGGAGGAATAGATCCACGCCGCGGATGCGCCCAACGCGACGAGCGAATTCATATCCGGCGCGCCGCGGAACAGAGCGAGAAACCCGCGTTCAAAGAATTCGCGCCCGGGCCAGCACAGCACCAGTGTTGTCAGCAGGTATTGCAGTGTCCAGAACGTGGTCTGGCCAAGGGTGCCATGGATCGCGTGATGCAGTGGCGGGAAAAGGTGCCCGCCCATTTCCGTCACGAAGACGGGCAGGGTGAAGATGGTCGCAATCGCAAACCGGGTGCGGGCCTCACGCGCCTCTGCATCTTCGCGGGGTGTGACCTGCACGCTTTCCGACAAGCGCGCGGGATAGCCCGCGTCGGTCATGGCCTTTGCAATGTGATCAATCGTGGCCTGCCCCGGTTCCACCAAGGCGGAGCGGGACGCGAAATTCACTCGCGCCTCCACCACGCCCGGCACGGCGTTGAGCGCACGTTCCGCCCGGCCTGCGCAACCGGCGCAGGACATGCCGTCTATTTCAAACCGCAGGGGTTGGCTGGTCATGGGGTGGATCCTTTCACTGGGGCATATAAAGGTTCCAGTGACTGGAAGGTCAAGGGCGCATCAAGCCTTGGCTGCCTGCAACCCGGCGCGGGCAAATTCCGGCACATAGGCCCCCAGTTGGGACGCGCGAGCAGGGTCAGCGGCATTCCCATCCAGCCCGCGTTTTTTCACGCCCTGCAGGATGGCCGCCATGCGAAAGAACCCGAAAGCAAGGTAGAAGTTGAAATTTTCGATCCCTGAAAGGCCCCGCCGGGCGCAATAGGTGTCAATGAACTGCGCGTCGGACCAAAGCCCTTCTGCCGCGCGATCCACGCCTGCCAACCCACGCCCTTGAGATGTGGCGGGCATCGACCACTGCATGATCACGGCGGCCAGATCGGCATAGGGGTGGCCGATGGTGCTCAGCTCCCAATCCAGCACGGCGCGGATTTCGGAGCCGTCGGGCGCAAACAGCAGGTTATCAAGCCGGAAATCCCCGTGCACCAAGCGCCGCTGCCCATCATCTGCCGGCATGTTGGCCTGCAACCATGCGATCAGCGCCTCCATATCGGGAAGGTCTTCTGTCTGGGTGGCGCGGTATTGTTTGGTCCAGCGATCCGTCTGACGCTGGCAATAATGCCCGGGGGGGCCGTAATCTGACAGTCCAACGGCCTCGATATCCACCTCATGAATAGCCACAAGCGCGCGGTTCATGGCGTCAAAGACCGCTCCTCGCGCATCGCGGGGCAATTCAGGCAGGGCGGGTTGATCAAAGGCCACGCCGCCCACGCAATCCATCACGTAAAAGGCGGACCCGATGACATCCTCCTCCTCACACAGCGCGTGCATCTGGGGGACGGGCACAGGTGTGTTGGCCAAGGCGCGCTGCACCCGGAATTCGCGATCCACGGCATGGGCGGATTTGAGCAGCACGCCGGGCGGTTTGCAGCGCAGCACATAGGCCTTTCCCGGGGTATCCAACAGGTAGGTCGGGTTGGATTGCCCGCCGGTGATTTGGCTCGCGCGAACCGGGCCTGCAAAGCCCGGGATTTGCGCGGTGGCCCAAGCCTCCAGCCGCGTGAGATCCAGATCGCTCATGCGTTTGCCTCCCGAAATTCGGGCAGCACGTAATCTGCAAATTGTTGGCGCAGCGTCAGTTTGGACACCTTGCCTGTTCCCGTCAGCGGCAGGGCATCGACATAGACAATGTCGTCGGGCAATTGCCATTTGGCGAAAGCATCGCCCATGAAATCGTGCATCTTCGCAAGGCTGGGCCGGGCCTCCCCCGCGGCCACAGCGACCAAAACAGGGCGTTCATCCCATTTGGGATGCGGCACGGCGATAACGGCACAAGTGGCGATGTCGGGATGGGCGGTGGCGAAGTTTTCCAGATCAATGGAACTGATCCATTCGCCCCCTGACTTGACCAGATCCTTGGCCCGGTCGCGCACGATCAGCCGACCATCGGGGCCCACGCTTGCCACATCGCCTGTGCCGAACCAGCCATCCGCGTCAAAGGCGGCCCGTGTCGCGGCATCATTCATGAAATAGGCATCAATCACGCCATTGCCGCGCACGTAAAGCTCACCTTCTGATGCGCCATCATGAGGCAGGCGCGCGCCATCCCCATCCACAATCTTGAAATCGACACCAAACATGCGCCGCCCGGCCCCGACCTTCGCGTCGACAACATCCTCCAGCGGCGCATCCTTCAGGCGCGCGGGCATGATGCCGCGCACGCCGATGGGGCTCATCTCCGTCATGCCCCAGGCCTGGTTCACGTTGACGCCCATCGCCTCATAGGCAGCAATCTGGCTGCGCGGCGCGGCGGCCCCACCGACCACCAGATCTCGGAACCCCTTGGGTGGGCGACCCCGCGCTTCGATCTCAGACAAAAGCCCGCCCCAAACAGTGGGCACACCCCAAGCGGAAAAGACGCGCTCCCCTTCCATCAGGTCATAGAGGCTGGCACCGTCCAGATGCCGCCCGGGCATAACCATGGACATGCCCGCCAGTGGCGCGATGTAGGGCAGCCCCCATGCGTTCACGTGAAAAAGCGGCACGACCGGCAGCACCTTTTCGCCCGCAGACAGGCTTTGCGGGTGGCCCGACATGGCAAAGAGCGCGTGCAACACGGTGGAGCGATGGGAATAAAGCGCGCCCTTGGGGTCACCCGTCGTCCCAGAGGTATAGCAGAGGCCAGCCGCGGTGGTCTCCGCCAGCTCGGGCCAGTCAAACACACCGCTCTCCGCCGCCAGCAGATCCTCGTAGCTTAGCAGATCAAGATCGCTTTGGGGCATGTGGGCTGCGTCGGTCATAACCACGATGCGGATGCCATCCGGCAAATGCGCGATCCGTTCCGTCACCAATGGCACAAGGCTGAGATCGACAAAAAGCATCTGGTCCTGCGCGTGGTCGAAGATGTATTCCATCTGCCCCACAGGCAGGCGCGGGTTGATGGTGTGACACACCGCGCCCATCCCTGAAATGCCGTAGTAGAGTTCAAAATGGCGGTGGCTGTTCCAAGCCAGTGTCGCGATGCGGTCGCCCTCTGCGATGCCCATGCGCTGCAACGCCTGCGCCAGTTGTGCCGCGCGGGTCAGAATGTCGGGGTAGGTGATGCGGTGCAGATCGCCTTCATCGCGGGCAGATACGATGCCCTGATCGGGAAAGGCCTCAGCGGCGTAGGTGAGGATGTCGATGATCCTCAGATCGCGATGCATCATCAGGCCGTCCATGGGCGCGCTTTCCTCCCTGCCGCGTCGCATGACGGTGGCATAACGCCTCGCGGGGATCAATTGCTTGACTCTGCGGCGTGGGGCGGCAAAGCCATGGGCGACCAATATGAGAGGCTGCACATGTCCTTTGACCGCTCCATCAAGATCGCGCCGTCCATTCTGTCGGCGGATTTCGCCAATTTCGGGGAAGAGATCCGCGCGATCGAGGCGCAAGGTGCTGATTGGGTGCATGTGGATGTGATGGACGGGCATTTTGTGCCAAACCTCACCTTTGGCCCACCCGCCGTGAAGGCGTTCCGGCCCCACGTGACAACGGTGATGGATGTCCACCTGATGATCGCGCCGGTGGACCCCTATATTGAGGCCTATGCCGAGGCCGGTGCCGATGTGATCACCGCGCATCTGGAGGCAGGGCCGCATATCCACCGCACGCTGCAGGCCATTCGCGCCAATGGGGCGAAGGCAGGGCTTGCGCTCAACCCCGCGACGGGGATCGAGGATGTGGGGTATCTGCTGGATATGGTCGATCTGATCTGCGTGATGACGGTGAACCCCGGCTTTGGCGGGCAGTCGTTTATTCACTCTCAGATCGCGAAGGTGGAGCGCCTGCGCGCCATGATCGGTGACCGGCCCATCCACGTTGAAATTGACGGGGGCATCACGCCGGAGACCGCACCCCTGATGGCCGCTGTGGGCGCGGATGTGTTGGTGGCGGGATCTGCGGTGTTCAAAGGCGGATCGGTGCATGAACCGCAGGTCTATGGCGACAACATCGCATCCATTCGCGCTGCGGCGGAAGGCGCGCTGACGGTTTGACGCATCCGCGCGATGGGGTGATCTTTGTCGCAACCGGTGCGGGTTACCTCGATCTGGCGCAGCAGGCGGCGCGATCTTTACGAGAGACGAACCCCGGGCTGGCGGTGGATGTGTTCACCGACCTGATGGATGATCCCGGCAACAGGGTGTTTGACGCGGTGCACCCGGTGCCATCCACCCATCCGCGCGTGAAGCTGGAATGTTTCGCCAAGGCGCGATTTGAGCGCGTTTTGTTCCTGGATTGCGACGTGTTGGTGATTGCCCCGTTGGGTGATCTGTTCGATCTTGCGGATCGCTTTGCCCTATCAATTGCCCATGACGTGCGGCGGCGGTCGGATCTGGTGCGCAAGGGGCATGCTGTTGAAACACCCTACGCCTTTCCGCAGATGAATTCGGGCGTGATGGTCTATCGCAATGACGCTGAGATGGCAGCGTTCTTTGCGGAATGGAAGCGCCGCTATGATGCCTCCGGTGAGGCGCGCGATCAGATCACGCTGAAGGATCTTTTGTGGGAAAGTGACTTGCGGTTTTTCGTCCTGCCGCCGGAGTTTAACCTGCGCCGGGTGACCGAACTGGACGCGTGGGAGCCGCTGGATGCCGTGCCCACGATTGTGCATTCCCACCGGCTGTTGCAGCACCTGCGCGGTCAGGGGGAACGGGTGGTGGATCTTCAACGCCTGCGGGAGTTGGAGCGCGAGGCGCTGGCTGAAGAATGGGCGGCAGAAAAGGAAACGGGCCAGAGTGATGCACCCTGGCAGCCGCTTTGGTGACGTGAGTATTTTGGGCCAGAAAGAAGCCGGTATCTAGGCGGCCAAGCTGTCGATTGCGGATTGAGCCTTGGCGCGAGCGGCGGCCTCATCTGCGTTGGCACCATCGGCGGGGATGATGGTCACATCCGTGATGCCCATGAAGCCCAGGAAGAATTCGAGGTAAGGCGCGGCGAAATCCATGTCGGACCCGGCGGGCACGCCGCCGGTGGCCATCACGATGATCGCGCGTTTGCCGGTCAGCAGGCCGACAGGGCCATTTTCCGTGTAGTTGAAGGTGCGGCCCGGGCGGGCGACCTGATCAATCCACGCCTTCAATGCGGCAGGGACAGAGAAATTGTACATCGCGAGGCCGATCACAATCGTGTCGGCGGCGACCAGTTCATCGACCAAGCTGTCGGACAGGCTGAGCCTGGCTTTCTGCGCGTCAGAGCGCTGATCGGCAGGGGTAAAGCTTGCGCCGACCCAGTCTTCGGAGATCTGGGGAACCGGTGCATCGGCGAGGTCGCGGGTGATGATCTTGGCGTCTGGGTGGCGGGCGATGACATCGGCGGTCAGGTCGCGGGAGATGGAGCCTGTGTGCCGGGCGGAGCTGTTGATGTGAAGAATGGTCTGGGTCATGGCTGTATCCTCGTTGGGGTGATACGATGGAAGATGGTCTTGTGCTTCTGGGAACGCAACGTTAGCTTTCGGACAGACAATGTTTGTAAATGCACAGCTTCCCCGGGAGAGAGATGATGGACAGTTGGGATGAAGTGCGCACCGCATTTCACGTGGCGCGCGTGGGCACGGTCAGCGGGGCGGCGGATGTGCTGGGGGTGCATCATGCCACGGTGATCCGGCATATTGATGCGTTGGAAGAACGGTTGGGCGTGAAGCTCTTTCAGCGCCATGCGCGAGGCTATACGCCCACCGAAGCGGGCGATGATCTGCTGCGTGTGGCGCAGGCCACCGATGATCAGATGAGCCAGTTGGCGGGCCGGATCAAGGGACGCGGGAATGAAGTTTCGGGGGAGTTGGTGGTGACGTCACTGGGCGCGCTGAGCCATCTAATGGTGCCGATCCTGACGGATTTTCAGAAGGAAAACCCTGAAATCATAGTGCGTTACCTGACCGGGGATCGGCTTTTTCGGCTGGAGTATGGCGAGGCACATGTGGCTTTGCGCGCAGGCAGCCCGCCTGATCAGCCCGACAATGTGGTGCAACCGGTGCACCGGCAGAGGATCACGCTTTTTGCCAGTGAAGACTACGTCGCGCGCCATGGTTTGCCCAAGTCCGAGGCGGAGTTGGATCAGCATTGGTTTGTCAGCAGTGACGACGCCAAGTCCCGTGCACCCTTTAACATCTGGCTGCGGGAAAACGTGGCTTCGGAGCGGATCACCTTTCGCAGCGGGGACATCCACGCGCAGCGCCGCGCGGTGCGGGCGGGGGCGGGGATCGGCTTCATGTCGCGGATCGAGGCGGCGGAGATACCGGGCCTCATTGAAGTGTTTGAGCCGCGGGAGGAATGGTCCGCGCCGCTGTGGTTGGTGACGCATATGGATCTGCATCGGACAACAAAGGTGCAGGCGTTTTTGACCTTTCTGAAGGAACGGGCGAAGGCATGGGATGAGGCTTGAGAGAGGCGTTTTGGGAGCATCGGTATCACGTCGGTATTGCGTCGGTATCACGTCGGTGTCGTTTTGCCGCCCGCGCCTAGAGAAACCCACCATCTGACAGCCCGTCCATCAACTTCTCGAAATCGAGCGCGGGCGCCTCATCTTCGGCTTTCGCGGAGGCGGTGCGGGGCAAAAGAGGGCGGATGGACGTGACCTCCGCCTCGCAAAAAGATTGCAGCTGCGCGGGGTAGGCGTTGAACGCGCGGGTCCAGTGGCGGCGCTGATAAAGTGCAGCACGCCCGCCGGTTGGCATGGCAAAGGGCGCCAGGTGAAAGGCGGAGCCTTCGGCGCCCACAATGGTGGTGGCGGCCATGTAGCGTGACAGCTGTTCGGCGATGCTGTGCTCTTCGGGATAGAAGATGTCGTAGCCGGCTTTGCGCATCACCTCTTCGATGCGCGTTTCCTGATCCACCAGCTTGTCGCCTTTGCTGAGCCGGGTGCGGGAGACATAGAGCTTGGCTTGACCCTCGGGCCGGACACGTGCCGCGACGCGGGCGCGGATTTCGCGGCGGAAGATGGGCGTACCACTGATCCAGCCCAGCGGCCCGAACCCGGGCGAGGGCAGCAGCAGGGTTTCATAGCGGGTTGGGTGCGAGGGCAGATGTGCCACCAAGCCATCGGTGATCATCGCCAGAAACGGGCCGAACCGGCGTTGGATGGCGTTGGAAAAATCCATCCCGCGATTGGGTACGATCACGATCCCGTCCAGTTCATCGCGGTAATACCCCGCCGCCCAGAGCCGGATCAGGGTTTCCACCAGAAAATGCCCGAAATGGTGCCGACCGATGCCCGCGTAAAGCCAGCGCCCGGGCTGAATTTCGGCAAAGGCAGACATGTCATAATCCGGCACAGCTGTCAGCCGCGCGCCTGACATCAGGGAGCGCGACATCTGTCTGAAACTGCCATCCGCGCGCACCACGCCGCAGGCCATGGAAGACCCTTTGGCGATGGGCAGGACCAGCGCGTTGTGCAGCCGTTCCACATGGGCGGGCGGCAGGGCCTTGGAGGTGATTTCCAGATCGCCTTCAGTTATTGGATCAGTCATCGGGGGTGTCTTTGGCCGTGTGCGGCGCCTGTTCTGTCATGAGTTCTGTTTCAAGGAATTTCTCAAAGGCGTCCAGATGGATCGCCTCAAACTGTCCGAAACTTTGCATCCAGATGCTGGCATCGCGCATCGCGTCGGGTTCCAGCTTGCACCACTTCACGCGCCCGCGCTGTTCCTGGCTGATCAGACCTGCGCGCGACAGGATGCCTAGATGTTTGGAAATTGCGGCCAGCGACATCTCAAAGGGGTCGGCCACATCGGTGACGGCCATGTCATCTTCCAGCAGCATCACAAGGATGGCGCGGCGGGTGGGATCAGCCAAAGCGGAAAACACGGTGTCGAGCGGGTCGGACATTGTCAGTTTTAAGCGCGCGGGGGTGATCAAGGTCAACCGGTTTGCGCCAAATTTACGCGGGCGTGTGATCAAGGCCGCGCAGAATGGCAGCGCGGGCCCGAAAGACCCGGCGAGAGGTGTGACGCATGGACGACAGACAGACGGTTGAGACATTTGACAGTATCATGCGGGCCTCAAAGGCGTTCGTGTACCGGTGTGAGAATGATCAAGATTACACGATGCGGTTTCTGTCGGGGTGTTTTTACGACATCACCGGCTATCACACGGGCCAGATCATGGACAATCGCGAGCGCGGATATGTGTCGCTGTGTCATCCCGAGGATGTGGACGACATGGTCGCCCGGATTGATGCCTGCATTGAGCGGGGTGAAGCATGGGATGTGGATTACCGTCTGGTGCATCCTGACGGGTCGGTGATGCCGGTGCGTGAGCGGGGCTCTGCCGTTTATGACGGATCGGAGCTGATCTATCTTCAGGGTCTTGTGTGTGACGCGACAGAAGAAAGCCGCCTGCGCGATAGCATTGCCGCGGATCGCAATGCATCCATGGATGCCAACCGTGATATCCTGGACCTGGCCAACAAGATCGTGCTGTCCGTGCGCGCGCTGCGCATGCTGGCCATCAATTCCCAGATTGAAGCCGCCCGCGCGGGGGAGGCCGGCCGCGGCTTTGCCGTTGTGGCCGAAGAGATCGGCAAACTGGCCGAAGAAAATGCCGAATGCGCAGCAGAGATTGCCGCGCGCATGTCTGCCACGCGGGATGTGGGGTCAAAACCACGTGCAGGGGCGGTGACGGCGAAGGTCGCCTGAGACAAGGATTTGCAAACTCAACTGATTGGTTGAATAAGCCAAGACGCGGTCAAATGGCCGGTTTGGGCGATTTGCGTGGCCGTGCGTTTCGCTGCGCGCAATCAAAAATATTTCAAAAACAGATATTTAGCGACATGATTAGGCCGCAGCGGGCGCGCTTGACTCGACGTGGGGTGCGCAATAGCAAGACACCAAGTTTTCTGACGGGGATGACGTGCCGGATCCTGACCATCAAGAGCGACTTGCGCAGCTTGAAGACCGGATCGAAAGGCTCAAGGCCAAGGACGCGCCGAAGCCCCATATGGAAGAACACTATTCTCAGGCGCATCTGGCCTGGCGGATGGTGATTGAACTTGTGGTCGGTCTGCTGATCGGCTTTGGCATAGGATACGGGCTGGACGCCGTGTTTGGGACGATACCCGTTTTCCTTGTCATATTTACATTGCTGGGGATGGCCGCGGGCATCAAGACGATGATGCGATCGGCCAAAGAGATCCAGATGAAGGATGATGCGCCGAAACCCGGCGAAGAGTGAGGGCAAAGCATGGCGACAGACGGTGACAGCAAGGAACTGGTGTTCCACCCGATGGATCAGTTCATCGTGAAGCCGCTTTTCAGCGACGGCGCGGTTGGTCTTTTCTCGTTCACCAATGTGACCATGTGGATGATGCTGACGATCCTGTGCATCATCGCGCTGATGGTTCTGGGCACGAACGGCAAGAAGACCGTTCCGACACGGATGCAGTCAATTGCGGAACTGGCTTATGGGTTCATTCGCAAGATGGTGGAGGACGTGGCGGGCAAAGATGCGCTGCCGTATTTCCCCTACATCATGACACTGTTCATGTTCATCGTGTTCTCGAACTTCCTAGGCCTGATCCCGGGGTCGTTCACAACCACCAGCCATATTGCCGTGACTGCTGTAATGGCGATGGCGGTGTTCCTGTTTGTGACCATCCTGGGCTTTGTGAAGAATGGGTTTGGGTTCCTGAGCGTGTTCTGGATCGGGTCTGCCCCGCTGCCGCTGCGGCCCATTCTGGCGCTGATTGAGGTGATTTCCTACTTCGTGCGCCCGGTGAGCCATTCCATTCGTTTGGCGGGCAACATGATGGCCGGTCACGCGGTGATTAAGGTCTTCGCGGCCTTCGCGCCCATGGTTCTGATTTCCACCGGCATTGGCCTTGTGGTGACCCCCCTATCGATCCTCGCGATCACGGCGATTTACGCGCTGGAGGTGCTGGTGTCCTTCATTCAGGCCTATGTGTTCACGATTTTGACGTGTGTCTATTTGAAGGACGCGCTTCATCCGCATCACTAATGGTGGGTTGAAACCCCACCCTGCGAAACAACGAAACAAATCAAATTCCATCGTAAGGAGAATTCAAATGGAAGGTGACGTCGTACAAATGGGTGCTTACATCGGCGCTGGTCTGGCCTGTACTGGTATGGGCGGCGCGGCTGTTGGTGTGGGCCACGTGGTTGGTAACTTCCTGTCGGGTGCCCTGCGCAACCCGTCCGCCGCTGGCGGCCAGACAGCCACCATGTTCATCGGTATCGCGTTCTCGGAAGCGCTGGGGATCTTCTCGTTCCTCGTTGCGCTTCTGCTGATGTTTGCCGTTTAATCCACGCGGAACCTGATCCTTACGAACGGGGAATGGCGGCACGTCATTCCCCGGTGTAACTGGAAAGCTTCCCCGGGGGACGAACATCATGGCAGACGAGCCAACAACAGAAGTCGAATTCATCAGCGCCTGCGTTGATAGTTTCGGCGGTGCCGTGGGTATGCCGCAGCTCTGCACGGAATGGTTCGGCAACCAGATTTTCTGGCTGGTGGTCACGCTGGTGGTCATCTACCTCGTGCTGGCCAAGATCGCCCTGCCGCGTATCTCCGCCGTGTTGGCGGAACGATCCGGCACGATCACAAACGATCTGGCCGCGGCTGAAGATCTGAAGGTCAAGGCCGTTGAGGCGGAAGAGGCGTATCACAAAGCGCTGGCCGATGCCCGCGCCGAGGCGCAGACGATCATCGCCAAAACCAAGGCAGAGATCAAAGCCGAGCTCGACAAGGCCACTGCGAAAGCGGATGCCGAGATCGCCGCGAAAGCCGCAGAAGGCGAAGCCGCGATTGCCGAGATCAAATCCAACGCACTGGACAGTGTGAAAGACGTGGCCAAAGCCGTGGCGTCCGATCTGGTGGGGGCGATGGGATCCAAGGCAGACGCCAAGACGATTACAAGCGCGGTAAACGCGCGGGTGAAAGGATAAGCGACATGAAATATCTGACCCCGCTTTTCCTGACCCTGATCGCCACGCCCGCGCTGGCCGCCGGTGACAAGCCTTTCTTTTCGCTGTTCAACACGGATTTTGCCGTTCTGATCGGTTTCATCCTGTTCTTTTCAGTGCTGTTTTACCTCAAGGTGCCCGGCCTGCTGGGCGGTTTGCTGGATAAGCGCGCCGAAGGCATTCAGGCAGAGCTGAACGAAGCCCGCGCCGTGCGCGAAGAAGCGCAAGCCGTGCTGGCGGAGTTTGAGCGCAAGCAGAAAGAAGTCCAGGACCAGGCTGATCGCATCGTGGCCACGGCCAGAGATGAAGCAGCCGAGGCCGCAGAGCAGGCGAAGGCAGACTTGGCGGTGTCTATTGAACGCCGCATCAAGGCCGCCGAAGACCAGATTGCCTCCGCCGAGGCGAGTGCCGTCAAAGAGGTTCGGGACCGGGCCATCAACGTCGCCGTGGACGTGGCCAAAGAAGTCGTGGCCAAGCAAATCACGGCCGCGCAAGGCAACAAACTGATCGACGCCTCGATCAGCGATATTGAGACCAAGCTGCACTAAACAGGTCCGGGCACGACCCCGGGTTTGCTCATAAAGCCGATGTCTGACAGGGCATAGACGTGACCCGGGCCTCACCGCACGGGTCATTTTCTTTGCGCTGATTGTTGCGAACTGCGCTTGGGAGCGCGGTGGTTAACGGTTTTTTAACCACTGTGACAGACCGTTCATTTGCGGGCTTAGGGACGGGACCTGTCCGTATATGTGAAATGGATGTGAAGAATGACCTCATTGGTCAATGACGACGGCACTGGCCCGCGTGGTTTCGCGAGGTCTGTTGCGGATGAAAATGATACCCACACCGTGGCGCAGGCCGGGTTTGAGGCAGGGCTCAGCGTTGTGGTGGAAGCCTTTCCAATGGCGTGCGCAGTTCTGGATCGCGGTGGACGGCTTGTGGCCTCAAACCGCGCGGCGGCACTTCTTGTGGACGGTTTGCGCACGCCAAAGACGGCAATCGCCATAGATGCGGCCATGACGCGGGCACATGACAGCGGCTCGCCGATCCGCATCAGCCTGGATGTGTGTGGCTCTGCGGCGGAACGCTTTCACGTGACGTCCCTGACGGGCCCGGTTGATCTGGATGTCGCGCTGTTCCTGATCACCGAGGATACCGATCCTGAGCCGGCGTTTTTGACAGATGAGGCGGTCCCGTCGCTGAGCCAGAACCCCGGCCCAAGCCCGATCCGCGTGTTGCGGGAAGAGGCCGCCCGGTTCAAACGGCTGAGCGAAACCGACCCGCTGACCGGGGCGCTGAATGTCAGAACCTTTACCGCGCAGGTGACCCAGGCCCTGCAAGCAACACCGCGTCCTTCGGGGGCGTTGATCTGTCTGGATCTCAACCGGTTCAAAGTGATCAATGACAGGTTCGGGCATATGGCGGGCGACAAGGTGTTGATCCATGTGGCCGAAAAGCTGAGTTTTCCGGCCCATACCGGCATATTGACCGCGCGACTGGGCGGCGATGAATTTGCGCTTTGGATCCCGGCCGTAAGTCCGGCCAGCCTGCCCCCGGTGACAGAAGGTTTGCGGCAAAGGCTGCGCGTGCCGGTCGATTTGTCCGATGAGGTGGATCGCAAGCCAGAGATCCGGGTCAAAGCCTCCATCGGGGCGGCGTGTTGTCCGGATGAGGCGTTGAACTATCAAGCCATGCGGCATCTGGCCGATCAGCGCCTTTACGAGGACAAGGCCCGGTTTGGGGTCGTGGCGAACCTGCGTTCGGGTCAGCGTTCGGGCGGGCCGGGGTCCAAAAGAAAGGGGGCCGTTGATCCGGCCCCTCAATCATTCCTGCCACGTTGACCGTTGCTGTCGCTGCGCATCACGCGCTGTGCGACAAAAGACGTAAGGACCGCGATCTGTTGTCCTGAATTTCCCCAAATTGCCATGCCGGGCGCGTTATGGGCCCGGTTTCATGAGCGCTGTCATAAGGTATAGGCGAGGCGCTGCGAATCGGTCAATGCCCCTGATTCGTTTTCCACAGATTTCCTGCGTTTCTGCCCTCGCGTCGCGAATCGGGACGGAAAAGCGCACCTTTTATCCACCGTTACATCTTGAGACCCGCCGTTTGCGGCGCTATCGGGGTTGGACGTTAAGGGAGATGGCCATGAGCCTGAACACATTCGGACATCTGTTTCGCGTGACAACATGGGGCGAAAGCCATGGGCCTGCGCTGGGTGCGACGGTTGACGGTTGCCCGCCCGGTGTGCCGATGGATGAGGCGTTCATTCAGCAGTTTCTGGATAAGCGGCGCCCGGGGCTCAACAAGCACACGACGCAGCGCAAGGAAGCGGACGAAGTGCGCATTCTGTCGGGTGTGTTTGAAGGGGTCACGACGGGGACGCCCATACAGCTGATGATCGAGAACACCGATCAGCGGTCGCGCGATTATGGCGATATTGCCCAGACGTTTCGGCCGGGCCATGCTGATATCACCTATCATCTCAAGTACGGGCATCGCGATTATCGTGGTGGCGGGCGGTCGTCCGCGCGGGAGACGGCGGCAAGGGTTGCGGCGGCGGGCGTGGCAAGGGCTGCGCTGAAGCAGTTGGTGCCGGGGTTGGAGATCAAGGGCTACATGACCCGTATGGGGGAGATGGAGATTGATCGCAGCCGGTTTGATTGGGATGCGATTGACAGCAATGATTTCTGGATGCCGGATCCGGGGGCGCTGAAGGACTGGGAAGACTATCTGCAGGCGATCCGAAAAGGGCAGAATTCCGTGGGTGCGGAGATTGAGATTTGCGCACGTGGCGTGCCGGTGGGCCTCGGTGCGCCGATCTATGGCAAGCTGGATACCGATCTGGCGGCGGCGTGCATGTCGATCAACGCCGTGAAGGGCGTTGAGATCGGTGAGGGCATGGCGGCGGCGCGGCTGAAGGGTACGGACAATGCTGATGAGATTTTTATGGGCGAGAACGGGCCGGAGTATTCTTCGAACCATGCGGGCGGGATTCTGGGCGGGATTTCCACGGGCCAGGATGTGGTCGTGCGTTTTGCCGTGAAGCCGACATCCTCCATTCTGACGCCGCGCAAGTCGATCCGGATGGATGGCAGTGAGACAGAAGTGATCACCAAGGGGCGGCATGATCCGTGCGTGGGCATTCGCGCCGTGCCAGTGGGGGAGGCGATGGTGGCCTGTGTGCTGCTTGATCATCTGCTGCTGCATCGCGGGCAGGTGGGCGAGGGGCCGCGGGGCCAGATCGGCTAGGCTTGTTTTTGGCGTGACAGCTGCACGGCGAGGATCCCCAGTGTGACGATGATGACGCCGATGATGTCCCAAAGGCCCATGGCCTCTCCCAGGATCAGCGCGGCGATGGCCACGCCGAAGACCGGGTTGAGGAAGTGGAAGGTGGCGGCCTTTACGGCACCCACACGATCCATCAGCATGAACCAGACGAGCGTCGCCAGAAGGCCGGGCACCAGCGTGGTGTAGGCAAAGGCCACGATCAGTTGCCAGGACCACGTGACTTCGATGGTTTCAGTGGCCACGCCGACCACGGCCAGCACGGCCGCGCCCACCAGCATTTGCAGCCCCACCACCATCAAGAAGTTGCCGCCAGATGTGGCCCCGCGCACGGCAAGCGTGGCAAAGGCCAGGGCAATGACGCCGATGATGCAGAGCGCGATTCCGTAGAGATCCGCACCACCTTGCAGGCGCGTGCCCATGATGATGGCCACGCCTATGACCCCGGCCAACAGACCCGCGACGCCCAAGGGGCCGATCCGTTCGCCCCAGATCACCCAAAGCGCAAGCCCCACCAGAAGCGGCATGGTGGACGCGATGATGGCGGCGAGCGATGCCTCCACCGTTTGCATGGCCACGAAATTGAGGCCCAGATAAAGCGCGTTCTGGCAGATGCCGAAGATGATCGTGGCGCGCCATTGGGCGGGGGTGAGGTGCCAGCTTTGGCCCAGCACGCGGGCGATGAAGACGCCCAGCAGGCCGGAGATGAGAAAGCGCAGGGCGAGGGAGGAAACGGGCGGTGCGGCCTCAACAATCACACGGGCTGAGGTAAACGCGCTGGACCACATGAAGGCAAAGGCCAGCCCCATGAGGATTGCGCGCATGTCCATGTGTCATCTGCCCTGTTGTCTGCCGCCCAAAAGGAAAGGGCCGCCCTGCGGCGACCCTTTCGGAAACTGGTCTGATTGACAAGATCAGTCGTTCACGCTGTCCTTCAGGGCCTTCGCGATGGTCATCTTGACCACTTTGTCGGCTTCCTTGTGAATCTGTTCGCCGGTGGCGGGGTTGCGCACCATGCGGGCCGGGCGTTCACGGCAGTAAATTTTGCCGACGCCGGGCAAGGTCACAGCGCCGCCGCCGGACACTTCGCGCGTGATCACACCGATGATCCCGTCAAGCGCCGCGCTGGCTGTTTTCTTGTCGCTGTCCATCTCTTCGGCCAGTGCTGCCACCAGCTGCGTTTTTGTCATGGGTTTTGCCATTTTATGGTCTCCTTCAACTGCCCGAACCTATGGGCCTCTGGGCCAGATTTAACTGTATATCGTGGGTAAACACAACGGATAGTGTATATAAACAAGGCAATTCTGAAGATTTAGGTGCTTTTTTTCCGACGCTGGGTGGCGTGTTTCTTCAAAGCCACGCCGTTTTGACCTGCGTGAGGGCTGCGTCATCGCGCCCGTGGGCGAATCCATCAGCGGGTGTGATAGGTCGGATGGCTTGATGGGCTGCTCAGCCTTTGGGTGTCACGTTGCCGGTGATCTGTGCCAGTTATTTGGGTGTGACAGTGCCATGGACGACGCAGGGGTGCAACCTTGCTGGACGCTGCTTTTGGGTTTGCGTAAGACAGCGCCATGACCAAGACGATGATTTCCTTCGGCCATGGATATTCCGCCCGCGCGTTGGCCCGGTTGCTGGTGCCCCAGGGCTGGGTGATTTACGGCACCACGCGCAAGGAAGAGAAATGCGCGGCCCTTGAGGCGGAAGGCGTGCGGCCGGTGCTTTGGCCGGACGGCGATCTGTCGGAGCCATTTGAAAACGCCACGCATATTCTGATGTCGGCCGCCCCGGAAGTGGCGGGTGATCCGGTTCTGGCGCGGTACGGCGCAGAGATTGGAGGCATCGCGGAACGATTGGAATGGGCGGGGTACCTATCGACCACCGGGGTTTACGGTGATCATCAGGGGGCTTGGGTGGATGAGACTGCCGCGCTGACACCAGCTACCAAGCGCGGGCAAATGCGGGTGGAGGCGGAAGCCGCCTGGGCCGAGGTCGCGGGTCTGCCGCTGCATATTTTCCGGTTGGCGGGGATTTACGGCCCTGGGCGCGGGCCGTTTTCCAAGGTGCGCAATGGCGCGGCGCGGCGGATCATTAAAGAGGGGCAGATTTTCAGCCGCATTCATGTGGAGGATATTGCACAGGTGCTGGCGGCGTCCATCGCGCGGCCCAATCCGGGGGCGGCCTATAATGTCTGCGACAACGATCCCGCCCCGCCGCAGGATGTGATTGGCTATGCGGCGGAGTTGCTGGGCGTGCCGGTGCCGCCTGCCGTGGCGTTCGAGGATGCGGAGATGAGCCCGATGGCGCGGAGTTTCTATGCCGAAAGCAAGAAGGTGGATAACACGCGGATCCGGGAGGAGTTGGGGGTGGAGTTGATCTATCCCGATTATCGCAGCGGGTTGCAGGCGCTTCTGGCGCAGGAGACCGGTTAAGCGCCGCAGAATTTTGCAAAATTCTGCCTCAGAAAATTCGAATTTTCTGAGGCATTTTCTTTCAAAGAAAATGCCCGCCGCGCGTCAGGCCACGCCTGCGCGCAATGCATCATGGATATGGACAAGACCGCATAGCCGCCCATCATCATCCACGGCAAAAAGCGTGCTGATTTTGCTGTCATTCATCACGCCCAAGGCCTCGCTCAGAAGACTGTCGGGGGAGATTGTTTGCGGGCCACGGGTGGCGATGTCGCCGGCGCTGTGGCTCATTAGGTCAGAGAGGTTGCGGCGCAAATCACCGTCCGTGATCACACCGGTGAGCCGCCCGTCTTCGACGATGGCGGCGACGCCGAAGCCTTTCGCCGTCATTTCCAGTAGTGTGTCGCCCATGGGCGTCGTTTCATGCACCAAGGGCAATTCTGCGCCGGTATGCATCACGGCTGAAACGCGCAGCAGTTGCGCGCCCAACGTGCCGCCGGGGTGGAAGGCCAGATAGCTGTCCTTGTCGAACCCACGCAGGCGCATCATCGCCACGGCCAGCGCATCGCCCAGAACCAGCGTGCAGGTGGTCGAGGTGGTGGGGGCCATGCCGATGGCGCAGGCCTCGGGCGCGTTTGGTAGCAGAAGTATGTGATCGGCTTGGCGGGCAAGCGAGCTGTCGGGCTTGCCAGTGATGGCGATCATGGGGATGGAAAAGCGGCGGGTGTGGCCGATGATGTCGGCCAGTTCCTTGGTTTCCCCGGAATTGGAAATGAGGATCGCGGCGTCGTTGCGGGTCAGCATGCCCATGTCGCCGTGGCTCGCCTCGCCCGCATGGACGTACTGCGCAGGCGTGCCGGTGCTGGCCATGGTGGCAGCGATCTTCGCGGCAATGTGGCCTGACTTGCCGACGCCGGAGACGATCACGCGCCCTGTCACGCCCAAGAGCAATTCCACCACCGCGTCGAACCCATCGGGCAGGTCGCCCTGCATCTGGTCCAGCGCATCGCGTTCAATGCGGATCACATCGCGGGCGATGTCTTTGGGGCGTTGATCGGACATGATTGGGTCGTCCCTTCTTGCTGTCACCTGACATATCCCGGCCAGAGGCGATGGGGAAGGGTCGTTTCCGGGCTAGTACGTGCGGGGCTGGGCACCTAGGGTCGGGCCATGAGTGACGCAGATATCCTAGATAGCCGCTATTCCTGGACGCGGCTTGGCCTCGCGCTGGCGTTGTCGGTGGTGGGCAATGTGGGGATGTGGGTGATCATCGTCATGCTGCCGGATATTCAGGCGGAATTCGATGTTGATCGCGCTGATGCGTCGCTGCCCTATACGCTGATGATGATCGGGTTTGCGACCGGAAACATGGTGTTTGGGCGGGTCGTGGATCGGTTCGGGGTAACGCGCGCGATGATCATTGCGGCCCTGTTGGTGGCGGCGGGGATGGTGGCCTCTGCCGTGAGCCCGACGATCCTAATGCTGTCGTTGGTGCAGTTTTTCGTGGGGCTTGGGACGGCGGCGTGTTTTGGGCCGCTGATTGCTGATGTGTCGCTGTGGTTTCTCAAGAGGCGGGGGATTGCGGTGGCGATCACGGCGAGTGGGAATTACCTGGCGGGCGCGATCTGGCCGGTGCTCTTGGTCGGCGTGATTGCCGAGCAAGGGTGGCGGTTTGTGTATGTGCTGCTGGCGGTGACTGTGGTCGTTGTGGTGATCCCGCTCGCGCTTTGTTTGCGGCGGCAGGTGCCGCAGGCGGCGCGGGATCGGGCGGATCAGATATCGAACGCTCGCGCGCAGGCGGCGGGATATTCGCCGCGGGCCTTGGCGATATTGCTTGGGATCGCCGGGGTGGGCTGCTGCATGGCGATGGCGATGCCGCAGGTGCATATCGTGGCGCTGTGCATTGACCTTGGTTATGGCGCGGTGGCGGGCGGACAGATGCTGTCGCTGATGCTGCTGGGCGGTGTGGTGTCGCGGCTGATTTCGGGGCTGGTGGCGGATCAGTTGGGCGGGGTGAAGACCTTGCTGATCGGGTCGGTTCTGCAATGCGTGGCGCTGTTTTTCTATTTGCCGTTTGATGGGCTGACGTCGCTTTACCTGGTGTCGTTGCTCTTTGGCTTGGCGCAGGGCGGGATTGTGCCGAGTTATGCGCTCGTTGTGCGGGAGTATATGCCAAGTCGCGAGGCCGGGCGGCGTGTGGGTTTCGTGATGATGGCGACGATCATGGGGATGGCGCTGGGTGGCTGGATGTCGGGGTGGATTTATGACCTGACGGGCAGCTACCAGATGGCGTTCGTGAACGGGATTGCGTGGAATGCGATGAACATCACGATCATGGTGATTATTCTGCTGCGCACGAGGCCGAGGGCGCCAAGGGCTGTCGTGGCTTAAGATTTTATGCCTCCGGCGGGGATATTTTTAGCCAGAAGAAGCAGCTGGGTCTCACTCGTCATGGACAATCTTGATGTGTTTTTCGCCGCGGGCCTCGGAGAGGGCCATTTGTTTTTGGCGTTCGCGAAAGCGGGCTTTGTCGGCCTCTGAGGTTTCATGGGCGCAGAGGTGGCAGGAGACGCCGTCTTCATATTCCGGGCGGTTCGTGTCCTCGGGCAGGACGGGGCGACGGCAGGCGTGGCAGAGGATGTGTTGGCCTTCCTCCAACCCGTGCTCGACGGAGACGCGGTTGTCGAAGACGAAGCAGGAACCTTGCCATAGGCTGTCTTCCTGCGGCACCTCTTCGAGGTATTTCAGGATCCCGCCTTGGAGGTGGAAGACTTCTTCGACTCCTTCGCCCAGCAGGTAGTTGGTGGATTTTTCACAGCGGATCCCGCCGGTGCAGAACATGGCGATGCGTTTGCCTTCGAATTCGTGCTTGTGCGCGGCCCACCATTCGGGGAAGTCGCGGAAGGAGGCGGTCTGCGGGTCCACCGCGCCTTTGAACGTACCGATGGCCACCTCGTAATCGTTGCGGGTGTCGATGACGGCGACGTCTTCCGACTCGATGAGGGCATTCCAGTCACAGGGGGCGACGTAGTGGCCGGTTGCCGCGCACGGGTCCACATGGGGTTGGCCCATGGTGACGATTTCGCGCTTCACGCGGACCTTGAGGTGGCGGAAGGGTTGGTGTGCGGCGAAGCTTTTCTTCCAGATCAGATCATCGAACCCGGGCAGGGATCGGATGTGATCGAGGACCTTGCGGATGCCTGCATCAGGGCCTGCGATGGTGCCGTTGATGCCCTCAAGGGCGAGGATGAGGGTGCCGGAAATGTGCTCGGCTTCGCACAATGACAGGAGCGGCCCTCGGAGGGCGCTGGGGTCTGGAACCTTCGTGAAGTGATAGAGCGCGGCAATCGTGTACATGGCGCGCGGTATGTACGATTTCGGCCGCGATTCCAATGCGTGACGTTGTGGGGCGAATCCGGCAGACTGGTGGCACTCAGGCGCGAAGGAGAGGCCCCATGCATGCTTTGATCGTTGTGGATGTGCAGAATGATTTCTGCCCGGGCGGCGCGCTGGCCGTGGCCGGTGGGAATGAGATCGTGCCGGGGATCAATGCGTTGATGAAGGAGGTGGACGCGGTTGTGCTGACGCAGGATTGGCACCCGGCGGGGCATTCGTCTTTTGCGTCCTCGCATCCGGGGCAGGAGGTGATGAGCCTGATTGAGATGCCTTACGGTCCGCAGGTGCTGTGGCCGGATCATTGTATTCAGGGCACGGACGGCGCGGCGTTTCATGCAGGCCTGAACACGGATGCGGCGGATATGATTGTGCGTAAGGGCTATAACTCCGCGATTGATAGCTATTCGGGGTTTTTTGAGAATGATCACACGACGCCCACGGGGTTGCATGGCTACCTTCAGACGCGGGGGATAGAGCGGCTGACCATGGTCGGGATCGCGACGGACTTCTGCGTGAATTACACGGCTGTGGATGCGGCCAAGCTGGGCTATAGGGTCGAGGTGCGGGAGGATCTGTGTCGGGGGATTGACTTGGATGGATCGCTCGCGGCGGCCAAAGCGGGGATGGACGCCGCCGGGGTGCGGATTATCTAAACGCCGGATGGGACTAAATCAGAAAATCAAAAGCTGTCGGCTGTGTGAAAGCCGCTTTGCGGAGACGCATACGGCCCACGCGCCGCGCCCGGTTGTGTGGTTTCAGCCGGGGGCACGGATGTTGATTGCAGGCCAAGCGCCGGGGATGCGGGTGCATCAGTCGGGGCGGCCTTTTGATGACCCGTCGGGCGACCGGTTGCGGGATTGGCTGGGGTTGGATGCGCAAGCGTTTTACGACACGACACGGGTGGCCTTCGTGCCCATGGCGTTTTGCTTTCCGGGCTATGACGCGAAAGGGTCAGACCTACCGCCGCCGAAAATTTGCGGGCAGACTTGGCATGGGCACGTCATGGACGCGTTGCGCGATGTGCAGTTGCGGGTGTTGATCGGCGGCTATGCGCATAAGTATCATCTGGGGCCGCAGCGTTCGGTGACGGAGACGGTGAAGGCGTGGCGCACCCGTGCGCCGGAGGTGATTACGCTGCCGCATCCCAGCTGGCGCAATACGGCGTGGATCAAGAAAAACCCGTGGTTCGAGGCGGAGTTATTGCCCGCGCTGCGCGCGCGGGTGAGGCAGGTGATGGATGGTTGAGACAGCGCTGGATCATGCCCACGGGGCGATGGAGGCTTCCTCGGATGAGGCCACGCAGATGGCGTTTTACCAGCAGCTTGTGGGCACGGAATTGTTCATGCTGCTGGAGCGGGAGACGGAAGGTGACAGTATTGAGCCGAAGGTGTTTCCGGTCGAGGGGCAATCCTTTGTGCTGGTGTTTGATACCGAGGCGCGGTTGGCGGAATTTGCCGGTGCGGGATCGGCCTATGCCGCGTTGTCGGGGCGGGCGATTGCGGGGCTTTTAGCACCAGAAGGGTTGGGCCTTGGGGTCAATCTCGGCGTGGCCCCGTCTGAGATGCTCTTGCCGCCCGAAGCGGTGACGTGGCTGGTGGAGACGCTGGGCGACGGGCCGGCTGAGGTGGAAAGCAAGGTGCGGGAATTCGGCCCGCCGGGGGTGTTGCCAGAGAGTTTGCTTAAGGGGCTGGATGCGCGGCTGGCCAGTGCAGAGGGGCTGGCGGAGAATGCTTACTTGGCCGGGGTGACCTATGAAAACGGCGCGGATGGGCACATGTTGGGGATTATAGATGCCATGCCCGGGGCGGAGGCGGCGTTGGCCCGCGCCGTGTCAGAGGTGTTGCAGTTTTCGGGGTTGGAGGCGGCGGCGCTGGATGTGGCGTTTTTCCGCGCCGAAGATCAGGTGGCGGCGCGGTTGGCGCGCGTGGGGTTGCGGTTTGATTTGCCGAAACCGGCGCCTGTGAAGGCGGAGGAGATCAGCCCGCCGGGGATGGACCCCGATAAACCGCCACGGTTGAGGTAGCCAAATGCGTGTTTTCTTCCTGTGTCTTTTGCTGGCTTGGCCTGTGGCCGGTTTTGCGCAAAGTCCAACCCTGCCGCCTGTGGATGAGGCGGAGGAGGACGCCAGTTTTGTCTCCTACCGCGAGGCGTTGATCACGGCGGTGGTGGCGCGGGATATTGATGCGATCCTCGCGGCGGCGGCAGAAGACATCATGCTGAGCTTTGGAGGCGAAAGCGGGCGCGATGCGTTGCGCGCGTTCCTTGAGGTGGACCCCGAGGATTTCGCTCCGGAACAGCAGCATGAGGCGCCCGCCTTGCGGGAGCGCAACTGGGTGGAGTTGGAAACCGTGCTGCGGCTGGGCGGCATGTTCCGCGAGGACGGGACGTTTGTCGCGCCTTATACCTTTGCCGCGGATCAACCGGAGGATTTGGACCCGTTTGAGGTGGTGTTCATCACCGGGGACGAGGTGGCGCTTCGGGATCGGCCCATCAGGTTCGGGGACGTGGTGACGCGGCTGAATTATGATGTGGTGAAATTTCGCAATTGGATGACGGGCACGCAATTTGTGGAAATTGAGATGGCGGATGGCACGGGCGGTTTCGTGCATCGCGATTTTGCGCGGTTCTTGCTGGGTTACCGAGCGATCTTTGCCAAGCGGGACGGGGCTTGGGTGATGACGCATTTTATTGCGGGGGATTAGTGCTGGCGCGGAATCAAGGGCGTAGCCCACCGCGCCTTCGTCCGCTGCCCGGCAGGCGATTGCTTGCAATCGCCGAGAGGAGGGCCCCACCCAAGGCCTGGCGAATTTTCAACTGCAGGGCGTTGCTCGGACGCTTAGCTGGGCTGAAGGATAAAGTGCCGCTGAACTGAGAGCGGGATCGCCAGACCGGGGCCTGACGAAGGCGCTCTTTAGTAGCCTAATTGCCGATCGACAAGATGTAGGAAAGGTTCGCCAACCTCGCCTCGACGGACGTTTTCGGCGATGACTTTGGCCGAGGTCGAGGGCCGGGTGTCGGCGGCGATGTGGGGTGTGATGGTGACGCCCGGATGCGCCCAGAACGGGTGATCCTTGGGCAGGGGTTCCACGCGGAAGACATCCAGTGTGGCGTGACCGATCTGGCCGATGTCGAGGGCGGTAATGAGGTCTTCGTCGTTGATCAGCGGGCCTCGGCCGGGGTTGATGATAACCGCACCTTTGGGGAGGAGGGCCATGGTTTCGGCGTTCAGGATGTTTTCGGTTTCGGGCGTGTTGGGCAGCAGCAGGATGAGAATTTGAGCTGATGCGAGGGCTTCCTTCAATCCATCGTCACCGTGCAGGCAGCGGATGCCGGGGATGGATTTGGGGCTGCGGGACCAGCCGGTGACGGGGAAGCCCAAGTGCACCAAGGGCGCGGCGGAGGCTTGACCAAGCTCGCCCAGGCCAAGGAATGTGATGGGGCGTTCATGGGCCAGTGGCGGAATGGGAGCCGACCAGTCGCCGGGGGCGCGGTGGATGTCTTTGTCGATGTCGAGGTGGTGGCGCAGTACGTGACCGGTGACCCATTCGGCCATGCCGAGGGTCAGGCCTTCGTCCACCATGCGGCAGAGGGGTTGGGTGAGGGTCTGATTGCCCACGACCTTTTCGACGCCAGCCCAGAGGCTAAGCACGGCTTTGGTGCAGGTGTAGGGGGTGAAATCCTGCACGGGGCCGGTGGGGGCGTAGACGATGTAGTCGACGTCCTCCGGCGGGATGTCTGTGGCGAGGTTTACATTCAGCTCGGCGGCTTTGAATTCCCGTTCAAGATGCGGCTGGAATTCGGGCCAGCGGGCGGGGCGGCCGGCATAGAGGATATTGAGCATCAGCGGGGCCTGTGGATGTGGGCGGATTGCACGAGGCCGAAGCCGATCATGAGGATCAGCATGGCCGAGCCGCCGAAGCTGACCAGTGGCAGCGGGACGCCGACGACGGGGGCGAGGCCCATCACCATCGACATGTTGACGGCGAAGAACAGGAAGAAGGTGACGGCGATGCCCAGCGTCAGCAAACACGCAAACCTATCCCGGTTGGCCAAGGCGGAGATCACGCAGAAAAGGATGATCAGCCCGTAGAGCACCAGAAGGGAAATCGCGCCGATAAAGCCGAATTCCTCCGCCAGTGTTGTGAAGATGAAATCGGTGTGTTTTTCGGGCAGGAAGTTGAGCCGCGATTGCGTGCCCTGCATGAATCCGCGCCCAGTCCAGCCGCCGGAGCCGAGGGCGATCTTGGACTGGGTGATGTGATAGCCCGCGCCCAAGGGATCGGTGGAGGGATCAAGGAAGGTATCAATGCGGCGATATTGATAGTCGGCCAGCATTTGCCAATCGGTGCCACGGCTTTGGAAGACGGCCATCACGAGGGCGACGACGGCGGCGATAACAACCGCGAAATAGGCCCAGTGGACCCCTGCGAGGAACATCAAAACGGCGCCTGCGGTGATCAGAAGGATAGAAGTGCCAAGGTCAGGCTGGCGCAGCACAAGGCCCACGGGCGCAAGGATCAGCGCGCAAGGGAAAAGCACCCAAACAGGGTGAGAGATGCGCGACATGGGCAGCCAATCATAGTAGGCGGCGAGCGCCATCACGAGGCTGATTTTCATGAGTTCCGAGGGTTGTAGCCGCATGAAGCCAAGGTCGATCCAACGCTGCGCGCCTTTGCCTTCGAACCCTGCGAATTCTACGGCGACCAGCAGGATCAGGGCCACCAGATAGGCCAGCACGGACATGTTGCGCCAGAACCAGATGGGGACCATGGCGACAAAGAACATGAGCGCGAAACCCACGGCAAAGCGTTTCATCTGCGGCTCCGCCCAAGGGGAGAACGACCCGCCCGCGACCGAGTAAAGCATCAGGAACCCGACGCCTGCCACCGCTGTCAAAAGGACGGCGAGGCCCCAGTTGAAATGCAGCACTTTGCGCAGGCCCGTGGGCGTGGTCTTGAGGGTGTATTCAAGATAGCTCATGCCTGATCGCTCCCCCCGGCCATCGCTTCTTTCTGCAATTTACGCAGCACTTCTTGCTGGTTGCGGATATTGGCGCGGTCTTTGCTGGGGTAGGCATCCAGAGGCGGGTCACCCTTGTAAAGCGCTTGCAGCGTGATGTCCCGCGCGATGGGGGCAGCGGCTTTGGATCCGCTGCCGCCATGTTCGACAATCACGGCCACGGCGACCTTGGGGTCATCATAGGGCGCAAAGTTCACAAACAGCGCGTGGTCGCGGCGTTCGCGGGGCAGATCCTCGTTGCGGACCACGCCGGCGGCGCGCTCGGCGGCGGTGATGTTGCGAACCTGGCTGGTGCCGGTCTTGCCTGCGATGCGCGCGGTGTCATCGATGACGCGGCTGGAATAGGCGGTGCCTTTGCGCGCGTTGGACACATCGAACATCGCCTTGCGCACCGCGCGCAGGTGGTTTTCGTTCAGATCCAGAGAGCCTGCGGTTTTGTTCTGTACCCGTGCAGGCTTGGCCACGCCGCCCACGGATTTCACCAGATTGGGCAGGATCGCCCGGCCTGTTGCAATGCGCGCTGTCATCACGGCCAGTTGCAGCGGGGAGGCCAGCACGAAGCCCTGCCCGATGGAGGCGTTGACGCTGTCCCCTATGACCCATTGCGATCCGCGATTGACCAGCTTCCAGTCGCGCGTGGGCGCGAGACCGGCGGCGACAGATGTCAGCGGCAGGTCATAGCGTTGCCCCAGACCAAGTCGTTCGGCCATGGCGGAGATTTTCTCAATGCCCGCGCGCAGGGCCATTTCGTAGTAATAGACATCGCAGCTTTCCACGAGAGAGGCGTTGAAATCCACGTTTCCATGCCCGCCGCGTTTCCAGCAGTGGAAGCGTCGGTCGCTGACCTCCAGATGCCCGGGGCAGTAGACGGTTTCGCGCAGATCCAGCTGCCCGTCTTCCATCGCCGCCAGTGCCGTGGCCATCTTGAAGGTGGAGCCGGGCGGGTAGATGCCCTGCACCGCCTTGTTGGGCAGCGGGCGGTACTCGTTATTGAGAAGCGCGTTGTAATCGGTGACGGAGATGCCGCGCACGAATAGGTTGGGATCAAAGCTGGGCGTGGAGACGGAGGCAAGGATGTCACCCGTCTCGCAATCAATCACCACGGCAGCAGCACTTTCGCCCGAGAGGCGCGCATGGGTGTAGGTTTGCAGCGCGCTGTCGATGGTGATCTGCATGTCGGCGCCGGATTGGCCTTCTTGGCGGTCCAACTCGCGCATAACACGGCCTGCGGCGTTCACCTCGACGCGTTTTGTGCCGGCCTCCCCGCGCAGGGCGTCTTCGTTTTCAGCCTCCAGCCCGATTTTGCCGATCTGGAAGCGTGGGATCAGAAGCAGCGCATCGGGCGCATCGATCTTTTCCAGATCGCGGTCACTGACAGGGCCGACATAGCCCACCAGATGGGCATAGGCGTTGCGCATGGGGTAGTGGCGCGACAGGCCCACTTCCGGCGTGACACCGGGCAGGGCGGGGGCGTTGACGGCGACGCGGCTGATCTCTTCCCACGTGACGCGTTCGGCGATGGTGACTTGCGTATCGCCGCGCAGGCGTTCGATGTCGCGGATGGCGCGGTCCAGCTCATCGGGGTCCAGTTCCACAAGTTGGGCGAGGCGTTCGATGACTTTTGTCACATCGCCCATTTCTTCGCGCACCACGGTGATGCGGTAGCTGGGCACGTTTTCGGCCACGGTGCGGCCTTCGCGATCAAAGATGCGGCCGCGCGCCGGCGGGATGAGGCGGATGTTGATGCGGTTTTCTTCGGCCAGCAGGCGGAATTCATTGGCCTGGTCGACGGAAAGCTGCCGCATGCGAAGCCCTAGCGCGCCAACAGTGGCCGCCATGGCGCCGCCCATGATCAGGCTGCGCCGGGAAATGCGGCGGAAGCTTTCCTCGGTATCGCGGGTGGGGCGGCGCATCAGGCGTTCCTCATCGCGTCAATTTCACCCGGTGCGATCTTGCGCACGCGGAAGATGGTCTGAGACGCGAGCACCACGAACGGGTAGGCGATGAGCGTCATCAACAGCTGCACAAGGCTGAGCGAGAGGGGCGGCACATCTACCACCAGGATCGCAAGAATGATGCGGTAGGCCAGCGTGATGGCCACAAGGGTGGAGGCGACGCTGAGCCATTCCATTGTGAAGGTGAGATCGCGCAAATCGAGCGCCTTGGACCGCAGGGTGAAGGAGCCAATGAGGACCAGCGCAGACCAAAGCCCGGGGGGGCGTTGCAGCAGGAAATCAGCGAGCAGGAAGACGCCCGCGATCAGCATGAGTGGCGCAAATTCAGGGCGGCGGAGGACCCATGCGAAGGTGAGCGCGATCATCAGGTCAGGCGCCGCCCAGAAGCGGGAGACGGGTTCAAGCGGCAAAAGATGCAGGAACATGACCAGCCCGCAAAGCGCGAGGAAGAGGCACCGCATCGCCCAAAGATAGGTGAGAGACCGCTCAGCCATCGGCAGGGTCCACTGCCGCGGGATCTTCGCTTGGTGTGTCGGCTGCGGTGTCGGCGACATCAGGCGTTTCCGGGTCAACGATGCTGCCCGGGTCCTCAATCCGTTCCTGAGGCCAGCTGCGCAGGACGCGCAGAAATTCAAGGCGTTCGTAATCGGCAGACAGGCGGATGCGCATGCGGCCGCCCGCGTCGAGCGTGACGCGCCCCACCACCAGACCAGCCGGGAAGACCCCGCCATCGCCCGACGTGATCACCCGGTCGCCGGGGCGCACGCCGTCATCATCATCAAGGAAGGTCAAAAGCGGCGCGGCAGAGTTATCGCCCGCCACAAGCCCTTGCTTGCTGGAGGGTTGCACCGTGACCGGGATGCGGCTGGAACTGTCAGTCAGAAGCACCACGCGGGCGGAATTTTCGCCCACGCCGGAAATGCGCCCCACAAGGCCCAGCCCGTCCATGGACGCCCAGCCATCCACGATGCCGTCGCGCGCGCCCACGTTGATCAGCACCGATTGCCGGAAGGGGGAGCCGCTATCGGCCAGAACAACGCCGGTGACGTATGTGAGGCGCGGATCAAGCTGCACATTGTTGAGATCCAAGAGCCGCGCGTTTTCCTGTTCCAGTTGAAGCGCGGCCTCGCGCCAGGATTTCATCTGTTGCAGTTCGCGGCGAAGTTCTTGGTTTTGTTGATAAATGCGCTGGTAGCTTTGGAAATCCCGCAGAATGTTAACCGCGCCTGTCACGGGGGCCATGGCCCAGTCGAAATTCGGCACCACAGTGTCGATCACCTGCGCGCGGAAGCGTTCGACGCGGGGGCTGTCGATGCGCCAGACAAGGAAGATAGCCAGCAGGCACAGGACAAGCACAGCCAACAGCAGCTTGCGCAGCTGGCCAACATAATCGTTGTCCTGAGAGCGGTCCTTCGCCAAGGGCTTGCCCCGTTTCCTCGAAAATCAGCCTCAATCTACCATGAGATCTCAGTGCTGTTCCAACTTCTTCGTGTGTCCGACCGTCGGGCCCGAGATTTTATGCCTCCGGCGGGAGTATTTACAGCCCAAAAGAAGGCGCGCGTTTGGTCTTCTTTTGGGCCAAAAATACTCAAATCCAACCGTGGCCGCGTGACGGTCGTTTGGTCAACTTTGAAAGCCTGCAGTCAGCTGTCGTAGTCAATCGCGTGGCGGAGCTGTTTTTCAAACTCCAGCGCCTTGCCGGTGCCCAAGGCCACGCAGTTGAGGCTGTCATCGGCGATGGAGACGGCGAGCCCGGTCTGTTCGCGCAACGCCAGATCCAGATCGCCCAGAAGGGCGCCGCCCCCCGTTAGCATCACGCCGCGGTCGACAATGTCGGCGGCCAGATCAGGGGGTGTGGTTTCCAGCGCGGTCATCACCGCCTCGCAGATGGATTGTACAGGTTCGGCAAGTGCTTCGGCGACCTGCGCTTGGGTAATCTCGGTTTCCTTGGGCACGCCGTTCAGAAGGTCGCGGCCCCGGATTTGCATGGATGCGCCGCGCCCGTCATCGGGCATGCGCGCCGTGCCGATGGAGGTTTTGATGCGCTCTGCCGTGCTTTCGCCCACCAGCAGGTTCAATTGACGGCGCAGGTAGTTGATGATCGCCTCATCCATCCGGTCACCACCCACACGGATGGAGCGAGCGTAAACAATGTCGCCAAGCGACAGAACCGCCACTTCGGTCGTTCCGCCGCCGATATCGACGACCATGTTGCCGGTGGGATCAGTGATGGGCATCCCTGCACCGATGGCGGCCGCGATGGGTTCGGCCACCAGCCCTGCGCGCCGCGCGCCTGCCGACAGCACCGATTGGCGAATGGCGCGTTTTTCCACGGGCGTGGCACCATGGGGGACGCAGACGATGATCTTGGGCTTGGAGAAGGTGGAACGGCGATGGACCTTGCGGATGAAGTGCTTGATCATCGCTTCCGCCGTATCGAAATCCGCAATAACGCCTTCGCGCATGGGGCGGATCGCCTCAATGCTGCCCGGTGTGCGGCCCAGCATCAACTTGGCGTCTTCGCCCACGGCCAGCACTTTCTTCACGCCGTCCTTCACGTGATAGGCCACCACGGAAGGCTCCGACAGGATGACGCCGCGGCCTTTGACGTAGACCAGCGTGTTCGCCGTGCCGAGGTCGATCGCCATATCCGATGAAAAAAGCCCCGGAAGATTGTCCAGAATGCCCATGAGTACCCGCGTTCCCGTCTTTCCCAATGCAATTTGGAGCCTGAATCGCGGCCCCGTGCAACGCGATCTATATAAAGAGGTGTCGGGGCGGGTGAAAGTGCCTGTTTTTCAGCAATTCGGCAGCATGTCGCCGGGCGATGGCACCCGCCCGGAGAATTATCCGGTGGGGCAGATCAATCGGGGAAGAAACAGATCGTGGTATAGACATCCAGCGTGCCATACATGGCATTGTAGGAGGCGATGCCGAAATCATCACGCGGATTGTCGTCATAATCGGCAGAAAATCCAATCCACATCGCGGAGAGGGGTTCGCGCTTCTTGGGGTCTTTTTCGTTGTTGAATTCCCGCAAGAACGGTCTGAGGTCTTTGTTGTAGTGACCCCAGCTGCCATGGAAAATGTCATTGGACAATTTCTTGGCCGCCTTTTTGCCAATCTCGAAAATGAAGACGTAGCGTTCCCCGATGGGCTTGTTGAACCACTGGGTGTCGAAGGTGCGGTCCTTGCGGTCTCGTGCACGAAAAATCGACGGGTTTGCGGCCTCTTTGTAAGCAATCAACGGCTGGCGATTGGTGGCTGTCCGCTTTGCCCAGTAGACAAACAGGTTCATCGGCTTGTTGGAGACATCAGTGATCTTTTTGTAGAGGTCGCAGTTCAGGCCTACGACGGCATGGGCCCTGTATCCGACGATGGCCTCATAGGCGATGACGGAGAAATTCAGATAGGGATAGTGGGCTTGCAGCTTCAAGGCGACGCGTTCTGCCGAGCCTTGGTAATCATCGACACTAATCGCCATGAGCGCGTGGCGGTGTGCTGTCACGTAGGCTTTGATGTTCTTTTTCTGCAACGACGCGTTTACGCATTTGGCCGTCCAGGTGTGCACCGCCTTGGCAATGTTCTTCATACCCGTTTCATAGAGCTGCCCGATCTGGTCTAGGTTTGGCGCTTTGGCGTTCTGTGTCGCCGGGGCGTTTTTGTATTGCAGTTGTTCGACAGCGATATGGGCGACAAGGCACAGGCTGGCCTGATGCATCAGGCTTTCGGCGACGGGCAGAACTGCGCGGATATCCCCGTAGGTTGTCTCATAGATGAATTGCAAAATGTTGGGGCTGTCCCCGCTGACGGTTCCGTGCGTGCAGGATTCGATCTGCGTGAAGATATCGACAAACATGCTGGGATCGGCATGCAGCAGATCCCCTGTCAACGTGCCAACGCCTTTGCCTGCCGCACGGTTTTTCGCGATGGTATCGAGGTATTTCAACTTGCCCCGAAGCTTGTTGAGCTCAATGCCCAGCAGCAACTGGCCGGTCTGTATGTTCAGTTTCTTTTCCAGCTGGGTGAAATGGGTGTTCATGTCTGAATGCAGCACTTCCACCCGGCCAATGATTTCACGCACGCCGGCGAGGATCTGGGATTCGGTGGATTTGGCCCCCGCGAGGTCGCCGACGATGCTGAGCCCGGCGGAGGCCAGTTGCAGCACCACATTGGCTTTGCCGAAAAACTTGATGTCCTTGATGGCGTTTTCAAAAAAGTTCAGGGTTTCGCCGTTTTTCACCGCCGTGGCGGAGTTCTTGGCGAATTTGTCCAGCTGGCTCGTGGCTTCCAGCGCGTATTTCAGATTGGCCCTGAGCGCGCCGGTGGTGGTAACAATTGTGGGCATTGGAAAATCCTTTGTGAAAAAAATCTTTCGCGCCAGAGTGGATGGGTGTCTTGTTTTGATCAAGACAAAGTTCAAAGATCAGGTCCTGCCATGACGTCAGCCTCGCCCCAAGACAGCATGAGCCGCAAAAACATCTTCTTCGTGCATGTGCCAAAATGCGGGGGAACGGCCCTTGGTGCGTGTTTGGCTTCGAATTTTTCCTGCACAGATCGCGAATTGAGAGCGGAAGGGGTGGATTGGCGGGAGACCGCGCCGTTGAAGCTGTTGATGGGGGGGCACTGTCGCAGGCCCGAGATAGACCAGACAGGCAGGTACGCGGACTATTCCTTCATCACGATGCTTCGCGAACCGCTGGACAGATTTATGTCTGGCCTCAACTACCGCTTGAATTTCCAAAGCCCCACGAGCGACATCGGCGACATCAAGGCCGATGATATCAAACGCAATGGCGTCGCGTGGATGGTTGAAAAGTCACGGGATACACCATCGTCGCACAAGTTTCTTTACAACAAGATGTTCCACGTGACGCGGCCACATGCGCATCCGAATGATGGCGACCCAAACGGCATTCTGGATGCTTATCGCGCGTTTGGATTGCAGGAACGCATGACCGACAGCATTCTTCTGATGTCCTACAAGACCGGGCTGGTGCCCTTTTTGCTCAGGTCCAAGGTGAACAAGACCGGCAAGATTTATTTTGACACCGCGGATTGTGATCTGGACGAATTTATTGACCTGGATAGGCCGCTCTATGACGCAGCGGTGCGCAGGTTTGACGATGAATACCATGCGATGGTTGAGGACATATGCCAGCGCAGCAAGGTCAGCACCTCTCAGTTCTTGTCAAAGTCGGACCCTGAAAAAGTTGAGTTTCTGGAAACCTATCTGGTCCATGCGAACACCCGGCATTTGCAGGAAAAAGCCGATCTTTGTCAGGCGGGTACGATCCAATATTACCTTCAGGATCAACACCCTGCGCAACGGGGCGAGCACCTTGTTGAAACCGCGGAATTTGTCGTGAAAGGCACATCGCTGCATGTCTTGGTGCAAAACCCCAAGCGGGATCCGTTGGTGTTAAAGTTGACAACAGATCATGTGTATTCCGATCAGTTTGGCGAACACATCACGGCATCTGTGAACGGGCATTCTGTGAAGGTTGGGGTCACTGGCCGGTGCATTGAAATTCCGCTGACTGGGGGCGCAGCGAGTTTCCATGTGACGCTGATCTATTCCGGCGATGCGATGTATGAGGCGCTTCAGAGGGAACTGACAACAATCCCCTACGATGTCGTGAACGTGGCATTTTCGCTGAAAGACCTGAGCGTTGAACGCAGTTTATGACGCTGCAATGCACGGCTGTGAGAGAAGGAAATGGTGCGGGTGAAAGGAGAAACCTCGAACCAAACCGGGCCTCAAGTAGCGCCCCGCGCGGTAGGCCAAATAAAAGTGGTGCTGCTGGGGAGGATTGAACTCCCGACCTCACCCTTACCAAGGGTGCGCTCTACCACTGAGCTACAGCAGCGTTACCGTGGCCGGGTGCTAGACGATCAAAGCCAATCGCGCAAGCCATATCTGGACCGCGAAAAGGGGCTGCGTTAGAACAGGGCATGACCACAGGCAATTCAGGCAAATCGGCCAAGAAGGGCCCTGCCGACCGCGAAGATCGGTTGAAGGCGGCGTTGAAGGCAAATATGGCAAAGCGCAAGGCACAGGCGAAGGCGCGTGAGGCCGAGGATAACGGGCCGACGGATAACAAATAAACGCAAGAGGACGGGCAGATGGACGCGATTTTGGTGAAGGGCAACGGGGCGCTGAACGGTGATATCCCGATTGCAGGGGCGAAGAACGCATGTTTGACGCTGATGCCCGCGACGCTGCTGAGTGAAGAGCCGCTGACGCTGACCAATGCGCCGTGTTTGTCGGATATTCGCACGATGACGGCCCTGCTAGAGAGCCTCGGCGCGGAGGTGAGCGCGATGCAGGAGGGCAAGGTGCTGGCCATGTCCTCGAACAAGATCACGAACACCAAGGCGGAATATGACATCGTGCGCAAGATGCGCGCGTCGATCCTTGTGCTGGGGCCGATGCTGGCGCGGGAAGGTCATGCGGTTGTGTCGCTGCCCGGGGGCTGTGCGATTGGGGCGCGGCCTGTGGATTTGCACCTGAAAGCGCTTGAGGCGATGGGCGCGGAGCTGGAGCTGAAAGAAGGCTATGTGCATGCCAAGGCCACGGGCGGGCTGAAGGGCGGGGAATTTGAGTTTCCGTTCGTGTCCGTGGGGGCCACTGAAAATGCGCTGATGGCGGCGACGCTGGCCAAGGGTACGACCGTGCTGAAGAACGCTGCGCGTGAGCCGGAGATCGTGGATCTGGCGCAGTGTTTGCGGCGGATGGGCGCGCAGATTGAGGGCGAAGGGACTTCGACCATCACGATCCAAGGCGTGGATCGGTTGAACGGGGCGACGCATCCTGTGGTGCCGGATCGGATTGAGCTGGGGACCTATATGCTGGCCCCGGCGATCTGTGGGGGCGCTGTGACATGCCTTGGCGGGCGGATGGATTTGGTGGCCTCTTTTGTTGAGAAGTTGCAAGAGGCTGGCGTGAATGTGGAAGAGACCGACGCTGGCCTGCGCGTGTCGCGCGGGAATGAGCGGGTGCGCGCGGTGGATGTGACGACGGAACCCTTCCCGGGTTTTCCCACCGATTTGCAGGCGCAGATGATGGCGTTGATGTGTACCGCCGAAGGGGAAAGCGTGCTGGAAGAGAAGATTTTTGAAAACCGCTTCATGCACGCGCCGGAACTGATGCGGATGGGGGCCAAGATTGATGTGCAGGGTGGGACCGCCACAGTCACGGGTGTTGAAAAGATGAAGGGTGCGCCAGTGATGGCGACGGATCTGCGCGCGTCTGTGTCGTTGATCCTCGCCGGGTTGGCGGCAGAGGGGGAGACGCTGGTAAACCGGGTCTATCATCTTGATCGCGGCTATGAGCGGGTGGAAGAGAAGCTGTGCAATGTCGGTGCGCAGATTGAGCGGGTTCAGGTTTAATGACGGACGACGCCAGTTTTGAGGACGGGAGGGAAGCGCCCATACATCTGGGTGCGCTGGATGGCGATGATCTGCAGGTCATTTCCTCACTCGTGCAGGATGCTGTGCTGCCGATGTCTGAACTGTCCTGGCGGCCGAAGGAGCGTCGCTTTGCGCTCTTGGTGAACCGGTTTCGGTGGGAAGATGACGGGCGGGAACGGCATGGGTCGGAACGGGTGCAATCGGTGCTGGTCATTGACAATGTGTTGCGCGTGGCCAGTCAGGGGATTGAGCGGGGCGATGCGGATATGATCCTGTCGCTGTTGTCGGTGACGTTTGAGCCGGGGGAAGATGCAGCCGGGCAGGTGCTCTTGACGCTGGCAGGCGATGGCGCAATCCGGTTGGAGGTTGAGGCGCTGGAAGTGACCTTGAAGGACGTGACGCGACCATACCGCGCGCCCTCTGGGAAAGCGCCGGATCATGGGGCATAAGGCGGCTTCCTGTCTGCTGTGAGATGAGACCATGCCGCAATTTCTGAATGCCAAGGATGATGGGTTTGAAGCCGCGTTTGCCGCGCTGCTGAGTGCCAAGCGCGAGGATAGCCCGGATGTGGATGCCACCGTGGCCGCGATCATTGAGGATGTGCGCGCGCGGGGGGATGCTGCGGTTCTGGAGTTGACGGCGAAGTTTGACCGTCTGGAGTTGACGCCCGAGACTTTGCGGTTTTCCGAGGCGGAGATTGCCGAGTTGGTCGCGCAGGTGTCTGACGAGGAACGCGCGGCGCTGGAACTGGCGGCGGAGCGGATCCGGGCCTATCACGAACGTCAGATGCCGGAGGATCAGTCTTGGGAGGAAGCCACCGGCGCTCGGTTGGGGTGGCGGTGGCGGCCCGTGTCTGCGGCTGGTTTGTACGTGCCGGGGGGGCTGGCGTCTTATCCGTCTTCGGTGCTGATGAATGCGATCCCGGCGAAGGTCGCGGGGGTGGAGCGGCTGGCCATCGTGGTGCCGACACCGGATGGGGTAGCGAACCCGCTGGTGTTGCTGGCGGCGCAGATCGCGGGTGTGGATGAGATTTACCGCATTGGTGGGGCGCAGGCCGTCGCGGCACTGGCCTATGGAACGGAGACGATTGCGCCGGTGGATAAGATCACAGGGCCGGGCAACGCCTTTGTGGCGGCGGCCAAGCGGCGGGTCTTTGGCAAAGTGGGCATTGATATGATCGCCGGACCGTCCGAGATTTTGGTCGTGGCGGATGGCGATAATGACCCTGATTGGATCGCGCTGGATATGCTGAGCCAGGCCGAGCATGACGAGAGCGCGCAGGCGCTTTTGATCACCACGGATGAAGCGTTTGGCAAACGCGTGGCCGAGGCGATTGAGGCACGGCTTGAGACGTTGGAGCGGCGCGCGATTGCGGGGGCGTCCTGGCGGGATTTTGGGGCGATCATTACGGTTTCGGATCTGGATGAAGCCGCAGCGCTGACGGATCGGATTGCGCCGGAGCATCTGGAATTGTGCGTGGCCGATCCTGTGGCACTGTCGGACAAGATCACCCATGCGGGCGCGATATTCCTGGGCGCGTGGACGCCGGAGGCGATTGGCGATTATATGGGCGGGCCAAACCATGTGTTGCCCACGGCGCGGTCGGCGCGGTTTTCCTCTGGCCTCAGCGTGATGGATTTCCTCAAACGCACGACGCTGGCCCAGATGACGCCCGAGGCGCTGGGGCAGATTGGGCCGGCGGCGGAGCGGTTGGCGATCTCAGAGAGCCTTGAGGCCCATGGGTTGAGTGTGCGGGCGCGGCTTGAGCGGCTCAACAAGGGTTGAGGCAACGCGCCTCACCGGGGATTGCCCGTTCCGAAGGCCTGCGCTAGGCCTGTTGCACGACAATCTGGATTCTCTTCGATGACCCATATCTGCCATATCGAACTTGATGATGCGAACCTGCCGCCGCCCACGCCTGAGATTGAACAGGAGCGGAAGGTGGCGATGTTTGATCTGATCGAAGACAACACATTCGCCCTGCCCAAACGCGATGACCGTGTGGTGCCCGATGGGCCCTATCAGGTGGGCCTGTCGATCCGTGAAAAGCGGCTGGTCTTTGATGTGAAGACCGAAAGCGGCGATCAGGCGGCGGAGTTTCATTTGTCGCTGTCACCGTTTCGGCAGGTGGTGAAGGATTACTGGTCGATCTGCGAAAGCTATTTCGATGCGGTGAAGAACCTGCCGCCGAGCCAGATTGAGACGATTGATATGGCCCGGCGCGGCATTCACAACGAAGGCGCGCGGGTGTTGGAAGAGCGGCTGGAGGGTAAAGCCGCCATCGACAATGACACGGCGCGGCGGCTCTTTACGCTGATTTGCGTCTTGCATTTCGGGGGCTGACGGGTGGTGCAAGAGCTTCCTCAATCGGTGCTCTTTTGTTGTGACCACAATGCCGTGCGGTCGCCCATGGCCGAAGGGATTACCAAGCAGCTTTATGGCGCGGACACTTATGTGCAGTCGGCGGGTGTCAAAAGCGATCTGGATATTGATGGGTTTTGTATTTCCGTGTGTCAGGAATTGGGGGTCGAACTGGCCCGCCACCGGACGCGGACGTTTGATGAGATGGAAGAGTGGGGCGATGACCTCAGCTCTTTTGATCTGATCGTCGCATTGTCGCCAGCCAGCCAGCGCCGCGCGCTGGAGCTGACACGGGTGTTTCATCTGGATGTGCTCTACTGGCCGATCATGGACCCGACGGGGCTGGGTGAGACGCGGGAGGCGAAACTGACCGCCTATCGCCAGACGCGCGATCAGATCATCGGGCAGGTGCAAGGCCTTTGGGGTGAGGGGCGCGGGTTTCCGGTGGCCACATGATCCGCGTTGAGCGGTTGCAGGGTGAGGACCTGGCGCGGGCGCTGCCGGATGTGGCGCGGCTTCGGATCGAGGTGTTTCGGGACTGGCCGTATCTCTATGACGGCGACATGGCCTATGAGGAGGCCTATCTGCAGGTTTATCGTGAAACGGAAGATGCCATTCTGGTGGCGGCTTTTGATGGGGATACGCTTGTCGGGGCATCCACCGGTGCGCCGATGGCGGATCATGCCGGGGATTTCGGGGCTGCGTTTGGGGAGGGCCATCCTCGCCTTGATGAGATTTTCTATTGTGCGGAAAGTGTGTTGTTGCCGCGCTATCGGGGGCAGGGGATCGGGCATCGGTTTTTTGACCTGCGGGAGGCGCATGGACGGGCGCTGGGGCTGCGGTATGCGGCGTTTTGCGCGGTGAAGCGGTCGGAGGGGCATGCGCTGCGGCCGGAGGGGTATCGGCCTTTGGATGCGTTTTGGCGCAAGCGAGGCTATGCGCCGCTAAAGGGCGTCGTGGCGCAGTTTTCGTGGAAGGATCTGGATGCGGCGGAGGAAAGCCTGCACTCGTTGCAGTTCTGGATGCGGGCTTTGTAGAGCGGCTTCGGCTGGCCCCGGTCTGGCGACCCTGATGTCAAGCGAGTGCGCTTTATGGTGACGTGTCGCTGTTTGGTTGAGCGGCGTGCAGGCGTCACAGTTTCGCCAGGCCCTTGGGGGGGCCAGGCAAAGCCGCGGCGGGCTGCGCCCTTGATTCCGCGCCGGGGAGCGAAATCCGACCATTGTTATTGTGACCTCAAGGTCGCAACGACGACCTTATCGTTGCCTTAAGCAACGGTTTTTCTGGCCAATTCAGCGGCCTTGATGATAACCCCGTCCAGCCGGGGGGCGATACACAAGGGTGACCTTACATGACACGCCTCCTGATCGCGATGTGCGCGATGCTCTGCCTGACATCCCAGACCTTTGCCGCGGAACGCACGAAACAGGGCTACGGCCTCATGATCACCAATGACGTGTTGGGCGATAGCCATGATCGGTGGCGCACCGGATCGTTTGAATCAAGCCTCGTGTTTGCCCCCGATTGGACAGGTCAGGCGCCTGCGCGGTTCGGCGAATTGCTGGAGCTGCGCTTCAACGGTGAGGTGGTCTCGCCCGAAGATGCGACCAACCCGCGGCCATTGGATCGCCGATACGGTCAGGCGGTCAGCCTTGGTCTGCACACCCATTTTCAGCCCGGGCGGTTTGACTATGCGCTGGGCCTTGATGTGGTGGTGACAGGATCGCAGCTGGGCCTTGATGACGTGCAAGAGGCCGTGCATGAGGTTCTCGGCGGGCGTGATGCGTCGCCTGCGGTGCTCGCTGCGCAGATCAGCAACGGGGTCCATGCCAATGGTGTGTTCGAGGCAGGCTACCCTTCGCAGCTTGGGCAGGCGACGCAATTGCGCCCCTTCATGGAATTACGCGCCGGAACGGAAACGCTCGCGCGGGTCGGGTTTGACCTGACCATCGGGCGCTATGGATCGAGCGGGCTATTGGTGCGAAACCCGGTGTCGGGGCATCGGTTGAGCGCGGTCGAGGATGGCCCCTATTCCGGGTTTTCCTGGGTGTTCGGGGCCGATATGGCCTATGTCGACAATTCGGTTTTCATCCCGTCCAGCGGGCCGGTGCGGCTGGAAGATGTGCGCAGCCGCGTGCGCGCGGGCGTGCATTGGCGCACGCAGGCGGGTACGGCGATCTATTACGGGGTGAGTTGGCTGTCGGAGGAATTCAACACACAGCGCCAGCCCCAAGTCGTGGGGTCTTTGCAGCTTCGCGTGAAATTTTGAGCAAAATCAAAACTTAACGCTTTGCAGGGTGATTCGCCTTTGCTACGTTGCCTGCCATAAAAAGAAGAAAAACGAGGCAGGACGAGCAGATATGGGAACGGGCTATCGTGGCGCGTTCGTTATCTCCTGGTCGCAAACGGAACTGGACGGCATCAAAGCCGCACCGATGGACACGCTGGCTGTGGGGATCACCTGGGGCTGGTCGGGTGATGCGGTGCGTGTGGATGGGCCAAGTGACGTTTTGCGTCTGGAAGAGGCGGATGAGGGGCCAACGCGGCGCAGATGTGCAGCGAAACTGGTGCGACGATTGGTGAGTGCGGCGAAAGCCGGAGTGGTTGATCTAAGACATGTAGAAGACGAGCGCGTGGGCCCCGAAAGCGGGTTTGTCGTGACAGACGGGCTGAGCACCTATTCGGTGACCTTGGTCCCGGTGGAGGGGGATGCCCCGCCGCTCTTGATGTTTGTCGATGAATTGCCGCCCAAGGGCGTGACGCTGTGGGTGGTGCATATGTCCCTGCAACCGCAGACGCGCGGTGTGCTGGGCGCAGAGGCTGGCGGGGTGATTTGTTTCACGCCCGGAACCATGATCCAGACCCCGCAAGGGCCGACGCCCGTGGAAGAGTTGCGCGAAGGCGACGAAGTGCAAACCAAGGATTGCGGGGCGCAGCGGATCGAGTGGACCGGATCGCGCCGGATGAGCGGCGCGCGGCTTTTCGCGATGCCGCAGCTCAGGCCCATTCGGATGCGGGTGGGATCGCTTGGTATTGAGCAGCCCGATCAGGAATTGCTGGTCTCACCGGAACATCGGATGCTGGTGAAGGGCGCAGTGGCGCAGGCGCTGTTCAATACGCCGGAAGTGTTGGTGTCCGCCAAGGATTTGGTGAACCATTCGACCATCACGGTGGACGCGCAGTTGCGAGAGGTGACATATGTGCATCTTCTGTTGCCTCAGCATCAGGTGGTTTGGGCTAATGGTGTTGAGACGGAGAGTTTTCATCCAGCCTCTGCCGCGCTGTCGAGCCTGGATGAAGAGGATCGCAAACGCCTTTTGGCGTTGCACCCGCGGTTGGAGACCGAGGCGCATGCCTATGGAGCCTTTGCGCGGCGTAATCTGAATGCATCCGAGGCGGCGATTTTGCAGCACGAGGCGGCTTGATTGAGCAAAGAAGGGGGGCCAGCCCCCCACGTCGAAACCCAAGGGTTTCGACGCTCCCCCCGGGATATTTCTAGCCAGAAGAAACAGCGGGCGCTTATCTGTTGACTCTGTCCATAACGCAGATATAAGCGCGGCTTCATTGGTGTTGGTGGCCCCCGCAAGGGGATGCCTGTCGCCACGGCAAAATCCGTGGAAAGGACAACGCCCTCTCAGCGTTCATCATCCCGAAAAGTGGGAACCGGTTTTCGGATCAGATGATGAAACAAACAACGAAGAGGAGATCAGCAGGTGACCAAGAGAACCGCTGCCAAGTACAAAATCGATCGCCGGATGGGTGAAAACATCTGGGGTCGTCCGAAATCCCCCGTCAACCGTCGTGAATTTGGCCCCGGCCAGCACGGTCAGCGCCGCAAGGGCAAGATGTCTGACTTCGGTCTGCAGCTGCGCGCCAAGCAGAAGCTGAAGGGCTATTACGGCGATCTGACGGAAAAGCAGTTTAAGCGCATCTACGCGGATGCCGCCCGTGTGAAGGGTGACACCGGTGAGAACCTCATCGGTCTGCTGGAGCGTCGTCTGGACGCGGTGGTTTACCGCGCCAAGTTCGTGCCGACCGTGTTTGCCGCGCGTCAGTTCGTGAACCATGGCCATGTCAAAGTGAACGGCAAAAAGGTCAACATCCCGTCCTACCGTGTGAAGGAAGGCGATGTGATCGAAGTGCGCGACCGGTCCAAGCAGATGACTGCCCTGCTGGAAGCTGTGCAACTGGCCGAGCGTGATGTGCCTGACTACATTGACGCCGACCATTCGAAGATGACCGCAACGTTTGTCCGCACACCTGGCCTGGGCGATGTGCCTTATCCGGTGATGATGGAACCGAACCTCGTCATCGAATTCTACGCGCAGAACTAAGGTTCTCGCATCCATTAGAAGGCCGCGACGGGGACCCGCCGCGGCCTTTTTTCTTTGGTCTGGTCAAGGTGGGACCCCGTAGATACAAAACCCACAAGGAGACGGGCCATGACAGAGATTACACCGCAGCCAGGCATTCTGGACATTGCGCCTTATGTGGGCGGCAAATCTGCGATTGCGGGCATGGCGAATATTGTGAAGCTCAGCTCGAACGAGAACCCTTTCGGGCCCAGCGAGGCCGCCAAGGAGGAGTTTCGCAAGGCCGCGTTTGATCTGCATCGATACCCGGCCACCGATCACGCCGCCCTGCGGGAGGCGATTGCGGAGGTCTATGGCCTCGATTCCACGCGGATTGTTTGTGGGGTGGGCAGTGATGAAATCCTGTCGCTTTTGTGCCAGGCCTATGCCGGGCCGGGCGATGAGGTCATCCACACTGAGCATGGTTTTGCCATCTACAAGATTTGCGCGTTGGCCAATGGCGCGCAGCCCGTCGAGGTGAAAGAGACCGAGCGGGTCACAGATGTCGATGCCATTCTGGCCGCCTGCACCGACAAGACGCGGCTGATTTTCATTGCCAATCCCAACAATCCCACGGGCACAATGGTCAGCGAGGCGGAGCTGTCGCGGCTGGCGGAAAACATGCCACCGCAAGCGCTGTTGGTGATTGATGGGGCCTATGCCGAATATGTGGAAGGTTATGGCGCGGGTGCGGGCCTTGTGGAACGGCGCCAGAACGTGGTCATGACGCGCACCTTTTCGAAATTGCATGGGTTGGGCGGGTTGCGGGTGGGATGGGGATATGGCCCCGATCACGTGGTGGACGTGCTGAACCGCATTCGTGGGCCCTTCAACCTGAGCCAGGCTGCGCTTTTGGCGGCCGAGGCGGCAGTGCGCGATACCGACTGGGCAGAGAAGTGCCGCCGCGACAACACGCGTCTGCGCGCATGGTTGGCGGAGGCGTTGGCCGAACATGGCGTGCCGTCGGACACGTCAACTGCGAACTTCATTCTGGCGCGTTTTTCCGGCGCGGAAGAGGCAGAGGCCTGCGATGAATTTCTTCAGACCCAAGGCATCATTGTGCGTCGGGTCGGCGGGTATAACCTGCCTCATTGTCTGCGCATCACGGTGGGGGATGAGCCCTCTTGCCGGCGGGTGGCCCATGCGATTGGGCAGTTCAAGGCGGGTGACATATGACCCATCGCTATGAACGTGTGGCCCTCATCGGGCTTGGTTTGATCGCGTCATCCATGTTTTGGGCGATGAAACGCGGGGGTTTGGCGGGTGAGGTGACCGGCTACGCCCGATCCGCTGAAACCCGGGCGACAGCGCGTGAGATTGGGCTTTGCGACCGGGTGTACGACACCGCGCAGGAGGCCGTGGAGGGCGCCGATCTTGTCGTGCTATGCGTGCCCGTAGGCGCGATGGATGCGGTGGCCCGCGATATCGCGCCTGTGCTGAAGCCCGGTGCCACGGTGACGGATGTGGGATCGGTGAAGCGCGCAGTGATCGAGGCCGTGGCGCCGCACCTGCCAGATGGCGTGCATTTCGTGCCAGCCCATCCCATGGCGGGGACAGAGCACTCCGGCCCGACCTCGGGCTTTGCAGAGCTCTTTGATGGCAAGTTCACCCTGATCGTGCCGATGCCCGGCGGGGACGAGCAGGCGACGGAGCAGCTGGAAGCGCTCTGGCACGATATGGGGGCGCAAACCAACCGGATGGACGATGCCGACCATCATGATCTGGTCTGTGCTGTCACCAGCCACGCGCCGCACCTCATTGCCTACACGATGGTAGGCGTGGCCGATGACCTGCGTCGGGTGACCGACAGTGAGGTGATCAAATATTCCGCCGCCGGGTTCCGGGATTTCACGCGGATTGCTGCAAGCGATCCCACCATGTGGCGCGATGTGTTCCTGACCAACAAGGAGGCCACGCTGGAAATCCTTGGTCGGTTTACCGAGGAGCTCTTTGCCTTGCAGCGAGCCATTCGGACAGGGGATGGCGATCACCTCTTTGACTATTTCACTCGCACCCGCGCCATTCGCCGTGGTATCATCGACGCCGGGCAGGATACGGACGCGCCGGATTTTGGGCGGGTGAAAAGAGGCAGTTGAATGAAATTAGCAGTGATTGCGATGGCCGTTATTCCTTTGGTTATAGCGGGTTGCGGTGTTTTGGGTGGTGGTCAGCGCCAAGAAGAAGTGAGCCGTGGGTCGCTGTGTGGTGTGCCCGGTATTCAGGGCGAAACCGTGGGGCGCGTGCCCTCTGACACGCCCGGATGCGGCATTGCGGAGGCGGTGAAGGTCACGGCGGTCGGCGGCGTGTCGCTGAGCCAAGGTGCGGTGATGGAATGTTCCACCGCGCGGGTGCTGAACGCGTGGGTTCAGAACGATGTGAACCCGATCATCGGCCGGACAGGCGGCGGGCTGACTGAATTGAAGGTGGCCGCGCATTACGTCTGCCGGACGCGCAACCACAAACGGGGCGCGCGGATATCGGAACATGGCAAGGGCCGGGCGATCGATATTTCTGCGTTCAATCTTGCGGATGGGACGTCGCTTTCGCTGCCCGAGGATTGGGGCGGTGGGAAACGCGGGCGCATGCTGCGGGAGATCCGGGATTCTGCCTGTGGGCCTTTCGCGACGGTGCTGGGGCCGGGATCAGACGGGTATCACGAGGATCACTTCCACTTTGATACGGCGCAGCGCGATAACAATTACCTGTATTGTCGGTAGGCGCCCGGGCGCTGAATCAAGGGCGTAGCCCGCCGCGCCTTCGCCAGGCCGTCCGCACGGCATGGCGAATTGTCGACGCATGAACGCCGCTTCACTCCACGGCGGAGTGTCACGATAAAGCGCCCTTTCTTGAGATCAGGGTCGCCACGCCACGGCCTGTCGAAAACGCTACATTGTGCTTTAGAAATCGACCGTCACGCCCGGCAGGTTCAGCCCGTTGATCAGGTCGCGCAATTCCTGACGGGCGGCGACGTTGGAGATGTTGAGTTGTTTGACGCCAATGTCCTTGAGATCAAGCAGCGTCAGACCGCGCGGAAAAAGCTCCCGAAAAATCACCCGCTCATTGAAGCCTGACGCGATGCGGAAGCCGATGCGTTTGGAGAGATCCTCCATCACCTTCGCCATCTTTTCCTTGTTCACCATCTGCTGCGCGCCCATGCGGTTGCGCACCACGACCCAATCGATGGGCTTCAGCCCGGCTTGCGCGCGCAGCTGGCGGGCGTTCCAGACCATTTCGGAATAAACAGACGGGCCAGTGATCGTCAGCGCGTCACTGTCCACATGGGCCAGCAGATCAAAATCAATGAAGCTGTCGTTGAGTGGCGTGATCAGCGTGTCGGCGAGGCTGTGGGCGACTTGGCTCAGCCTCGTATGGGAGCCGGGGCAGTCGATCAGGATGAAATCACTGTCTGGTTCGAGCTTGGCAACCGCCGCCGATAGCCTACGGTCATAGATATTTTCCCCGGGCTGGAGCGATGCGCTGTCCACATCCGGCAGGTCGAGGTATTCGGGCGAGGGCAGATCCAGCTTGGCCTTGGCCAGAAACTTTTTGCGGTTGGTGATATAGGTGCCCAGCGTCTTCTGCCGCAGATCCAGATCGAGCGTGGAGACCACATGCCCCATCCGCGACAGCGCGGTCGCCACATGCATCGACACGGTGGATTTGCCCGCCCCGCCCTTTTCATTGCCCACGACGATGATATGCGCCATGCTCTTTCCGCCTTTGTGCCATTCCGGATGTCATGCCCCGGATTTGATCGCAGCATAAATGGCGCGCAGGCCCGCGTGAAGCGCGTCAATCGCTTTCTGGGCAATTATTGCATTTGCGCCATTTCGCCAAAACCTGAGACGGGCATCGTGCCTCAGCACCTCAGAGAAACTGATCGAGCGTCGCAAACCCCGTCCCGAGGGTTTCAAGATAGGCTAGGACGCGGGGATCGTTTTCAATCTGTGTTCGATCCTCGGCTGACAGATCATCCAGCCAGCGGCGATCATGAAAGAGCGTTTTCTGGTTGGCTTGGTAGAACGCATCGTCGCCTGTGATCAGGTTATCGGTGACATCGCCAATATTGTTGAAGGCGGCACCGTTTCCGCCAAGCCCGTGATGGCGCTTGCGCCAGTATTGCAAAGCCTGTGGGTCGAACGTGATGTTGAGCATCTCGCAAATGCCTGCGAAATGCACATGCGGGTCGACACAAAGGCCGTCGTAAAACACCGCCCTGTGGTTCAAGTGCAGATCGGTGATGGCGGTCGCAATCTCCTGGTTTCGGGTGACCCAGCGGGCGCAGGCCTCTGCCGGTGTCATGGGCACGCGCCGGCGTTCGGATGCAAACCATGCGCGGGGGTCACGCAGCAAATGAATGACCGCGATGTCAAAGCCTTGCTGCGTGGCAGCCTTGGTGAGCCAGGGAATGTCCTTGCTGCAATCGACAATGACATCGGCATTGGTGCGCCGGAAGGCAAAGGAATGCGCGTTGTCCGCGGGTATGTTTTCAATCCCGTAAAGGATATCGCAGGCCTCTTTGCCCTCCGCTTCGCAAAGGCGGCAGGCGATATGGCCTTCAAACACGAACGGTCGGTAGTATTCGCCAAGATGGGCGCATCCGTCATGGGTGCCCAGCACAAATGACAGCCATGTGGATCCGCTTCGGGACTCGCTCATGATGAAAGCCGCTTTGCGCTTGCCCACGTTTGTCATGTCCCTTTTGCGGTCTATCGACACGGTAGTTTGCATATCGCGCAGGATTGGTAAAGCGCGGCCCAAAAGGGGGCCAGCGCAGGCGTCTGCTGCTTGAGGGGCGCGTTGATTGGGTGGGCGGTCGCTAGAGCACCTGATCCACCACACGGCGCAGCCGCGCGACGGTGGCATCCACATCATATAGCTTATCGAGGCCAAACAGGCCCAGCCGGAAGGTGCGGAAATCGTCGGGCTCATCACAGGCCAGCGGCACGCCCGCTGCGATCTGCATGCCGAGGGCTGCGAATTTCGACCCGTTCTGGATTGCGGCATCCGAGGTGTAGCCGACGACCACACCCGGCGCGCCAAAGCCATCGGCTGCCACAGAGGTCACACCCTTTTCTGCCAGCATAGCGCGGACCTTATCGCCCAAATCCTGCTGTGCCGCCTTCAGCCGGTCAAAGCCGTAATCGCGGGTTTCCAGCACTGTGTCGCGGAAATCGCGCAAGCTGTCGGTAGGGACGGTCGCGTGATAGGCATGCCCGCCCGCTTCATAGGTTTCCATGATCGACAGCCACTTGCCCAGATCAATGGCAAAGCTGTTGGATGTCGTGTCTTTCACGCGTGCAATTGCCCGGTCTGACAGCATCACAACCCCGGCGCAGGGCGTGGACGACCAGCCCTTTTGCGGGGCGGAAACCAGCACATCCACGCCAAGGGCGCGCATATCCACCCAGATGCAGCCTGACGCGATGCAATCCAGCACCATCAGCGCGCCAACCTCATGGGCGGCGGTGGCCATTGCGGCCACGTACTCATCCGGCAGGATCACACCGGCGGAGGTCTCCACATGCGGCGCGAACACGATGTCGGGTTTCATCTCGTGGATCTTGGCCACGACATCCTCAATCGGGGCGGGCGCAAAGGGGCTGGCGCTGGCATTGGCCGTGCGGCGCGCCTTCATCACTTCTGTTTCTTCCGTCAGGCCACCGGTTTCGAAAATCTGGCTCCAGCGATAGGAAAACCAGCCGTTGCGCACCACCAGGGCCCGCGCGCCCACGGCCAGTTGCCGGGCCACGGCCTCCATCCCGAAGGTGCCGCCACCGGGGATCAGGGCAAGGCCATCGGCCTTGTAGACGTCCTTTAGCGCGCTGGACAAATCGCGCATCACCTCACCAAACGCGTCGCTCATATGGTTGAGCGACCGGTCGGTGAAAACGACTGAAAATTCCTGTAACCCGTTGGGGTCAATATCGTCGCGCAGCGCGGGCATGTCGGTTCTCCTCGGTTTCGCCATTGCGTGTTGGTAGGGGCGATATGCGATCAATGCACGGACTATCTGGGCATACAATTGAGCGTTGCGCCGCAGGTGCGTGAGTTTGGGGCCGCGATGTTTCCGATCGGCGCATGCCCGTGTGGATCGGAACGCGCTGGCCCACGAAAAACGCCGCCCGGTGAAAGGCGGCGTTTTGCAAAATCATAGGCGTGATGCTTAGAACCCAAGACCCGCGTATTTGTTCTTGAACTTCGACACGCGGCCGCCGGCATCCGTCAGGCGGGTTCCGCCACCGGTCCAGGCCGGGTGGGCGGACGGGTCGATATCAAGTGACAGGGTGTCGCCTTCTTTGCCATAAGTGGAGCGCATCTTGACGATGGTGCCGTCGGTCATCTTCACGTCGATGAAGTGATAATCGGGGTGGATATCTGCTTTCATGTTCGTGGTCCTTATGCGGATGCGCCGGATTTCGGCTTGTAGTTGGTGTCTTCTGCGATACGGGCGGATTTACCGCGACGCGCGCGCAGGTAGTAAAGCTTCGCGCGGCGCACGCGGCCACGGCGCACGACGGTGATGCTGTCGATATTGGTGGAATAGAGCGGGAACACACGTTCCACGCCTTCGCCAAACGAAATCTTGCGAACGGTGAACGATCCGGCAATGCCTTCGCCGTTTTTGCGGCTGATGCAGACGCCTTCGAAATTCTGGACGCGGGACCGCGTGCCTTCGGTCACCTTGAAGCCCACGCGAACGGTGTCGCCGGCTTTGAAATCGGGAATGTCTTTCCCGAGCGAGGCGATCTGTTCCGCCTCAATCTGTGCGATGATGTCCATCGTCGCAATCTCCTGATTTGCTTGCAGTTGGCCTGCAAAGGTGTGCGCGATCCCAGAGCTTCTGGTCTTCTTCCGGGTCCGCCACTGCGCCCGCCAGAGGTAAGATCGTCATATCTTTTGATCTGCGGCAGTCGGGCAGTAATGCGTCGAAGAAAACGCCAGCACCACGCGCCACAGCCCCAACCGGGCGATTTGCCCGTCGAGTGGCCGGTGGATAGGGGGAAACGCCGCTGAAAGCAAGCGATTTTCGTTATGGGGCGGGTCATCGCCCGGCACAGGCAGCGCATGAGTATTTTGGCCCAAAAGAAGGAGGGTCGCCTGGCTTCTTTTGGGCCACAAATACTCAAATCCCGTTGCGGCCACAGGCGCTAGCTGTCGGTATCGTCCTGCGCGCGCCACGCCTCCCAAAGATCCGGGCGGCGAGCTTTGGTCAGCGCCTGAGACTGGCTCCCGCGCCATTTGGCGATCTCACCATGGTTGCCAGACAGCAGCACATCGGGGATCTTGCGGCCCTGCCACTCTGAGGGGCGGGTGTATTGGGGGTGTTCGAGAAGCCCTGAGGAGAAGCTTTCTTCTTCTGTAGACGCCGCATTGCCCAGCACGCCGGGCAGCAGGCGGACAGTGGCGTCGATCAGGGCTTGGGCGGCGATTTCCCCGCCGGTAAGGACGAAATCCCCGAGGGAGACTTCCGCGATGTTGAAATGCTCAATCACGCGTTCGTCCAGCCCTTCGAACCGGCCGCAGATGAGGGCGACACCGGGGCCTGACGCGAAATCTCGCGCCATCGCTTGGTTGAAGGGCGCGCCACGGGGGCTGAGGTAAAGGATGGGCTGCGTTTTGGGGGCGCCTGCGGTTGCGGCTTCAATCGCATGTCCCATGACGTCGGCGCGCAGGACCATGCCAGCCCCACCGCCTGCGGGAGTGTCATCGACATTGCGGTGCCTGCCTTCGCCGAAGCGGCGCAGGTCAGTGGTGTCGAGCGTCCATAGCCCGTCTTTAAGGGCTTTTCCGGTCAGGCTTTCGCCCAGCACGCCGGGGAAGGCATCGGGGAACAGCGTGATCACCTGCGCGGCCCAGGCTTTGGCCAGCCGCGGGTTTTGATCCATCAGGTCGCGCGGTTTCAGCGAGGCAGAAATGGATTTTCGGCCAAAGGACTTGGGCGCGTCACTCAAAACACGCCCTCCGGCGGGTCGGCGACGATGCGACCGCTGGCGAGATCCACGGTCGGCACCGCCTCCAGCGTGAAGGGCAGGAGGACGGACGCGCCGCCACCCGTGGGGTCAATCTCCAGAAGGTCGGACGCGCCGTGGTTGTGGACGGCTTTCACGCGGCCCAGTTCCGTGCCGCCTGTGTCAAACACGGAAAGGCCGATAAGATCGGCGTGGTAGTATTCATCGTCGTCGGGCTCGGGCAGTTTGGCGCGATCCACGTAGAGGCGCAGGCCGCGCATACGGTCGGCCACCTCTTTCGTTGGCACGCCTGACAACCGCCCCACCAGCGCGCCTTTGGTTTGGCCTGTCAGTGTTACCTCAAAGCTTTGCTTGCCATCCTCCGATTGCAGCGGGCCATAGGCGGCGATATCCTCCGGCTGGGCGGTGAAGCTTTTGAGCCGCACCTCCCCCTTCACACCGAATGCTCCCGCGATGGCCCCTATGCAGACACGTGTTTCCATCACCGGCTCTCCATGTGCAGCGTGGTTTCACGGCTGTCCCAACCGGCGCGTTCCAGTTCGGGGGTTTCATTGTCTTCCTCGGGCCATCCAACGCAGAGATAGCCCACAAGCAGCCAATCTTCCGGCACACCCAGATCGCGCGTCAGGCGGGCGGGATCGAGGATCGACACCCAGCCGACACCCACCCCATGGGCGCGGGCCACAAGCCAGAACTGGGTGATCGCGCCCACCACCGAGTAGCGGCGCATTTCCGGCATGGTTTGCGCGCCGAGGCCGGCGCCCTTGGGCGTGTCCTCCGCGCAGAAAACGGCCAGTTGAACAGGCGCTTCCTGCATGCCTGACAGCTTAAGACGGCTGTAGAGCGCCGCCTTTTCGCCGTCATAGCCCGCCAGCGCATCGGCATTGGCGGACTGGTAGTTTTCAAGGGCGGCGTTGCGGGCGGTGTCACTTTCCACGCGTATGACTCGCCAAGGCTCGCTCAGCCCCACGGAGGGGGCCAAGGTGAAGCCCGTCATGCAGGCTTCAAGCACGGCCTCAGGCACCGGATCGGTGCGAAAGCGGCGCACGTCACGCCGCCAACGCATCAATTCGGAGAGCTCTTCCTGGAAGTCCGGGGAAAAGCGTGTCACGCCCGGTTGCCTCCTTCAGGTTAGCCCTTGGCTTCTTCTTCAGCCGCTTCTTCTGCCGGTGCTTCCTCAGCGGGGGCCTGTTCCGCAGGGGCTTCCTCGGCCACCACTTCTTCTTCCACCGGCTCGGCTGCGGCTTCTTCAGCGGCTTTTGCCTTCTCGGCCTTTTCCTCGGCGCGATCCTTGGCTTTCTGGCCCGGCTCACCCTTTTGCGGGTTGTTGCGGTCTTTCTTCTCGGCCACGCCCGCGGCTTCGAGGAAGCGAGAGATGCGATCGGTGGGCTGGGCGCCCTGGCTGATCCAGTACTGGACGCGTTCCATGTTCATCTTCACGCGCTCTTCGCTGTCTTTGGGCAGAAGCGGATTGTAGGTGCCCAGCTTTTCGATGAAGCGGCCATCGCGCGGCATGCGCGAGTCAGCGGCGACAATGCGGTAGAAGGGGCGTTTTTTGCTGCCACCACGGGCAAGTCGGATTTTCATGGCCATTTGAGTTTCTCCTTTAGAATGGCTTTGGTCTGCGGGCGCGGCCCGCGTCAGTGTTGTTGCCTTTTGTGATGCTGGATCACTTCGGCGATGATGAAGTTCAGGAACTTCTTGGCGAAAACCGGGTCTAGATCGGCCCGGTTTGCCAAATCTTCGAGCCGCGCGATTTGCGTGGCCTCGCGGGTGGGGTCAGAGGGGGGCAGATCATGTTCCGCCTTCAGTTTGCCCACGGCCTGCGTGTGCTTGAACCGCTCGCCCAGCGTGTAGACGAGGATCGCGTCGAGGCGGTCGATGCTTTCGCGGTGGCCTTTCAAAAGCTCCGCGGCGCGGGTGATGGCGTCATCAGTCAACAGGCATCCCTTTCGGTTTGAACAGCGGGTCGGCGTAATGGCTGATCTCCAACTCGATCCCGTCGCGCAGCTGGCCGGATTGCAGCCGCTCGGGCGAGGGGTGGCGGTAGACCGCGTCATTGCCGTCGATGGAAGGTGCATCCTTGTCCTTCACAGCACCAAGGCGTTCGGCAAGGCGGATGGAATCGAGGTTTTTGGGGTCGATGTAGCTGACAGCACTTTCCCAGCCCATTTCGGCATAAAGATAGCCGCGCACGGCGTGGGTGGCCTCCAGCGCATACCCATTCCCGGCCTCTTGCGGCCAGATGATCCACGCGATTTCGCGTTCGGGCCAGGCGGCGGGGAACCAGCCGCCCGCCATGCCCAGCGTGCGATTGTCCTCACGGTGGTGGATCATCCACATGCCGTAGCCGCGAATGTTCCAATGGCCGATTTCAGCCGCGTAGAGCATCCATGTTTCATAAGGGTTGAGCGGCCCGCCCATGAAGCGGGAGCGATAGGAGGCGAAGGTCGCTTTGAAATTGGGGTAATCCCCGGGCTCCGGCCCGCGCAGGATCAGGCGTTTGGTTTCGATGGCTGGGATGTCGCTCAGTTGCATCAGGCCGCCCCCTCAGCAAGGGCGTCCGGCCCGGGGTGGCGATAGAGCATTTCCGCGCCCATGTGCACGTTGTCATAGCTGCGTTCAAACCAGGCGCCCATGCGTTCAGCGAGCGCGACGGAGCGCGTGTTGCCCGGCAAGATGTTGGAAGTGAGCGTGGTGAAGCCGAGGGTGTTGTAGGCCCAATCGCGGGCTGTCGTGGCGGCCTCATGGGCGATGCCTCGGCCTTCAAAGCCGTCGAAGACAACCCAACCCACTTCCGGTTCCGGCCAGCCTTCGGGGTTCCAGATGCCGGAAATGCCTGCGGGCTGGCCGGTGTCTTTCATTTCAATAGTGAAGTAGCCATAACCGTGCAGCGCCCAGTGGCCGATATTGACGGCAAACCAGCGCCACGCATCGGAGCGGGTTTCTTCGGTGCCAAAGCCTGCCGAACGGACAGGATCCATCAGGAAAGCGCAGAGTGGTTCGAAATCCGCCGCTTCCGGCCCGCGCAGGATCAGCCGGTCGGTTTCCAGACGAGGGATATTGAGCGAGAGCGTCACTGAACGGTCTCCATTGCCGTCTGGGGAGCCGGGTGGCGGTAGTAGATCACTTTGATACCACTGGGTCGGGTGTGCTCAAAATCGGGCTTCGCGCCCAGGCGGTCCGCCACTTTCATGGAGCCGGCATTGTCCTCTTCAATTGCGCTGACAACGGAGGTCCATTGCAGATCGTTGAAGATGTAATCGCGTGCGCGGCGTGCGGCCTCGGTCGCGTAGCCTTTGCCCTCTTTGTCCTGCATCAGCATCCAGGCGAGTTCTGGGTGGGGCCAGGTTTCCGCCTCCCACACCCCGGTGAGGCCGACGAATTCGCCGGTGGCTTTTTCTTCTATGGCAAAGAGGCCGTAGCCGTAGCGCATCCAATGCCCCATGATCGCACAGCCCAGCTTCCATGTGCCGTAACGATCCATGGGGCCCATGAAAAACCGGCTGGCGTCTGTTTCCATGAAAGCGGAAAACCGGTCCAGATCGCGCGCATCGTCATAGGCGCGCAGGATCAGACGCTCTGTTTCCAGTTCAGGGATCGTTACGGTGACCTGCATCACCGGTGCCTCCGGCGGGAGTATTTTTGGAAAGATGAAGCCATTTACTTCTTCTTCCCAAAACCAGAAAGGCCGGGGGGCAGGCCGCCGCCGCCTAATCCGGGCAGGCCGCCGCCAGGCATCTTGCCACCAAGCGCTTTGGCCGCTTGTTCAAGCGCTTTGGGGTCCATGCCGGCGGCCATTTCTTCGGGGCTGGGGCCGCCTTTGCCCATCATGCCCTTCATGGCCTGTTTGAGCATTCCGCCTTTGCCCATCTTGCCCATTTTCTTCATCATGTCTGACATCTGCCGGTGCATCTTGAGCAGTTTGTTGAGGTCGCTCACATCCTGACCCGCGCCTGCGGCGATGCGTTTTTTGCGGCTGGCTTGCATGAGTTTGGGGTTGGCGCGTTCCTTCTTCGTCATGGATTGGATCAGAGCGATTTGCCGCGTAATGACCTTGTCGTCGAACCCTGCCTGTTCCATCTGCTTGGACATTTTGCCGGCACCCGGCAGCATGGACATCATGCCCTCCATGCCGCCCATCTTTTGCATCTGCTCCAGCTGACTGCGCATGTCGTTGAGGTTGAACTGACCCTTCTGGAAGCGCTTCATCATGCGCTCGGCCTGTTCGATCTCAATGGTTTCCTGGGCCTTTTCCACAAGGCTGACGATGTCGCCCATGCCCAAGATGCGGCCTGCGATGCGTTCGGGCTCAAAGGTCTCGATGGCGTCCATCTTTTCGCCCAAGCCCACGAAACGGATGGGTTTGCCGGTGATGGCGCGCATGGATAGCGCAGCCCCGCCGCGACCGTCGCCATCCATCCGCGTCAGGACGACGCCGGAGACGCCGATCTTGTCGTCGAATTCAGTGGCCACGTTGACCGCGTCTTGGCCGGTGAGGCCGTCCACGACCAGCAGGGTTTCGCGGGGGTTGGCCACGTCGCGCACGGCGGCGGCCTGCGCAATCAGCACTTCGTCGATATGCAGACGGCCCGCGGTATCGAGCATGTAGACATCATAGCCGCCCAAGGACGCCTGCGTTTTGGCGCGTTTGGCAATGGCGACCGGGTCTTCGCCTTTGACGATGGGCAGGGTGTCGACGCCGATCTGGGTGCCAAGGATCGCAAGCTGTTCCATGGCGGCCGGGCGGTTCATGTCGAGGGACGCCATCAGCACGCGCTTGCCGTCGCGTTCCTTCAGACGTTTGGCCAGTTTTGCCGTGGTGGTGGTTTTACCCGAACCCTGCAAACCCACCATCAGGATGGGGGCAGGCGGGTTGTCGATCTTCAGCGCGCCGGGGTCTTCTTCGCCGGTCAGTGTGTCGACCAGCGCATCGTGCACGATCTTGACGACTTGTTGGCCGGGCGTGATGGATTTGGTGACGGCCTGACCGGTGGCCTGTTCCTGCACCTTCTTGATGAACTCGCGGGCAACGGGGAGGGAGACGTCGGCCTCCAGCAGGGCCACGCGCACCTCACGCAGGGCGGCCTTCACGTCGTCTTCCGACAGCGCGCCTTGTTTTGTCAGCCGGTCGAGGACGCCCGAGAGACGGGATGATAGATTTTCAAACATCGCGCGGCCTCCTTCGCCGGTTAACAGATGCTGCACTAATATAAGCACAGCGGCTCAAAGCATAAACGCCCCCACGGGCGAAACTCGCTGGTGGGGGGCGATCCCGGGCCTGATGCCCAAGGGACCGGAAGCGTCAAACTTCCGAAGATTTGGGGCCGTTTACGCGTGTTGGTGGGATGAGTCAATGCGAGGATAGTGGACTTATGCGTGCCGTTGGGGCAGGGTGTGGCCATCTGGAATTTGTCACAACAGGAGGGCCCGAGCTGAACATGCGTATCATCCGACGTCTTCAGCATGGACCCCGTTTTGCCCTGCAAATCCGTTTGCAGGGCTGATCTGACACCCAATCCCCGGTCTTGATCAGCCTATTCGCCGCGCGAGCGGCCCATTCCAATAAGCTGAGACAGACATGACACTTCTTCATATTCAATCCCTTGGGCTGACGCTTGCAGAGCCCATTTTTTCCGACCTGACCCTGACATTGGCCAAAGGCGACCGGCTGGGCCTTGTGGCGGCCAATGGGCGGGGGAAAACGACGCTTCTCAATTGCCTCATGGGCGATGCCGATCCCACCCATGGGGAGCTTACGCGCGGGCGGGGTTTGCGCATGGGCTATGTGCGCCAGACCTTGCCGGAAGGGGCGGAGGCGGTGACGCCCTATGAACTGACGCTGGCCGCGCTGCCGGTTGAGCAGGCAGATTATGAAAGCTGGCGCGTGGATGTGGTGCTGGGAGAGTTGGGCATGCCCTATGAGTTGCAGCACCGGCCGCTGGCCGAGCTGAGCGGGGGGTGGCAGCGCATGGCGATGCTGGCGGCGGAATGGGTGGTGGAGCCGGATGTTCTGCTGCTTGATGAGCCGACGAACCATCTGGATTTGCGCCGGATCGGGCAGTTGCAGGAGTGGCTGGCGGCGCTGCCGAGGGATCTGGCGCTGATCGTCACCTCGCATGATCGGGCGTTTCTGGACGCAGTGACCAACCGGACGCTATTTTTGCGCGCGGAGCGGTCGCGGGTGTTCCCACTGCCGTTTTCGCCTGCGCGAGCGGCGTTGGAGGAGGTGGATGCCGCCGATGAAAGGCGCTTTGCCAATGATCTGAACAAAGCGCGCTCGCTGCGGCGACAGGCGGCGAAGCTGAAGAATGTCGGGATCAATTCGGGGTCTGATTTGCTGCTGACAAAGACCAAGCAACTGACCGAACGGGCGGAGAAGATGGAAGCCGCCGCCCGGCCCGTACATCAGGAGCGCGGCGCGGGGGACATCAAGCTGACCAATAGCGGGACGCATGCGAAGGCGCTTTTGACCCTGCCGGATGTGGAGGTCAGCACGCCGTATGGGCGGGTGCTGTATCGCACGGGGCAGAAGTGGATTTCACCGGGGGAGCGGGTGGTTCTGCTGGGGGCTAATGGCACGGGTAAGACGCGGTTGATCAATCTCGTGGCGCGGGCGTTTGGTGATGAGGGGCCTATCCGGGCGGCACCCTCGGTGGTGCCAGGAGTGTCGGATCAGCATCTGACGCAGTTGACGCGCGACAGGACCCCCATGGCGCTGGTGACAGAGCGGTTCAATATCGGTGATCAACGCGCTCGGGGTGTGCTGGCGAGTGCGGGTGTGGCGATGGCCATGCAGGACACGAAGGTTGAGGCGCTGTCAGGTGGGCAGAAGGCGCGGCTGGCGATGCTGATGCTGCGGCTCGCGCGGCCGAATTTTTACCTGCTGGATGAGCCGACGAACCATCTGGATATCGAAGGGCAGGAAGCGCTTGAGGAGGAGCTGATCACCCACGGCGCGGCGTGCCTGCTGGTGAGCCACGACCGCAGTTTCCTGCGCAATGTGGGCAATCGGTTTTGGTGGATCAAAGGAAAACGGCTGGAAGAGGTGGACGACCCGGAAGCGTTTTTGGATGGGGAGATGTCTGCGTCCGAGGCGTGATGCCCTCGGCTTCATCTTTCCAAAAATACTCAAAGACCGGCGCGTGTCGGCAGGGCGGGATTTGAGTATTTGTAGCCCAAAAGAAGCCGGGGCGCTTCAGACGGCGATGTTGTCGATGAGGCGTACACCGGCGAGCATGGCGGCGGCGAAAAGGCGGGCCTCGCGCGAGGGGGCCTCAAGTTCGGAGAGGTCATCGGCGGCGCGGAGATCGAGGTATTCCACATCGCCGAAACCCGCCTTTTCGAGCGCGGTGAGGGCTTTGGCGCGCAGGGGGGCGAACGCCTCGCCCTGTTGCAGGCCGTCAGTGATGGCCTCCATTTCCTCATAGAGGCGGCAGGCTTTGGCCCGGGCGCGGTCGGAGAGGAGGAGGTTGCGGGAGGACAGCGCAAGGCCGTCAATATCACGGATCGTGGGGCAGCCGTGGACAGTGATCTGGAGGTCCAGATCGCGGGCGAGGCGTTTGACGACCTGAAGTTGCTGGAAGTCTTTTTCGCCGAAGAAAGCGTCGGTGGCGGTGGTTTGGGTAAAGAGTTTGGTCACGACCGTGGCCACGCCGTCGAAGTGGCCGGGGCGGTAGACGCCATCCATCACGTCTGTCAGCCCCGCGACGGAGACCGTCGTGGCGAAACCATCTGGGTAGATCTGATCTGGGTCGGGGACGTAAAGGACATCAATCCCGAAACGGGTGAGTTTGCGGGCGTCCTCTTCTTCAGTCCTTGGGTAATTCGCCAGGTCCTCGGGGTTGTTGAATTGCTTTGGGTTCACGAAGATCGTCACGATCACCCGGTCGCATTTCTCTTTGGCGGCAGTGACCAGCGACAGATGCCCGTCATGCAGCGCGCCCATGGTGGGGACGACGCCCACGGTTTCCTCGGCGCGGTGCCAGCCCGCGGTCATGGCGCGCAGGTCAGCCAGTTGGCGGATGATGGGCGGTGGGGTCATTTGGGTGTTCATTTTGAGGGGGCTTTGTCGCCGAATGTGTGCTCTGGGGCGGGGAAGCTGCGGGCGCGGACGTCCGCTGCGTAGGCTTCAATGGCCGCTTTGCCGTCATCGCCAAGCTGGGCGAAACGTTTCACGAATTTGGGTTTGAACGCGGTGAAGAGGCCCAGCATGTCATCGACCACGAGGATCTGACCATCGCAGCCTGCGCCTGCGCCGATGCCGATGGTGGGGATGGCGATCTCGGCGGTGATTGTGTCGGCAAGGGTGGCGGGCACCTTTTCAAGTACGACGGAGAAGGCACCGGCGTCGGCCACAGCGTGGGCGTCGGCCAGCAGTGCTTCACCCGCGTCTTCGCGGCCTTGCACCTTGTAGCCGCCCAGCGTGTTGATGGACTGCGGCGTGAGGCCGATATGGGCCATGACTGGGATGCCGCGCGACACGAGGAAGGCAATAGTTTCGGCCATATGGGTGCCGCCTTCGAGTTTCACCGCAGCCGCGCCGGTTTCACGCATCAGGTGAGCGGCGTTGCGGAAGGCTTGGGCCGGGCTTTCCTCGTAGGAGCCAAACGGCATGTCCATCACCAGCATGGCGGAGCTGAGCCCGCGCGCCACGGCTTGGCCGTGCATGACCATCATTTCCATCGTCACGCCGAGGGTCGAGGGCAGGCCGTGCAGGACCATGCCCACGGAATCCCCCACCAGTACAAAGTCGCAGGCCTCATCCATCAAATGCGCCATGGGGGTCGTGTAGGCGGTGAGGCTGACGATGGGGGTCTGGCCCTTCATGGCCAGAATGTCATCGGGCAGCGGGGCGGTTTTCTTCGCGGTGGCGCTCATGATCAGGTCTCGCCTGGCGTTGGTCGTTTGACGGTCATTATCAGGTCGGCTTGGGCCATTCTAGCCTTTGGCAAAAAAACGTGAGCGTGGATTTGCCCGGTGGTGTTTTGAACGCGCCTTGCCTAACCTGTTCATCCAAGCTGTTGGAGGCCACTTTGCCACGTTTGATCCCATCCTGCCTTGTTGCGCTTCTGTTTGCGGTGTGGGCCAGCACGGCCGCGGCGCAGAATGCCGCCATTCCGGTCAATCGGGCGGAGATGATCCGTATCCTGGGTGATCTTCCCGGTGCCATGCCGATCCGGCAGGATTTGCAGCGGTTGGGGTTTGAAGGTGAAAACCTGGAGCTGGGCGTGGCGCAAGCTGGGTCTTTCTACAAGGACCCGGTGATCGCAGGCTACATCGCCGATCGTGTCATTGCGGCCTACACGAACCCCGACGCGGTGGTGGAGGCGCAGGGCCTGATCTGGCCTATGATTGCCCGCGGGATGGGGCATCTGAGCCTTGGTGAATTGCGGTACTACTATTCTGTCGAACAGGCCATGATCAACGCGCTGCCGGTGCGGGACTGCGGCCTGGCGATGCGCGGGCGGTTCACGGATGCGCAGTTCTCAGATGCCATATCGCGGATGGCGGCGCGGTTGGATACGACGGCGTTGAAAGAGTTCTACCGCATTGAATTCAAGGCGGCTCAGCTGGGTGCGAAACGTGGCGCGGTTGAGTTGTCGGAGACGCAAAAGCGCAAAGTGGGCGCGGCGATTGATGTGCGGCTTGAGGCGCTTTTGGCCGGTGAGCCGGATGAGACGCGGTTGCGTGGGGTGATGCTCAATCTGGATCGGGCGCGGAACAAGGACGCCTGTCGCATCGGGCGGCTGTTCTACCAGGCGGTGATGACCTTGCCGCCGGGCGAGCAGCGCAATGGGCTTTTGCTGATCGGGCAACCATGAGCGCGCCGCTCAGGATTGCCAATCGTGATGCAAGGCGGTTGTGGCTGTGGACCAATGGGTTGTCGGCGACGCCTACGGGGCCGCTGGACGTGATGGAGATGATCCGGCGGCTGGGGTTTGTGCAGATTGATACGATCCGCAATGTGACCCGGGCGCATCATCATATCCTGTGGAGCCGCAATCAGAATTACCGCGAGAAACTGCTGTGGCCGCGCCTGAGGGGGCGGGATTTGTTTGAGCATTTCACCCATGATGCCTCGCTCATCCCGATGGAGGTGCTGCCCTATTGGCAGCGGCAGTTTGACCGATTAGGCCGAAAGGCGGCGGCGTCTGATTGGTTTCAATCGGGGCTGGGCCAGGCGGAGATTGCCGGGATCCGGGCAAGGATTGAGCGAGAGGGCGCGCTGTCGACCCATGCCTTTGATACCAAAGCGGAAAGTCGTGAAATGTGGGCGCGGCCACCGCATAAGAAGGCGCTGGATCAGATGTGGTATGCGGGGGATCTGGGGACGTGTCACAGGAAGAATTTCGTGAAATTCTACGATCTGGGGGAGCGGATTTTTCCATCGCAGCTCAGGGATGGGCCGGGGGAGGAAGAGGGCATTGATTGGCTCTGTGATCGGGCGTTGGAGTATATCTCGGTCGGGACTTGCGGGGAGGTGCAGCGGTTCTGGGAGGCGATGAGTGCGGCGGAGGCCAAGAGGTGGGTGGAGCGGCGTCGCCCGGTCGAGGTTGAGGTGCAGGGCGCGGATGGGGCGTGGCGCGCGGGGTTTGCGGCACCTGACATTGAAGAGCGGTTGGAACGTGCGCTGGAGCCGTCCACGCGGCTGCGGATTTTGAACCCGTTTGATCCGGCGATCCGGGATCGGGCGCGGCTTGAGCGGCTCTTTGGATTTGATTATCGCAATGAGATGTTCGTGCCGAAGGAGAAGCGGCGCTGGGGGTATTATGTGTATCCGCTGTTGGAGGGGTCTCGGTTCGTGGGGCGGTGCGAGGTGAAGGCGGATCGGGCGAAAGGGTGGTTGCGCGTGACCGGGTTTTGGCCGGAGGCGGGCGTGAAATGGACGCCCGGGCGGTTTGATAAGTTTGAAGCCGAGCTGACGCGATTTGCCCGGTTGGCGGGTATCAAAGACACAGGCTGGTCGATACCGAAACCCGACGTCGGTATCGTGTCGGTATAACGTCGGTATTGCGTCGGTGTCGTTTTGGCCGGGCGCATGCTCAGAAGAAAGGTCCATCGACATGCGATTGAAAGACAAGACAGCCATCGTGACCGGGGGCGCAAGCGGCTTCGGGGAGGGGATCGTGCGCCGCTTTTCCGAGGAAGGCGCGCGGGTGATGGTGGCGGATATCAATGGGAATGTCGCCCGTGATGTGGCGGCGCAGTATGGCGGCGTGGCCTGTACGGTGGATGTGTCTGATGGGGCGAGCGTGGCGGCGATGGCGGAGCAGGCTGTGGCCGAGTTTGGGCATCTGGACATTCTGGTCAACAATGCGGGCGTCACGCATTTGCCCCAGCCCATGGAGGATGTGACGGAAGAGGATTTTGACCGCGTCTTCGCGGTGAATTGCAAATCTGTCTACCTGACTGCGCAGGCGTTTATCCCGGCGATGAAGGCGCGAGGCGCGGGGGCGATTTTGAATGTGGCCTCGACGGCGGGGGTCAGCCCGAGACCGCGGCTCAACTGGTACAACGCCTCCAAAGGATGGATGATCACGGCGACGCGGGCCCTGGCGGTGGAACTGGCACCTGCGGGGGTGCGGGTGAATGCGATCAATCCGGTGGCGGGGGAGACGCCGTTGCTCAAGTCCTTCATGGGGGAGGACACGCCGGAGATGCGGGAGAAATTTCTGTCGACCATTCCGTTGGGGCGGTTTTCGACGCCGGAGGATATGGGCCATGCCGCCGTTTACCTGTGCAGTGACGAGGCGAGCATGGTGACAGGCGTGTGCATGGAGGTGGATGGCGGGCGGTGTATTTGAGTTGCGCCTTGCGCGGAATCAAGGGCCAACGGCCCGCCGCGCTTCGGCAGGCCCCACCCAGGGCCTGGCGAAATTGTGACGCTTGCGCATCGTTCAATCTCACGGCGGTACGTCACGATAAAGTGCCCTTGCTTTAGGCCGGATCGCCACGCCGGGGCCTGACCAAGCGCGGCCCTGTTGCGTACAGGCGTTGACGAGCATGATTGATCTTCGCAAGGTGATTTCATGACTCGATCCACCCCGATTTCCCTTTGGGACACCACCGCAGAGGAGCGTGACTATCAGGGCGCGTTCGAGCCTGATACGCGGGTGGATGTGGCCATCGTCGGCGGCGGCTATACCGGCCTGTCGACGGCGCTGCACTGCGCGGAAAAAGGCCTCAGCGCGCAGGTGTTGGAGGCCAATCACATCGGCTTTGGCGGGTCGGGGCGCAATGTCGGGCTGGTGAATGCTGGCGCATGGATGCCGCCCGATGCAATCACCAAGACGCTGGGCGGCACCTATGGCCCGCGCTTCGTGCGGCGCTTTGCGGATGGGCCACGCCGGGTGTTTGACATCATCGAAAAGCACCAGATCCGGTGTGAGGCGACGCGCACAGGCACCATTCACGCAGCCCACGCGCCATCTGGTTTTGAAGACCTCAAGGCGCGGCACGGGCAGTGGCAGGCGATGGGTGAACCTGTGGATTTGCTGAGCCGGGATGAGGTGGCAGAGCTGACCGGGTCACGGGCGTTTCATGGCGGGCTTCTGGACCACCGGGCCGGCACGATCAATCCGATGGGGTATTGTCGGGGGCTTGCGCGGGCCGCATTGGGCGCAGGGGCGAAGATTGCCACGGGTGTGCGGGTGACGGGGCTGCGCAAGGACACCGGTTGGGTGGTGGAAACCGATCAGGGGGAGATCCGCGCGGATCACGTGGTGCTTGGGACGAACGCCTATACGGATCAGCTTTGGCCCGGGCTGAAGGGCGTGTTCACGCCCATCAACTACATGCAGGTTGCCACCACGCCCATGGGGCCGGAGGCGGCGCATATTCTGCCCCATCGCCAGGGCGTTTGGGATACCGGCCAGGTGATGCTGAGCTACCGCCGTGACATGCAAGACAGGCTGATCATCGGCACGATGGGGCGCGTGTTTGGCACGAAGGATCGCGGGCTGACCCATCGCTGGGCGCGGCGGATGATCGGGCGTGTGTTCCCGGATCTGGGGCCGGTGGATTTTGAAGAGGCCTGGCACGGGCAGATTGCGATGACACCGGATCAATTGCCCAAGGTGCATCAACTGGACGATGGGCTTTGGACGGCGATTGGCTATAGCGGGCGGGGAATCACGACGGGCACATTGTTTGGTCAGGCGCTGGCGGAGTTGCTGACGGGGATGGACCCGCTGAACCTGCCGTTGCCCGTGACGACCATGGCGCAGGCCCCGCGTGCGGGCATGATGGCGAAGGTTTATGACACGGCGTTCACCGCCACCCAAATCTGGAGGAGCCTGCGATGAGCGTGCGGGTGGGCGTGGATATCGGAGGGACGTTTACCGACGCCGCCCTGGAGCATCCCGGCGGGCTCGCGACCTGCAAGGTTCTGACTTATTACGCAGAACCCGAAGCCGCGATCTTGCAGGCCATCGGGCAGGTTTGCGATGAGGCGGGTGTTGCGCCCGGGGAGGTTGAGCAGGTCATTCATGGCACCACGCTGGTCACCAACGCGCTTATTTCCCGGCGGGGTGCGAAGACGGCCTTTATCACCACCCAAGGCTTTCGCGACGTGATTGAGATGCGGTCCGAGAACCGGTTTGAGCAATATGATCTGAACCTCACCTTGCCTCAGCCGCTGGTGCCGCGGGAGGATCGGCTGGTGGCTGCAGAGCGTGTGGCGGCGACGGGCGAGGTGTTGCTGGAGTTGTCCGAGGCGGAGATCGACGCGCTTGTGGCGAAGGTGGAGGCCGGGGGGTATGAAGCTGTCGCCGTGGGCTTCATGCATGCCTACGCCAACCCGGACCATGAACAGCGCATGGGTGCGGCGCTGCGTGCAGCGATGCCGGATCTGTCGGTGTCTCTGTCATCGGTCGTGTCGCCGCAGATGCGGGAATTGCCGCGCTTCAACACGGTCATCGCCAACGCCTATGTGCAGCCGCAGGTGGCCGATTACCTGGGCCGATTGGTGGCGCGGATGCGGGGTGCGGGGATCAGTGCGCCGGCCTTCATGCTGCATTCAGGGGGCGGGTTGATCAGCGTTGAGACCGCGATGGAACAGCCTGTGCGGTTGTTGGAATCGGGCCCGGCGGGCGGGGCGATTTATGCCGCTGGATTTGCCCGCGCCCATGGTGTCGATAAGGCGCTGAGTTTCGATATGGGGGGCACCACGGCGAAGATTTGCCTGATTGAGGATGGCGTCTCCAAATCTGCCAATATCTTTGAAATCGCAAGGACGTATCGGTTCAAGAAGGGCTCTGGCATGGTGGTGTCGACCCCCGTGGTGGAGATGGTGGAGATTGGCGCAGGCGGTGGATCGATTGCGTCTGTTGATGCGATGGGGCGCATTCAGGTGGGGCCAGCCTCTGCCGGGTCGGAACCGGGGCCTGCTTGTTATCAACGTGGCGGGAAGGACCCCACCGTGACGGACGCCAATCTGATCCTTGGGCGGTTGGACCCGGACGGGTTTGCAGGCGGGGACATCCCGCTTGACCCGGCTTTGTCAGAACAGGCGATGGATCGCAGCGTGGCCGGGAAAACCGACCTTGCGGTGTCTGAGGCGGCGTTTGGTGTGACCGAGATGGTGGATGAAAACATGGCCAATGCGGCCCGTGTCCATACGGTAGAGCATGGTCGCGATATTGAACATTTCACGATGATTGCCTTTGGCGGCGGCGCGCCGCTGCATGCCGGGCGGCTGTGTGAAAAGCTAGGACTCGATCGCCTGATCGTGCCGCCCGGGGCGGGTGTGGGATCGGCCATCGGGTTCCTGCGCGCGCCCTTCAGTTACGAGGCGACGCGCGGGCTGTTCCAGCGGATGGACGGGTTCGATCACGCGGCGGTCAATGACGTCCTTGCGCAGATGACGGAGGAGGCAAGTCACTTTGTTGCCATTGGTGCACCGGGGCAGGAAACCACACGCAAGCTGATCGTGTTCATGCGCTATACCGGGCAGGGGTGGGAAATTCCGGTGCTGTTCAATCGCACCCATTTCGTGCCGGGCGATGAGGTACAGTTGCAGCATGCCTTTGAGGTGGCCTATCGCGATCTCTTCGGGCGCGGTATTGATGGGCTCGCGGTGGAGGTGACGAACTGGGCGCTGACCATCGCCACGCCGGAGCGGCCTGTCGCGCGCGTTGCACCGGCGGAGGCGAGTCAGGAGGCCACTTCCAAACGTAACCGTATGGTTTTTGACGCGGCCCTGCGCGATCAAGTCACCGCGACCGAGGTGTCGAGGGACAGTATGGCGCCCGGCACGCACGTAGAAGGCCCAGCCGTCATCACGGAAACCGAGACCTCGACGATCATCCCGTCTGCCTTCCGCGCGGAAATGCAAAGCGACGGGGCCTTGGTGATCACCCGAAAGGAGCCGCGCCCATGACCCCGTCTGTGATCGACTATCAAATCATGTGGAACCGCCTGATCGCGGTGGTGGAGGAACAGGCGACAACGCTCATCCGCACGGCCTTTTCCACCTCTGTCCGGGAAGCGGGTGATCTGTCGGCGGGGCTTTTTGACCGGCAGGCGCGCATGATCGCGCAGGCCGTCACCGGTACGCCGGGGCATGTGAATGCCATGGCCGAAAGCGTGGGCCATTTCCTGCGGGAAATCGGGGTGGAGAATATCCGGGACGGCGATGTCTACATCACCAATGACCCGTGGATGGGCACTGGGCATTTGCACGACATCACCGTCGTCACACCTGTCTTCCGCGCAGGCGCACATATCGGGTTTTTCGCCTGTACGGCCCACGTGGTGGATATCGGCGGGCGAGGGTTCGGGCCGGATGCGGGGGAGGTGTATGAAGAAGGGTTGCTGATCCCCATTTCCAAATTTGCGGACCGGGGCGTGGTGAATGATTTCATGCTCAAGATGGTGCGCGCCAATGTGCGCACGCCGGATCAGACGGTGGGCGATATCTATTCCCTTGCGGCCTGTAACGAGGCGGGCAACAGGCGGCTTCAGGCGATGTTGGATGAATTTGCGCTGGCCGATATTGACGGGCTGTCGGATTACATCATCGACGCCAGTCGCAAGGCCACCCGTGCAGCCATCGCAGACGTGTCGGATGGCACATTCAAAAATCACATGCGCGTCGATGGCTATGAAGCGCCCATCGATATGCATCTGACGCTGACCATCGCGGGGGATCGCTGCGTGGCGGATTTTGCGGGCACATCGGGTGTCAGCCAGTTCGGCGTCAACGTGCCCGAGGTCTATACCCGAGCCTATGCCTGTTACGGGCTGAAATGTGCCATCGCGCCGGAGGTGCCCAACAACACCGGGTCGCTTGACCCTTTTGAGATCACTGCGCCCGAGGGCTGTATTCTGGCAGCGCGTCGTCCCGCGCCGGTGTCGGTGCGGCATGTCTTGGGGCATTTCGTGCCGGATGTCGTGTTGGGCGCGTTGCATCAGGCGATGCCGGGTGTGGTCCCTGCCGAGGGGGCCTCCGCACTTTGGAACATTCAGATCAGCGCGCGGGCGCGCGATGGCCGCGCCCCGGCGGAGGTGCTCATGTTCAATTCCGGCGGCACGGGCGCGCGACCGGGGCTTGATGGTTTGTCGGCCACCGCTTTCCCCTCTGGCGTGTCGACCATGAGTGTGGAGGCTACCGAACATGTGGGCCCCATCGTCGTTTGGCGCAAAGAGCTGCGCGATGGGTCGGGCGGCGCGGGAACCTATCGCGGCGGGCTTGGACAGATGATCGAGATTGAACCCCGTGCGGGATATGACATGTGGTTCAACGCGATGTTTGACCGGGTGGAGAACCCCGCCCGGGGTCGCGAAGGCGGGCAGAACGGTGCGCCGGGTGGCGTGGCGCTGGTCGATGGCACCAAGCTGCGCAGCAAGGGGCGGCAAAAAGTGGCGGATGGTCAGCGGTTGCGCTTGTCCCTGCCCGGTGGTGGGGGCTACGGGCCGCCATCTGACCGCGCGCGGGCGGCGGTGACCGCGGATCTGGCCGCGGATATGATCACGGAAGATGAGGCGCGGCGCGTCTATGGCTATGAGGGGTCCCCTGATGACGGATAGAAAGATTGCGATGATCACCGGCGGCGCGCGCGGGATCGGGCTGGCCTGTGCGGAGGCGTTGCAGGCCGATGGGTATCGCTGTGTGCTTGTGGATATTGATGCCACCGTGACCGACAGTGCGGCGGATCTGGGCGGTGACGCGGTGGGCTATGTCTGTGACATGGGCGATGCCGGTGCTGTGCTGGCGCTGTTTGACAGGGTGGAGGCCGAAGTGGGGCCGGTGGCGGCGCTGGTGAACAATGCCGGTATCGCGCTGCCGGGGGATTTTCTGGACTACGATATCGCGGACTTTGATAGGGTCGTCGCGGTCAATTTGCGCGGGGTGTTCGTGGCCACGCAGCGCGCGGCCAAGGGCATGGTTGCGGCGAGGGTGAAGGGGGCCATCGTCAACATGTCATCGGTGAATGCGCAGGTGTCGATCCCTACGATCCCGGCCTATTGCGCCTCAAAAGGCGGGGTGATGCAGGTCACGAAAGCGGCCTCTGTGGCGCTCGCCCGGCACGGCATTCGGGTGAACGCGGTGGGGCCGGGATCCATTGACACGGATATGATGGCAGGCGTGAACGCGGATCCGGCGGCGTTTGAGACGGCCATGTCGCGCACGCCGCTGCGCCGCCCGGGTGAGGCGCGCGAAATCGGTGACGTGGTGGCGTTCTTGGTCAGTGACAAGGCCAGCTACATCACCGGGGAGACGATTTATGTCGATGGCGGGCGGTTGGGGCTGAATTACACCGTGTGACCCGCGATCAGCCGTTTTCGCGCAGGATTGCTCCGGCGAGGTATAGCGATCCGCAGATCAGGATGCGCGCGCCCGGCTCGCGTTTCACAACTGCCGCGACCGCCGCTTTGGCATCTTGGGCAATCTCCGCTGTCATGCCGCAGTCCCGCGCGATGCGGGCGGTGTCTTCGGCGGGCAGGGTGTTGACTTCGCCGGGGATCGACAGTGCCGTCAGCGATGCTGCATGGGCCGCAAGCGGGGCCATGTAGCCTGCCACATCCTTGGTGTTCATCATTCCGCAAATCAGATGCGTGGGCTTGTCTTGCAAGGTGGCGAGGTAGGCGCCCAACGCTTCCCCCGCGGCAGGGTTGTGCCCGCCATCAAGCCAGAGTTCAGCCTCGCCCGCGGCGTCAATCAACGGGCCGTGGCGCAGGCGTTGCATGCGCGCGGACCAACGGGCCTTGGTGACGGCGGCCTCAAGGCCAGCATCGGATATGCCCAAATGGCGAAGACCGGCGAGCGCGGCCCCTGCGTTCTGCACCTGGTGCGCGCCCAGAAGGTTGGGCAAGGGCAGATCGCGCAGCCCGGTTTCATCCTGGAACACCATACGGTCCCGTTCGGTGCCCACATGCCAGTGCTGGCCATGGGCCAGAAGCGGCGCGCCGATTTTGGTGGCCTGTGCTTCAATGACGTCGAGCGCATCGTCTGATTGCGGGCTGACCACGCATGTCACGCTGCGCTTCAGGATGCCTGCTTTCTCAAAGGCGATCTTGCCGACGGTGTCGCCCAAGAACCCTTCGTGGTCCATGGAGACGGGCGTGATGACGGTGAGGGCAGGTTTGGCGATGACATTGGTGGCGTCAAGGCGTCCACCGAGGCCCACTTCTAAAAGCGTGTAGTCGGCGTCCACCCGCGACATGGCCAGCAGGCCGGCAACGGTGGTGATTTCAAAATAGGTGATCGGCGCGCCGTCATTGGCGGCATAGCATTCGTCGAGGACGGCGGTCAGATCCTCTTCCGTGATCAGCGATCCGGCGAGGTAGATGCGTTCGTGAAACCGCGCGAGATGGGGGGAGGTATAGGCGTGGACCTTGTGGCCCGCGCCCTCCAGCCCCGCGCGCAGCATGGCGAGGGTGGAGCCTTTGCCATTGGTGCCCGCGATGTGGATCACCGGGGGCAGCTTGTCTTGCGGGTTGCCGAGGCGATCCAGCAGGGTCCAGACACGATCGAGCGTCAGGTCGATGATCTTGGGGTGGAGTGACATCATCCGGTCGAGGATGGCGTCGGATGTGGTGGCGCTCATTTCTCGGCGGGCTCATCCGCTGGTTCTTCGGCGGGCAGCTCGTCCGACCCTTCGGTCGGTCTCGCTTCTTCGGGGTCGGGTTTCGGCAGATCGCCCATGATCGCGGGCGGCAGGCCCAGAAGCATGCGGGTGATGGTGATCAGCTCTTCGCGCATTTCCGTGCGGGGCGTTACGCGGTCAAGCATGCCGTGATCGAGCAGGTACTCGGCGCGCTGGAAGCCTTCGGGCAGCTTTTCGCGGATCGTTTGTTCGATGACGCGGGGGCCTGCAAAGCAAATGAGTGCGTTGGGCTCCGCGATATGGACGTCACCCAGCATGGCGTAGGACGCGGTGACGCCCCCGGTGGTGGGATGGGTCAGAACCACGATGTAAGGAAGGCCAGCCTCGCGCAGCATTTGCACGGCCACGGTCGTGCGCGGCATTTGCATGAGCGACAGGATCCCTTCCTGCATGCGCGCGCCACCGGCGGCGGAAAACAGGATCAGCGGGCGATGCAGTTTCACCGCCTCTTCCGCGGCGGCGATGATGGCGTTGCCCACATACATCCCCATGGACCCGCCCATGAAGGAGAAATCCTGTGCCGCGGCGATGATGGGCGTGCGGCCAATCTCACCTCGGGCGACCAGCATGGCCTCTGATTCGCCGGTGCCTTTTTGCGCGGCTTTCATCCGGTCGGGATATTTCTTCTGGTCTTTGAACCCCAGCGGGTCCGTCACAGGGATCGGCACATCCACTTCGGTGAAGACACCGCCGTCAAAAAGCCGATCAAACCTCTGCCGCGGGGTGATCGCCAGATGATGCCCGCAATTGGTGCAGACATAGTGATTGTCAGAGAGTTCGCGGTGGAACAGCATCGTCCCGCAGGCATCGCATTTCACCCACAGATTTTCCGGCACTTCGCGGCGCGAAAAGATCGAATTGATGCGCGGGCGCACGTAGTTGGTGATCCAGTTCATGCGGGCAAGTGTCCCCTTTGCCTAAAGTCATCTGGACATAATCCGGCGTGTCACGATTTGCAATCAAACCCTCAAGGCCAGCCGACAGCACAGCCAGGCGCAGAGCGTCATCAAAAGCTCCAGCGGCAAGAGCGTGGTGGCAAGGCCCGGCGTGTCGAGAGACAGCGGAAACGTGTAAAGCGCGGCGCCGTCAAAATCGCCCTCGGGCGCGGCGAACAGGATCGCGAAGACATTGTTCACGAAATGCAGCGCGATGGCCGCGCCAAGCGTGCCGCTGCGCGCGGTCAGATCGGCGGCGGCCATGCCGAAGAGGCCCGACCACACCACCAGCATCCAAGCATTTTCCCCCGCCATTTCAGGGCTGTAGTGCAGAAGGCCAAACAGGAAGGACGGAATGCCCATCCAAATGATCGGATGGCGGAATTTGGCGGCGAGTTGGCTTTGAAGATAGCCGCGAAAGGCCAGTTCTTCCGCGCCGATCTGGACCATCACCAGGGGCAGGGCGAGAGGCAGGATCATCAACCATGGCCCAAGGGACAGATGGTCTTCCAACTGGAACCCTTCGGGCATCGGCATCAGCCAGAAGAACAGGTAAAGCGGCACCAGGTAGCGCGCGCATAACAGGAAATCGCTCAGCGCCCGATCCCGCCGCCCGATCAGGGTGCGCAACTTGCGGCGATGCAGGGTACGCAACACCATGCTGAGCGCCACGATCATGAAGGCGAATTGGAACAGCGTGAAAAACACGTAGCCGCCGCCGGTGTCGTCAAACAATTGCCGCGAGACCTGCGGCCCCAGCATTTGCGGCACCATGTTCACAAAGAGGATCAAAAGCGACAGGTAGATCGCCATTGCCAAGGCCATGCCCAGCAGCAGCCGCACAGGGTTTGCCGATTTGCGCGCCGGGCGGATCAGGCTGTCATGGGGATCATAGGACATGGGCCCACTTAGCTTTGGATTGACCTGTGACGCAATGCGAATGAAGCTGCTGGGCGGAAGGACATCGGGGAGGGTGTCATGGATGATTACTTCGATTTGGGCGGGTTCAGCTTCCCCGTGACGACCAGCAGCGCCGAGGCGCAGATGTGGTTTGACCGCGGGCTTTTGTGGACTTTCGGGTTCAACCACAAGGAAGCCGTGGACTGTTTTGAACGCGCGATTGCGGCGGATGCGGCGTGCGCGATGGCCCATTGGGGGCGGGCCTACGCGGCGGGGCCCAACTACAACATGGAATGGGAACATTTCGATGACCGGGGCCGAGCAAAGGCATTGGCAGTGGGACATGAAGCGTCACAGGCGGGGCTTGCCCTCGCCGATCAGGTGTCAGACTGGGAAGCGGCTTTGCTGCGCGCGCTGCCCAAGCGGTTCCCGCAGGCGGAGTTGACGGACATTGAGGTGATGGACGGCTGGAACCACGCCTTTGCGGACGCCATGCGCGGGGCGCAGGCCGCGCATCCTGAAAACCTGACCGTCTGCACCATTTTCGTGGAAGCCTTGATGAACCTGACCCCGTGGCAAATGTGGGATTTGCCAAGTGGGCAACCCGCGGAGGGTGCGGCCACGCTGGAAGCGCAAGCTCTGTTGGAAGACGCAATGCAAACGCGCGCGGACGCTTGGGATCACCCCGGGCTTTTGCATCTTTATGTTCACCTGATGGAGATGTCGCCCACGCCCGAGGCCGCGCTGAAGGCCGGTGACCGGTTGCGCCGGATGATGCCGGATGCTGGCCACATGATCCATATGCCCACTCATATTGATGTGCTTTGCGGGCATTATCAGAACGTGGTCGATTGGAATGAGGCGGCGGTGGAGGCCGATCTCAAATATTACGACCTGCATGGCGCGATGAATGTCTATTCCGGCTACCGGCTGCACAATTACCATTTTATCATCTATGGCGCGATGTTTCTGGGCCAGATTGAACCGGCGCTGCGGGCCGTGCGTGGGGCGTGGGCGACCTGCCCCGAAGACATGCTGCGCATCGAAAGCCCGCCGATGGCCGACTACTATGAAAGCTATCTCAGCTTTGAGCCGCATGTGCTTGTGCGCTTCGGGCGCTGGCGGGAGGCGACGGAGTTTCCCCTGCCTGAGGATCAGGAGCTTTACGTCACGCTGACCGCCCATGTGCATTACGCCCGCGCCATTGGTCATGCAGCTTTGGGAGAGATCGAGGAGGCGCTGAAAGAGGAGGCCGCTTACCTGGCCGCCATGGCGCGCGTGCCGGAGACGCGGTTGGTGCACAATAACACGGTGGCTAATTTGCTGGCTGTCGGGGCAGAGATGGTGCGCGGGGAAATCCTCTATCGTCAAGGCGACTATGAAGCGGCTTTTGCCGCGCTGCGCCGGTCTGTCGCGCTGGATGATGGGCTTCTTTATGATGAACCGTGGGGCTGGATGCAGCCCGCGCGCCACGCGCTGGGCGCGCTTTTGTTCGAACAAGGCCATCTGGAGGAGGCGGAGGCGGTTTACCGCGAGGACCTGGGTCTTGGTGGCACGCTGTCACGGGCGAGCATTCATCCCGACAATATCTGGGCGCTCAAAGGGCTGCATGATTGCCTGCAGGCACGTGGTGAGACGGTGGAGATCATGCAGGTGCGCCAACGGCTTCACTTGGCGGAGGCGCGGGCGGACAGGGCAGTCGCTGCGTCCTGTTTCTGCGCGCAGGCGGCGATGGCGTAAGCTTCTATGCCTCCGGCGGGAGTATTTCTGGCCAAAAAGAAGCGTGTGGGATGGCTTCTTTTTGGCCATAAATACTCAAATCCGGTGTTGGACCCTGGTGGTGTCGTCAGGTCGGCGCGGGCCAAGGCGCGGTTGGGAGACCGGTATCATACGGGAACGGATCGTATGTGACCTTGAGACCTTCGGCGCGCCAGGCGCGGAAATCGGTGTCATTGAGGTGCTGGTCGACGTAAGCTCGCGCCGCCTGGCTGGCGGGCAGGTCGTAGCCGGCGATCCGGGCGGCGACGGGGGCGTAGAAGACATCCGCGAGGCTGTAGGCCCCGAAGAGCCACGGGCCGTCCGCGCAGTGGCGGGATTGGGCGAGGGACCAGAGCTCTTCGATCCGGGAAAGATCGGCGCGCACGGCGTCAGAGGGCGCGAAGCCTGTCATCTGGTGGGAGAGCTGCATCGGGCAATCGCCGCGCAGAGCCGTGAAACCCGAATGCATTTCCGCCACGATCCAGCGGGCGAAGGCGCGGGCGGCGGGGTCAGCGGGCCAGAGGCCGGCATCCGGGTGACGTTCGGCGAGTGTTTCCGCCATGGCAAGGGTGTCGCCGATCACGGTGCCATCGGCGTCGCGCATGACGGGCACAAGCCGGGCGGGGGCGAGGGGGGCAAGATCCTCGGCCATCGTGCCCGCATAGAGGCCTACCAGATGGACGCGCACGGGCAGGTCGAATTTCTGGAACATTAGCCAGCCGCGCAGCGACCAGCTGGAGAAGGTGCGATCGCCAATAAAGAGGTCATAAGTCATGGGCCGCAGCCTAGCGCGTGCACGCGCGTCGGGGGTAACGATGATTTGTGACGCGCCCCATCACGGGCAGTGATTGATCCGTGCCGCGCGCCAGCCGTCTCCGCCCAGCACCAGTTCGGTCACCGACAGGTTGTCGATTTTCTGGGCGAAGGCCTGATAGGCGGAGATGCGTTGAGCCTGCTGCACCTGTGTCAGGATCGCGCCCATATGGGCCACGGCGATGATGTCGCGCCTGGGATGGGCGTCTATCACGCGCGCGATGCCGCGATCGACGCGGGTGACGACCTCATCCCATGTGTCCCCGTTCGGGGCGCGCACGAGGCCGGGTTCATCCCAGAAGGCGCGGAGGCGGTCCTGGTCTTCTATGCGATCGAAGTTTTGCATTTCCCAATCGCCGAAATGGATTTCGCGCAGGTCGGGATCATGGGGCAGGCGGGTGCGGGGGCCTTGGATGGCATCTGCGGTGGCGGTGGCGCGGATGAGGTCGGACGAGACGACCACGGCGTCGCGTGGCAGAAAAGCCTCCAGCCGGGCGATGCGGGCGGTGTCGCTGAGATCGGCGGGGATGTCGGACCAGCCGACCATGGCCTTGGCATGCGTTGGCCCGTGGCGGACCCAGAAGACGCGGCTCATGGTAGGGAGCCTTTAAGCACTTGTGGAAGCCCCGCGATGACGTTGACCACCAGATCGGCCTTCTGGGCAAGTTTCTGGTTGAGGCGGCCTTGCTCGATCTGGAATTTCCGAGCGAGCGCGTTGTCGGGCACCACGGAATGGCCCACCTCGTTGGAGACGATCACCACGGGTGCTGCGCAAAGCGCCAGTCCCGCCATCAAACCGGCCTCTGCTTCTTCAAGATTGTTCTCTGCCAGCAGGTGATTTGACAGCCACATCGTGGCGCAATCGAGCAAAACCGCGGTGTCACCGCTGATCCCGGCGAGGGTTCGCCCAACCTCCAGAGGTTCTTCCACCAAGCGCCATCCTTGGCCGCGCAGTTCCTGATGGCGGGCGATTTTCTGTTTCATTTCAGTGTCAAAGGCCTGGGCAGTGGCAAAGTAGACGGGCGTGCGGCCTGTGCCGATTACAAGGGTTTCGGCAATGCCCGACTTGCCGGAAGCCGCGCCGCCTAGGACGAGTGTGAGGGGTGGCAACAAAATTAACGCCTTTTTAATGATCCGATGTGCTATACAGTGCGTAACACTATCCACACGCGCCAAAAAGATCAGACCCTCGGGTCTGGCTGCCCACAGGGGGATGACCATGCCGTTGGACAGTGATCATTCTATGAATATGTCTCGCATCGCCATGAAGGCGGAGCTTCTGGATGCCGAAACGGAACAGCGCCTTGCCTATGCGTGGCGGGATGAACGTGATGAACAGGCACTTCATCGCCTGATCACGGCTTACATGCGCCTCGCGATTTCGATGGCCGCCAAATACAAACGCTACGGCGCGTCCATGAATGACCTCATTCAGGAAGCCGGGCTGGGCCTGATGAAGGCAGCCGACAAATTTGACCCCGATCGCGGAGTGCGGTTTTCGACCTATGCAGTGTGGTGGATCAAGGCCTCCATCCAGGATTACGTGATGCGCAACTGGTCCATGGTGCGCACTGGGTCCACATCGTCGCAAAAGTCGCTGTTTTTCAACATGCGTCGGGTTCAGGCCCGAATCGAACGGGAAGCGATGGCGCAGGGTGAGGAGCTTGATGGGCACCAGTTGCGGGAAATGATCGCGCAAGAGGTGGGCGTGCCGCTGCGTGATGTGGAGATGATGGAAGGTCGTCTTTCGGGATCTGATTTTTCACTGAATGCGACGCAATCGGTGGAAGACGAGGGCCGCGAGTGGATCGACACCATTGAGGATGATGGCCCCCGTGGCGATGAACTGGTCGAGGAAGATCATGACCTGGGCGCGCTTCGTGGCTGGCTTGGCGATGCGATGTCTAAGCTGAATGACCGGGAACGGTTTATCGTGCGGGAACGCAAGCTGCGCGATGAGCCGCGCACGCTGGAAAGCCTTGGCGATGAGTTGAGCCTCAGCAAAGAGCGTGTGCGCCAGCTGGAAGCGGCCGCATTCCAGAAGATGCGCAAGCATCTGGAGCGGCACGGGTCTGAGGTGCATAATTTGCTGGCCTAACGGCTGGATCCTTTCGCAAGGATGGAACGTCCCGCGCAGAATTTGCGCGGGACAATTTGTTTCAGGGTGGTCATGTGCGGGGCTATTGTGCCTGCCGCGTGCCCCGTCTAGTTTCACCGAAGGTTTTGCCGGAGTGCGCCCATGCTGGCCTCCAAACGCATATTGTTGATCATCGGTGGCGGGATCGCGGCCTACAAATCGCTGGATTTGATCCGGCGGTTGAAGGAACGCGGCGCGTCCGTGACGCCCGTGCTGACGCGGGGCGGGTCGGAATTTGTGACGCCTTTGTCGGTGTCGGCTTTGGCCGGAACGAAGGTGTTTCAGGATCTGTTTGACCTGACCGATGAGGCGGAGATGGGGCATATTGAACTCAGCCGGTCTGCCGATCTCATTGTCGTGGCCCCGGCGACGGCGGATTTGATGGCGAAGATGGCGGGCGGGCAGGCGGATGACTTGGCCTCGACCCTTCTTTTGGCGACGGATACGCCCGTGTTGATCGCGCCTGCGATGAATGTGCGGATGTGGGAGCATGCGGCGACCCAGCGGAATATTGAGACCTTGCGCGGCGACAGGATTGGGTTTGTCGGCCCAAATGAGGGCGATATGGCATGTGGCGAATACGGCCCGGGGCGCATGGCGGAGCCTTTGGAGATTGTCGCGGCGGTGGAAGATCGGCTGGCCAATGGGCCGCTCAAGGGTAAGCGGGTGCTGGTCACCTCTGGGCCCACGCATGAGCCGATTGATCCGGTTCGCTACATCGCCAATCGATCGTCAGGTGCGCAAGGCACGGCGATTGCGCGGGCGCTGTCGGCGCTGGGGGCGGAGGTGGTGTTTGTCACTGGCCCTGCCGATGTGGCCCCGCCCGGTGGGGTGGAGGTTGTACCCGTGGTATCCGCGATTGAGATGATGCACGCGGTGGAAAATGCTTTGCCTGCCGATGCTGCCGTTTTTGCCGCCGCGGTGGCGGATTGGCGAGTGGCGTCTGCGTCGAACAGTAAGCTGAAGAAGACGGATGCTGGGATGCCGCAGCTGGAATTCACGGAAAACCCAGACATTCTGGCCACGGTTGCGGGCATGAATGGTGGGCGGCCCGGGCTGGTCGTGGGGTTTGCAGCGGAAACCGATGATGTGGTGGCCCATGCCACGGCCAAGCGGGACCGCAAAGGGTGCGACTGGATCGTGGCCAATGATGTGTCGCCCGAGACCGGGATCATGGGTGGTTCGGAAAATGATGTGACGCTGATCACGGGCGAAGGGGCAGAGGATTGGCCGCGCATGTCCAAGGATCAGGTGGCCAAGCGATTGGCGGAGCGTGTGGCCGAGGCATTGAATTAGGTTCTAGCCTCCGGCGGGAGTATTTTTGGAAAGATGAAGCAGCGGGACACCGTGACTGTTGAATGCTTTTGGGATGAAGGGGCGGATACGTCCCTTGGTCTGCCGCGCTATGAGACAGCCGGGGCGGCGGGGGCGGATCTGCGGGCGAATTTTGCGGATCGGGGCGCGGTGAGCGTGGCGCCTGGGGCGCGGGCGCTGGTGCCGACGGGGCTGCGTGTGGGCGTTCCCGAGGGTTATGAGATGCAGTTGCGGCCGAGGTCGGGTTTGGCGCTCAAGCACGGGATCACGTTGCCCAATACACCCGGAACGATTGACAGTGATTATCGCGGGCCGCTGGGCGTGATCGTGATGAATGCGGGCACGGAGGCGTTTGAGATTACCCACGGCATGCGCATTGCGCAGATGATCGTGGCACCCGTGGTGCAGGCCAGGTTTGCGGAAGTGGGAGTTTTGTCGCAGACGCGGCGTGGCGCGGGCGGATTTGGCTCCACAGGAGTAGGCCGATGATGGTTGTCTTCGGTCTGGCCGCCGGGCTTTGGGGCCTGGGTGCGGCGCTGCGCACGCCGCAACAGGCGCGATTGCTGATGATCGGGCTTTTGTGGGTGGGCGTGGTGTCTTTGCACATCCTGCTGCCGCCGGAACACCCGTTGCGCGTGGCCACGGGCGGGTCGGCCACGCTTTGGGTCTATCTGGCGATCTTTACGGCCATCGCCTTCAGCTATGGCAAAGGCGTGGCCTTCCTGAAAGGTGTGGCGGAGCGGCGCAACACGCCTGAACAGACAGGGCCATTCTCAGAGGCGGAACTGGACCGCTACGCACGTCACATCATGCTGCGCGAAATCGGTGGGCCGGGGCAGAAGGCGCTGAAGGATGCCAAGGTTCTGGTGATCGGCGCGGGGGGGCTTGGGTCGCCCGCGCTGCTGTATCTTGGCGCGGCTGGTATCGGGACGCTGGGTGTGATCGACGATGATCTGGTGGACAATTCCAACTTGCAACGGCAGGTCATTCACCGCGACCGTGATATCGGGCGGCCGAAGGTGCAATCGGCCTATGACGCGTTATGCGCGCAGAACCCCAAGATTGATGTGCGCAGCTATACCCGCCGTCTGACGGATGAGATAGCGGAGGAACTTTTTACCGAATATGATCTGGTGCTGGATGGGTCGGACAATTTCGACACGCGGTACTTGGTGAATGCGGCCTGCGTGGCGACCAAGACGCCCTTGGTGTCCGGGGCCTTGTCACAGTGGGAAGGGCAGGTGAGCCTGTTTGATCCCGCGCATGGCACGCCGTGCTATGCCTGCGTCTTCCCCAAACCACCGGCTGCCGGGCTTGCGCCCTCTTGTGCGGAGGCGGGGGTGTTCAGCCCGCTGGCGGGGATCGTGGGATGCATGATGGCAGCTGAGGCGATCAAGCATCTGGCGGGTGCGGGCGAAACCCTGCGCGGGCAGCTTTTGATCTATGACGCGCTTTACGGGGAAAGCCGCAAGGTGACGATCAAAAAAGATCCCGATTGCCCTGTCTGCGGGTCCTAGGACCTGAGGCACAGCCTTTCAATCCGACAGTGCCAGCCCTAGTTTGTTGGGAAAGGAGACCCCCATGACCAACCCGTTGCTGACCACGTGGTCCACCCCGTTTGACCTTGCCCCCTTTGACTTGATCGAGGATGCGCAATTCGAACCCGCCTTCGATGCTGCCCTGGAAGAGGCGCGGGCGGAGTTGACCGTGATCGCCGACAACCCGGACGCGCCGACATTTGCCAACACGATTGAGGCGTTGGAGCAATCGGGCAAGACGCTTGATCGTGTGTTGTCTGTGTTCTTTTCCGTCTCCGGCGCGGATACCAATGACACGCGCCAGGCGTTGCAGCGCGCCTTTAGCCCGAAACTGGCGGCCTATTCTTCGGATGTTTACGAAAACAAAGCGCTTTTTGACCGGATCGAAGGGCTTTGGCAGGGGCGCGATGGGCTTGGCCTGTCAGAGGAGGAAGCGCGGCTTTTGATGCTGACGCGGCGCGGGTTCGTGCGGGCAGGCGCGGCGCTGACCGGTGCGCAGGCGGTGCGCATGCGGGAGATCCGCGCGCGGCTGGCTGAGCTTGGCACGGCGTTTACGCAGAACCTTCTGGCCGATGAGGCCGGGTGGCACATGGCGCTGTCGGATGGGGATCTGGACGGTCTGCCTGATTTCGTGATCAACGCCGCCAAGGAGGCCGGGCGAGAGAAAGGCGCAGATGGCCCGGTTGTGACGCTGTCACGGTCGATCATCGTGCCGTTTTTGCAATTCTCCCCCCGGCGCGACCTGCGCAAGAAAGCCTTTGAGGCGTGGGAGGCGCGCGGCGCCAATGGCGGTGAGACGGACAATCGCGCGATCACGGCTGAGATCCTTGCCCTGCGGGAAGAGCGTGCGGGTCTGTTGGGTTACGACAGTTTTGCCGATTACAAGCTTGAGACCGAGATGGCGAAAACGCCCGACGCCGTGCGCCGTTTGCTGATGGATGTGTGGGAACCCGCCAAGGCCCGGGCTGAGGCCGATGCGCAGGTGCTGACCGCGATGATGCGTGAGGATGGCATTAACGGAGAGTTGGAGCCGTGGGATTGGCGGTACTATGCGGAGAAGCGGCGCAAGGCGGAGCATGATTTGGATGAAGCGGCGCTGAAGCCCTATCTGCAACTCGACCGGATGATTGAGGCGTCTTTTGCCTGTGCGAACCGGCTCTTTGGATTGGAGTTCAAGCCGCTCGATGTGGCGCTTTACCATCCCGATTGCCGGGCGTGGGAGGTGACGCGCGGGGGGGAACACGTGGCGGTGTTCATCGGGGATTACTTCGCGCGCGGGTCCAAGCGGTCGGGCGCGTGGTGTTCGGCGATGCGGGGGCAGGCGAAGACGCCCAAGGTGCAAGGCCCGGTGGTGATCAATGTGTGCAATTTCGCCAAAGGCGATCCGGCGCTGCTCAGCTATGATGACGCGCGCACGCTCTTCCATGAGTTTGGTCATGCGCTGCATCAGATGCTGTCGAATGTGCGTTATGAAAGCCTGTCAGGCACCAATGTGGCCCGCGATTTCGTGGAACTGCCGAGCCAGCTTTATGAGCACTGGCTGGAGGTGCCCGAGGTGCTGGCCGAGTTTGCCACCCATGCCGAGACGGGTGAGGCAATGCCGCAGGAGATGCTGGATAAAGTGCTGGGCGCGGCCACGTTTGATATGGGGTTCCAGACGGTGGAATATGTGGCGTCGGCTTTGGTGGATCTGGCCTTTCACGACGGCGCTGCGCCCGCCGACACCATGGCGCGACAGGCCGAGGTCTTGGCCGAGATTGGCATGCCACGAGCCATCCGCATGCGCCACGCGACGCCGCAATTTGCCCATGTGTTTTCGGGCGATGGATATTCCAGCGGCTACTATAGCTACATGTGGTCGGAGGTCATGGATGCCGATGCCTTCGCCGCCTTCGAAGAGGCAGGCAGCGCGTTTGATGAAGATCGCGCGCGGGCGCTTGAGACGCATATCCTGTCGACCGGTGGGTCGAAGGATGCCGAGGAGCTTTATCTGGCCTTCCGCGGTCGCCTGCCGGGCGTTGAGGCATTGCTCAAGGGGCGGGGGTTGGCTGCGTGAACATCGAAGACCTGCCCTACCGTCCCTGCGCGGGCGTGATGTTGGTGAATCACGCGGGTGAGGTGTTCGTGGGGCAGCGTAAGGACAGTCAGGTCGCCGCCTGGCAGATGCCGCAGGGCGGGATTGACGCCGGTGAGAGCCCGCGTGATGCGGCCTTGCGAGAGCTGGAAGAAGAAACCGGGGTTGCGGCCAGCCTTGTAAGCGTGGAGGCGGAAACAAAGGCTTGGGTGCGCTATGACCTGCCCGATGATCTGATCGGCAAACTGTGGAAAGGCCGCTATCGCGGGCAGGAACAGAAGTGGTTTCTGATGCGGTTTCACGGGCAAAACAGCGATGTGAATATCTTCACTGATCATCAGGAATTCTCGGAATGGCGCTGGCTGCCTGTGAGTGATTTGGTAGATCACATCGTACCTTTCAAACGCGCCGTCTATGAACAGGTGCTGACAGAGTTCGGGAGTTTGGTGTGAAAACAATTGGCGCCGCGCTTCTGTCTTGCGCGGCCGGTCCGGCCCTTGCGCTCAGCTGCATGGCCCCGGATGTGGCGCAGACTTTCAAAGCCCTTGATGACGCGCCGGAAAGCTTCGTTGTGGTGCATGGCAAGCTCACATTCGATGAGACGCTTTTGCCCGTGACCGATTGGGACAATCAGGAGGCCACGCCGCCTTCCACGCCCATCCCCGCGCGGTTGACTGGCAAGTCCCTAACCCATGGCGGGTTCACCGCCCCCTTTGATCACGACATCACATTTGACGCCGTGTGTTTCGGCCCGTGGTGCGTGTCCGCCGCGTCCGGGTCTGACGTGATGGCGTTTGTGGAGTATACGGGCGGGGAGTATGTGTTCGGTCTGGGCCCGTGCTATTTCACCGGGTTCTTTAACCCTAAGAGGGCCACCCTGAACCAAGCGGCGGCCTGCTTCCGCGGTGAGGCCTGCGAACCTCGGTTTCAATAAAAGGGGCTTTGCCCCCAACGTCGAAACCATGGTTTCGACGTCTCCCCCAGGATATTTATGGCCAGAAAAAGCAGGCTCGTGTTTCTTCTGGCTGAAAATATCCCCGCCGGAGGCATAGAATCTTTTACAGACTCCCAATGAGAACAAAACGTGAATATAATCACGGAATCATGTTTGCTGAGCTGTCGATCACGTCCAATTTCACCTTCCTCACCGGGGCCTCGCATCCGGAGGAGTATGCGGAGCGGGCGGCGCTTTTGGGGCTGCCGGCCATCGCCGTGGCGGATTGGAATTCGGTGGCGGGGATCGTGCGGGCGCATACGGCGGCGCGGGAGATTGGGCGGGTTGTGAAAACCCGGCAAGAGATCGAGGCGCGGGATGGGGCGATTGGGCCGCCTGCGCCGGGCGGGGATACTCCGGGCTGGGCGGTGGTGCCGCGTCTGATACCTGCGGCTCGGCTGCAATTGACTGAAGGGTTGGAGGTGACGGCCTTGCCCAGAACGCGGGTAGGCTGGGGACATTTGTGCAGGCTCATCAGCCTTGGGCGGCTTCGAGTGGAGAAGGGGGAATGTCAGATTGCCCTGTCTGACCTTCTGGAATGGGGGGCGGATATGGCGCTGTTGGTGCATCCGCCCGACCGGGGTGCTGAGGGGGTTTGGCGTCAGCATGTGCAGCGGTTGGCGCGCAAGTTCGCGGACAATCTGCATGTGGTGATGGCGCCAAACTATGACGGGCAGGACAAGGCGCGCTTTGCCAAGGTCGCGGCTTTGGCGGACGCGTTGGGGTTGTGCACCGTCGCCTCCGCCCTGCCGATGATGCATCACGCGCGACGCAGGCGGCTGGCGGATGTGCTGTGCGCGATCCGAAAGGGATGCCGGGTGGAAGAGTTGGGGCGCGCAGCACTCGCCAACGGGGAGCGGCGCATGCGGTCGGAGGCGGAGATGCTGCGGCTTTTCCGGGGTCATGAGGCTGCCGTGCGTCGGGCGGGGGAGATTGCGGATACGCTGACATTCAGCCTGGATGAGTTGCGGTATGAATATCCATCAGAGCTTTCCGATGGGGAGACGCCGGGGGATCGGTTGCGGCGGCTGGCTTATGAGGGGCTGCGCTGGCGCTATCCCGGGGGCGCGTCGGAGCGGGTGCAGGGGATGATTGAGCATGAGCTCGACCTGATTGGGCGGCTCAAATATGAGCCGTATTTTCTGACCGTCCATGATGTGGTGGCCTTTGCGCGGTCGCGGGGGATCCTGTGTCAGGGGCGGGGGTCGGCGGCCAACTCAGTCGTGTGTTTTTGTCTGGGCATCACCTCGGTCAGCCCGGAGATGGGGACCATGGTGTTTGAGCGGTTCGTCTCTGAGGCGCGCGATGAGCCGCCCGATATTGACGTGGATTTCGAACATGAACGCCGCGAGGAGGTGATCCAGCATATCTATGCCCGTTATGGCCGCGAACGGGCGGGGCTCTGCGCGACGGTGATCCACTACCGCGGCAAGCGCGCCATTCGGGAGGTGGGGCGCGCCATGGGGCTGAGCCAGGACACGATTGGTGCGATGAGTTCGCAGTTGTGGGGGTTTTTCTCCAACGGACATCTGGAGCGGGAGCGGATGCAGGAGATTGGTCTTGATCCCGATGATCCGCGGCTGCGGCAGACCATGGCCTTGGTGCATGAGATTGAGGGGTTCCCGAGGCATCTAAGCCAGCATGTGGGTGGTTTCGTGATGACCGAGGGACGGCTTGATGAGTTGGTGCCGGTGGAGAATGCCACGATGGAAGGGCGCACGGTTATCTGTTGGGACAAGGATGATATCGACGCGCTGGGCATTCTGAAGGTGGATGTGCTGGCGCTGGGGATGTTGACCTGTATTCGCAAGGGGTTTGCCTTGTTGGAGCAGCATCACGGGTTGGATTACACGCTGGCCTCGCTGCCGGCGGAGGACCCTGCGGTGTATGACATGCTGTGCAAGGCCGACTCTGTGGGGGTGTTTCAGGTGGAAAGCCGGGCGCAGATGAATTTCCTTCCGCGTATGCGCCCACGCACCTTTTACGATCTGGTGATTGAGGTGGCGATCATTCGCCCCGGGCCCATTCAGGGCGACATGGTGCATCCTTATATTCGCCGGCGGAATGGGGAGGAGCCGGTGGAGTTTCCCTCTGATGAGTTGGGCCGCGTGCTGGGCAAGACGCTGGGGGTGCCGCTCTTTCAGGAACAGGCGATGCAGATTGCCATCATCGGGGCGGGCTTCACGCCCGAAGAGGCGGATCGGTTGCGGCGGTCGCTGGCGACGTTCCGGCGTTATGGCAATATTAGTGAGTTTCGCACGCGGTTCCTGCAGGGCATGGCGAAGAATGGCTATGAGGAGGAGTTTGCCGAGCGGTGCTTTTCGCAGATTGAGGGGTTTGGGTCCTACGGCTTTCCCGAAAGCCACGCGGCGTCTTTTGCGCTGCTGGTTTATGCCAGCGCGTGGATCAAGTGCCACCATCCGGGGATTTTTGCCTGTGCGCTGCTGAATTCTCAGCCGATGGGGTTTTACGCGCCGGCGCAGATCGTGCGGGATGCGCGCGAACATGGTGTGACGGTGCGGCCGGTTTGTGTGCAGGAAAGTTACTGGGACAATGTGATGGAGCCTGATGGGCGTGGCGGGCTGGCGCTTCGGCTGGGGTTTCGGCAGATCAAGGGGATGGCGGAGGAGGATGCCGCCTGGATCACCGCCGCGCGCGGGAATGGCTATGTGACGGTGGCGGATGTCTGGCGGCGGGCGGGGGTGTCGCCTTTGACCGTGACAAGGTTGGCGGAGGCGGATGCGTTCGCGGAATTAGGGCTGTCGCGGCGGGAGGCGTTGTGGGAGGCGCGGGCGCTGGCGGGGGATAAGCCGTTGCCGCTATTCTCTGGCGATATGGATGGGGAGGGGATTGATGAACCTGCCGCCCTGTTGCCGCAGATGACAATTGGGGAGGAAGTGGTGGAGGATTACGTGGCCACGCGGCTCTCGCTCAAGGCGCATCCGGTGGCGTTGTTGCGGGAGAGGTTGACGCCACTTGCGCCATGACGGACCGGCAGAGCGGCTTTGACAGGCCGTGGCGTTGCGATCTGATGACTGATCTGCCGCGCTTTATGTTTGAGTTCTCGAAATGCATTTAAGCGAAGCGCTTGCCCAAGCATTTCGCCAGGCCCCGGGACGGCCTGGCGAAGGCGCGGCGGGCTTGCGCCCTTGATTCCGCGCCTGGGGAAATCCTCACATGGAGTCCAGAAGGCTCTCACCCGCGGAAAGCTCACAAGTGCCGGGGTTTTCATCCACCTGCAACAGGCTGACCTTGCCGTCCTCCACCAGCATCGCATAGCGCTGGGACCGATCCACGAACCCCACGGGCGGGGCGGAGAAGTTCATGCCGATGGCCTTGGTGAACGCAGCTTCGGCATCCGACAGCATCGCGATGCCTGCCGCCGTGGCCCCTGTCGTCTCACCCCATTTCTGCATGATGAACGGGTCGTTGACGGACACACAGATGATCTCCTCCACGCCTTTTTCCATCAGCGCGTCCTTGGTGCGCATGAAGCTGGGCACATGGGCGGAATCGCAGGTGGGCGTAAACGCGCCGGGCACTGCAAAAATCACCACTTTGCGGCCCTTGGTCTTGTCAGACAGGCTGACCTCTTCGGGGCCGCCTTCGCCCATCACGATGAAAGTGGCCTCTGGCAGGGTGTCGCCTTGGGAAATTGTCATAATCGCGTGCCTTATCATTTGTGTTTCGCCTGCCGCTAGATATAGGGTCACCCGGAAATTGCACCATGAAAAAGAACTGGGAAAAAGAGCGGGGGATACATGGCGGGTATCGTTGTGGTTGGGGCCGGACAGGCCGGGGCATCCGTTGTCGCGAAGCTGCGCGCGCTGGACTATGCAGGGCAGATCACGCTCATTGGCGAAGAGCCGCAGCCCCCTTACCAGCGCCCGCCGCTTTCCAAGAAATACCTGCTGGGGGAGCTGGAGCTGGAGCGGATGTACCTGCGCCCCGAAAGCTTTTACCCCGAGAACGACATTGATCTATGCGTGAACGAACAGGTCACGTCCATCGTGCCCGGCGAAAAGGAGATCACGACGACGGATCGCACGATCCAGTATGATCACCTTGTGCTGGCCACCGGATCAGTGCCGCGCCGCTTGCCCGCTGCGATGGGTGGTGATCTGGAGGGTGTGTATCTTGTGCGCGGGCTATCGGATGTGGATGCGATGGCGCCGGAATTTCGCGAAGGCGCGCATGTGTTGATCGTGGGCGGTGGCTACATCGGTCTTGAGGCGGCGGCGGTGGCGGCCAAGAAGGGGCTGAAGGTCACGCTGATTGAAATGGCGGATCGGATCCTCAAACGCGTGGCGTCGCCCGAGACGTCGGACTTCTTTCGCGATCTGCATGCAGGCCACGGTGTGGACATTCGCGAAAGCACAGGGCTGGAACGGTTGGTGGGTGACACCCGCGTGACCGGTGCAGAACTGGCGGGGGGCGAAATGCTGGACGTGGATTTCGTGATCGTGGGGGTGGGCATTGATCCGGCCACGGATCTGGCGGCGATGGCCAAGCTTGAGATCGACAATGGCATCAAGACAGATGAATTCTGCCGCACGTCGGATCCGCATATCTGGGCGGCGGGCGATTGCGCGTCCTTCCCCTATCGCGGGGATCGGGTGCGGCTGGAAAGCGTGCCCAATGCCCATGACATGGCCGAATGCGTGGCTGAGAATATCATGGGGGCGGAAAAGGCCTATATCGCGCAGCCGTGGTTCTGGTCCGATCAGTATGACATCAAATTGCAGATCGCGGGGCTGAACACCGGCTACAACCGCGTGGTGTCGCGGCCTGATGGGAAGGGCAAGGGCATGTCGTTTTGGTATTTCAAGGATGATGAATTGCTCGCCGTGGATGCCGCCAGTGAACCGCGCGCCTACATGGTGGGCAAGCGTCTGATTGATGCGGGTAAATCGCCCGCGCCCGACCAGATTGCCGATACGGGGCTGGAGTTGAAGACCCTTCTCAAGGCGTGAGGATTATCGGCGGCAGCTTTCGCGGTCGCCGCTTGGCCTCCGTCGGCAAAGGGGATGCGGCCGCCCATTTGCGCCCAACGTCCGACCGCGTGCGCGAGAGCCTGTTTAACATCATCGAAAGCAACCACGCTGATGCGCTTGATGGGGCCATCGTGCTTGATGTGTTCGCAGGGACCGGTGCCTTGGGGCTTGAGGCGCTGTCGCGGGGTGCAGACCACGTCACCTTCATCGACCAAGGCCGCGCCGCGCTCAAACTGCTGCATGCCAATATTGCCACCTGCGGGGCGGAGGGCGCGACGCGTGTTGTGCCTCGCGATGCGCGCAAACCCGGCCCTGCCGCGCAGCCTGCTAGCCTGATCTTTCTCGATCCGCCATATGGCAAGGCCTTGGGGGAAAGGGCGCTGGCTGCGCTTGCGGAAAACGACTGGATCGCGCCCGGTGCATTGATCATCTGGGAAGACAACGCACCCGTCGTCGCGCCGCCAAGTTTCACTGCGCTCGATGAACGGCGCTACGGTGACACCGTGATCAAACTGTATGAACAACAGGGCTAAGCCCCTTCATTCATCTTGCCAGAAATACTCCGGGGGGGCGTTGAAACCCGTGGGTTTCAACGTGGGGGGCTGGCCCCCCATCTTTCAAGGCTTCATCAAATCCGGCAAATCACCGGTCAGCCCCGCCGCTTGGCGCATCATGCCGCGCCGCAGCCCCGGTAGTGCATTGATCACGCCCATGCCGAGGCCCCGCGCGGCACGCAAGAGAGTGTTCTCATTGGAAAACAGCCGGTTGGTCCCGTCCGTCACCATGGCCAGCGCGGTGATGTCGAACCGCCGCCATTGGGCGTAGCGGTCCAGCACCGCCTCTGTGCCGAAATCTTCGCCCCGGCGCGCGGCCTCTTTCACCACTTGCACAAGGGCAGCGGCATCGCGCAGCCCGGCATTGAGGCCCTGGCCGGCCAAAGGATGCACGCCGTGCGCACTGTCGCCCACCAGCACCAGCCGGTCTGCCACCAGTTTTTGCGCGATGCTGAGGCCCAGAGGATAGGTGTAGCGTTTCCCACGCATCGCGATATCGCCCAGAAAATCGCCGAAGCGCGGGCGCAAAACCTTGAGGAATTCCGCGTCAGAGAGCGCTGCAAATTCGGCCGCTGTCGCGTCAGTCTCGCTCCAGACGATGGAGCTCACATTGCCCGGCAGCGGCAGGATGGCGAGCGGCCCTTGCGGCATGAAAAACTGATGCGCCACACCGTTATGGGGGCGTTCATGTTCCACCGCCGCCACCAGTGCCGTCTGACCATAGCCCCAGCCTGTGCGTCTGATCCCGGCGCGCGTTGCCGTCCCGGAGCCGCGCCCGTCGCAGCCCACCAGAAGCCTGCCCGTCAGTGTTTTGCCGGAGGCCAGTTCGAGCGTGGCACTGGTCTGCGCGGTGGATTGGCGGGTGACGCGGTCTTCGATCACCGTGATCCGGTCATCTTCCGCAATGGCATCCAGCAGCGCGCGGCGCAGAAAGCGATCCTCGCACATGTGACCCATCGGGCCTTCTTCCAGTTCCGCATGGTCGAAATGCAGAAAGAACGGCCCCGGTCCTTCGCCAGCGCGGCCTTGGGACACTTTGATGTCGAGCATCGGTTGGGCTTTGCCCTCAATCCGGTCCCAGATGCCGATCCCCTTGAGCAGCCGCACAGATGTCAGGGCCAGTGCGTAGGATCGCCCATCAAAACCTGCGTTGCGGCGCACCGCCTCGGGCTGCGCATCAATCATGGTCACGTGGCGGCCTGTTTGGGCCAGCCCAAGCGCCAGAACGGACCCGTTGATGCCGCCGCCGACGATTAGAATATCGCTGTCAAATTCCATGCCCTTCCATATGGGTGTGGCCGTGGGATTGTCCATGCGCTTTGCTGCCGCTACGGTCGCGCAACCATGCAGGCGAAGGAGAGCCCAAGATGACCGATTGGAGAGAGAAATCCGCCGCAGATCTGGGCCGCGCCATCGGCAAGGGGGAGGTGGATCCGGTCACGCTCACCGAAGACTTCCTGACCGCTATCGACGCGCATCCGTCGCGTGATGATATCTATTCGACTGTCACGCCCGATCGCGCCATGGCGGAGGCGGAGGCGGCGAAAGCGCGGGCGGAGTTGAAGCAGCGGCTGGGGCCGCTCGACGGCGTGCCGATCAGTTGGAAGGATCTTTTTGACAGTGCCGGCACTGAAACCGCCGCCGGGTCGCGTTTGCTTGAAGGGCGCGTGCCGGATACGGATGCCCGCGTGCTGGCCAATGCCACCAAAGCGGGGCTGGTTTGTCTGGGCAAGACGCATATGAGCGAGTTGGCGTTTTCCGGGCTTGGCCTCAATCCCATGACAGCGACGCCACCCAATGTGAATGATGCAGCCCTTGTGCCGGGGGGATCATCTTCGGGGGCGGCGGCGTCGGTGGCGTTTGGGTTGGGGGCCTGTGGCATTGGCAGTGACACGGGCGGATCGGTGCGCATTCCATCGGCGTGGAACGATCTTGTGGGGCTCAAGACAACCGAGGGTCGGGTGTCGAATGACGGTGTTGTGCCGCTGTGTGCGCGGTTTGACACGGTCGGGCCGCTTGCACGCACGGTGGAGGATTGCGCGCTGATCCTGGCGGCTATGGAAGGTGGCAAGGCCGCGGATTTGCGCGGTGCGGCGATCAAGGGCATGCGCCTTGGCGTGGTGCAGAATGTGGCCTTTGATGACATTCGTGACGGTCCGCTCAAGGCGTTTGAAGGCGCGGTAGAGCGGTTTAAGGATGCGGGTGCAGAGATTGTGCCGTTTGAGGCGCCGGAACTGACGCAAGCCATGCCGCTGTCTGGGATCCTCTTTACCGCAGAAGCCTATGGGCAGTGGTCAGAGGTGATTGAAGCCACGCCGGACAAGATGTTCCCGGCCATTCTGGAACGCTTCCGGTCTGGCAAGAAATTTGCCGCCCATGATTACATCGCCGGGTGGTTCAGGCTGGAGGGTTTGCGCGCCGAATGGCATGCCCGCACCAAAGGGTTTGACACCGTGATTTGCCCCACCGCGCCCATCCTGCCGCCGGATCGGGAGCGGCTGCTGACCGACAATGATTACTACGTCACAGAGAACCTTCTGGCCTTGCGCAATACGCGCATTGGCAACCTGATGGGGCTCTGCGGGGTGAGCCTGCCCACGGCCACGGCGAGTTGCGGTGTCATGTTGCTGGGCGCGCCTTTTGCCGAGGAACGGCTTTTGCGGGTGGCGAAGGCGGCCGAAGAGGTGCTGTGACGCAGGGGTCTTAACCCTCTGCGAAAATGCCACAAATTCCGGTCGGGCGAAGGGTTTTTCTGGACCTGTCAGATCAAACTGAGTACCCTGCCTGTAAATCGGGGCGATCATGATCCCGAAACACGAGGCAGTATTGATGTTCCCCGAGCGGTTTTCGAACCTTCCGGAATATGCGTTCCCGCGTTTGCGCGCTTTGCTGGATGTGCATGCACCCGGCGGCGATCCTATCGCGATGACCATCGGCGAGCCGCGCCATGATTTTCCGCCCTGGATCCGCGATGTGCTGGCGGATACAGCGGGTGAGTTTTCGAAATACCCTGTGAATGAAGGATCGCCCGAGTTGCGCGCGGCGATCGCGGATTGGGTTGGGCGGCGCTATGGCGTGACGCTTGATGCGGATCGCAACGTGATGGCGCTCTGTGGAACGCGCGAGGGGCTTTACAATGCGATGATGGCGCTGTGCCCGGAAACGAAGAATGGCAAGCGGCCCAAGGTGTTGATCCCCAATCCGTTCTATCAGGTCTACATGGTGGCCGCGCTCAGCGTGGCGGCGGAGCCTGTGTTTCTGGATGCGACACGCGAGACGGGGTATTTGCCGGATTTCGATGCGGTGCCTGCCGCCGTGCTGGATGAGACGGCGGTGGTTTACTTGTGTTCGCCGTCTAATCCACAGGGCGCGGTGGCCACCAAAGGGTATTGGGCCAACCTGATCGCGCTGGCGGAAAAGCACGATTTCAAGATTTTCGCCGATGAGTGTTATTCAGAGATTTACCGCGATGCGCAGCCTGTCGGCGCGCTGACAGTCTCCCATGAGGTGGGTGCCGATCCTGAACGCGTGGTGTTGTTCAATTCGCTGTCCAAGCGGTCGAACTTGCCCGGTCTGCGGTCGGGCCTTGTGGCCACCGGGCCGGAAAGCATCGCGCGGATGAAAACGCTGCGGAATTACGCGGGCAGTCCGTTGCCCATGCCGTTGCAGCGGGTGGCGGAAAAGGTTTGGGCGGAAGAGACCCATGTGGTTGAGAACCGTGCGCTTTATCAGGAAAAATACGCGCTGGCCGATGACATCTTGGGCGGTGTGCCGGGCTATCTGGGGCCGGAAGCCGGGTTCTTCCTCTGGTTGCCGGTGGAGGATGACGAGGCCGCGACGATGAAGCTTTGGACCGAGACGGGCGTGCGGGTTCTGCCCGGCAGCTATCTGGGCCGCGACGGCGTTGGAGTGAACCCCGGCAAGACATACATCCGGGCCGCGTTGGTGGCCCCAAAAAATCAGACGGCAGAGGGGCTGACCGCCCTGCGCGACTGTCTGTACGCATAAAAAAGGACGAGGCGAGACATGGCATATCAGACACGTGGACGCGATCCCCTGCTGGACAGTTCAATGGCGCAAGCGATTGAAAAACGGGGCAAGGAACTGCTTGGTCTTTTGCTTTTGTGTCTGGCGGCGATTGCGGGTGCGATGGCCTTTTCCTACCACCCTGATGATCCCAGCTGGATGTCCGCCACGGATGCGCCGGTCAACAATATGATGGGGCAGGTGGGGGCGTCTGTCGCCGCCACGGTGTTCATGGTGATTGGCTGGGCCGCTGCGGGCATTGCGGTGCTGTTGGCGGTTTGGGGCCTGCGGTTCACGTTCCATGATGGCACCGACCGCGCGCTGAGCCGGTTGATTTTTACGCCCATCTGGTTGGCGATCCTGTCGCTTTACGCGTCTTCCATGACGCCGGGTCCGGTGTGGACGGCGGCGCATAGCTATGGGCTGGGCGGGCTTTTTGGTGACACGGTTCTGGCGGCGCTGATCGGGGTTTTGCCGTTTGGTTCGGCCTTTGGGCTGAAGTTCCTGTCGGTGGCGCTTGGGCTTGCATCGCTTGGTATGGGCCTTTTCATCTTTGGGGCCACGCGCCGGGATGTGGCCCGCGTTCTGAAGTTCGGCGTGGTGGGTGTGATCATGACCTATGCCGGTCTTCGCACGCTTTTGGGCCATGGTGTCAAACACGGGGCAAAGGGCGCGGCGTCGGCCTCTGTCGGGTTGTCGTCCCGTCTTCAGGGCCAGATGCGCAAACGCGCGGAACGGCGTGAGGCGGCGCTGATGGAGGAAGACCACGGCCAGACGGTGGTGGAAGAGCCGCCGTTGCAACGCCGCGTGGCGCGGGTGGTGATTGATGAACCTGCCCCAGCCCGGCAAGCGGTGGCCCCTCAGCCGTTTGTGAAAGAAAAGACAGGGCTTTTGGCGCGGATGCCGTCGCTTATTCGTCGCCCGGATCCTGAGCCTGAGGCGGAGCTGGTCACGCAGGAATTTGCGGGCGATGCGCCCGAGGCGTCCTCACCCGACAGTGTGCGTGACAAGATTGCTGCCGCCATTCGGAACCGTAGCCCGCGAGCGGAGCCCGAAGTGGCACAGATCCCGGAAGACAAGCCGCTGACCAAAGGTCGTGGTCGTGGGCCTGACCCGCTGGTGCTGAACACTGGCAAGCATCTGCCGCCAGAGCCGCCGCTGACAGCGGCGCAGTTGCATATTCCTGCGGCCCCTGCGTGGGATGAGGATGCGCCGCTTGTGGATGATATGCCCGACGACATCCCTGAAATCGTACCTGAAATGCCTGCGGCCTACGCGCAAGCGCCCATCCCCGTGGCAGAGCCGCGCAAGGTGGTGCAGCACACGGCCCGCAAAGCGCCTGCACCTTCCGCCCAAGCCCGGGCTGAGGCGCAACCGGCCCTGCAATTCGAAGAACGCCCCCGCCCGGCGTTTGAATTGCCGGAGCTGAACCTGCTGACCAACCCGGTCACGATCCAGCGCCATCATCTGAGCGATGACGCGTTGGAGGAAAACGCGCGCATGCTTGAAAACGTGCTGGATGATTACGGTGTGAAGGGGGAGATCGTATCGGTCCGTCCTGGCCCCGTGGTTACGATGTATGAATTGGAACCTGCACCCGGCCTGAAAGCGAGCCGCGTGATCGGTCTGGCCGATGATATTGCGCGGTCCATGAGTGCGCTTTCAGCGCGGGTTTCCACGGTGCCGGGCCGGTCGGTGATCGGGATCGAACTGCCCAATGACAACCGCGAAATGGTGGTGCTGCGCGAATTGCTGTCGGCCCGTGATTTTGGGGATAGCAATATGCGTCTGCCGCTGGCGTTGGGTAAGGACATTGGCGGCGACCCTGTGGTGTCGAACCTTGCCAAGATGCCTCACCTGCTGATCGCGGGGACAACCGGCTCGGGTAAATCCGTGGCGATCAACACGATGATCCTCAGCCTGCTGTACAAGCTGACGCCGGAGGATTGCCGGCTCATTATGATCGACCCGAAGATGCTGGAATTGTCGGTGTATGACGGCATTCCGCACCTGCTGAGCCCCGTTGTGACCGACCCGAAAAAGGCCGTGGTCGCGCTCAAATGGGTCGTGGCGGAGATGGAAGAACGCTACCGCAAGATGTCGAAGATGGGCGTGCGTAACATCGACGGGTTTAATAGCCGGGTGGAAGACGCGCTGTCGAAGGGGGAGATGTTCTCTCGCACGGTGCAGACAGGCTTTGACGATGAAACCGGTGAGCCGGTGTTTGAAACCGATGAATTCGCACCGGAAAAGATGCCTTACATCGTCGTGATCGTCGATGAGATGGCCGACCTGATGATGGTCGCAGGCAAGGAGATTGAGGCCTGCATTCAGCGTCTGGCGCAGATGGCGCGGGCCAGCGGCATTCACCTGATCATGGCCACGCAGCGGCCGTCGGTGGATGTGATCACCGGTACAATCAAAGCGAACTTCCCCACGCGGATTTCCTTCCAGGTGACCAGTAAGGTCGACAGCCGGACGATCCTGGGTGAGATGGGGGCTGAGCAGCTTCTGGGCATGGGCGACATGCTTTACATGGCGGGCGGCGGGAAAATCACGCGTTGCCACGGTCCGTTCGTGTCGGACGAGGAAGTGGAAGAGGTGGTGAACCACCTTAAGGCCTACGGCCCGCCTGAATACGTGGGCGGTGTGCAGGACGGCCCGGAAGAGGACAAAGCCAGCAATATAGACGCGGTTCTGGGTCTGGGTGGCAATACGGATGGCGAAGATGCGCTGTATGACCAAGCCGTGCAGATCGCGATCACGGATCGGAAGTGTTCGACGTCTTATATTCAGCGGAAATTGGCCATCGGCTATAACAAAGCCGCGCGTCTGGTCGAGCAGATGGAAGATGAAGGCGTCGTGAGTGCGGCCAACCATGTGGGCAAGCGTGAGATTTTGGTGCCGGAACAGTAAGGCGGCAATCCGCGCACAGATGCGTGAAGATGGGTGCAATGGCGCAAAAATATGACTAGGTCGATTGCATGAGACACGTACTACGCCTTGTCGGCACCGCCTTGACCACTGCCGTGCTTGCCCTGCCTGCCGCGGCAGACAAACTGTCGCTGTCAGAGATTTCCCAGTATCTGAACGGGTTTTCTTCGGCCTCGGGCCAGTTCACGCAGATCAATGATGATGGCACGATCAGCACTGGCCAGATTTATCTGAAACGCCCCGGCAAGGTGCGGTTTGAATATAACCCGCCTGAGGATATGCTGGTCGTGGCGGATGGATCGCGCGTGGGTGTGGTGGATGGCAAATCCAACACGGGGCCAGAGGCCTATCCGTTGGGGCGTACGCCTTTGAAGATTATCTTGGCGCGGAACGTGGATTTTTCGCGCGAACGTATGGTGACAGGGCACGCAAGCGACGGCACGTCCACGACCGTTCAGGCGCAGGACCCTGAAAACCCCGAATATGGCAGTATCGAACTGGTGTTCACCGGTGATCCGGTGGAACTGCGCCAATGGGTGATCAATGATGGATCGGGCGCGCGCACGACCGTGGTTCTGGGCAACCTAGAAACGGGTGTGCGGCTGGATGATGTCAACTTCGTCATTCCGGGACTTGAGGACCGGGTGATCGAACGCTGACGAAAGGCGCGCCCGTCAGCATGTGACGAGCGCGCGTTTGTCTTACAGTCTACGGCAACTTCTCAGCTGCGCGGCATAGGTATCGGCCCGCGCCGCTGTCTTGTCGGCCACGCCCATCAGCCATGGTTTGCTGCGGTAAGACCCGCGCTTATATCCGCCCCGGCCTTCGTGATAGGCCAGATACTGGTTGCGCGTGTCATGCATGGAGATGCCCAACCGTTCGTTGGTTTCCGCCATGTACCAGCCGATGAAATCGGTGGCGTCGCGAATGTCATTGCGCCGCGCGCCCCGGCTGCGGGTGTCTTCCTTGTATTCTTCCCATGTGCCGTCCAGCGCCTGGGAATATCCATAAGCCGACGAAATCCGGCCCATCGGGATCACGCCCAAGGTCCAGCGGAAGGGCGTGCGCGCGTCGCTCACGAATTTGCTTTCCTGATAGATGGTGGCCATCTGCACGGGAATCGGTACGCCCCACTTACGCTCTGCTTGTCGCATGGCGCGGTGATAATGCGGCTTTTGGTCCAGGATTGTGCACGCGTTATCCAATGATTTGGACGGCAAGTCACCGCCGCGCCCACCGCAAGACGCAACCAAAATCACCAGAATCATAGCGCGAAGAGTTCTGCTCATCTGCCTCTCGCTTATGTTTTTTCTTTTATTTTAGCCGATTTGAAACGGTTAGGAAATCACTAAAGTGAGGGTCGGCTTTGTCACGGGCTTGTTCACAAACTGTTTCCGCAAAAATCGGGCCCGCCGGTTGGACAAACCCGGCTTGATCGCAGTACCATCGCGCGATAGGTGGTACGGCTATGTATTCGACACGGGCGAAATATCATTTGGGGCAGGTGGTGAAACACCGCAAGCATCCCTTCCGGGGGGTCATTTTTGACGTGGATCCGGAGTTTTCCAACACGGAAGAATGGTACGAAAGCCTTCCCGAAGAAAGCCGCCCGTCGAAAGAACAGCCGTTCTATCATCTGCTGGCGGAAAACGATCAAAGCTACTACGTAGCTTATGTCAGCGAACAGAACCTGATCGCGGATTATTCAGGCGAACCTGTGGGTCACCCGGACATTCCCGATCTGTTTGGCCCCTTTGAAGACGGCCAATATCCGCTGCATTTTCAGCTGAACTAAAGCTTTTCCAGTTTCTTCATCAAAGAACACCGGGTTTCGCGTTTGAGCCGCCAAGGAATTTGGTGGCGAAAGGCAGCGAAAACCGGTTCGATTGAAACTGGAAACTCTTAACTCAGTAGCCGAGCGCGCAGCCATCTTTGCGCGGGTCACTTGCGCCTTCCAGCAGGCCATCGTCGCGGATCATGATCGTCTGTGCGCCGCCCAAGGGGCGTTCTTTCATGACCACGTTGTGGCCCATATTTGCCAGTTGAGCGCATACCGCATCGGTGTAGCCTTCTTCCATCTGCAGCTCGCCCTTTTCGGCAAAGCAGCGCGGCGCGTCGATGGCATCCTGCGGGGTCATGCCGAAATCTTCCATATTGGTGACAAACCGCGCGTGCCCCGTGGATTGATACTGCCCTCCCATCACGCCAAAGGGTGTCGCCACGCGACCCTTTTGGCGCAGGATCCCGGGGATGATCGTGTGCATGGGGCGCTTGCCCGGCCCGATTTCATTGGGATGGCCCGGGGTCAGGTTGAAGGCAGCGCCCCGGTTGTGCAGCAGGATGCCGAATTTTTCCGACGCGATGCCCGACCCGAAGCCGTGGAAGATGGAATAGATCATCGACACGGCCATGCGGTCGCGATCCACGGTGATGATGTTGATGGTGTCCTTGTGGAATGCCTCCGTCAGCGGGGCTACATCGCCCATCGCCTTCTTGGGATCCACCAACGCGACCAATCGGTCGGCGGTGTCTTGGGACAGCATGAATTCCACCCGCGCGGTGTGGTCGGGATCTGCAATGATCCGGTTGCGCGCGTCATAGGCGATCTTGGTCACTTCCGCTTCAATATGGGCGCGCGCCGCCCCCATCGGATCCATCGAGGCGAGGTCAAAATGCTTGAGCATATTGAGCATCAGGATCGCCGCCGCGCCTTGGCCATTCGGCGGGTGTTCCAGCAATTCGACGCCTTTATAGGTGCCTGATACCGGGTCGGTGGGGGTGCCTTCGGTGGTGGCGAAATCCTGCGCATCGTGCACGCCGCCCAAGGTGTTCAGCGCGGCCAGCATGTCGTCTGCGACTTCGCCAGTGTAGAACGCGTCGCGCCCGTCTTTGGCCACGCGACGCAGCACCTCTGCCTGACCCGGCGCGCGGAACACATCGCCCACGCCCATCGGTGCACCACCCTTGGAGTAATGCGTGAGCCCATGTCCGCTGAGAGACGGCGCATCAAAGGGCCAGTCATAGGCGACGCGGGGCGCGACCGGTATCCCCTCTTCGGCATAGCGGATGGCAGGGGCAAGGATTGCATCGATGCCCAGTTTGCCATGGGTTTCACTCAACCGGCAGAACCCGTCCATAGCGCCGGGGATGGTCACCGCTTCCGGCCCGTTCAATGGTACGTTTTCGTGGCCCGCCGCGCGCATCGCATCAGCATTGATCGCGCGCGGGGCGCGGCCTGATCCGTTGAAGGCTTTGACATCATCGCTGCCGGCCGTGTTGAACAGGGCAAAACAATCCCCGCCGATGCCGGTCATCTGCGGTTCGCACAACCCCAGCATGACCGCGCCGGCAATGGCGGCATCCATCGCATTGCCGCCCCGTTCCAGCACGTCCACCGCGACCTTGGCCGCCAAGGGATGCGACGTGGCGCACATGCCATTTGCAGCCAGAACGCGGGACCGGCCGGGAAAGTGAAAATTGCGCATGTCAGGACGCTTTCGATCATTTGTCTTGATCGACAATTTAGCATTTCAGCGCGGAATGGCCACACACCCACGCGTGATGACGCGCGTTTGTTTGGCGTGACGTAAGTAAGTTTTTTGGGGGGGGTATGAACCTCGGCGCCGCGTACTGGGTGGGGGCTGTTAAACGCGGCGCCGAGGGAAGCTATATGCAGCTACGAGGAAAGATATGACGGCGCATTCAGGCGTAACTTCGCTAGGAATAAGGCAAGAATGTGAAATTTGGCCTGCGGTAGTTTTTTCGTGTTGGAGCGAAGCACTCGACATGAAGGTGGGACAGGGATGCTTTGCCGCGTATCCAAAGCGGTATTCAACCCTGACGCCAGACCCGACTTTCTGAATTTTTCGCTCGCAGTGGCCTGCGGAGGAACGACCATAAATCTGTTTCTTCACAGAATCTTAGGTCGCGCGGGTGTCGAATGTCAGACGCGTGAAATTGCCCAAGGCCAGCCGATGATGGCTGAGCGCGTTCACCTGCGACCGGATGATGAACCAGCCAAAGCCCCCTTCCGGCAAATCATCAAGCGCCACATCAATATCGGGCAACGTGCCTTCCGGCATTTCCCCCCCGGGCATCGGCGCACCTTGGTCGGTGACTTCGACAATCATGTCCGACCCGCGCAAATCGATGGAGCATCGCACCTCCCCCTCGCCCGTGTCGCGATAGGCGTGTTCGGCGATGTTGTTGAACAATTCTGCCAACACGATTTCCACGCGCCCGATCAGATCATCGTGCAACGCGTTTTTGACCATGGCGCGCCGGATGTCCGCCAAGGCATCGCGCGTGGACAGGTTGTCAGATTGGAACCGTGCCTTGTAGAGGCGGCAAGACGCGCCGCCCTTGGACTGCGCGTTTGGTCCAAAGGGTGCGGCGTGCATGCTCACGAAGCGTGGCCCGTTCCCGCAGCAGCATCTGCACCTGTTTGGGGGTCAGTCGCGGTTTCGATGTCTTTGTAAATTGTGAAAACCGTGTCCATGCGCGTCAGGCGAAACACCTTGTCCACATCGGGGTTGAGCGCGGCCAGATCCATCTTTCGCCCTTGGCCCAGATGCTTCATGGATGACACAATTGCGCCAAGCCCGCTTGAGTCCACAAACCGCACATTGCCAAGGTCCAGCACAACGCGATCAGGGCCTTCCACCGTGGCCGCGCGCACGGCGTCCTTGAATTGAATGGCACTTGCCGCATCGATGCGATCCACCATGGGTGTCAGGACCTGCGCCGCGTCGGTTTCTATGGTGTTGAGTTCCATTTGATATTCACCCTCGTTGAGAATTCGCGCAGACTACGGTGAAATCCTTACGATTCAGTATTCACGGGTCATTATGTACGGGTCCGGGTTCATGAGAGGACAGACATGAAAAGCGTTGTGATCGCGGGCGCGGCCCGCACGCCGATGGGTGGGTTTCAGGGCGATTTTGATGGTGTGGAGGCCGCCGTTCTGGGCGGTGCCGCGATCAAGGCGGCGCTGGAAAATGCCGGGCTGGGAACGGTGGATGAGGTGCTGATGGGCTGCGTGCTGCCCGCGGGTCAAGGTCAGGCGCCGGCGCGTCAGGCGGGGTTTCACGGCGGACTGCCTGAGGATGTGCCGGCGACGACGCTGAACAAGATGTGCGGGTCGGGGATGAAGGCGGCGATGATTGCTTTCGACCAGATCGCGTTGGGGCAAACAGAGGCGATGATCGCAGGCGGGATGGAGAGCATGTCAAACGCGCCTTACATGCTACCCAAAATGCGCGGCGGCGCGCGGATCGGGCATGGGGAAGTGAAGGATCACATGTTCCTTGATGGGCTGGAAGATGCCTATGATAAGGGCCGCCTGATGGGGACATTTGCCGAAGACTGCGCCGAGAAATTCCAGTTCACGCGCGAAGCACAGGATGAATATGCGATCGCGTCTCTGGAAGGAGCGCTGGCGGCGCAGAAATCCGGCGCTTTTGAGGGGGAAATCGCGCCTGTCACGTTCCAGACCCGCAAGGGCGAGGTGACGATATCGGAAGATGAACAGCCTGCCAAAGCACGGCCTGACAAGATCCCGCATCTGAAGCCCGCGTTTCGCAAGGATGGCACGGTGACGCCTGCCAATTCGTCGTCCATTTCCGATGGTGCCGCCGCCTTGGTGCTGACCTCCGAAGACGCCGCTGAGGCGCAAGGCCTCACACCCCGCGCGCGCGTTCTCGGCCATGCCAGTCACGCGCAAGCGCCGGGGTGGTTCACCACCGCGCCGGTGCCGGCTGCGCAGAAACTGCTGACCCAAATCGGATGGTCCAAGGAGGACGTGGATCTTTGGGAGGTGAATGAGGCCTTCGCCGTTGTGCCCATGGCCTTCATGCATGAAATGGGTCTGCCGCGCGACAAGGTGAACGTGAATGGCGGGGCCTGCGCGCTGGGTCACCCCATTGGGGCCAGCGGCGCGCGCATCATGGTCACATTGCTCAATGCGCTGGAAAAGCGCGATCTCAAACGCGGTATCGCGGCCATCTGCATTGGTGGCGGCGAAGGCACGGCCATCGCCATAGAACGCATCTAGTCTGTTCTTCTGGCTATAAATATCCCGGGGGGTTTGGGGGGCTGGCCCCCCATCCGACTGAAATGAACACTGATTACTCAGAGATATCAAAAATTGTCGCTGCGCTGACGGACGGCGAAACGGATGAGGTTGCCCTGATGGCCACCGTCGTGTGCGAATTGCATCACGCGGATGACCGTTTCGACTGGACCGGCTTTTACCGCGTGACGGAGCCGGGTCTGCTCAAGATTGGGCCATATCAAGGCGGGCACGGATGTTTGCAGATCCCTTTTGACCGTGGCGTTTGCGGGGAGGCGGCGCGTACGGGTGAGGTGCAACTGGTCGATGATGTGGATGCCTTTCCGGGCCACATTGCCTGCGCCACCTCCACCCGGTCGGAGATCGTTTTGCCGGTGTGGAACCAGCAGGGGGATCTGATCGCTGTTCTGGATATCGATAGCAATCAACCCGCCGCTTTTGACGCGCGCGATGCGGACGGGTTGGCTGCGATCCTGCGCCAGGTTTTTGGCAGCCACGTGGGCGGTGAAGGTGGGACTTGAGTATTTCAGGCCAGAAAGAAGCCGGGATTGGCGCGATATGCCGCTGCAGCGCGGCGTGAAAAAATGATTGAAAATTTCACGCGACTCGTACACCGTGAAAAAGGTGCGATTTTTTTCACGAAAGCAACTGGTCTTGGATCTTACAACTCTGTCCCCGGTGCGCACTTTGGGTGCGGATTTACGCGCGTTGCGCAAGGCGCGGGGGCATACGTTGACCGATCTGTCCGAGGCGCTGGGGCGGTCCGTGGGGTGGCTGAGCCAAGTGGAGCGGGATCTCTCTGACCCGTCCATTTCCGACCTGCGCCAAATTGCCGAAGTGCTGGGCGTGCCCATGTCGCTGCTTTTTGGCCATGACAGCGCGCCGGTGGAGGAGCAGGGTTACGTGGTGCGCGCGGGCACGCGGCGGCCTATGGGGTCAGGCGAAGAGGGGCTGATAGAAGAGCTGCTGTCGCCCGATCTGACCGATGATTTCGAGATGATCCATTCCACCTTTCAGCCCCGATCTGCCATGCAGCGCCCGGCGAACCGCCCGACGCAAGAGGTGGGTTACATCATCTCTGGCCAGCTGGATCTCACTATCGGGGGGCGATCTTTCTCCGTCGGGCCGGGGGACAGTTTCCGCGTGAAGGATCAGGAATATCTTTGGTCCAATCCTTATGACGAGCCGGTTGTCGCGATCTGGGTGATCGCGCCGCCGGTCTATTGAGGCGGCCATGAGTTTCGAGGCATGGACCATATTCGCGCTGTTCTGGGTGGTGTTCGTGACCACGCCGGGGCCGAATGCCGCCAATTGTATCACGAACGGGATGACACTGGGGTTCCGACGGTCCTTGCCCGGGGTGGCGGCGATCCTGACGCAGGCGTTGTTGTTTCTGTCGCTGTCTGCGGCGGGCATCACCGCGTTGATCGCGGCCTCCCCCACTGCGTTTCAGGTTCTGAAAATCGTGGGCGCAGCGTTTCTGATTTATCTTGGCATTCGCGGCTGGATTACGGCGAGGCAGCCCGTCAGCGCGGATGAGCAGGACAGCGAAACCACGGCCAAATCCGTTTATTTTCGCGCATTCATGATCGCCACGATCAATCCCAAAAGCGTTGCGGGCTACCTCGCGGCGTTCAGCCAGTTCGTGCAACCGGATGTGCCGATTGCCACACAAATGTGGGTCATTGTGCCGACCGCGCTGACGCTGACCGCGCTGAGTTACATCACCTACACCGCGCTGGGCGCAGGATTGGGCCGCATGGCGTTGGGCATGATCTTCAACACGTGGCTGCGGCGCGGATTGGCGGCGTGTTTCGTGATTTACGGCGTCGCATTGGGCAGCACATCCGTGCCGGGGAGAGCGTGATGTGGGAGGTGATCACAGGCTTTGACCCTGCGATGCTGGCGGCCTTTATCGGCGCGGGGCTTTTGCTGAACCTGACACCGGGGGCGGATTTCATCTTTATCTCTGCTAGTGGCGTGCGGGGCGGGCCTCGGGTGGGGATGGCCGCGGCCGCGGGGGTGAACCTGGGCATTCTTGTTCACATCGCCATGGCGGCGGCTGGGCTTTCGGCACTACTGATTGCGTTTCCGCTGGCCTATGACGCGATCCGCTACGCAGGTGCGGCTTACCTGATGTTTCTTGCCTGGCAGGCCTGGCGTAGCCGCGATGACATTGGCGAGGGGCGCGCCGCGCAGACCCTCTGGCCTGCCATCCGGCGCGGGTTCATCACCAATACGCTCAACCCCAAGACGGCGCTTTTTATCTTCGCCTTCATCCCGCAATTCACCGACCCCGCCATTGGCCCGATCTGGATGCAGATTGTGGTTCTGGGCGGGATTTTCCTGGGCGTGGGCTTTGCCTTCGCCCTCACCCTCGGCGCGCTGGCCGGGGCCTTTTCCAACGCGCTCAAGACACGCGCGCGTACCCTCAACCGTCTTTCAGCGGTCATGTTTGCCGGGCTTGCGGCCCGTCTGGTCTGGGATCGTTGATATGACCTGGACCCACCTCACACCTCAAACTCTTACAGGAGTATCCAATTATGGCTGATCTACCCACCACCGCACGGGTCGTCATCATCGGCGGCGGCGTCGTCGGCGTGTCGACCCTTTATCATCTGGCGAAGGCAGGCTGGAAAGACTGCATCTTGCTGGAAAAGAACGAATTGACCGCAGGCAGCACATGGCACGCGGCGGGCAACTGCCCGAACTTCGCCGGGTCCTGGGCCGTAATGAACATGCAGCGTTATGGTGCGGCCATGTACCGGACGCTGGGCGAGGATGTGGATTACCCGATGAATTATCACGTCACGGGGGCCGTTCGTCTGGCGCATACTAAAGAGCGTATGCTGGAATTTGAAAAGGTCGCGGGTATGGGCCGCTATCAGGGTCTGCAGATGGATATCTGCACGCCTGAAGAACTGCAGCAGTACAACCCGTTCATGGAAATCCATGATCTGGAAGGTGGGCTTTGGGATCCTCTGGATGGCGATATCGACCCGGCCCAGCTGACCCAGGCGCTGGCCAAAGGCGCGCGGGATGCGGGCGGCCAGATTGAGCGGTTCTGCCCGGTGACTGGCATTGACCGCGATGGCGATGAGTGGATCGTGAAATCCGAGAAAGGCGAGATCCGCTGCGAATTCGTCGTGAACTGCGCCGGCTACTACGCGCAGCGCGTGGGTGAGATGTTCAAGCCCTTCGGTGGGCGCACCGTGCCGATGGTGGTCATGTCCCACCAGTATTTCCTGACCGAGCCAATCGCGGAGCTGGAAGCCTGGACCAAGGAGCATGGCAAGAAGGTTGCGATGATCCGGGATGTGGATACGTCATACTACTTGCGGCAGGAAAAGACGGGTCTGAACCTTGGGCCATATGAGCGGAACTGTAAGGCGCATTGGGTGACGCCGGATGATCCCATGCCGCAGGATTTCAGCTTCCAGCTGTACCCTGACGATTTGGAGCGGTTGGAATATTACATCGAAGATGCCATGGCGCGGATGCCTCTGTTGGGTGAGGCGGGTGTGGGCCGCAACATCAACGGCCCCATTCCATACGCCCCGGACGGGTTGCCTATGATCGGCCCGATGCCGGGTGTGAAGAACGCCTTTGAAGGCCACAGCTTTACCTTCGGGATTGCCCAGGGTGGTGGTGCGGGCAAGGTGCTGTCCGAGTGGATCATGCATGGTGAAACCGAGTGGGATATGTGGGCGGTCGATCCGCGCCGCTACACCGATTACGCCGATCATGATTACTGCCTGCAAAAAGCGCTGGAGACCTATGGCCACGAATACGCCATGCACTTCCCGCATCATGAATGGCCTGCGGGTCGTGATAAGAAGCTGAGCCCGAATGACGCCAAGGTCCGTGAAATGGGCGGTGTGATGGGCGCTTACAATGGCTGGGAGCGGGCCAATTGGTTTGCCAAGCCGGGCGATGACACCTCGGAAGAAGCGACCCAGACATGGTACCGTGAAGGCCCGTGGGAGCCGCGTATCAAGGAAGAATGCGAAGCTGTGCGCGATGCCTGCGGTGTGCTGGATCTGCCGGGTTTTTCGCGGTTCTGCATCAAAGGTGCGGGTGCTGATGAATGGCTGCGCGGGTTCGTGACGGGTGGTTTGCCCAAGATCGGGCGGATCAACCTTGTCTACCGTGCGGATAGCCGTGGGCGGATCCTGACAGAATTCTCCTGTATCCGTCTGGCGGAGGACGATTTTGTCCTGATCACCGCCGCCCCGGCGCAGTGGCATGACGGCGATATGCTGCGCAACAATGTGCCCGACGGCGTGACAGTGACGGAGACGACGACCGAGCGCACCGCGCTTCTGGTCGCCGGCCCCACGTCGCGGGATGTGTTGGCACCGCTGACGGATGCTGATCTGACGACCGGTTGGCTGACCCATCAGCACTGCAAAGTGGCGGGTCGCGATGCGTTCCTGATCCGGGTGAGCTTTACCGGAGAACTGGGTTGGGAGGTGCACGCCGCCAATGAGGATATGCCGACAATCTATGAGGCGATCCTTGAGGCGGGGGCGAAGCCCTTTGGCATGTATGCGCTGAATTCCTTGCGGATTGAGAAGGGTTATCGCGCGTGGAAGGGCGATCTTTCCACCGATTATTCGATGCTCGAAGGCGGTCTGGAACGCTTCGTCAAGTTCGACAAACCGCAGGACTTCACCGGCAAGGCGGCGTTGCAAAACGAACGTCAGCAAGGGCGCAAGAAGGCGTTTGTGACGCTCAAGGTGGATGCCGGCAAGGCAGATGCGCCTTACATGTCCACGATCTGGCACGATGGCGAAGTGGTGGGGGAAACCACGTCGGGTGCTTGGGGGTATCGCGTGGATGCGTCTGTCGCGCTGGGTATGGTGCGCACCGATCTGAGCGCGGAAGGCCAGGAGTTGGAGGTGGAAATCTTCGGTGAACGGTGCAAGGCCACGGTGCAACCTGACGCGCCCATGTGGGATCCGGCCAATGACCGTATTCGCGCGTGAGCCTTGAGACCTATCTTCTCTACCTAGGTGTTCTGGCGGCGTTTTTCGTGACGCCGCCAGATACCAGCCAGTTGCTGATCATCTCGAATTCCCTGAGGCACGGGATGCGACGGTCTTTGGCGACGGTGGCGGGCGACCTGTCCGCCAATACCATCCAGATGACGCTGGCGGCCTTTGGTTTGACGGCGATCGTGGCGACGTCAGCTGATGCGCTTTGGGTGGTGAAGTGGTTGGGGGTGGCCTATCTGGCGTGGATCGGGCTGAAGCTGATCTTCACGCGGGCTGACGCAAAAGCCCCTGACCCTGCCGGTGGGCGGCTTTTTCGGCAAGGGTTTTTCACCTCAATGGCGAACCCGTATGCGGTTGTCTTCTTCGGCGCGCTGTTCCCGCAATTCATTGACCCGAGCGCGCCCATTTGGCCGCAATTATTGATCCTTGGGGTGACCTATCTGGTCGTCGACGGGGTGATCCTGGTGATGTGGGGCTGGGCCGCGCGGCGCACGATTGGGCGGCTGAAGGGGCTGACCGGGCAGTGGATCAACCGGATATCAGGGGCTTTGATGCTGGGCGCTGCAGTCCTGCTTGGGGTCAAAGACATTGACCAGACCGCCCGTTGACGGAGCCCCAATTTCGTCGAAGAAATTGGCCAAGAAAATTGCAATTTTCTTGGCCAGAATTTTGCAAAATTCTGGACCCGTGATCGGCAAGGTGGACCTTTGATGACCATGTTTCCTCAGACCATGTCGGGCGTTTACCTGATGCGCCATGGTGGGCCGGAGGCGCTGGAATGGCGGACGGATATTCCGGTGCCGCGACCCGGGAAGGGGCAAGTGTTGGTGCGGGTTCTGGCGGCGGGCGTGAACAACACAGACATCAACACGCGGATCGGGTGGTACGCCTCTGAGGTGACCTCCGGCACGGAAGACAGCGATGCTGTTGGCGAGGATGCGGCTGGCGGATGGGGTGGCGCGCTGGCCTTCCCCCGCATTCAGGGCGGCGATCTTTGCGGGGAGGTTGTGGGTTTGGGGCAGGGCGTGACAGGCACGCCCATGGGCGCGCGCGTGACATGTCCGATCAACCAACCTCGTCCAACAGAAGAGAACCCGGTGGGGTTTGAGGCGTTGGGATCGGAATATGACGGGGCTTTTGCGGAATACTGTGTGGTGCAGGCGGCTGATCTTTATGATGTGACTGCGTCTCCGCTTTCAGATGTTGAGATTGCGGCGATTCCCACAGCCTTCGGTACGGCGGCAGGGCTTTTGCACCGTGCGCGGGTGGGGCACGGGCAGCAGGTTCTGGTGACAGGGGCATCAGGCGGCGTAGGGCTGGCGGCGGTGCAGCTTGCCGCCAAGATGGGTGCGCGTGTCACGGGTGTATCTTCCGCTTCAAAGGCGCAGATGGTGAGAGAGGCAGGTGCGACGGAAGTGCTGGAGCGGGGCGCGGACCTGCCTGAGGATCAGTTTCACGCGGTGATTGACGTGGTGGGCGGGGACATCTGGCCGGGCCTGATCGATGCGCTGCGGCCCGGCGGGCATTATGCCGTGGCGGGTGCAATTGGTGGGCCGATTGTGGAGGCCGATCTGCGGCGGATTTACCTGCGCGATATCACGATCCATGGCTCCACCTACCAGCCGCCCGAGGTGTTTGCCGCATTGATTGATATGGTGAATGCGGGTCAGGTGCGGCCGCTGATATCGCGCACGTACCCCATGCAGGAGATTGCCCGCGCCCAGCAAGATTTCCAATCAAAGCGCTTTGCGGGCAAGCTGGTGCTGTTGCCACCGGGAGAGGAGACCTGACATGGCGCTGAATGATTTTGCCAAGACGCTCATTGCGCGCTTTCCATTGGGGTTCGTGGCCACGGTCACGGCTGATGGCAGGCCTCATCTGTCGCCCAAGGGGACCTTTCTGGTGTTGGACGACAGCACCATCGCCTTTGGCGAAATCCGGTCACCTGACACGATGGCCAATCTGGCCCATCAGCCCATCGCGGAGGTGAATTTCGTGGACCAATGGTTGCGCAAGGGCATCCGTGTGCGCGGCCCTGCACGCATGGTGGCGGAAGGGGAAGAGTTTGACAGGCTGCTGCCCCAATGGCGCGCGGTATGGGGTGATCTGGCGGAGCGGGTCAATGCGCTGGTCCTGATCACGGCAGACGAGGTCAGAGAAATCACCACGCCGCCCTATGATGACGGTGTGACGGAGGAGGAGATGGTTGCGCTTTATCGGGAGAAATTTGCCGCCATTTACGGCTGAGCGGTTGCCTCGATCGCCCTTCGGGCACTCTCGGCGGTTGGAGGGGGCCGCGCTGCGCGCGGGGCAGAGTAGGGCGCGCTTCGCGCGCGATGAGGGGGGCGCGCCTGCGGCGCGTGTGCGGGGGCTGGCTGAAATTCTGTATTGGCGGCGGGGGTCCTCTCCGCTACATGCCTGTGACTTGGGGAAAATTGTAAAGGACGTGCTATGGGGGAGATAACGCTTCTGGATGGGTCAATCGGCCAGGAACTGATGAAGCGGTCAGGCGACACGCCCACCGGGCTGTGGTCAACGCAGGTGATGATTGATCATCCTGAATTGGTGCGCGATGTGCATGCCTCTTACTTCGATGTGGGGGCGACAGTGGCCACGGCCAACACCTATGCCGTTCTGCGCGACAGGTTGCGGCGCGTTGGGATTGAAGCGCATTTCGAGACGTTGCTGCGCACCGCCATGACAACCGCTGGTGAGGCGCGGGATGCGGCGGGTGGAGGGCAGGTTGCGGCCTCGCTCGGACCGCTGAATGCATCCTACCGGCCAGACATCTTTCCGCCGCCGGATGAGGCGCAGCAGGTCTATGCGGAGATTGTGGACCACGTCAAAGACAGTGCTGACATACTGCTGATCGAAACGGTCACATCCGTGGATCACGCGGAAGGGGCGCTGCGGGCGACGGATGATGCGGATAAACCCGTGTGGCTGGCCATCAGTACAGATGATTTTGACGGTACGGTTTTTCGGTCGGGTGAACGGCTCGCTGACGTGGCCCATGTTGTGGAGCGACACCGCGTCGATGCCGTGCTGCTCAATTGTTCGCGGCCTGAGGTGGTGGGCGACGGGCTTGAGGTGATCAAGGGTTTTGGCAAACCGTTTGGGGCCTATGCCAACGGGTTCACCAAAATCTCTGACGGGTTCAAGACGGATTTTCCCACCGTGGATGCCTTGACCGAACGCACCGATCTTGGGCCGGAGGCCTATGCCGCCTTCGCCATGGGCTGGGTCGCGCAGGGGGCCACCATCCTGGGCGGCTGTTGTGAGGTGGGCCCCGATCACATCGCAGAACTTGCAAGACAAGTGCGGGATGCGGGGCATATAATCGTCTGATCATGGCCCGCGCTTCTGCCTTTCCCGACACGCCGCACCGTTTGGTGCAGTTTGATGTGGTCGTGGCGACCGGGTTTGTGCTGATTGAACTGGCCGCCGTGGTGGATGCGTTGCGGATTGCCAACCGGGTGACGGCGCGGCCGCTTTTTGAATGGACCTATAGATCCCACCACGGGAGTGTCATCGAAAGCAAAAGCCGCGCCATGGTCGAAACGGAGCGCTTTGAGGATCGCCCCGGGGCGGATTACCTGTTCGCGATTGGCAATTCCAATCAGGACGAACCCAGCTTGTCTTTGGGACCAGTGATTGACCGCTACACCCATCGCGGCGCGCAGGTGTTTTTGCTGGCAGAAGCGGCAAGCCGTTACATTCGCGAGCGCGGGGATGGGGCGCAGGGGCTTTCGACGCACTGGGAAAACTCCGCCATTTTCCGCGAGAGGATGGAGGCGTTTGATGCCGACAATGCGCTGGCCAGCCGGGATGGTCGGGTGGTGACCTGCGCGGGGATGGGATCGACGCTGGATGTTGTGCTCTCAGTGATGGGGCAGCATATGCCATCGGCGGAATTGATGACGGTGGCCAATATCTTCCTGCATGACAAGATCCGGGATTTTGGCACGCGGCAGCCTTTTGGAGGCACGGCCGGAACGGCAACGGGGGATGCGGAACTGAACCGAGCGATTGAGATCATGCAGGACAATATCGAGGATCCGGTGCCGATTGCCGAACTGGTGGGCATGGTCGGGATTTCATCGCGGTCGCTGGAGCGGAAGTTTCGCAGCTATCTGGGCACGACGCCCAACACCTATTACCGCCAGTTGCGGCTGGCGCAGGCCAATAACCTGCTGCTCAACACCACGCTCAGCGTGCGAGAGGTGGGCTTGGCCTGCGGATTTTCGGAAGGGTTTTCCGTGCTTTACAAGAAATTTTTCGGGATCACGCCGCTGGAAATGCGGCATCGGCGGAAGGCGGGGATATGACGGCGGATGCGATCATTGTGGGCGCGGGTCTGGCCGGTTTGACGGCGGCGGCGGAGCTGTGTGATCGGGGTAAATCCGTGGTGGTCGTGGATCAGGAGGGGCCGCAGAACCTGGGCGGGCAGGCGTTTTGGTCTCTGGGCGGGGTGTTCATGGTCGACACGCCGGAACAGCGGCGGATGGGGATTTCGGACAGCCTTGGCTTGGCGCGGGGCGATTGGGCCGGGTCGGCGCAGTTTGATCGGGAAGAAGATGCCTGGCCGCGCAAATGGGCGGAGGCGTATTTGGACTTTGCTTGTGGTGGCTTGCGGGAGTGGCTGCATGGCATGGGGATGCGGTGGTTTCCGGTTGTGGGCTGGGCCGAACGGGGCGGCAGTTTTGCCGATGGGCACGGCAATTCCGTGCCGCGGTTTCATCTGACATGGGGCACGGGGCCGGGGGTGATTGCGCCTTTTGTGGCGCGCTGTGCGGCGCATGAAAAGGCTGGGCGGCTGACCTATGCATTTCGCCATCAGGTGGACGGGATTGAGATGACGTATGGCGCTGCGACGGGTGTGAACGGCACTGTGCTGGCCGAGGATGATGCGCCGCGTGGGGTGAAGACCAATCGGGATAAAGTAGGGGAGTTTGCGTTCACCGCGGAGCGGGTGATTGTTACCTCGGGCGGGATTGGAGGGGATCTGGACCGAGTACGGCGTGCGTGGCCCGTGGATCAGCTTGGTCCCGTACCGGAGCGTATGGTGTGCGGCGTGCCGGCCCATGTGGATGGGCGCATGCTGGACGTGACGGAAGCCGCCGGGGGCAGTCTGATCAACGGGGACAGGCTGTGGACCTATACCGAGGGGGTGAAGAACTGGGATCCGATTTGGCCGGATCATGGTATTCGGATTTTGCCGGGGCCGTCATCGATGTGGTTTGATGCGTCGGGCAATCGGTTGAATCCGCCCGCGTTGCCGGGGTTTGATACGCGCGGGACGTTGAAGGAAATTCTCAAGTCGGGGCACAGCTACAGTTGGTTCGTGTTGACGCAGGCGGTGATCAAGAAAGAGTTTGCGCTGTCGGGGTCGGAGCAGAACCCTGACTTCACTTCGGGCAAATGGATGGAGGTGATCCGTCAGCGCATCCTGTCGGGCAAACGTGCAACAGATCCGGTCGAGGCGTTCAAGGAGCGCGGTGAGGATTTCGTGGTGGCGCAGGATCTGGAAGGTCTTGTGCGTGGGATGAATCAGGTGGCGGGGGGCGCCTTGATTGATGAGGCGCATTTGCGAACGCAGATCGAGGCGCGGGATGCGCAGATCGACAATCCGTTTTCCAAGGATGCGCAGGTAATGGCCATTCATGCGGCGCGGAAGTATCGCGGGGATAAGCTGATCCGCACCGCGAAGCCGCATAAGTTTCTGGATCCGGCGAATGGGCCGCTGATTGCGGTGCGTTTGCACATTCTGAGCCGGAAGTCGCTGGGCGGGATTGAGACCGATTTGGATGCGCAGGTGTTGGATACCTCCGGTGAGCCGATCCCCGGGCTTTATGCGGCGGGGGAGGCGGCTGGCTTTGGTGGTGGCGGATATCATGGGTACAATGCGCTTGAGGGGACGTTTCTTGGTGGCTGCATGTTTTCCGGTCGGATTGCGGGGCGCGCCAAGTAGGGCCCGGCGCGGAATCAAGGGCGCAGCCCGCCGCGCCTTCGTCAGGCCCCACGTCACACCTTTGGTGTGCCAAGAAAAAGTGGCGCGCCTTTGGCGCGACGGCCTGGCGAATTGTTGACGTCCGCGCGCAGCTGAAATCCACGGCGGTTCGTCACGATAAAGCACTCTAGCTTGATGTCGGGATCGCCAGACCGGGGCCTAACGAAGGCGCTGTGTTTCGCGTGTATTAAAAATCCGTCACCAACCTGCCGCATACTCAACATCGTTTGACGCAAGCGCATGCCAAACACGTCATAATCAAAGCGATTCTTCAAAAAAAGGGAATGCCATGGCTGATCTGCCTCAGAATGCTCGTGTCGTCATCGTTGGCGGCGGTGTGATTGGATGCTCTGTGGCCTATCATCTGGCCAAGCAGGGCTGGAAAGACGTGGTTTTGCTGGAACGCAAGCAGCTGACATGCGGCACGACTTGGCATGCTGCCGGTTTGATCGCGCAGCTGCGCGCGACGGCGAACATGACGAAGCTCGCCAAGTACAGTCAGGAGCTTTACGGCTCGCTGGAGGTGGAGACGGGCGTTGCGACAGGCTTCAAGCGCTGCGGGTCCATCACCGTGGCCCTGACGGAAGAGCGTAAGGAAGAGATTTACCGCCAGGCCGCCATGGCCCGGGCCTTTGGGGTCGAGGTGGAAGAGATCGGCCCAAATGAAGTGAAGTCCAAATATGAGCATCTCAACATCGACGGCGTGACGGCGGGCGTTTGGTTGCCGCTGGATGGTCAGGGCGATCCGGCCAACATCGCGCTGGCGCTTGCGAAGGGCGCGCGGCAGATGGGGGCGACCATCAAGGAACGGGTCAAGGTCACCGGGATGAAGCGGCAGGGGCGGCGGATTACGGGCGTTGACTGGATCAGTGATGATGGGTCTGAGCAGGGACACATCGCCGCCGAAATGGTCGTGAACTGCGCGGGCATGTGGGGGCGCGAAGTGGGCAAGATGGCGGGCATCAATGTGCCGCTGCATGCCTGCGAACATTTCTACATCGTGACGGAGGCCATTCAGGGCCTATCCCAGATGCCCGTGCTGCGAGTGCCGGACGAATGCGCCTATTACAAGGAAGACGCGGGCAAGATGCTGCTGGGTGCGTTTGAGCCCAACGCCAAGCCGTGGGGCATGAACGGCATCGCAGACAGTTTCGAATTTGACCAACTGCCCGAGGATTTCGACCACTTCGAGCCGATCCTTGAGAATGCCTGCAACCGCCTGCCGATGCTGGCCGAGGCGGGAATTCACACCTTCTTCAACGGGCCGGAAAGCTTTACGCCCGATGATGCCTACCACCTTGGTCTGGCGCCTGAGATGGACAATGTGTGGGTCGCGGCCGGGTTCAACTCCATCGGTATCCAGTCCGCCGGTGGTGCCGGCATGGCCTTGGCGCAGTGGATGGAGGCAGGCGAAAAGCCGTTCGATCTGGGCGATGTGGATATTTCGCGGATGCAGCCGTTTCAGGGCAACAAGCATTACCTTTATGAGCGGTCCACGGAAACGCTGGGCCTGCTTTACGCCGATCACTTCCCTTACCGCCAGAAGGCCACGGCGCGTGGTGTGCGCCGGACGCCGTTCCATCACCACCTGCTGGAACAGGGTGCTGTGATGGGTGAGATCGCAGGTTGGGAACGCGCCAACTGGTTTGCCAATGACGGCGAGGCGCGCGAATATCAGTACACCTGGAAGCGGCAGAACTGGTTTGAGAATTCAGCCGCCGAACACAAGGCCGTGCGCGAGAATGTGGGCATGTATGACATGTCCTCCTTCGGCAAGCTGCGCGTCGAAGGCCCGGATGCGGAAAGCTTCCTCAACCGTGTCTGCGGGGCGAATATGTCGGTGCCTGCAGGCAAGATCGTCTACACGCAGTTCCTGAATTCCACAGGTGGGATCGAAGCGGATGTGACGGTCACGCGGCTGACGGAAACCGTCTATCTGGTCGTCACGCCTGCTGCGACACGATTGGCGGATGAAACCCATATGCGCCGCAACGCGGAAGGCTATCAGGTGGTGATCACGGATGTGACCGCGTCGGAAGGCGTGCTGGCGATCATGGGGCCGAACGCCCGGGATCTGCTGGCCAAAGTGTCGCCCAATGATTTCTCAAACGACACGAACCCCTTCGGCACGGCGCAGGAGATTGAGCTTGGCATGGGGCTGGCCCGTGCGCATCGCGTGTCTTACGTGGGTGAGCTGGGTTGGGAGCTTTATGTGCCCTCCGACATGGCAGGCCACACGTTTGAGACGCTGTGGAAGGCGGGCCAGGATGTGGGGCTGAAGCTGTGCGGGATGCACATGATGGACAGCTGCCGGATTGAGAAGGCGTTCCGCCACTTTGGTCATGACATCACCTGTGAGGACAATGTGGTGGATGCGGGGCTCAGCTTTGCGGTTGATATGTCCAAGCCCGATTTCATCGGCAAGGGTGCTGTGGCCGACCGCAAGGAAAGCGGGCCGCATAACCGGATGGTGCAGTTCCTGCTGGAGGATCCTGAACCGCTGCTGTTCCACAACGAACCGATCGTGCGGGATGGGGAATATGTGGGGTATCTCAGCTCTGGCAACTATGGCCATCACCTCGGCGGGGCGATTGGGCTGGGCTATGTGCCGTCCAAGGGGGAGAAGGCGGCGGATGTGCTGGCGTCGACCTATGAGATTGACGTGATGGGCACCAGGGTGAAGGCCACGGCGAGCCTGAAGCCCATGTATGATCCGAAATCAGAGCGGGTGAAGGTGTAACCGACGCGGCCCGTCAGGGCGGATGAGCGACCGGCTTATCCGCCTATCCGCCCTTATTCGTCGTGGGTTTCCACCCAAGCGTTCATCATCTCTTTCATGTCCGCCAGATCATCGCACACGCCGGCCAGATCCATCCAGGCCAGTTTGGATTGGATGTCTGCCACCCCGGCGCCATGCAGGAAGATCGGCGTTGTCGGGCGCACGATGTGCAAAGACACAATGAGCTTGGACAGTGCATCCATGGATGATGTGTGCGCCATCGACAAACCGATCACCCGCGCGTTTGTCGAGGCGATTTTGCGCACCAGCGCGTAATGCGACATGCCCAGCAACATCACCACGTGCCAGCCATCTTTCTGGAAAATGTCCGTGGCCATGCGCAGCCCGACCACGTGCTGTTCGCCCGGCACGCCCGCCAGAATGGTGGATTTGTCGGCGCGGGTGGACGCGGGCACGAACTCTGACCCCATGCTGCGCATGATGGCAAGTATGCGACAGGTGGCGACCGTGATTTGCCAGAACCCCACCCTGTCTTCTTCCCACCATGTGTTCAGTCGTTTGGCGGCGGCGGCGAGGTAATCGAGATACACATCTTCGGGCGATGTGCCCCTGTCCATCAATGACACGATCATGCGCGCGGCCTTGTGTTCATCTTTGTGGATCAGGGCTTCGCACAGAAATTCGACCGTTTTGTCCTGTTCCCAACGGCTGCGTGTCTTGCGCGTGGCACCTAGCGCGATAATCCGTTGCATCGCCTCTCGCGCCAGACGTTCCAGTTTGTGACTGGGCAGGCGCTTTGCAATGCGCACAAGCCGGCTGTGCCGGTTGGCATATTCGCTGAAATCCACAGGTCGCGGCCCACTTGGGCGCGACGGATCGTTTGCGTGGGCCACGTGCTCTTCTCCCGTTTGAGGCACTAGGTCGCATCATCTTTTTGGCGGCGCTTATCGCGTCTTGGTCTTGCTACTCTTTTTGTCCTGGCTGGGCTGATCAAAGCCAAATTGATCGAACCTTGCGCCTTGCGCCCTCCCATTGGTCCCGAAGCCAAGGCCATGCGCGCAGACAACCCGCACCGTAACCAAATCTGCGGGAATGGCAAATGGTCATCTGGACGCGGCGCGGCGTTTCAAAGCTGCGCCAGGATCTCATCTGCCGCGCGCAGACCTTCTTTATGCGCGCCGGACACGCACACGGTTTCCCCTTCATTCATGGCCTCACCGGCGAAATGAATGGTGTCAGCATGGGGTTGCCGCAAGGCGTGGCGCAGATCCTCGCCCCGGGTGCCTTGGCTTGGCAGCGTGCCCGAATAGGCCCCGTGGGTGAACCGGTTGGCGGCCCAACGGGTGGCATGGCCCTTGCGAAACCCTTTGCGGATGTCTGCGCCGAACACATCCACCATCCGCGATAGGGCAAAATCAATCGCTGCCTCTTCCCCTGCGGCTTCCAGTTCGCGCGCGAAATTGCCCACATGTTCGAAACTGCAAAGGCCCGTGCCGGAGATATTGCACAAGATCCCGCCTCCCCGGGCCATGGTGCCGGACACCTCATCAATCGGGTAGCTCACCCAGGTATCGGCCTCCACCGGCAGGGCGGCCGGATCAAACAGCATCGCGGCGTGATTGTAGACGCCCATCGTGATGCCATCCAACGCGCGCAGCTTGGGGGCCTCAAGCGGGGGATCGAACCGGATTGCATCAGAAGCCAAGACGCCCACGGACACAGTGACAACCACATGGGCGGCCCGCAGCGTGCCGTCATCTGTTTCCACCTCAACCCCGTCGGGGCGACAAATGATGGCCGTCACGGGCGTATGCGTGCGCACGGGCAGGCCATCTGCATGGGCGGTGACAATCGCGCCAAATCCCTGGCGGCAAAACCAGTTGTCGCCTTCCAATTCGCCCGTGTGCCAATCCTGAACGGAAATCTCACCCAGGTCGCGCCCAGCTGACAGAGCCTTCAGTAGAAGGGAGGTGCGATCATAGACGTCCTTGGGCGCGATGGCATCGGCCATGGAGGTGTCCTGTTCGGCCTGACCCAGTTTCTTGAGCTCTGCCGTGATCTCCTCCAGCCGTTCGATGGCAGGGCCGTCAGCGAGCGCCCCGGCCAAATGCACGTGGCTCGGATCAGGATAAAGATCGAAGCCCAGCGACTGCCCGATCGGAATGAAGGAATTCACGTCAGAGTAATGCAGCCAATGCCCGCCCAGATCGAACGGCACGCCGAAGATGGAGGTATCGGTAAAGGACCGCCCGCCGATCCGGTCGGCCGCTTCCAGGCAGATCACGCGGCGCCCGGCATCATGCAGGGCGCGTGTTGCAGCCAGCCCCGCCGCGCCTGCGCCGATGATGATTGCATCATACTCCATCCCAGTCTCCTTGCTGTTTGATCAAAGCTAGCATGGAGAGGATGGTAGACGAGGGTTACTCCGCCGCCATGGGTGTTTGGGCCAGGTTGCGCAGGACGTAATGCAGCACGCCACCATGTTCGATATATTCCACCTCAATGGCGGTATCGATCCGGCATTTCAGCGTGATCTTTTTCACCTCACCATCACCCATGGTGATCGTGCAAGGCACCTCCTGCTGCGGTTCAATCGTGTCGAGGCCGGAGATGGAGACGGTTTCATCCCCTTTCAGCCCCAGCGACTTGCGCGTGTCGCCGCCCGTAAATTCGAACGGGATGACGCCCATCCCCACAAGGTTGGAGCGGTGGATGCGTTCAAAATTCTCTGCGATCACGGCCTTCACGCCCAGAAGTGCGGTGCCCTTCGCCGCCCAATCGCGCGAGGACCCCGCGCCATATTGTTCGCCGCCAAACACCACCAGCGGAACGCCCCGTTCCTGCCAGGCCATGGACGCCTCAAAGATAGAGGTTTGTTTGCCATCCGGCCCCAGCGTGTAGCCGCCTTCGACGCCGTCGAGCATTTCATTCTTGATGCGGATATTGGCGAAGGTGCCGCGCATCATCACCTCGTGATTGCCGCGGCGCGACCCGTAGGAGTTGAATTCCCGCACAGGGACCTGCCGGTCGATCAGGTATTGCCCGGCGGGCGTTGTGTCTTTGAACGACCCGGCCGGAGAGATGTGGTCCGTCGTGACCATATCACCCAGAAGGGCCAGCACGCGTGCGTTTTCCACGTTTTCAATCGTGCCGGGATCTTTGCCCATGCCCTGGAAGTAAGGCGGGTTCTGCACATAGGTCGAGGCGGGCGGCCAATCATAGGTTTCGCCCTCAGAAGTCTCAACAGCGCGCCATTTGTCATCGCCTTCGAAGACATCGGCGTATTTTTCGATGAACGCGTCGCGTGTCACGGTCTTTTCGACCAGTTCGGCGATCTCTTTCTGATCGGGCCAGATGTCTTTCAAGAAAACGGGATTGCCATCCGTGTCGGTGCCCAGCGGATCGCGCGTGATGTCGATATTCATGTCACCGGCGATGGCATAGGCCACCACCAGCGGCGGGGAGGCGAGGTAATTGGCGCGCACATCCGGGCTGATCCGGCCTTCGAAATTGCGGTTGCCGGACAGGACGGAGACGCCGATCAGATCATTGTCATTGATGCATTTGGAAATCTCCGGGTCCAGTGGGCCGGAATTGCCGATGCAGGTGGTGCACCCATAGCCCACAAGGTGAAAGCCCAACGCGTCCAGATCGTCCTGAAGCCCAGCGGCCTCAAGGTATTCCGACACGACTTGTGAGCCCGGCGCGAGAGAGGTTTTGACCCACGGCTTGCGGTTCAGGCCCAATTCGCGGGCCTTGCGGGCTACAAGGCCCGCCCCGATCATCACGTACGGGTTGGATGTGTTGGTGCAGGATGTGATGGACGCGATCACCACCGATCCATCATGCATCTGGTAATGGCTGCCCTCATGCTGCACGAACGCGTGCTGATGGCTGCCCGTATTACCTGGGATGTCCGTGGGTTCCGGCGCGCCGCCTTCGCCCAGCCAGCGGGTTTCAGCGGTGCCTTTCACGTCGCGGCCGTCGCGGAAACCGTTCACATAGGCGCGAAATTCCTGTGCCGCCTTGTCGAGCGGGATGTGATCCTGCGGGCGTTTGGGGCCAGAGATCGCGGGCACCACCGTGCCCATATCCAAGGTGAGCGTGTCGGTGTAGATGGGCGCGTAGTCGTCGCCGCGCCAGAAGCCGTTTTCCTTGGCATAGGCCTCTACCAATGCGAGGCGATCCTTGTCGCGACCGGTCAGTTCCATGTAGCGCAGGGTTTCGCCGTCGATGGGGAAGAAGCCGCAAGTGGCACCGTATTCAGGCGCCATGTTGGCGATGGTCGCGCGGTCCGCCAGCGGCAAGTGATCAAGGCCCGCGCCATAGAATTCCACGAATTTGCCCACGACACCTTTTTCGCGCAGCATCTCCACGACCTTCAGAACCAGATCCGTGCCGGTGGTGCCTTCGACCATCTTGCCGGTCAGCTCAAACCCGATGACCTCGGGGATCAGCATGGAAATGGGCTGACCCAGCATCGCGGCTTCCGCCTCAATACCACCGACGCCCCAGCCCAGAACGGCGGCACCGTTGACCATGGTGGTGTGGCTGTCCGTGCCCACAAGCGTATCGGGGTAGGCCACCGTTTCGCCGTGTTGATCCACGTCTGTCCAGACCGTTTGCGCCAGGTATTCGAGGTTCACCTGATGGCAAATGCCCGTGCCCGGCGGCACCACGCGGAAATTGTTGAACGCAGATTGCCCCCATTTCAGGAATTGGTAGCGTTCCATGTTGCGTTCATATTCGCGGTCCACATTCATCTGGAAGGCGCGCGGATTGCCAAATTCGTCGATCATCACGGAGTGGTCGATCACCAGATCGACGGGGTTGAGCGGATTGATCTGCTGCGCGTCGCCGCCCAATTCCACGATGCCGTCGCGCATGGCGGCCAAATCGACCACGGCAGGCACGCCTGTGAAATCCTGCATCAGCACGCGGGCAGGGCGATAGGCCAGTTCCCGATCCGCGCGCCCACCACCAGCCGCCCAATCGGAGAACGCGCGGATGTCATCAACGCTGACGGTTTTGCCATCTTCAAAGCGCAGCATGTTTTCCAGAACCACCCGCAGCGCGGCAGGCAGGTGGGAAAAATCGCCCAGGCCCGCCTCTTCCGCGGCCTTGATGGAATAGTAGAAGACTGTGTTGCCCCCCACTGTCAGGGATTTGCGACAATTGGCGGTGTCTTGGCCGACGATGATGGGCATCTGAGCTGTCCTCTGGCGGTTGGCTTGTGATAGCTCAACTATCCTATGCGCTTAATGGTTCGGATCAAGAGGGCGAAAAAGCGCGCTGTGGCCTATATGCCAACCTCACCGCGGTCTGACGAAAGGGTGATTGGCGCAAGACACTGTGCGTTTATATTTGTCTGTCTATCCTAAGTGTCCCCGAGTCGAAACGCGAGCGAACCCCTGTGAAACTCTCTTCCCTCTTTTTTGCGGCAGCCATGTCTTTCGCCACCGCCCTGCAGGCCCAAGACCGCCCGGTTCTGGTGGAGCTTTTCACATCGCAGGGCTGTTCCTCTTGCCCGCCGGCGGATGCGTTTTTGCATGATCTGGCGGAGCGTGAGAATGTGATCGCGCTGGCGATGCATGTGGATTACTGGGATTACATTGGCTGGAAAGACAGCTTTGCCCAACCTGATTTCACCGCCCGTCAGCGAGCCTATGCCCGGCTGGGCAACCGCAAGATGGTGTACACGCCTCAGATGGTGATCAATGGGCGCGACCACGTTGTCGGTTCCAACCCCAAAGACACCGATCGCATGATTGAAGCGCATCTTCAGCTGCCGGTTGAGGTTGATCTTCAGGCCACGCGCAGCGGTGACACGCTGACCCTGACAGGCGAGGCGATGGACGATTTTGACGACACTGCCAGCGTCTATGTGGTACGCTATCGCCCGGAAGCGACCGTGGATATCCTGCGCGGTGAAAATGCAGGGCGCACGATTTCCTACGCCAATGTCGTGACGGATATGCAGGTGCTGGCTCAATGGGACATGTCCCAACCGCTTGAAATGACGGCGGAACTGACCGGCGATTTGCCCGCGGTGGTGGTGGTGCAGGGCAGCCGTAACGGGCCAGTCAAAGCTGCGGCCATCGTGGAGTAAATCGCGCGCCGACCCAATCGGCCCGGCGAGCGATGGCGATCAAAACGCCTTTTGCCACCCGAGTGTCAGGGTCCAATCTCGTTCCATCTGCGGGCCATTGAGGTTTTGATAGACGGGCATGCCCGCCTCAAGCGCGAAACGGTGACCGCGCAGCGCCCCGTTTTGCACCACCGTGTTGACGCCCAGATAGGCGGTCACGAAATCCCCGCCATAATTGTTGGGATCCGCGGTTTGCACAGGACCTGCGATTTGCGGGTCAATGCCACTGATCTTGCCCACATTGTGCCATTCCAGACGGCCCGACAAGGATACCCAAGGCGCAGGTTGCACGCTGCCCCAGACATTGGCTTTCACCTCATTGCCCAGGGAATAGCCGTTGTTGGACCCCATTCGGATCACACCCGTCACCTGCGCGCCATAACCGATATTGCCGCTGCGGCCCAAATAGGTGATGCCCGGCAGCAGGTCATAGGTGCCGGATCCGATTTGCATCGAATAGGGCAGGCGCACATTGGGCCGGGTGTTCATGGGCGTGAGGATATTGTCACGCTCTGACGTGGACCCGGTGGGCAGGCTGACCCCGATATTGGCGTGGAGTGAGTTGGACCCACCCTCCCAAAGCCCAATGAGGGCGGAGACTTTCACGTCACCAAAACCTTCGGACTTGGTGCGAAACCCACCCAGACGGTTGGTGCCGGCCATGCCCTGGAATGTGATGTGGTCCATTTCCTTGGTGATGTAGGGCAGCATCGCCATCAGCGTGACGCGATCATTGGGCGCGTACATCGCCCCGAACATGTGCATGTCCATGGTCATCTGTGTGGGCACCACGCGCAGGGTGGGCGGCGCGCCAAAACGATTGGCGACATTGGTGGCGATGAATTCAGGCGACACATTGCTGCTGCCCACTTGGTTGCCACCCATATCCATCCGCATGAAGCGGTAGGATAGCATAATCTCCCCCGTGGCGTGGCGGTGATCGCCCATCACGCTGATGGGCGCGTGGCCGTCTGCACGCAGGGGTTCATTGCCGGAATGGCTGTGCCCGTGCCCGTGCCCGTGACCGTGGCTGTGGAAAGTATCCGCAAATGCGGGTGCAGTGAGGCAGAGCATGGCTGCTGCCAGTTTTACGATTTTCATGGTGGTATCCCCAAAGGTCAGGGCGCGCCAAAACGGCGCCCCTGCCTGTCCACACTGTGCGGTCGTGATCAGTTGGAGTGATCGTGCCCGGAATGGTCATGGCCAGAATGATCACGGCCTTCGCCGCGCGCTTCGACGTTGAAGGTCACCTCAACCTCGCCCGCGTTCTCAAACACCAGCGTGGCGGGGATCTTGTCACCCTCGGTCAGGGGTTCCGAGAGCCCCATGAACATCACGTGCAACCCGCCGGGTTTCAGCATCACGGTTTCGCCCGCCGGGATGTCGATGCGGCCCACATGGTTCATCTTGGCGACGCCATCTTCCTCGACGGTTTCGTGGATTTCCACACGCGGGAAATCGGCCTTCACTTCAATCAGCGTGTCGGCGCTGTCGCCGCTGTTGGTGATGGTCATGTAGCCACCGCCCACCTTGGCACCGGTTTCAAAGGTCATGGGGTGGTCGATATCAAGACCGCCCGCTTTGTATTCATGGGCCAGCGCGGCTGTGGACAGCGACAACGCGGCAAGGATGGAAAACATGCGTTTCATGTTGGTATCTCCGATTGATCTGAATGTGCAGGGCCGGGGCCCGTTTGTTTGGCAATGTCAGATCATCGGGGGTGCACGGGGCAGGGGGGCCAGGTGCAAACGATCTTTCTTCGAGAGATCAGGGAGGGGGGCGACCGCAGTGACATAGAGCAGCCGCTGCGCGCCTGGCTCCGTCCGGACCGCGTCCGCCGTGTTCGCCGCGGAACTCAGAACGCAGGCAATCGCCTCATCCGACAGGGGCGTGGCGTCGCCGTTTTCGTCCATGTGAAAGCTGCGCAAACCGTCGCCGGTGCAGATGACGAATATCCGCCCTTCGCCCAGGCCAAGCGCCATCGCCCAACCGCCCGCGAACGGGGTCAGCAGGGAGAAGACCAGAAGCCATGTGGCCAGAATGCGTGTCAGCTGCGCTTTCATACCTGTTATGTGGCATGCGATGGGGCCTGCGGCAATGGCAGGCGAGCGAAATTCGCACAGGTCTTTCCAGAAGCGCTGTGGTTCAGCGAAGCCGCAGCACCGGTGCCGGACCCAGCGGCACCGGGCCGATCCGAACCCGCCCGCCTGAGAAATTCAGAGGGATATCAAGCGTTTCGGGATTGCCCGCCATTTGCGAAATCAGCGACAAGCCGCCTTCCAACGTGTCGGCAAAGGTTTCATTCATCGTGCCAGAGGTGACGGCCATCTGCAAAATGTCGCGCCAGTTTCGGGCCTTCACCACCACCTCCCCATCGGGCAGGCCGGCGGCATCCACATTCACCTCTCCGGCCACCAGAAGCTCCAACCGGCCCCAACGCGCCTCCACCAGTTTGATGTCGATCCGGCGGGGTTGAGGGCGGGCATCTTCAATCGCGGTGCGATCCCAATCCTTGTCAAAGGTCACGGTGAAATCAGCGTTCAGCGCATCGAACGCGTCTGGCAAGCGCCCCGCAGGATCAAGCTGCACCCGCCAATCCAGCGCTGGTGACAGCCCGTCAGCGGCCAGCCCGAAGCGGTAAGATGGCTGTCCGGTCGCCAGACGTTCCACCCCCAGACGCAGCGCATCCGCGGTCGCGGGTTCCCCGGTGCTGGCGGGCGTGACTGTCAGGCTTTGCGCCGTCAGGGTGCTGCGTTCCAGGGGCAAGGCCACATCGGCGCCCAGAACAACGGAGGCGCGCATTTCTTCCGATTGCACCTGAAACTTATCCTGCGGCGTGGCGAAAAGTTGATCATTGGCGAAAACCGCGATCACGTGATTGGGTTTGTAGCTGAGCGCCAGAAGCTTGAAAAACGGGGCCTCCCACGCCAGCCCGGTGTCGGGATCGGCCAGCACCAGATCGGTGAATTCCGTGTCAAAGCGGTTGGGGAAGCCTTGCGTTTCCAGCGCGGAATATTCCGCCGCCCAGCCTTCCGCGCGGCGATCTTCGAACCACGCGGCAAACCCGGCTGTCACGCCATTTTGGCCGATAAACCAATAGCCTGACCACAGCGCCGCTGCGATCGTGATAAGCCCCAATAGAAACCGCATGGCCTGCCTCTTTTCCACACCTGTTGAATGGTGTTTAAAGCGTTTCCGGGAAACATTGAATCGCTTTTCGCTGCCTCTTCGAACGCAAATAGCGATGCATTTTTCCGTGAATCCGGAAACGCTCTGAGCGACCGCGGCAGGAGGGACAGCAAAATGACAATGTGGGTCTTTGGGTACGGCTCTTTGGTGTGGAACCCAGGGTTTGACTATGTTGAGCGGGTCATCGCGTCGCTGCCCGGCTATCATCGCAGCTTTTGCATGCGGTCCATCCATCATCGCGGGACTGAGGACGCACCGGGTCTGGTCTTGGCACTGGATGAAACGCCGGGCGCGCAGTGTTCGGGGCTCGCCCTGTCGGTGCCTGAGGGGCAGGAGGATGCGACGCTGGCCTATTTGCGGGACCGCGAATTGATCTCATCGGCCTATCTGGAACAGACCCTTGATGTTGATCTGTCCGATGGGCGCCGCGTGTCGGCGGTGACCTATGTGGTGGATGCAGATCACGTGCAATATTGCGGTGGGATCGCGCGGGAAGAACAGGCGCAGATCATCGCCCGGGCCGTGGGTGGGCGGGGGCCCAATACCGAATATCTCTACAACACCACCGCCCATCTGACAGAGCTGGGGATCGAGGATGCGGAGCTCGATTGGCTGGTCAGCCGGGTACGCCAGATCGTGGGATAATCCCTTGGCTTGCTACTAGATACAGCGTAGACTGAGCACGATAACAACCGAAGCCGGGAGCTGTCCGCATGGACCAGCCGGACCGCGAGGTCGAGCCGCACTTCTCGCAACCGTTACGCCAGATCGCCCTGATGCTCTTGGTGATCGGATTGACGGGTTTTGGCGCTTTCGTGGCGCTTCCCCGGGTGTTGCCGGTGTTTCAGGCCAATCTGTATCTGAACGGGTTTATTGCCTTTGTGTTTGTGATCGGTGTGTTGGCCACCTTTTGGCAGGTCTTCCAGCTGATCAGTTCCGTGCGCTGGATCGAAGGGTTTACCAGCGGGCGGGAAGGTCACGAAAACCAAAAAGCGCCGCTGTTGCTGGCCCCATTGGCGAACCTGATGCGCCAGCGTGGGGCGCGCATGCAGATCCCGTCAGGATCGGCCCGGTCCATTCTGGACTCCGTGGCGCAGCGCATTGACGAGGCGCGGGAAATCACGCGCTACATCACCAACACGCTGATTTTCCTTGGCCTTCTTGGCACATTTTACGGCCTTGCCACCACAGTGCCTGCCGTGGTCGATACGATCCGCAGCCTTGCGCCGCAGGATGGTGAAGAAGGGGTAGAGGTCTTCAACCGTCTGATGTCGGGCCTTGAGGCTCAGTTGGGCGGGATGGGCGTGGCGTTTGCGTCGTCCTTGCTGGGGCTGGCCGGGTCGCTGGTGGTGGGCTTGCTGGAATTGTTCGCAAGCCACGGGCAAAACCGGTTCTACCGCGAGTTGGAAGAATGGATGTCGTCCATCACGCGCGTCGGCTTTGCCTCGGGCGACAGTGAGGCGGGCGGCGATGGTGCTGGGCTGGGCGGGTTCATGGATCACCTGTCGGAACAGATGGACGCGCTGCAAAACATCGTCACGCAATCCGATGTCAGCCGCGCCATGGTCGATGAAAAGCTGGGCGTGCTGGCCGATAGTATTGAACGGCTGACGCTGCGGTTGAGCGACACAAACCCCGTCAATCAGGCGCTGATGCAGGTGGCGGCAGGGCAAGAGCGGCTGATCAATGTGCTGGAAACCCGGTCCGAGGCCACAGGCGAGGGCGCGATTGACGCCGAAAGCCGCATGCGCCTGCGATCCATCGATGTGCAAATGCTGCGCATTCTGGAAGAGATCAGCGCGGGCCGGCAGGAAACCATGGCCGAAATCCGCACCGATCTGAGTGCGTTGGGCAAGATGTTGGCGCCGCAACCTACAGCCCCCCGCCGAACGCCCAAATCCACCCCGGAGAAAGGGAGCTAGGCCATGGCTCTCTCTCGCCGCAGCGGCAATCGCTTTCAGGGGTCCATCTGGCCCGGCTTCGTGGATGCGATGACCGGGCTATTGCTGGTTCTGATGTTCGTGCTGACCATCTTTATGATCGTGCAATTCGTGCTGCGCGAAACGATCAGCGGGCAGGAAAGCAGGCTGGATGCGCTGTCGACCGAGGTGGCGGCTTTGGCCGATGCGCTGGGCCTTGCGCAGGATCGCAATGCGGCGCTGACAGAACGGGTGGGGGAATTGACCGTGACGTTGGGCGATGCCCAGGCGCGGGAGGCGGAGCAGGCCGCATTGATCGCCACGTTGCAAACGCAGGCCACCGCGCAAGAACAGGCGCTGTCTGAGGCCGCCACCCGGATTGCCAGTTTTGAAGAACAGGTGGCGGGGCTTTTGGCGCAGCGGGAAACCGATCTGGGCACGATTGCGGAATTGGAAGGCGCGCGGGATACGCTTTTGTCCGAACAAGAGCAATTGAACCTCGCTCTTGCCAATCTGCGCGATGAGATTGACGAACAAACAGAAGTCGCGCGTCTGGCCGCGGCCCGGCGTGAGGCGCTGGAAAGCCTGATCGCGGATTTGCGCCGCCGCTATGCTGAAGAGCAGGAACAGACAGCGGAACTGTCTGGTCGTGTGACGGAGCTGGAAACCCAAATCTCGGAAGATGAAGCCGCTCGATTGGTGGAGGCCGCCGCGGCGGAGGCTTTGCGGGAACGGTTGGCCAATGCGGATACGGAACTCACGGCGATGACGCTGGCGCTGGAAGAAGAACGCCGTCGCGCCGAAGAAACGCTGACCCTTCTGGCGGCGGCGCAGGCGGCAGAGCAGGAATTGGATGAAAAACTGACCGCCGCGCTTTTGGCGCAAGAAGACCTGCAAGAGCAGTTGAGTTCCGGATCACTTGATGCCGATGAGGCGCGCGCGGCTCTGGCGGAGGCCTTGGCGGCCAAGCTTGCCACGGAAGAAAACGCGCAGCGCCAATTGACCGAAGCGGAAGAGCGCGCGGCGCTTCTGGCGCAAGCCCGGGCGCAATTGGCGGAAGAAGAAGATGTGTCAGCCGAGGCGCAGCGCCAGCAGGCGTTGTTGAGCCAACAGGTGGCCGCCCTGCGCAATCAGTTGGGTGAATTGCAGGCCATTCTCGATGATGCCAAGGCGCGCGAGGCTGCCGCAGATGTGCAAATTCAGGCGTTGGGGCAGGATTTGAATGTCGCGCTGGCGCGTGCCGCGTCTGAGGAACGCCGCCGCCGCATTCTGGAAGAAGAAGAACGTAAGAGGCTGGAAGAAGAAGCCGCCGATCTGCAACGCTACCGGTCTGAATTCTTTGGGCGGTTGCGCGATGTGCTGGGCACGCAGGAAGGCGTGCGGATCGTGGGGGATCGGTTCGTGTTCTCCTCCGAGGTGCTGTTTGAACCGGCGCGGGCCGAACTGGGCGAAGAGGGGCAGCGGGAGATCGCCAAAGTCGTGGAAATTCTGCGCAATGTGGCCAATGACATCCCCGACGGCATCGATTGGGTTCTGCAGGTCGATGGCCACACCGACAATGTCGCCATCCGCAACAGTCCCAACTTTGCCAACAATTGGGAGCTGAGCCAGGCGCGCGCGCTGTCGGTGGTTCTCTATATGGTCGAAGAACTGGGCATGCCGCCGGAGCGCCTGTCAGCCAACGGGTTCGGGGAGTTTCAGCCGGTGGCCCTAGGGGACAGTGATGAAGCCCGCGCCCAGAACCGCCGCATTGAGCTGAAATTCACCGAAAAGTAGGGTGGGGTTTCACCCCACCATTCACTCCAACACGGTCTGCGCGCGGATCACGCCGATTTCCTGTCCATCGCGGAAATGCCGTGCCACGCCCTCATAAGCCCCCGGCACGGTGTTGCCCGCGTTGAGCCGCCGCCCGCCTGCGCGGAAGGCCTGCGCCTGGGTGCGGTCCAGCGTCACCGTGTTGTCGAAAAACGTGCCCTGCGGTCCGGTTATCGTCAGCCGTAGTTCATCGCCAGCCCGCGTGCCGAAAAGATGCGCCCAGAAGACGAGTGCGCCGTCTTCTGTGGCAAGCGTGGCTGCATGAGCGTCGCCGATTTTGACCGCATCAAAATCCGGTATGCCCGGATGAAATCCGGCTTGGATAAGCCTGCCTGCCTCATAAGGGAGCGGTGGTTGCCAAAGTTGTGCGATTGGGTCCGCGCCGCATCGGCCATCGGGCGCGGGATCGAACGGATCCACGACCTGCCCGTCCCGCCGCACGGACATATGAAGATGGGGAAACTCGGTGCGGCCGGACATGCCAATGTCGCCCAATTTCTGTCCGGCGGTCACCGCGTCGCCGGGGTTCACGATCACGCTGCCCTGTGCGAGATGGCAATACTGCGTTTGCCAGCCGTCATCATGTTCGATCACCACGCCATTGCCGCAATCCTGCCCTTCCGGGAAGCGCATGGCTTCCCCCGGCAGGTGATCCGGCACCCCGTCGCGCAAGCCGATCACCGTGCCGTCTGCGGCGGCCAAAACGGCAACGCCTGCATCCATATCGCGCGCGGCGGGCAAGGCTACGTCGGTGCCTTTGTGGCCGTCATAGCTGAGCCGGTTGCAGGTATAATCCAGGTAGTCACTGGATGTATCCGCATCGACGTAGTTTTGGATGAAGCAGGTGTCGCCCAGATCGCAATCCACGGGAAAGCGTAGGTCGAGGGCGTGGGTTGCCTGCGCCAGGGTCAAGGCCCCGGCGCAGGCCAGAATACGCATCAGTCTGCGGTCAGAAGGGGTGGCTTCTTGCCAGAGAGCTGACGCTGCTCCGGCCCTTCCACTTTCAGGTCGATCTTGCCGTTCTTGACGCCAACCTTGACGATCCCGCCCTTGGCGAGCTTGCCAAAGAGCAGTTCTTCGGCGAGCGGCTTTTTGATGTGTTCCTGGATAACACGGCCCAAGGGGCGCGCGCCCATCTTGTCATCATAGCCTTTGTCACCCAGCCATTCCGCCGCTGCATTGGTCAGTTCAATCGTGACGTTGCGGTCGATCAATTGTGCTTCAAGCTGCAGCACGAACTTCTCAACCACCTGAGAGATGACATCTTTGGGCAACGGCGCGAAGGAAATGACCGCGTCCAGACGGTTGCGGAATTCCGGGGTGAAGGTGCGCTCAATCGCGGCGGTATCTTCACCTTCGCGGCGGTCGCGGCCAAAGCCAATCGCGGCCTTGGCTTGTTCCGCAGCACCGGCATTCGACGTCATGATCAGCACGACGTTGCGGAAATTCACCGTACGACCGTTGTGATCCGTCAGATTGCCGTGATCCATCACCTGCAGCAGGATGTTGAACACATCCGGGTGCGCCTTCTCGATCTCATCAAGCAGCAGAACGCAATGCGGATGCTGATCCACACCGTCCGTCAGCAGACCACCCTGATCGAAGCCCACATAGCCGGGGGGCGCACCGATCAGGCGAGAGACCGCATGCTTTTCCATGTATTCCGACATGTCAAAGCGCAAGAGTTCCACACCCAGCGTGTCCGCCAGTTGCTTGGCCACTTCGGTTTTACCCACACCGGTCGGGCCGGCGAAGAGGTAGTTGCCGATGGGCTTTTCCGGTTCACGCAGGCCCGCGCGGGCCAGTTTGATGGCCGAAGACAGCGCATCAATGGCGTTATCCTGTCCAAACACCACGCGTTTCAGCGACTTCTCCAGATCCTTCAGCACTTCTGCATCGTCTTTGGAGACGTTCTTCGGCGGAATACGCGCGATCTTGGCGACGACGGCCTCAATCTCTTTCGCGCCGATGGATTTGCGGCGCTTGGAGGCGACAACCAGATGCTGTGCCGCGCCGGCCTCATCGATCACGTCGATGGCCTTGTCGGGCAGTTTGCGGTCATTGATGTAGCGGGCGGACAGGTCCACGGCCGATTTGATCGCATCATTGGTGTATTTCACGCTGTGGTGATCCTCGAAATACGGCTTGAGGCCTTTGAGGATTTTCACAGTGTCTTCCACCGTGGGTTCGACCACATCGATCTTTTGGAACCGGCGGCTGAGCGCGCGGTCCTTTTCGAAATGCTGGCGGAATTCCTTGAATGTCGTGGAGCCCATGCAGCGCAGCTTGCCGCCCTGAAGCGCGGGCTTCAGAAGGTTGGAGGCATCCATGGCCCCACCAGACGTCGCACCCGCACCGATCACGGTATGAATTTCGTCAATGAAGAGCACCGCATCGGGGTGGTCTTCCAATTCCGTCACCACGGCTTTCAGCCGCTCTTCAAAATCACCACGGTAGCGTGTGCCCGCCAGAAGCGCGCCCATATCGAGAGAGAAAATCGTCGTCTCGGACAGCACCTCAGGCGTTTCACCCTGCACGATCTGATGGGCCAGGCCTTCGGCAATGGCCGTTTTGCCCACGCCCGGATCACCCACCAGAAGCGGGTTGTTCTTGCGGCGGCGGCAGAGCACCTGAATGCAGCGTTCCACCTCGGAACTGCGGCCGATCAGCGGGTCGATATCGCCCTGGCGCGATTTGGCGTTGAGGTCGACGCAGTACTTGGCCAGCGCGCTTTCGCTTTGATCGGCAGGCTCACTATTGCCGGTCTCAGGCGTGGACTGTTCATTATCCATGTCAGAGACACCCTGTACCGGTCGGGTTTCGCCATAGGCCGGGTCCTTGGCCACACCATGGGCGATGAAGTTCACGGCATCATAGCGCGTCATATCCTGTTCCTGCAGGAAGTAGGCGGCGTTCGATTCCCGTTCGGCGAAGATCGCGACCAACACATTGGCGCCTGTCACTTCCGTGCGGCCTGAGGACTGCACATGGATCGCGGCGCGCTGGATCACGCGCTGGAACGCGGCGGTCGGCACGGCCTCTGACCCGTCAATGTCCGTCACAAGGTTGGAGAGGTCTTCATCGACAAATTCCACCAGCGTGGCGCGCAGATCTTCGGTATCCACCGAACAGGCCTTCATCACGCGGGACGCGTCCGGCTCATCAATCAGAGCCAGCAGAAGATGTTCCAATGTTGCAAATTCATGACGTCGCGCATTGGCCAGCGCCAGTGCTGCATGAATTGCCTGCTCAAGTGTCGTCGAGAAAGATGGCACGGTTCTGTGCTCCTTTTATATGCGGCGGTCCCGATTGGCAGCCGGTGTGTCGGAATCTGACCTTTTATTCATTAAAGTTTGGTCGATATCCCGGGGCCTTCAAGTCATTTTTTTACAAAGCGCTTCACAATTCCCTGCAGACCCCGCGATTTGCCACATTTTTGAGACGATGAGGGCGGAAATCAGAAATTGTCCTTGCGCGTTCGTATCTCGGTAAAGACCTCTTCCGCAGACGCGCCCGACATGCCCAAACGCGCCTGAATATCAGGGTCATCGGGGCGGAGGAATGGGTTGGTTGCCAATTCCTGGCTGAGCGTGGAGGGGACGGTGTATCGCCCCGCGGCGCGCGCGGCATCGATCTCTTCCATTCTCGATATAAGACGCGGGTTTGATGGATCAATGGTTGCGGCAAAGCGCGCATTGGCGGCGGTGTATTCATGGCCGGAACAAATCACCGTTTCCAGCGGCAGCGCGCGCAGCTTTTGCAAACTGCCCCACATTTGCGGCTTGGACCCTTCAAACACCCGGCCACAGCCCATCGCCATCAGGCTGTCACCGGTGAAAGCCACGGCACTTTCGGGAAAGTGAAAGGCGATATGGCCGATGGTATGGCCTGACACGTCAATCACGTGGCCGATCTGATCCCCGATCTGAACGGTGTCGCCTTCGCTGACTTGGGCATCGAGGGCGGGCAGGCGATGGGCGTCTGCGGCACCGCCTGTAACGCGAGCCTTGTGCATGGCCAGAAGGCTGTCCAATCCCTGAACATGGTCGGCGTGATGATGGGTGAGCAGAACCTGCGTGGCCGTCCATCCGCGCTCCGCCAAAGCGGCGAGGATCGGTGCCGCCTCAGGCACATCCACCACGGCGGTTTCTCCGCTTGCGGCATCATGGGCCAGAAAGGCATAATTGTCGGACAGACAAGCGACAGTGACGATCTCAAGTGCCATGATGTATTTCCCCGGTGCTGGCTTACTGTTACCTTTCAAGGTGACGGATTGGGAAACTGGCCGCAATGCATCTTGATGTGCAGGATCTCAGGAATTTTTACTACCGCAGTCCGCTGGGCCGCGCGGCGAAGGGTATAATCCAGCAAGAGATCCTGGAGTTCTGGCCCGAGGCGAAGGGGCAAACCGTTGTTGGCTATGGCTTTGCCACACCGTTTTTGCGCCCGTACCTGAAAAATGCGCGTCGCCTGATTGCACTGATGCCCGCACCACAAGGGGTAATTGGCTGGCCGCAGGCGGGGCCAAACGCATCCGTTCTTTGTGAAGAAACCTGGTGGCCGCTGGAGACAGGGCATGTCGATAAGCTGCTCGTTGTGCACGGGCTTGAGGCCACGGAACAGCCGAGCGCATTGTTGAAGGAAAGCTGGCGCGTGCTGGGGCCGGGGGGATCGGCGCTGTTTATCGTGCCCAACCGCGCGGGGCTCTGGTCGCGCAGTGACAGCACGCCGTTCGGGTTCGGGCGGCCCTACAGCCAGAGCCAGCTGGAAACCCAGTTGAAGGCGCATAACTTTTTGCCCGAACATCACAAGACAACACTGTTCCAGCCCCCGTCTGAGCGACGTTTTTGGCGCAAGACGGCCAAGATGTGGGAACGGCTGGGAGGGCGGCTGAGCGTCGTGGCCGCCGGTGGCGTGTTGCTGGTATGCGCGAGCAAGCGGGTGCATGCGCCGTCGGGGCCGGGATTGAGGGAAACGGTGCGCAAGCCGCTTGAGGTGTTGAGCCCCAAGCCGGAGATCAAGCCGGTTTGAATTTCAGGGGCTATGCATGACATAGCGGCTTTGCCAACCCTTGGGTTGGGCTCGGCAAAGGCGCGGCGGGCTGGCGCCCTTGATTTCGCGCCGGGAGAGGGCGACCCGATTTGGGAAAACACTGATAGCGTTAACGCCTTTTCGCGCTTATTTGCACCTGCATCACGAAGGAATCGCGAAAAATCTCGTAAACCTGACGATTTCGAGCGATTAATTTTTGTGCATTCCATCGCCCGGTTTTTAAGCGCCTGAAATCGCTTGGAAATCTGAGATGCGACCCTTTGGCAAGCGTCTTGCGGGGTGCGGCGGGCTCTGCTAGACCGCAGACGAATTTTGATGTGCTGCCTGCACACCAGAAATGAACGCGCCCGGAAGTCGGTTATTTAACCGGCCAATTAAGCTGAACCGGGCCCAGACTTCGGAAGGGTGGACGTGTCCGAACCAGCTTCGATCTCCTCCGGCATTGCCGAACGCTATGCCACCGCCATTTTCGAGCTTTTTAAAGAGACGAAAGCCGTCGCGAAGCTTGAAAAAAACATCACTGACCTCGGAGCAGCGATTGATGACAGCGCAGACCTGCGCGACCTGATCAGCAGCCCGATCCTGTCCCGCACAGACCAGAAAGCCGCGATCGCTGCCATCGGCAAGAAGATGAAGCTCGACAAGACGTTTCTGAACGCGTTGGGCGTTATGGCTGACAAGCGTCGTCTGTTTGTTCTGCCGCAGCTTGTCACGCAGCTGCGCGCGATGATCGCCGACGACAAGGGCGAAGTGACAGCAGAAGTGACCAGCGCAAAGGCGCTGACCAAGACGCAGGCCGATAAGCTTGCCAAGACGCTGAAGGCCAGCGTGGGCAAGGATGTGAATATCAAAGCGACCGTCGATGAAAGTCTCATTGGCGGTCTTGTTGTTAAAGTGGGTTCGAAGATGATCGACACGTCGCTCAAATCGCGCCTCAACTCTCTCCAGAATGCAATGAAAGAGGTCGGATAATGGGTATCCAAGCCGCAGAGATTTCTGCAATCCTGAAGGACCAGATCAAGAATTTCGGTCAAGAAGCCGAAGTTGCCGAAGTGGGCCGGGTGCTGTCAGTGGGCGATGGTATCGCGCGCGTTTACGGCCTCGACAACGTGCAGGCCGGTGAGCTGGTTGAGTTTCCGGGCAACATCATGGGCATGGCCCTGAACCTCGAAACCGACAATGTCGGCGTCGTGATCTTCGGGTCGGACCGCGACATCAAAGAAGGCGACACCGTTAAGCGTACCAAATCCATCGTGGACGTGCCGATCGGGGACGAACTTCTGGGTCGCGTTGTGGACGGTCTGGGCAACCCGCTGGACGGCAAGGGCCCGATCAAGACGAAAGCACGCGGTCTGGCCGATGTGAAAGCGCCGGGCATCATCCCGCGTAAATCCGTGCATGAGCCGATGGCGACCGGTCTGAAATCCGTTGACGCCATGATCCCGATTGGCCGTGGCCAGCGCGAATTGATCATTGGTGACCGGCAGACGGGTAAAACTGCCGTGGCGCTCGACACGATCCTTAACCAGAAGACCTATAACGAAGCCGCAGGCGATGATGAGAGCAAGAAGCTCTACTGCATCTATGTGGCTGTGGGTCAGAAGCGTTCCACCGTGGCGCAGCTGGTGAAGAAGCTCGAAGAAAACGGCGCGATGGAATATTCCATCGTTGTGGCCGCCACCGCATCCGACCCTGCGCCGATGCAGTTCCTGGCACCCTATTCTGCAACGGCCATGGCGGAGCATTTCCGCGACAATGGCCGTCACGCGCTGATCGTGTATGATGACCTGTCCAAGCAGGCCGTGGCGTATCGCCAGATGTCCCTGCTTCTGCGTCGTCCGCCGGGGCGTGAAGCCTACCCGGGTGACGTGTTCTACCTCCACTCCCGCCTGCTGGAGCGGTCCGCGAAACTGAACGAAGACAATGGCGCGGGTTCCTTGACGGCTCTGCCGATCATTGAAACCCAGGGTGGTGACGTGTCGGCCTTTATTCCGACGAACGTGATCTCCATCACCGATGGTCAGATCTTCCTTGAAACCGAACTCTTCTATCAGGGTATTCGTCCTGCCGTGAACACCGGTCTGTCGGTGTCTCGTGTGGGCTCGTCTGCTCAGACGGACGCGATGAAGTCTGTCGCGGGTCCTGTGAAGCTGTCGCTCGCGCAGTATCGTGAGATGGCCGCGTTTGCGCAGTTCGGTTCCGACCTCGACGCCGCCACACAGCAGCTGCTGAACCGGGGCGCGCGTCTGACGGAGCTGATGAAGCAGCCGCAGTATTCGCCGCTGACCAACGCAGAGATCGTGTGCATGATCTATGCTGGTGTGAACGGCTACCTCGATAAGGTTGCTGTGTCTGACGTGGGTCGTTTCGAATCCGGTCTGCTGAATCACCTGCGTGGCAAGAACCAGGATCTGCTCGACTACATCACCAAGGAAGATCCCAAGATCAAAGGTGATGCGGAAGACAAGATCAAGGCCGTGCTCGATGAGTTCGCCGCGGATTTCGCATAAGGGGGAAGTCAGTTGCCTTCTCTTAAGGATCTGAAAAACAGGATCGAGTCGGTCAAATCGACCCGCAAGATCACCAAAGCCATGCAGATGGTGGCCGCCGCGAAACTGCGGCGGGCACAGGAAGCGGCTGAGATGTCGCGGCCCTATACCGAACGGTTCAACCATGTGATGGGCAAGCTTGCCGCATCTGTGGGCGACAGCGAAAGCGCGCCCAAACTGCTGAGCGGGACGGGTGACGACAAGGTGCATCTGCTTGTCGTCATGACGGCGGAACGCGGTCTGTGCGGTGGCTTCAACGGCAACATCGCCAAGCTGGCCCGCGCGGAAGCGGAAAAGCTGAAGGGCGAAGGCAAGACCGTGAAGATCATCACCGTGGGCAAGAAGGGCCGCGACGCGATCAAACGCGATCTGTCGGACACCTTCATCGACCATGTGGACCTGACCGAAGTGAAGAACGTGGGCTACACGGATGCGCAGGCGATTGCGCAAAACGTGTTGGATCGGTTCGACGCTGGTGAATTTGACGTGGCGAAGATCTTCTACTCAAAATTCAACAACGTGGTCAGCCAGACGCCCACGATGCAGCAGGTGATCCCTGCCGCCTTTGAAGCGTCCGAGGATGACGGCGATGATGTCTTCTACGATTTCGAACCTGACGAAGATGCCATCTTGCGTGATCTTCTGCCCCGCGCGGTCGCCACGGCGATCTTCAGCGGGCTGTTGGAAAATGGCGCGTCCGAGCAGGGTGCCCGCATGTCGGCCATGGACAACGCCACGCGCAACGCGGGCGAGATGATCGACAAACTGACCATTGAGTTCAACCGCTCACGCCAGGCCGTGATCACGAATGAACTGATTGAAATTATTTCGGGCGCGGAAGCGCTCTAACCGAACCGGAGAAACGAAACATGGCAAAAGCAAAAGGCAAAATCACCCAGGTGATCGGCGCCGTGGTGGACGTTCAGTTCGATGACCATCTGCCTGAAATTCTGAACGCGATTGAAACCGACAACAACGGCAAGCGCTTGGTTCTCGAAGTGGCTCAGCACCTTGGTGAAAACACCGTGCGGACCATCGCGATGGACAGCTCCGAAGGTTTGGTGCGCGGTCAGGACGTGACCGACACCGGCGGCCCGATCACCATCCCCGTGGGCAACGCCACACTGGGCCGGATCATGAACGTTGTCGGTGAACCCATCGACGAAAAAGGCCCTGTGAAATCCAAGGAAACCCGCCCGATCCACCAGGACGCGCCCGATTTTGACGAACAGTCGACTGAATCCGAAGTTCTGGTGACAGGCATCAAGGTTGTGGACCTTCTGGCCCCTTACGCGAAGGGTGGTAAGATTGGCCTCTTCGGCGGTGCCGGCGTGGGCAAGACCGTTCTCATCATGGAACTGATTAACAACATCGCGAAGGTGCACTCGGGCTTTTCCGTGTTCGCCGGCGTGGGGGAACGGACCCGTGAGGGCAACGACCTTTACCACGAGATGATCGAATCCAACGTGATCAAGCCCGATAACCTGGAAGAATCCCAGGTGGCGCTTGTTTACGGTCAGATGAACGAACCTCCCGGGGCGCGTATGCGGATTGCTCTGACCGGTCTGACGCTGGCCGAACAGTTCCGCGACCAGTCCGGTACCGACGTTCTGTTCTTCGTCGACAACATCTTCCGCTTCACGCAAGCCGGGTCTGAGTGTTCCGCTCTGTTGGGTCGTATCCCGTCTGCTGTGGGCTACCAGCCGACGCTGGCCACTGACATGGGCGCAATGCAGGAGCGCATTACATCGACGAAAGCGGGCTCCATCACATCCGTGCAGGCCGTCTACGTGCCTGCGGACGACCTAACTGACCCGGCGCCTGCGACGTCGTTCGCGCACCTCGATGCGACGACCGTTCTGTCCCGTGCGATCTCCGAACTCGGTATCTACCCTGCTGTGGACCCGCTCGATTCTACATCGCGTCTTATGGACCCGGCGATCGTGGGTGAAGAGCACTACCAAGTGGCCCGTGACGTGCAGGGGATCCTGCAGCGCTACAAATCGCTTCAGGACATCATCGCGATCCTCGGGATGGATGAACTGTCGGAAGAGGACAAACTGACCGTGGCTCGTGCGCGTAAGATCCAGCGTTTCCTCAGCCAGCCGTTCGACGTGGCGAAGGTCTTCACCGGCTCTGACGGTGTTCAGGTGCCGCTGGAAGACACCATTTCGTCCTTCAAGGCGGTTGTGGCTGGCGAATACGATCACCTGCCGGAAGGTGCCTTCTACATGGTGGGCGGTATTCAGGAAGTGATCGCGAAAGCCGAGAAAATGGCAGCTGAAGCCGCCTAATCAAGGGTAGGGTGGGGTTTGACCCCACCTTCCACCCTAGAAGGGAAAACCAATGGCTGATACAGTCCAATTCGATCTGGTAAGCCCCGAACGCTTGCTGGCCTCCGTTCAGGCCAAAGAAGTGCAGATACCGGGTGCCGAAGGCGATATGACGGCAATGGCCGATCACGCGCCGCTGATCACCACGCTGCGCCCCGGCCTGATCAAGGTGACCGGCGCTGATGGCGACACGTCTTACGTGGTCACCGGTGGCTTTGCGGAGATCAACGCGACCTCGATCTCCATCCTCGCTGAACAGGCGATCCCGCGCGATGAAGTCACGCAGGAACAGTTCAGCAAGATGATGGAAGACGCGAACAGCCGTCTGAAAAAGGCGCAGGACGTTTACGTGAACGAACCCGGTCCCGTGGATGAGGCGGCAAAGCTGCTGGCGGATATGGTCGCGCTGGGTGATGAAATCGGTTTGTCACCGAATTAAGCTTTCGCTGCTGACACCCGCTTTGATCTTCAAGGGGCTTGCTTGTGCAAGTCCCTTTTGCGTTTGAATGGGCGGCTAAGACCATCCAATTGACGCCTTATTCCTTGCAAACATTTCCCAAAATTGCGCTTTATACTGACGTGGGAAGGTGAAGTTTACGATTAGATGAAGTATTTATCGAGCAGCATGATTGGGATCGAACAGGGCGATAACGTCCTGTTTTCGGATTTCGAAGACGAGGGCGAGATGTGGACCGGCAAAGGCCCGCGTGAACGTCGCCTTGGCGTCTCCTTTGGTCGTGCTTTTTTGAAACCGCCCTCTGTGTTCGTGTCACTGTCGATGTGGGATTTTGACAATGCCCGCAATGCCCGCGCCGATGTATCTGCCGAAAAGATTGTCGAAGAGGGCTTTGAAGCGGTGTTCAAAACCTGGGGCGACACCCGCGTGGCCCGCGCCCGTGTGCGTTGGATGGCCATTGGCCCTGTCAGTAATGAAGATGATTGGGAGCTTTACTGAGCCGCCGGTTCAGGTGCCAAATTGCCCTTCGTAAATCGGCTCAAGCGTCGGTGTCTCAAAGAGAGACGACACAGATGTTCCCGTCCAGATGTTCAGGATTGCCTGCGCGAACACCGGCGCGGTGGGCAGCACCCGGATGTTCTTGGCCGCCTTCGTGGCGTCATTGGGGGCAATCGTGTCGGTCAGCACGAGGGATTTCATCACAGACGCCTCCACCCGTTCCACCGCCGGGCCGGACATGACGCCGTGGGTGATATAGGCGTGCACCTCGCTTGCCCCATGTTCCATCAGCACCTCAGCGGCTTTGCAAAGCGTGCCGGCGGTGTCGCAAATGTCATCCACGATCACACAGATCTTGTCTTTCACATTGCCGATCACCGTCATCTCCGCCACTTCGCCAGGCTTTTCACGGCGCTTGTCCACGATGGAGAGCGGCGCATTGATCCGCTTGGCCAGTTCCCGCGCGCGGGCCACACCGCCCACATCGGGGGAGACGACCATCACATCGCCCAAACGATCCTGGAACTGCGTCATCACATCCAGCGCAAAGATGGGGGAGGCGTATAGGTTATCCACCGGGATATCGAAAAACCCTTGGATCTGCGCGGCATGCAGATCCATGGTCAGAACCCGCTCAATGCCCGTTCCCACGATCATGTTGGCCACCAGTTTCGCCGTGATGGGCGTGCGGGCCTTTGTGCGGCGATCCTGACGGGCATAGCCGAAATAGGGGATGACGGCCGTGATTCGCTTGGCCGAGGATCGACGCAGCGCGTCGGCCATGATCAGCAGCTCCATCAGGTTGTCATTGGCGGGGTTTGAGGTGGATTGGATGATGAACATGTCCTCACCGCGGACATTCTCAAACACCTCGACAAAGATTTCCTGATCGTTGAACCGTTCCATCCGCGAATCCACCAACCCCACGGGGGACCCGCGATAGATCCCCATGCGCTTGGTGATTGCATGGGCAAGCGGCAGGTTGGCATTTCCGGAAATGAGCTTCGGCGCGGGTGCGGTTGGCATGGCTGGCTGGTCCCCCAAATGCTGCGCCCATCGCGCGCAGTTTGTAACAGAATCGCGACGTTGACACCGCTTACCATGGGCGTACCGTCGGGCCTAGACAATCCGGGAACAGGAGCGGCGTTTATGCCCCATATCGACTATTTTTTCGCAACAATTTCCCCCTTCTCGTATCTCGCGGGTCTAAAGCTGGAAGAGATCGCTGAAAAGCATGGGGCGACGATTACGTACAAGCCGCTCGACATCATGGCGCTTTTTGCCCGTACGGGTGGCACCCCGCCCAAGGATCGCCACCCCAACCGCATCGCCTATCGCGCACAGGATCTGCCGCGCCAGGCCCGCAAGGCCGGGATGGATCTGAATTTTCAACCTGCGCATTGGCCCACCAACCCGGCGCCCTCGTCCTATGCCGTTATCGCCGCGCAAAACGCGGGCGGTGGTGATCTGGCCGGACTGGTTCATAGCTTCATGCGGGCTTGCTGGGCGGAAGAAAGAGACATCGCGGAAGACGGCATCGTGCAGGCCTGTCTAGAGGCGGCAGGGTTCGATCCCGCCTTGGCCGACAGTGGCCTGCTGACCGGCGCAGAAACCTATGCGGCCAATCTGGAAGAGGCCGTGAACCGCGGTGCCTTCGGCGCGCCTTTCTATATTACGGATAGCGGAGAAATGTTCTGGGGGCAGGACCGTCTGGAAGAGTTGGATTTGCATCTGTCGGGCAAGCTCTGATCCCATGCCGAAGGCGGACCGGGCGGGGTTTCCCACCTATTCAACAACCTATGGTCAAGGCCCGCGCGAGGGCCTGATGATCCATTGCAGCCTCGCCCACTCGGGCAGTTGGGGGCGGATGGCGCGCGGGTTGTCCGGCCTCTTGACCATGACGGCGTTTGACATGCCGGGCCATGGGCGCAGCGGGCCCTGGGATGGGCGCGATGAACTCCAGAAAGTGACGGCTGAGATTGCCGCGGACTTTCTGGAACGCCCGATGGATGTGATTGGCCATTCCTTCGGCGCGACCGTGGCGCTGCGCCTTGCCGTGATGCGCCCTGATTTAGTGCGCACGCTGACCCTGATTGAGCCTGTCTTTTTCGCGGTCGCCCTGCGCGACCACCCTGAGAATGCCACCGCGTTTGAAGCCGCCCAAGGCGATTTCGTCCCGGCGATGGAGCGGGGTGATCTGCTCGCGGCTGCGCGCGCCTTCACCCGCCTTTGGGGCGATGGCACCCCGTGGGAGGATATCCCTGCGCCGGTCCAACAATCGCTGGCGGACCAGATGCATCTGATCGCGGCCAGCCGTGCCGCGTTGCATGACGATGTGGGGGGCATGTTGGAGCCGAATGTTCTTGATCGTCTGGCCATGCCGGTCCTCTTGATGGAGGGCAGCGCGTCACCGGATATCGTCCACGCAATCAATGATGGCCTGTCGGCGCGCCTGCCCAATGCCACGCGGGCGGTCATCATGGGGGCGGCGCATATGGCGCCTGTGACGCACGCGGACCAGGTCAGCCAAGAGGTGCTGCGCTTTTTGCAAGCGAACGCGGAAGAGGGTTAACCAGACGTGGCAATCTGAACGAAGCGGTCAATCTCTGCCTCGTCCACGGACCAGCCGACAACCAACCGCATGCCCAGCCGTTCGTCTGGTGATCCTTCAAAATCGCCGTGCAATTCATAGCGCGCGCCCGCCTCCCACAAGCGTTGGTGGATGCGGCGGGGCAGGGTGGCGAAGATCATGTTGGCAGCCGGTTCAAACAAAAACTCACAGGCCTCTGCAACGCGCAGCCCGTCGATCATCCGGGCGGCTTTTGCGTTGGTCGCCTCCGCGGCGCGCTTCCACACATCACCCCGCAAATACCCCTGCATCTGCGCCGACAGGTAGCGATGTTTGGAGAACAGATGCGCCCCGCGTTTGCGGCGCAGCTCGAATTCCCAGGCATGCGCAGGGTCGAAGAAAATCACGGCCTCCACCCCCAGACAGCCATTCTTCGTGCCGCCAAAGCTGACCGCGTCGATGCCCGCTTTCCACGTCATCTCTGCCGCAGAACACCCCAAGGCCATCATCGCATTGGCAAAGCGTGCGCCATCCATATGGGTGCTCAGACCGTGGTTTTGGGCCACGTCAGTCAGGGCCTTCAACTCCTCAAGGCTGTAGACACGCCCGCGTTCTGTCACCTGCGTGAGCGCCACCGGCCCGCGCTGAGACGTATGCACATCGCCTTTCATCCAGCCCGTGATCGCGGCGTCCAGCGCATCGGCTGTCATCTTGTCATCCGCACCCACCAGAGACAGCTTCCCACCCCCGGTGTAGAATTCTGGCGCGTGGCATTCATCGACCTGAATATGGGCCAGCGGTGTGCAAAAAATCGTGTCCCATGGTTTGGCGAGCGTCGACAGCGCCAGCGCATTCGCCGCCGTGCCAGTGGACACCAGATAGACCGCCGCCTCGGGCGCTTCGAATTCGGTGCGGATCAGGTCGCGCACCTCCTCCATCATCTCATCGTCACCGTAGGAGGATTGAAACCCCTCATTGGCTTTGACAACGGCGTCCATCACTTCGGGCAAGGCAGGGCCGCAATTGTCGGATTTGAAGATCATGCGCCCGGCTCCTCAATCAGATGGTCTTCCCAGTCGTCGTCATCCACCAACACCTCGGACACGGTCGCGCCCCGCATGGACACGCCTGCCTGATGCACCGTCTCCGGATCGCCTGAGATCAGCGGATGCCAATCATAAAGCGGCTTTCCCTGATGCAGCAATTTGTAGGCGCAGGTTTCAGGAAGCCAATACATGTGCTTGTCCAGCGTTCGCGCGGTCAGCGAAATGCATTCGGGCACGTATTGTTTGCGGATCGCGTAATTGCTGCACAGGCACGTGGCATCATCAAAAAGCCGGCACGCCACGCGGGTCAACACCACGTCGCCCGTTTCCTCATCTTCGATCTTGTTGAGACAACACTTCCCGCAGCCATCGCACAGGGCTTCCCACTCGGCTTGGGTCATTTTCCCCAGCGGTGTGGTTTCCCAGTAGCGCGGGCGCAGGCCATCACGGGGGATCGCAGCGCTCATAACGCGCTCAGTATATCGCGCGCGCGGGCGCAATCGGCGTCCATTTGGGCGATGAAGGCCTCAAGGCTGTCAAACGTTTCTTCTGGGCGGAGGTATTCAACCAAAGCGACCGACAGTTCCGAGGAATAAAGATCGCCCGCGAAGTCAAAAAGGAAGGTCTCAATATTGGGCACCTCGCCCTGAAACATGGGCCGCACACCGATGGAGGATGCCCCCTGATAGGATCCCGCATGGGGCCCATCCAGCACATCAACGAGCACGGCATAGACGCCGAATTTCGGCTTGTGCAGCCCTTCGATAGACATGTTGGCCGTGGGATAGCCCAGCTCGCGCCCCCGCTGTTCCCCGCTGATGACAGGCCCGTCGATCCGGTGCCAATGACCCAGCATCTTGGCGGCATCCCGTGGGCGGCCATCGGTCAGCGCGTTGCGGATTGCGGTGGAAGACACCTCCCCCTGCGCGCCTTTCAGAAGATCGGCGACTGTCACGCCAAACCCCATCTGAGCGCCAAAGGCCTTCAAATCCTCAACAGTACCCTTGCGCCCCTGACCAAAACAGAAATCCGCGCCCACAACGACGTGGCGCAGCCCCAGACCATCGGCAATCACATCGCGCGCAAACTGTTCCGGCGTCAGCTGTGACATCGCGGCGTTGAAGCTCAATTCATAAAGCCGCTTCACCCCCAGTTTTTCCAGCCGATTGGCGCGCGCCTCCGCGCTCATCAAGCGAAAGGGCGGGGCGTCGGGGGCGAAGAATTCTCGTGGATGCGGCTCAAACGTCAGGATGCCAAGCGGCGCGTCCTCAACGGCGGCTCGCGCCATATCAATCACGGATTGATGGCCCAGATGCACCCCGTCGAAATTGCCAATGGCGACGGACGCCCCTTTGTCATCAGGATCTACAAATGAATGATCACGGATAATGCGCATGGGCTACCGGTAGCCAAACCGCGTTTGAAGCGCAACCCGCACGAAGGGCGCACAGCACGCTGTTTCTTCTGGCTAAAAATATCCCCGCCGGAGGCATGAAATCTCTGGCGTAGCTTAAGGATCAGTCGAACTTGCCCGATGGCGCAAGAACCGTCGCCTCACCGATCAGAACCTTCTTGCCGTTGACCAAGCACCGGCAATCGAGCTGCACGCGGCGTTTGCCGTGATCAATCCCGATCACCTCGACCTCGGCCAGCACCTGATCGCCGGGGCGCACGGGGGCCAGAAACTTCAATGTCTGACCCATGTAAACAGTGCCATGCCCCGGAAGCTGTTCCCCAATCACGGCAGAAATCAGCCCGGCCGTCAGCATCCCATGGGCAATACGGCCTTCAAAGATCGTGTCGCGGGCGTAATCATCATCCATATGGACCGGATTATGATCGGTGGACACCTGCGCGAACATCTCGATGTCCTCATCGGTGACCACTTTGCGCAGGGACCGCACCATGCCCATCTCAATTTCTTCAATGGTGATGGTGCCGCGGGGCATATTATCCAACATTTGTCCCTCCAGATCCGATGTATCGGTAACAATCACAACGCAACCTACGCTGCTTTCGCAACTTAATTACTTTGCAGCCGCAGAAAAGCAAGCGATTCTTTGGTCTAAACCGCGCGGCGCACCCAAAGGGTCACACTCGGCTAGCGCAGGAAGCCGATGGTGTAAGTTGGATCTATAGCCTCCGTGGCCAAATAGTCATTTAACGCGGCCGGATCAGGTTGCGCGCCGTCCTGCGTGCCTGTCTCTGTCTGTTCTGCGGCCAACCCGCCAGAGATAAACAGGCTGTCGATATCTTCACCAATGGCGCCGGGGATGTCCGTCAGGATACCATCGCCAATGGCCAGCATTTTGGACTTCGGTACACCGGGGCGAATGGCCTCCAGACGGCGATAGGTCAGATCGTAGATCGGCGGATGGGGCTTGCCGAAATAAAGGCTCTCGCCGCCCATCTCGGAATACATCTTCGCCACCGCACCGGCGCACCATTCCCGAACGTCACCGCGATCCACGACGATGTCGGGATTGGCGCAAAGGAATTTTATGCCCTTTTGCTTGGCATAGAGCAGATCAGGCCGCCATGTTTCGGGATCGGCGGTGGGGTCAAAGGGGCCCGCACACACAATCCCTTCGGCCTCAGCAAGCGGTACGCGCGTGATCTCCACGGGGTCGTCGATAATCGACAGCGGATCAAAGAATTTCAGATCACTGTCCTTGCCAATGAAATAGACCTTTTCGCCCACCATGCCGCGAAACATGGCCGCCCGCGCGCTGTCGCCCGAGGTGGCAATCGTGTCCCAGCAATCGGTCGGTACATTGAACGTGCCCAACTGCCGCTCCACGCGGTTGCGCGCGCGGGGGGAATTGGTGACCAGAACCACGATCCCGCCGCGTTCACGATACGCGCGCAAGGCCGCCACGGCCTCGGGAAAGGCTGTCACCCCATTGTGCACACAGCCCCACAAATCCACCAGAAGCGCGTCATAACGGTCAGAGATGTCGGACAGTGCGGTGATGATCTGGGTCATGGGCGGGGGCCTTGTGCGTGTGGATGTCACCGGCCATATGCCAGCGGCCCCGCGCCATGGCCAGTGCTCATTTCAGCCAAGCGCACGCCCGGCCTTCTTTTGGGCCGGAAATACTCAATCCGCGAGCGTGCCATCCGCGCGGTCCACGGGTCAGTGCACCGCCACCGGTTTCATGTCGTGCTGGCGGGCCAACGAATAGGCCAGCGCCCGGTCGCGCACCAGGGCCAGCTGTTCGCCTTCGGCATTGTGCACTGCATAAATCGTCTCAAGCCCTTCGGCCTGATCGCGCACCTCTGCGGGCAGTTCATCCACCTTGACCGCACGCACATAGACAATCGCGCGGTCGTCCGGGGTTTGAAAATTATACGTCGTGTTCATCTGCTCATCCCTTCTTGATTTGAATTGTCTGGACCACGGTTTCCGGCTGTGACCGGAACAGATCGACATGCAGCAGGCCGTTTTCCATCACGGCCTCCCCAACCTCCACACCATCGGCCAGCACGAAGGACCGCTGAAACTGTCGTGCCGCGATCCCACGGTGCAGGAAAATGCGATTGTCGCTGTCATCATTTTGTCGCCCGCGAATGACCAACTGCCGGTCCTCCACGGTGATTGACAAATCCCCTTCCGCGAACCCGGCCACGGCCAGGGTGATGCGGTAAGAGCTGTCCGAGGTTTGTTCGATGTTGAAAGGCGGGTAGCCTTCATTGCCGGTTTTCGCACTGCGTTCCAGCAATCGCTCAAGCTGTTCAAAGCCCAGCATATAGGGGTGCGACCCCAGGGAGAGTTTTGTCATCGGTGCGTCCTTTGCATTCAAGCGACCGTCCGTTTGGCCCCGTCACCCCGTTATGGCGGTGCGGGTATGACAGAAATATGGGGTCTCCCCTTGTGGGGTGCAAGTTCTTAACGAAATGCCTATATGGGTCTAGGATACGGGGGCCGTGTGAAACGGGAGCCATAGATGAACAATCTTAGCGACTTTTCGATGAAGTCAGAGGATGTGTTGCGGGTGGAACTGGAAGAGTTTCGCCGCCAGCACCGCGATCTGGATGAGGCGATTACGGCGCTGGAGGATAAAGCCACCTCCGATCAGATGACCATCCGACGGCTGAAACAGCAGAAACTGCGCCTCAAAGATCGGATCGCCTGGATCGAAGATCGCCTGACACCGGATATCATTGCGTAACGACGCGTCTTGCGTATAGTGCCGCCTTCCTTGGATCCCCCAGGGGAAGGAGATTGCCATGTCGGACGTGAAAGTAGGCATCATCATGGGCAGCCAATCGGATTGGCCCACCATGAAACACGCCGCCGAGATTTTGGACGCGCTGGGCGTGGCTTATGAGACGCGCATCGTGTCTGCCCATCGCACGCCGGATCGTTTGTGGGACTATGGCAAAACGGCCGTCGAACGCGGCCTTCAGGTGATCATTGCGGGCGCCGGTGGGGCCGCGCATCTGCCGGGTATGATGGCGTCCAAAACCCGCGTGCCGGTGGTGGGTGTGCCGGTGCAAACCCGCGCGCTGTCGGGGGTTGATAGCCTTTATTCCATTCTGCAAATGCCCAAGGGTTTCCCTGTCGCCACCATGGCCATTGGTGAGGCCGGTGCCGCCAATGCGGGGCTTATGGCAGCGGCGATCCTCGCCACATCTGACGCTGCACTGGCCACACGTCTTGATGCCTGGCGGGAGGCCCTGTCCGCATCCATCCCCGAGGAGCCGCAAGATGACTAACCCCCTGCCGCAAGGATCGGTGATCGGCATTCTGGGCGGCGGTCAGTTGGGCCGCATGCTGTCTGTCGCGGCCAGCCGCCTTGGGTTCAAAACCTGCATTTTTGAACCCGGCGGCGATTGTCCGGCCAGCCATGTGGCGAATTTTCATTTTCAGAAACCGTACGAAGATGAGGCCGCTTTGAAGGCCTTTGCCGAGGCTGTGGATATCATCACCTATGAGTTCGAAAATATTCCCACCGCCGCTTTGGACGTGATTGAGGCCATCCGCCCCGTGCATCCCTCCCGCCGCGCGTTGCAGGTGAGTCAGGATCGGCTGACGGAAAAAACCTTTCTACAAGACTTGGGCCTGAAGACCGCGCCCTTTGCGGCTGTTGATGATGCGGCCAGTCTTGAGGCGGCGCTGAATGACATCGGCGCGCCTTCCATCCTGAAAACCCGCCGTTTCGGCTATGACGGCAAAGGGCAGGCGCGGATCAAATCTGATGCGGATGCCGGCCAGGCGCTGGAAGATATGGCCGGTCAGCCCGCGATCCTGGAAGGGTTCGTCGATTTTTCCTGCGAAATCTCCGTCATTGGCGCACGGGGCATGGACGGGCAGGTCGCCTGTTTCGATCCGGGCGAAAACGTCCATGAGGGCGGCATCCTGCGCACCACGACCGTGCCCGCTTCGGTAAGCGCGGCGCAACGCGCTGATGCCGTGATCCTGACGGGCCAAATCCTCAACGCGCTCGACTATGTGGGTGTGCTGTGCGTGGAACTTTTCGTGACGTCCGAGGGCCTCATCGTCAATGAAATCGCGCCACGTGTGCATAATTCCGGCCACTGGACGCAACAGGGCTGCAGTGTGGATCAGTTCGAACAACATATCCGCGCCGTGGCAAGTTGGCCCTTGGGCGATGGCGCGCGGCACACGGATGTGGTGATGGAAAACCTGATTGGCGATGACATGGACCGCGTGCCAGAGATTGCCCGCGAACCGGGTACGTCATTGCATCTCTATGGCAAGGCAGAGGTCAAACAGGGCCGCAAGATGGGCCACGTGAACCGCGTCCGGATTTGAGTATTTTTTCCCAAAAGAAGGCTCATTACAGCGCTTCTTTTGGGCCGTAAGTACTCCGGGCAAGGCGCCAAAGGCGGCGGAGGCTGGCCCCCAAGATGTTAACCCACAATGCGCTCCAACGGGTCATAGCCAAACCCGCGCTGGAAGGCGACCGCTGCAAGGCTGTCGGGTTTGAGGCGGATGCCATCCAATTCGTCTTCAGAGAAGAACCGCCGTTTGTTCACGATCTCTTCGGGGTCCTGCCAAGCATCGTCCAACGTGCCCGCCACGACACTTGCCCGAAAGAACAGATCGACCTGATGAAACCCGCGATCGGGGTCGTGAAACTCATTGATCAGGCAGGGCGCGCCCACCTCAATCGTCAGACCTGTTTCTTCGAAAACCTCGCGTTTTAGGTTGTCAGGCAAAGAGGCATGCGGCTC
>JBCBAT010000003.1:0-188408 GCA_038532355.1 Pseudomonadota bacterium | reverse complement strand
CGACCTCAAGGATCCCCGCCCGCCGGAACCGCGTGCAGAACCCATGATGGGCACCCGCAATCTGCTGGAACAAAAAGGCGCGCAGGCGGTCGCCGACTGGATGAAACAGCAGGATCGCTTGCTGATCACCGACACCACCATGCGCGACGGGCACCAATCTCTGCTTGCCACCCGGATGCGGTCCATCGACATGATCAAGGTGGCACCCAGCTATGCCGCCAACCTGCCGCAGCTTTTCTCCATGGAATGCTGGGGCGGGGCGACATTTGATGTGGCGTACCGCTTCTTGCAGGAATGCCCTTGGCAGCGCTTGCGCGATCTGCGCGCAAAGATGCCCAACCTCATGACGCAGATGTTGCTGCGCGCCTCAAATGGTGTGGGCTACACCAACTACCCCGACAACGTGGTGCAGGAATTCGTGCGCGTGGCAGCAGAGAGCGGTGTCGATGTCTTCCGCGTCTTTGACAGCCTCAACTGGACGGAAAACATGCGCGTCGCGATGGATGCGGTGATCGAGAGCGGCAAGATCTGTGAAGGCACAATCTGCTACACAGGCGACATCACCAACCCGGCGCGGTCCAAGTATGACGTAAAATACTATGTCGACATGGCCCGCGAAATGGAGGCCGCTGGCGCCCATGTGCTGGGCTTGAAGGACATGGCGGGCTTGTTGAAGCCAAGCGCCGCCCGCGTCCTGATCAAGGCGCTGAAGCAAGAGGTGGGCTTGCCCATCCATTTCCACACCCATGACACGGCGGGTGTTGCCACAGCGACGATCCTTGCGGCATCTGAAGCAGGCGTCGACGCGGTCGATTGCGCGATGGATGCGCTGTCGGGCAATACGTCTCAGGCGACGCTCGGCACGGTGGTGGAGGCGCTGGCCAACACCGACCGCGACACCGGGCTCGACATCAGCGCGGTGCGCGAAATCTCTGACTATTGGGACAGCGTGCGCGCCCATTACGCCGCGTTTGAAACCGGCATGCAGGCGCCATCGTCTGAGGTGTATCTGCATGAAATGCCCGGCGGGCAGTTCACGAACCTCAAGGCCCAGGCGCGCTCCCTTGGCCTCGAAGATCGTTGGCCGCAGGTGGCGCAAACCTATGCCGATGTGAACGCCATGTTCGGCGATATCGTGAAGGTCACGCCGTCCTCCAAGGTCGTGGGTGACATGGCTTTGATGATGGTGAGCCAAGGGCTGACGCGCGATGACGTGGAAAACCCTGACAAGGATGTGGTCTTCCCCGACTCGGTTGTTGACATGATGCGCGGTAACCTGGGCCAACCTCCTGGCGGGTGGCCGGACAAGATCCAGAAGAAAATCCTCAAGGATGAAAAACCCAACCTGGAACGCCCGGGCAAGCACCTCAAGCCTGTCGATCTGGAGGCCACGCGCAAGGACCTGAGTGAACAGCTTGAAGGCAAATCCATCGATGACGAGGATCTGAGCGGGTACCTGATGTATCCCAAGGTCTTCCTCGATTACATGGGCCGCCACCGCACCTACGGACCGGTTCGCACGCTGCCCACGAAAAACTTCTTCTACGGCATGCAGTCGGGTGATGAAATCAGCGTGGAAATCGACCCCGGCAAAACGATGGAAATCCGTCTGCAGGCGATTGGGGAAACCGATGAAAACGCCGAAGTGCGGGTGTTTTTTGAACTGAACGGCCAGCCGCGCATCATCCGCGTGCCGAACCGCTTGGTGAAATCCACGACCGCGTCGCGGCCCAAGGCAGAGCTGGGCAACCCCAACCACGTGGGCGCGCCCATGCCGGGCGTCGTCAGTTCTGTTGCCGTGCAGGTGGGCCAGAAGGTGTCAGAGGGCGACCCGCTGCTGACCATCGAGGCGATGAAGATGGAAACCGGCATCTATGCCGAACGCGCGGCCACCGTGAAAGCCATCCATGTCCAGCCCCAAGGCCAGATCGACGCCAAGGACCTGATGATCGAGTTGGAGTAACTGTCGCGCCGCATCTGATTGCGGACCGGCGCGCCCGGAAGGGGGTCATGAGCGGTTCATTTCTCGGCCAAGGCACAAATTTCCCCTTGCAGCCTTGGCTCAGAGTTTATAACACGCCCTCACCCATCGGATGCGGGTGTAGCTCAGGGGTAGAGCGTTACCTTGCCAAGGTAAATGTCGTGAGTTCGAATCTCATCACCCGCTCCAAAATCTCTTCCTAATCAATGCAATGGCAGGCGGCGTCCGGCTATCTGCGCGCAAATTGGCTGATTTTGTCGATTTCATCGGCAAATCCACGCCAAAACGGGGCGGCCCCGGCCAAGTTACGGAAATAAACGAAAATGTTAGTGGACCTTGGGCGGAGAAACCTCAATTACCGCAGGGTGCTAGACCTCGGGGTGCGTGTGTGAACGACCAAGCAAAATTTGACAGCCATGTCGTGGCGACAAGCAAAGCCGTGGCCGCAACGCCCCGTGCGGGTGAGGCCGGACGCAAAACCGTTTTCCTGCGCCGTGCATTCGTGCTTGGCCTGAACATTGTCACCATTGTGGCGCTTTTTGCCGGGATGACCGTGTTCTTGGCCTATGGCGGGCTCACCGGCCTCGAAATTGCGATGCTTCTGGCCTACGCCGTCACCCTGCCTTGGCTGTCCATCGGGCTTTGGAACGCGGTGATCGGCCTTGCGCTCAGCGTATTTCACGGGGATCGGGCGGCGCTGGCCGTGACGCCTGCGCTGGGCCGGATTGACGGGACGGAGGCAATATCGTCGCGCGTGGCCATCGTGATGCCGTTGCGCAATGAAGATCCTGATGCCTCCTTGGCGCGGTTACGCGGATTGCAAGATGCGTTGTCGGCCACGCCCTATGCGGGTTTTTTCGACTATCACGTGCTAAGCGATACCGATCGCGCGCCCATTGCCGCCAAGGAAGAGGCGGCAGTCGCCATGTGGCGCGCCGCACGCCCTAACGTGCAGATCACCTATCGCAGGCGCGACGATAACTGGGGCTACAAGGCCGGCAATATCGCGGAATTTCTAGAAGATCATAAAGGCGAATATGATTTCTTTCTGCCGCTCGATGCTGACAGCGTCATGGGGGCGAGTGCCGTTCTGCGCCTTGTGCGGGTGATGGAAGCCTCACCTGAGATTGGCATGCTGCAAAGCCTTGTGGCGGGCCTGCCCTCCAAGACGCTGTTCACCCGTGCATTTCAGTTTGGCATGCGCCACGGCATGCGATCCTACACGTTGGGCGCTGCGTGGTGGCAGGCCGATTGCGGGCCCAACTGGGGCCATAACATCCTGATCCGGTCAGAGCCTTTCCGCCAGCATTGCATGCTGCCTGTGTTGCCCGGCAATGGGCCGCTTTCGGGCTACATCATGAGCCACGACCAAGTCGAGGCTACGCTGATGCGCCGCGCAGGTTACGAGGTGCGCGTGCTGGCCGAGGAAAGCGACAGTTTCGAAGAAAACCCCCCAAGCCTTGCCGATTTCATCCGGCGAGAGCTGCGCTGGGCCAACGGCAACATGCAGTATCTTCGCCTGATGGGCCTGCCCGGCCTGAAACCCATGAGCCGTTTGCAGCTTTTTCTTGCGATCCAGATGTATGCGGCCGCACCCGCCTGGATGGCGTTCGTGGGATTGGGCGCGTTCCTGGTCCTGGATGACAGCCAGTTTGTGGGCGCGCCGCTTTGGATTGGTTTGACGCTTTTTGGTGTCGTGCTGGCCATCAACCTGATGCCGAAATTCATGGGGCTTATGCAGGTTCTGTTGAATGATCGAATGTCAGCGGCCTATGGCGGGCGCGCCCGTGTCGTGGTGAGCGGCTTTGCCGAGACGTTGCTGTCGATGCTGATCGCGCCCATTGTCGCCTTTGGGTTGACCGTGTTCGTGCTGGGGCTGTTCTTCAACCGTCGCGTGGGCTGGGATGCCCAGCAACGCAGTCGCGCCTACCTGACATGGGGGGAGGCAGCGCGCGTGCTGTGGCCGCAAACCGTGACGGGCATCGCGCTGACGGTGTGGCTGGCCTATTTCGTGCCCTTTGCGCTGATTTTCGGCGCGCCCATGTTGATTGCGCTTATCCTTGCGATCCCGATTGCGGTGTTTACCACGCATCCGGCGCTGAGCCGCCTTTCGCTGTCCACAGGCCTTTTTGACATTCCAGAAGACCGGGCTGCGATTGTTCAGGATCCGGGCCACGCGCAACCTGCTGATATCGTCTGATCCGGGCTAAGTCGGCAGCGTTTTCCCACGCACCCAATCCGTACGCGCCGCATGCAGCAGAATGCGTGAATACGCCCGGTGCGCCCAATAGGTCGCGCGAAACCCCCAATGAGGATGATCCTTGCCCGGTTGCGGCAGGATGCCGGACCCGAAACGCAAGCATATAACACCCTCCGAGCGCGCCACTTGCAGCCATGTCAGGATCGGTGTGTCGGGCACGGCCAGAAGAAGCTCCGTCGGGCTGCGGTCCAGCGTGATCCACGCGGCCAGATGATCTGCCTCTTCGCTGGCAAGGTCGATCACGTCCGCCCGCCGGGTGCTGTCTTTTCCAGCCAGCCGCAAGATCTTACGCTCCAGCCGAAAGACCCAGCTGTCAAAGAAGATATAGACAAAGCGGGCAAACGCGTCATCGGACTGCGTGGCGCAGGGCAGGGTGGTTTCAAAGCAATCAGAATAACAGCCCGTCTCCCGCGTGGCGGCGCGTAGAAAACTGTCCGGGGGCAGGGGTTTGGCCGTGATGTTGCCCATGGTTCGCTGATAATGTCGCTGCTTTACGGGCGCGCCTCGCCAGTGCTGTCGAGGGCGCAATCAAACACCACGTCAGAGCCAAGTGAAAACGCCCGCATCTTGGGGCGGATCGCCTGGCTCAGCAATTCGCAGGGGTTGGGCATGGTCAGGCTTTGCGGCCCGTCGCCAATCAGCAGCGGCGCAATGGCGATCTGCAACCGGTCCAGCAGCCCGGCTTCCAGAAACTTCGCAATGGTGATTCCGCCGCCTTCGACCAACAGGTTCTTCAAGCCCGCCGCGCGCAGGGCGGTCAGGATGTCGGCGGGGTCAATCATGTCGCCTTTGCGCGCCAGCTTGATCACTTCAATCCCGTCTGCCCGCTGCCGATCCACGGCTTGCACCACGAACCGCGGCGTGCCGTCATCGCGCAGGACGCGGGCGTCATCTGGCAAGCGACCGGAGGGGTCGATCACGATACGCGCAGGGTTGTCGCCTTCGCACAGCCGGACTGTCAATTGCGGTTCATCGTGAATGGCCGTGCGCACCCCGATGATGACGCCGTCAACCAGCGCTCGCATCCGGTGCAAATGCGCCAGCCCATCAGGCCCTGATACGTCGCGCGCATCGCCCGTCACCGTGGCCACGCGACCGTCCAGCGATTGGCCAATCTGCGCCACGGTCATGGGCCCTGTGTCACGCCGGGCCAGCGGCGCATACAGGTCCCACGCCGCAGCCTCGGACGGGCTGAAGCCATTGAGAACCTTGGCCAATGTGCCACGGCGCATGCTGAGAAGTTGGTCCCAGACCTTTGGTGTGATCTCTGTGTTCATATCATCTCGTCTTCTGGGACTATCTAAGGGGAAGTGCAATCAAATCGACATGTCCGACGCGTGTACGGCCTTGATCGGCAGTGTTACGCCGGGTTTCGCCCCATTGGGAGGCTGTCTTTAGCCCAGCCTCTTCCGCGGCGGAGGCAATACCGTTATTCAGCAGGGTTTGCAGGGGCGCCATGTCGGGGCCAAGATCCCATGGGCTTTGGGCGACTTTCACGTCAAACCCGGCCTCTTTGAAAATCTCGGCCGTGCGCGGGCCTGCATCGGGGCCGAGCGCGCGGCCCACGCCTTTGTCGCTGCGTTGGTGGGTGTTGAAATGGGCTTCAACCGCGCGATCCTCGGGCGTTTCAGGCGCCCATTCCATCGCGCCATCATAGCTGAGCGCGGCATAGAACGGCACCTTGAGGCGTACCGCCAGCTGGGTGACCCAATCCTCTGACATCAAATCCAGCAGGGCAGAGGCAGTGACGAGTGTGACGCCGTCCAACGGCAGTGCATCGATATCGGCCAGGTTCTGACAGATGTATTCTGCCTGTGCCGTTACCTCCGTCTTGGCGCGGTCCAACAACGCAGGGTCGCCATCGAGCAACCGCCAGCGCGTCGCCTTGGGCAAAAGATCCGCCATAGCCCGCGTCGTCGACCCGGTGCCGCAGCCCAGATCAAGGATGACCGGGTCAGGCCCCGCCACGGCTGCGGCCTCCGCCAGCAGGCGCGCATCACGGGCCGCGCCATCGGCGGGTTCACGCAATGTCAGCCAGTCGGCGGAAAAACCCATTCAGATATCCCCCTCAAACCACGCGCGCGCCACATGGCTTTCATGCAGCTTGACGCGCAGTTTTTTCACGCGGCCTTCATCCTTCAGGTCACCGGCCCGCACCCGCGCGGCCATGGTGTCAAAGATGTGCTTGCACAGGAACTCGGTCGTGGTGAATTTGCCTTTAAATTCAGGCACTTCATCGAGGTTTTTGTACTTGAGCGGGGTCAGCGTGTCGGCCAATGCCTCCAGCGCCAGACCGATATCCACGACCATGCCATATTGGTCGATCGTCTCGGAATAAAACGCCAGGTCGACCGTAAACGTTGCGCCGTGCACGCCCTGCGCGGGGCCGAACACCTCCGCCGGGAAGGAATGGGCAATCATGATGTGGTCACGAACTTCGACAGCAAACATGGGGGATCCTTTAATTCTCAGGTGTAACGCACGCGATGGCAAAGCGTTGCAGGGTTTGCCAAAATCGCCGCGTAGGCATCGGGCAGATCCTCAAACGCCGTCTCGCCAGAGATAAGCGCGTCAAGCGTCGGGTCACGCAACAAATCAAGCGCCTTGGCCATGCGCCGCGCATAGGTCCAGCGCGGGCGGCGATGGGGCGGCAGGTTGCCCACCTGAGAGCTGACCAGCCTCAAGCGACGGCTGTGAAACGCACCGCCCAGCGGCGTCAGCGTGGGGGTCGCGCCGTGCCAGCTGGCCTCAACCACGGTGGCCTCATCGCCGGCGGCTTCAATCGCGGTGGAAAGTCCTGCGGCAGTGGCTGACAGGTGAATGACCACATCCGCGCCCTCGGGCGCACTGTCAGCTGTGGCGAAAGCGCAACCGAGTGTTTCGGCCAGGGGCGCGCGGTCTGCGTTGATATCCACCAGCGTGACCTCCGTTCCTGGCGTTCGAGCCGCTAGATAACCTGTTAACGCCCCAACTACCCCAGCACCAATGATCACAATTGCGTCACCGGCACCGGCGCCACTGTCCCACAGCACGTTCAGCGCGGTTTCCATATTGGCGGCCAGAACGGCCCTTTCGGCGGGCAGATCAGCGGGCAAGGGGGTCAGCGCGTCCCCGGGCAACCGAAAGCGCGTTTGGTGCGGGTGCAGGGCGAAGACATGTTCACCTGCGCGCGGCCCTTCCGCGATACGGCCCACCGCGCAGTAGCCGTATTTGACGGGAAAAGGGAAATCCCCTTCCTGTGCAGGGCCACGCATGCGGGTGTGTTCGCTCTGTGGCACGCGGCCTTCGAACACCAAACGCTCCGTGCCACGGCTGATGCCGGAATAGAGCATCTCCACCAACACGCCATCGCCTTCCGCGCCGGGGCGGATGGCAGGATCAGAGGGCGCGATGCACCAAAGGGCCTTGGCTGTCATGTTTGGTGGACGCGTATTTGTGTCAACATGGTTTGAATTTAGTGGGTTAGCGCCCGGTCGGCAATGTTAACCCGCATCTGTTTCTGCGGTGGCATGTCTACGCCTGACTGCGGGATGTGACGTGCAGCAGAACATCCTGCACGGTGCGCGCCGTGCTGTCCCAACTGGCCAATCCATGCGCGGCGTCGGAGGCCGCCGCAGCCATGTCCTTGCGTAGGGCGGGATCAGTCAGAACCTGCCGCAAGGCTGCTGCAAAAGAGGTCGGATCATCAGGCGGCACAAGGCGCGCGGCTTCCGGCGCGACTGTGCCCGGCACCGCGCCCACCCGGCAGGATACGATGGGCAAACCATGCACCGTGGCTTCATCAAAAACGATGCCGTAGCCTTCGTAACGTGTCGCCAATGCAAAGACGCTGGCTTGCGCGTAAAAATCTGACAGCGCTTCGTCGGTTACGCGACCCGTCAGGCGCACGCGGTCGGCCAAATCATGCTCATCCACCAAATCCAACAGCATCCGCCCAAAAGCATCATCATGCACACCGCCCACGATCACGGCCTGCCACGGGACATCCGTGATCTGCGCCAGCGCACGCAGCAGCACGTCATGGCCCTTGCGCGGTACCTGAATGCCCACCGACAGGATCAGCGGCGGATCTTGCGGCGCCGGGAAGGCAGTGGGCCGTGCGGTGCCGGGGCGGGCGATGGTGATCTTCGCCTCCGGCACGTCGTAGTGATCGCGCAGCATCTGGGCGGTGTGGGGGCTGGGCACGACCACATGGGCCACATGGGCCAGATTGGCGCGTTCATTGGTCAAAAGCTGCGCTTTTTCATCCTTCGAGATGCCATTTTCATAGGCCAGCGGGTGGTGCACCATGGCGATGATCGGCGCGGTCACCCGGGCCACGGCGTCCGTGTCCATCGCGCCAAAGGCCAGGCCATCCACGATCACAGGGCAATCAGCGGGCAGGGCCATCAGCTGCGTGCTGGCATCTGCCTGATCCTCCGCGCTTGGTGCGGGAAACGATGTGCCGAAGGACAGCACATCAACCGCCCAGCCCAGGCCGCGCAACCCCTCCACCAAGTGGCGGTCATAGATGTAGCCGCCCGTCAGGGTCGTGATGTCGCCGGGCAGGGCAAAGGCGGCGCGAGGCATGGTGTGACCTTTCTGTTCGGTCGTGGCTTGGCGAAAACGTGACTGCAATTTCCACTCTGCGCCCTATATCAAAACTATCCGTTCTTGAACCCAAGGAGACCTCATGCGCTTTCTTGTCCCCGCCATTTCCGCAGCCGCCTTTGCCACCCCAGCCTTTGCCGACAAAGCGCTGTATCAGCTCGATGACACGCACACGGCCATCTATTTCACCGTGGATCACATCGGCTATGCCAAGACCCTCGGCATCTTCACGGAGCTTGAGGGCAGTTTCATGTATGATGTGGACACGCAAGAGCTGTCTGATGTGAACGTCACCATTCAGGCGGCCAGCGTGAACACCTTTCATGAGGCCCGCGATGGCCATGTGCGCAACAAGGATTTCCTGCACGTGGAAGAACACCCCACCATCACTTTCACGGCCACCGAAGGCACGCCCGACGGTGACACCGCAGGCACCGTGACAGGCGATCTGACGATCCTTGGTGTGACGCAGCCCGTGACGTTGGAGGTGACGCTCAACAAGGTGGGCGATTACCCGTTCGGCCACAAGCGCGAGGTGCTTGGCCTGTCCATGAGCACGTCCATCATGCGCAGCGAATTTGGCATGAATTATGCGGTGGATAACGGGCTTGTCGGTGATCAGGTGGATATCAAGATCGAAACCGAAGCCATGAACATGTCAGAGGCCAGCTAGGCGTCGCCGGCGCGCGTTATTTTGCCGTGGACGGGGTTCCCGGCAGGAAACGCGCCAATGACTTTTGCAGCTTGTTGCTGCGATGGCTGCGCAGGCTGCCGGGGTCTGCGCGCACGGTCATGCCCGTGCGCGTGCCGATTTCATCCAGAACATCCCGCTTGGGGCAAAAATCCTGGGTCACATCGGATTTGAAGACCTTGATCACCGCATAGCTGACATTGTCCTGCTCGGGATCATCACGATCCTCAATCGCTTCCAGCAGGGCGGTCGCAATGCGGTCACTGCTGTCGTCGCAGTGGCGTTCGAGGATCTTCTCAATCTCTTGGCGCGGCAGGGATTGCACGCCGTCGCTTGCCACCAGAATGATGTCACCGTTCATCAGGTGGGTGGGCACCTCCGGGCAGTCGACCCTGGCAATGGGTCGGCCCACCAGAACAGACGTCAGGCAGTTACGATCCGGGTGGTAGCGGCCATTGTGTTCCGTCAACATGCCAGACCGCACCATCATATCGATATGCGGCCCCATGGAATGATCTTCATTCAGCTGCCGCAGCTGCCCGTTGCGATGCAGGTAGAGCGGGCTGTCGCCAATGGAAATCCAGTGCAATTCATCGCGGTTGAAAAACGGCACCACCAACGTGGCCCCCATGCCGCGGGCCTCTGGCGCCTCATTGGCCACATCGCCGACGCAGGCATTGGCCACGTCAGCGGCATGCAGCAGCGCCTCGCGCACATGCCCGTCGATGGCGTTGCCCCGGCCGCTGCGGAATTTCAGTTCGCTGAACACTTCGGTCACCACGACGCGGCTGGCCACCTCACCGGCATTGTGGCCGCCCATGCCATCTGACAGCACGGCAAAGCCCATGTCATCGCCAATGGCGAAATCCGTGGCAATCGCGTCTTCCTGATTGACGCGCTGGCCCAGATAAAGCACCGCAGAGGCTTGATATGACACGTGAATCTTAGTCATCAGACCCGGCCTTGGCGTCTTCGTGCCACGAAAATTCCGGCCCGCACAGCGCGACGAATTTCAATTCCGTCTCGCCCACGCGGATCAGATCACCATGGGTCAGCGGTTGGGTATCCAGCACCGGCTGGCCATTCAGCTGCACCAGATTGCACGTTTTTCCGAAGCTGAGGCAGAAGGTGCCGTGCTGATTGTCATATGTGACGGAGGCATGGTTTTGGCGCGAAATCGTGTCGTCGCCAAAGTTTAGTGTCACTGTCTGATCCAACGCCCGGCCAATCCAGGTCACCGCGTTTTGCAGCACAAAGGCCGCGCCGCGCCCGGGGCCCTGCACGATCACAAGCCAACCCAGAGGCATGCCCATTTTCTGGTCTGGGTCATTCTGTCGGTTGGCGTCGCTTTCGCCCACATCCGGCGTCGTGTCGAGGCCGTCATCCCATGCCCGCTTGGGCCGCACCGGGTGCGCATCTGCCATGGCCTTCGGGGCCAGATCTGCAAGATCGCTTTTGAACGCTTTAAGCTTGCGATCCAGCCCGTCGGAGATCACGCTGCGGGCCTTCAGCGCATCAGAGATCGGCACGGAACTGCGCGACCCGGCACGGGGGGGCACAGGTGCCTGAGGCGGCGACATGTCGGTGCCGTCGCCCTGTTTGTTTTCCATGAAGGATCGGATCAGTTTCATCTGTCTTGCCTCATGATTCCGCCTCCAGAGGCGTTGATTTTGAGGAAAAGATGGATTTGCACAGGCCCAGAACCCCGCCCAACCGGGCCGGTTTTTCTTCCCGCTCCGTTTGCGGAATGGTGAAGTCTGTCTTGAAGTCTTCGGCGGGCAATGGATCGCCGAAGATGTCATGGGTTGGCTTTTGATCCAGGTCGATGGGCGGCAGGCTATGCGTCCATTGCGCGGCATTGCGTTCGCGGCGCGCGGCCTCTGCCTGGCGCACGGCATTGACGGTTGCGGTGTCGTTGCGGGTGCGGTCGATCAGCTCTTTGACGATGTGTTCAAGGCCGGTGTCTTCCTGCGCGGCGGCCAGAAGCGCTTGGCGGCGACGATCCTCATCAATCTGGTCCATCCACTCCATGGCCGATTGCATCCGGTCGCGGGGGAAAAGCTCCAACGCGTGGTTGATGGCGGACAGGAACAGCGGATCATAGCCCTCAATGAACGAGGGCAGGGGCGTCAGCGGGTCGCCCTCTTCGGCAGACACGGCAGACAACCGCGCGAGGCTGTCGGGCGGGGCCTTGCCCATCAACACGTGATAGAGGCTCGCCCCCAGCGAGTAGATGTCAGACGTGCCGGTCTGTTCGGCATCCTTGGAATAGAATTCCAGCGGGGAATACCCTTCCTTCACGGAATCAAGACTGCTGAGCGTCTTGCTGGCCTTGTTCGTGACCTCACGCGCCGCACCAAAATCAATCAGCACCGGTTCGTTGTCAGAGGTGATCAGAATGTTATCGGGAGAGATATCCCGGTGCAGCATATTGCTGTCATGCATATAGGCCACGGCATCCAGCGTTTTGCGCAAAATGGCGTTCACCACATCTGGCGTCAGGCGGGCGGGGTCCTGGTGGATCAGTTCCAAAAGGTCGAGCCCGTCGATGAAATCGAGCGCCATGTAGGCCGTGCCATTTTCTTCGAAAACCTGGTGCACGCCCACGATGTTGGGATGATCAAGCCGCGCCATCCGGCGGGCTTCGTGCATCAGGTTGCGCACGATGGCGGCGAATGTTTCGCGGTCCTCTGACGTGCGGCCCATCACCGTTTTGCCTTTGCGATGACACGTCAGAACGGGGAAGCATTCCTTGATCACGGTGGGGCGATCGAGGCTGTCATGGGCCAGATAGGTCACGCCAAATCCGCCGGAACTGAGATAGCTTTGGATCGTATATTGCCCGTGCAACAGCACCTCGCCCGGGCCAAGCGCGTGGGCGGCCTGAGTGGGGGTCGTGTCCTGTTGCGTCCGGTCGACGGTGTTCATCGTGATGTACTCAGTCGTGGTTTGGGCCTGCATGGCACCGGTGTCCTGCTCTTGAGTCACACGTTAACGGCAAAGGTGTCCAAAACTTGGCGCAAAGGGGGAGACTTTGCAGAAATTCGCCCTCGTGGATCAAAACGCCGTTCAAACGCGAGGGTGTATCGCGGGTGCATCCGACCCGCGACTTGCAAAAAAACAACGTTGCATCAATAGTTAGCCGGTAGCGGTTCACCATGATTGCGGTGAACCCGATGGGTTTTGGGGGGCTCTTTTCATGACCAAACCGGCCGGTGCTGATCGTGATCTGCAACTGTCGCTTCTGCGGCAGGTGGAAGCGTTCCGCCGCCTTGATGATGATGTTCTGCGCCAGATTGCCGACACCTCCGTCTACCAAGACGTGCAGCGCGGGGAGGTGCTGATCCGTGAAGGCGATCCGGCGGCGACCCTTTACATTGTGCTGAAGGGCCGGTTCGTGGTCACCAAGGGCGAAGGCAAAATCGCCGAAGTTTCCCTGGGCGAACCCATTGGGGAGCTTGCCTTTTTCGCCGGCGGCACCCGCACGGCCAGCGTGATCGCGGCGCGCAATTCCACCGTTATGGCGCTGAGCAAAACCGCCTATGACGATCTGGCCGAACGCACGCCGGATTTGGCCAAGGGTATTTTGCGCGCACTGTCCCAGCGGTTGGTGCAAACCATCGTGCCGCGCCCGGATACGACGCCGCGCCCGGGCCGTATATGTTCCGTGCTGCCCGGTGGGGATGGCCCGATTGATGCCCGCTTTGCCGATCACCTGCGCGCAGCCTTTGCCGACGCGCGTGACTGGGTCGTGATGGATGAAACCGCCTGCCCTGCGGACCTGAGGGGCGATGTGGCCGGGCTGACCGCTTGGGTGGAAGAACAAGAGGCCACGGGCCCCAACATGGTGCTGCTGTGCGTGCACGCGGAAGGCAATGACATCTGGCGCAAGGTGATCGTGGAAAATTCCGACAGCGTGATGATCGCGCTGGAAAAATCCGCCGCGACAGGGCCGGATGTGCCGATCTCTACGCTTGAGGCCGAGGTGTTGGGTGGCACGCTCAAATCCAATGTGCAGCTGGCGCTTTACCGGGCTTCTTCGCATGAGCCGACAACCGACACGGCCCGTTGGCTGGTGCATCGCGATGTGGCGCTGCATCACCATGTGGCGCTTGATTCAGACCGCGACTTCGCGCGCCTTGGCCGGTTCATGCGGGGGGAGGCGCTTGGCCTTGTTCTGTGCGGCGGCGGGTCATTTGGCACGGCGCATCTGGGCGTGGCGCTTGCCTTGGAAAAGAAGGGTTACGACTTTGATTTCATTGGCGGCACAAGCGTGGGCGCGGCCCTTGCGGCGGCCATGGCCATCGGTGTGCCGACGCGCGATATCATGGATGTCTGCGATGATCTTTTTGTGACGTCAAAGGCCATGTCGACCCTCAATATCCCCACTCACGGCGTGCTGGATCACACCATCCTCGACCGCGCGTTGCAGCATCACTATGGCGGGCACAATATTGAGGATATGCCGATCAACTATTTCGCCATCGCCACCAGCCTGACCCATAATGATGAGGTCGTGATGACCCGCGGCCCGCTTTGGGAAGCGGTGCGCGCCTCCACCGCCGTTCCCGGGGTCTTCCCGCCGTTCATCATGGAGGATGGCGAGGTGCTGATTGATGGCGGGATCCTCAACAACGTACCGATCAACGTGATGCGCGATCTGAAGACCGGCCCCAACCTGATCATGAATTTTCATGCGCCCCGGCCGTGGCGGGCCAAGTCGAAATACGATGAATTCCCCTCCCGCCGTCAGGCGCTGACGGGGCTGTTCCGGCGCAAGAAACGCGGGCCGCGCAAGCCTACGCTGTTTGGCATTCTGAGCCGGACGATGGTGGTGAATTCCCGGCGCATGATGCAGCATATGGAACTGGGGGAAGATGTGTTGCTCAACATCTCCCCGCTCAAGGGCATGGGGTTCATGAACTGGAAACGTGGGCGGGAATTGTTCAACGTCTCCCATGACCGGATGAATGTGGCGATGGATCAGGCGGCTGAGCGGGATCGCCGATTGCCGGGTCGCAAGATTGCCCATCTGAGGGCCGCCGCAGACATCATCAACGGGGTTGAAGCGGTGGACTGAGCCACCACGTCTTTCAAAGAATGCGTTTCCCCAGCCCGGCCATGGCGCTATGACACCCACATGAAAGTACATTCCGATATCGACGGGCTCAGTTTCGACGCCATGAAGGCGCTGATGCGCATGCGCGCCGATAAGTATGAGTTGACCGTGGTGGAAGATCGGCAAGACACGCTGATGTTGGAAACCGATCTGGGGCAGTTCGGTGTGGTGGATCGCGCGCCGTCGGGTCTGCGCCTGGTGATTGCGGCGCTAAAGCCTGACAATGTGCATGTGATCCGCGATGCGCTTGTGGGCCAGATCGCAGAGGCCGTGCCGGATATCGCAGAGCGTATCACCTGGTCGGACATGTCAGAGCAGGATCTATACCCGCCCAATCTGCAATTCACCGAAGTTGTGGAGACCCGCCGGCTCTGCACGGAATTTTACCGCGTCACCCTACGCCTTGACCGGCCAGAGGCGTTCGCCGCAGAAGACGCCATCCACTTCCGCATTCTGCTGCCGGAGCCTGAAAACACCGATCCCGACTACCCCACGCTGGCGCCCAACGGGTCGACGAAATGGCCCAAGGGCGCCAAGGCGCTGCACCGCCCGGTCTATACCGCGCGCAGCCTGCGCGGCGATCTGGTGGAAATGGATGTCTTCATCCACGAGGGCGGTCGGGCCTGCGATTGGGCGGCATCTGTGGTGCCGGGGGCGCGGTTGGCCATCATAGGCCCGGGCGGAGGTGGCATCGTGGATCAGGGGCCGGTTGTGCTGGCCGGGGATGAAACCGCCTATCCTGCCATTGCGCGGATCATGGACCACCTGCCTGCCGGGACACAGGGCAGTGTCGTCTTGCTCAGCCATGAAAGGCACCGGGATTATCCCTTCCCGGGCGGGCATGGCTTGAATGTGGAATGGGTGGATAAGACGGGCTTTGCATCCGCCACCCGCGTGGCATTGGCGGCCACACCAGACGCCCATGTCTGGATCGCGGCAGAACGGGGTCAGACGGGAAAAATCACTTCATCACAAGAGCTTAAGGCGATCCCGAAGACACAGCGATACATCGCCGGCTACTGGACCAGTTTGAAGTTCGAGCTTTAGGACGCAGCGCTCTGGATCACTCCAGAATAGGCTGCGTCGGCCGCGTATCAGGCAGGGAGATATTGGCCACCTGTTCGGCAATCGGATCGTTGCAGAGCGGATGACGCTTGGCGGAGTATTCCTCCGGGTCGCGCATCGGGGACCATTCGCCGCCGGTGTAGACCTCCAGCCCTGAAAACGCGGCCTTGTAGCCCATCTTCGCGCTGCCGGGCACCCAGTAGCCCAGATAGACGTAAGGCAACCCCGCCTCCCGCGCGATGTCGATATGGTCGAGGATCACATAGGTGCCCAGCGAATTGCGGGTCAGGTCTGGATCGTAGAAGGAATAGACCATAGACACCCCGTCATCGAGCACATCCGTCAGGCACACTGCGGCCAGATCGCCGCTGTCTTCATCGGTGTATTCCACGACGCGGGTGCGGATCGGGGTTTCTTCGATCATGGCGGCGAATTCGAACGCGTCCATATCGGCCATACCGCCATCAGCGTGACGCGTTTCCAGGTAGCGGCGGAAGAGATCATACTGATCTTCCGTGGCCCAGGCCGACGTGGCGCGGCGATCCAGATGCGTGTTGCGATTGGCCGTGCGGCGTTGGCTGCGCGAGGGTGTATATTTCGACACATCAATGCGGGCGGACAGGCACGCCGCGCAATCGGCGCAGGACGGACGGTAGAGCACATTCTGACTGCGCCGGAAGCCCTGTTTCGACAAGCTGTCATTGAGCTTTTGCGCGTTGTCGCCTTGCAGGGCCGTGAACAGCTTACGTTCCATCCGCCCCGCCAGATAAGGACAGGGTTGCGGGGCCGTCACATAGAATTGCGGCGCAAGGGGAAGCGTGTGGCGCATGTAATTTAAACCGATCTGGTTTTGACGATAACAACCAGAACCTTATGCGCCAAGACCAAAGGCGTGCGTTGCATTCACCCACCCGCGCGTTTGTTGATTGCTACCGTGCCCAGCACATGATCCACCGCGCTTTGGCGTCGTTCGCTGACGAGAATGGAAATGACGGACACCAGGTGCAGCGGCATGAAAATCAGGGAAAAACTGTATCCTGCCGTATGCTTAAGCGCCAAGCCAAGGTCGAACCGATCGCCCGACAGGGTGCGGAACTCGATGGACATGACGCGCATCCCCCACGTGGCCGAGCTTTTGGAAATTGTCACAACACGGTAAACAAAACTGACCGTCCACCACAAAAGCGGCAGGAAAAACAGTGCCAGAAACGCCGTGAAGGGGAGAATCAGCAGACAGAGCAGCAGCACCATCACGCTGTCGATCACCCAGGCGAGAGCGCGTTTGGCGGGGATGTCCTGATAGAATTCGGGCTGCGTGTCAGGGTCGGGGATATGCCAGGTGTAATCGGTCATCTCGGTTAAGATATAGGAACGCGTGTCACGAATTACACCCGGCCTGATGGGGGAACAGGCCGGGTGTCACGCGCGGGGGTCAGAGGCGTCAAACCTCGCGCGTTTGGGGGTCTTCAGAGGTGGTCGTACTTGCGGTCGCAGCAGCCGCGCGTTCGTCCATGAACTGATCAAATTCCGCCTTGTCCCGCGCATCGCGGAGACGTTGAAGGAAGGCCTCAAAGTTGTCCTGTTCTTCTTCCAGGCGTTGCAGCGTGTCGGCCTTGTAGGCGTCAAATGCTGCGTTGCCGGAGGTGCGGGAGACGACCTTGGCCGTCTTGCGCTTGTGTGTCTTGCGGGCGGATGAACAGATCAATTTATCGCTCCAGATCATGTAGGCGAGAAGGGCAAGGCCAAGGGGCCAGACGAAGACGAAGGCGAGGACCATGGCGGCGATCCAGGCGCCTTTTCCACGGGCGTCCATCCAGGCCTCGGCCCTGAGAAGCCAGCCGGTAAACCCGGACGGTTCAGAGTGGGAAACTGCGGTTTGCATATGCGTGTCCTTGGTGTGTGCAGAGAATGTAAATCTTGTTTACATTATGAGAGATGGGGTGGGGCGGCGGCGTGTGCAAGGGGTGATGTGAAAGTTTTTAACATTACTTTACGGGTGGTCTTTGCATAGGCCGGGGAAAGCGCTGAAATCGTTGGAAAACATAGATCGGTATTGCGTCGGTATTACGTCGGTATCGCGTCGGTTTTTTAAATCCGATTGAGCAAAGCACCTTGGCGCGGAATCAAGGCCGTAGGCCGCCGCGCCTTCGTCCGTTGCCCGGCAGGCGATTGCTTGCGATCGCCGAGAGGAGGGCCCCACCCAGGGCCTGGCGAAATGTTGACATGCGCGCGCTGCCCAATCCCACGGCGGTGCTTCACCATAAATCGCAGTAGCTTGAGTTAAGGATCCCCACCGGGGCCTGACGAAAGCGCTCTCACTGCACCTCGATCATGCGGCCTGACCATCCGTGAACTGCAACCGCGCCAGACGGGCGTAAAGCCCATCCTCCAACACCAGGCTCGCATGGGTGCCCGTGGCCACGATCTGGCCGGCTTCCATCACGATGATGCGGTCGGCGCGTTTCACGGTGGCCAGACGATGCGCCACGATGATGGTGGTGCGATCCTTTGACATCTCTTCCACCGCGTCCTGCACAGCGCGTTCGCTTTCGGCATCCAGCGCGCTTGTCGCCTCATCCAGCAGAAGGATCGGCGCGTCCCGCAGGATCGCGCGGGCAATGGCGATGCGCTGGCGTTGCCCACCTGACAGCATGACGCCGCGTTCGCCCAACTGAGTGTCATACCCATCCGGCAGGGCGGTGATGAAGTCATGGGCAGCGGCGGCGCAGGCGGCGGCCTCCACCTCCGCATCCGTGGCATCCAGCCGCCCGAAGCGAATGTTTTCCATCGCAGAGGTGGCAAAGACCACCGGTTCCTGCGGCACAAGCGACATGGCCCCGCGCAGATCGGCACGGGTGAGATCGGTGATGGGCACCCCATCCACCGCAATCCGGCCCGATTGCGGATCGTAAAACCGTTGCAGCAACTGAATGATCGTCGTCTTGCCCGCCCCGGACGGGCCCACCACGGCAATGTTTTCCCCCGGCTTCACCGTAAGGCTGACCCCGTTCAGCGCGGAGGTGTCAGGCCGGGACGGGTAGGCGAAGGTCACATCTTCAAACGTCACCTCCCCGCGCAGGGGGGCGGGCAGGGGCGTGGGCGCATCGGGGTCGCGCACATCATCTTCCGTGCGAAGCAGTTCGATCAGACGCTCCGTGGCCCCGGCGGCGCGCTGAAGCTCGCTCCAGATCTCGGAAAGGGCGGCGACGGATCCGGCGACGATGATCGAATAAATCAGGAATTGCACCAATGTGCCGATGCTCATGACCTCAGACCGCACATCCTGCGCCCCGATCCAAAGCACGCCGACAATGCCGGTGAAGATCAGGAAGATCACGATCACAGTCAAAAGTGCGCGGGTGAAGATACGGCTCTGGGCAGAGCGGTAGCTGGCCTCTGTCACCTCGTTGAAGCGCTGGGTGCTGGCGGGTTCGTTGGTGAAGGCCTGCACCGTCTGCACGCTTGTCAGCGCCTCGGAGGCATTGCCGGAACTGCGCGCGATCCAATCCTGGTTTTCAAGGCTGAGCCGGCGCAGTTTGCGCCCCATGCCAAGGATGGGGATCAGCACCATGGGCACGATCAGCAGCACCATCCCGGTCAGCTTGGCCGAGGTGAACAGCATCAGGATCATCCCGCCCATGAACAGCAACATGTTGCGCAGCGCCACAGAGACCGAAGAGCCGATGACGGACAGTATCAGCGTGGTGTCCGTGGTGATGCGCGACAGCACCTCACCGGTCATGATGGCCTCATAGAACCGCGGGCTCATGGACATGACGCGCGCAAACACGGCCTTGCGGATGTCCGCCACCACGCGTTCCCCGATCCGCGACACAAGCGCGTATCGCAGCCCGGTGCCGACCGCCAAGAGCCCGGCAAACCCGATCGCCACAAGGAAATACTGATCCAGGAGTTCGGTGTCGCCTTCGAGAAAGATATCGACAAGCCGCCCCACGGTGATGGGCAGGATGAGCGATATGCCCGCGGCCAGTAAGAGCGCCAGCGTGGCGGCCACCATTAGCCCCTTGTAGGGACGCATGAAAGGCCACAGTTCCGCCAGCGCGCTTATGCGTTTGGACTTTTGCCGTTCCAGATCATCCGCGCCGTTTTCCGCCTTGCGTACCATGCATTCCTCATCCGCTGGGCCATCGTTTCTTGGACGGGGGGGATAGGCGGGTCAAGTCCTGATCGTGCAGCAAAGGCTGCGACACAGTGCGTGGGAAGGAGGCAATGCCTGCGGCAGAGAGGTTGGAGCGGGCGGCGGGAATCGAACCCGCGTCATCAGCTTGGAAGGCTGAGGTCTTACCACTACACAACGCCCGCAGCAGTTTCTGGGTGGTATTTCATCGAACTTTGCTCGTCAAGTTTGAAGGCAAACGCTGGGTAGAATGCAACGCTTTGGTTTGAAGAAAACACTTTGTTTAGTACATTTGCTTTGCGCTCGCAGATTTGGTTCGCAATGAGAACAATGAGGGCGGAAACCGGACTTTCGCTGCAAGGGCGCGGCCCCAGAGTGCGATAAAGCAAAAGCGGTCATTCACGGATAGCTCGAAACTAAAAATGCTGCAAACGATCTAAGGACTGCTCCGAGCCCAAATTGTCGGATGCTGCGCGGAGCACGAACGACCGCTTGACGCTGCACCAGCTGGGTTAGGATTGGCTCGCGTAAATCTGTGCGATGCCAACTGCAGCGCCGATCAACGCTACAAACCTTTTTTTGACGGCGATTTTTTCTAGAAAATGAACAAGCGATCGGCGAGGATTACATTGTGGGACCACGAAAGGTATTCGAAATGCGCAACCAATCAGACGTGCTCATTATTGGGGCCGGGATCATCGGTCTCGCATGCGCAGAACACTTCGCCCGGATGGGCAGTCGTGTGACCATTCTGGAGCGGCATCTTCCCGGCGCAGGGCAAACAACGCGAACAGGTGGCGGCATCCGTCTTGCCCATGGCTCAGAGCTAAACATCCGCTTGACCCTGCGGAGCCTTCCCGCTTGGGCGTGTTTTTCCAAGGCTTTTGGCGTCGATCCAAATTATCGGGAAACTGGGCACCTTTTTCTGACCTCCGAAAATAAGCAGATCGATGGCTTCCGAACGCAGATCGCTCTTCACCGGCAAATGGGTGTTAGATCGGCCATCATAGACCGAAGCCAAGTCGTTGAGCGGTGGCCGCAGCTAGAGAAAGTCAGCGCGACCCACGCACTGTCGTGCAGGCAAGGAGGGTACCTCGATCATCACCGTGTGGTAGATGGATATACGCGCAAAATCTTGTCTGCAGGCGTTCGTTTGGAACTTGGATGCCGTGTTGAAAACATTGTGCAAGAAGCAGGCCGCGTCGTCGGGGTGGAAACCTCGTTGGGTGCCTTTAAGGCGCAGGTCGTGATCAACGCCGCTGGCCCTCTTGCGGGGCGTTTTACGGCACAGGTTGGCGGGCGCGACCCCTTCGTCAGCAGGCGGCACGAATTGCTTATTGTTGCACCTACAGCACCGGTGAAGGACACGACACCCTGGATAATAGACGTAGATCGTCAGGTCCATCTTAGGCCGGATGGCGGCGGGCGTGCCCTAGTGGGTGGTTTTCTTGGCAGCGATGAGGCGAGCGGCCCCCAACGCTACGATAGGGATTACACTGACGCATGGGCAGATCAGGTTCGAAACGTCGCGAACACGTCCTTTGGCGTAACAGAGACGGATTGTCCGATCGTGACCGGCTGGGCAGGCTTGTATCCAGGGACGCGCGACTACCTTCCGGTCGCTGAAGTTACGGTCCCGGGTATGATAACAATTGCAGGCCTTTCCGGAACTGGCCTAATGCATGCACCGGCCATGGCCGAGATTGCGTGGGATCTCGCTCACGCATCGAATACATCCTGGATTGATACAAAGACACTCAGCTCGGAACGTTTCGAGACGACGGAAAGGCAACTTGAGAGGACCGGGTTCTAATCCTCGCCAAGACCTACAGCAGACACTGGCGCAGTCGCGGCGAAAGCCCGCTTTGTCCGCAAACCTGCCGTCTGGCGCGAGCGTAGTTTTTGTCGTTCACGGCCCTTTCCTGCCTTTGAGCCATATGCCGTGATGCCGCAGTCGCAGCCCGGTAACCTGCCATTCGCCGCAAGCGCGAAATCTGGCGGTCTTCGAACTCAAAATCTGCGGGAGAGCATTGCCGTTTGGTCAATCAAGCTGAGCCCACGCTCTCTGCAGCACTGCATGGTTTTTCATTGGAATTGTATGTCTAGGGCCGAAGCGGCATCCAGTAGCCAATCCGAGAACACCGTCGCCGATTCCGTCGCACTAGCCAGATCTGGCCGGACGATAAAATAGCCATAATCCGGCAGCGTGATATCTGACAGCCGATGGAGCTTACCTCCCACCAATTCATCGCCCACCAAACCATCCATCAAAGCGACACCCTGGCCATTGATCACAGCCTGAACGCGCACATTGGGATCGGGTACGATCAAAACGTCTCGGCGCGCTTGCGGCGGCAGGCCCGCACGTTCCAGCCATTCAGACCAGGCGTTGCTGTCTTCCCGATCGCGCAGCAGTGTTAGTTCTGTGACCGCCTCCCTGATCCCCAGCCGTTCCACCCGCCGCGCAAAATCTGCGTTGCCCACGGGAAAAGGCGGTATCGGCATGAACGGTATCACGGTGCCGTCCTTCCAATTCCCGTTGCCCCATCTGATCGCCAAATCCACGCCCTGCATCTCAGCTTCAGAAAACTCGATCATCGGCTGAATGCGAAGCTGCACATCCGGGTGGCTTTGCATGAAGGTCATTAGGCGCGGCGACAGCCAGCGCGCGGCGAAATAGGTCGAAACACCAACTGTCAGAGAGAGGGTCGAGACCCCCTTCAACGCCTGAATTTCGGTTTCAATCTCATCGTATCGGCTCTGGCAGATCGCCAGCAGTTTAAGCCCTTCGCCGGTCAGAGTGACGCCGCGTGTGGTGCGCTGGAACAAGGCCATCCCCAGATCGGCCTCAAGCGTTTTGATCTGATAGCTAATAGCGCCTTTCGTCATGTTGAGTGCCGCCGCCGCCGTCGAAAAGCTGGCATGGCGAGCGATCTCGGCAAAAAGCCTCAGTAGATCATGGTGGTGAAAACGGGAATTCATGGGTTCAGCGTATAATTTATTTATACGCTGAGAACAAAAATTTCCCATTTTCAAGCAATTTTTTATGAACATCATCTTTGTGCAGGACCGAGAAAGAAGAGATAGCGTTGGAACCTTTGAACGCAAATGCAGACATGCCAGCACCTCAGGGTCGCCGCAGCAGCGCGCGCCGTGGCCGTCTGTCTCGTCGTAACGCGCCGTCGAAGAGCACGCCCTTCATGGGCCGCAAGATACCTGCATACGACTTGCTGGATGAAACAGCATTGGCCCGAATCGAAGATCAGGCCGACTGGGTATTGGACAAGATCGGTGTCGAATTCCGTGGTGACCAAACGGCGCTGGATCTCTTCGCTCAGGCGGGCGCACGGGTTGACGGTGAACGTGTAAGGTTTGAACCGGGTCACGTTCGCGCGCTGTGCGCCACGGCCCCAAGCGCGTTTCAGCTCCATGCTCGCGACCCGGCCAGAACCGTATTGCTTGGCGGCAACAATGTTGTGCTGATGCCAGGATATGGCTCTCCTTTTGTCAGCGATCAGGCAAAGGGGCGTCGTTATGCAACGCTGGAGGATTTCCGGAACTTTGTGAAACTGGCCTACAGTGCCCCCGCCTTGCACCATTCCGGCGGCACGGTTGTCGAGCCGACAGATGTTCCAGTGAACAAGCGGCATCTGGACATGATGCTGGCGCATCTGACGCTTTCAACTAAACCCTTCATGGGCTCAGTCACGGCGCCTTCGCGCGCGCGCGACAGTATCGAAATGGCGCGCCTTGTCTTTGGTGAGGTCATGGACCACCACGCCGTGATGCAGGGCAATATCAATGTCAACTCGCCGCTGATCTATGATGACACCATGTCCTCAGCCCTGCGCATCTATGCAGAGGCGGGCCAATGCGTTTGCGTCTCTCCAGCGATTTTCGCAGGTGCCATGGGGCCACTTTCCCCGGCCGCCGTGGCGGCGCAGACGTTGGCCGAAGCCATGGTTGGTATCGCTCTTGCGCAGCTTGTCCGCCCCGGTTGCCCGGTCGTCTTCGGATCATTCCACTCCAGCATGAACCTGCGCACGGGCGCGCTGACCTTTGGATCGCCAGAGGCGAACATGACCACGATGGCGCTCACGCAACTGGGCCGAAGGCTTGGCGTGCCTGTGCGCTCTGGCGGGGGGCAGATCACCGCGTGCAACGCACCGGACGGTCAGGCCATGCAGGACAGCACCGGCGCGATGTGGTCCACGCTTTTGTCCGGCGCTCATCAGGTCTGGCATGCGGCGGGATGGCTCGAAGGCGGGCTTGTGATGTCTTATGAGAAATTCATCATGGACCTCGACCATTGCGGCGCGATGCTGAAGCTCTTGCAGGGTTTCGATACCGATGACGACGCCTTTGGCCGGGATGCCTACTATGAGACCGGCCCGGGCGAGAATTTCCTGTCGACCAGCCACACGCTTCGCCATTACACGACGGCGAATTTTGAACCACAAATATCTGACGCCGGACCATTCGAAACCTGGTCCGAAAACGGCGCACTGACCGCCGACCAGCGCGCCACCGCGCGGTGGCATCAGATGCTGAACGACTATCAACAACCCGAAATGAACCCCGGCATCCAAGCCGCGCTCGAAGACTTCGTGTCGGCGCGCAAGGCGCAGATGCCGGACGAATGGTACTAGAAAGGAACATCCATGACCGAAGAGCTTAGCCGCACATCCGCCCTTGCCTCACGCCACACCGCACTCGGCTCGGGGCTGGAGGATTGGAATGGTATGGGCACAGCCTGGACCTACATCACTGACCCCAATGACGAACACGACGCGGTTCGCGAACGCGCGGGCATGTTCGACATGTCGCCTTTGAAAAAGGTCTTCGTGCGCGGACCAGATGCTCAGGCGGTTCTCGATCACCTGATCACGCGGGATCTTTCCAAAGTCACACCGGGAAAGGCGGCCTATCTATGCGTTCTCAACGATCAAGGCGGGATCGCCGATGACGCTATCGTGTCGAACAACGGCGGGGACGAATGGATGATCGTGCACGGCTCGGGCGACACGATGACGCTGTTGCAGGCTTCGGCAGAGGGGCACGATGTTCAGGTGCAGTTCACCGATGATCTGCATGATCTGTCGGTTCAGGGACCTGCGTCGCTGGATATCCTCAACGCGCATACGGATATCGACCTGAGCACTCTGGCCTATTTCGAGCATGCGCCTGCGGTGCTTTTTGGTCACCCCTGCCGCATCTCACGCACCGGATACTCCGGCGAACGCGGCTACGAGGTTTTTGCCGATGGCTCGGTCATCTCCGACATCTGGGACAAGCTGGTCGAGGCAGGCGTCATGCCCTGTTCCTTCACGGCGCTCGACAAGGTGCGGATCGAAGCCGGGCTATTGTTCTACGGCTACGACATGACTGAGGACAACACCCCGTGGGAGGTTGGTCTGGGCTTCACAGTGAGCAATACCAAGGGTGATTTCCGCGGCAAGGCGGCTGTCATGGCGGCGAAAGGAGCCGAGAAGACCAACAACGTTTGCCTCGACGTCGACCACCCGGACATGGTCGAAGGCGGTGAAGTCCTGATGTTGGACGGTCAGGAAGTCGGCGTCATCAACAGCCCCTGCTATTCGCATCGTTTGGACAGATCTCTGGCGCTGGCCCATGTCCGACCGGGTCTTGCGGTTGGCACAGCGCTCACGGTGTCGGGCGAGGAGCTGGAAACTACGGCCAAAATCACTTCAAGCCCCGTCTATGACCCTGATAAGTCGCGGACGCATAGTTGACACAGCCAATACCTTTCAGCGAGGGGTGAAACTCTGATCGACCTTCGCATCACTGTATTAAACTTAGGCAGATCACGGATGCGCAAATCCGCCATTCAAGCGTGGCGCAGCATCGCGCAAAGTAAGAGCTCGAAACGGACCTCAGGCGCGACGGATCTTCCCGTGATACAGTGTTTCCGTCAACGTCGGGTTGTCGATTGGGAAGGGCATGGCGGATTGGAGGATCAGTCATGGAAACACCAAACCTACCTGCCATTCGCGCGCTTCGCCCAGCTTGGAACAAAGGACGAATTGTTGGTCAGAAACGACCGCTGAAACCAAAGCACGTCTGGGCGATCCGAGTTCGGCTTGAGCTTGCCGAGAACCATCGCGACCTCGCACTGTTCAATATGGCAATCGACAGCAAGCTACGCGGCTGCGACCTAGTAAAGATGAAAGTCGTCGATGTGATGGCATCGGGTCAGATCAAAGAACGCGCGTCTGTCCTACAAAGCAAAACTCAGAAACCTGTACGCTTTGAAATTACCGAGGGCACGCGTGCCTCCGTCGAGAAATGGATGGAGGATGATCTCATGGTTGGCTCAGAGTATCTTTGGCCAGGCCGCTTCCATGAGCGTCTTCACATCTCAACCCGCCAATATGCGCGGATCGTCCGAGACTGGGTCGCGTCCATTGGCCTTGAAACCAGCGCATACGGCACACATTCGATGCGAAGAACTAAAGTGACGCAAATTTACAAGAAGACGGGCAACCTTCGAGCTGTGCAACTGCTCCTTGGTCACACGAAAATGGACAGCACTGTCCGGTACCTTGGCGTCGAACTTGAGGACGCATTGGCGATTGCCGAAGCCATTGAAATCTAGCGTTTCAGGGCCGTCTACAAAGGCGGCCCAAAGCCGCCTTCCACTTGGGGCATCAAACGCTGCAGTGCGGTCCGTCGAACCAGCCGTTCGTCGCGAACGCGAAACGGAGCCAACAGCGAACTAACAGATCGCGGGACATTCTGAACTTTGATTGTACTGCTGAGGTGACGCAGCATTCGTTAACAGTTGCGGCACCGATTTTGGTGCGGCGAAGCGATCATCTCCAATCCGGACATCAATCGGGTGCGATTTGGTCTTTAGTGAGACGGATCGGTCGCGCATCCGACGGATCAAGACCCCCTGGCCAATCAACGGTCGAGTACTGTCGCGCATGTGCCCGAGACAGACAGAAACAGTGACCACGACCTTAAGTGAGGTCGCCTTTCCGAAAACCGCAGAGCTTTTGCACCATCCCGATTGATGGTGATTGCCGCAGCTATGCAGCTATGGCGAACACCCCGGCCGGACGGGCGAACACCGCGCCACGCGCGCATCGGTGTTCATCTCCGGCTTGCGGGGAACGAAAACCGCAACCCTGCGTTAACCAACGAGACCTAACAGAGCGAGCTTTTGAAATGACGGCGTTTTCGACGATCAACCCTGCGACTGAAACAGAGCTTGCGGGGTATGACCTGATGTCGCCCGATGCGGCCTTTGGCAAAATCGAAACCTGTCATGCGGCATTTCTGGACTGGCGAAAGAAGAGCCACACGGAACGCGCGCCCTACCTGCGCGACATCGCGAAGGTGTTGCGCAGCAAGTCCGATGAATACGCCAACCTGATGACCGAAGAGACCGGCAAGCTGTTGCGCGACGGCAAGACCGAGGTGGAACTCTGCGCGCAGATTTTTGAATACACGGCCGAGAACGGCCCGGACATGCTGGCAGAAGAGGAACGTCAGCACGGCGCGAATGGCAAGCAGGGGTTTGTCGCCTATTGCCCTATCGGGGTGATCTACAGCATTCAGCCTTGGAATTTCCCGGTCTACCAGCCGACCCGCGTGCTTGCGTCGAACTTGATGGCCGGCAACGGCGTGATCCTCAAACATGCGTCGATCTGTACGGGCAGCGGTTTGATGCTGCGCGACATCTGTCTTGAGGCGGGACTGCCCGAAGGGTTGTTCGATGTGCTGATCATTGATCATGACACGTCGGATGCGGTGATCGAACACAAGCTGATCCGCGGCGTGACCATGACGGGCAGCGATGGTGGTGGCCGTCACATCGGTCAGATCGCGGCGAAGAACCTCAAGAAGACGGTGTTGGAGCTTGGATCCAACGACGCCTATCTTGTCCTGGAGGACGCCGACATCGAATTGGCCGTGAAGACCTGCGTCCAGGGCCGTCTGTTCAACAACGGCGAAACCTGTGTGTCCGCCAAACGCTTTGTCGTGACCGAGGCGGTGTATGATGATTTCATCGGTGCCTTTGTCGAACAGATGCGCGCCATAGAACTGGGCGATCCCAAGGACGAGGACACGCAACTGGGCCCGCTTTCGAGCGAGGAACAGTTCGACACGATCTGTGAGCAGGTCGCCGAAAGCGTCAAGGGTGGCGCGGAAATCCTGTGTGGCGGCGAAGCGCCTGACCGGACGGGTCAGTATTATCCCGCGACCGTGCTGGTGAACTGCCAGCCCGGCACACCGGCCCATGATGACGAGATTTTTGGCCCCGTCGCCGCGGTCATCAAGGCCAAGGACGATGAAGACGCAATGCGCATCGCCAACGACAGCCGTTACGGGCTGGGCGGGGGGATCTTTACCCGCGACGAAGACAAGGCGCGCAAGCTGGCCCGCGATCATTTCGACACCGGCATGGTGCGCATCAACTCGTTTGGTGCGGCGGACCCGAACATGCCCTTCGGGGGCGTCAAGGATTCCGGTTTCGGGCGCGAGCATGGCGGCTTTGGCATGAAGGAATTCGTCAACGTCAAGGCGATCTACATGCCCTGAGGCATTGCCTGCCGATGCCGGGACGACCCCGTTGTCGCCCTTTGCCCAAAGCCCTCGAAAAGGACACCCGACCCCGTGATCACCATCCATTGCCTCGCCTATTCCCGCGCCATTCGGCTGATCTGGCTGATGGAGGATCTGGGCCAGCCCTACGATCTGGTCGGGTACGACCGGACCGATGCCTTTCGCGCACCCCAGGCGCTGCGCGACGTTCACCCGCTGGGCAAATCGCCGGTGATCGAGGATGGCGATCTGCGTCTGGCCGAGTCAGCAAGTTGCCTGCGGTATCTGACGCGCAAATTCGACGATCACACCCACGCGCCGGACCCGGGGACAGCCGCCTACGCGCAGCACGAAGAAATGCTGGATTACGTCGAAAGTTCGTTCGCCGCAGCCTGTATGAACGTGCTGCTGCCAGCCATGAAGGGCGAGGACATCGCCGAAAACGCGCGGGATACCCTGCAGATGCACCTAAGCTATATCGCGCAAACCCTGCCCGATCACAGCCTGCTCTTTGGTGATGCGGCTACATTGGCAGACATCCAGATGTCCTACCTTCTGGCAAACCTCGCCGCGACTGGCTTTCTGGCCGACGCGCCCCGCATCGAAACCTATTGGAACGATCTGCAAAAACAGGACGGCTACATCGCCGCAACGAAAGTGGCCGGACCGATGGCCCCCGATCTCTGAGCCGCCCCAAAACGCGCGGCCCATCTTCAAATTCAACAAAGGACCTTGTCATGAAAATTCTTGTCGCAGGCGCCACCGGCGCCACCGGTACGCGCCTTATGAACACACTCGTATCAGAGGGGCACGCCCCCATCGCCCTGGTGCGCGAAAGCTCTGACACCAGCAAACTGCCGGATCAGGCTGAGACGCGCATGGGCGACCTTGCGGACCTTCAGGACGGTGTGTGCTACGGGTGCGAGGCTGTAATCTTTGCCGCCGGATCAGGTGGCGACACGAGCGCGGACATGACCGACAAGATTGATCGCGACGGCGCGATCAGCTTGATCGACCACGCGTCCAAGGCGGGCGTGTCCCGCTTTGTCATGCTTAGCAGCGTCGGGGCGGATGATCCCGATCCCAGCACCGACATGGGCCATTACCTGAAGGCGAAACATGACGCCGACGAGCACCTCAAAGGGTCGGGCCTGACCTATGCCATCGTGCGACCCGTCGCGCTGACCGACGAGGATGGCAGCGGCGACATGATGTTCGGCGACGACGTCGACCCAAAGGCCAAAGCCGCGCGCGGCGATGTCGCGCGCGTTCTGGCCGATGCCGTCACAAGCGACGCGTGGGTCGGCAAGACCCTTTTGATGCAGTCGGCCTGAGCATTGTCTGCCGATTGCGCAGACCAACAGGTGTAATTGCACCGACCTTTGAAAGGATGGCACATGTTGCCCACGCCACGCAGTTTTTCACATATCGGTCTTTCCGTTCCGGATCTTGATGCCGCCGTCAAATTCTATGCTGAGGTCCTTGGGTTCTACACGATCATGCCGCCGACGGACGTCACGGAGGACGACAGCGATATCGGTGTGATGTGCTCCGATGTCTTTGGCGCGGGCTGGGAGCATTTACGCATCGCACATTTGGCGACAGCTGATCGGATCGGACTGGAGCTGTTCGAATTCGACGGCAACACGGCCCCGGAGGACAATCTGGCGTTCCGCAAGCATGGCATGTTCCACTTTGCCATTCAGGACCCCGACCTTGAAGGGTTGCTGGCCAAAATTCTGGCCGCCGGTGGTAAGCAGCGGATGCCCGTGCGCGAATACTTTCCCGACAAAAAGCCATATCGGATGGTCTATGTCGAAGATCCGTTCGGCATCGTCTTTGAAATCTACAGCCACAGCTATGAGTTGACCTATTCGGCGGGCGCTTACACCTGAGCGCACCTCGCCCACTTTCACCCACAAAAGGAGCCTGCACCATGAAAGCAGCCATCATCCGTGACTACGAAACAGACATCGAAATCGACGAGGTTGGCGAGCCTGCCCTGCAGGACGACTCGGTTCTGATTTCGGTACACGCCGCCAGCCTGAACCCGATTGACTACATCCTTCAGTCCGGCGTGATGAAGGACAACATCCCGCTGCAATTCCCCCACGTCATGGGCTTTGACGTGTCCGGCGTGATCACCAGCGTTGGCAGCAAGGTCAGCGGGTTCAAGGTTGGCGATGCCGTGTTTGCCCGCGCAAACCAGGACGATGCGGGCGCCATCGCGGAAGTCGCACGGCTGAAAGCAGACGAAATGGCGCCGAAACCCGAAAATATCAGCCATGTCGAAGCCGCCTCCGTTCCGCTGGCTGGGCTGACGGCTTGGCAGGCGCTGATCACCAGGGGGAACCTGAAGCAGGGCGAAAAGGTGCTGATCCACGCAGGCTCGGGCGGCGTCGGCACCTTGGCGATCCAGATCGCAAAGCACATCGGCGCCCATGTCGCGACCACCTGTAGCCCGCGCAATGCGGACCTGGTTCGCAGTCTCGGCGCGGACGTCGTGATCGACTACAACACCCAGGCGTTCGAGGATGAAGTTGCGGACTACGACATGGTCTTTGACATGTTGGGCGGCGAGACGCTCAACCGGTCGTTCAAGGTGCTGAAAAAAGGCGGCAGGCTGGTGTCGATCAAGGGGCAGGACACCGACAACCTGGCCGAAGAACATGACGTCCAGTTCAAGTGGTTTTTCATGGAGCCGGATGGCGAAATGCTGGGCCAGCTGGCCGCGCTGATCGAGAACGGCACGATCAGGACCATCATCGACAGCACTTACGCCATGGCCGAGACGGCAGAGGCCTATGGCGCGTTGAAAGAGGGGCATGCGGTGGGCAAAATCGTTGTCAAAGTTGCCTGAGTTGCCGGTGTTCCATCACCGCCATGCGCGCTCGGAAACGGGGCCGGTTGTCCGCCCCCGGACACCCGTGCACGGCAATGCGGCGCGCCGCACCTTCGCAGGCCATCGACGGTCCTTGGGCCGGGCGTTCTGAGCGCGCCATGACACGGATCGAAATTCAACATGAAACGACGTACCGGTACGCAGGTCCCGTGTCGCTCGGCCCGCACCAGATGATGCTGCGCCCGCGCGAGACACGCGATCTGCACCTAGTGCGTTTCGATCTGGATGTGTCGCCCGATGCGCGTATCGACTGGTCAACCGACGTGGCCGGAAACCCGGTGGCCAAGGCAACGTTCCAAGACGGAAGCGACCGCCTTGTCATCAAAGCGCGTATGGTCGTCGACCTGACCGCGCCGGTTTGGCCCGTCTTTCCCATCTCGGCTGACGCGGCCTCCTATCCGTTTCTGCACTCGAACGACGAGATGACGGATCTCGGGCCACTTTTGCGGCCGCAGTATCAGGATCATGCTGGTCGGCTGTCCGACTGGGTCGAAGGGTTTGTCATGCAGCGGCCGACCGATACGCTGTCCCTGCTCAAGGACGTTGCAAACGGCGTGACGGCGCAGGTCGCCTATCAAAGCCGCGAGACGGAAGGGACGCAAGGACCGCTCGAAACACTGGACAGGGGCTGGGGCACCTGCCGCGATTTCGCGGTTCTCTTTGCCGAGGCAGCCCGCACACTGGGGTTCGGCGCGCGCCTTGTGTCCGGGTATCTGTCAAATCCGACCGACGACCTGGTCGGTTCGGCAGGCGATGGCTCCACGCACGCCTGGGTCGAGGTCTTTGTGCCGGGTGCCGGTTGGATCCCGTTCGACCCGACCAATCTGATCCCCGTGGCGGTGGCGCGCAGGATCGAACAGGTGGCCCCGGTGACCGGCAGTTTTCTCGGCACACCAAGTGCTCTGGTCTCGATGGATGTCGGCGTGCGCGTCGCGCACCTCACCCAATAGCAGCGGTTCGAGACTTGACCTGAACTGCTGTGCTGGGCGCTTGGGGCCTGACGCGCGACGATCATACACATCGCTTCCTACGGGGCGGACCCGCAGCATCTTGGATGCCAAGGCGTACACAGCCCCCTCGGGTCAGACTTGGGCGAAGCGGTCGGTCAGCCTTGTCATGTCAATGGGATCGCTAAGCGGAACACAGTGCTTTGCGCGTTCGATGTTACGCCTATTTCGCCGGAATGCGCCTTTGCGATCTGATCCGCGATATAGAGCCCCAGCCCCAATCCCTGAAGCGAAGGGCTCTCATCAACTCGCTCGAATGGCTTGAACAGGTTCACGAGAATGTCCTGCGGAATGGCCTTTCCAGCATTGGTGACAGACAGCACAAAACATCCGTCCGCAGCCTCTGTTTTGACCCGAATGGGCTGGTCCCTCGACCCATGTGTCACAGCGTTGACCACCAAGTTCGACAAGAGCTGATCAAGGCGCGCGGGATCGCAGGTCAAATGACCATCGAAGTTGAACAGAGTTTCGATCCTGCGTTCGGGATGCGCGATGCGGACCTCATCAACCACGCGTTCAAAGCCCTCCGTGAGGTCGGCAATCGGCCTCAAGTCAACTGGAATGCCACCGCCCAGACGCGCCCTGGCAAAATCCATGATGCTGTCGATCAGTTTCGCCATCCTGTCCGTGCTTCCATGTATGGAGGCGAACATGGCGGCGACCTTTTCATCATGGGGCTGGCGTGACGCGATGCGGACGGCCGACGCGATGGAGGCCAAGGGATTGCGCAGGTCGTGCCCCAGAATGGCGATAAACTGTTCGCGCAGCAGCGCCTCATCCTCAACGGATTGCAACGCGCGGGCACGCGCCTTGTCCTGCGAGACGTCGCGCGCGATGCAGACAAAGACATCGCCCTCGGGAACGGCTACCCATGACAGCCAACGATAAGACCCATCCTTGCATCTGTATCGGTTTTCGAAATGCAAAGCGGGCTCGCCCGCCTTCATGGTAGTGAACAACGCCAGCGTGCGGTCCATATCGTCGGGATGAAGAAAGTCGGTAAAGACCATGCGTCTGATCTCGGCGTCTGACCACCCAAGAACAGCCTGCCATGCCGGGTTGGTTTCCACAAAAACCCCAGCTTGATTGACGATACCAAGCAAGTCGGGCGAAACCTGCCAGGTCAGGCTGTAGGTGTTGGCAACAGACGGCATATCGGAAGAATAGCGGATATCGTACGAATGTCATGTGACATGACCGCGGCGGCCGTTGATACGCGCTTGTAATTTTCAAGCGCTGACATTTTGCAAATGACGTTGATGGACAGTAGGACCCGCTGCCTACAAATCCGAAGCTTGATCTGATGCCGCGAGCCGCACGATTGGCGAGGTCTCCCCCGCCTCGGCAGAGTGAGTTTCCTCGTTCGCCCGGTATCTTGCCTGCCGCGAGCCGGCGCAGCAAGACCGTAAGACGTCCGCCACGGGCGCTTAACGACGTTCGAAGCCAATGCAGCATCCAACGAACTAAGCGGCTGCATCACTTTCAAGAACGGCCCATAGCAGACTTCCAACCGCAAGCCGTTTTGCTGCGATGCGGCCCGTCAAACCGGACAGTCGCCGCGAGCGCATTTCTGGAGACATCCGAGCTCATTCAACGTGGAACCGAGCCGCAGTTGCACATCTCGGAAAGGGGTGCCCGCACTGTGTGCTTCATGAGGACAGCTAAGAACAGCAAGTTCATTAAAGCGGACCTTCAACGTTGTACCATGAATCAAAGTGGTCGTCAGAAAACTGAATTTCGCAAGCGTTTTCTACGATAGTGAAATCCACATTTTAGTCTTTTTTTCGATCAGGATTGCCTGACAGACGCGTTTACGCGTCCAAATGGATTAAGGTGTGAATAAGGTGTGATTGATTGGCCCAACAAGACTTGAAAAGCATGGCTTACAGCACAGCGTTTCGAAGGCTAGCGCCCCTTTGGAGGAGCTAGAAATGCGGCGATTTTAGCGGCGATCTCGAAATCCTTTGTGGACTTATGATGGGCCAGATAAAACGTTTTGTTCATAGCGGTACCGGCCAGACGGGTGCTGGCCAGCCGACCACTCGCGATATCGGCGTGTACCGCCTCGGTCAGAACGATGGAGGCCCCCATGCCCGCCGCGACCGCGCGTTTGACGGCCTCAGTCGAACCAACATTGGCACGCACCTTCAGTCTGTCGGCGCTGGCGCCAAGTGTTTCCCTGAGCAAGGTGCCGGTGCCAGACCCCGGCTCACCGCCGATCACCTCCAAGCCCAGGAACTCCTCGACAGAGATCTCATCTCGGCCCGCGTAGGCGTGATCTTGTGGAAGAATAACGGTCATGTCCGCTGTGCGCCACACATGCGTCACCACATCAGGGTGCGACAAGGGCCATTCCATTGCGGCCAGATCAATGCTTTGCGCCAAGAGCATGTCGGCGATCTGGGGATTAGGGGCCGATTGGATGGTCCACGTGCCTGACCAATTGGCATCATCCAAAAACGCCTTGAACGCCGTGGTCATATAGTAGCTGGCGATATTGCCGCTACACCCGATGGTCAGGTGTTCGTCTTGCACGCTTTGCGCGGCGCGGACGGCATTGGACAGAAGCTGACGGGCATGGCGCAGGAACCGCTCACCCTGGGGGGTCGGACGGCTGCCTGCGTGATTTCTTTCAATTAACTGCACACCAAGTTGGTCTTCGAGCTTGCGCAAATGCTGCGAGAGGGTGGGCTGCGCGATGTTGAGCCTTTGCGCGGCTTTTTGAAAGCTGCCGGTTTCGACAAGGCCCACAAAGCTTCGGACGAAACTCAGGTTCAGCATGAGACCGCCTTTTGCAGTTGCGCCGTGTTGATCGCCGTCGCGGGGATATCACCCTTTAGCATCGTGATGATGCTCTGTGCCGCGGAGGCGGCGATCTCGCGCCGGACCTCCACCACAGCCGACCCGATATGCGGCGTTAGAACGGTTCTGTCTGACGTTAGAAGACCAGGGTGAACATCACGCGGGCGCGCGGCACGGGCCCAATCCTCCATTTCATAGACATCTGTCGCATAGCCGCTCAGATGCGCGCTTTCGAGGGCGGCCACGACGGCGGCCTCATCCACGAGGCTGCCGCGGGCAGGATTGATCAGCCGCGCGCCGGGTTTCATGCGCGACAGTAATGCGGCATCGACCAGCCCCAACGTGTCTGAGGTGAGCGGCAAAGCCAACACGACAAAATCCGATTGCGCGACAATCGCGTCCATCGGCGCAAACTGCGTGACCAGGGCCCTTTCCGTCGTCGGATCTAAGGGCTGCGTATCGTAGTACAGGCGCGTGCCACGAAAGCCCGAGAGAAGTCGCAAGATCTCACTACCAACGGCGCCCGCGCCGATCACACCGACCGTGGCGCCCTGAAGGCTGCCGCCATAAAAACGCGACCGCCACCCGGCATAGGCACCTGAGCGCACATGGGCGTCGCCGTCGCGCAGATTGCGAGCGAGGGCAATCATGAGGCCGAGTGCCAATTCGGCCGTTGGCTCTGTCAAAAGGTCCGGGACAATGCTCACCACGACACCGCGGGCAGAGCACGCCTCGACATCTATGTTATCAAATCCCTTTAGCGCGCCCGCGACGATCTTCAGATGAGGACAGGCATCCAGAAACGCCGCATCAATGGCTTCGGTCATAAAGGCCATCAAGGCGGTGGCGTCTTGGCATTCAGATCGCAGATCCTCGGGAGACATCGGATCGCGCGAGGCGTTGGACACAACCGTGCCAACCGCCCTGAGCAGATCCAACGTTTCGTCTTCAATCCAGTTGGGAACCACGATCTTCGGGGTCATCGGATGCCCTCTCTTAACAATAGCGTTTTGATATCAAGTCCGCATTTCAATCGCAATATGTAATAAATCTGTTGCGATGATCTCGTATTCCAATCGGCATGCGTGGGGAATCATTTGATAGGGGCGGACAAGATGGACCGCCGACCGAGGGCGACACAGCAGGTGCGCGCGCGCCTCTGCTGAGCGTGGATCAGGCCAGCGTTGTTTACCCAAATGGCACCGTGGCGTTGCAAGAGACGAGCATTGGTTTTGCCGATGGGGAGTTGACCGTGCTTCTTGGTCCGTCGGGCGCGGGCAAATCCACGTTGCTGCGCACGCTCAATCTTCTGGTGCTGCCGTCAACGGGCGCGATCAAATCGCGCAACCTTGGCGCCTTGTCCGAGACCTCCAATATCCGCGCACACCGGCGCGACACCGCGATGATTTTCCAGCAGCACCAACTGATTGGCCGCATGAGCGCGCTGCATAATGTGCTCATGTCGCGGCTTGGGCAGCATTCGTTCTGGCGGACATTGTTTGGCTTTTCAGAAGAAGAGCGTCGTTTGGCGCTGGCCTGCCTGGAGCGCGTCGGCCTTTTCGACAAAGCACTGACGCGATGCGACAGTCTCTCTGGTGGGCAGCAGCAGCGTGTGGGCATCGCCCGCGCCCTGGCGCAAGAGCCGAAGCTTATCCTCGCGGATGAACCCGTCGCCTCGCTCGATCCGGCCTCTTCAAAACGCGTGTTGAACGTGCTGCGGCGGATCAGCATCGAAGATGAGATCCCGGCGATCATCAGCCTGCATCAACTGGACTATGCCAAGGAGTTTGCCGACCGGATTGTTGGGTTGGCGGGCGGAAAGATCGTCTTTGACGGGCCGCCACGTGAGCTCACCGACGACACACTCACACGCATCTACGGCGCGACCGGACAAGACCCGACTTAGACCGACATCCCCCTCAAACCTTCAGGAGAATGAAAGATGAGACTGACTGCCACTTTGGGATTCCTTCTTGGCGCGGCCGCGCTTAGCATCGGAACCGCTTTTGCCGCCGGAGAGCATGACCCGGACACGCTGCGTGTCGCCCTTCTGCCAGACGAAAATGCGGCGACCGTGATCCAGGACAATGAACCGCTTGCCGCGCATCTGGAAGACACGCTGGGCAAGGATATCGAGCTGATCGTGACCACGGATTACTCCTCCATGATCGAGGCCATGCGATTTGGACGGATTGACGTGGCGTATTTCGGTCCTGCCTCCTACACCATTGCCAAAGACCGGATGGTCGGCGGTGATCTTGACATTGAGCCCTTTGCGGCGCGCATCAGCGGCGGCAGTACAACCTATCAATCCGTTCTCATTGCCAACAAAGAGGCCGGCATTACGTCAATCGATGAGATCAAAGGCTCTGGCATTGATGTGGCCTTTGGCGATCAGGCCTCCACTTCCAGCCATTTTGCGCCAAAGTATACGCTGATGCTGGAAGGCGTGATGACAGGTGACGACTATAAAGAGAATTTCACCGGCGCCCATGACGCGGTCGCGCGGAACGTGGAACTAGGCAATGCGCAGGTGGGAGGTCTGAGCCGCCCGATCTTTGAACGCCTGGTTGAGCGCGGCACGGTTGATCCAGAGAAAGTCATCGTGCTGGGCTATTCTGCCGACATCCCGCAATACCCTTGGGTGATGCGCACCGACATGACGGCAGAACTGCAAAGCAGCATTCGCGATGCGTTCTTGCAGCTTGAGCCGGGCACCGAAGCGGGCGACGGCGTCCTGAAGCCGTTCAAAGCCGATGGGTTTGCGGCGATCACGGACGCGGATTACGACATCATCCGCGCGATCCGCGAAAACGTTCAGAACTGATCTGACACACCTCAAGGAGACGCCGCCATGGCCCACGTGCAAGATGACAGCCGCCTCAGTGTAGAGGACATCCTCTTGGCGGATCGTCTTGGGCAAAGGCGGCGTCTCCTCCAAGTCGGCGGTGTTGCCCTGATCGTCTTCGCGTGCCTGTGGCTGACAGGCATGCTGGATGGCGGGCGGCTCGCCGAAGGATTGCCCGCCATCGGCACGCTGTTTTCCGAAATGGTGCCGCCAGATTTCGCGCGCTGGCGTCAATGGGTCATGCCCATGGTGGAAACGCTGGCGATGTCTGTCGCCGGCACCGCGCTGGCCGTGCTCTTTTCCATTCCTCTGGGCTTTCTTGCCGCGCGCAACACGACGCCCAACAAATGGGCCTACCAGACGGCCCGGCTGATCCTGAATACATTGCGGTCGATCCCGGAACTGATCATGGGCATCATCTTCGTGGCTGCTGTGGGCTTTGGGATGCTCCCGGGCGTTCTGGCACTCGGTCTACACTCCGTCGGAATGGTCGGAAAGTTCTTTGCGGAAGCCATCGAACACGCCCATCCGGCCCCAATTGAAGCCGCCGAAGCCACGGGTGCCACACCTTTGCAAATCATCACCCATGGGGTCATGCCACAGGTCTTTCCGCAATTTGCCGACGTTACCATGTACCGGTGGGAATACAATTTCCGTGCCTCCACAGTGATGGGTATGGTCGGCGCAGGCGGCATTGGAACGGAATTGGTGGGATCTTTGCGTCTTCTCGACTATCCGCAGGTTTCGGCCGTTCTCATTGTGATCCTTGCAACTGTGACCATCGTTGACGCCATGAGCAACGTTCTGCGCAAGCAACTCCAGTAAAGCGAGACTGCGTATCCAAGACACATCCTGGCTTCCGGATCGAGAACTCTTTGGCTGCCTGACGTCAGCGCCTATGGGTCCAAATAGGACTGTTTGCTAAGAGGGGGTTTGTTGCTCATCGTAGCCACTGAGGAGTGGAAGATGAGAAAGACAACGAAGAGCCCTGGCGAGAAGATCGTCAAAGACATCAAGCGTGCTACGCGCAAGCTTATTGAAACCGGTAAGGCAAAGGGAAAGGTTGTTCTGGAGGGATTTGCATAACACTCTCAGGACTTCGGTCTCTGTCGCCGAGCGCAGCAATTGGTCTTTCCGTTTCGCGTGGCTGGGGTCGGGTCGTCGGCCTAACTGCCGTTTGAATTCTTAAGAAATATGCGGATCGATGACGTCTGCTTCGGGGCAAGCTGCGCCGCAGCGCGGCTTCCGCCAGTCTTACCCACTCAGAAATACTGATGCTTCTTGATGGAACGTCGATAAGACGTGGATCCGTGGTTGCAAATGATCTCTTTAAAAACGTCTATGTTTCCGCCGTTGAACAGACCGACGTTCCCAGTTTCCGCTTGACCACATCAGACGGGTCAAATCGCAATTCGTACCGAAGCGTTTTGCTTAAACCGCGTACGGTTAGCACAAGGAAGACCGAGAGTGTGCCAACTGACAAGTCAGACACCCATGGAAAGGTTCAGACCAAACAGTTTCGCTTCAGAGTTGCTGCTGCGTTATCCAGCGCTTTATCGCGTCCGGCTTTGCGCCAAAAAACTCCGCCGAAACCGTTTCATCGAAGCGGTGGCGTTTTGGGTTGAAGGGTTTTGCACTTTTGCGTCCGTGTGCATCAATCCAGACGCACACAACAGCGCCGGTTTCATCCGTCTCAGCGACGTAGACTGTTTTCTTTCTTTGCATCTCATTCAGCGTGTGTTGTGAATATTTTGTGACGCTAGCAATTTGAGCATCATCTGTCAGCAACGAAGTTCGACAAACAAAGTTGAGAGTGGATTTGGATTGATCGGACGATGGCTTTGTCTCGCGAAGTGACAGACTCTCAGGACATGCCCACTGATGGAGACACAATGGCCGTCAGTATGCCGGAATACACCAGAACCGATCCCGTCAGCACAAACATGTGCCAGATCGTGAAGTGAAACGGCAGGGTCTGCCAGAGGTAGAAGCAGACACCGATCAGGAAGGTGACACCGCCCAGAGTGAGCAGTGTGAAAGTCAGCTCTGGCAGGTCGGATGTCATGCCTTGGGCAAAGAAGCCGACCGTGAGGCCCAACCCGATGTAAAGCGACAACGCGGTCCAGCGAAACCTGTAGGGCGCGACCAATTTGAGCGCGACACCCAAGCAGGCCACGGCCCAGATGCTGACCAAGCTTTCGCCGCCGCTGCCGGAGATGAGGGACAGAGCGGTGTAAATTCCAGCGATCTTGAGGAAGATTGCCGCGTGGTCCAACCGTTTCAGCAGCCATTCCCACTTGGGATGCGGGAAGACGTTGTAGACAGCTGAGAAGACGATGACCGCCGAAAGCGTGCTGCCGTAGATCAGCGTGCCCCAGACGCCGGCAGCGTCGGAGAGAAAGGCCGCCAGGACGACAAGAACAGGTACAATCGCGGCAACCGTGACAACGCCAATCGCGTGAATGGCGACGTCTGAGAGATACTCAGCACGGCTATAGCCGATGGGGCGTGCGAGATACCGATCCATGACCTCCACATATTGTGGATAAGAAACATCATTATGACAATATCGGGTAGGATCCTGGTAAGATGCACGCCTATGGCGAAAACGCGAATGGGCCATCAAATGCCCCAATCGGCAGCGTGTGAATCGTGGTTTCTGTCCCAAAGCCATGAAGCTGCATCCCGCCCGGTTCCAAGGTCAGCGTATTGTTGGGCGATGGTCCCAAATCGAGTGTCACCGCATGGGATGTCCCTGGGCACACGGTCGTCAGGTGGCCGGCAAAAAGGGACGTGACGTTGCGATGAAGGTGGCCTGCGATGATCCGGCAATTGCAGCCTGTGATGATCGCGGCGAGGGCGTCGGAGTTTCGCAGCCCTTGGCGATCCATGAGCGCAATGCCAGACGCAACAGGGGGGTGATGCATGGCCAAGAGGACTGGGTTTTCGCCAGTCTCTGCTAGCGTCTGTCGAAGCCAATCCAGCGTGGTTTGAGACAGTTCCCCATAGGCCGCGCCATCGACCAGCGTGTCGAGGCCAAGGATCGTGACATCTTCGAGATCGACGCGGATGTTGATGGGCCCGAGGGGTGGCATCCAAGGCATATCGTGGAAGGCCGCGCGCATGTTTTCGCGATTGTCGTGGTTGCCGGGCACGGCGATCATGGGCAGGTCGAGCGGCTGGATGAGCCGTTTGAACTCGGTGAATTCCTCTGCGCTGCCGTGATCCGTGAGGTCGCCTGTGAACACGACAAGGTCAATCTTGCCGATCCGGGATTGGAACGCCGCAAGCGTTTCCATCGTTGCTGTGAGGGCTGCGCCCGTGTCGACGACCCCGTTGGCGCGTTCGCCCGGGGCAACGATGTGGGTGTCCGTGATTTGAAGAACCTGTGTCATTGCGCCTGCCCAGATTGTTTGAGGAGCATCACATGCGCCGGGTCGATACGCACCGTTTGTGCGCTGCCGATCTCAGGGGCCGGGCCGGAATGATGTGCAAAGAGGATCCCATCTGAGATCTGTTCCAGACCGACACGGTAGTGGGTTCCCAGGAACACGACACTGGCGACCTTGCCTTTCAGAGTGCCACCTGGATCGAGGGTCACGTTTTCGGCCCGGACGAAGGCGGTGCATCCCTCACCATCACCCGGCAAGACCTGCGTGCCGCCGGGCAACGTCAGTTGATCCTGTGCCGTTACCCCGCGCAAGGCTTGGGCGTCGCCGACAAACTCGGCCACGAAGTCCGACGCGGGATGGCGGTACAGCACTTCGGGCGGTGCGATTTGCTGCACCACGCCTTGGCTCATCACTGCGACACGATCTGCAATCGCGAGCGCTTCCGTCTGGTCGTGGGTGACAAAGACCGCTGTGATTTCGAACCGCCTCAGCAACGTGGCCAGTTCATCGCGCAGCCGATCGCGTAAGGCAGCATCCAAGGCCGACAGCGGTTCGTCGAGAAGCAGTATCCTGGGCCTTGGCGCGACTGCCCGTGCCAGGGCCACGCGTTGTCTTTGCCCGCCGGACAGGGCGGAGATCGACCGGTCTTCAAACCCGCCAAGGTGGCACATCTCAATCACCTCGGACACGCGCGAGTCGATTTCACCCTGCGGCAGTTTCAGCATCTTCAGCCCGTAGCCGATGTTGCGGCGGACGTTCATGTTTGGAAAGAGCGCGTAGGATTGAAACACCATGCCGATGCGCCGCCGCTCCACCGGTAGATCGGTCACGTCTTGGCCATCGAAATAGACCCGCCCGCCGTCGTCAGGATTTTCCAGCCCGCCGATGATGCGCAAAAGCGTGGTCTTGCCGCAACCGGATGGCCCCAACAGCGAGATGATCTCACCCGCGCCCACCTCCAGATCGGTGGTCAGAAGCGCGCGGGTTCCATCCGGGAATGTCTTTGCAACGTTTTCCAGTTTGAGCGTCATTAATTGATCCTGGACAGGCGGTTCGTGGCCCACTGCATCGCGGTCAGGAGCGGGACAATCATGATGAAGAAGACCAGCGTATAGGCTGACGCGATCTCAAGCCGCATGGAGGCATAGCTATCGGCCAGGCCCACGGGCAGGGTCTTGAGAAGCGGGGTGTGGAGCATCCATGTTAGGTTAAACTCACCGATGGAGAGTGTAACGACCGTGAGCGCGCCCGCCAGAATGCCGGGCATGGCGTTGGGCACCACGATATCGATGAAGGTGCGCCAGGGCGGCGCGCCCAGTGTGGCGGCACTTTCCTCCAGCGTCTTGAGATCCATCGCCGCCATCACGGCCAGAACGGACCGGATCATGAACGGCAGGGTGTAGAGGATATGCCCCACGAGAATGAACATGGGCGAGAGGCGAAAGCCCTTCATCGTGCCGTAGAGTTGAAGTAGGGCAAGCGCGAGGGCAAGTCCGGGAACGGCCAGTGGGAGGGAGACAAATTCTTCGAGGATACGCGAAGTGCGGCCCGGATTGCGCGCGAGCCCATAGGCCGCCGGGACGCCAATGATCAGGGTCGCCACCAAAGAGCCGAGTGCCAGCCAGAGCGACAACAGGATGCTGTCGGCGTAAAGGTCCCAAACCTCGAACACCCATTTCAGCGTAAGCCCAGAGGACAGGCCACGGAAGTAATTCACCGTGAGCCCCGCAAGGATCGATTGGATCGCCGGAACGATCAGAAAGGCCGCCGCCAGAAGCGTCACAGTCAGTTGGACGTAAAACCCGATGCGCATGTCACCCGCCCCCGGCCACGGTGGCACCAGCAAAGCTGCGCGCCCAGAGCAGCAGAACCCATGTCACCAACCCCAGAAGGATCGACAGGGCAGAGGCCATGGCGATGTTCGCCGATAGCGTGAATTCGGTGTAGATGACCATCGGCAGCACATCGATATCGGTGGCCAGCGTGAACGCGGTCCCGAACGCGCCCATGGCCGTGGCGAAGGCGATGGCACCCGATGCCACGAGGGCGGGGGCGAGGCCCGGAAGCAGCACGTCGCGCAAGATCGCGAGTGGGCGCGCACCGAGCGTGCGGGCCGCTTCCTCCAGCGCCGGGTCCAGTTTCTCGACTGCTGCCATCACGGTCAGAAGGACGCGCGGGATTGAGAAATAGAGGTAGCCCAGAAAGAGCCCGAACGAGGAGTAGGCAAAGACGACGCGGCCGGGTGTGAGTTCATTGATGAGGCCTTGGCGACCGGCCAGCAGAATGATCATGAAGCCCACAACAACGCCCGGGAAGGCCAAAGGCAGCGTCAGGATCGACAAGAGCAACCCCCGACCCCGGAACCTGTTTCGCGCCAGAAACAGGCCCGCCGTTGTCGACACTGCGAGCGCGGCCATGGTGACGAGGATCGAAATGACGACGGTTTGCCAAAGCGTTGACAGGTAGCGGGGCGTTCTGAGGATTTCGAGATAGATGCCCCAGCCAAGATCACCCTCCACCGCCCCGGCAAAGAGCTGCACCAGTGGCAGCGCCAGAAACGCCAGACTGAAGATCGCCAGCGGCAAGAGGCACAGGATTGCGAAAATGCGAGGGGTCATTCGGGCGCTTTGGGGATAGGTGAGGCGGCCCGGAGGCCGCCTCTGTTTTCATCGGAGATCAGCGCACTTCTTCGAGGTAGCGTTCGCCGAACCCGGCTTGTGCTTTCTCCATCTCGGCATAGTCGACCGCGACGGCGCGTTCATAATCGGAGGCCGGCAGGAACCGCGCGGCCACCTCGGCGGGCAACTCAACCGGGCGGGCCGGTTGCAGATACGCGTTGGTCCAGATCGCCTGACCTTCATCGGACAGAATGAAATCGAGCACACGCTTGCCCAGCTCCGGGTTCGGGGCGTCTTTGACGAGGCTCATCACGTAAGGCACCCGCACGGACCCTTCGCAGGGCAGGACGAATTCGAAATTGCCGTCCTCTTCATATTTGCCGCGATAGGCGTTGAAATCGTAGTCAAAGAGGATCGGGATCTCACCCGACACCACACGGGCATAGGACGTCTGCTTGGGCACAATGGGGTCGTTTTCGGCCAGCGCGTTGAAGTATTCAATCGCGGGATCGAAATTGCCCAGATCACCGCCATTGGCCATGTTCACGGCTACAGCACCTGCATAGCCCACAAAGGCCGATGACGGATCAAGATAGCCCACCATGCCGCGATAGTCTGGCTTGGTCAGATCCGCCCAGCATTCCGGGACGGGCGCGCCGCCAAGGGCATCGACATTCACGAAAAGACCCAGCGTGCCGAAATGGATGGCAAACCAGTTGCCGTCCGGGTCCTTCAAACCGTCGGGAATGTCGTCAAAACCTGCGGGTTTGTAGGGCTCCACCACGCCTTCATTGCCGGCCTTGATGCCCGTTGTCACGCCGTAATAGGCTACATCGGCCACCGGGCTGTCACGCTCTGCCAGAAGTTGGCTCAGGGTCTGGCCGGAGTTCTTGTTGTCATGGGGCATCTGGATATCGAGCTTTTCATCGATGGCCTTCAGCATGGAGGCCCAATCGGCCCATTGCGGCGGGCAGTTGTAGCAGATGGCATCATCAGCCAAGGCGGGCGCGGCAATGGCAGTTGCGAAAAGCGCCGCGATTACAGTATGTTTCATTGGTTCATCCTTGTTTGAGATCGGTCTTGAGCGAGAGAACAGACGGCGGCCAGGGGGCAACCTGGTCGTCGTCATGATTTTTCGGGCCCGGGCGCGCGAGCGTGGCCCCGGTCCGAAAATGGTAGGGCAAGGGCGGCATCTGTGTGGCGGCCACCCCTTGCGTCATGTTCAAAAGTGTTGCGGCGGCTTGTCGGCCCATGGCCTCGGGCGCGGTCTCAATCGTGGCCAGCGGCACATCCAGTAGGCGGCCGATTTCGATGCCGTCAAAGCCCACGACAGACAGGTCATCAGGTACCCGCCAGCCGATCAGACGGGCCGCTTTTTGCACCGCGATGGCCAGAAAATCATTCGATGCAAAAATCGCGGTCACGCTGTCCAACTGCGCCAGAATCCGGGACAATTTCTCGGGCGCATTGGCCTCGGCTTCGGTCAGTTCGATCAAGGCCGGATCACACAGTCCGAGCGCCCGGCATTCGGCATGAAATCCGGCGTAGCGGTTGCGCGAGCGGTCAGAGCTGGCAAACCGTAGCGATAAAAACGCGGTGCGTTTATGCCCGAGCTTCGCAAATTGCCGGGCCACATCTCGCGCGGCTTCGAAATTATCGACATGGGCCGAAGGGAGGCCATCGATGGGATCATGAAACATCAGCGAGACCGGCACATTGCGCGTCTTGGCCAGCCGCAGGGCCGCGCTGCGGTCTGGCGCGACCATGGTCACGATCAACCCGTCGACATCCTTGGTCAGCAACGTCTCAATCGCCTGATTGTCCGCTGCGCCATCATAGTTTGAGCACGAGATCAGCAACTGGTACCCGGTGCCGGACAGCACCTCCTGGATGCCCTGCACCGCCTCGGCAAAGACCGGGTTGGCCAGTGAGGGCACGAGGCAACCGATCGTCATACTGCGGCGGCTTTGCAAGGCGCGTCCTGCGGCGCTGAAGGAAAAGCCCAGATCGGAGGCTGCTTTTTCAACCCGTTTTCGCACATCCGCACTGGCCGGGCCGGAATTGTTCAAAACCCGACTGGCGGTCGCGATGCCGCAGCCCGCGCGGCGGGCAACATCCTTGATCGTGGTTTTGGCTTTTTGCGGCATGGGACCGTTCAGATTGGAAACGTTTCCATACGGTACCTGTGATTCCCTACAGGAATGTGACATCTGTCTGGATGGTGTCGTGCAACGCCTGACCGGGAACCCATCAAAAGGGGCGTGATGGGTGTTCCGACGAATGCTGCTACGTCAAGAAGGCGTGGTCAGGCGTCGCAAACCGAGCATATCTTCCGCACGTAAAGCCCATGTGACGGTTGGGGGCGAAAGCGCTGAAAACGCGCCGGGCTACCAGAGTTTCCACCACGGTTTGTCTTCCGCCTTTTCGACCGGGCTTTCCTCAGCTTTCACAGCCGTGGGTTCCGCCTCATCCGTGGCACCATATGTGACAGTCGCACCCGCTTCCGCGATTTGCAGCGCCTCGGTCAGCGTTGCGCGCGCCCCCTCCAGATCACCGCCACCACAGGTGGCAAACCCGTCGTCCAGCATCTTTTGCGCGGTCGCCGCGGCGTCTTCCGTGGTGTGGGGCAGTTGCAGCCGAATCCGCGCGCGCAGCATCAGTGCATCCACATCATCACATTTGTCGATCAGCGCCTGAAAGGTGGCTTCGGTGTCCGTGCTGGCGGCGTTGCCGGCCTGTTGTTCCTGCGCAAGGGCCGGCGTGGCGAGGCTTGCAGCGCCTATCACTGTCAGAAGTCGGATCATCGGGGTCTCCTTCACCTCAGGTGGTTTTGTCGCTGTTGAGGCCGATCAGCGCACGGCGCAACCGGGCAGACATCGCATCCATGGCCATCACGGTGACCAGCACGAGGATGGCCATGTAGGCCACGTTCTCAAAATCACTGCCCGTTTGCAGCGCGCCAAGGAATTGCAGCCCGATCCCACCGGCGCCCATGGCCCCGATGATCACCGCGCCTCGGGTGTTTGATTCCAGGTAGTAAAGCGACTGCGAAATGAAGACGGGCATGATCTGTGGCAGCACGCCGAACCGGTATTGCTGCACCTTGCGCGCGCCGGTGGATTGCACCCCTTCGCGTTGGTTGTTGTCGGCGTTCTCAATCGCCTCGGACATCAGCTTGCCCAGCGTCCCTGTATCGGTGAAGGCGATGGCGAAGATTCCGGTGAAAAGCCCCGGCCCAAAGGCGCGCAGGAAGATCAGCGACCAGATCAGTGTGTCGATCCCGCGCAACACGTCAAAGAGCCGCCGCAGGGCAAAGCGGATGGGCCCAAGCGGTTGCACATTGCGGGCGGCCATGAAGGCCAGCGGCAGGCCCACCCCGGCTGCAATCATCGTGCCCAGAAGCGCCATGAAGATGGTTTCAACCATGGCGTAAAGCACCGTGCCATGGCCCCAAAGACTGTTGTCGCGGAATTCCGTCCAGACCAGCATGGCGTTCGACATGTCCGGCACAACACGGTCAGACGAAAACATCAGCCCCATCGCCTGAAAGAACCCGACATCCCGCAAGGGGCTGTCGAAATCAAACCAGAAATAGGCCCAGCCCACCTCATAGCGGTGCGCCTCAACCTTGTTCGTACCCACCTGCACACGTTCAAAGAGGGAGGGTCGGATTTCGATCTTGTTTTCTGTCTGACGGATCCAATCGGGAAGGTCCTCAAGCCGGTTTTCATAGCCCACCACGAAGGGCTTGCCGTCAGCGTTCAGGGTAAAGACAAACTCTTCGGTTTGATCGGGCCAATTGAGCGTGATTTCGGTGTCGTAAAACGTCACCTCACCGCCATTGCCGAAGGTTACGGTGCGGCCACCGTCGGTATCATCCGTGAACCATTCAGGCTTTGGGTCATAAACCTGCCGGTGTCCGCCCTCAAAGGCCACGCGGACCTCTTCGGGTTCCGACCAGCGCATGGTGATGTGATCTTTGTGGGCATAGGTATCGAGCACGAAAAGCGCCGCGCGATCCGGGCGCCATTTGTCCCTCAGCGACCCGATGTCAAACTGCACCCATGAGAACGCAAGATAGGCCAGGATCACCGCCGCCGCGGACCAGAACCACAGCCTGTTGCGACCGGCATGCCGATCCACGTCGCGCTGCAGCGCTTCAAACCGTGTGTCGTCCAATGTCATGGTCATTGCTTGCGTCCAATCAGTTTGGAACGGATCCAGTCAGACAGGTAATCGAGCGCGATGATCGTCACGACGAGGAGCACGAAAATCGCGGTGACCCGTCCGCCATCACGCCACTGGATATTTGTCGACAGTGCCTGTCCGATGCCGCCTGCGCCGAAAAAGCCGAGAATCGTGGAGGCGCGGACGTTAATTTCGAGCCGCAGGATCGTGTAGGAAAAGATGATCGGCATCACCTGCGGAAAGACGCCAAAACGGATTCGGCTGGTCCAGCCTGCGCCCACGGATTGCAGCCCCTCCAAGGGCTTCACGTCGATATTCTCAATCGCCTCGGAAAACTGTTTGCCGAAAACGCCGACCGTGTGAATGAAAATCGCGATGATCGCGGGCAGCAGGCTCTTGCCCATCAGGTAGAGCAGGATCAGCGCAATGACGATTTCCGGGAAGGACCGGAACAGATCGAGCATGCGGCGGGTAAATGTCACCACCGCTTTTGAGCGGACAATGTTGGAGGAGGCCACACAGGCAATTGGGATGGAGACGACGAAGGCGAGAAACGTGCTGAGCAGCGCCATGTTCAGCGTCAGGAACAGATCCGGCGTGAACTCCAACAGGCGCTCGACCCACTTCGCAAAGCCGATCTCATAGCTCAGCGCGAACATATCCCGCGGGAAGTGGAAAATCTTGACGATGCCCTCGCTAAAGGGCGTGGCGTTGGCCTCATTGGCCATGTCGATGCCAAACAGCACCACAAACGCCGTCGCCGCGATACCGATGATGGTGTACAGCGTCTTGCGGCGTTGCAGCTCTTTCAGCTCAACCTCAAGCTGGTCGAGATGTTCGGGAAGAACAGCGGTCATGATGCCCTCGGATCATGGGAGAGATGCGCGGAGGACCCCCCGCGCATCCCTTAGTCGGATCAGTTGGTCTTGGACGCTTCGATCTTGGCCTGACGGGCCTTCACGATGACCTCGTAGAAGGAGTGATCCACCGGGACCCACGCCTTCACGATGCCATTGGCGATGTTTTCGGAGCATTCCGGATCGTTTTCGTGGATCCACTGCTTCATGCCCAGCATGGTGTCCTTGGCTTCCTGCGGCAGCGCCTTGCGCATCACGATGGGGCCATTGGGGATCAGGTTCGAGGACCAGATCTGACGGATGTCATCCATGTTCAGGATGCCCTTGTCGACCATCTTGCGCAGGTTGCCGGAGGTGTAACCCTCTTCCCATGCGCCCACGCCAGACACCCATGTCACGGCCGCGTCGATGTCACCGTTGAGCACGGCCAGAACGCCATTTTCATGCCCGCCCTGGAATTCAGTGGAGGCAAAGAATTCACCCAGATCACCCACCTGATCCACCAGTTCGATGGAGGGGATCAGGAAGCCGGAGGTGGAGTTGGGATCGGCAAAGCCCAGATCCTTGTCCTTCATATCCTCAAGGCTTTCAATGCCGCTGTCGGCCAGTGTCACCATGACGGAGTAGTAGCCGGTGTCGCCCGTGGGCTGCATCCGCGTCATGATCGGCTCACCCGCGTCGGGGTTCTGCAAGTAGAGGCCCGCGTAGCCGGACGCGCCAAACCACGTGTAGTCAAGGTTGCCACCGGCAAAGCTTTCCATCGTGCCCGCGTAGTCCTTGAAAGTGAACATCTTGGCCGGCACGAGGAAGGCGGCCTCCACGTAATCCTGAAGGCATTCGTTGCGCGAGATGATGTCCTGCGCGGCCTCGTCGCCGAGGAACCCGATGCGGAATTCATCCTGCACGGATGACAGATCAAAGGTCGGGCCTTTGTAATCCACGTCGCCCGCGAAGACGGCGGTGGAGGCCACGGCCGTGATCGCGAAAGTCGCGGTGACGCGTGTGATAAAGTTGGTCATTTGGTCTCTCCCAAAGTTTGGCGATTGCGCGCGGTTGCGCGGGTCAATGTGCTGTCTCTTCGACAGCGACATTCGATGCAGCCAAGCGGGGTTTGGCCCCGTCCAGCGATGTGGATGTGATGGAGCCTTCAAAGGCCTCATCAGCCTCGGCGCCATAGATTTCGCGGGCTGTCTTGTCGGTCAGGGCAGCGGGCGCATCATCGAACACCTTCACGCCAGCCCGCATCCCGATCACGCGGTCGCAATAGGTGCGCGCAGTGTCCAGTGTGTGCAGGTTGCAGATGATGGTGATCTTTTCTTCATTGTTGATCCGGCGCAGCGCCTCCATCACCAGACGGGCATTCAGCGGATCAAGGGAGGCGATGGGCTCATCGGCCAGAATGAATTTCGGCTGCTGCATCATCGCCCGGCAAATCGCGACGCGCTGCTGTTGCCCGCCTGACAGGGTTTCGGCGCGTTGCAGGGCGGTTTCGGCCACGCCAAACCGATCCAGAAGGCGCAACGCCTCATGGCGTTCTTTCTGGCTGAAAAACATGAGCGAAGATCGCAGCACGGATTGTTGGTTGAGCCGCCCCAGAATCACATTGGTCAGCACATTGAGACGCGGCACCAGGTTGAACTGCTGGAAAATCATCGCGCAATTGCGCTGCCAGGCCATTTGCTGTCGCCCGCGTAAGGCCAGCACATCGGTGCCGTCGACCAGAATCTGCCCCTCAGAGGCATCTGTCATCCGGTTCATCATGCGCAGAAATGTGGACTTGCCCGCGCCAGAGCGACCGATGATCCCGATGACCTGTGGCCGATCCGCTGAAAATGACAGATCGTTGACAGCAGTGACTTGACCAAATTTCTTGGTGACAGATTTGACGTCTAGCACGTGCGCCCCCCGGCTTGTGATGACCCGGGAATACTGGCCGAACGTAACAGATTTTAGACTGTCCTGCGGAGTTTGCAGGAAAGGGCGCAGAGGCCTGAAAAGACGCGAAACTATGTGAAAGGCCGAGTAAATTTTGTGCACTTCGGCGTGCCACGCCGGCGCGGAAACGGGCCATTTCACATGTCTGACATGCATGCGATTCTAAGGTTGGAGACTGCGACGCGGCTACAATGAGAGAATGGGAATGGCAAAGCTGGAAGATCTGCCCCGGTTGATCCAATCACAGGATTGGGCCACCGCTGAACGCGTGCTGCGAAAAGCGGCGCAGGGCAAATCGGCCAGTGCAGAGGTTTTCTATAACCTGGCCAAGGTGCTGGAACAGGTTGGCAAACCGGAACAGCGGGCGGCGTGGCTCAAACGCGCTGTGGCGCGGCGCCCGGATTATGCGCTTGCCTGGTTCGAATTGGGGCGTGTTGCCTTGGAGGATGGGGAGAGCGACGCGGCGCTCAACGCCTATCAAAAAGCGTGGGAGGGGGATCCGTCAGACAGCGATGCCCGGCGCATGGTTGCGCGCTTGTCCTTGCGTTTTGGGCGCTGGGAGGCCGCAGAACGCGCGTTGCAAGATGATGAGGACACCGAGGCCATGATGCTGCGCTACCGGATCGCGGCGGAGATGGGGGATGCCACGCCCGCCCTGCGGGATGAACTTTTGCAGGATGCCGCCACAAGGCCGGACGCACTGCGCACGCTGACCCGCGTGGCCAAAGGATCAGTCAGCCTCCGTCTGCCTCAGTTGCGGACGTAACCGTTTTCAGCCCTCAGCGAGGCCTCTTCCAGAAACAGCGCGCAGGCGTTTCTTTGCAGGTCGCTGTCATAGCCGCGCCGCTCAGCGCGCACGCATTTGAAGAGGAAGGGCGACGGCAAAGAAAATTGATTGGTGCAGGAGGTTTCTTCCAACCCCGAGGGATAGCCTTGCATCATCCAGCCCAGACATTGCGCGCGGCGCTCAGTTTCGGACCCGGCAAGGCTGGCCGTGGTAGAGATCATAAGGAAAAGGATACCGAGTGCTGTTTTCATGACCTGCTCTGTTTGTCATGAAAGTGTTACATTGCGTTAAACACCGGTAAAGCCCTAGCGGCGGTAGGATTTGCGATAAACACCGGGTTGTGATCCCAAAGCCTCTTGCACGGCGCGATTTTGCGCGATTTGGCCCGCGTTCATCGTGCCCACGTTCAATTCCGCCTCCTTCCGCACGGGCACAACTTGTGCGACCGGCGTGCCTTTGGCGATCACGCCGTCAAAATCCATGCGCAGCAGTGCAGGGAAATGCACATAGCCATCGGCGAAGAGATCGGTGTCGACCACGCCACTCAAGGTTTGAAAGGGCAGATTGGGATATCCGGCCGGGTGATGGAAATGAAGTGACCAGCCCGGCTCCGTCGCCAGCGTCCAGAAGTTGATGAACTTGAGGATCAGGTGGTCGGTTTCCAGAGGGCTGCCCGTGGTCTGTTCCGGCACATGCACCCCGATGGGCGCGCGGGTGATCGCGCTGTCGGGCATGACAGGCGGGTCCCAATCCCAGCTCACTTCGCCGTCTTTTACATGCAGATCCACCGGGTTCAGGATCAGGATGCCCAATCGCATCGCATCAATCATCGGCGGGCAATGCTTAAGCGTTCGGATCGGTGCGCCGCCTAGACTATCGGACTCAATTTCCCCCGGCATATCCTTGAGCCAATCGGGCAAGGCCTGACCAGCCGGCACGGGTTTGGGCAAGAGCGGCTCAAGGGCCGGGTGGCATCGCGCGGTGATCTTCATGAGAGCCGCTTAACGCATTTCGCGGCGGGTCAAAACCGTGTGGGTCAGGGCGGCGGCGACCGTCAGCAGGATGATCACGGTGCCGACCGCGTTGATCACGGGCGGATGGCCGTTGGGATTGCGGCTCATCGCGCCGATTTCGGTGGCAAAGGTGCAGGCCCCGCCTTTGGCGAACATCGTGGTGTTGTAGTTTTCCATCGACGCCATGAAGGCGATCACCCCGGCGGAGGCCAAGGCGGGCAGAAGGAAAGGCAGGGTGATGCGGCGGAAGACATGAAAGGGTGACGCGCCCAGATCAAGCGCGGCTTCTTCCAACTCCACCGGTTGACGTTGCAGTCGTGCCATAAGGATCAGCAGGGGATAACCCGCGATGAACGTGACCTGCGCCATCATGATCGTGAAAAGCCCCGCATTCACGCCCAGCCGCCCCCAGAAGACCAACGCAGACAGGCCAAGGATCACGCCCGGAGCGAGCATCGGTGACAAGAGCACCCACCACAGGATGCCATTCGCGCGGCTGCGCCAGCGGGTCAACAGCACTGCGCCTGCGAGGCCCAGAAGCAAGGACAGCGGCACGACAACTGCCGAGACCTGAAGCGAGTTGCCAAAACAGGCCATGAACCGGTCCCGGTCCAAAACTCGCAGCACCGGGTCCGCGCGCAGCTCAGCCTCCGGCATCCAGAAGAACGCGTACCATTTGTCGGTGAACCCTCCCCATTCCGTCACGGATGGCGGCGAGGTATTGTTGAAACTGGAGACGATCATCAAAAGTAAAGGTGCGAACATGAAGGCCAGGAAGGCCCATGTGTAGGCCGTGAGCACGCCATTGGCGGTGATCATCGGGCGCATGGTTGCCCGTGGGGCGGCTGCGGCTGCTTGGGCCAGATCGGTCATTGCGCCCTCGCGAAATCTTTGAGCCGCGTGCGCATGATCCACATGAAAAGCGCCACCATCAGGAAACAGACCAGCGTATAGGCAAAGGAATAGGCGGCCCCGATGTTGGAATTCTCGGATTCAAAGAACTTGTTGTAGATCGTCTGGCTGAACCATTCCGCCTGAAGGCCCCGGCTGATGATGCGCGGCACGGAAAACGCGCCTGCCGCAAGCATGAAAGTGGCAATGCAACCCACGGCGATCCCGGGTTTGGCATGGGGAATAATCACGCGCCAATGGAGCCGCGCGGTGGAGGCGCCCAGGTCGCGCGCGGCCTCAATCTGGTTGCGGTCGAGCGTGCTCATGACGTTGAAAATCGGGAACACCATGAAGAGGACATAGGTGTAGACGATGACCACAAAGACGGTCAGGGCGGAGCGTTTGAACTGAATGGGTTCCGTGATCGCCCCCACCCACAAAAGCGCCTGATTGATGAGGCCGGAATTGTCGATGATCGATGTCCAGGCGTAGATCCGCATCAACTCCACAATGGCGTAGGGAATGATCAGGCCCAGAAAGAGCCAAACCGCTTTTTCCGGCGGCGTGCCGAGGGCCACCTTGAAGGCGATGGGATAGCAGACCACCAGCGCGAGCGCGGTGGCGAGGATGGCAAAGACCAGCGTGCGCACCAGAATGATCAGCGGAATGCGCTCATAGACCTCCCCATTTTCCACGTAGCGCAGTCCGGACACGTTCATAAGTTGATTGGATAGCTTGCCCGCCTCTTCTGCCTTTGCAGCGTCAGACAGCGGGATCAACACGGGTTGGGTTAAGGCACTGAAATTCCCAAGCCCCAGTTGGGAGGCATTGGCCTCCAACACCAGAAGGTCTTGATAGAGCGCGGCGGCGAGCGTTTCGATCTCCTCTGCCGCGGCGATCTGGGCGTCAATGGGGACGTCGTCACTGACCTCCAGAAGTGGCAGGTCGTACAGATCGTTGAGCCATTCCTCGATGCCTTCATTGCGCACCATGCGCTTTCGGGTCGTGGATCGGTCGCATTGCAGAATGTAGGGCCGTGTTTGTTCCGTGGCCGTCGGCGCGGTCATGCCTGAAACAGACGGGACCGCCATGGTGGACGCAGAAGGCACGGCCATGCCTGACGCGGACGGCACGGCGAGCCCACCATTGTCGGCTTCGGGTTCCGGCGCGGTTTGATACTGCGCAAGGATCGCCACGCAATTGGCGGCATCGCGTTCAAGCTGGGCCGCGATGGAACTGTCCAACTGACGCTTGGGTTTTGTCAGCGCGCGTTCCAGCATCACGACTTGCGGGAGAATGATCAGCAATATCGCCCAAAGCATGACAGAGCCGAAAAACACTGCCACCAGCCCGCGCCCGTATCCCCGCAAAAGCGTTCTCATTGGGCGGCCATCTCTTCGGTGCCGGTGCGCGCCAAGGCCCCTTCCGGTAGGACAACCGCGTGCTCAGCACGAAAGCCTAAATGCACACCATCGGGGCCGATGGCGGACACACCCGTATTGGGCAGATACACCGTCACGGATGCGCCCGTTTGCGTGCGCATGACCATGTTGACAAACGGGCCTTCCAGATCGCGACGTTCCAGATATGCGGTCATTTCATTTTCCGCGGTGTCGATCAGCATAGCCTCGGGTCGCACGAACAAGATTGCGCTGTCGCCTCTGGTCAATCCGCGCGGATTGCGGGCCAGGAAAGCGCCATGCGCCGTTTCAATTTGGGCCAACCCCTCTTTTTGACCCTTGATCTGTCCGTGAAACAGATTGGCTTCCCCAACGAAAGATGCGGCAAAAGCCGTTTGCGGGTTGGAATAGATATCATCGCCCGCGCCCACCTGTTCGATCCGACCGGCATTCATCACCGCGATCCGGTCTGACATGGTGAGCGCCTCACCCTGATCATGGGTGATGTAGATAAAGGTCACGCCGGTCTTTTGCTGGATCGCACGAAGCTCGGCCCGCATATGCTGGCGCAGTTTCAGATCCAGCGCCGATAGCGGTTCGTCCAACAGCAACACCGCCGGGTCGACGGCCAGCGCGCGGGCGATGGCGACGCGCTGTCGCTGGCCCCCGGACAGCTCGGATGGTTTCTTGTCCGCCTGATCGCCCAAGGCCACCAGATGCAACAGCTCATCCGCCTTCGCGCGGCGTTCGCGTTTGGAGACGCCCCGCGCCTCCAGCCCGAAGGCCACGTTCTGCCAAACAGGCATCAACGGGAACAGCGCGAGGTTTTGAAAAATCAGCGCCGTGGGCCGCCCGTTGGGGCCAAGGCCGCGCTGGTCATCCCCGCCGATCAGAACCCGTCCGCTTGATGGTTCTACAAAACCAGAAACCGCGCGCAAGATCGTCGTCTTGCCACAGCCCGAAGGGCCGAGAATGGAGAAAAATTCGCCTGCTTCGATCTTGAGGTTGGTGGGATGCACGGCGGTAAACCCGTTGGGATAGGTGATCTCCACCCCGTCCAGAACGACGTCTTTTCCGCGCATGACACGCCCCCCGAAATCCTTGGCAGCAGCAAAGCCCGGCGCGATGGACGCGCCGGGCCAGAGCACAATTGTGCTTTAGGCGTTGGTGATGATTTCCACGAATTCGTTGCGCACCGGCGCAAAGAACGGCGTGTCCGCCTGCCACCACCACATGTTGCCAAGAACATCCGCAGTGTAGACTTCGTTGAACTGGGCCTTGAACTCTTCCGAGGCAAAGTCGGCAGCACCGGCAACGGCAGAGTTATAGCCGGTGTTGTTGGCAAACATGCCGCCGGTTTCAGGCTTCAGCATGAAGTTCATGAACTCAATCGCCTGCGCGGTGTTGTCAGCGCCTTTCAGGATGCCGAAGCTGTCGAGCCAGGTGATGATGCCCTCTTTCGGCGCACGATAGAGGAAATCGCCGTTCTCACGGTTCAGCAACAGGCCGGTTGTGTCCCAGGTCTGACCGATGATGGAGCCTGCATCCTTGAACGCGGCGGTGGCTTCTGTCGCGTTGTTCCAGAAGGCGCCGAAATTGTCTTTGCGCTCCAGGATCCACTTGGTGACATCGCCCCAGACACGGCGCGCATCATCTTCGGATTTGTAAACGTCGAGCATGCGGTTGGAGGGCACTTCGCCGATGGCATCAAGGTAAAGCCCTGTGCCCATGATGACGGATTTCTGACGGAACGCCGCCTTGCCTTTGGCCGCATCGGCCCAGAGATCACCGTAAGAGACCTGACCGTCGATCGGCATGTCGGCAGAATTGTACGTGACGCCCTCGGTACCCCAGTCGAAGGGTAGCAGGATCTGTTCACCCTTGAAGACGCCGCCAAGCTGCGCGCTGTCACGGACAAAGGACGGGATCACGTTGCCGGTGTTCACCTCGGCCGGGATCGGCATGAAGAAGCTTTCGCCGCTGTCGTCAACATAGTTGGCAGAGTTGGTGATCGACGGGAACACCACGTCAAACCCTTTGCCGCCATTGGCGCGGACGGTGGATTCCGCCTCGTCGTTTGACCCATAGGTGGTCAGTTCAAGCGTGATGCCGGTCTCGGCCTCGAACGCCTCTGCGATGTTGGGCTGAACGTAGTCCTGCCATGCGAAAACCTTGACAGTGCCAGAAGACGCAAGCGCGTCAGAGGCTTTCAGAATGGCAGGTGCCGCGACACCTGCGGCCGTCATTTGCAGAACGGTACGACGCGAAAAGCTCATGGGTATCCCCCTAGTTTATGAAATGGTGCTGGGCTTCAGCCCTTTCGCGCTAAGCACGGGAGGATTCAGATTTGTGACGCCCGCGTAAATGTTCAGTGAACATCCATGCCAGCGGGCAGCACATTGGCCGTCACCGACTGATCCAGAAACACCGGCTGGCCCGCCACAAAGGTCGCGACCACATGAGGCCGTCCTTGCCCGTCTTGGCGCAAGACGAGCACATCACCGCGCTGCCCGGGCTGCAATGTGCCACGGTCCGCAAGGCCCAAAGCCGCCGCAGGGCCAGACGACACCAGACCCCAGGCCGTTGCCAAATCCGTGACGCCTTCGCGCACAAGCTCAAAGGGCGCATGGAGCAGGGCCGGATAGTAATAGTCAGAGACAAGCGCATCACAGAGCCCCATCCCGATCAGCTCTCGCGCGGACACATTGGAGGACGCGCTTTTGCCGCGCAGCGCATTGGGTGCGCCCATCATGATCGAATTGCCCAGACCCCGTGCCGTCTCCGCGGCCGCCACGGTCAGCGGAAACTCTGCAATCCCTGCACCCACTTTATGATAGCTGAGCCGTGTCTCCGGATCGGGATCGTCATGCGACCCAAACGGGAGGCCCAACCGCGTCATCGCCGCACTCAACCGCGCGATGGCGTCAAGCACGCCCACGCCTTCCGCGACTGTCTTTTCCAAAAGTGCCACGAAGGCGTCATTGCTGAGGCCCACAGACCCGGCCCAACGGGCGATGTGGTCGGGCTGATCAAGCAGTTCCTGATACTGGGGCACGTGGTCGTTGAAGACGACATACTGAACGGTGCCATCCTCCAGCCAGGCCAGCAATTGATCGGCACCATCGAGGAAGAATGTTTCATAGCGGATCTGTACCCGCATGTCCGCGCCGAAGGTCGGGCGCATCTCCCGGACGGCTTCGATCAGTCTTTGCGCGGCGGGTATTCCCCGGATGCCGCCTTCCCAGGAATAGGATTGTGCTAGAAAGGCTGTTGTGATCCCATTGGCGACCAGCTCCCGATCCACATTGCGCAGCCCGATCCATTCGGGGAAATCCGCGCCCGGTCGTGGCATCAGATGATGTTCAAACCCGTCCCCATGGGCGTCGATAATGCCGGGCAGCACAAGGCATCCTGACACGTCCAGGACAACGCCTTGGCCGTGCGCAGTGTCCTGAATGCGGCCTTCGTTCAAATGCAGGTCTTGGGTTTCGAACAGGCCATTGGGCTGCAGAACCCGACCACCCGACAAGGTGACGTCAGAGCGTTGATTATCATTTGGGTGAAAATGCGTGTTCATGTCAGCCAGTGCCCCCTGCGGTTTGCCGGGGATAGCCGTGCGTTGTAACAGTTTTGAGACCCGAAGTCGCGTTTCGTACCGGATGCACACCGTGTCATCGCGATGTCACGTGCTTATGGTCTACGAACGCGGTGCCGAAACAAGGATGGCCCAGAATGAAGATCACCTATTCCGCGATATGTCCCGAAGGCGCATCGGCTGTCTTGATCCCCGGTGGTCTGTCTACGCCCCATGGCTCATGCAGTGACATCCAAGCACCGGCTTTGACGGAGATCAGGGAAGCCACCACCGGGCAGCGCGCGTATCGTTTGGTGCCCACATCACGGGACATCTCGATCACCTTTCAATTCGATGCAGCACCGGGCGCTTACCCTGACGGAATGTTCACGCCTCACCCCTCGCGCTTCACCCGTTTTGCCGATGACCTGCTGGCGGAGATCGAACCGGTGGGCAGCAAATTATCAGGACAAGACCGCGCCCGCGCCATTGCGTGTCATGTGGCAGAGCGGTTCACCTATGGACATCCGGAGGACAAGTTCAATGACGGGTATGACGCCATTCCCGCCTTGGGCTGCGGCCTGACGGAAGGGTCCTGCGTGGACATCAACACATACTTCATCGCCGCCTTGCGCGCGGCGGGGATAGCGGCGGGTTATGCCACCGGGTTCTTCTTCCCAAAAGAGAAGAACGGCACCTGCGAAGACGGGCATTGTTGGGTCGTGACGCGGATAGACGGCAAGACGGCCGAATGGGACATTGCGCATCACCTCAAGCTAGGATCGCGGGACATCTATCCCGGTCTCAATCCAAAACCCGGCACACGGTTTGCCCTGTTCCATTCCATGGGGCTGGAATTTCCCGATCTGGGCATCACGGGCGTGAAGGCTCTGATTGAACCGATGGCCGTGTTGGGTGGAAAGCTTGTCGCCTTTGATGCGCCTGACATCCGGCTCCGCTCACTGACAGCCGCCTGAGACGCAGTTAACGCGTCACCAATTGATATAGCGTGGCCACTGGAACGTATCGTCGGGATCAGCCCCGCCCAATTGCAAACACGCCCTGCGCAAAGTATCGGCGACGTTCTGTCGCGGCAGCGTCGAAAGATCCTCCGCGACGATTGTCGCGCCAAGTGTCATGTCAAGGCGCCCCCCCATCCGGCGCCGCGTCTCTCGGAACAATAGAGCGACACGCAGCGGGTAAGACAGATGGCTGGCCATTTGAAACCAAAACGAGTTTTGCCCATGCACGTAAACCGGCAGAACGTTGGTCCCTTCCGTCAGCGCCAGCCGCGTTACAAAAGGATGCCATGGCAATTCCGCCGCCGGTTTGGTGAATGGCCGGTTTGATGTGGCAACGCTGCCGCCGGGGAAAATCACCACGACACCGCCTGCCTTCAACAAATCCGCCGCCATTCGGCGCGTGTTGGCGGATTTTCTGCGCGCCTCAGCGCTGTCGCTGAAATCAACCGGAAGCAGGTAGGGCTGAAACTCGGGCGCGGCACATAGCAAGGAATGGGTCAGAATGCGCATGTTGTTGCGCAGTTGAGCGCCGAGCCACCCCACGGCAAGCCCGTCGGCAATGCCAAAGGGGTGGTTTGCAACGATCAACACCCCGCCCCGGCGCGGCACACAATCCAGCGATACGCCCTTTAGGCTCAGCCGAAGGCGCAGCTTTTGAATGGCCACATCAAAAGGATGGCCCTTTGCACCCGCCGCGACCCAGGCGTGATAGAGGTCTTCCAGATCACGGCTGCCGGACAGTCTTTCCACGGATTGTATCAACTGCCGTCTGCCCCAAGACTGACCGTCATGCGCATAGGTGAAGCGCAACCTCTCAGCCGGAAAGGGTGTGATCTTGGTGCTATCTGTCAGAACATTCGACATCGTGTTCGCCGCTGAATATGCGCCGGAACAGTCGCATCACCTTGTAACACCTGAGTTACGATATCTGGTGCCACAGTGAGCGATCATCATGGGGGCAGCCATGACACCGCCTTGGATAGCCACGCATGACAGGGCATGATCAGACCCCGATGCTGTTTTCAGGTCGCAAGCCGGGTCATTTCCTGCATCAGGTGGGTGACTGAAATGTGGTGCCGGGCCCTTGGGGTGGGCATCATCTGCCTTTCGTCAGGGCGTGGCCGCGTTTGAAGCAGGTCAGACAGCCGGTCACCCGGAATAAGGGCGTCACGCCCGATCACGACCAGACAAGGGGGTGGCGCATTGGCGGCATGGCAACGATCTAACGTGACGTGCTGACCGACAAGTTGCAGCCTGTGAAGACCCGGGCGCGCGCCGGTCAGGGCCAAAAAACCCTTTGCGCGCAAACAGGTGCCTTTCAGCAGATCCATCAGCGCGGTCAAACGGGCGTCGCTTAGCGGTGGGATATGGTCGAATGAGAGGGTGGCAAACTGGGTATGCGCCGCCTGCGCCGCGGCCCGGGGCAGGTGAGGCGCGCCACCGCGCTGCAACATCGGATCCAGCGCATCCTTCCAAGACAGCGCGGCCTGCGTCGTGACCTTTTGGGCTGCATGCGGTGCGCTGCGTTTCAAAAGCGTCTCAATCTCAGTCACGCGATGTGGCGGGGCAAGGTCGCATTTGTTGATCACGACCAGGTCGCTTGCGGCGGCGTGATCCACCAGGTCCTCGGTGTCTGCATAATCCAGCGCCCCGAAAAGGCCGGCATCCAGCACATAGATGCGCGATTGCAGATGGGCGTGGTGCGCGGCTTCAAGCGCTTGCAGCGTGGTGGCCAGCGCCTTGGGGTTTGCCACTCCGCTGGCTTCAATAACGAAGAGATCAGGGCGGTCCGTCTGGCAAAACTCCACCATGGATCGCACAAGATCGTCGTTCAGGCTGCAACAGACGCAGCCATTTGACAGGGCGATGCGATCTTCCTCGACGGTTTCGATCAGGGCATGGTCAATGTTGATCGCGCCGAAATCGTTGACGAAGACGACGATGCGGCGGCCATCTGCCTGGGCCAGCAAATGGTTGACCAATGTGGTCTTACCCGCGCCCAGAAAGCCGCCGATGGTCAGGGTGGGGACAGATTTACGCCCCGTCATGGGACCAGACCTTTTGCCCGGCAAGCCAGGTTTGTTGCACCGCAATGTCGCGCAGATGCTCAGGCGCGGTGGTTAGCGGATCATCGGCCAGCACGACGAAATCGGCGTGTTTGCCAGGGGTGATGGATCCAAGAACATCCTCTTTCCGGATCTGGTAGGCGGCATCAATCGTCACGGCCCGGAGCGCATCCATCGCTGTCATGCATTCCCCCGGCCCCACGCAGCGCCCATCAGCGGCCCTGCGCGTCATGGCCGCCTGCATCAGTTCCAGACAGGACGGATCCGTCATGGGGGTGTCGGCATGCAGCGACAGGCGCATCCCGGCCTTGGCTGCTGACCCGGCTGGTACGTAATGCGCGGCACGGTCAGGGCCAAACAGCGCGTCTTCGATGGGCGCGCCCCAATGGGTGATGTGGTTGATGAAGAAACTGCCCAGAACGCCGAGGGTCATGCAGCGGTCAATCTGGTCTTTGCGCATCAGGGCGCAGTGTTCGAGGCGGAACCGATGATCAGGGCGGGGGTGCTCAGACAGCACGGTTTCCAACAGGTCCAGCACCATGTCGATGGTGCGGTCACCCTGCGTGTGGATCGTCATCTGCCAGCCTTGGCCGACATAGTTGCGCACCATGGCCTCAAAAAATTCCATCGGGTAGTTCACTTCGCCCGTGTGCCCCGGGCCAAGCCCCATGCGGTCACGCGTGATGTGGTTGTCCAGGTAAGGCTGCGTCAGCCAGATGTTTCCGATAAAGGGCGATCCATCCGCGTGGATCTTCACCCCCGCCATCCAAAGCCGGTCCTGGCCGATAGAAACATCATCGACCGCCATATCCGGGGTCACGGCCTGCTGGTAGGCGGCGATACGGGGCATGGGCCAGCCTTGTTTCAACGCGGCCTCATAATAGGCGCGGTAGAACGGCAGGTAGAGGTGTTCGGTCGTGGTGGTGATGCCGTTCTGGATAAATTCATCAATCGTGGCTTTGAATTCCGTGCTCAGCCGCGCGTCGCCCCAGGCTTCATAGAATGTCTCAACCGCGCGCCAAGTGATGGCCTCGGCAATCTTGCCATTGGGCCTGCCGCAGGGATCGCGTTCGATCACGGATCCGGTCGGGGTGGGCATGTCCGCGGTGATCCCGCAGGCCTCAAACCCTGCGGAATTCATGTAAAGCGCGTGGCAGTTTGAGGTCTGAATGCCCACGGGGGTGTCGGGGGCGATCTGGTCCAGCCAGTCGCGGGTGAGGGTTTGAAACCCGTCATGCAATTGCGCGTCCAGTCCGAAAAACAACAGGTGTTCCTGCGGCGTGGCGGCGGCCACGCGGCGTTCAATCTTGGCCATCACCGCGTCGAAGGTGGGCACCGTTTCGGCCCTGATATCGACCACCGGCGCGCCGCGGGTTTTTGCCGCCCAAAGCGGGTGGGAATGGGCATCAATGAAGCCGGGCAAAAGGACCGCGCCTTGCAGGTCAATGCGCGACGTGTCACAATCTGCCATAGCCTCGGTTTCGCTCAGGCGGCCAACATGGGTGATCTGGCCGTCTTTGACGAAAACCGCCTCACAGTCAGGGATCGCGTCATCCATCGTGTGGATTTGGCCCCCGTGGAAAAGAAGCGTCGCGCTCATTCCCCGGCGACAGCGTATGTGTGCACCATCTGCCCCGCGCGTTCCTGTGCCATGAGGAAATCATCATTGGAGAAGAGCGGGATGATCTTGTGGTGTTTGGACATGCCACTGGCATCGGCCAGCATCATATTGGCCGCGACCGAGGCCATATCCGGCATTTCATAGATGAACATCATGTCGTATTCCCCGCAGGTGCCATAGGCGTGCAGCAATTTGCCCCCCATCGCGGCCACCGCGTTGCGCGACACCTCGGCCCTGTCGTTGGGCGAATTGATCATGCTCGCCTTCTTGTCGTTTTCGTATTTGATGAACATGGCCACCATCACGGTCATGGCTCTACCTCCGTTTGCCTTGAATGATACGGTCGAGGATCATCGCGCAGAACAAGATCGCCAGCCCGGCCAGAATCCCCTGACCTTCCGAGGCGTATTGCAAGGCTTCCAGCACGTCCTCGCCCAGGCCCTTAGCGCCGATGAGCGAGGCAATCACCACCATCGCGAGGCTCAGCAGGATCGTTTGGTTGATGCCAGCCATGATGGATGGCATCGCCAGCGGGATGTCCACTTTCCACAGCAGGTAGCGTTTGCTGGCGCCAAAGGCCATCGCCGCCTCGCGCACGCTTTCGGGCACGCCGCGCAGGCCCAGAACGGTCAGGCGCACCACGGGCGATCCGCCGAAGATCATGGTGGCGATCACGGCAGCCGGTTTGCCGGTGCCAAAAAACGCGATGATCGGGATCAGGTAGACGAAGGCGGGCATGGTTTGCATGAAATCCAGCACGGGCCGCACGAAGGCGTAAAGGCGCTGCGACCGCGCGCAGGCGATGCCCAGCGGAATGCCCAGCGTGATGGAAATGCAGGCCGCCGTGCCCAAAAGGGCCAAGGTTTGCATGCTTTTGTCCCAGAACCCAAGATAGCCCAGATAGGCCAACCCCGCGCCGGTGAAGATCGCCGCGCGCCATCCTGCGCTAAGCCCGGTCAGCAGCAGGATAAAACCGCACATCACAGGCCAGGGCGTTTCGACAAAAATCGTCTCCAACGTGTCGAGGACAGATCGGATGCCATAGACAAGGCCGTCAAAAAACCATTCAGACTGGATCGATGCCCGCCCAATCCAATCCTTGATGCCCTGTGCCACACCCGTTTGAACCGATGGATCGGCCGGAAAACCTTGCAGCGCGGGCACCGCGTCGGGAAAGCCGAACTTGAGCGAACAGGTCACGTAAGTGATCAGGGTGAGGGCGGCGGCCAGCGCGGTCTTGGGCGCGCTTAGCCCGTGGCCCAACGTGCGATCCGACAACCACTGCGAATAGCGCATCTGCAACGCGGGATTGGCCAGAACGGCCTGCACCGATTTGATCACCAGCAGGGCCGCGAGCCCCGATATGATCAGCGTCAGGGCCTGTGCATCGGCGGCGGCGGCCTCTGCCTTGATGTTGGCAATCGCGCGTTCGAGCGAGGCAATCGTGTTTTCAAACCCCGCCACGCGGTCGGGGGCGTTTTCCTGCGCATCGGCCAGCTGTTCATAGCGGCGTTCCAACGTGGCCTCGATCCCCGGCAGGCGGGCCAGGATGGGTGCGCCAAGATCACCCCAGATACCGCGCGCCAACTGCACGACGGCCAGTGTTTCCAGTGCGACGAAAGGCAGGAAATACGCCCAAAGGCTGCGCATCCCGTACCAGATGGATCCCAGCACAAACGCCGCCCAGTTCCATGTGAACAGAAACCCACGCTTGTTGCCAATCGCCTGAAATTGACAGGCGTAGTAGCCTTCGTTGACCGTCACGAACCCCGCGACATCAGACTGGGTTGCGGTGGGTTTGGCGGTGTCTGGAATATGCTCTGCGATTGCGCTCATTCTTCTTCCGTCCCTAGGATCACCCCGTTCAGGATGTCGTTTTTCGTGATCACGCCTTCGGTGCCCAGATCGGTGTCCTTGACCACGATAGGGCCTGTGCTGTCGGCGGCTTTGACAATGATCTGGCGCAGCGTGTCATTGCCCGACACAACCGTTTCCGCGCCTGTCAGCGCGCCATGCTCTGCCTCGAATTCCGCCTTGGGGCGGGCAAGGGAATGGGCGCGGATAAGGTTGATGCGGGAAATGCCGCCCACGAAATCCATCACGTAGTCATCGGCGGGATTCATGATGATTTCTTCCGGCGTGCCGGTTTGAACGATGACACCATCCTTCATGATCGCGATGCGATCGCCGATGCGCACGGCCTCTTCCAGATCATGAGTGATGAAGAGCGTGGTTTTGTTCATCTGCGACGCAAGCCGCATGAATTCTTCCTGCAACTGCCGCCGGATCAGCGGATCAAGCGCGCTGAAGGGCTCATCCATCAACAGCACCTCGGCATCTGCGGCAATGGCGCGTGCCAGCCCCACGCGTTGTTGCATTCCGCCTGACAGTTCATGGGCGAATTTGTCCGTCCATTCCGCCAGATCAACGAGGGCGAGCGCATCTTCAGCGGCTTTCCAGCGCGCGTTCTGGGACCAGCCCCGGATCTCAAGGGGCATCGCCACGTTGTCGCGCACGGATCGGTGCGGCATCAGGCCGAAATTCTGAAAGACCATGGCGATGTGTTCGTTGCGGACCTTGAGAAGATCCTCATCACTCAGCGCCATGATGTCCGTGCCATTTACGCTGACCGATCCGGCGGTGGGGGTCAGAAGGCGGTTCACATGCCGCACAAGGGTTGATTTTCCGCTGCCCGACAGGCCCATGATGCAAAAGATCTCACCCCGGCGGACCTGAAAACTGGCATCGGCCACGCCCACCACGCAGTTGAATTCTTCCAGCACCTCTGGCTTGGTCAGCCCACGATCCCGGATCGCGGCCATCGCTTCATCCTGGCGCGCGCCGAAAATTTTCCAGACGCCTTGCAGGTCGATGACAGCTTCATCCGTGTCTGTGGTATGTATTGGACCGTCCAAGGGGCCTCCTCCATCTGGCGATGTGCGAGATGTTCGTGTTCGGTTGTCGTTGCAAAAAACCCGGGCTGCCATCCGCAGGGAGAGGGACGCACAGCAACCCGGTACCGGCTGAGGGTCAGTTCAGCCCAAGCCACCCGTCGACGATATCGGGGTTGGCATCGACCCATTCGCGGGCCACCTCTTCACTGGATCGCTGTTTGACCACGATCTCATGGGTGAAGTTGTTCACGGTCTCTGTATCCATATCGATCTTGGACAGGAAATCGGCAACCGTCGGCGTGCGTGTCTCAAGCGACCGCGAATAGCCCACATGGATGGTCTTTGCCTTGTCGGCGGTTTCCACGCGGGAATTTTCGAACCAGTTGGCATCTTCTGCAGGTTGCTTCATGTCGTAATTCGCAGGGTCATAAGCCGGCTCTTCGAGGCGGACCATGTCAAAGACGAACCAGTTGTAGTGCGGCGCGTAGCAATAGAATGCATATCCTTCACCCTTGTTGAGCGCGTCGGAGATGGATGCGGTCGCCACTTCTTCTTCCGCCTCGATAGGCGTGAAGAAATTGGTGATGCCATAGTCGCGCACCTTCACTGAATTGATCTTGGTGGAGGCCCAGCCGGGCGCGCCGACCCAGATGTCGCCCATGCCGTCGCCGTCCCGATCCATCAGCGCTGCCACTTCGGGCGTGGCAAGATCGAACACGGTCTTGATGTTGTTTTCTTCGGCAAATTCGCGCGGCGCGCAGAAGGCGGAAAACCCTTCGTAATTGCCGCCCGACAGCGCCACGGTGCCGTTTGCATCGACGTATTCATCGGTGAAGTTGGATTGGTTGGGCAGCCATACATCGGGATGGACATCAATTTCGCCCTTGCCGCGATCCATGCCCGCAAAGATCACTGCGTTGGTTCCGGGCACCAGTTCTGCCTGACCCCCCAGCTTATCCTCCACGATCACCTTGATCAGGCCCGCCATGGCGCGGCCGCTGGCCCAATTCGGTTCTGCGATGCGCACCAATTCCTGTGCATAGGCACCGACGGCTGTGCTGATCGTCAGCGTGGCGGAGATGGCAAATGTCTTGATTGGTCGCATACCGACCTCCCTGATTGTTTGTCATTATGCTGACATGTCATTTATATATTTGTGACATGTCAACGATAAAATGTCAGACGCGCTTGCTAACATGTCAGGTTTGAGTCACTGTTCTCGGATGATCAAAAGACGGAATGACGGAATAAAATGAACGGTATCCTGCCCGCGAATGTGACACCTATCCCATTGAAAGAAGAAGCGTTTCGGGATCTGGAACGTATGATTGTCAACGGCGATCTGGAACCGGGCCGGTGGGTGTCGGAAACCGATCTTGTCGACGTGTCTGGTCACACGCGGGCGCCTATTCGTTCAGCAATCCAGCGGCTGGCCGATGAAGGGCTGCTGCGAATCGTTGCACGCCGTGGGGCGCAGGTTTGCCCGATTGATCACACTGAACAATTTCGATCCCTTGAGCTGCGCCGCGTGGTGGAACGGCTTGTCGTCCGCTCTGCGGCGGAACGGGCGACCAAACAGCAACGCGCCGAGTTGCTGGAGATTGCCGATGGGTTCCTGGAGGTCTGCCAAACCGGCAATCAGGTTGAAATGACAGAGCTAGACGCGCGCAGCTTTGCCGTGCTGATCGCGGCGGCAGATAACAAGTTCGCGGCCCGGTCGCTGACCTCTGTCAAAGGTCTGTCGCGCCGGTTCTGGGTCCTCAACCAAGAGCGCTATGGCGATCTGAGCCGCATGGCGCATGGCCATGCCGGGGTGGCCCGCGCCGTGGGGCAGGGGGATGCCGATCTGGCCGAGGCGGCGGTGAACGCCCTGATTGACTATGTTGAGGAATTTACCCTGGCGGTCGTGGGGTTTCGCGCGCTGAAGGCATGATGGCTATGCGGTCTCAAGCCATTTGGGGGATTTGCCGATGTCGGCGATCAGGAAATCCATGAACACGCGCACCTTGGGCGACAGCACGTTTGATCGCGGGTAAATCAGCCATAACACCGTATCCTCGGCTGCTTCAAAATCCGGCAGCACACGCACCAGTCGCCCAGCTGCAAGTTCCGCGTGCACCGCCCATAGGGCATTGAGGGATATGCCCGCACCCGCCAGCGTGGCGCGCATCTGGCTTTGACCGTCATCCATAATCAACTGGTTGCGCGCGGTCGCGGGCGAGAAAAAAACCCCTGTCTGGCCATGCGGGCCCTTGAGGGGGCGGGCATCCCGGTCGCGGAACGCGATCAGGCGGTGATCGGCCAGATCCTCAGGCGTGCTGGGCGTGCCATGAGCGGCCAGGTAATCGGGTGAGGCGCACAGGATGCGTTGATCATCGGCCAGTTTGCGACCCTTGAGGCTTGTGTCAAACAGCGGCGCATTTCGAAGCGCCAAGTCATAGCTGCCTTCAATCAGGTCAAGGGGCAGATCAGACAGGCGCAAATCAAGCCGCAGATCGGGATGCTGATCCAGGAATTTTGGCAGGATGGGCGCGATATAGAACTGGGCAAAACTGCTGGGCGCTGCGAAACGCAGGGTCCCCCGCAGGGCCGTGGTTTGTTTGCCCAGGGCGGCCATCGCGGCCTCTTCCTGCGCGATGATCTCGCGCGCGAACGGCAGAAAGTCCGCGCCTTCGAGGGACAGCGAAACCTTGCGCGTCGTCCGGTGCAGCAAATCCGCGCCCAGATGCTGCTCCAGCTTTGCAAGTTTCGCGCTGGACACCGCCGGCGCCCAGCCAAGCCGCCGACCCGCGGCGCTGATGTTCAAAAGTTCTGCCGCCAGCACGAAAAGGCGAAGGGCGTCGGTGTCGAGGCTCATTATATTCAAAATCCGAATTATAAATCCGGAAATAGGCTCTTTTTACACCAAAAGCCAGAAGACATATTGGTCACGGAAACACTGCCGCGCACGCATTCAGGAACCCGCCCCCATGTTGGACAAATCTGAACCCGCATCCTTCCCAAGCATCAATGCCGCCTACGCGTCGGTCTTTCGACCCGGCCGGTTGAGCATTGGCTTGGTTTTGCCGCTTGAGTCCTATGCCGTGGGTGCCGCGCCCGAGATGCGCGACCACATCGAAGCGGCGCAAAAGGCGGAGGCGCTGGGCTTTGCCGCGCTGTGGTTGCGCGATGTGCCGTTCAATGTGCCCAGTTTCGGTGATGTGGGGCAGATCTTTGACCCCTTCGTTTATCTGGGGGCGCTGGCCATGGCGACCGACCGGATTGCCCTTGCGACCGGCAGCATCATTCTGCCCCTGCGCCACCCGGCCCATGTGGCCAAAGCTGCGGCGACGGCGGATCAACTGTCAGACGGCCGGCTGATCCTCGGCGTCGCGTCGGGCGACCGGCCAGAGGAATATCCGGCCATGAACCACAACTTTGCCGATCGTGGCGCGCGGTTCCGCGACAGTTTTGACTATATCCGCGCGATGGGCACGCCTTACCCGACGCTGGACAACAGCTGTGGCACGCTGTCGGGCGGGATTGACATGTTGCCCAAGCCCCATGGTCCGCGCTTGCCGATGCTGATCACCGGGGGCAGTCACCAAGCGCCCGATTGGGTGGCGCAACATGGCGACGGCTGGATCACCTATCCGCGCAGTGCAGCCGATCAGGGGCGGGTGATTTCCGACTATCGCGCGCGTGTGCAGGCGGCGGGTGGCCCGGACAAACCCGTGATGCAATCGCTTTATGTTGATCTGTTGCCAGATGCCGATGCCGCGCCCCGGCCCATCCATCTGGGCTTTCAATCCGGCACGGATTTCCTGCGCAGCTATCTGCGAGAGATTGAGGCGCTGGGCGTCAATCACGTGGCGCTGAACCTGCGCTTCAACCAGGCACCCATCGACACCACGCTGAACCACTTGGCAGAGGTTGTTCTGCCCGACTTTACGTAAAGGAGCATTCTGATGACCAAAACCATCCTGATCACAGGCTCAACCGACGGCATCGGCTTGCTGACCGCGCAGAAGCTGGCGGGTGACGGGCACAACCTGCTGCTGCATGGGCGCAGCGCGGCGAAGCTGGAGGCCGCCGCGACAAAGATTGGCGGCTCGGTCGAAACCTATGCGGCGGATCTGAGCGATTTGGCGGCGGTTGCGGGGCTTGCCGATGAACTGCGCGCCAAGCATGACAGGCTGGATGTGTTGATCAACAATGCAGGCGTCCTGAAAGCGCCCAAGACGACGCTGCCCAACGGGCAGGATTTGCGCTTTGTCGTCAACACGCTGGCGCCATACCTGCTGACGCAAGCGTTGCTGCCCATTATCCCGGATGAGGGGCGTGTGGTGAACCTGTCATCGGCCGCGCAGGCCCCGGTGAACGTCAAGGCGTTGCAGGGTGGCGTGGCGCTCTCAGATATGGAGGCGTATGCCCAAAGCAAACTGGCCATCACCATCTGGACCCGTGAACTGGCCAAGACCTTGCCGGACGGGCCGGTGATGGTGGCGGTGAACCCGGGGTCACTGCTGGCCTCCAAGATGGTGAAGGAGGGGTTTGGCGTTGCTGGCAATGACCTCAGCATCGGTGCTGATATCCTGATAGACGCCGCCTTGGGTGATCGTTTCGCCGATGCGTCGGGTGCCTATTTCGACAATGACAGCGGCGCATTCGCCGATCCACACGCGGCTGCCCTTGATGCGGGCCATGCCACAGACGTGATGGCGGCGATCACCGCCTTGGTGGGCCCCGAAGACTAACACCTATCCAACCACTTGAACCCAACCCTGCGGGCCCAGGCCTTGCAAAACGCATGACCAAAGGAGACAGACAATGAAAGCCATGGTTCTCAACACAAACGGATCCGATGCCCCTTTTGAGGTGACAGAGATCGCAGATCCCGTCGCAACGCCCGGCCACGTGGTGGTGCAGATTGCCGCGACCAGTGTGAACACGGTCGATACGATGATCCGCACCATGGGCACCGATTTGCCCTTGTCCCCCGCTCTGCCCGCCGTGATCGGCATGGATTTCGCGGGCACGGTGACGGAGGTGGGTGAGGGCGTCACGGGCTTTGCCGTGGGTGATGAGGTGTATGGCTGCGCGGGCGGTTTGCTGGGCTTGCAAGGCACGCTGGCCGACTTCATCAATGCCGATGCGCGTCTCATCGCGCACAAGCCCAAGTCGCTCAGCATGAAAGAAGCCGCGGCGCTGCCCTTGGTGGGGATCACCGCCTATGAAGGGCTGAGCCGCGCGGGTGTCGGGCCGGGCCAGACCGTTCTCGTGCAAGGCGGCGCGGGCGGTGTGGGCCATGTGGCCGTGCAACTTGCGCGTCATCTTGGGGCCACCGTCTCTGCCACCGGGCGGGGGGAGGCGCAGATGGCGCTGATGGAAGATCTGGGCGCGCGCGCGATTGATTTCACCACGCAAGAGGTGGCCGATTACGTGGACGCGCATACCGGTGGCGCGGGCTTTGACGTGGTGTTTGACAGCGTGGGTGGTGAGAACATGACCGCGTCTTTTGAGGCCGCAAAGCTCAACGGTCACGTGGCCTCAACCGTGGCGATGGTGGATATTGATCTGTCACCGGCGCATTTCAAAGGGCTGTCGCTGCATGTGGTCTTCATGCTGATCCCGATGATCCATGACACGGGCCGTGAGGTTCATGGCAAAATCCTTGAGACACTCGCGGAACTGGCCGATGCAGGCAAGCTGCGGCCCATCGTGGATGACAGCACGTTCGGCTTTGAGGATGCCGCCGCAGCCCATGCTCATCTGACGGATGGGGCGACGCTCGGCAAGGTCGTGATCGAGCGGTAAGCGCGCGGGTCAGAGAAACCGCAAGCGGTGCTTTTCCAGCAGATCAATGATGATCTGTTTTGCGTGCTCTCTGTGTTGGCGGTGAATCCGGCGGGCGCCTTCTGCGTCGCCTGTCGCGATGGCCGCCAGCACGTCGCGGTGATCGTCGTTTGATTTGGTGGGCTTGGGCCGCATATAAAGCGTCGTGTTCCGCGCCCGGCGCACCTGATCGGTCATCATTGCGGCGATGGCCATGATCCGGCTGTTGCCGCCGATGCGCACCAGTTCGGCGTGAAACTGATCATCGGCGGTGGCCCAGCCTTCCATATCGGATTGGGCCAATGCCACGTCCATGTCATCAATGGCCTTCGTCAAACCACTGAGATCCTCCGGCGAATACCCCGCTTGCGCGGCGCGTTCCGCGGCAAGGCTTTCAAGCTCTGTCAGGACATCATAAATCTCTGACATATCCTCAGGCGACACAGGCAAAATGCGCACGCCCTTGCGGGGGCGTAGTTCCAGCAGGCCCTGGCTTTCCAGCATCAGCACAGCCTCTCGCACCGGCGTGCGGGACATGTTCAACTGATCGGCCAGTTCCGATTCCAGGTGGTCGGACCCGGCGGGCAATTCGCCGTTGAAGATCCGCCTGCGCAGCTCTTGCAAGGCGCGCTGGGAATTGGACACCGATTTCACAAGCGCTGCATTCACGCCGGACCCACCTTCATTTTGCGCCCTTCCCGGGCGGAGGCATAGATCGCCTCTTCCACCTCAATCACGCGCAGGTAATCCGGCGCGATGTTTTCCAAGGTCGTGCCATCCAACACGCCAGAAACCACGTGGCTTTGCAAGGCATGGACGCAATCACCGCCAAATCCTTTCCACGTGTCAGCGGGCAGCAACTCTTGCTCCTCTTGCGCCCCAAACGCGCGCAGCCGCACGCTGCCATTGCCCAGCAGACGCAAGCTGCCTTGAGCGCCTTCCACCAGTGCCTCCCCCATCGTGCGGCGATGGTTGTCGGCGGCATGATCCAGATTGCGGTTGCCATCAAAAAGCGCGCGCACCCCGCCCGGGTGTTCAAAGAGCACAAAACCCGCATCCTCGCCTGCGATCACGGGGTTCACGCGGCGCAGATCGGCATAGACGGACAGCGGATCGCCCAGCAGGTAGCGAAACGTGTCGACCCAATGCACGGCGGTTTCATGGATCAAGAACCGCTCCATCGTTTGGAAGTAGGGCTGGCGATCCAGATAGGCGCGCGGGCCTTGGCCGTCACCGGGGCGCAGGCGGAATGTGACCTGCTGCACCTGCCCGATGTCACCGTCCAAAAGGCTTTGCTTGATCCGGCGATACCAGGGCTGAAAGCGGAAATTTTCATGCACGATGATCTGTGCGCCTTGGGCTGCGGCCTCGTCACAAACCGCGCGGGCCTCGGTCAGGTTCTGGCAGAAGGGCTTTTGACAGACGATCCATTTGACACCTGCCGCGAGCGCGGTGCGGATGGCATCTGCGTGGGCCACGGGAGGCAGGATGATATCCAAAAGATCGGGCGCTTGTTGGTCGATCATGACGCGCAGATCGGTGAAAGCGGGCAGGCCGGTCGCGCGGGCCTTCACCCTATCGCGGTCGCAAGACCCCACCAGATCTACCCGGGTAAGGCGTTGCCAACTGCCGTGGTGAAACTGGCTGAAATACCCCGCGCCCACGCAGGCCACGGACAAGCGCGGCCCCTCAGGCATATAGGAAGACAAGCTCTGACACGGCGCGCACGGCCTCTTCGGTGCTGGCGCTGCCGCCCATGTCGCGCGTCACGCGGTTCCCGTCGCGGATCACGGCATCAACCCCGTCGCGCAGGGCTTTGGCATCGAGGGTCATCTCGGCATTCTCATGACGCTCCGCTAACCATTCGAGCATCATCGCCGCAGACAGCACCATGGCAAACGGATTGGCGATCCCTTGCCCCGCGATATCCGGCGCGGATCCGTGGCAAGGTTGGAACACCGCATGATCCAGCCCGATATCCGCCGACGGGGCAAGGCCCAGCCCGCCCATCAGCCCCGCGCCCAGATCGGACAGGATGTCGCCGAACATGTTTTCCGTGACCAGCACATCGAAATCCCATGGGCGCTCCACCATCCAAAGTGCGGTGGCATCGACATAGGCGTGATCGGCTGTCAGATCGGGGTGTCGGGCGGCCTCTTCATCGAAAATCTCGCGGAAAAACGCGAAAGCGCGGAAGACATTGGCCTTGTCCACGCAGGTCACCTTACCGGCGCCCCGCCCAACTGCCTTGCGGGACCGGGCCAGGTTGAAGGCAAACCGGAATAGCTTTTCCGAAGTGTCCCGCGTGATCTGCAAGGTTTCGCGGGCGGCGTCTTTCGTCACCTCCCCGCAGCCCTGAGAGAAAAACAACCCTTCGGTGCTTTCGCGGATCAGCACGAAATCAATCTCCCGCCCCGGGGGCAGGTTGAGCGGTGTGCGCTGCCCTGCGCGCAGGGTGACAGGGCGCACACCTGCGAAAAGACCCAACGCCTTGCGCAATTCAATCTGTGGCGAAATCTCTGTCCCATCGGCGTAGCGCACATCGGGCAGGCCCATCGCGGACAGCAAAATCGCGTCCGCTGCCCGCGCAGCCTCCATTGAGGCGGACGGAAGGGATTGGCCGGTCGTGGCAAAATGGGCAGCGCCGGCGGGCGCCGGGGTGAGGTTAAGATCATAGGTCTTGGCCCGCCGGGACAGTTTCATCAGCAAGTCCCCCGTGGGGGCTATGATCTCCGGCCCGATACCGTCCCCTTCGAACACTGCGATCTCGAATTTCTGAACCATGAAACGCGGCCTTTCCGTGCTGGCTGTCGCAGTCTTTTCAACAAAGCGGGGGGAACACAAGTTGACAATACATTTTTTAATGCATACGCAAATAAATGCGAAATGCAATGCGCATTCAAATGGGAGGATGACATGAAACTTGGATTTGCAAAGCTGACACTGGTGGCAGGCCTGATGGCGGGCCTGATCGCGCCCGCTTCGGCGCAGGATTACCCGTTCCGCGATATCACCACCGCGGTGGTCTGGGGCGCAGGCGGCGGCACGGACAGCATCAACCGCATGATCATGGCGGAGATGGAAAAGCACATGCCGGTGTCGATCAACGTGATCAACCAGACGGGCGGCGTGGCCGGATCGAACGGCATGGTCTACGTGATGAACCAGCCCGATGATGGCTACACGCTTGTGGGCCTGTCGGAATCCAACGTGACCGCTGCGGTGCAGGGCGGTTGGGACAAGAAATTCGACTATTGGTATCCCTTCATCGTGGGCGGCTCGCCCGATCTGATCTCCGTGCCAGCGGACAGCCCTTATGACAATCTTCAGGCTTTGGTGGATGCCGCCAAGGCCGCGCCCGGTACCATTCCAGCGGCGGCTTCGGGTGCGGGGTCAATCCACCATCTGAACCTGCTGGCCATTGAGAAAGGCTCGGGTGCCACGTTTAACTTCATCCCCTACAAAGGCTCCGCGCCGGGGCAGGAGGCCGCACTGGCTGGTGAGGTCGCCCTGGTCGTGACGTCGCTTGCCGAACAGGCCGCGTTGATCGAAGGCGGCAAGCTGAAGCCGCTGGCGATGCTCACGGAAGACAGCGCCGAGATTGCAGGCATGACTGTGCCTTCAACGTTCGATATCTATGACGGGCTGGATGCCTATCTGCCGCTGAAACAAGCCATCGGCTTTGCCGTGCACAACAGCGCCTCGGACGATGTGAAATCCGCGTTGGGATCGGCGTTCGAAACCGCCATCGCCTCGGATGTGGTCGCCAAATGGGCAGCGGCCAACAATTACGATGTGAGCGGCCAGTACGGGGAAGAAGCGCAGGCCATCTTCACCACGCTGGAGGCCAATTTTGCCTACACCTTGAAAGAGCTCGGCGCGACGACGGTCGATCCCGCCTCCCTCGGGATCGAAAAGCCGTAATCATTTTGCGCTGACGTGCGGGCCACGATGCCCGCACGTTTTTTCCGGTTGGACCCCGCGATGAACCCGCAAGACGACACCGCCACGCTGCGCGCCCGGGATTTCTGGGGCGCGCTTGTTTTGCTTTTGGCGTCGGTCTTCTTCCTTTGGCGCACCTTCGACATCCCGCTTTGGGGCGGCAACCGGGCAGGGGTCAGCGGGGCGGAATGGTACAGCTCCGCCGCCATCGTGCCGCTGGGGGTTTTCACCGCGTTGCTGATCCTGTCGGTGATCCTGCTCATCCTCTCCATCCGCGCGGGCGGGGCGCCATTGGCCATGACGTCGGTCGGAATAGGTTGGAACCGGGCAGAGGCGGTCCGGTTCTCCAGCATCGCCGTGATCCTCTTCTTCTACATCGCGGGTCTTGTGCCGCGCGTGGATTTCATCCTGTCGAGCGGGCTTTTGATCACTGCACTGACCTTCGGGTTTTATCGAGGGTTGCCCACGCGCATGATCGTCTCCGCCGGGGCCATGGCGGTGGCCGGGGCCTACGCGATGATCCGGCACCTGCCGCAGGCCGAATGGCGTGCCCATGATGATGATTGGGTCACAGTTGTGATCTGGGTGGCGCTGACCCTCTATGCGCTGCGCCACGCTCATGAGTCACGCGTGCTGCGCGCCATGCCCATCGTCGCGGTCGTCGCCCCTGTGCTGCTCGTCTGCGCCATGGCGTTCGGGTTTCGCCAGAATGTGCCCAACCGGGGCGGGCTGATTTTCGCGCAAATCGAATACCATTACTACGTCACCCTCCGCCCGCTGTGGAGGCCGTGAGGTGGAGTTTCTGATGACCCAATTCGCGGGCTTCGGCGGCGCGTTTGTGGCTCTGATCCTCGACCCGCTCACCTATGTCTATCTCATCATCTCCATGTTTCTGGGCATCACCTTCGGCGCGTTGCCCGGTCTGACGGCGACGCTGGCCGTGACCATCCTCACCGGGTTCTTCGGCAATAAAGTGCCGCTGGATTATTCCCTGATCGCGCTGTTGGGGGCTTATGTGGGCGCGATCTATGGCGGCTCGTATCCGGCCATTCTGCTGAATATCCCCGGCACGGCGGCCAGCGCGGCGACGGCGATGGATGGTTATCAGTTGGCCAAAGCCGGGCGCGGGGGCGAGGCATTGGGCCTGACCACCACGGCCAGTTTCATCGGCACGCTCATAGGCAGCGCCGCGCTGCTCATTTTCGTCTGGGCGCTGCTTCTTCTGTCCCAAAACATCGCCAGCCCGGAAAAGGCATTGCTGGCTCTGTTCGGCATTTTGCTATCCGGCACGCTGATGTCCGAAGACCTCGTGATCAAAGGTTGGATATCGGGCCTCATCGGGCTCGCCATGGCCATGGTCGGCCTCGACCCGCTGTTGAGCGAGCCGCGTTACACCTTCGGCTGGTCTTACATGCTGAGCGGGTTTCAGGTGGTGCCGGTGCTGATGGGCGCCTTTGCCGTGCCGCAGATTATCGACGGCATGCGTCATATGCAGATGGGGGAGGTGGCGCAACTGCGCGGGCGCATCACGCCCAACCTTGCCCGCGTGCGGCAGTATTTGCCTACCATCACCCGATCGGGCGTGATCGGCACGGGCGTGGGTGCGCTGCCTGGCGTCGGAGAGGATGTGGCAGGCTGGGTCAGCTACGGCGTCGGCAAATCCGTCAGCAAAGAGGGCGGAAAATTCGGCAAAGGATCCTTCGAGGGGCTTCTATCGTCCGAGACCGCCAACAACGCCTGCATCGGCGGCGCCTTGATCCCTCTGCTCGTGCTGGGCATCCCCGGCTCGCCCCCGGCGGCGGCACTGATGGGGGCGTTCAAGCTCAACAATATCATCCCCGGCCCCACGATTGACCCCGCGATCATCCTGCGCGTGGTGGCGATTATGGTGCTGGCCTCGCTTACGATGTTCCTGATGGGGCTCTTCACCGCGCGGGTTTTCATCAAGATCCTGCAACTGCCCAAGGTCGTCTTCCTGCCCATCGTCATGGTGCTGACCACCATCGGTTCCTTCAGCGTGGGCGGTGGGATCAATGATCTCTACCTGATGCTTGGCGTTGGGTTTGTCGCTTACTTCATGGCGCTACAGAAATTCCCCATTGCGCCCCTTGTGATCGGCGTAATCCTCGGCGGTCTCTTTGATGAAACCTTCCGACGGTCGCTGCTGATTTCAGGTGGGGACTTGGGCGTTTTCATCTCCCGCCCCGTGGCGGGGGTGCTGTTGGGGTTGAACTTGGCGCTGATTGCCAGTCAAATCCCTCAGGTCCAACGCGGATTTGCGCGGCTGAGGGGGAGGGCGTGAGGCATGTTTGCCGTGACCGTGACATTTGACATTCATGAAGACCAGATGGGCGCATTTCTGCCCCTGATGCAGCAGAATGCGCAGACATCACTGGCGGATGAACCCGGCTGCCTGCGCTTTGACGTCTGCACCGATCCCGCCCGCCCGGCGGAGGTGTTTCTTTATGAAATCTACGAAGATGCCGCTGCTTTTGACACGCATCTGGCCTCCCCGCATTTCAAGGCCTTTGACGCCCAGACCCGCGCCATGATTACGGCGAAGGTCGTGAAAACATACGCGCAGGTGACATCATGAGCGCGTGGGAGGTTTACGCCATCAAATACGCCGACCGGAACGCGCGGACCCGGGCGGATAGCTTTCTGTTTGATGACAATCACGATGCGCCTCACGCGATGGATTACTTCATTTGGTTGCTGCGCAGGGGCGAGGAAGTGATCCTTGTCGATACCGGATATGATGAAGAAGAAGCGCGGGCGCGTGGTCGCCCCATCCGCCTCAACCCGGTGGAGGCACTGGCGCCCTTCGGCATCACGCCCGAGGCGGTGGCCCATGTCATCGTCACCCATCTGCATTACGACCACGCAGGCGGGCTGCATCTTTTCCCCAACGCCACGCTGCATATGCAAGCCGCAGAAATGGCGTTCGCCACCGGGCCATGCATGTGTCACGACACCCTGCGCGCGCCGTTCACGGCAGGGCATGTTTGTGAAGCGGTGCGGCGGCTTTATAGCGGCAAGCTCCGGTTCTATGAGGGCGATGCGCAGGTGGCCGACGGCGTTACTGTGCATTGCATCGGCGGCCATAGCCGGGGGTTGCAGGCGGTGCGGGTTCTCACACGAGCGGGATGGATGGTGCTGGCCTCCGACGCGGCGCATTATTATGAAAACGTGTTTGCGGGCAAACCTTTCCCTATCGTCGTCGATCTGCAGAACATGCAGGACGGGTTTGAGACGTTGAAGCGCCTCGCCTCCGCGCCCGGGTTGATCGTGCCGGGGCATGACCCGCTGGTGCGGCGGTACTTCCCCGATGATCTGGCCCCGTTCGTGCATCGGCTGGATGTCGGGCCCGACGGCTTTGATCTGTCCTGAGCAGGATCGCGCCGACTACCTCAACCCATTCCGGCGCGTTTCCACCGCCCGCGATCCCATTGGAAATTCAGTCGGTTAACAACCGCCGATCGTCGCGCGGGATTTGAGCATTTCACCGCGCGAAAACCGTGCGGCGACAGTTTCCACACCCAAAAAATTCATCCTTACCCAAACAGGTTCAAGCGGTCGCAAACAGGGCCGCCTGAACACGAAGACGAGGGAGAGTTTTCAACATGCCAACCGAAATCAATGGAACAGAGACATGGGACCGCGTGGTCATTGGCAGTGGCGCGCAGGTCGTCGATCTGGGTGACAGGAATGACCGCATCATTTCCTACGCCGAAGGGGGAGAGCCTGACCCCGCGCAGACCGATGGGGCAGAGGGCCGCGTGGACGCGCCCATTCCTTTTGAGGACACGATTGACCGCATCACCGGCGGCGGCGGCGCGGACCGGTTTGAATTTCACGCGCTTATTGATGCCAAGGATGAGGTGATCACGGAACATACCAGCACCAGCGGCCGCACCAACTGGGCCAAGGTGGCGGGTGACAATGACAATGTGCATGACCATTGGGTCGCGGGGTTTGGCTTGGACATTGTAACTGACTTTTCGAAGGCCGAAGGCGATACGCTTCTGATCCGGGGGCACACGGCGACGATTGCGGAGATCACCTATGGCGAGGACGCGGAGGGCAGTTACTCCCTCATCCGCGTGATCAGCCAGCAGGGTGATGGCGGCGCGGGCGGGGCCAATACGGAAACCGGTGCCCACGATGAGGATCCGCTTGGCCTGATCAAGGTCTATGGTGACAAAGTCACGGCTCATGATGTGGAGGTGCAGAACTCCAATGACGGGATCGACCGGTTGGAACAAGCGGATGAGCTGGCCGCGATTGACGGGGGGATCACGCAGATTGTGGGGTCCAATACTGATGGGACCAATTACGACGGCTCGCTCTACCGGCAGCGCGACATCGTGGAGATTGGCGCGGGCGCGCAGAGTGTCGACGCAGGCGGTGGCAATGATCGCATCGTGAGCTATTCCGACGATGGCGAACCGGACCCGGCGCAAACCGATGGCGCAGAGGGCCGCGTGGACGCGCCTGTGCCAGATGGCCAAGCCGATGATGTGCTGAAGGGCGGGCAGGGCAAGGACGTGTTTGCCTTCCGTCTGCTGCTGGATGCCAAGGATGAAATCCTCGAAAAGCACACCCGTGATGATGGCACTGTAAACTGGCGCAAGGTCGCCGGTGAGAATGACAATGTGCATGATCATTGGGTGGCCGGGATCGGCAATGACGTGATCCTCGATTTCTCCAACCAGGATGGCGACAAGATTGATATTCGCGGTCACACCGTGGAAATCGCCAGCCTGACCTATGGCGAGGATGACGGCGGGGACTATTCGCTGATCACGCTCAGGTCACAACAAGGTGCCGGAGGCGGCGCCCATGATGAGGACCCGCTGGGCACGATCAAGGTCTATGGTGATCGGGTTCAGAAAAGCGACATCACGGTGAAGTCCAAGGTGTTCTACGGCATCGATCAGCTGGATGAGATTGCGGAACTGGAAGCGACGTCGCCCGCCTCAACGCCCGAACGGGTGGACGTGCAGCCGACCTGGGGCGCGGAGAACCCAGAAGAGATCAATCTGGTGTTCGAAGGCACGGACAAGGGTGATGTGATCAAGGCTGGCAGCGGCCAGCAGACGGTGAATGGCGGTGAAGGGCGCGATCGCTTGATATCCTATGGCGATGATGGCGAACCCGATCCCGCCCAAACCGATGGCGCGGAAGGCCGGGTGAACCCAGCCCTACCGGATGGCGTCAGCAACGATGTGCTGACAGGCGGCGGCGGGGCCGACCGCTTTGAATTCCACGCGCTGCTCAACGCCCGCGCGGATGTCATCGCGCAGCACACGGGCAAAACGGGCCATGTAAACTGGCGCGGCGTTGCGGGTGAAAATGATGATTTGCACGGCCATTGGGTCGAAGGGTTCGGCGATGACGTGATCACCGATTATTCCAAATCCGAAGGTGACAAGATCATCGTCCGTGGCCACACCGTTGAGATCGCGAGTGTCACCTATGGTTCCGATGAAGGCGGGGATTATTCCCTCATCAAGGTGATCAGCCAGCAAGGCAATGGCGGCGCGGGCGGGGCCAACACGGCCACAGGCGCCCATGATGAAGACCCGCTTGGCACCATCAAGGTCTATGGCGACAAGGTGAAGAAAAGCGACATCAAGGTGGAGGCGAAGGGCGTCTTTGACGGGGCGGATCGGCTGAACACCGTGGATGCGTTGGGCGATTACAATGGCGGTGTGATCGCGGTGCAATCCTCCACCGATGGCGACAGCATCGTCACCTCCCCCGACACGATTGAAACCCGCGACCGGGTGGAGATCGGATCGGGCGCGCAAACCGTCTCCACCGGTGCGGGCCGGGATGAAATCCGTGTCTTTGCCGATGCGGGTGAGCCGGATCCGGCGCAAACCGACGGGTCTGAGGGGCGCAAGACGCCTGCGATTGACCCTGCGTTGGCGGCTGACCGCATCTCTGGCGGGCAGGGCAAGGACAAGTTCATCTTCAACGTCCTTTTGAACGCCACCGCCGCGATCATGGCGCGGCACACCAAGGATGATGGCACGATCAACTGGCGCAAGGTGGCAGGCGAAAACGACGCCGTGCATGACCATTGGGTCGAAGGCATCGGCGATGATGAATTGCTCGATTTTTCCAATCAGGACGGCGATCAGATCATCATCCGCGGCCACACCGTTGAGATTGCGGACATCACCTATGGCGAGGATGAGGGCGGTGATTTCTCCCTCATCACGTTGCGGTCCCAGCAGGGCGATGGCGGCGGGGCCCATGATGAGGATCCGCTGGGCACGCTCAAGGTCTACGGCGACAAGGTCACCGAGGCTGACATCAAGGTGCAGCCCAAGGTCTTTGACGGCATTGATATTCTGGAACCTCTTGAGGATGCGCCGCGCCTAATCGCTGGCACGGATGAAGACGATGTGCTGGACGGCACGACTGAGGCCGATAACATCCATGGTCGCCGGGGCGATGACACGCTGGATGGTGGCGCGGGCGATGATTTCCTTTTCGGGGAAGGCGGCCGCGATGTGCTGATGGGCGGCAGCGGCAATGACGTCCTCGATGGTGGCTGGGGTCGTGACACGGTGGATGGCGGGACAGGGGATGATATCCTCTTCAGTTCCGCAGGCCGCGATGACCTCAGCGGTGGTGCGGGCGCGGATACGTTCGTGTTCTTCGGCAATCTCAGGTCGGCAGATATCCTCGATTGGGAAGACGGCGTTGACGTGATTGATTTCTCCCGCGCGGACAATGTGAGCGGGATGAATGATCTGGAGGTGGAACAGGTCTCCGACACCGAGGTGGTCATTACCTTCACCAATGACCGGGGCCAGGCGACGGATCTGACGCTCACATCGGCGGCGGCCTTCACGCTGGATGCGGATGATCTGGTGTTCTAGCGCCGGATCACCGCATCACGAAAGGATTGGCCATTGGTTCATCTGACGTGTTCATCCAGATCGTCTTGGGGCGAGTGTAATCATACATCGCCTGAAACCCGCTTTCGCGGCCATAGCCTGATCCCTTGATGCCGCCAAATTCCGCGATGGGCGACACCACGCGGTAGGTGTTGACCCAGACGATCCCGGCCCGCACCGCGCTTGACATGCGCAAGGATCGCGCGCTGTCGCGGGTGAATATGCCCGCGGCCAGCCCGTGTTCGGTGTCATTGGCCAAGGCCAGTGCCTCCTCTTCGGTTTTGAACCGTTGCACGCAAAGGACGGGGCCAAAAAGTTCGGTGTCCACGATGCGCAAATCCTGACGCGGGCAGGAAAGGATAGTGGGTTCAAAGAACAGCCCCGCCATCCCTTCGGGTCGGTGGCCGCCGGTCAGGATCGTTGCGCCCTCGTCCTGCGCATGGGCGAGTTCGGCCTCGATCACATCGCGCTGACCCGCCGTGCAAAGCGGCCCCATTTGCGTGTCGTCCAGCAGCGGATCCCCGATCTGGATGGTCTTGGTTTGCGCCACCATCCGGTCGAGGAATTCATCGGCAATGTCGTCATGCAGATAAAGCCGCGATCCCGCGACACAGCTTTGCCCCGTGGCCCCGAAGATGCCCGCGATAGAGGCATTGACCGCGCTTTCGATATTGGCGTCTTCAAAGACGATGAACGGGGATTTGCCGCCCAGTTCGAGGCTGACTTCCGCGAAGTTGTTCTTGGAATTGTCGAGCACATGCCGCGCCGCGCCCGGGCCCCCGGTGAAAGAAATGCGAGAGACCAGCTTGTGCGCGGTCAGCGCCCGCCCGCACGGGTCGCCGTGGCCTGTGACGATATTGACAACACCGGGCGGGATTCCAGCGGCCTCAATCAATTTGCCAAATTCCAGCATCGCGGCAGAGGCATGTTCGGAGGCCTTGATCACAATGGTGTTGCCCGCCGCCAAGGCCGGCCCGATTTTCACCGCCACCAGAAACAGTTGCGAATTCCACGGCACGATGGCGGCCACCACGCCCAAGGGCTCTCGCTTGGTGAACACGAACAGATCGGGTTTGTCGATGGGCAAGGTTTCCCCGCTGATCTTGTCGGCACATCCTGCGTAGAAGTGGAAAAACTCGGCGATGTACTTGGCCTGCCAGCGGGTTTCTTTCAGCATCTTGCCGGTGTCGATGGTCTCTGTCCGGCCCAGATCTTCTGAGACGTCGGCCAGAAGATCGCCCAGACGGCGCAGGTGCTTGCCGCGCTCGGACGGGGTCATCTTCGCCCAGGGGCCGGAGGTGAAGGCCTCATGCGCGCCGGTGACGGCGCGGTTCACATCCTCCTCTGTTGCCTCCGGCACGCGGGACCAGATCTGCCCGGTGGCCGGATTGATGCTGTCGAACGTGGCCCCGTCAGAGGCATCGACCCATGCGCCATTGATAAGCATCTGGTAGCTTTGAATATCGGTCACCGTCTGGTCCCCCCGTTTTGTCATTCCTTGCGCCCATCTTTGTGCGAACCGGCCCGCGCGTATAGGGTTTTCCGCCCTGCGTTGGCGAAAAATTTCTGGCCGTGCTGGACACCTCAAAGCCCTAGACAATTGCAGACGGCCCCATAAGGTGCGGGGGCTGTTTGTCTGACCTGAAAGTTCACGCCCATGCCCACGGCACCTGATGGCACAGTCTATGACATCTCGGGCGCACCGGATGCCCCATGCGTGGTGCTGATCCACGGGCTGGGGTTGAACCGCGCGTGTTGGCAATGGACCGTTCCGGCGCTGGAGGATGGGTTTCGCGTTCTGCGCTATGATCTCTATGGGCATGGGGCCTCGGCCGATCCGCCGGATACGCCATCCTTGCGGCTCTTTTCGCGCCAGCTTGCAGGCGTGTTGGATCATTGTGGTTTGCCGTCCGCTGCGATTGTGGGATTTTCCCTTGGCGGCATGATCGCGCGCCGATTTGCCCAGGATGCGCCTCTCAGGACCGCGGCACTGGGCATCCTGCATTCCCCCCACCGACGCACACCAGACGCACAAGCCGCCATTCTGGCGCGCGTGGACCAGGCCCGCGAAGATGGTGCTGCCGCCACGGTGGAGGCCGCGTTGCAGCGCTGGTTCACGGATGATTTTCGCGTGGCCAACCTAGAGATGATGCAGGAGGTGCGCGCCTGGGTTCTGGCCAATCGCCGTGAGGTCTATCACACCATCTACCGCGTCTTGGCCGAAGGCGTGGATGAGATCGTGGCACCTGAGCCCGCGATCACCTGCCCCGCGCTGGTGATCACGGGCGATGAGGATTACGGCAATGGGCCAGAGATGACCCACGCCATTGCCGCTGAGATTGCAGGTGCAGAGGCGCGGATTTTGCCGGGCCTGCGGCACATGGCTTTGGCCGAAGACCCTGCCGCGATCAATGCACCACTGCGCGGGTTTCTGGATCGACATCTCCGCCCTTAAAACGCGCGGGTGTCATCGGGTCAGGGGGCTTTGCCCCCCACGTCGAAACCCACAGGTTTCGCCTCTCCCCCAGGATATTTGTGGCAAGAAGAACGGCGGGTCAGGCTTTATCTGCGGACCGGCGGGGTTTGGTCTTTGACAGGAAGGCATCGATCCCGTGGATGGCCTCTTCGCCTTCCCACGTGTCGGCAAGCCGGGTGATCGTGTCTTCGATCACCGCATCGTCGATCCGGGGGCCAAGCGCACGGGCCAGCGCCTTGGAGGCCGCAACAGCACCGGGGGCGGTGGACAGATAGGGGGTCACTTCGGCGTCAATGGTATCGTCCAGCGCATCCGCAGGCACGGCCCGGGCGATGATGCCAAGGCGGGCGGCGTCATGCGCGGTGAAAACCCGCGACGACATGAAAACCTGCCGCGCGTTGCCTTCGCCCATGCGCGCCACAACGTAAGGGCCGATGGTCGCGGGGATCAGACCCAGCCGCGTCTCCGTCAGGCCGAACTGCGTTGTCTCATCGGCGATAGCCACGTCGCAGACACAGGCCATTCCAATTCCGCCGCCAAAGGCCCCGCCATGAATGCGCGCAATCAGCGGTGTCGGCATATCATTGAGCGCGCGCAGCATATGGGCCAGCTTGCGCGCCTCGGCCATGCGGGTGGGACGGTCTGCGGCGATTTGCGCTTTCATCCAGTCGAGATCACCGCCCGCGCAGAACACCTTGCCATGGCCTGACAGCACGATGGCGCGGGTCGTGTGCGCCGCGCCAAGGGTCTGCGCCATATGGGTCAGATCCGCGATCAGCTGCGCCGACAGCGCATTTCGCTTGTCGGGTCGGTTGAGCGCAACATAGGCCACACCGCGATCATCTGTGTGCACATCAAGGGTGTCATAGGTCATGCCGCACTCCTGAGCGATTGGGCGAATTGGGCCACGCGTGCCAGACGGTCCAGATCGATGCCGGTGGTGTACCCCCGCGCCTCCAGCATCTCCACCACAGCCTCTGTCGCCACATTGCCGGTGGCGCTGGGCGCGTAGGGGCAGCCGCCGAGGCCACCTACGGAGCTGTCAAAGACACGTAGGCCACGCTCCAGACTGACCTCGATATTCGTCAGCGCGCGCCCGCGCGTGTCATGGTAGTGCCCGGCCAATTGCGCAGGCTCAGCCACATCCAGCACGGCATCCAGCATGGCAGAAATGGTCTCTGGCGTGGCCGCGCCAATCGTGTCGCCGAGGCTGATTTCATAGCAGCCCATATCCAGAAGCGCCTTGGTCATATGGGCCACGTTGCCGGGCGGGGTCGGCCCGTCAAACGGGCAATCGGTCACACACGATACGTAGCCGCGCACAGGAATGCCCTGCGCGCGCGCTGCATCGATCACGGGCTTGAACCGTGTCAGGCTTTCTTCCATCGAGCAGTTGATATTGCTGCGGCTGAACCCTTCGGAGGCGGAACTGAAAATGGCGATCTCATCGGGGTGCGTCGGCAAGGCATCTTCCAGCCCGCGCATGTTGGGCGTCAGCACAGCATAGGCTACGCCGGGCGCACGGGTGATGCCCGCCATCACCTCAGTCGCATCGGCCATTTGCGGCACCCATTTGGGGCTGACGAAACTGGTGACTTCCAGCTTGGTGAAGCCACAAACCGACAGTTGATTGACCAGCGCGATCTTCTGGTCCGCCGCGATCATCACAGGCTCATTTTGCAACCCGTCGCGGGGGCCGACCTCGAAGATGGTGACATGCTCAGCCATTTTGCGGCTCCAGCGTCAGAAGCTGCACACCATCGGTCACCTGATCCCCGACATCCACCAGCACCTCCGCCACGATCCCATCGCGCGGGGCGGTCAGCGTGTGTTCCATCTTCATCGCCTCCAGCACCAGCAGCGCATCCCCCTTGGCAACTTGCGCGCCGGGCGTGGCGGAGACGAGCTTCACCAGCCCCGGCATGGGCGCAATGATGGCATCGCCGCCGGTGGCGTCGCCCTCCGCGCCCGTCAGCGGATCGGGCAGGTCAAAGCCGAAACTGCGCCCATTCGCGAAAACGGTGACAGAGGTGTCATCGCGCACCAGATGCGCGCCAATGCGGTGATTGCCGGTCTGGAGTGTGATGCCAGCACCGCCGCCAGAGCTGATGTCCAAATCCACCGCACCCGCGCTGCTTTGCACGCGGTACAGGTTTTGACCCATCACGGTCACCTCAAAGTCCATCCGCTCCTCACCCGCCAATAGTGTGACAGGCTGCGTGGCGGCGGACCATTGGCGCCAGCCGATCAGCACATCCCACGGGTCATCACTGCGCGGGGTTTCAAGAAGCCCGAGCGCCCCGATTGCGGCGAGGCTCAGCACGGGCAGAGGCGTTGCGTCCTGTGCGGTCAGGGCATCGAGATCCCGGGCGATGAGGCCGGTATCGACCTCGCCCTTGGCAAAGCCCGCGTGCCGGGACAGGGCACCGAGGAATTCCAGATTTGTGACAGACCCGGCAACATGGCAATCGGCCAGCGCGGCGGTCAGTTGGTTCAACGCCACGGCCCGCGTGGGCCCGTGCACGATCACCTTGGCGATCATCGGGTCATACCACGGGCTGATCTCATCGCCTTGGCGCACGCCGCTGTCGATGCGCAGGGGGCCTTGCGCGAATTCGGCGCCTTCGGGGAAGGAGAGATGGCGCAACGTGCCGGTGGCGGGCAGGAAGCCCTTGGGCACGTCCTCGGCGTAGACGCGTGCCTCAAAGGACCAGCCGTTGATCGACAGATCGTCTTGGGTCACGGGCAGCGGTTCGCCTGCGGCGACGCGCAGTTGCAGTTCCACGAAATCAAGGCCGGTGATCGCCTCGGACACCGGGTGTTCCACTTGCAAACGCGTGTTCATTTCCATGAACCAGAAGCCATCCTCGTGCAGCGGGCCGGAGCCATCCACGATGAATTCCACCGTGCCCGCGCCTTCGTAGTTGATGGCGCGCGCGGCCTCGACCGCGGCACGGCCCATCGCGTCGCGCACCGCCTCAGGCATGTCGGGGGCAGGGGCCTCTTCGATCACTTTCTGGTGGCGGCGTTGCAGGGAACAATCGCGCTCAAAGAGGTGGATCGCGTTGCCATGACCATCGCCAAACACCTGAATTTCGATGTGGCGCGGCTGGGTGATGTATTTTTCAATCAGGCAGGCCGGGTCGCCGAAACTGGCCTCCCCCTCGCGCCTCGCCCCCTCCAGCGCGGCTTTGAAATCGGCCGGGGATTCCACCAGACGCATCCCCTTGCCGCCACCGCCCGCGCGGGCCTTGATGATGACCGGGTAGCCGATCTTGCCGGCCTCTTTGGCGAGGAAATCCGGATCCTGCTGATCCCCGTGATATCCCGGGACCACTGGCACCCCGGCTTTTTCCATGAGCGCCTTGGCAGCGTCTTTGAGCCCCATGGCCCGGATGGCCGACGCGGGCGGGCCGATGAAGGTCAGCCCGGCTGCCTCCACCGCTTCCACGAAATCAGGGTTCTCCGACAGAAAGCCGTAGCCCGGGTGAATGGCCTCCGCGCCCGTTTGCTGGCAGGCGGCGATAATGCGGTCGGCCTTCAGGTAGCTCTCGGCCACGGCAGGCGGCCCAATATGCACCGCCTCATCGGCCATCGCGACGTGCTTGGCATCCGCATCAGCGTCCGAATACACCGCCACGGTTTTCACGCCCATCCGGCGGGCGGTGGTGATGACGCGGCAGGCGATTTCGCCGCGATTGGCGATCAGGATTTTCTGGAACATCGTCTGCGCCCCTACATCCGGAACACGCCAAACCGCGTGTCTTCTATGGGGGCGTTCAGTGCGGTGGCGAGCGAAAGCGCCAGCACATCGCGCGTCTTGCGCGGGTCGATGATGCCGTCATCCCAGAGCCGGGCAGAGGCATAAAGCGGGTGGGATTGTTCGTCGAACATGTCGATCGTGGGCTGCTTGAACGCGGCCTCTTCCTCAGCGGTCCACGTGCCACCCTTGCGTTCGATCCCGTCGCGCTTGACGGTGGCCAGCACGCCCGCCGCCTGTTCCCCACCCATGACGGAGATGCGGGAATTGGGCCATGTCCAGAGGAAACGGGGGCTATAGGCGCGCCCGCACATGCCGTAATTGCCCGCGCCAAAGGAGCCACCCACAAGCATCGTGATCTTGGGAACAGCGGTGGTGGCCACGGCCGTCACCAGTTTCGCGCCATCCTTGGCAATCCCGCCGCTTTCATATTTTTGCCCCACCATGAAGCCGGTCACGTTCTGCAAAAACACCAACGGGATTTTGCGCTGCGAGCAAAGCTCAACGAAATGCGCGCCCTTGAGCGAGGATTCCGAGAAGAGCACGCCGTTGTTGCCGATGATCCCCACCGGCATCCCCATCACATGGGCAAACCCGCAGACCAGCGTCGTGCCATAACGCGCCTTGAATTCATCAAAGCGGGAGCCATCGACGATGCGGGCAATCACCTCTCGAATATCATAGGGCGTCTTCAGATCCGCCGGCACAACGCCCAGAATTTCGTCCGGGTCATAAAGCGGCGCCTCCACCGGCGCGAGGTTGATATCCGGCTTGGCCAGGTTCAAATTCGCCACCGCCTGCCGCGCCAAGGCCAGCGCGTGGGCATCATCATCGGCCAGATAATCCGCCACGCCCGACAGTCGCGTGTGCACATCGCCGCCGCCCAGATCCTCGGCGCTGACCACCTCACCTGTTGCGGCCTTCACAAGCGGCGGACCGGCCAGAAAAATCGTACCCTGGTCCTTCACAATGATCGTCACATCCGACATCGCAGGCACATAGGCCCCGCCTGCGGTGCACGATCCCATCACCACGGCGATCTGCGGAATGCCCTTGGCCGACATCTGCGCCTGATTGAAAAAGATGCGCCCAAAGTGATCGCGGTCGGGGAAGACCTCATCCTGATTGGGCAGGTTCGCGCCACCGCTGTCGACAAGGTAAATGCAGGGCAGGTGGTTGGCCTCCGCGATCTCTTGCGCGCGCAGGTGTTTTTTCACCGTCATGGGAAAATACGTGCCGCCCTTCACGGTGGCATCATTGCACACGATCATGCAGTCCCGGCCAGAGACGCGCCCCACACCGGCCACAACGCCCGCCGCCGGGCTTGCGCCCTCATACAGCCCGTGCGCGGCAAACATCCCAATCTCCAGAAACGGCGATCCGGGGTCCAAAAGCCGCGCCACCCGTTCGCGGGGCAGGATCTTGCCTCGGCTCACATGCCGCTCTTGGGCCTCAACGCCACCCCCTGCAATCGCACGCGCGGCGGCCTCCTCCACCTCTGCCATCGCCGCCTCATGCGCGGCCCTATTGGCGGCAAACCGCTCTGACTTGGGCGAGATACTCGACGTCAGAACCCCCATCACCCCATCGCCCCGACCAGTTCCCGCCCCACAAGCATGCGCCGGATCTCTGATGTGCCCGCACCGATCTCCATCAGCTTGGCATCGCGGAACATGCGGCTCACGGGCGTGTCGTTCATGAAGCCCGACCCACCCATCGCCTGCACCGCCTGATGGGCCACGACCATCGCCTCCTCGGACGCATAAAGCACGCAGGCGGCGGCATCCTGACGCGTTACCTCGCCCCGGTCGCAGGCCTTGGCGACCTCATAGACATAAGCCCGCGACGAATTCAGTTTCGTGTACATATCGGCGATCTTGCCCTGCATCAGCTGGAAGGACCCGATGGGCTGTCCGAACTGCTTGCGCTCGGCCATATACGGCATGATCTCATCCAAACAGGCCGCCATGATCCCGTTGCCGATGCCCGCCAGCACCACACGCTCATAATCCAGCCCCGACATCAGAACCTGCACGCCGCGCCCTTCCTCGCCCAGCACATTCTCAAACGGCACTTCGACGTCTTCAAACACCAACTCCACCGTGTTCGACCCGCGCATGCCCAGCTTGTCAAAATGCGCCGACTGGCTGAACCCCGGCATGGATTTTTCCACGATGAAGGCGGTGATGCCCTTCGATCCGGCATCGGGGTCCGTCTTGGCATAGACAACCAATGTGTTCGCCTCCCCGCCATTGGTGATCCAGTATTTGCTGCCGTTCAGAATATACCGATCATTGCGCTTTTCCGCGCGCAGCTTCATGCCCACCACATCCGATCCCGCGCCCGCCTCCGACATGGCCAGCGCGCCCACGGATTTGCCGGAAATGAGATCCGGCAGGTACTTCGCCTTCTGCTCGGGCGTGGCGTTGATTTTCAACTGGTTCACACACAGGTTCGAATGCGCCCCGTAACTCAGCGACACCGAGGCGGACGCCCGCGCCACCTCCTCCACGGCCACCACATGGGCCAGATATCCCATCCCCGCGCCGCCATCCTCTTCCGGCACGGTGATGCCCAGAAGGCCAAGCTCGCCCATTTCTTCCCAAAGCTCAGTGGGAAAATCGTTCTTGGCGTCAATTTCGGCCGCCATGGGTTTGACGCGGTCCTGCGCCCAGCGATGCACCATCTCTCGCAGGGCGTTCACGTCTTCGCCCAGATCAAAATTCATCGATGCGGTAAACATCCGCGGTCCTCCTCACTCCGCCGCGATGGCGGGGTTTTCGTGGTCTGTGAATGTCTTTAGCAGGGCCGCGCGCCGATGGGTATGCTTTGCCATCGCGTCTTCCTTCACGGGGCCAAATCCCCGCACTTCGTCCACGGAATTGAGAAGCTTGAGCGCGATATCCCCGTTCGCGGGCGAAAGACGCGACAAGACCAGCGCAACATCGCCTTCATATTCAGCGATCAAAGCCCGCTCCGCCCGCCGTTCCGCCGTTTTCCCAAATGGGTCAAACACGGTACCGCGCAGACCTTTAAGGCGCGCCAGCACAGCAAACATCCCAAACGCCCAAGGCCCAAATTCCCGCTTTTTCGGGCGACCATCGGGGCCTTTGCCCGTCAGCATGGGCGGGGCCAGGTTGAAGGCGATTTTATAGCCGCCATCGAATTGATCGTTCATCGCTGCCTTGAACGCGGGATCGGTGAAAAGCCGCGCCACTTCATATTCGTCCTTGTAGGACAATAGCTTGGCATAGTTCTGCGCCACAAGTCGCGTCAGGGTTTCGCTGTTGGGATGATCACGTGTGGTGGCGCGCACATGGCGCACCAGCGCCTCATACCGATCAGCAAGGGCCGCGTTTTGATACTTGGTCAGATGCGCACGGCGATGATTGATAAGTTCGTCAAGCGTCAGGCTTTGCTGCGTGACAACCGGGGTTGGCCGCAATTTGGCGGCCACGACATCCGGGTCATGGGCCATCATCCGACCCCAGTTGAAGGCAATGAGGCTCGCCTCCACCGCCACACCGTTGAGCCGCACCGCCTGTTCAATCGCCGCCTGCCCCAGCGGCACAAGCCCGATCTGCCAGGCATAGCCCAGCATCATGATATTGGCGGCAATCTCATCGCCTGCCACGGCCAGCGCAATCTCCGAAAAATTGTGGAAATGATCTTTGGAATGAACCGCGTTTTGCACGGTCCTTTCCACGGTTGCGGCCTGAAAATCGAAATCCCGCTGACGCACGAAATCCGACACCGGCGTGACCTTGGCATTCAGCACCGCCTGCGTGCGATCCGGCGCGCAAAGCGTGATCCCGTCTGTCGAGGCCGCCACTACGGAATCAGCCGCGATCAGAACATCCGCCCCACCATTGGCAATGCGCGGCGACCGCACCTCTTGGCCCACGCCCGCGATGCGAATGTGGCTCAGCACCGCGCCCCCTTTCTGGGCCAGCCCCGCCATATCCATGACCAACGGGTTTTTGCCTTCGATATGCGCCGCCATCCCTAGGATCGCACCGATGGTCAGCACGCCCGTGCCACCCACGCCTGTGACTGCGATGTTCCATGGACGGTCGAGCGCAGGCAGATCAGGCTGGGGCAGGGCGGCGAAATCAGGGGCGTCCGCCGGGGCGCGTTTCTTCAGGTGGCCCCCGCGCACCGTCACGAAAGACGGGCAAAACCCCTTGAGGCAGGAAAAATCCTTGTTGCAGGCGGATTGGTTGATCTGGCGCTTGCGGCCGAATGCGGTCTCTTTGGGTTCGACGGCGAGGCAGTTGGATTGCTCTGAGCAATCCCCGCATCCTTCGCAAACCGCCGGGTTGATGAAGAGCCGCATGTCGGGGTCTGGTGCGTCTTTGCGTTTGCGACGGCGGCGCAGCTCTGCCGCGCAGGTCTGAACGTAGACAATGGCCGTGACGCCGGGGATCTCCCGCAGCTCTTTCATCACCGCGTCCAGATGATCGCGGTGGCGCACCACCACGCCCGGGGCCAGATCGGACGCCGGGTAGAGGTCAGGCGTGTTCGACAGCAGGTAAATCTTGCCCACATTCTCATGATACAGCTGATGGGTGATTTTCTGCGGGCTCAGATCACCATCATGGGTCTGCCCGCCGGTCATCGCGACGGCGTCATTATAGAGCACCTTGTAGGTGATATTGGCCTTCGCCGCGACGGAGGCGCGAATGGCCAAGGACCCGGAATGAAAATACGTCCCGTCGCCCAGATTGACGAAGCGATGCGCCTCATCAGTATACCGGCTGATGGCGGTCCACGGCACGCCTTCTGCGCCCATATGGGTGAAGGTGTCTGTGTCGCGGTCCATCCACTGGACCATGTAATGACACCCGATCCCGGCCATCGCTTTGGACCCGTCCGGCACACGGGTGGAGGTATTGTGCGGACAACCCGGGCAGAAATGCGGCTGGCGGATCACGGGGGGCTCATGGGCCTCTCCCCGCGCGTGCAGCCGCTCCAGCACCTCCAGCCTCGATGCGATGCGATCCGACAACCCGTCGGGCAGATCCAGCCGCAACACCCGGTCGGCAATGGCGCGCGCGACCTTTCCCACGCTGAGGCCCGCCGACAGCGACAGGAACGGCTGATCGGCGTCGTCGAATTTGCCGATGATCCGCGGCCGCACATCTGCGCGCCAATTGAACAGCTGCTGCTTGATCTGGTTTTCGATGATTTCGCGCCGTTCTTCGACGATCAGCACCTCGTCCAAGCCTTGGGAAAACCGCCGGATCCCTTCAGGTTCCAACGGCCAGGGCATGCGCACCTTGTAAAGGCGCAGCCCGATGGCGTGGCGCTCATCCTGCCCAAGCCCCAATTCCGTCAGCGCCTGCACCACATCCTCATAGGCCTTGCCCGACGCTACAATCCCGAACCGCGCCTGCGGGCTGTCCCACGTGGTCAGGTCCACGCCATTGGCGCGGGCGAACGCGATGGCCGCATAGCCCTTTTGTTCCTGCAACCGTGCATCCTGAACCAGCGGCGCATCGGGCCAGCGCAGGTTCAACCCGCCCTCTGGCAGCTCAAAATCATCCGGCGCCACGAAACTGCGCGCCTCCGAGGCCAGATCGACCACCGACGTGGTCTCTACTGTTTCGGAAATCACCTTGTAGCCGACCCAGCAGCCTGAATAGCGCGACATGGCAATGCCAAGCAGGCCCATTTCCACGAATTCATGGATGGAAGACGGGTACAGCATCGGCATCACCGCAGAGATAAACACGTGATCAGACTGATGCGGGATCGAGGAGGATTTGCAGGTGTGATCGTCGCCTGCAATGGCCAGGACCCCGCCATGCTGTGCGGTGCCCGCCGCATTGGCATGTTTGAACGCATCGCCCGACCGATCCACGCCCGGCCCCTTGCCGTACCACAGCCCCACGACCCCGTCGCGATTGGCTTGGTCGGATAGATGCACCTGCTGCGATCCCCAGATCGAGGTGACGGCCAGATCCTCATTCAGCCCCGGCTGAAAGGTGATGTCATGAGGGGCAAGATACTTCTCCGCCCGCGCCAATTGCAGATCGTAATTGCCCAAGGGCGACCCGCGATAGCCGGAAATGAACGCGGCCGTGTTGAGCCCCCGCGCCCTGTCCCGCTGCATCTGCACCATGGGCAAGCGCACAAGTGCCTGCGTGCCGGATAGAAACACGCGCCCTTTGGTGGCGGTGTATTTGTCGTCCAATGAAATCTCGATACTCACCTGGCGCGCCTCCCCGCTGACTTGGCTGCTGCCATGGTGGAGGCTCATTGCCGCGACAGGGTCGCTTGTTTCGGGCGCTTACAGCGCCAATTTGCAAACCTGTCCTGAAATCGCACCCAAAGATAGGACGTCATCACGCTTTCAGGCTTTAACGACCACTCCAGTCATCCAATCGCCCTTGCCTGTCGTTCTTCTGGCTAAAAATATCCTGGGGGGAGGCCGTAGGCCCGGGGGGCAAAGCCTCCCTCTACTAAAACTGTGGGCAAAGCCCCGCTTAAACCTCAAATCGGCACGTCCGGCGTGTTCTTGATTTCCCGCAACGTCAGGTTCGTTTTCACAGCCGTCACATTGGGCAGCTGCAGGATCTTGTGCTTGATCGTGTCTTCGTAGTCCCGCACGGATTTGGCCAGAACACGCAGGATGTAATCGTGATCTCCCGCCGCGGAATAGCATTGCACCACTTCGGGGATCCGGCGCGCGCCATCCTCGAAACTTTCAAGGCTGTCGCGCGTGTGGGTTTTCAGCTGCACCATGCAGAAGGCCACGATTTCATAGCCCAGCTTTTGCGCATCCAGCACGTAGCGTTTTTCGGTGATGTAGCCGTCCTCCCGCAGCCGTTTGAGGCGGCGCCAGCAGGGGGTGTGGGTCAGGCCCGTCATGTCCCCCAATTCGCGCATCGTGGCGTCAGGGTGGGTCTGAATGGCGCGCAGAATGCGTTTGTCGGCATCATCCATTGGGTCGCGCCTTCCTGTTTTGCGTAGCTTTTGATGACAAGGTTACGCGAACGCACCCAAACCCGCAAACCTGTCCTAACTGCTTTGCATGTCGGTCCACCGGGGTGCCGTGGCGCGCGCGCTGCGGGCAATCTGGCCTTCCCTTTTCTGTCCGGTAATCTAGGGTCTGCCAGACGTTAAGTGATTGTCTGGGAGGACCACATGAAACACTGGATTTTGAAAACAGCGGCCGCTGCCGCGATTGCCCTCGCGCCCGCCGTGGCCAGCGCCGAAACCATCCGCGTCACGCTGCAATTGCCCGAAACCCATTCACTGGGCGTCAACTGGATGGATTTCGCCAGCATCGTGGAAGAACGCTCCGGCGGGGAATTGAAAGTGCAGCTGTTCCCGTCTGCGCAGCTGTTCAAGGACAAGGAAGTGCCGGGCGCGGTTGGCTCCGGCGCGGTGGAGGCCGGATCGGCCTTTATCGGTCGGTTCGCGGGGTCTGTGCCAGCGGTCGATGTGGTGTCCATCCCCTTCATCTTCGGGTCTGAGGCGCATATCCGCACTGCCGTTGCGCCGGGATCAGACCTGCGCACCACGCTTGATGCCGCGATCCTGGAAGAGACCAACAACCGCGTGCTGTGGTGGCAGGCTTTTGGTCGTAACATCTACCTCAACAACGGGTCGGCCATTCAGACCCCTGCTGACATCGCCGACAAGAAAGTCCGCACCTACGGCAAGGTCCATGGCTGGACTGTTCAGGCGCTGGGCGGGGCTCCGACGCTGATGTCGGGGTCCAAACAGTTTTTGGCCTACCAGCAGGGTGCGGTCGATGTGGGCATGACGGGGGCGTCTGCCGTGAAATCCCGCAAGCTCTTTGAAGTGATGGATCACATGACGCTCACCTTTGACAGCGCGATTGAGTTCATCGCCGTGATCAACAACGACTTCTACGAAGGCCTGTCGGATGAACACAAAGCCATCATCGATGCTGCGGCGTTGGAGGTGGAACAGAAACTGCGCGATCAAATCTACGCGCAGGAGGCCACCATCGTGGAAGAGATGCGCGCCGAGATGACCGTGGTGGAACTGAGCGATGATCAGCGCGCTGAATGGGTGGCTGCCACGGCGGGTGTTGTGGATCAATTCGTCGAAGAAACGGGCGACACGGGCGCGGCCTCTGTCGCGGCGGTCAAGGCCGCGATGACGAACTAAAGCGCGTGAACGCAGGGCAGGGGCGGCGCCGCTCTTGCCCATGCGCGAAGACCAAGGGGGAGGGGGCGCGTGTTGATCCGCATCATCGATGGCCTTTCTGAGATCACCGGCAAACTGAGCGCGTGGTGTCTTTTCCTCGTGGGGTTTTTCATCACCTTCGAGGTGATCATGCGCTACGTCTTCACCGCGCCCACCGTCTGGGTCGATGAGGTGAGCCGCGTGTTGCAGGTCTGGGTGGTGTATCTGGCTGCCGCCTACGTGCTCAAACACCGCGAGATGGTCACGATTGAGGTTATCCTGACCAATCCCAACACGCTGCGGCGGCGTCTTGCGGAAACGCTGGCGATCGGGATGCTCTATCTCTTCGCCGGGGTCGCCTGTTACTACGGGTTTGAAATCTGGCTGAAGGCCACGCTGGCCGGTCACACCACCGATACCTATCTCGCCCCGCCCAAGGCCATCACCCATGCGCCCGTTTGGGTGGGGTCGCTTCTCCTGATGCTGCAAGGCGCGGTACAGCTTTACCGCGTCTGGGCCGAGGACATCCCCGAAGACGACGTGCTGGAAGGCAATCACTGAATGGAGACCGTGATCATCCTTGTGGCGCTTCTGGCGTTCTTGCTGATGCGCACGCCGGTGGCCTTCACGCTGGGCGGGCTGGGGGTGATCCTGCTGGCGTTCAAGGGCTTCCCGCTGGTCGCGGTGCCGCAACGCCTGCACGGGTCGATGGACAGTTTCGAACTGCTTGCCGTGCCGATGTTTCTGCTGATGTCCAATGTGCTGCTGAAGGGTGGCGTAGGGCGCGATCTTTACGCGGCCGTGCAAAGCTGGGTCGGGCATTGGCCGGGCGGGCTTGGCGTGGCGACGATCATGTCTTGCACGCTCTTTTCTGCGATTTCCGGCTCCTCCGTAGCCACCGCCGCCACCATCGGCACCGTGGCCATCCCGGAGATGTCCAAGCGCGGCTATGACAAACCCTTTGTCTACGGCATGCTGGCGGCAGGCGGCACGCTGGGCATCCTGATCCCGCCTTCCATTCCCCTCATCCTTTACGGTGTGATCACGGAAACCTCGATCCCCACGCTGTTTTTGGCAGGCATCGGCCCGGGGCTCTTTCTGGCGACCTGTTTCATCATCTACGGCATCCTCTTTTCGCGCTTTGCCGGTGGCTATCAACCTATCCACAAGGCCAGTTGGGGCGAACGGGGGCAAAGCTCCCTCATGGCGCTGCCGACCATCGCGCTGGCTATGGCCATCGTGGGGTCAATCTATGCAGGCATCGCCACGCCGTCGGAAAGCGCGGGGCTGGGTTTTGTTCTGGCGCTGATCCTGACCACCGCGATGGGGCGGATGAATTTTGCCAAGCTGAAAGAGGCGGTGGAGGGTGCCTTGCGCACCTCCGTCATGGTGCTGATCATCGTGGCGGGGGCCAAGGTCTTTTCCTACGCCATCACGCTCTACCTGATCCCGCAATCGATCAGCGGGTTCTTAACCGAAAACATCACCAACCCCAGCCTCTTCATTCTGGCGGTGGGGATTGTCCTGCTGATCATGGGGTTCTTCCTCGAAAGCCTGTCGATGCTTCTGATCATGGTGCCGGTGCTGCTGCCGGCTGTGCTGGACACCGGGATTGATCCCATCTGGTTTGGCATTTTCTTCGTGGTGCTTATCGAAACCGCTTTGATCACGCCTCCGGTGGGGATGAACCTGTTCGTGATCCAGGCCGTGGCCCGCGCGCGCCTGCAAGAGGTCGCCAAAGGTGCCGCCCCCTTCGCGGTGATCATGCTCTGCATGGCGGTGCTGTTGTGGTTCGTGCCGGGAATTGCGCTCTACATTCCATACGAACTCGCACGGTGAACACGTCCATGACACACCCCAACCCCCGCGCTGACCACCTGCGCGCGCTTCTGGCGCAAAACCAACTGCTCGTCGCACCTTGCTGTTATGACGCGCTATCGGCCAAGTTGATCGAACAGGCGGGGTTCCAGATGACGTTCCTGTCGGGTTTTGCCGCCTCCGCCGCCCGCATCGCAGCGCCTGATCTGGGGCTGATGAGCTACGGCGAAGTGCTCGATCACACCCGTAACGTGGTGGAGGCAACAGCGCTGCCCTTCGTGGCCGATGGTGACACAGGCTACGGCAACGCAATGAACGTGCAGCGCACCGTGAAGGGGCTGGCGCGGGCAGGGGCCGCGGCGGTGATGATCGAAGATCAGGTTGCGCCCAAACGCTGCGGCCATACGCCGGGCAAGGCGGTGGTGGACCGCGATGTGGCCTTTGACCGGATCAAGGCGGCGGTGGAGGCGCGGGCGGACACGGATGTGCTGATCCTCGCTCGCACGGATGCGCGCACCGATCACGGGCTGACGGAGGCGATAGACCGCGCGCAGATGTTCCACCAGTTGGGCGCTGACATCACCTTCGTGGAGGCGCCCCGCACTGAGGCCGAAATGCGCCAGATTTGCGCAGAAGTGCCGGGCCCGGCGCTTGCCAATATGCTGGAAGGCGGCGACACGCCCATCCTGCCGCAAGCCGAGCTGCATGACATGGGCTTTGCCATCGCGGCCTATCCTCTGACCCTGCTGGCGGCGGTGATGCAAACCGCGATGCAGACGCTCCAAGCCCTGCGCGACGACCAAGTGGACCCTGCCCAACTGATGAGCTTCACCGAGTTACGCCAGCGCATCGGCTTTGACGACTACTACGAGGCATCGGCCAAATACAAAGCCTTACGCGGCTAAACCTGTGATGCACATGCATTCTTTGGTTTGCCTACGCCCTGAAACCCCGTAGGTTAACCTGCGGGAGATACCGGCATTTCGGACAAAGAGGGTGCAGCAGCCAATGGCGGCAGACCAAGGCATACATAACGGGCTGATGACTGTGCTTGTCGCGGATGTGGATGGCTATTCCCGCCTCATGAGCCGCAATGAGGCCGATACATCCCTGCGCGTCGAACAGGCCATCACGCTCATTCAGCAACTGGCGACGGACTATGGCGGCATCATCAAGAACGTGGCAGGCGACGGGATTGTCGCGCTCTTTGGCAATGTGTCCAACTGCGTGAATTTCGCCATCGCGATGCAGCAGGAATTCGTCAACGATGAGGTCTGGCACGCAGGTCAGGAACCCATCGTTTTCCGCATCGGCATTAATATGGGTGATGTGACCGATGGAAAGTTCGGCCTTCAGGGCCACGCCATCAACGTGGCCGCGCGGTTGCAAGGGCTGGCCAAGCCCGGATCCATCTGCATCAGCCGAGCGATTTTGCAGGTCACACCGCAATTGGCCAATGTGCCCATGACCGCGCTTGGCACGCCCAAGCTGAAAAACATCGAAGACACCATCGAGATTTTTCAGATCGAACCTGTGGGTCTTGCCGTGGGCCCGCGGGTGGAGGCCCCGGCCATTGTCGAACGGGTGGTGGAAACCGTGGATATCCCCGACAGCTCGGTGGCCGTTCTGCCGCTTGAAAACCTGTCGGGGGAGCCGCAGAACACCCATCTGTGCAACGGGGTGACAGGCGATATCATCTCCAACCTCACGCGGTTCAACAACCTGCATGTGATCGCGCAGCAATCGTCAAAGATGTTCGTGGGCCAGCAGGTGCCGATGAAGCAGATCGGCGAAAGGCTGGGCGTGCGCTACGTGGCGACGGGCGGGTTCCAGCGGGCGGGCGAACAGCTGCGCGTGCAGGTGCAATTGTCAGAGGCCGATACTGGCCGGTCCGTCTGGGCAGAAAAATTCAGCGGGTCCATCGGGGATGTGTTTGCGTTCCAAGATGAGGTGACCGCCGTGATCGCGTCGTGCCTTTCGATTAAGATCGACAAGGCAGAGGCGCAGCGCCAACAGCGATCTGCGCCCTCGGATTTGCAAGCGTACGGTCTGATCCTGCGCGGGCGGGAGGTGTATAAACAGCCCCGCCGTGAATTGAACCTGCATGCGCGCCGGCTCTTTGAACAGGCCTCCAACATCGATCCAAATTACGCGGTGTCCTACAGTTCGATTTCGCGGGCATCCAACGATGCGTGGCGCTTCAACTGGGCCGACCGGCCCGAGGTCGCGCTTGATGATGCTATTCTTCAGGCGGAGATGGCGCTGAAGCTGGATCCGGACGATGCGCGCGGGCACGCTGCCCTTGGCAATGCCTGTCTTTACAAGCGCCGCCATGACGAATCGCTGGCCGCCTATGAACGCGCCATTCAATACAATCCCAATGACGCCGATATCCTGGCAGAGATGGGCCACTCCGCCAGTGTCTATGGCGAACCCGAACGCGCCGTTGATCTGATCCGCCGAGCGATGACACTGAACCCGTTCTATCCCGATTGGTATCTATGGCATTTGGGCGAGGCCTATTTCGACATGACCGATTATGAGGAGGCCATCCGCACGCTGACGCAAATGCGCGACAAGACGGAAGCCTACCGCATGCTAACGGCCAGCAATGCGCTCATTGGTCGGATGGATGAGGCGCGCCGCCATGCCTCACAAATCCATGCAACGCATCCGGAGTTCACGCTCCAACATTGGGAGAACGTGCCCCCGGATCGAAACCCAGAACCCCGAGAAAGATTGATCGAGGGGCTGAAGAAAGCGGGGGTGACGTGAACGCTGATAGATCTATTCCATTTGACCTACGCCCGGGGCGTGCGGACGATTACAAATTTGCAGAAGACCTTTATTTCGACTCCATGAAACCTTTGCTGGAAGCGCTTGGCGCTTGGGATGCCAAGGAAAAAGAGGCCGCCTTTGCCAGTTACTATGATGTGGATGAGGTGCGCGTGATCATGGTGGACGGCCAGGATGTGGGTTGGATTCAGGTATCGCACACCGATCAGGAATTTTGCCTTGATCAATTGCATCTGATTGAGGAGGCCCGTGGCAAGGGCATCGGAACCGTGTTGATCAAACAGACCATCGCCGACGCCGCCGCGCAGGGCAAAAACGTGAGCCTGTCATTGGTGAAGGGCAACCGCGCGGTGAAGCTCTACAAGCGTCTGGGCTTTCATCAGGTCGCCGAGGATGAGACGAAAATCCACAAGCGGTATGTGACAGGCGATACCTAAGGGCTTTGATTTGGTCGTTTTGCGCCCCGGCGCGGAATCAAGGGCGTAGCCCGCCGCGCCTTCGTCAGGCCCCACCCAGGGCCTGGCGAAATGTAGAAATCAGGCGCCGTTCAATCGCTCAGCGGGACGTCACCATAAAGCGCACTGGCTTTACTTCAGGATCGCCAGACCGGGGCCTGACGAAGCCACTTCATTGCTCTGAGGTTTTCAGATCAGTCGCTGCCGCCATAGGCTTTGCCACCGGAATAGGCTTTGCCACCGGAATAGGCTTTGCCACCTGAATACGCTTTACCACCTGAGTAAGCTTTCCCACCGGAATAGGCCTTGCCGCCGGAATACGCTTTCCCACCGCTATAGCCGCCATCCATGCCCAGTTCCGCCGCCAGCAGGATCTGTTCCAACGGCCCGATATCAGGGTCCAACCGCACGGAGAAATCAGATTTCTCATAGGCCCAGACCCGCAGGTCATCGGCAAATTTCACATTGCGCGTGGCCATGCCGCCTTGATCCACGCTGCCGCGCAGCCGTTCTTTCACCGCACCTGCATCTTCCGCCGGGGCGCCATTGCCATGCACCAGGAAAATCTGTGGCCGGGCCAGATCATAATACTGTCCCTCGAAGCTGAACCCGAAAATGCGGGCGAAGCGGGCATTGTCGGCGGCCAGTTGGTTGTCAACGAAAGCGTTCGAATCTGCCTGTTCGGGGCGCTTGGTGGGGGGGCTGTCCGTGTTGCCTGCGGCGTCATTCGGGCCGCCCGCCTCTTCATATTTGATGTCATCCATCTCACGCCCGAAAAGCATGATGGTTGAGAAATTCACCAATCTGTCGCCCATTTCAAAATCCTTTTGTCTTGGTGGCGGGTCTAATGCTGCCCACCGCGTTGTTATTTATGCACATTAACCATTGCCTGTCGCCTCTTTTATCACCCGTTGCTGCGCGCCAATTCCCGGCGGATGGAATAAGGCAAGCTGGGATCGCAGCAATCACACGTGCCTTCAGGCGTTGCGGTGCGATCAGAAAAGGCATGGCTTTTTTCGTCAGGCGGCGTGAGGCGCGGGCCCGCCTTCACGATACCGATCCCGCGACGGCGCATATTGGCGTGGATGATGGGGGCGTAGCGCCCGCCTGTCATGTCGCGCTCGACCTCAACCAGGGTTTCATAAACATCCGCGTAATCCAGCGTCTCAATCGAAAGCCTCTCCCACAGCGCCGCCATGGCAAACCCCATGAAATCCCTAGAGGCCACCAGCGCATCCGCAAAGCCACCGGGGTTGCGGGCGTAAGCCTCATCAAACATGGGCTGGATCACGGCTTCATAGTCTGGGTCACCTTCCATCCGGTCAGACAGCTCTTCCAAGCTTTGCGAAATCAGCCCCGCGTCCAGAAGATTTTCATGGAAAATATCCACCCACGTGTCGAACAGCGCCCCGGTAAGCACCTGCGACAGGCGGTGTTCATAGGTCCAGCCGTCTTCGAAATCCCACATGGTTTTCTGATTGGCCGCCGACCGCAGCTGCCAATTGTCCGAAATTTCCCCGAACCGGTTCAACCGGTTGTAGGAATACAAATTCCCACGGCTGTTTTCCAAAAGCCCCACCACCGCGCTGTCGAAATGCAGCAGGGAAATCAGCGCGACCATGTCAGCGGCGGATTCGTGAAACCCGAAATACTCCCCATCCACCTTTTGCGTGCCGGGCAGGCCGATCTCTTTGTAGATGATCAGGTGACCCAATTCGTGGCTTAGGATGTCGAAACTCAGCCCGAACTCCACGTGATCGCCGGTCTTCTTTGAGGTGTAAGAGCCGATCTCAACCGATCCAAAACCTGCATAGGCGTTATCTAACCCGCGCAGAAACAAGATCTCCAACCGGTCATAGAAATCATCAAAATGCCACTCGAGCGGCCGTTCAAAATACCGCTCCCAAATGTCCATGGTAAAGCGGATGGACCCAAAGGCATGGGCCTGTTCAAACTGATGCGTGCCCAGTTCCAGATGGTCAAAATGCCCGTCTTCGTCCGGGTGGGCCACATCCAAAATCGGTCCGGGCCAGGGCGGGCGATAATGAAAGATCGACCCGTTAGGGCCGGGATAGTAGCCATAGGGTTTTTCCTTGCCCACCGGATCAATCACATACATCCGATGATCCGACGGCCCCGGCATCACCGACCCGGCGGGCGAAGACACCCAGACCGTTTCAGGCTCTTCTTGTTGCTCCAGCGAGGGCGGCTGAGGGAAAAGCCTGAAGCGCGTGCCGCCTTTATGTTCGGTTTCAATGTATGACAAAGGTATTTGGTCCAAAATTTATGCCAGCTGATCCTGCCACAGGAGATACTGTCGCGCCATCATTTCCTCAAACGCGTCACGGGTGGGGTAATCGAAAGCTTGCAGAAAGTGATCCATGTCTTGCGGCACGGGTTCGCCACGGAAGCTTTCAAAATACCACATCAGCAGGGCGACCCCAGTCAGGCCTGTGTCAGCAGACAAGGGCATGTCGAACCCCGCCGCGCGCAAATGATCGGCCTTGTGTTTGGCTTCTGCCAAATGGGCGTCCCACGTGCCGTCGTCCTTGAGGGTTTGCACAAGGGCGTTTTGAAACGCGGCAGGGTCGTCTTCGCTGAGCGCGCTGAGGCGGATGTCTTGGCGGATATCCTCGCGCAGTGTGTCGAGGGCGAGGGCGTTATCCCTGAGCCACGCGTCAAACGCCGCACCGGTGTAGAGCCTGTGATCAGTGCGAAACTGGGTGAGCGCGCTGTCGATCACATGGTCAGGCACGTCCCAAACAGTGTCGGGTAAATGCGCGGCGGCGCGGTGGCGCAAGGGATGATAGCGATCCGGATCATGGCGCAGATCATCAAGGATCAGCTCGGTGGTCAGCCCCGGGCCTTTGCTGTCGCATTGGCGTTTGAGGTCTTCCCACATGACCGTGTGCTGGAACGTAAATCTGGGTTTGTCATGGCCCTCAAACCCGGCCATCTGGCGCAGCATCTCTTCTGCATCACGGCGTTTTTGATCTAGTTTTGAGGTGCTTAGCCAGTCTGACAACCCATCAATCCCCATCTTAAAGGCTCGGTGCGTGACGGCCTTCCAGCTTCTGTCGGGGAAATACATGTTCTTCGCAAAGGCGGTCAGGTCCTGCGCCGCGCCGGCCTCCAGCACCCCCGCCTTCACGCCATGATCCAGCGTCGCGCGGATGTTCACCATCGGCTCTGACAGCGCGATATACCCCATCTCTTCCGGGCCATGGCGCAGGGCCACCTCATCATCATCTTCCAGCCGCCCGTCGCGATAGGCCTCAAAAATCCAGCCCACGCCGATCATGCCGAACGCGTGCAATTCCGCTGCCCGAAGCGCGCCCATGCTGGAGGCACCGAAGACGGCGATGCCTTGATCCATCGCCCACAGGATTTCCTTGTGCCAGACAGACGGCACACCTTCGAAAAACCCGTCGATCAGGCCAATGGCGCGCGGGGCGTCCTGGACGGCGCGATAGATGTCACCGGTGCGTGCAGGCGGGCGGATATCAGCGTCAGGCAGGGCCGTGCGGATGGCATCTGGCGGGATGGTGGGGCCTGCGAAAATAATCATCGTGCCCCCCGCCGCATGGCGCGGATGCCGGGGCAGAAATCGGCGTGATCATGAGGGCCTTCGAGGCCTGGAATGATGACCCGCCATACGGGGATGTCGAAGGCAGGTTTGGTCAGGTCAAGTGCTGCCACCTCCCGCACGCCCACCTGCGCCAGCCGGGAAAGGCAGTGATCCAGATCCTCCTCCAGGGTCTCAAATACCTGCGAAGGCACATCCGTGTACCGGACCGGTGGCGCGGGTTGCGCCTCCATCAACCGCCTCGCATAGCGCGTCTTGGCTGCGATCCCTTCGCCCGTATATTCCCCGTCCTGCAAATCATCCCGCGCGCCGGTGATGTAGTTGGTGCGCACCTGCACCGCCTCCGTCAGCGCGCGCATCAGGGCGATATCACGGCAGATATGCGTGCCCGCGCCGCCGCCTGAATGGCCTTGCTCAACACGGGCATCGGTGATCAGGCAGTTGAACGTGGCCACGCCCACATCGCCTGTCATATCCCACACGCCCACCTCCATATCGGCCGCTTGCAGGCGATCAATCACCTCGCGACAGGCCGGATCGGTGACGGTGCTCAGGTCCAGCTGGCTGGCCGCCTTACCTGCGGTGTCCATGATCTCCCACAGGGTATGGGCATCGCGCTCAATCACCTCGCAAATGCCATGGACAATCGCCTCCAGCGCGTGATTGCCCGAGGCGAGCCCATTGGTGCTGGCCACAAAACACCCCGCCTGCGGGCCGCGCGGCAGAGTGTAATCGGTGTGAACCAATTCGGACGGCACCAGCACCGGCGCATCCGACATCAGATCGCGCGCCTCATGCCAGATCAGCTCTCGGTCTTCATCAAATTCCGTATCGCGCAGATAGGCCAGCCGCGCCATGTCAATCATCCGGCGTGACCTGCGCAGATCGTCATGACTGCCCTCCACGCGCACCAGATCAATCTCTTCGGCGTGAAACCCCTCAATCGCCTCCATCACGGCGGAGGCTTTGGCGGCGGAAAGCGTCATCCCCTTGCCTTGCGACACAGACAATGACCGCGAATTGGGCCGAAACGCGTTGACCACCGGAATGCCGATGCGATCCAGCCCCGTCACATTCGCCACGCGCGTGATGCCCATCGCGGCCAGATGCCGTGCGGCGCGGGCCAGCGTCTCCTCTGGGGCGCGGATACGGTGGGTGCCGGATTGAAAGGCTTTGTGCGTCGTCGTCATATTGGCCGCGATGCAAGCACGGAACGGGGGCGGAGAGAACCCGGTTTTTTGCCCACCGCCCCGGTCAGGTCAGGATCGCCTCATTCATCGCGGCGGCCAGATGGTCCAACTCCGCCATCCCCCACGAGGCGACTTCCGACACCAGTTCCACATTCGGCGCGTCCGCGGTGGCTGTGACATTCACATCCAGTTCGCGGTCGATCTGAAGCTCTTCCCCCGTTGGCACCCGTTCAAACCGCAGCGGCCCCATGGTGAACGCATCCTGATCCCCCAGCGCCAGCACACGGCCCACGGGTGAATTGTCCAAAGGGCCCGTCGGTTTGGGCATGTTCACAAGGATCGGGCAGTAAAGATCGGACATGGGCGCGCCCGTGGCCACGTCTGCGCAGGGCAACATATCGGCTGCAGTCGACACCATGTCGCTGAAGACCTGCGCGCCGGACCCGGCCTTGTAGCGCACGTAAAAGATCTGCATCGCGGCGCCCACAAAATGCGACAGCGCGGCCTCCTGCCGTCCGATATTGCCCCGCAGCAGAACCTCCTCCGCGCCGCCCATCGCGCAGGCACTATCAGCAAAGGCTGCCAGAATCTGCGCATTGGCCGATAGCCCCGTGGCCTTCGCACGCGTCTTCACGGTGTCAGAGGCCCGCGCGCTCAACCCCGCTTCAATGCGGTGACAAGGCCCCAGATTGCGCCGGTCAAGGGGCGGCAACCCCTTGGCCGTGCGCCCGACATTCAAAAGCGGCGGCGGGGTGCGCACAATGCGTTCCCAATAGTCGGTCTTTTCCGCCGCACGCTGTTTTATATGCCGCGCAATGTAGGCCACGAAATCCCGGTGTGACGCCGCGTGGCCGGTCAGCGGAATATCTAAGAGGCATGATATGACGTCCGCCAGAAGGATACCGACGCTATAGGCGTCATAAATCGCGTGATGGGCGCGGCCAAACAGGATGTCGCCCTGCGCGCCAAAGCGTAGCAATTCCATCTCAAAGAGAACCGGATCAAGGGCGGTCATCGGTGTGGCGCATTTACGTGCCACAAGCGCCTCTTGCGCCTCACGCGGCAGGGACCCGTGATCTTCCACCACCAGCCCTTGGGGATGCTCATTCAGGATCTCTGCCATCCAGTCGCCATGACGTTCCACAATGCGCAGGCGCAGGCTGTCATGGCGCTGGGTCAGGGTGCGAAAGGCGCGCTGGGCCTTGCGCGGCGACAGGCTGGGCAGGATCCGCACGGCCCAGCTTCGGGTGTAGCGGGCGTGATGGCGCGGGGATGTCTTTGGGTCCAACGCAGCCTCAACCATTTTGTGCCGCTGATAGGGGGAAAGGGGCGCGAAGCGTTGATCTGACACGGGGGACAGGACCTGTCTTTTCAAATGGCAACTTGGGATCACCAGATACCCAAGTAGGGATGAAATGCAATCGCGCAACGCCCGCCCTAGATGTGTCCTGCCAGAATGGACGCATTGATACGATCAGCCAGCTGCCGCAATTCATCCACTGTCCAGGAGGCCTCATCCGCCACCAGTTCCACGTTGGGCGCGTTCGGCGTGGCCGCGACATTGACGTCCAGTTCGCAATCAATCTGGAGCGGCTCCCCGGTGGGCACGCGTTCAAACCGCAGCGGGCCAAGCGTGTATCCATCCCGGTCTCCCAAGGTCAGCAGATGGGCCATGGGCGATTTGTCCAAGGGGCCGGTGGGTTTGGGCATGTTGATCATGTAAGGAAGATCGACAGGCGCATTGGGCGCGCCCGGGGCGACGGCCGCCGCAGGCAACATGTCAGCGCCCCGCGCGATCATGTCGCTCAGCACGCGCGCCCCGGCGCCAGCCTTGTACTTGATGTAGAACCCTTGCATCGCGGGCCCCACGAAGGATGAAAGCGCGGCCTCCTGACGCCCCATGATGCCGCGCCAGATCGTCTCATCCCCGTTGCCCATGGCACAGACGCTGTCACCGAAGGCTGTCAGGATTTGCGCATTGGCCGACAGCCCAGTTGCCTTCGTCCGCGCCTTCACGTGGTCTGAGGCCGCAATGCTCAGCGCCGCCTCAATCCGGTGACACGGCCCCAGATTGGTTCGATCCAGCGGCGGCAGACCCTTGGCCATGCGCCCGATCCGAAGCGGCGGGGGAGGCGGCTGAATGGCTGCGTCCCAATAGGCGGTCTTTTCCGCATCGCGCTGTTTTGTCAGCCGCGCGCGATGGGCCATGAATTCGCGATGTGACGCGGCATGACCCGTGACCGGAATATCCAGCAGGAATGAGATAGCCTCTGCCAGAACAATGCTAACGCTGTAGGCGTCGTAAATCGCGTGCTGGGCCCGGCCCAGAAGGATGTCGCCCTGCGCCCCGAAACGCAGCAATTCCATCTCAAACAGCGCCGGATCGAGGGCCGTCTTCAGGGTGGCGCATTTGCGCGCCACAAGCGCCTCTTGCTCGGCCTGCGACAGGGGGCCGTGGTCTTCCACCACCAGCCCCTTGGCGTGATCGGGCGGAATATCCGCGACCCAATCACCACCATGTTCGACAATGCGCAGGCGCAAACTGTCATGGCGCTGGGTCAGGTTGCGGAACGCACGCTGGGCCTTGCGCGGCGACAAGCTGGGCGTGATGCGCACCGCCCAGTTATAGGTGTAGCGGGCATGATGGCGCGCGCAGGTCTCGGGATCCAATGCCGCCTCAACCATCCTGTGGCGCTGAAAAAAAGTGAGGGGCGCGTAGGGTTGATCTGGCACCGGGTGTCCCTGTGTCGTGGTGTGGCCTGTGGATAGTATCTGGCCCGCAGGATCGCAACTGAAAGTGACGCGTTTTTGTCGATGCACGCCTTGCACAAATGACGCCTATCGCGCCACTTCAGCCGAGGATTGCCGCCATTTGTGCCCAGAACTGCAACAGGTGTCGGTTCATTAACCACATCCCCCTCTTTGCCGGTTGACCCTGCATGTCAGCATGAAATTATGGATGCCGGGGAATGGGGCGATGGCCTCCGATAAAAACCAAGGAATTTTTAGGTGGAACGTTTCAACGGGATGCGCGATCTCGAAGATGGGGGCCGTTTGGTGGCTGTGGTGGGGATGGCCTGTCGTCTTCCCGGCGGGAACCGGACACCGGATGAGTATTGGTCCTTTCTGCTGGATAAAGGTTGCGGCATCCGGGAAGTGCCGGAAGATCGCTGGGCCATTCATGCTTTTTACGACGAAAACGCCGATGCGATGGGCAAATCAGCCTCCAAATGGGGCGGGTTTCTGGACGATGTGCGCGGGTTCGATGCCGCGTTTTTCGGGATTTCCCCGCGTGAGGCCGATGCGATGGATCCGCAGCAGCGGCTGCTGTTGCAAACCGCCTATGAGGCCATTCAGGACAGCGTCGCCCCGTTGGAGGATTATCAAGCCGCCAATACCGGCGTGTTCGTGGGCGTCAGCCAGTCCGACTACCGCGCCATCCAGGAACTGCGCCCCACCAATCCGGAGGCTTTCGCCGGCACGGGCTATGCGCTGTGCATCAACGCCAACCGCATCTCCCACCGGCTGAACCTGAGCGGGCCAAGCTTTGCGGTGGATACCGCCTGTTCTTCATCGCTTGTGGCGCTCAATGAGGCGGTGCAAAGCCTCGCCTCTGGCGGCTGTGATCGGGCGATTGTGGGCGGGGTGAATGTGCTTGCGCATCCCTCCAGCTTCATCGCGTTTTCGCGCGCCGGGATGTTGTCGACCACGGGTCAAGTCAGCACGTTTGACACGCGCGCCAACGGGTTCGTGCGTGGCGAAGGGGCGGGCGTTGTGGTGTTGAAACCCTATGATGCCGCCCTGCGTGATGGGGATCCCATCCATGCCGTGATCCACGCCACCAACTGCAACCAGGATGGCCGCACCAGCACCATCACCGCCCCCAGCCAATGCGCGCAGATCGACGTGCTGGAAGGGCTGTTTGGCAGCACCTCCCTGCGCCCTGATCAGGTGGGCTATGTGGAGGCGCATGGCACCGGCACGCCTGTGGGTGACCCTATTGAGGCCGGTGCCATTGGCCGCGTGATCGGGCAATCGGCCGGTCACGGCCCGGTCTTTGTCGGCTCCGGCAAGGCCAATGTGGGCCACGGGGAACCGGCCGCCGGGATCACCGGGTTCATCAAGGCGGTGCTGTCGGTGCGCAACAAAACGGTCGCGCCCAATATCAACTTTGCTGAGGCCAATCCCAGCATCCCCTTCGACGCCCTGAACCTGCGCGTGCCCACGAAGGCAGAACCCTTCCCGGAGGTCGACGGCCTGCGCGTGGCCGTGGTCAATTCCTTCGGTTTCGGCGGCACCAATGCCAGCGTGCTTTTGTCCTCCACCCCAGAAGAGCCCGAAATTCGCCGCGCCTTCCCGGTGCATGCCGTGGCGGCTGAGGGCCTCAATACCGATCACTGGCCTTACTTCTTCCTGCTCAGCGCAGGTACGCCAGAGGGCGTGTGCCTGCAGGCCGCCAATCTGCTTGCGGCGTTGAAGGACAAGGCGCAGCTCAAGGATGCGCCGCTCTCCAAACTGGCCGCCAACCTGGCGGGCAGCCAATCCCACCGCGCCCATCGCGCCGTGGTCCTTGCCGGTAACCGTAAGGATTTGCTCAGCGCGCTCGACGATCTGGCCCAAGGCGAGGCGGACGTCATCGACGCCAATCCCAACATCCGGCGCGGGCAGGTCTCGGATACCGGCAAGCTGTGCTTCATGTTCGCGGGCCAAGGCAGCCAATGGTGGGCCATGGCGCGGCACTTCATGGAAGACGAACCCATCTTCGCCGCCGCCGTTGACGCGTTCGACACCCATTTTGTGCAGGCTGCCGGGTGGTCCATCAAGGAAGAGCTTCTGCGCGATGAGGCCACGTCCCGCATGGATGACACCACCGTCACCCAACCTGCGCTTTTTGCCATTCAGGCCGGGCTTGCCGCGCTTTGGAAACATGTGGGCGTGACGCCAGACATGGTCGTCGGCCATTCGATTGGGGAGGCCGCAGCCGCATACGTCGCAGACGGGCTCAGCCTCGATGGTGCCGCGCGGTTCCTCTCCAAACGCGGCGAAATTCGTGACCGGGTTGGGGCAAAAGGCGCTATGGCCGCCGTGGGCATGCCTTTGGAGGATGTCACCGCGCTTTTGCCCGATCACGGCCTCATCGGCATCGCCGCCGTCAACGGCCCGGGGTCTGTTACGATCAGCGGCGATTTTGATGCGATCCACGACTTTGTCGAAGAATTCACCTTCGCCCATCCCGACACCTTCATCCGTATCCTGAAGGTCGACACCGCCTGGCATTCCTACCAGTTGGAAGCGGGGGAGGCCTGGTTCCGCCAAGAGGTCCGCCACATCGATTGGACCGCGCCGCGCATCCCCTTCATCTCCACCGTCACAGGCCAGCCCGAAACGCGGTTTGACATCGATTACGCGTGGCAAAACCTGCGCCAGCCCGTGATGTTCCAGGCAGGCATTGAGGCCGCCCTCGGCCTCGGCGCTGGCACCTTCGTGGAACTCGGCCCCCACACCACGCTGGCTGGCCCCACCACGGCCACGACGCTGGAAAAAGGCGCGCGCGCGCGCGTTCTCAATTCTCTGTCCCGCAAGGCGGGGGACTTTGAAACCTTCGCCCGCACCATGGCCGATCTCTTTGTCGCGGGCCAGGATCTCAACTGGCCTGCCATCACCGGCGGCGTGGATAAATCCATCCCGATGCCGAAAATCGCATGGGCGCAAGTGCCTCATTGGTCGGAAAGCGAAGAGGTGCAGCGCTACCTCAAGGCTGAACCGGCACACCTCTTTTTGGGCCACCGCCGTAACCAATCGGGCGTCGCCTACAGCTCCGAATTCAACACCAAGACCCACCCGTTCCTGAAAGATCACCGCCTTCAGGCCGACACGATTTTCCCCGGCGCGGGTTTCGTCGATATGATCCTGCGCATGGGCCGCGACCGGCACGGGGACAAACCGCTTGAGGTGGAAAACGCCCGCATCCTCGATGCGCTTTTCTTGCCCGATGAGGCGGATGTGTTCCTCAGTGGCACCTTTGACGAAGGCCGCCAGATCGCGCGCCTGCATTCCCGCGTGCGGGGTGAGGGCGATGAGTGGACGGAACGCTCCACCGGGGTGCTGCGCGCCACCGATGTGCCCGCCCCCAAAGCGCCCGTGTTCAAACGCGATGCCAAGGGGGTGGAAGAAATCCCCGTGTCCTGCGTTTATGACGTCGATAAATCCCTGCCATTCGTGAACTATGGCCCTGCATTTCAGGTGGTTGAAAAGCTTTGGATGTCGCGCAATGCGGTCTTTGCCAAGCTGACCGCGCCGGATGAAATCATGGGTCATTTCGACCGGTTTGAGGCGCATCCCGCGCTGCTCGATGGCTGTCTGCAATTGTGCGATCCGCGCATGACGCAGGCTCGCATCCGCACCCCCCGCGCGCCCGGTGATCCCATTTTCCTGCCCATCGGCGCGCGGCGCATGCGGTTCTATCACCGCTTCCCGCGGGAAATTTTCGTCCACGCTCGCCACAGTTATGATGAGGCGCGCCAGGTGGGGGAGGCGTCATTTGTCGTCACCGATGCGGCGGGCACTGTTCTGGCCACCGCCGAAGGGCTGGAAATGAAAGCGCTTCCCACGAAACCCGTGGAAGAGGTTGAAACCGGCCCGCAACCCCAATTCGCGCGCCAGAAACTGGTGCCCCTGCGGGAGCCGTTCGCGGTGGACACGACCCCGGCCATTGCGACCAAACCTTGGGTCGTAATCGGACAGAAAGGGCCGCAGACCGACGCGGTCCTGAAATCCCTCACGGACAAAGGCGTTGAGGCGCGTCTTCTCGACCGGGCCGAAATGCGTGGCGCCGTGTCAGACTCGCTTGATGCCGCGCTTGCTGCGCAGATGGAGGCCGGCGCCATTGGCGGCATCCTCTACACCGGCGCGCTGGACCCTGCGCCCGCTGATCCAAGCGGCACGGCTGAGGCGATGTTTGACCCCGTCAACCGCATCACATGTGATTTGGTGGCCTTGGGCGAATTCCTGGAATTTTATCGCAATTCCGAGGCCGGTCTGGCCCGGCTTGTTGTGCTGACATCCGGTGCCTACCCGGATGCAGGCGATTGGGCCACGACCCGCGCGCTGACGCAATCGCCCGTGCTGGCCGTGACGCGGGTCTTGCTGTCGGAACTGCCCGAGTATGACATCCGCCATGCCGATCTTGCCCCCGATGGCGATATGGCCGCGGTCGCAGATTACGCTCTGGCCGACACCAATGAGGCGGAGGCCGTCTTTGCCCCCGACGGCGTGCTGGTCCCCCGCCTGCAAAAGCTGGACACAGACACGCTCGACCCGCGCCTGTTGACGGTGGATGCCGCCACAGACACCACCAATTTCCACGCCACCATGCGCAAACCCGGCGCGATTGATGCTCTCGATCTGTGGCAATTGCCCAATGAGCCGCTGGGCGCGGATCAGGTGCGTGTGCGCGTGGCCGCCGTCGGGCTCAATTTCCGCGATATCATGGCTGTCACCGGCCTGCTGCCGGAAGAGGCCGAACCCGATCCCGCGTGGCAACATCTGGGCCTCGAATTCGGCGGCGTGGTGGAGGATGTGGGCGACAACGTCACCGGTTTCAAACCCGGCGACCGGGTTATGGGGATGCAGCGGCGCTGTTTGCAGCGGTTCATGGTGCTTGATCCCATAGCCCTCACGCCAGTGCCCGATCACATCTCTCTGGAAGAGGCCGCGACCATCCCGTCCGCCTTCGCCACCGCGCATTATGCGCTGAACCATGTGGGCCGGATGGGGCAGGGCGACCGCGTGTTCATCCATGTGGCCACAGGCGGCGTTGGCACTGCGGCCGTGCAACTGGCCCAGGCCGCGGGGGCGGAGATTTTCGCCACCGCCGGCAATCCGAAGAAACGCAAGCTGCTGAAAGATCAGGGCGTCCACCACGTGATGGACAGCCGCAGCCTGAAGTTCGCAGATGACGTGACCCGCATCACCAAGGGCGCGGGCGTCGATGTGCTGCTCAACTCCCTACCCGGCGACTACATCACCAAAGGCCTCGACATCATGGCCCCCTATGGCCGCTTTCTTGAAATCGGCAAACGCGATGTCTATGCCGACAGCGCCGTGGGGATGAAGGCGCTGCGCAAGAATGTGACGCTCGCCGTGCTGGATCTGGCCGCGATGGGGCAGGAACGGCCCAAACTTCTCGCCGGGCTGATGGCCGAACTGGCCGAGAAATTCGCAGACAAAGCGCTGACGCCCTTGCCTTTGACCACCTTCCCCATCAGCCAAGTGGCCGACGCCGTGCGCTACATGAGCCAGGCCAAGCATGTCGGCAAGGTCGTGGTGACACTGGATGACCCCACCTTCCGCATCCGCCGCGATGTGTCTCAGCCCGTCGCGCTGAAATCCGATGCCTCCTATCTGGTCACAGGTGGCACCGGTGGGTTCGGCCTGACCATCGCCGACTGGCTGAGCCGCAAGGGCGCGGGAAAACTCTACCTCGCGTCGCGCTCCGGTGCTGTGGGCAAGGGCGATCAAAAACGCCTCGCCAAGATCGAAAAGCGCGGCACGGTGGTGGAGGCAGTATCGCTCGACGTGACAGAAGCAAACGCAGTGGAGGCATTCGTGGCCGGTGCCGCAAAGGGTGAATTCCCCTTGCGCGGCGCAGTCCACGCGGCGGCCGTGATCAAGGATGGTTTCGTCACGCAACTGACGCCCCAGATGATCTCAGATGTGCTGCGCCCAAAACTCGTGGGCGGCTGGGCCATCCACCAAGCCTTTGAAAAAGCAGGTATTCGCGCCGACATGATGGTGGGCTTTTCTTCCATCGCGCAGATGATCGGGTCGGGTGGGCAGGCCAATTACGTGGCCGCCAATGCCTTCCTTGAGGCGCTCGCTGCCCATCGCCGCGCAGACGGGCAGGCGGGTAGCGCGATCAACTGGGGCGTCATCGGCGGCAGCGGCTTTGTGGCCCGCAACGAAGGGCTGGCAGGTTATCTGGAATTCGTCGGCCTCGCGGGCCTGACAGACACCGACGCCGGCATGGAAATCGCGCTGTCCCGTGATATCGGGCAATTCACATACGCCAATGTCGATTGGGCGCAACTGGGCCAGGCCAACCGCGCACTCGGCCGCACCGCCCGCTTTGCCTCGCTTCTGCAAAAAGACAGCGGCGACAATGGCGAGGTCCGCGCGCGTCTCATGGCGCTGAGCGGTGATGCGATGGTACAGGCGGCCAAAGACTTCATCCTCGAAGAGGTCAGCGCCGTGCTGAAGGTCGACGCAAGCGCCATCCAAACCGACCGCCCGATGAGCGAGCTGGGCCTCGATTCCCTGTCCTCCTTTGAGCTCAAGATGCGCGTCGAATCCGCCCTCGATCTGATGCTGCCCGTCTCCAAGTTCCTGCAAGCGCCCTCGATTGATGAATTGGCTGCGCTGCTTTGTGAGGAAGTGACCAAGATGGCCGCCACGGAAGCCGCCACCGCCGACGCATCCGAGGCGGACACCGGTGGCCCGCAAAAAGCCACCGCCGCCCATCTGGCCTCCACCGCCCAAAGCGGCATGATCGCACTGGCCAAAGCGCCGATGTCATCGCCGCAGATGAAAGCCGCGCTGGAACACCGCGCCACTTTGCGGTTGCCCAAGGGCATGGTGCGCGATGACCTGCAAAAAATCTTGCGCAAACTGGCCCGCCGCCACCCGATGTTGACCGCGTCGGTTCAGCCTGAGGGCGGGCGCGACGTGCTGGTCTTTGAAGCCAAGCCAAAGGTCACGATGGGCGATGGCACCCCGCCTTTGGATGTCGCGCATGGCGAATGGATGCGCACCTCTGTCGCCAAGGGCCGGGTCACCCTGCAACTCCACCACGTGCTGGCCGATGCGGCGTCCATGGATGTGCTGGTGGCCGATCTCAAGGCGCTTTTTGATGGCAAGGACCTGCCCAAATCCGCGCGCGCCCGCGTGGTCAAATCCCTTCCCGGCGCGCTGGCTTTCGATCCTGAAACACCCCAGGGCCACGCGGATCAGGCGTTTTTCTACTACACCCTCGCCGATGGCGCAGACCCTCTGCCTTTCACCCGCCGCGCGCGGCCCGCTTTGCCACTAAGCGTGGGCCAGGATCACGGCCCGGCCGGCACCCTCACCGGCACTTGCACCAAAGCGTCGGAGGCCCAGCACATGCAGGCCTTCGCCCAGGCCTTGCGCGCCGCCACCAACACCACCGGCAATGTCCTGATGGCGCGCCTGACAAAGCCCGCGCATCTTCTGCCCAAAGCGCCCGCCGTCGGCCCCTTCAGCCTGCGCCAACCCGTGCTCGTACCCGACCGGAATGACCCGAAAGCCGCGCGCAACCTGCAACGCGCGCTGGATCACGGGCCCAAACACACAAGCTTTGATGTCTTTGCCGCCGCTGAAACCTTCGCGAATTGGTTCGACACATGGCAAGTCAGCCCGCTTCAAATCGGGTTCGAGGCGGCCCCCGCCGCGCATCTGAAACGGCTCGTCACAGGCACCGCCCATGACGTGCTGTTGCAGGTGTCCAAATCCTCCTACAGGATCATTTTCGACACCGATGTCTTGGCCGATGATCAGGCCCGCGCACTGGCGCAGGCCTATGAGGCCGCGCTTAAATCCACCGACAGGGAAGACGTGCCGCACACCTAGGAGCCATGCACAGATGGACCGGCTTGATCCCCGCGACTATGGCTTCAGCCGCTTTTCCCCCCGCATGTGGCACGGGATGACATTCGGTGCATGGTGCCGTCTCTTGCGCGGTAACCTGCGCTTTGTCACACGCGACAGGCTTGGGGTGGTGGCCTCTGTCACGCTGCTCAGCCTTGGAAATTCCGTGCTGCGAGGGGTCAGTGATGCGGTTTATACCCGCCGCCTCGCGCAGGTGGAAATCACGCCCGATCCGGTCTTCGTGCTGGGATATTGGCGGTCGGGTACCACGTGGTTGCATCAACTTCTGTCGACCGATCCGCGCTTTGCCGCGCCCAACGGGTTGCAGGTGTTCATGCCCGAAACCTTTCTGGTGGGCCGCTGGTTCATCAAGCCGCTGCTGTCCCTCTGGATGCCATCCAAAAGGCCAATGGACGGCGTGGAAATCGGCCATGACACGTCCGAGGAAGATGAGGTCGCACTGGCCATCAGCGGCGCGCCTTCCCTTTTGCGCAGGGCTGTCTTTTGGGGCCGTGACGTGCCGGGCAGCAGGTTGCTTTTGTCGGATTTGCCCGCAGGGGAACGCACCCTCTGGGCCACGAAATGGGATGCTTTTTTGCGCAAGGTGCAGATGGTCAATCCCGGCAAACGCATTCTGCTGAAATCCCCCGGTCACACGGTGCGCATCCCCGACATCCTTGCACGCTTTCCAAAGGCGAAGTTCATCCATATCGCGCGCAACCCGTATGACATCCTGCGCTCTGCCGAACACACGATTGAGGCCATGGCCGCCACCCAGGGGCTCAGCAGTCGCCGCCATGATCCCGGTGCGGTGCGGCGCGAACGCTACGATGATTTTCAGCAGTTCCATGAGGTGTTTCACCGCGATATCGACCGCATCCCGGACGGGTCCATCAGCTTTCTTCACTATGAGGATCTGCGCAAAGATCCGGTGCGCGAAGTGGCCCGCGTGTATGAAGAGTTGGAATTCGATGGGTTCGACCGCGTGGAACCGGCCTTGCGTGCCCGCGTCGAGGCGATGAAAGACTATGCGCCGCGCGCCCGCGATCTGGATCCCGCGCTGGAGGCTGAGATTTGGACGGAGGCGCGCGCCTATTTCGGCCGCTACGGATATGCCCGCCAACCTGCGCACGCGGGCCACGCCCCATGACGCAAGCAGATCGCATCGCAGGCTGGATCCTCGCCCACACCCATGCGCTTTTGCTGGGCCTTGCGCTTCTCTTTCTGGTGCTGGCGGCGGGGCTGAAAGACGTGCGCTTTTCCGACACCGATCGGGATTTCTTCGGCAAGACCAATCAGGATTTTCTTCAGATTGAACGGATCGAGGATGCCTTTGCCCGGTCCGAGGCGGTCATGTTCATGATCGTCCCGCCGAAGGAGGAGGCTTTTACCCCCGCCACCCTTGAGGCGCTGCGCCGGATAACCAATGACAGCTGGCAAACGCCTTACGTGCTGCGCGTCGATTCTGCGGCGAATTACACGCATTCCTACGCGGTGGGCGATGAGATTTTTGTCGAACCGCTTCTGGAAGAAGAAGGGGAGATCACGCCCGCTGATGCCGCCCGGTTTCGCGATATTGCGCTTGCGTCTGATGAGTTGCGCAACCGCCTGATTGCGGCGGATGGTACGGCCTACGGGATCAATCTGGATGTCGTCATTCCCGATGATGACCCCACCGCCCGGCCAGAGGTGGCGGCGTTTCTGGCGGACTTGACTGCGACATGGGCGGCGGACTATCCGGGCTTTGAGTTTTACAAAACCGGCGCGCTTCTGGGTGGGCTGACGCTGTCGCAGGCGGCCAAGGATGATGCGCTGACGCTGGTGCCCATCGCGTTTGTGGTGGCCATTGCTCTGCTGGCGTTGTTCCTGCGATCCCCGCGCGCCGTGCTGGGCGGTACCGTGATCGTGGCAAGCGCCACGATTGCGACCTTTGGCATCTCTGGCTGGTTGGGCCTTGAACTGACGGCGGGCACCGCGATCAGCCCGCTGGCGGTGATGGTGCTGACCCTGGCCTCTTGCGTGCACATGACCCTTGCGTGGATCCGGGCGTTGGAAAGCGGCGCAGGGGAGGGGGCGGCGCATCAGGCCCTGCGCATCAATCTCGCCCCCATCACGGTGGCCACGCTCACCACATCCATCGGCTTTCTGGGGCTGAATTTCGCTGATGCGCCACCCTTGCGGGAGATGGGCAATATCGTGGCCATCGGGCTGATCTTTGGTCTCTGCGCGGTCTTCGTATTTCTACCTTGGATACTGCGCGGCGCGGGCGCAGAGGCTACTGCCCCCCGCACCTTGTTGCGTCGGGCGGGGATGGAACGTCTGTCGCGCAAGGTTCTGGCCACGCGCATGGTGTGGCTTTTGGTGTTTCCTGCGCTCATTGCCTTGTCGATTTTCGGGATCACCCGGATCGGGTTTGATGACAGCATTTTCCGCTATTTCGATGATCGCTACGCCTTCCGCCAGGACACCGATGAAATACAGGCGCGGCTGACGGGCCTGGAAACCCTGACCTTTTCGTTCGAGGCCCCCACCGGTAGCGTTTTTGAGCCTGAATTCCTGCGCGATATCGACCGCTTCACCGCGTGGATTGAAGGCCAAGATGCCGTCGTCTCCGTCTCCTCCATTTCCCAGATCATCAAGCGCATCAACAAATCCATGAGCGCCGATGACCCCGCAGAGCACCGCATCGCCGACACGGTTGAGGCCAACGCCCAGCTGATGATGTTCTACGAACTGTCCTTACCCGTGGGCCTTGACCTCAACAGCCAGATTGATGTCGACCGCGTGCAGACCCGGGTGACGGTCTTCACCCGCGCGGACCATTCTGACACCCTGCGCGAACTGGCCCGCGACAGCGCCGCGTGGATGGCAGAAAACACGCCCAACGCCGTGGCCGAACCGGCAGGATATTCCATCGCCTTCGCCCGCATATCGCAGCGCAACAATGTGCAGATGCTGCTGGGGTTGGGGGTGGTTCTGGTGGCCGTGTCGCTGATCCTGATGGCCACGCTGAGGGATGTGAAACTGGGGGTGATCAGCCTCATTCCCAACCTCGTGCCCGCTATCCTTGCCTTTGGCCTCTGGGGCATCAGTTTCGGCGATGTAAACCTCGGGTCGACCGTTGTGACCACCATGACTTTTGGCATCGTGGTCGATGATACCGTACATTTCCTCATGCACTACATGGCCCGGCGCAAATCAGGCGATGCCCCCCGCGCCGCGCTGGAACACACGTTTTCGGTGGTGGGTGCCGCAATCATCATCACGTCGATTGCCTTGGTCGTGGGATTTGCCATTATGGCCGCATCGGGCTTTGCGGTGAATCAGCATATCGGTGCGCTGACGGCGATTGTGATCGGCTTTGCCTTGTTGGCGGATCTGCTGTTTTTGCCCGCCGTGCTGCTACTGTTCGACAGGAGAACGTGATGCGATTTTGGATCTTCCTTGTGATGGCGGCCTTCGCTTTTGGGCCGGCCATGGCGGAAACCGCGGCGCAGAAAGGCTTTCGCATCGCCAATCAAAGCGCCAATAATGAAACCGGCTGGCGCGATCTGACGGTGAATGGTGAGATGGTGCTGTTCTCCGCCAATGGCAATTCCAGCACCCGGCGGTTTGACTCCCGCACGCTTGAGAACGCAGGCAACACCGGTTCCCGCTCCCTTCTGATTTTCGAATGGCCCGGTGACATCCGCAACACCGCGCTTCTGACCCATTCCTTTGACACCGCGCGTGATGATCAATGGCTCTACCTGCCCGCCGTGCGCAAGGTACGGCGCATTTCGTCGTCGGGGCGGTCGGGCGCGTTTGTGGGCAGTGAATTCGCCTATGAGGACATGCTGGATCAAAACGTGCGGGAATTTTCCCATGAATGGGTGCGGGAGGCCCGCTGCCCCAATGCGCCGGGCATGTGCGATGTGATCAACCGAAAGGCCAAAGGATCGTCCAGCTATTCGGTGCAAACCGTCTGGATCGACAAAAAAGATCGCCTGACCCGCGTGATCCAGTATTTCGACCGCCGTGGCGCGCATCTCAAGACCCTGTCGATCGACCGGTATCGCAAATTCCAGGGCGGCTACTGGCGGCCTTTGAAGATGAACATGGTCAACCACCTGACTGGCAAACGCACCACCCTGAGCTGGAGCAATTATCGCTTCAACACCGGCGTGAACCCCACGAATTTCACCCCCAACGCCCTGCGCAACATCCGCTGAATAAATTGGCAACAGGGCCGGGCAATCCCCTGTCTCCTGCGGCCTCTCATGTTGCGGGGATGGGCCTGTCGCTGTAGGGTTTGCAGGTATTCGCCGCGTGCGGCTGTTTGGGACTTTGGGGTTTGCAATGACGATGACAAAGGCATCTGGAATTTGCCTTGCGCTCGCCACAGCGGCAAGCCCTGCCGTGGCGCAATCATCGCTTGAGGTCTCCGGCCAGATTGATTTCGGCACCCGCGCCTATGTGAACGACGGTCTTTACGTGGGCCAATCCACATCGCGCGCCTATGGCGTGCTGGGCTTTTCGCTCGATGGCGGGTTTGACGTGGGCGCTGACGGCGATGTGGCGTTCTCCTTTTCCGGCCTCGCGGAAGAGGGAAATGACCGCTCCTACTACAACATCGAACGGCTTTATTACCGCCATGTGTTTTCCAACTGGGACATCCTTGTGGGGTTCAACACGGAAAACTGGGGCGTCGTGGAAAGCAGCTCTGTCCTCAACGTGATCAACCCGCGCGCCAATGCCGATCCGGTGGCGGGCGACACGTTGCTGGGCACGCCCATGATCAACGTGAATGTCTACACCAGGGCGGGCACCTTCAGCGCCTATGCCCTGACCGGGTTTATTGAGCCCTTTTACGGCGATGAACGTTCGCGTTTCCGTGCGCCGATCATTCCCGATTACGAAAGCACTGTGTTTGAGGAAGGCAGCGGGCGGCATCTGGATTACGCGCTGCGCTATTCCAACAGTTTCTCGGCAGGGCAAGCCGATATTGATGTCGCGGCATCCTTCTTTTCCGGCACCGATCGAAGTGCGGTGTGTTCGACCACGGGCACCGGCGCCACCAGCTGCGCCGATGCGATCCTGACCGCGTTGGGCAACCCGCCAGGATCGCCTGCGCCGGGGTCATCTACGGATGCGTTCTTCGCGTTTCTTGAGGCCAACGCAAACAGCGCGCTTCTGGCCAATGCCTCCGGCGTACCGGTGCCGGGGCTACAGGCCTTCTACCAGGAGGTGGATCAATTCGGCCTGTCAGGTGTCTACACCCGCAACGATTTGCAGTTGCGGTTTGAGGCGTCACATACAGATACCAGCACCGGCAGCTATTTTGCCGGTGTCGTGGGTGGCGATTACACGTGGAACGATGTCTTCGGCGGGCCTGGTTCGCTGACCATGGCGGTGGAATACCTCTATGATGATCGCAACTCGGCGCAGGGCATTCCCCTGTTCGAAGATGACGTGTTTCTGGGGCTGCAGTACCGGTTCAACAACCCGTTGGATTCGGTGATCGATTTCAGCGTGTTTCACGATCTGACCACCTCGGCCAAACTGTACCGTTTGGGCGTGTCGTCCCGGATCACGGATCGCGTGGGCGTGGCTCTGAATGCCAGCGCGGTGGACACGGACGGGTTTGATGATCCGCTGGCCTTCATCCGGCAGGACAACTTTGTTGAACTGATGTTCTCAGCCTATTTCTGAACGCGCGGGCCACTGGCACGAAGCACATAAAAAACGCCGCGCGGAGGGTTCCGCGCGGCGTTTTGATGTCTCAGGTGAGCTTGATCAGAAGGATTTCGCAATCGCCGTCACGACAGAGCGGTTGCCGCCCCGCGCCGTCCGCGTGGAAGAGTTCAGCGCCTTCTTATGCGCCCCGCCCAGTGCCACGGTCACGCCAAAGGAAAACTGTTCCACCGTTGCATCATTGGGGAAGAACTGCGGTGTTTTTGACGTTTGGGTTTCGGTGTTGGTGTATTCCGCGTTCAAAGAGACGGGAATATTGAACCGACTTGACAGGTCATAGGCGACACCCAGCGTGTAGCCAAAGCTGTCGACCACACCAACAAAGATCGGCGTCGTGTCGACTTCAACAAGGGTGAGGGCCCCGTAGCCGGAGAACCCGCTCGCGAATGTATACTCACCACCCCCCGAAACGGACAACAATCCGAAGGATCCACCACCAAGATCCACGTCTGTCTTGATGATGCTACCAAAGACTTCTGCCTGTGGGGTCAGCTTATAGGCCGCGGATACGCCGTAATCATGGGCGTCGGCGGGAACGAAAAAGGTCTGGTTCAGGTCAGAGATACCCGCAAACCCCTCGATGGAAAACAGGTTGCCCTCGTATCCGCCGAAGATACCGTAGCTTTCGGTATCGCGCTGGCCGAAGTTGGGCGGCAAGCCATTCGTCGCCAGAAAGGCTGCGGTGCCCGCACCGGACACGTCCAGTGCATTGTGCTGGTAGTACACGCCGACATAACCGCCGTTGTTCATGCGATAGGACGGCTCAAACTCAAAATCCAAAAGGTCAGGATTCACCCCACCGGGTGCTGCGGCCACGTTACCGTCACCCGACGCGAAGCCCAGATCGACGCCAAGGTTCCAGTTTGAGCCGTATGCAATGTCCGTTTCCACATCGATGGAGTAAACATCCAGGCTTGAGTTCAGTGCGGGAATACCGCTGCCATCAGAGGTGCTGTAGCCAAAGGTGGCTGTCCCTGAAAAAGACAATGCGTTTTGTGCCAGGGTGGGGGTGGCCATTGCAATTGCAGGGATTGCCACCAGGCCTGCCGCAGTAAGAAAAGTCACTTTGGTCATAATATCCGCTTCCTTCGGATTTTTCTTCGGGATCGGTTCAGCCTGTTAATGGCTGAAGGACGGTATTAACGTTGCGTTAACCTGTACCCTGTGTCTCGCACAATTCCCGCAAGGTGAATTCACAAAATACAGCCGCGCCGCTCATGGCCGCGTTTTGTGGCCGGAATGCTACGAAATTGGGGTCAAACGCCTGTTTGGCAGCCGCAAACGCGGTGTTTGCGGCGCGGAACTAAATCACAGGTTGAATTTACCGCACGTCCTCCCGCCGCCTTTTTTTGGCTTTGGGGGCTCAAGATTTGCGGCGGGCCTAACGACATGGATAGGTGCCCGTCCAATCCGCCCACATCCCTGCCCACGGGTTTTGTACAAATTGGGTGTCGGGCCTTCAAAAGTTACCCCAAATTGTACAGTTTGGAATGTTGGGTGGATTTTTCTGCGGCACGGTTTTTTAACGGGCTTGACTTGAACACACCCACCCACCTTGCTACACCCCCTTCATGATTCGATTTATGGGCGCGTAAACCGGACAAACACACATTGTGACAACCCTCTCAAAGCTCACCTTTCGTGAGTTTTGACGGGGTCGTCTGCCGTTTCGGGAGGGGCATCGTGGGCGATGTTCCAAGTATGGGGACGGAGACATCCATATCTGACGCAATCGCGGTCCGCCCAACCCGCGTGCGCGTCTTGATTAAACCGGAGATCCATTATCCATGGCAACATCGTTCCTCGGCCAGAAACGTCTACGCCGGTACTACGGTAAAATCCGCGAAGTCCTTGAAATGCCGAACCTTATTGAGGTTCAGAAAAGCTCTTACGATCTGTTTTTGAATTCCGGCGATGCGCCCGATCCGACAGATGGCGAAGGGATCAAGGGTGTCTTCCAGTCGGTCTTCCCGATCAAGGATTTCAATGAGACCAGCGTTCTTGAGTTCGTCAGCTACGAGCTGGAAAAGCCGAAATACGACGTTGAAGAGTGCATGCAGCGCGACATGACCTACAGCGCGCCTTTGAAGGTCACGCTGCGCCTCATCGTGTTTGATGTGGATGAAGACACCGGTGCCAAATCGGTCAAGGACATCAAGGAACAGGACGTCTTCATGGGCGACATGCCCCTGATGACACCCAACGGCACCTTCGTCGTCAACGGCACCGAACGCGTGATCGTCAGTCAGATGCACCGGTCGCCCGGCGTGTTCTTTGACCACGACAAGGGCAAGACGCATTCATCTGGTAAGCTGTTGTTTGCATGCAGAATTATCCCCTATCGCGGGTCGTGGCTCGACTTTGAATTCGACGCCAAAGACATCGTGTTCGCGCGGATCGACCGCCGCCGCAAGCTGCCTGTGACGACGCTCCTGTACTCCTTGGGTCTCACGCAAGAAGACATCATGGATGCCTACTATGAGACGGTCACCTACACGCTGAAGAAGAACAAAGGCTGGGTCACCAAGTTCTTCCCTGACCGTGTGCGCGGCACGCGGCCGCTCTTTGATCTGGTCGATGCCAAATCCGGCGATGTGATCGGTGAGGCGGGCAAGAAAGTAACGCCGCGCGCGGTCAAGAAATTGATCGACGAAGGCAAGGTCACCGACCTGCTGCTGCCTTATGAGCAGATCGCGGGCAAGTTTGTCGCCAAGGACATCATCAACGAAGAAAACGGCGCGATCTATGTCGAGGCCGGTGATGAACTGACGATTGAGCGTGACAAAGATGGCGACATCATTGGCGGCACGGTGATGGAACTGGTCGAAGCGGGCATCACGGAGATCCCCGTGCTCGACATCGATAACGTCAACGTCGGGCCGTATATGCGCAACACGATGGCCGCGGACAAGAACATGAACCGCACCACGGCGCTCATGGATATCTACCGCGTCATGCGCCCGGGTGAGCCGCCCACCGAAGAGGCCGCAAGTGCCTTGTTTGAAACGCTTTTCTTCGACAGCGAGCGGTATGACCTGTCCGCTGTGGGCCGCGTGAAAATGAACATGCGTCTTGCGCTGGACAAGCCGGACACGCAGCGCACGTTGGATCGCGAAGACATCGTGGCTTGCGTCAAAGCGCTGGTCGATCTGCGCGACGGCAAAGGCGACATCGACGACATTGACCACCTCGGTAACCGCCGCGTGCGGTCTGTGGGCGAGTTGATGGAAAACCAGTACCGCGTGGGTCTTCTGCGGATGGAACGCGCGATCAAAGAGCGTATGTCTTCCGTGGAAATCGACACGGTGATGCCGCAGGACCTGATAAACGCCAAGCCCGCTGCGGCGGCTGTGCGTGAATTCTTCGGCTCCTCGCAGCTCAGCCAGTTCATGGACCAGACCAACCCGCTGTCGGAGGTGACGCACAAGCGTCGTCTCTCCGCGCTTGGGCCGGGTGGTCTGACGCGCGAACGCGCAGGCTTTGAGGTGCGCGACGTGCACGCGACCCACTACGGCCGCATGTGCCCGATTGAAACGCCGGAAGGGCCGAATATTGGTCTGATCAACTCGCTGGCCACGTTTGCCCGCGTAAACAAGTACGGCTTTATTGAAACGCCTTACCGCGTGGTGAATGAAGGCCAGGTGACGGACGAAGTGCACTATATGTCCGCCACTGAGGAAATGCGTCACACCGTGGCGCAGGCCAACGCGTCGCTTGACGAAAAAGGCAAGTTCACCAACGAAATGGTCAACACGCGCCAGTCGGGTGAATACATGCTGGCCCCAGTGGAAAACGTTGATTTGATTGACGTGTCTCCCAAGCAGCTGGTGTCTGTGGCGGCCTCCCTAATTCCGTTCCTGGAAAATGACGACGCCAACCGCGCCCTGATGGGGTCGAACATGCAACGTCAGGCCGTGCCGACACTGCGCTCTGAGGCGCCGCTGATCGGGACGGGCATTGAAGGTGTTGTTGCGCGCGACTCTGGTGCGTCCGTGCTGGCCAAACGTGCGGGCATCATCGACCAGGTGGATGCGCAGCGGATCGTTATTCGTGCCACGGAAGACCTCGAAATCGGGGATCCGGGCGTGGATATCTACCGCATGCGGAAATTCCAGCGCTCGAACCAGAACACCTGCATCAACCAGCAGCCGCTGGTGAAGGTGGGGCAGGAAGTGTCCAAAGGCGAAGTGATCGCAGATGGCCCCTCCACCGATCTGGGTGAACTGGCGCTGGGCAAGAACGTGGTCACCGCGTTCATGCCGTGGAACGGCTACAATTTCGAGGACTCGATCCTAATTTCCGAACGCGTCGCACGTGATGACGTCTTCACCTCAATCCATATCGAGGAATTTGAAGTCGCCGCACGGGACACCAAGCTCGGGCCGGAAGAAATCACGCGCGACATCCCCAATGTGGGGGAAGAGGCGCTGCGCAACCTTGATGAGGCGGGCATCGTCTATATCGGGGCCGACGTGCAGCCGGGTGATATTCTTGTCGGTAAGATCACGCCCAAGGGTGAAAGCCCGATGACGCCGGAAGAAAAGCTTCTGCGTGCCATCTTTGGTGAGAAGGCCTCCGACGTGCGCGATACGAGCTTGCGCGTGAAGCCGGGTGATTTCGGCACGGTCGTGGAAGTGCGCGTCTTCAACCGCCACGGTGTGGAAAAAGACGAACGTGCGCTTCAGATTGAGCGTGAGGAAGTCGAACGTCTGGCCCGCGACCGAGATGACGAACTCGCCATTCTTGAGCGCAACATCTACGCGCGTCTGCAATCGATGATCATGGGCAAAGTGGCTGTGAAAGGCCCCAAAGGCGTCAAAGCCAATTCCAAGATCACAGAGGAACTGCTGGAAACGCTGAGCCGCGGTCAGTGGTGGCAGCTGGCGCTGAAAGATGAGGGCGATGCTCAAGTCGTCGAGGCGCTCAATGAGCAGTATGAAGCGCAAAAACGAACGCTGGATGCGCGCTTTGACGACAAGGTCGAAAAGGTGCGGCGTGGCGATGATCTGCCGCCCGGTGTGATGAAGATGGTCAAGGTGTTCATCGCGGTGAAGCGCAAGCTGCAGCCGGGTGACAAGATGGCGGGCCGTCACGGCAACAAAGGTGTAATTTCCAAGGTTGTGCCGATGGAAGACATGCCGTTCCTCGCTGATGGGACGCCGGTTGACTTCTGTCTGAACCCGCTGGGTGTGCCTTCGCGCATGAACGTGGGCCAGATCCTTGAGACACACATGGGCTGGGCCGCGCGCGGCCTGGGTGTGCAGATCGACGAGGCGCTGCAGGAATATCGCCGCTCTGGTGACCTGACGCCGGTGCGTGAGGCTATGAAGATTGCCTATGGCGATGACGTTTATGAAGACGGCATTGTCGGCATGTCTGAGGATGCGCTGGTGGAAGCCGCGGGGAACGTGACGCACGGTGTGCCGATCGCGACGCCGGTCTTCGACGGCGCGAAAGAGGCGGATGTCAACGATGCGCTCAAGCGCGCAGGCTTTGACGAAAGCGGTCAGTCGGTTCTGTTCGACGGGCGCACAGGGGAGCAGTTCAGCCGCCCTGTGACGGTCGGTGTGAAGTACCTGCTGAAGCTGCACCACCTCGTGGATGACAAGATCCACGCCCGTTCGACTGGCCCGTACTCGCTTGTTACCCAGCAGCCGCTGGGTGGTAAGGCGCAGTTCGGTGGTCAGCGCTTCGGTGAGATGGAGGTCTGGGCTTTGGAAGCCTACGGCGCCGCCTACACCCTGCAGGAAATGCTGACGGTGAAGTCGGATGACGTTGCTGGCCGGACCAAGGTCTATGAAAGCATCGTGAAGGGCGAGGACAACTTTGAGGCGGGCGTGCCTGAGTCGTTCAACGTGCTTGTCAAAGAAGTCCGCGGCCTCGGCCTCAATATGGAACTCCTGGATTTGGAGGAGGGGGAATAACCCCGTGAGCCGGGGTTCACCCCGGCACTCCCCTCCCTCTCCCAGTCTTTTAAGGATCTGAAAATGAACCAGGAAATCGTAAACAACCCCTTCAACCCAGCTGCACCGGCCAAGGTGTTTGATGAGATCCGCGTCTCTCTGGCCTCGCCCGAGCGGATCCTCAGCTGGTCCTATGGGGAGATCAAGAAGCCCGAGACCATCAACTACCGGACGTTCAAGCCGGAGCGTGATGGCCTTTTCTGTGCGCGTATCTTTGGCCCGATCAAGGATTACGAATGCCTCTGCGGCAAATACAAGCGCATGAAGTATCGCGGCGTTGTCTGTGAAAAATGCGGTGTGGAAGTGACGCTGCAAAAGGTCCGTCGCGAACGGATGGGCCATATTGAGCTGGCCGCGCCTTGCGCGCACATCTGGTTCCTGAAATCGCTGCCCTCGCGCATCGGTCTCATGCTCGACATGACCCTGCGCGATCTGGAGCGGGTTCTGTACTTTGAAAACTACGTGGTGATTGAACCCGGTCTGACGGACCTGACCTATGGTCAGATGCTGTCGGAAGAGGAGTTCATGGACGCGCAAGATGCCTATGGCAGGGACGCCTTCACCGCCAATATCGGTGCCGAAGCCATCCGTGAGATGCTGCAGAACATCGACCTCGAAGCAGAGGCCGAGCAGCTGCGCGCGGATCTGGCGGAAGCCACGGGTGAATTGAAGCCCAAGAAGATCATCAAGCGCCTCAAGGTCGTGGAAAGCTTCATCGAATCCGGCAACCGCCCGGAATGGATGGTCATGACCGTAATCCCTGTCATTCCGCCGGAATTGCGCCCGCTGGTGCCGCTGGACGGGGGCCGGTTTGCGACCTCTGACCTCAACGATCTCTACCGCCGCGTGATCAACCGGAACAACCGTTTGAAGCGCCTGATTGAACTGCGCGCACCGGATATCATTGTGCGCAACGAAAAGCGGATGCTGCAGGAATCTGTGGATGCGCTGTTTGACAACGGTCGTCGTGGTCGCGTCATCACAGGCGCGAACAAACGCCCGCTGAAGTCGCTCAGCGACATGCTCAAGGGCAAGCAGGGTCGTTTCCGTCAGAACCTTCTTGGCAAACGCGTCGACTTCTCGGGTCGTTCTGTGATCGTGACCGGCCCGGAACTGAAATTGCATCAGTGCGGGTTGCCGAAGAAGATGGCGCTCGAACTCTTCAAGCCCTTCATCTATTCGCGGCTTGAGGCGAAAGGCATGTCTTCGACGGTCAAGCAGGCCAAGAAACTGGTGGAAAAAGAGCGGCCTGAGGTGTGGGATATCCTCGATGAGGTGATCCGCGAACACCCTGTGCTTCTCAACCGCGCGCCGACGCTGCACCGTTTGGGCATTCAGGCGTTTGAGCCGGTGTTGATTGAAGGCAAAGCCATTCAGTTGCACCCGCTTGTCTGTTCGGCGTTCAACGCCGACTTTGACGGTGACCAGATGGCGGTTCACGTGCCCCTGAGCCTTGAGGCGCAGCTGGAAGCGCGCGTGTTGATGATGTCGACGAACAACGTTCTGTCGCCCGCCAACGGTGCGCCGATCATCGTGCCGTCTCAGGATATGGTTCTGGGCCTCTACTACACCTCCATCATGCGCGAAGGCATGAAGGGCGAAGGCATGGCGTTCGCATCTGTCGAGGAAGTGCAGCACGCGCTGGATGCGGGTGAGGTTCACCTGCACGCCAAGATTACCGCCCGCCTGCCGCAGATTGATGCGGAAGGCCAGGAGGTGATGATGCGCTTTGAAACCACGCCGGGCCGGATCCGGATTGGCGCGCTTCTGCCGCTCAATGCCAAGGCGCCGTTTGAATTGGTGAACAAGCTGCTGCGCAAAAAGGAAGTGCAGCAGGTGATCGACACCGTCTACCGCTATTGCGGCCAGAAGGAGACCGTTATTTTCTGTGACCAGATCATGTCCATGGGCTTCAAAGAAGCCTTCCGCGCCGGGATTTCCTTCGGCAAGGACGACATGGTGATCCCCGATGACAAATGGGGCATCGTCGATGAGACGCGTGAGCAGGTCAAAGGCTTCGAACAGCAGTATATGGACGGCCTGATCACCCAGGGTGAGAAGTACAACAAGGTAGTCGATGCCTGGTCGAAATGTAACGACCAAGTGACCGACGCGATGATGGGCACAATCTCTGCCGATCAGACCGATGAAGACGGATCCGTGGCTGAACCCAACAGCGTCTACATGATGGCCCACTCCGGTGCGCGTGGGTCTGTCACGCAGATGAAGCAGTTGGGCGGCATGCGCGGCCTGATGGCCAAGCCGAACGGTGACATCATTGAGACGCCGATCATCTCAAACTTTAAAGAAGGTCTGACGGTGCTGGAGTACTTCAACTCCACCCACGGGGCGCGGAAGGGTCTGTCGGATACCGCCTTGAAGACGGCGAACTCAGGCTACCTGACCCGTCGTCTGGTGGACGTCGCACAGGACTGCATCGTGCGCGAGCATGATTGCGGCACTGAGCGTGGCATCACTGCAGAGCCTGCCGTGAATGACGGTGAAGTCGTGTCCACCCTGGGTGAGCGCATTCTGGGCCGTGTGGCTGCAGATGACATCGTCGACCCAAGTTCTGGTGAGGTTCTGGTCGCACGCGGTCAGCTGATTGATGAACGCATGGCCGATGGCGTCGAAGAAGCGGGCGTGCCAACCGCACGCATCCGCAGCCCTCTGACCTGCGAAAGCGAAGATGGTGTTTGCGCCATGTGCTACGGTCGCGACCTGGCACGCGGCACGCTGGTGAACATTGGTGAGGCTGTGGGCATCATTGCTGCGCAGTCCATCGGTGAGCCGGGCACGCAGCTGACCATGCGGACCTTCCACATTGGTGGGGTTGCGCAAGGTGGCCAGCAGTCGTTCTTGGAAGCCAGCCAGGAAGGCAAGGTTGAGTTCGAAAACGCTCAGCTGCTGGAAAACGCCGCTGGTGAAACGCTCGTCATGGGCCGCAACATGAAACTGCGGATCATGGGTGAGGGTGATACGGAACTGGCCAGCCACAAGATCGGCTACGGCTCCAAGCTCTTCGTCAAGGACGGTGCCAAAGTGGCGCGCGGGGACAAGCTCTTTGAGTGGGATCCCTACACGCTGCCGATCATCGCCGAAAAGGCGGGTACAGCGCGGTTCGTGGATCTTGTGAACGGTGTGGCCGTGCGGGAGGTGACGGATGACGCCACCGGCATGACCCAGAAGATCGTCACTGATTGGCGTGCAGCCCCCAAGGGCAATGAGCTGAAGCCTGAGATCCTCGTGGCCGACAGCAATGGCGAACCGGTTCGCAATGAAGCGGGCAATCCGGTGACCTACCCGATGTCCGTGGATGCGATCTTGTCCATCGAAGATGGCCAAGAGATTGCAGCCGGTGACGTGGTCGCGCGTATCCCGCGTGAGGGTGCCAAGACCAAGGACATCACCGGTGGTCTGCCCCGTGTGGCCGAACTCTTTGAGGCGCGTCGCCCCAAAGACCACGCCATCATCGCCGAAATCGACGGCTATGTCCGCTACGGTCGCGACTACAAGAACAAGCGCCGTATCAGCATCGAACCCGCCGATGAAAGCATGGAGCCTGTCGAATACATGGTGCCCAAGGGCAAGCACATTCCGGTTCAGGAAGGTGATTTTGTCCAGAAGGGCGACTACATCATGGATGGCAACCCAGCACCCCACGACATCCTGTCCATCATGGGTGTTGAGGCACTGGCCGATTACATGATCGATGAGGTGCAGGATGTCTACCGCTTGCAGGGCGTGAAGATCAACGACAAGCACATTGAGGTTGTCGTGCGTCAGATGCTCCAGAAGTGGGAGATCCTCGATAGCGGTGAAACCACGCTGCTGAAGGGCGAACATGTCGACAAGGCAGAGTTCGACGCCGCAAATGAGAAGGCGCTCGCCAAAGGTGCGCGTCCTGCTCAGGGTGAGCCGATCCTGCTGGGCATCACCAAGGCGTCCTTGCAGACCCGCTCGTTCATCTCTGCGGCGTCCTTCCAGGAAACCACCCGCGTGCTGACCGAGGCGTCTGTCCAAGGTAAGCGCGACAAGCTGGTTGGCCTGAAAGAGAACGTCATCGTGGGCCGTCTGATCCCAGCCGGTACGGGTGGTGCAACGCTGAAGATGCGCCAGATCGCGCAATCGCGCGACAACGTGGTCATCGAGGCTCGCCGCGAGGAGGCCGAAGCAGCCGCCGCGTTGGCCGCCCCGATGGACGATGTGGTCGGCGGCGATCCGTTCGACAATTTCGTCGAGACGCCGGAGAGCCGAGAGGAGTGATCCTCAGGTTACAATTCAAAATGACAAAGCCCCGCTTAGTGCGGGGCTTTTTCGTTGGCGGCGTAGGGTGGGGTGAAGCCCCACCCTACTCTTGCTTACTTCCTTTGAAACCTTGTTTACCTTTGTGATCATTCAGGATCTCCCAACCCGAACTGGCGCGTAAGCTTGATTTACTCACTTTTTTTTGCGTACCTTGAACCAAAGAAATTTTGGGGGATGGAATGCTTCGCACACTACTTTTGATTATTTTTTTATCATCGATCACTGTTCCAGCATACGCTCAGGACGCTCATACAGTTTGCAGCAACGCCTGTTCGGCCAAGTTTACCAGTTGTCAGAACACTTTTGTGGACGCTGGAACTATGTGCTCCAACCAATTCGGAAACTGCATGAGTTTCTGTCCGCCACCACAGCCAACTGTAAACGTTTGCCTTCAATCATGCTCATCGTCTTACACAAGTTGCATGAACCAATGGCAAGATGGAGCGTCCATTTGCGGTCCAAAGTACAATTCTTGTTTCGCGAGCTGCGGAGGGTAGCGGGTACCAATGGGTTTTGTTGCGCCTGACGGTAGAAATTATAGCAGAAAATCAATTTGCGACTTGCCTGTGAGGCCGCCTGGGTTTCCCACGATTGTCGTGGTAAAGAAGCGAATTTATGTAAGGAACTTCAGAGGCATAGACTTTACTCAACTCCGAGAAGTGAACGGTGGATTGCTCTTAAAGTTGACGTCTGGAAGACATGACATAGAACACGGGACGTATGTTCATTCTGTTTGGGGATCAACTTTGCCAGCAGGGGGAGAAACAAAGTCTGAAGTTTTTTTCAACTAGCCAAATTTTAATTTTAATGGCCTGCAAAGCCTTACCCCCAAGTCGGATGAAACAACCCCGCCTCGGACAGCGTGAAAATCTCGCACCCGTCTGCCGTCACCCCAATCGAATGCTCAAACTGCGCTGACAGGCTTTTGTCCCGTGTCACGGCGGTCCAATCGTCGGCGAGCACTTTGGTTTCGGGGCGGCCGAGGTTCACCATGGGCTCAATGGTGAAGAACATGCCCTCTTCGAGAGCCGGGCCCAGACCCGGGCGGCCGTAGTGCAGCACGTTGGGTGGGGAGTGGAAGACGCGGCCTAACCCGTGGCCGCAGAAATCGCGGACGACGGACATGCGTTCGCCCTCGACATAGCTTTGGATTGCATAGCCGATATCGCCGAAGGTGTTGCCGGGCTTCACGGCCTCAATCCCGAACATCAGGCTGTCATGGGTGACTTGCACCAACCGCTCGGCCTTGCGGCTGAGTTTGCCCGCCACATACATCCGCGACGTGTCGCCGAACCAGCCGTCGACAATCACAGTGACGTCGATGTTCAGAATATCGCCATCCTTCAGGCGCTTGTCGCCCGGGATGCCGTGGCAGACCACGTGGTTCACCGAAATGCAGCTGGCGTGTTTGTAGCCCTTGTAGCCTATGGTCGCGGATTTGGCGCCGGCGGCATCGACCTTTTCTTCGATCAGGCGGTCGATTTCTCCGGTCGTTTGGCCGACGAACACATGCTCGGCAATTTCATCCAGAATGCGCGAAGCCAGCGCACCGGCCGCATGCATGCCCGCGAAATCGGCCCGCTCATGGATGCGAATTCCGTCGCGGGTCATCCGTCCTGTGTGTTCGTTTTGCACGTCGTTTGCCTTGAGGGTGGTCTAGCTGGATATGTAGGTCAGTTGCGCGCGTTATACCAGTGCTCAGAGGTCAAACCGAAGAGGATCGCCTGCGATTATCCCCTCCGGCGTGATGTGACAGCCAAGTGCGATCACCTCCATGCCCTGCGTGCGGGCGACACGGAAGGCCGCGACGTAGGCGGGATCGTAGTCTTCTGCCAGCGTCACAGCCTTGCAATCGGTGCGCTGCACCAGATAGAGCATGACCGCGCGGTGGCCCAAACGCGCCATCTCGCCCAAGTCTTCAAGATGCTTGCGGCCGCGCGTTGTCACGGTGTCGGGAAACTCAGCCAAGCCCGGCGTGCGGTTGAGAGTGACGGATTTGACCTCCACATAGGCATCCCGCTCCCCCCCGCGCAGCAGGAAATCAATGCGGCTGTTCTGGCCGTATTTTTGCTCTGGCAGCACGTCATCATAGCCGGTCAGCCCGTCGATGCCCGGACCCAACAGCGCCTCTTTCACGATGCGGTTGGGCAGGCTTGTGTCGACGCCCACGAAAGCATCGCCGTCCTGCAAGAGCCGCCAGCCGAATTTCAGCTTTTTCTTGGGGTCGTCATTGGGTTCCAACCACACGCGCGATCCGGGGTCATTGATCGACGTCATAGGCCCGGTATTAGGGCAATGGGCCGTCACCTCGCGGCCGTCTTCCAACTGCACATCGGCAAAGAACCGTTTGTAGCGGCGGATGAGCGTGCCGGGCACCAGAGGGGTTTGAAAGCGCATGGCACTGGGCCTATACCGAGGGGTGTTCAACATGCAAGGTGTGCGAAATGTCCAACCCTACCGCTGCGATGCTGGTGATCGGTGATGAAATCCTCTCTGGCCGGACGCGGGATGCGAATATGCACCATCTGGCGGGGGTGCTGACGGAACGGGGGATTGATCTCAAGGAAGTGCGTGTCGTGGCCGATGAGCCGGACGCGATTGTCGCCGCGGTGCGAAGGCTGTCGGATGCCTATACCCATGTATTTACCTCAGGCGGGATTGGGCCCACCCATGATGATATTACCGCCGACAACGTCGCGCGTGCGTTCGACACACCCATCGGGGTGCGTGATGATGCCCGCGCGCTCCTGGAGGCGCATTATGCCAAGACCGGGCAAGAGCTGAATGAGGCGCGGCTGCGCATGGCACGCATCCCGGATGGGGCGACGCTGATTGATAATCCGGTCAGCACGGCGCCCGGATTTACGATCAAGAATGTCCATGTGATGGCGGGCGTGCCCAAGATTTTCGAGGTGATGTTGCAAAGCCTTCTGCCCAGCCTCACGGGCGGCGCGCCGGTCATTTCCCGGTCGGTGGAAATTTTCCGCCCGGAAGGGGATATTGCCGGGCCGCTGGGGGATTTGGCGGGGGCTTATCCGGCGATTTCGATGGGATCTTACCCCTTCATTCGCGATGGTTGCTTCGGGGCCAATGTCGTGATGCGCGGCACGGATGAAGCGGAGCTGGCGCAGGCCATGGACAAGTTGCAGGCGGCCTTCGCAGGATGACGCATGATTTGCCCAGGCTTTACGCCGCGATAGAGGCCACATGGCCCGCGGCGGACACGCGCCGTTTGGGGCCATGGATGTTGCGCGATGGGCAAGGCGGGGGCAAGCGCGTCTCTGCGGCGACGCTTGATGACAGCAGCACCGAGACTGACGCGTCAGCGGCGGAAGAGGCGATGCAGGCGGCAGGGCAAGACCCGCTGTTTATGGTACAGGTCGGGCAGGATGCTCTGGATGCGCACCTTGCGGATAAAGGCTATGAAGTGGTCGATCCGGTGAACCTTTACTACGGGTCGCTTGTGGGTATGGCGGAGGCGCGACCGCTGCGCGCGCGGGTGTTCACCATCTGGCCACCGCTGGAAATTCAAAAGGACATCTGGGCGGCGGGCGACATTGGCCCTGCGCGCCTGGACGTGATGCACCGCGCCAAGGGTGACAAGACGGCCATTTTCGGCCGCTATGACAACAGCCCGGCAGGCACGGCCTTTGTCGCTATTCACGATGGCATCGCCATGGTTCATGCGATGGAGGTGTTGAGCGATCACCGCAAGCTGGGTGTGGGCCGGATGATGACAGAACATGCCGCGCGTTGGGCACGGGCGGCGGGGGCGACTCACGTGGCTGTGCTCTGCACTAAGGCCAATGCCGGGGGCAACGCGCTCTATGCTTCCATGGGCCTCAAGGTTGTGGGAGAATATCACTATCGCCACCTTAGAGGGACGTAGAACATGACGGACCGCCCCACCGCGCTGGATCTTCCTATGGTCGATCCGCTGCCGCCAGAGACGCAGACATACTTCGACATCTGCCGTGACAAGCTGGGCATGGTGCCCAATGTTCTGGCGGCCTATGCGTTTGACGTGGATAAGCTGAACGCGTTCACGGCCATGTATAATGACCTGATGCTGGCCGATAGCGGGCTCAGCAAGCTGGAGCGGGAGATGATCGCGGTTGTTGTGTCGTCCATCAATCGCTGCTGGTATTGCCAGGTGGCCCATGGTGCGGCGGTGCGCGCCATCTCTGGCAAGCCGGAACTGGGGGAGGCGCTCGTGATGAATTGGCGGGTGGCCGATCTGGATGCGCGACAGCGGGCGATGCTCACTTTCGCGGAAAAGGTGACCAAATCCAGCGCGGAGGTGGAGGAGACAGACCGCGACGCCCTGCGCGGCGCAGGCTTTACCGATCGTGACATTTGGGACATCGCCAGCGTGGTTGGGTTCTTCAACATGTCAAATCGCATGGCCAGCGCGGTGGGGATGCAGCCCAACCCCGAATATCACGGGCAAGCGCGGTGAGGGCTGCGGCGTTTGCAGCCCTCTTGGCCTGTGCAGGCCCCGTCGCCGCGCTTGATCTGACACTGCCTGGTCAGGCGCAGTTGGTGCGCGAAGTGGATCGCAAATCCGACACCTATTTCCTGCCCACCGGCGCGCTGACGGATGGCGCGGTCCCGAGTGAGGAACTGGAAGGCCGGATCGTGCGTCAGGCCTGGCACATCACGGGCGAAGGGCAGTCGACCCTGGGGCTGCTGACGGCCATTCGGGATCAGGTTGAGGCGCAAGGTTATGACGTGCTGCTGGATTGCGCGGGCGAGGAATGCGGCGGGTTTGACTTCCGCTTCGGCATCGATGTGCTGCCCGCGCCGGACATGTTTGTCGACCTGTTCGATTTCCGGTTTTTGTCGGCACAGAATGACGCCGTGCCGGGTGCGGAATATGTAAGCGCACTGGTCAGTCGCGCGGGCGATGTCAGCTATATCCAGCTGGTGCTGGCAGGGGCCAAAGGGGCCGCGGCCGCGCCATCTGAACCCGTGACCGTGGCCGAACCTGCGCTCGAACCATCCCCTGTAGAAGAGCCCGCGACAGGTGATGAACCTCTGGCCGCCGCGCTTGAGGCGAAGGGCCATGTGATCCTGCCTGATCTGGTGTTTGCCACCGGATCCTCCACCCTACAGGAAGGCGCTTATGCCTCGCTGTCGGATCTGGCAGCCGTGTTGAAGGCCGATCCCACATGGCGGGTCGTCTTGGTGGGGCATACCGATGCGGTGGGCGCATTGGATGGCAATGTGACCTTGTCACGGGCGCGCGCGGCCTCCGTCATGGCGCGGCTGGTGGAGGATTACGGCGTGGATGCCGGGCAATTGACGGCGGAAGGCATGGGGTATCTGGCGCCCGTGGCCACGAACGCCACCGATGAAGGCCGCCGCGCCAATCGCCGGGTTGAGGCGGTGCTGCTGACAACCCGGTGATGGCGGAGCTGTCCTTCCCCACGCCCGTGGGCGATCTGACGATCATCGCAGAGGATGGTGCGATCACAGGCGTGGCCTGGCGCAAGGCCCACGCGCCGGAGGACTTGGTCGAGCTGAGAGAGGCGCGCGCCCAGCTGGAGGCGTATTTCGCAGGCAAGCTGGAGGCATTTGATCTGCCGCTTGAGGTGCGCGGGTCAAAGGCCCAGCGGAAAGTTTGCGCTCAGATGGCGGCCATCCCTTTTGGCCAAACGCTGACCTATGGTGACATCGCCGCGCGTGTGGGCTTGCCTGCGCAGGCGGTGGGCGCGGCCTGTGGCGGCAATCCCATCCCTGTGATCATCCCCTGTCACCGCGTTCTGGGCGCGACCGGTTTGGGCGGGTTTTCGGGCGGTGTGGGGATCGATACCAAGGTTTGGCTTTTGCGCCATGAAGGTGCTGCCGGGCTTTTGATCTAATTGGCGGCTCGTCGCTCCCTCGCGGGCGCGCCTCGCTCTTACGCAGATCGCTCAGGAATGATCTGCTGCGCGATGCCTGCCAGCATCAGGTAAGTTGTGGTTCCCACCAACCCCCAATGGGCCCAGCTTTCAGGATGAAAATTCACCCAGGCCGCCCAGCCCGCAAAGAAGGTCCAGGCCAGCGCAACCGGCAGGGTCACCATGCGCCAACGTACGGTGCGCACCGGGTGGACGAATTTGAACGGGATGAACATGGTCACCGCCAGCGCCGTGACCCAGGCCAGCGTGATCCAGAAATTGGGCTCTATCGCGAAGGCCACCAGCACGACCATGTTCCAGCACGCAGGAAAGCCCGAAAAGGAATTGTCCTTGGTCTTCATCCGCGTATCGGCCAGATACATCACCGAGGTGAAAGTGATGATGATGATCGCCACCCAGCCTGTCCAACCCGGCAAGAGCCCTGATTTGAAAAGGGCAAAAGCGGGAATGAAAATATACGTCAGGTAGTCGATGATCATGTCCAGAAGGTTGCCATCGAACTGCGGCGAATAGGTTTTGACATCGTAGTGGCGCGCCAGCGGGCCATCTATCCCGTCGACAAAGAACGCCACCACGAGCCACAGAAACATCAGGCTCCATTTCTCATCCACGGCGGCCAGCATGGCCAGCATGGCAAACACCGCGCCAGATGCTGTGAAAAGGTGCACGGAAAGAGCTTTGAGTTCGCGCGTCATGTCAGGTTCATGACGGAAAATCTGAGCGCTTGCAATCAGGCTTTGGGATGCGCTTTGCGGTAGACTTCCATCAGGCGTGCGGCATCCACGGCGGTGTAGGCTTGCGTGGTGGAAAGCGATGCATGGCCCAGAAGTTCCTGAATGGCGCGCAGATCGCCACCTGCATTGAGAAGATGGGTCGCAAAGCTGTGGCGCATGGCGTGCGGCGTCACCGTGGCGGGCAGGCCCAGTTGCATCCGCACATTTGCCACGACCTTTTGCACCTGTCGCGGGCTGAGCGGGCCGCCCCGTGTGCCGCGAAACAGCGCCTCATCATGTGGAAAGGAAAAAGGCGCAGTGCGGACATAGTGATCCACCGCGTCCCGCGCGGCCCCGATCACGGGCACGATCCTTTCCTTGCCGCCTTTCCCGGTGATGCGCAGCGTGTCTGACAGTGGCACCTGACCCCAGGTGAGCGACAGCGCCTCTGATATGCGCAAACCGCATCCGTAAAGCAGGGTGACCACCGCCTGATCGCGCGCGCCCACCCAAGGCGTGCCGGATTGCACATCCATCAGGTCAATCACGTCCCGTGCGGCATCCACCGACAGCGGACGGGGCAGTTTGGCGTTGAATTTCGGCGCGCGGGTGGCCAGCACCGCGGTGGCGTCAAAGCCCTCGCGCTCTGACAGCCAGCGAAAAAAGCTTTTGACGGCAGACAGCTTGCGCGCAATCGTCCGTGCGCTGTTGTCTGACCCGCGTTCGGAGGCCATCCAGCTGCGCATGTCGCGAATGCCGATCCGAGCGAGCGCCGCCACACCCACATCGCCGCCCAGATGCACGCTCATGAAGCTCAGGAATGACACGAGGTCGCGGTTATAGGCCGATATCGTGTTATCAGATGCCCCCCGCAGTGCGCGCGCATGGTCCAGATACCCTTGCAGCGCGTCGCGAAGGCCCTCAGACATCATGGTCTCAAGACAGCCAACGCCGCATGGCCCGTTCAAAAACGCCGCCAAAGAAGCCCAGCAAATCCGTGCCCTGTTGCGGGCTGAACTGATGCGGGTCCTCAGACCCCATGGCCAGCATCCCCGGCAGGCGACCGGGGCCGAAATCAAGCAGGATACACGCCTCAGACCGCATGAATTCCGCCTCAGGGCCGTACACGGCCGCGTCGGCCTCATGCACCTGGCGCAGCGTCACTTGGCGCGGTGGGGTCGGGCCAAGGCCACCGGTCAAATAGTCTTCGATATAGCCCGGTTCGGCGACCGACAGCACATCACCCAGTTTGCGCACCGCCGGATCATTGTCACTTTGCACCGTTTCCAGCACCAGTTTCACGCAATCGACGCGCAGGATCACGGCCACTTCACCGCCCAGATCGCGCAGGAATTCTTCGAAATCGGTAGGGTCCAGCATGCGCAGGATGGCGCGGTGCACCTGATTGGTGCCAGAGAGGTTGTCATAGGCCGCTGCGATCACGCTGCGATGGGTGTCTTCGAGCCGCGCGAGCCGCGCCTCCAACCGATCCATCGCGATACCGCGCAGATCGACGATATTGCCGCCCATCGCGCGTTCATTGGCCGATATCAGCGCGCGCATCAGGTCTTGATCCTCAAGGATCACATCGGGTTGGGAAATAATTTTCTGGCGCATCACATCGGTGATGGCCAACGGGTTACTACTCATTGTTGAGCCTCTACTCATTATTTTGGCAGGTTATAGCACGGGGTTTGGGGATTTTGTCAGAGATTTTTTTACAGCTTTGGAAACTGGGCACCCGGCGCGGAATCAAGGGCGCAAGCCCGCCGCGCCTTCGCCAGGCCGTCCGCACGGCATGGCGAAACGATGGGGTCTGCGCCTTGCCCATGAGGTGTCCGGGAACTCAAGCATAAAGTGCTGCCGCTCTCGCATCGGATCGCCACGCCACGGCCTGTCGAAGACGCTCTTATGTGATGTGCGCTCGTGAATGGGCGACGCGCTTATTGGCTTAAAGGATCTTCTGCCCCGTCTTTTCCCAGTCCTTCATGAACGCATCCAGGCCCTTATCCGTCAGCGGATGCTGCGCCATCTTCTTAATCACATCGGGCGGCGCGGTCATGACGTCTGATCCAATCCGCGCGGCCTCAAAGGCGTGGTTTACCGTCCGGATGGACGCAGCCAGGATTTCTGTGCGGAAATCGAAATTGTCGTAAATCTCCCGAATATCGGCAATCAACTGCATCCCGTCGAGGTTGATATCATCCAGCCGCCCAATGAAGGGGCTGATGAAGGTGGCCCCTGCCTTGGCCGCCAGCAGCGCTTGATTGGCCGAAAAGCACAAGGTCACATTGACCATGTTGCCTTCATTGGTCAGCACGTTGCAGGCCTTCAGCCCGTCCCATGTCAGCGGCACTTTCACCGCGATATTATCCGCGATTTTAGCTAATTTGCGCCCCTCCGCGATCATGTCATCGGCCTTCAGCGCGACAACCTCGGCGCTGACCGGGCCATCGACCATCTCGGCGATTTCCTTGGTCACTTCCAGAATGTCCCGGCCGGATTTCAGGATCAGCGAGGGGTTCGTGGTCACCCCGTCGACCATGCCCAGATCATTGAGCTCTGCAATGGCATCGACTTCGGCGGTATCAACAAAAAACTTCATGGGGCGCGGCTCCAACCTGCTTTTGGTTTCGGTGATTTCGCTTTACCTCATGAAGGACGCTGCCGAAACCCCAAGAGGAGCCACATTTGGCCGATACCCCCGGCTATTTCGACGAAGGCACGCTGGTGGGCGTGCTGACGACCCAGCCTTTGGGCCGCGTGCTGGATTACCGCGCGCCGGAAGGGGGCTGTGCGCTGGGCGCGTTTGTCGAGGTGCCGCTTGGCCCGCGCAAGGTGTTGGGTGTTGTGTGGGGCGCGGGCGAGGGGGGGTATGACGCGTCCAAAATCCGCGCGATCCTGCGCGTTCTGGACACCCCGCCCATGCGGGAGGAGCTGCGCGATTTCCTGATCCGGGCAGGCGATTACACGCTGACGCCCCTTCCCGCGATGCTGCGGCTGGCGACGCGGGCGCCGGGGCTCTCAGACCCGCCGTCGATGCGCAAGGTTTACCGGCTGGGCGCATCTGAGCCGGATCGCATGACCGATGCCCGCGCCCGCGTGCTGGCTGTGCTGCGCGACTATGGCGGGCTGTCCTTTACGTTGAAAGAATTGGCGGAACAGGCGGGTGTGACCTCTTCCGTGGTCAAGGGGCTGGTCAAGCAAGGCGCGGTGATGGAGGCGGACACCCCGCGTGATACGGCCTTTCCGCCGCTCGACCCGGACCGCGAAGGTGTCGAATTGACCCAAGATCAGGCACGCGCGGCGCATCATTTGCGCGGCGCGGTGCAATCAGGCGGCTATGGCACCACGCTTTTGCGCGGTGTCACCGGGTCGGGCAAAACGGAGGTGTATCTGGAGGCGGTGGCCCAAACTCTGCGCGCAGGCCGACAGGCGCTGATCCTGCTGCCAGAGATTGCGCTTACTGTGGAATTCATCGCCCGGATGGAGGCGCGGTTTGGCGCGCGCCCCGCCGAATGGCATTCGGGCGCCACCATGACGGAACGCCGCCGCATTTGGAAAATGACGGGGCAGGGGGCGTGTTTGGTCGTCGTGGGGGCGCGATCGGCGCTGTTTCTACCGTTTCAGGATCTGGGTCTGATCGTCGTGGATGAAGAACATGACACGTCCTACAAACAGGAAGACGGCGTGCTTTACAATGCGCGCGACATGGCCGTTTTACGCGCGAGCCTGTGTGGCGCGCAGGTGGTGCTGGCCTCGGCCACGCCGTCGCTGGAAAGCTGGACCAACGCGGAAGCGGGCAAATACACCCGCCTTGATTTGACTGCCCGGTTCGGTGCGGCGGTGATGCCCGATATGCGCGCCATCGACATGCGGTTGGAAACTCTGCCCGCCCACCGCTGGATTTCGCCATCGCTGGAAAAAGCCGTGCAGGCGCGGCTTGCGGCAGGCGAACAATCGCTGCTTTTTCTCAACCGGCGCGGCTATGCCCCGGTCACGATCTGCCGGGCCTGCGGGCATCAGATCGGCTGCGAACACTGCGATGCGCGGATGGTGGAACACCGGTTCCTCAAACGCCTGATGTGCCACCAATGCGGGGAAACCACGCCCATGCCCACGACCTGCCCGTCTTGCAAGGTGGAGGGCAAACTGGCCGCCGTCGGACCGGGTGTGGAACGCATGGAGGAAGAAGCCCGCGCGGTTTTCCCCGACGCGCGCATCGCCACGCTCAGTTCAGACCTTTTCACCTCTGCCCGTGCACTGAAGGACCAGATCGCCGAGATTGCAGCGGGCGCGGCGGATATCATCATCGGCACGCAACTTGTGGCCAAAGGGCATAACTTTCCCAACCTCACCCTCGTGGGCGTGATTGACGCCGATCTTGGCCTGCAAGGCTCTGACCTGCGCGCGGCGGAGCGGACGTTTCAGCTGATGCGCCAGGTGGCGGGGCGTGCGGGGCGGGCGGATAAACCGGGCACGGCGCTGTTGCAAAGCTGCCAGCCCGATCACCCTGTGATCCGCGCCATCCTTGCGGGCGACGAAGAAGGCTTCTGGGCAGCTGAGGCGCGCGAACGCGAAGCGGCGGGCGTGCCGCCCTTTGGACGGATGGCCGGCATCATCTTGTCCTCGACGGATTTGCAAGAGGTCTTCGATATCGGCAACGCGCTTGCGCGCAATGATGCACCGCTTCGCGATGCTGGCGCGCAGGTCTTCGGCCCCGCGCCCGCACCCATCGCGCGCATCCGAGGTCGCCACCGTGTCCGCCTTCTGGTCAAAGCCCCCAAAGGCGCGGCCCTGCAGCCTGCACTGGCGCGCTGGATCACGCCGGTGCGTGGCTCATCCCAGTTTCGCCTTGCCGTTGATATCGACCCTCAAAGTTTCTTCTGAGCGGGCTGTAACAGCCGGATTTGAGTATTTATGGCCCAAAAGAAGCCGCAAAGCGCGCGTCCGCCTGAATGCTGATCGCCTAGGGACGTTGCCCGTCCAGCGCGCCACCAGCGTTGGCGAAAATTATCTTTGATAATTTTGCACCCTGATTATCCGCACAGACCACCCTTCACCATCGCACTCGCCAAGGCAGATCAAAAGGCGTAGAGGAATTTCATGCACACTGTAGCCCTTCTTGATGCGCGGCATTTGCCGGTTTGGCGCAGGCCCGTGACGCTGCTGTTCCTGATGGCAGCGGCGATGCCGATTGCGTTTTCCACATGGTCTGCGCTGCTCAATAATTTCGTCATCGAGGTGGCGGATTTTGATGGATCGGACATTGGCTGGCTGCACACGGTGCGCGAAATCCCGGGCTTTCTGGCCGTGGGCGTGATTGCGATCATCATATTCATGCGCGAACAGGTTCTGGGGATTGTCTCGCTCGTTATGCTGGGCGCGGCCACGGCGGTGACGGCGTGGTTTCCCTCCATGGGTGGGATCCTGACCATCACAATGCTCAGCTCCATCGGCTTTCACTATTACGAGACGGTCAACCAATCGCTGCAGCTCCAATGGCTGGAAAAAGACCGTGCGCCGCAGATTTTGGGCTGGATGGTGGCCGCCGGGTCGGCCGCGGCCTTGATGTCTTACGGGCTGATCGTGCTGACCTGGGATACGCTTGGGCTGACCTACAACACCGTCTACATGATTGCGGGCGGGGTTTGCGTTGCCATCGCCGCGTTCTGTTTCGTGGCCTACCCGCAGTTTGAGGCCCCGACACCGCAGATCAAAAAGATGATCCTGCGGCGGCGCTATTGGCTCTATTACCTGCTGCAATTCATGTCGGGCGCGCGGCGTCAGATTTTCGTGGTGTTCGCGGGCTTCATGATGGTCGAAATATTCGGCTTCGACGTGCATGAGATCACCGCGCTTTACCTCATCAACCTGGTGGCCAACATGGTCTGTGGCCCGTTCATGGGCCGGGCCGTGCACCGGTTTGGCGAACGCGCGACGCTGCTTTTTGAATATGCGGGGCTGGCGATTGTCTTTGGCCTATATGGCGGGTTGTACTTCTTTGGCTGGGGCGTGCTGCTGGCGGCGGTGCTTTACGTCGTTGATCACCTGCTTTTCGCGCTGGCTCTGGCGCTCAAGACCTACTTCCAGAAGATTGCAGATCCCGCAGACATTGCCCCTACCGCCGCCGTAGCCTTCACCATCAACCATATCGCCGCGGTTTTCCTGCCAGCGGCCCTTGGCTACCTCTGGCTGATTTCGCCCGGGGCCGTGTTCATCTTGGCCGCTGGCATGGCGAGCTGTTCTTTCCTTCTGGCGCTATTGATCCCGCGTCATCCCGAACCGGGGCGGGAGACGATCCTGTCGCGCCCCACGCCTGCCCCTGCGGAGTAAGCCATGACCACCTTCACCGCGCTGACGACGCTTATGACCCGCGAGGCGGCAGAACGCCTGGCGACCGATCTGGAACGCATGGAACCCGAACCCACGGGCATCGGCACGTTCGAAATCGAAGATGGGTCCGGCACATGGGAAGTGGGTGCCTATTTCCAAGGCGCGCCTGATGCGGCCGGGCTGGCCTTGCTGGCCGCCATGCACGGGGCCAAACCCTTCGTGGTATCTGAACTGCCGGATGAAGATTGGGTCGCCAAAGTGCGCCGCGAACTGACCCCGGTCGAGGCAGGGCGCTTTTTTGTCTATGGCAGTCATGATGCGGATAAATTGCCCAAGGATCGCATTGGCCTCTTGATTGAGGCATCGATGGCCTTTGGCACCGGTCACCACGGCACCACGCAAGGCTGCCTGATGGCGTTGGATCAATTGCTAGGTGAGGCGGCCGTGGAGGGCCCGGTGCTGGACTTGGGCTGCGGCACCGCTGTGTTGGCTATGGCGGCGGCCCATGTGATGGACACGACCGTTTTCGCCAGCGATATTGATGAGGTCGCGGTTGAGGTGGCACGCGCCAATCTGGTCGCCAATGGGATGGAAGGCCGGGTGGCCTGTCATGAGGCCGCAGGGCTGGATCATGATGCGATCACCGGGGCCGCGCCCTATGGTCTGATCTTTGCCAATATCCTCAAAGCGCCGCTCATTGCGCTCGCGCCGGGCATCTCTGAGGCCTTGCGCCCGGGGGGAATCGCGATCTTGTCGGGCATTTTGAACGAACAAGCCGATGAGGTTGTCGCGGTTTATTGCGCGCATGGAAACAGAGAACGCCACAGGCTTAAGATTGGCGAATGGACGACGACAATCCTCCAAAGAAAAGCCTGAAATCAAACGAAAATTGCCGAAATTGCGGCGTGTGCCCAAGTTTCGCCATATTTCAAATTTAGACAAATTTTTGACGCTGTGGGGGCGACAAAGAGTTCTGGTGCTGCAATGACGAAGCCAACAAAATCAAAATTACGCGCAAAAAAGACGCGTCGTAGCGATGATCGTCGTCCGCAGTCCCTCCGCGCCTTCTCTCAGGCGAGCGTTGATGACGATATCCTTATCGTACCGACGCGTCAGGCAGCACCGTCCATCTCTCTCTCTGGGTTTATGCTCCTTGTCGCCTCATTCTTTCTGTTCAAGGCAGGCTGCATCGCCTGGATCGGGGCGGAAGATTACGTGGCCTCGGTCAAGTACCTGAAATCTGGTTCTTTGTTTGAACAGGCCGCCGCGTTCGTGATGGCACCCGATGTGCTGTCGCAGGCTCTGGCCGGCCCGATGAAGGCTGTGCTGCCTTAACTCTCTCTTTATCCCTCCTAGAAGACCCTCCAAATGAAAAACCCCCGCCAGTGCCTCTCACACTGGCGGGGGTTTTCATTCGCCTTGCGGCGGATCGTCGTTAGGACCCGATCCGATCAATGTCGCCGCGGACAAGGCCGATATCTTCCAGCTCCCGATCAGAGAGACGGGCCAGAGCCTTGCGTGTGACGCGGGCGTCATTCCATGCGTTGAATGCGCCGATGAGGTTCGACAAGATACCCGCGCCGTGACCCGTGGAGGCGGCGGAGCCTGTCGAACGGGTGTGGTCGAGAAGTGCCATTGTTTTCATTCCTGATGTTATCGCGGCTGTGCCGCTGTTATCCGTTCGTTGGGGGGAGATATGTGGCGCGCATATCTCCGGCAAGATGGGTTTTTGCATAGTTATTATGCATTTTGTGCATGGCTCACTTTGGGAATAAATCATTAATATAATTTAACTTTTTCCGGGCGTTTGGGGTTGGGACAAGCCGTTTTGCACAGTGACGCCCGCACCAACCCGGGCGCGTTGAGGCCAGGCACATGCACGCTGAATGCCGTGCCGTTGTGCTGGGCCCATAGTCGTTCAAGTGTTAAGGCGCTTGGCGTTTGTTCTTGTTTCGTGCTAGTTCTGGGCAAAACCGGGAAACGGGCAGTGGCACATGCGTATTTTGGGAATTGATCCAGGTCTGCGGAACCTCGGCTGGGGGGTGATTGACATGGATGGCAGTCGGCTGCGGCACGTGGCCAACGGGGTGTGTCAGTCTAAGGGTGTTGATCTGGCAGCACGGCTTTTGTCGCTGCACGGGCAGCTTTCCGAGGTGGTGTCGCGTTTTGTGCCAGAGGCCGCAGCGGTGGAACAGACATTCGTGAACAAAGACGGCGTGGCGACGCTGAAACTGGGCCAGGCGCGGGGGATTGCCCTGCTGGTGCCTGCGCAGTTCGGGTTGAGCGTTGGGGAATATGCGCCCAACAAGGTCAAAAAGACGGTCGTGGGCGTGGGCCATGCGGACAAAACGCAAGTGGCGCATATGGTGAAGGTGCAATTGCCGGGCGTCGACCTGGCAGGCCCGGATGCGGCGGATGCGCTGGCGATTGCGATTTGTCATGCCCATCATGGACGGCTCGCCACCACACTTGGAAAGATGCGCGCATGATCGGGCGGCTCGCGGGGCGGATTGATTACCGCGCGGCGGATCACGTGCTGATTGATGTGCGCGGGGTGGGATACCTCGTCTATTGCTCCGACCGCACCATGCAGGCTTTGCCGGGGGCAGGCGAACATGCAGCGCTTTATACCGATCTGTTGGTGCGCGATGATCTGATGCAGCTTTTTGGGTTCACCACGCTGCAGGAGAAAGAATGGCACCGCTTGTTGATGAGTGTGCAGGGCGTGGGCGCGAAGGCGTCGCTGGCCATTCTGGGTGCGCTGGGGCCCGATGGGGTGGGCCGGGCGATTGCGCTGGGCGACTGGAATTCGGTGAAAGCCGCCAAGGGCATTGGCCCCAAGACAGCGCAGCGTGTGGTCAACGAATTGAAAGACAAAGCCCCGCAAGTGATGGCCATGGCGGGCGGCCCCGTACCAACGCCCGCGCCGGAGACCGGAACGGATGATGTTATCGAACCCCTGGAGGGGCCAGCGCCCGCACCCGTGGCCGCGCCCGGTGCGCAGGCCGAGGCGCTCTCGGCCCTGACAAATCTGGGCTACGCACCCGGCGAAGCGGCGGGCGCCGTGGCGCAGGCCTTGGGCGATGCGCCTGAGGCTGAGACGGGCGATTTGATCCGCCGTGCCTTGCGCCTTTTGGCGCCCTCAGGCTAGGGCATTTGTATGAGCGAGCCTGATCCAACCCTGCGCCCGGACCCATTGCCCGAGGATCATGAACGATCTTTGCGCCCCCAAGCCCTTGATGCGTTCATCGGTCAGTCGGAGGCGAAGGCGAACCTGCGCGTGTTTATCGCCTCTGCCCGGCAGCGGGGCGAGGCGATGGATCACACGCTTTTCCATGGCCCACCCGGTTTGGGCAAGACGACGCTCGCGCAAATCATGTCGAAAGAGCTGGGCGTGGGCTTTCGCATGACCTCTGGTCCGGTGCTGGCCAAAGCGGGTGATTTGGCGGCGATCCTGACCAATCTTGAGGCCAATGACGTACTTTTCATCGACGAAATTCACCGTCTCAACCCGGCGGTGGAAGAGGTGCTTTACCCCGCGATGGAAGATTTTGAGCTGGATCTGGTGATCGGCGAAGGGCCTGCCGCGCGCACCGTGCGGATCGAATTGCAGCCTTTCACGCTGGTCGGCGCGACCACGCGGCTGGGGCTGTTGACAACGCCTTTGCGGGACCGTTTTGGCATTCCCACGCGGTTGCAATTCTACACCGAAGACGAGCTGCATGAAATCGTCACCCGCAATGCGGCCTTGTTGAATGTGCCTGCCGACACCGATGGCGCGCGGGAAATTGCGCGGCGGTCGCGTGGGACACCGCGCATTGCCGGGCGGCTTTTGCGCCGTGTGGTGGATTTCGCGGTGGTGGAAGGTAACGGGCAGATCACCCGCGCTTTGGCCGATAATGCGCTGACGCGGCTGGGTGTGGATGGCTTGGGCCTTGATGGGGCGGATCGGCGGTATCTTCGTCTGATCGCAGAGGCTTATCAAGGCGGTCCCGTGGGGATTGAAACCTTGGCGGCAGCGCTGAGTGAGGCGCGCGATGCGCTGGAAGAGGTGATTGAGCCTTACCTGCTGCAACAGGGGCTCATCCAACGCACACCCCGTGGTCGGATGTTGGCCTCGCGAGCGTGGGCGCATCTGGGGATGGCCGCGCCCAAAAGCCCGGGACAGAGCGATTTGTTTGGGAAGTGACGCGCGCCGCGCGGGAGTATTTTTGGCCCAAAAGAAGCTTGCGTCGTGGTCTTGCCTCTCTGGCTGGGCGTGATACCTGCCTGCGCATGACCGATACCGTAACAGCAGACCAGATTGCGGCGCTTTTCACGCGTGAGAACGGCGAATACCTTTTTGCGCGTTGGGGGCGGCCCATCGTGCCGGTGGTGTTTGGCGTGGACGATAAGACCTTATCGGTGATCAAAGGCGCGGTCGAGGCCGTGTCGGATCTGGCGGGTCATGAGATGGCTGAGACCGATCCCGAGCTTGGCGTAAACCTGATGTTCTTTTTCTTTCGGGATTGGGATGAGCTGCTTGGCGTGCCTGATCTGGATCGTTTGGTGCCGGACCTGCCCGGCCTCTTGCCGCGTCTGAAAGAGGTGGGCGCTAATCAATACCGGTTTTTCCGCTTTGATGAGGCCGATGCGATCAAGGCCGCGTTCGTGTTTTTGCGCATGGATGAAGAGCTGTCGAAAATTCCGGCGGAAACGCTGGCGCTGAGCCAGGTCGTGCAGACCATCGTGTTGTGGTCGGATGTGGCATTCAACCACGCCTCGGCGCTGGCACAGGTGCCGGGCGGGGATCGGATCATCCTGCGGCCTGACATCGCCGCGGTGATCCGCGCGGGCTATGACCCCGTGATGCCTGCGGTGGCGCGCGACCCGTCCCACGCATTACGATTGGCCGCGCGCATTCGTCCAAACTAAAAAGGGCCCCGCGTGGGGGCCCTTTCAGGTGTTACTTCTTCAGAGCGTCGCGAATTTCCATCAGCAACTCTTTTTCCGTGGGGCCGGGATCTTCGGCAGGGGCCTCTTCTTCCTCTTCCTCTGGTTTCATGCGGTTCACCGCCTTGACCAGCATGAACACGACCCACGCGATGATCAGGAAGTTGATCACGGCCATGATGAAGCGGCCATAGGCGAAGACGGCCGCGCCGGCCTCTTCCGCGCCTTCGATGGAGCTGTATTCGCCGTCGCCCAACAGAACGAACAGACCGGAGAAATCGAGCCCGCCCATGAAGAGGCTGATGATCGGGTTGATCAAATCCGCCACGAGTGAGCCGACAATCGCGGTGAAAGCCGCGCCGATGATGATACCCACAGCCATGTCCATGACATTGCCGCGCGCAATGAAGTCTTTGAATTCAGAAAGCATTTTAGAGTGTGTCCCTTGTTTCGCGCCTTTGTTTGAGCGCTTCGCGAAAAATGGTTAACACAGCTTCGCCCGCCGCGCAGCAAAACCGACTGTCAATGTGCGCATTTGGCGCGGTGGCGTGGAAAATGGCCAAGGCGGGGGCATGTTCTGCGCGCCTGCTTCCCCATCGTGCCTTCACAGGGTAAACCGGCGCCATGGATCACAGGTTTTCAGTGCGCGTCTACTATGAAGACACCGACATGGGCGGCATCGTCTATCATGCCAATTTCCTCAAGTTCATCGAACGCGCCCGCAGTGATTGGGTGGCGCAGATGGGCATGGATCAAATGGCCATGCGCGACGATGAAGGCATCGTTTTCGTGGTGCGCTGCATCACGGCCGATTTCATAAAGCCCGCCCGCTATGGTGAAGATCTTGACGTGCGCACGGCATTGGCCTCAGTTACGCCCGCGCGGATGGTGATGGAGCAGGTGGTCCTGCGCGGTGAGGAACGGCTTTTCACCGCCGAAGTCACCGCCGTTTGCATGACGTTGGAAGGCCGGCCCACACGCCTGCCCAAGGCCATCAGGATGCTGATGCCATAGGCACGGCGGCATCCGTGCCTTCTGCGCAGGAGAAGTTGTGCGCAGCCTCGTCCAGACGTTTCGTTTCTTCCATGAGTTTGAGCGTGGAGGCAAATGTCTCTTCCGCCATGGCCGCGTTCTGCTGGGTGACAGTGTCAAGCTCCGCCACGGACCGGTTGATGTCGTGCAAGCGTCCGGTCTGTTCCTGGGTGGAGCCGCCGATTTTCCCCATCAGATCCGCGACCGTCACGAACCGGTCGGTCATCTGTGTCAGCGTCGCCTCGGTCTGGCCCATCAAATCCACGCCTTCATTGACCTGCGTGCGGCTGGCTGCAATCAGGCGACCGATTTCCTCTGACGCCTCAGTCGCACGTTGCGCCAGGGCGCGCACTTCCGATGCCACAACGGCAAATCCCTTGCCTGCCTCACCTGCGCGCGCGGCCTCTACCCCCGCGTTGAGCGCGAGAAGGTTGGTTTGAAACGCGATGTCGTCAATCACGGACAGGTTTTCAGAAATGTGGTCCGAGGACCCTTTGATCCGCGTCATGGCGTCAACCGTGCGGGCCAACACCTCACTGCTTGCGGCGGCGGTTTGGCGTGTCTGTTCGACATAGCTGTTGGCCTCATGCGCGTGGGTGGCAGTTTGATCCACGCTGATGACCAAGTTATCGAGGGACAAGGCGGTTTCCATCAAGGTTGCCGATTGTTCCTGTGTCCGGGCCGATAGGTCCTGCGTGCCGCTTTGAATGGCGGAGACAACATCCTCCATCTGCTCGGCCTGCACAATGATGGTGGCGACCATCCTTTCCATCTGGGTGACGGCAAGATTGAACCGTTCACGCAGCGGTTCGTATTCATCCGACAAGGTCTGGGTCAAATGCACGTCCAAACGACCGTTGGACAGTGCGTGAAGCCCGTCAGAGAGTGTTTCAATGGCTTGGGCTTGCGCCGCAAAGCGCCGTTGTTCCGCATCCTTGGAGCGCTGCAACCGGTCTGCACTCAACTGTGCCTCCGCCAGGTTGCTCGCATTTTCCTCAGCCAGTTTAGACTGGGTGGCGATCAGGGTGTTCTGGCCGTGGATGGCCAATATCAGCACGGCTGCTTCCATCAAAACGATCACGGCGTGAAACGCCGTGCGGCCCAAATTCGCAACCCCGCTGCCATCTGGATAGACCAGCGCGGGCAGCGCCAAGGACAGGGTCAGATGATGAACGGCCACCACCGCTGTTGCTGCGAGAATGGTCTTGATGTCACGCAGCGCCATTAGAACAGCAAGCGCTGCAAAAAAGGCCATGTGGCTGTCGATTTGCCAAGGATGTCCGGCAAAAGCGGCCGTCAGCGCGATGCACTGCCCCATCAGGGCGATGCCCAGTATAGGCTTTGTCAGCGGATGATCCCGCGTGGCGGCCAAGATGCCCATCACGGCAAACCCCAGAGCGATGACAGGGGCAATCAGCAGTGAATTCCCCGCAGCCCAGGCCGCAATGGTCACAGACGTCACGCTGAATACTGCCACGCAAGCCACCGGGCGGATTGGCATGGTTATGTTGGGTGTTTTCATAAGATCTTGACCCCGCAGAGCGTTGCCAGCCACGCGCCGTCGATCACGCGCCAGGCCCCGGCTGCGTAAAGTGCATCGATGGTGGCTGTGTCGTCCGCCTGCGCAAGAATGCCAAACCGCGCGGTCAGGGGGCCGATGGCGCGCGCACCGCCCTGATCTATGACAGCCTCCGGGTTCATAGCGATGACAGCGACCGGTGCACCCGGCATAGGGGCAGGGGCCTGCGCCAAAACGGCCAATGGCCCGATCAGCCCAGTCGCCAGAAAAGCCATCCCGAGAAGGAAAGCGTGCATGTCGCCTCTCCGCTGCTGTGTCGCGTTCGCGCGGGCAAAATGCGTCAGACACGCGAACAAGGCGTTAAGCCTGTTTGCCAAAACGTCTAGAATTTGAACCGTCCCGCGCCTGTCGGGGTGGTTTCCTTGTTATTCCGTCCGTTTCGTGCTGCGCGCGAAATCTTGCCCAATCGTTCACATTTTAAGCCGCAGACGCGGTTGTGATGGTCTTTGCACGTGAACTCGGTTAAAACTGCGTAAAAGGGCTGGCAACAAGGCCCGTGGTGGTAACAGAAGAGCAGGCTCATGGAAGCAGAAGCACTGGCCCTGGCAAACGGGGCGCATGGGGGTGATTATTCGCTATGGGGGCTTTATGCCCGGGCGACGATCACCGTCAAAATCGTCATGTGGATGTTGATCATCGCGTCCTTTTGGGCGTGGTCCATCATTATTCAGAAAATCATCATTTATCGCCGCGCGCGCGTTGAATCGGAAACCTTTGATGAACGGTTCTGGTCAGGTGAGCCGCTGGATGAACTTTACGAGGTCATCGGCCCCGATCCGGGCGGGCAGTCGGAGCGGGTCTTTGCCGCCGGTATGACCGAATGGCGGCGGTCACATCGCAATGACGGCGGTCTGATTGCCGGGGCGACGGCGCGGATTGACCGGTCGATGGATGTGGCCATCGTGAAGGAGGCCGAAAGCCTGCAACGCGGGTTGAACGTGTTGGCGACCATCGGATCGACCGCGCCCTTCATCGGCTTGTTCGGCACGGTATGGGGCATCATGAACAGCTTCATTGAGATCGCCGAGCAGCAGAATACCTCAATCGCCGTTGTGGCCCCCGGGATTGCGGAGGCGCTTTTGGCCACAGCCTTGGGCCTGCTGGCGGCCATTCCAGCGGTGATTTTCTACAACAAGCTCAGCGCGGACAGTGATCGGATCGTTGCGGGCTATGAGGCGTTTGCCGATGAATTCTCCACGATCCTGAGCCGCCAGTTGGACGGTTGAGCTATGGGGGCTGGTGTCGTTCAAAAGGAAGGCGGTCGTCGCAGAAGGGGCAGGGGCCGGTCGCGCCCCATGGCTGAGATCAACGTGACGCCGTTTGTGGATGTCATGATGGTGCTGTTGATCATCTTCATGGTGGCCGCCCCCCTGATGACCGTGGGGGTGGAGGTTGAGCTGCCGCAAACGGCGGCCAATTCGCTTTCTGGCGATGATGAAGAACCGCTGACGGTGACGGTCACAGCGGGTGGGGAGGTGTCCATTCAGGAAACCCCCGTGGCGCGCGAAGATCTGGTGAACCGGCTTTTGGCCATTGCGGCAGAGCGCGACAGCAATCGCATCTTTCTGCGCGCGGATGGGGCGGTGCCTTACGCGCAGGTGATGGAAGTGATGGGCGCGCTCAATCGCGGTGGCTTTCCCAACATCGGTTTGGTCACGGAACCGGGTGGGCCCCGTTTGGATGGTGGCTAAGGCCGATGTGGGCGCGGCTTGATATGGGTCTCGACACGGGGCAGAAAATCTCTGCCGTGGGGCATGTGGGGCTTCTGTCTGTCGCCATTTTTGGCGGCACATTCAGTGCAGACCCCCTGCCGTTTCAAGTGACCGAAGTCACCGCCATTTCATCTGAGGAATATGCCGCGCTTTTTGAAGCCGAGCCATCGCCCGAGGCCGTGGCCAATGTCGACACGCCCGAGCCGCCCGAGGCAGGCCAGGCACCTGATGTGAACGCGGTCGTGGACACGGATGTGGTGCAAGACACGCCAGACGTCACAGAGACGTCTGAGCCAGATGCGACGCCGGAGATTCCAGACCCCGCCCCGCCTGAGGCAGAGGTGAGTGACGAGGCCCCTGTGCTGCAACCGCCCGAGGATGTGGCGGTGTTGGTGCCTGAAATTGCCGAAGAAAGCCGGCCCGAGGCCGCGCCGCGCGTCGCGCCCGAAACCATCGCCCAACCCGATCCGGACGTGCAGATCGACGATGTGGATCAACAGGCCACGGCGCAAGATGATGCGAGCGAGCAAGTGGACGAGGCGCAAAGCGAAACCGCGCGCGAAGCCGCGGCAGAACGGCTGTTGACCGAAGCGCTGGAAGATGCCGCGCCTGCGCGATCCCTGCGTCCCAAATCCCGCCCGCAAACCCGGCCCGAACCTGCAGACACACAAACGGCAGAACCAACTGAGCCGACCGAGCCCGAACGCGACGCGGTGGAAGATGCCATTGCGGCGGCCTTGGGCGGCACGGATGAACAATCCCAGGCTGCACCGTCCGGCCCGCCGCTGACATCTGGTGAAAAGGATGCGCTGCGCGTGGCCGTGCAGCAATGCTGGAATGTCGGCAGCCTGTCGACGGATGCGCTCAACACCGTCGTAACAGTGGGTATGTCCATGTCCCAAGACGGCAGGCCCGATGCGGGCTCTATCGAGATGCTCAGCGCCTCTGGCGGCAGCGGGGCTGCGGCCTCACAAGCTTTTGAAGCCGCAAGGCGGGCAATCATCCGCTGTGGCGCAAATGGCTTCCCCTTACCGGTTGAGAAGTACGACCAGTGGCGGAATATTGAGATTACGTTCAATCCTGAGAACATGAGGATCAGATGATACGGTTTTTGCTTTGCCTTCTGGCGTCCATCGCGGTGCTGGCCTTTACCGCCCGCGCGCAGGATGGTCCCCTCCGGATTGAAATCACCGAAGGGGTGATTGAACCCTTGCCCTATGCGGTTCCAGCCTTTGTGCCGGACAGTGCGGCGGCAAATGAACTGGCGGTCAATATCGCGCAAGTGATTGCCTCTGACCTCAATGGCACAGGGCTTTTCCGGCAGATCCCCGATGCCGCCCATATCAGCCGCATCACCAGCTTTTCGAGCCCGGTGCAGTTTTCCGATTGGAAGGCGATCAATGCGCAAGCGCTGATCACGGGCGGGGTGAATGTGGATGGGTCTGGCCGGGTGACGGTGCGGTTCCGGTTGTTTGATGTGTTTGCAGGTCAGGAACTGGGCCAAGGGCTGCAATTGGTCGGCACCACCGATGGCTGGCGGCGCATTGCCCACAAGGTCGCGGATCAGGTCTATAGCCGCCTCACCGGTGAGACGGGATATTTCGACAGCCGCGTGGTGTTTGTGTCGGAAACCGGCCCTAAGGATGCCCGCCAAAAGCGGCTCGCGATCATGGATTACGACGGGGCCAATGTGACCTACCTGACAGATGCCAGTTCTATTGTGCTGGCCCCGAGGTTTTCACCGTCGGGTGACCGGGTGCTTTATACCAGCTATGAAACCGGCCAGCCGCGCATCTATGAGATTGAAGTGGGCACTGCGCGCCGCCGCGCGCTGGAAAGCCAGGCAGGCTCCATGAGCTTTGCGCCGAGATTTGCGCCTGATGGCCGCACCGTGGTCTATAGCCTTGCGCAAGGCGGCAATACGGATCTTTACGCGATGGATTTAGGGTCAGGCCGAAGTCAGCGCCTGACCACGACACCGTCCATCGAAACCGCCCCCAGCTTTAGCCCCGATGGCCGCCAGATCGTTTTTGAAAGCGACCGCTCTGGTACGCCCCAGCTTTATGTGATGCCCGCAGGCGGGGGGGAGGCGACGCGCATCAGTTTTGGCCAAGGTCGTTACGGCACGCCAGTGTGGTCGCCGCGCGGGGATCTGATTGCGTTTACCAAGCAATCCAAAGGCCGTTTTCATATCGGTGTCATGCGCACCGATGGCAGTGAAGAACGGCTTTTGACCGCGTCGTTCCTGGATGAAGGGCCCACGTGGTCGCCCAATGGCCGGGTGATCATGTTCACCCGCGAAACCCAAGGCGCACAAGGCACATCGACGCTCTATTCCGTGGACATCACAGGGCGTAATCTGCGTCAGGTTCCCACAGCGACGGGTGCGTCTGACCCGGCGTGGTCACCATTGCAGGAGTGACCCCACGTTGCCGGGCTGTTGAGCGATTCACAAACCCGGCGACATGTGTTAATGAAAACCCAAGACCAAGGAAAACATTGGCCGACCAAAAAGCTTAATGAGGCAAGCATATGACAATCCTGAATAAATCCATCATGATCTGCGCGGTCGTGGCCCTTGCGGCCTGTTCCAGCCCGGATCGTTTCGCGAACACCTCCGATGGCGTGAACGCGGGTTCCATCAATGGCCCCGCGTCCGATCCGCGATCCGCCGCTTACTTCCAGCAAACCGTGGGGGATCGCGTGCTCTTCGCCGTGGATCAATCCACCCTGTCGCCTCAGGCGCGTGGCGTTCTGGATGCGCAGGCACAGTGGCTTGCCACCAATTCCGACTACAACGCGTTGATCGAAGGTCATGCCGATGAACAGGGCACGCGGGAATACAACCTCGCCCTGGGCAGCCGCCGGGCCAATGCCGTGCAGGAATACCTGATCAGCAAAGGTGTGTCGCAGGCGCGGCTCAGCATTGTGACCTATGGCAAGGAACGCCCGCTTGAGATTTGCTCTGAGGAGGCGTGCTATAACAAGAACCGCCGGGCCGTGACGGTGATTTCCGCCGGGCCAGTAAGCTAAGGAAGACATGATGATGCGACTTCTGAGTGTTCTTCTGGCGCTGGCCGTCGCATCCATGGCCCACGCGCAGGATCGGACGCAAACGCTGGCCGATATCCGGCAGGAGCTGTCTGTGCTCTACGTGGAAATCCAAAAGCTGAAACGGGAGTTGAGCACGACAGGCGGGGTGCAGACCCAAGCCGTGGGCGGGTCCACCATCGACCGGGTCAACACCATCGAGGCGGAGATGACCCGCCTCACCGCGCTGACCGAACAATTGCAATTCCGCATCGACAGCGTCGTGCGGGATGGTACCAATCAGATCGGCGATCTGGAATTTCGCCTGTGCGAGTTGGAGCCTGATTGCGATATTTCCACCCTTGGTCAAGGCACGACGCTGGGCGGGGTGGAGCCCACGACAGGTGGCACGCAACCGGTGTCGCAGCCTGACACGGCCGCCACGCCGGATGTGCAATTGGCGGTGGGTGAACGGGCTGATTTCGACGCTGCCGTGGCTGCAATGGAAAACGGCGACAACGCCGCAGCCGCGCAGCAATTCGCGGCGTTCCTCTCCAATTATCCCGGCAGCCCTTTGTCGGGCGATGCCCGCCTGATGCGCGGTGCGGCGCTAGAGGCCGATGGCCAGAACACGCAGGCCGCGCGGGCGTTTCTGGATGCGTTCAGCCAGGATCCCAATGGTGAAAAAGCCCCCGAGGCGCTGTTTCTTCTGGGCCGCTCACTGGGCCGGATTGGGCAGGTGGATGAGGCTTGTGTGACGCTGGCCGAGGTCAGCGTGCGGTTTCCCGGTGGGCAAGCGGCGTCTGACGCGCAAGCGGAACGCGCGCGGCTGGGCTGTCAGTGATATGTAATGGCGGGCGATCCAGCCAGCACTTTGCGCGGGTACTTTGCCCCCAATCCCCCTGATCACATTGCGGTTGCCCTGTCGGGCGGCAGTGATTCACTTGCGCTTTTGTCGCTGCTGCAGGATTGGCGGCAGGATGGTGGCCCGGATCTGTCTGCTGTCACGGTTAATCACGGCCTGCGGGCAGAGGCGGCTGAGGAAGCGGCGCAGATGGCGCAGCTTTGCGCCGATTGGGATGTGGACCACGCCGTTCTCGAATGGGTGCGCGAGGCGGAGACAGGCAACCTGCATGATCAGGCGCGCCGGGCGCGTTATGCCCTGATGGCCGATTGGGCGCGGGATCGGGGCATTTCAACCATTGCGCTGGGCCACACGCAGGATGATCAGGCGGAAACCTTTCTGATGCGGCTGGGGCGCGGGGCGGGTCTGGATGGGCTGTCGGCGATGCGGGACGCGTGGGATCAAGACGGCGTCACCTACACCCGTCCTCTCTTGCCCTGCGCGCGTGAGGCTTTGCAGGAATATCTGCGTGCCAGAGATCTGTCGTGGTTCGACGATCCTGCAAATTCTGATCCCGCCTATACCCGCAGCCGCATCCGCGCGGCCCTGCCGGAGTTGGGCATTTCGACGCACACGCTGGCCGAGGTGGCAGGCCATCTGGCCCAAGCCCGCGACGCGCTGTGCGCCGTAACACGTGAGGCGGCGCGCAAGATCGCGCGGGCAGAGATGGGCGACATTGTGATCGACCACGCCGGATTTGCCGAGCTGCCCCCCGATTTGGCACGGCGATTGTTGCTGAGCGCCATGCACTGGATCACCGGTGCGGCATATCCGCCGCGTGGCATGGCGCTCAGCGCGCTTTATGACGATGTTTTCGCCAAAACCAACGCCACCTTGCAGGGCTGTGACATCAGCCACACCAAAGGCACCATTCGCCTGACGCGCGAGGCGGGCGCGTTGCGTGGGGTCACGGCGCGGCCCGGTGAGGTTTGGGATGGGCGGTGGCGCGTGACCGGGCAAAACTTGCTCAATGCGCGGATCGCGGCGCTTGGGGAAGATGCGCTCAGGCACTGTCCGGACCGAGGCGAAAGCCCGCTTCCGGCGCGGTCCTTGATCGCCTCGCCCGCGGTTTGGCAGGGCCGAAAACTGATCGCGGCCCCCTTGGCGGGGTTGGGCAATGGCTGGTCGGTTGAGCTGCTCCGGAGGGTCGGGTGCGACTTCGCAAACGATATCGCGCATTGAACCCGCCTTAATCATCGCTATTTATACCTACAAGAGCCTGCCGTGATGCAGGCTATTCCCATTCTGATAGGAGATGTCCTTTGGGTAACGCGCGAAACATCGCATTCTGGCTGGTCCTGTTCCTGCTGATCCTGGCGCTTTTCAACCTGTTCAGCGGTTCAGGAAATAACATGCAAAATGAACGGGTTGCATATTCCGACTTCATGACATCCGTGCAGGATGGGGCGGTGGCCTCTGTCACGCTGGATGGTGAAAACGTCCGCTTCCGTGGCACCGACGGGCGGGATTACTCCACGATCAAACCGGCAGATGCTGATCTGACGCCTGCGTTGATCCAAGAGGGTATTCCGGTCACGGCGCAGCCGCAGGAACAATCTGGCTTCCAAACTTTCCTGCTTTCGCTGTTGCCATTCATCTTGCTGATCGGTGTCTGGATCTACTTCATGAACCGCATGCAAGGTGGCCGTGGCGGTGGCGCGATGGGCTTTGGCAAATCAAAGGCCAAGATGCTGACCGAAAAACATGGCCGTGTGACGTTTGACGACGTGGCGGGCATTGATGAAGCCAAGGATGAACTCGATGAGATCGTTGAATTCCTCCGCAACCCACAAAAATTCAGCCGTCTGGGCGGCAAGATCCCCAAGGGCGCGCTGCTGGTGGGTCCTCCGGGTACTGGTAAAACCCTTCTGGCCCGTGCCGTGGCTGGGGAAGCGGGTGTGCCCTTCTTCACAATCTCCGGTTCTGACTTCGTTGAAATGTTCGTGGGTGTCGGTGCATCGCGTGTCCGAGACATGTTTGAGCAGGCGAAGAAAAACGCGCCTTGCATCGTGTTCATCGACGAAATTGACGCCGTGGGTCGCCATCGTGGCGCAGGTTACGGCGGCGGCAACGATGAACGGGAACAGACGCTGAACCAGTTGCTGGTGGAAATGGACGGGTTTGAAGCCAATGAAGGTGTGATCATCATCGCGGCCACGAACCGTAAGGATGTTCTGGACCCCGCACTGCTGCGTCCGGGCCGGTTTGACCGTCAGGTCACGGTACCAAACCCGGATATCAAAGGTCGTGAGAAAATCCTCGGCGTCCATGCCCGCAAGACGCCGCTTGGGCCGGATGTGGATCTGCGCATTATCGCGCGAGGGACACCTGGGTTCTCCGGTGCTGATCTGGCCAACCTCGTGAACGAGGCCGCGTTGATGGCGGCGCGCGTGGGTCGTCGGTTCGTCACCATGCCTGATTTTGAAAACGCCAAGGACAAGGTCATGATGGGCGCGGAACGCCGGTCGATGGTCCTGACCGATGAGCAAAAGGAAAAGACAGCTTACCACGAGGCGGGACACGCTATTGTGGGTCTGGCGCTGCCGCAGTGTGATCCGGTCTACAAGGCCACGATCATTCCGCGCGGCGGCGCGCTGGGCATGGTTGTCAGCCTGCCGGAAATTGACAGGCTGAACTGGCACCGCTCTGAATGTGAAGAGAAACTGGCCATGACCATGGCGGGCAAAGCCGCGGAAATCATCAAATACGGTGAGGACAATGTGTCCAACGGCCCGGCGGGTGACATTCAGCAAGCCAGTGGCTTGGCGCGTGCGATGGTGCTGCGCTGGGGCATGTCTGACAAGGTCGGCAATATCGACTATGAGCAGGCCCATGAAGGCTACATGGGCAATGCCGCCGGTGGTCTGTCTGTTTCGGCCAGCACGAAAGAGCTGATCGAAGAGGAAGTGAAGCGCCTTGTCGACACGGCCTATGATCGTGCCTTCAAGATCCTGACGGAGAAGAAGGACGATTGGGAGCGTTTGGCGCAAGGTCTTTTGGAATACGAAACCCTGACGGGCGAAGAGATTGAACGCGTCATCCGGGGTGAACCGCCAGAGGATGAAGATGACAGCTCTGCCACCGCTGACAAAGGCGACGGCGGCAAGCCGTCTCTGACAGCCGTGCCCAAGACCAAACCGCGCCGCGACACCGGTGACGGCGGGATGGAGCCTGAACCCTCCGCGTAAAGAAGACCCAAGTGACGGCAAGCCTTACAAAGACGGATTGGAACCCGGGCGCCTACGCCCGGTTCCATGATTTGCGGCTGCGGCCGGGGCTTGATCTGCTCAATGCTGTGGCTCAGATGGGCAGCGGCGATGTCTATGATCTGGGTTGCGGCAATGGCGCGATGGGTGAGGCCCTGCGCGCGCGGGCTTCAGGCCGCAAAGTGGTCGGCGTCGATGCCTCCCCCGCGATGCTGGAAAAGGCGCGCAGCAGCCATGCCTATTCCAACTTGCAACAGGTCGATATCCGCGATTGGCACCCCGGGTCCGCACCAAGCCTGATCTTCTCCAACGCAGCACTGCATTGGGTGGGCGATCATGAGGTGCTGATGCCACGCCTGGCCGCGATGCTGGGCAAGGGCGCGACGCTCGCCGTGCAAATGCCGCACCAGAACAAAGCGCCGTCGCACCGTGTGTGGCGCACGTTGGCGGATGAAATGTTCCCGGGCCGCGTCGAACTGGCCGGTACGCCCGGTGTCATGGCCCCCGTAAAATACGAAGAACTGCTTTCCCCCCGTGGCCGTTTTCGTCTGTGGGAGACGGAGTATTACCAGCGCTTGGTCGCTGAAGCGGGCAGCCACCCGGTGCGCCGGTTCACGGAAAGCACCTATGCCCGGCCCATCCTGTCTGCCTTGGAGGCGGACGAGAAAGCCGAGCTTATTTGCCGCTATGAAGAGGTGATGCACGCAGCTTATCCAGTGCGCGCGGATGGGTCGGTCCTTTTCCCGTTCCGACGGATGTTTTTTACCCTGACCGTGTGACAGATTGGTGGGGTGAAACCCAACCCTACGCTTGACCGCATCATTGCATCAGATGATGGTGTCACCAGCGCTTGAGAGGACAGCATCATGCCGAACCCGCTTTACCCTACCGATATTTACGCCCGGATCGTGTGGCTCGGGCAGGTGACGGAGCAGACGGAGGATATCCGCTCTGCCGCGCAAGACATGATCCAGGCCACCTATGCGGGCCATGAGGGCGCGACCCACGCTGGCCTCACGCGACCGGCTTGTGTGCGTGTGCGTGACATGTACGAGCAAGGCACGGAAATTCGCAATGTGCGGCAGTTTTCCGTTCTGTCCGCCGAAGAACTGGCCCTGATTGCTGCCGATCTCGGGTTGGAGGCGATCAATCCGGAATGGCTGGGCGCTTCGATTGTGATCGAAGGGATTGAAGATTTCAGCCATGTCCCCCCGTCGAGCCGCTTGCAAAACGAAGACGGCACAGCGCTGGTCATTGATATGCAGAATTTCCCCTGCGGCTACCCGGGCCGTGAGATTGAGAAAGATCACCCCGGCCAAGGCCGCCGCTTCAAGAAAGCCGCCGAAGGGCGGCGCGGTGTGACCGCGTGGGTCGAACGGGAAGGGCCTTTGCGCGTGGGCGATGCGCTGCGCTTGCATGTGCCCTCGCAACGGGCATGGCAGCCGCTTGGATCCGTGGTGAAGGCCGCCGAGTGACCGCCAAAGACATGGTTCTGACCCCGCGGGGCCTGCGCTTTCAGGGGGATCTATACCCCTGCGTCGTGGGCCGCGGGGGCCTGTCTGATCAGAAACGCGAGGGCGATGGCGCCACGCCCGTGGGCACGCACCGCATTCTGGAAATGCATTACAGGCCCGATCGCATGATCCGCCCCAGCGTCTGGGCGCAGCCCATCTATCCCGGGGATCTTTGGTCCGATGACGCCGCGCGGGGCGATTACAACCTGCCCGTCCGCGCGCCTTATGGCGGATCCCATGAGGTGATGCGCCGGGCCGATCCGATGTATGATCTGGTGCTGGTGACGGATTGGAACTATCCGCAAGCGCGCCCGGGCCTTGGATCCTGCATTTTCATGCATCAGTGGCGCAGACCGGGATTTCCTACGGCTGGGTGCGTGAGTCTTCGGCGCGATCACCTGCGCGCAATCGCGGCGCGGCTCTTGCCCGGGGACAGGCTGATCGTGCCGCCTTTGGCCTCTGGCCTGCGGCATCATCTGCGCTAACTCACCGCCATGCCCAAAGCACATTTTTCTCATGTCGATGCGTGGGTCTTTGACCTCGACAACACGCTATATCCGGCACATGTCCGGCTCTTTGACCAGATCGATGTGAAGATCACCCGCTATGTGATGGATGCCCTGGGTCTTGATGAGGCGGAGGCCGACCACCTGCGCCAACACTACTGGCAGGCCCATGGCACCACGCTGGCGGGCCTGATGGCCGAACACGGGCTGGACCCTGACCCTTATCTCGTGGCCGTCCACGACATTGATTTTTCGGTGCTGCCGCCCGACGCGGATCTGGCTGCACGGATCAAGGCCCTGCCGGGACGGCGCGTGGTCTACACCAATGGCAGCGCGCCTTATGCGCGCCAGGTGATCAAGGCGCGCGGGCTGTCGGGGCTGTTTGATGCGGTCTACGGCGTGGAACATGCGGGCTACCGCCCCAAGCCGGAACGCGCGGCCTTTGAGGCGGTGTTTGCGCAGGACGGGATTGATCCCACCCGGGCCGCGATGTTTGAAGACGAGCCGCGCAACCTGACCGTGCCCCACGCGATGGGCATGCGCACAGTGCTGATTGCCCCCCACCGCGCGCCGGGCGATCATATTCAGTTTCATTCCCAAGACTTGGGCGCGTTCCTCAGCCAATTGTAGCGAGATGCGGCAATCCGCGCGTGGTTTGCCCCGCCCGCGCGACCGACATATTGGGCAGATAGAGAGGATCGAGTGACACGTCAGACCCATGATATAGTGATCTCCGGCGCCGGGGTAGCCGGGCTTTCGGCCGCTTGCGTGCTGGGGGAGGCCGGGTTTGACGTGCTCTGCGTGGATCCCACACCGCCTGTTACCGATCGCAACGCGGATGGCGCGGACCTGCGCACCACTGCGATTTTGCAGCCCGGGCGGCGCGTGCTGGAAGAGGCCGGTGTCTGGCCGCGCTTGGGCGATGCGCCAAGTGCGCTGCAAATCATGCGGATCGTTGATGCCGGCGGGGTAGAGCCTGAACCCCGTGTGGTGCGGGAATTTGATGCCGCCGACATTTCTGATCATCCCTTTGGCTGGAATGTGCCCAACTGGCTTTTACGGCGTGAAATGCTGGCTCGCGCGGCGCAGTTCACCAATGTGGATCTTCGCATGGGGGTCGGTGTCAGCGGCGTGCTGACGCGCGAACGCGAAGCCCGCGTGCGGCTCACCGATGGTACATCGGTACGGACACGGCTTGTTCTGGCCGCAGACGGGCGGGCCTCCCCTGTGCGGGAGGCGGTGGGCATTCCGGTACGCACCACGCGTTACGGCCAAAAGGCGCTGGCTTTTGCCGTGACCCATGCAGAGCCGCATCACAACGTGTCGACCGAGATTCACCGGTCTGGCGGGCCCTTTACGCTGGTGCCCTTGCCCGATCATGATGGTCAGCCTTGTTCTGCCGTCGTTTGGATGGAACGGGGTGCGGAGGCGCAGCGCCTGTTTGCGCTGGATGAAGCAGATTTTGAGGCGGAGATGACCACCCGCAGTTGCGGGATCATGGGGCCGCTGAAACTGGCCTCCCGCCGCAGCATCTGGCCGCTGATCAGTCAGTTGGCGGAGCGTATGTCGGGCGAACGTGTGGCGTTGATGGCCGAAGCCGCCCATGTGGTGCCGCCCATCGGGGCGCAGGGGCTAAACATGTCCTTGGCGGATCTGTCCGCGCTGTTGGATCTGGCGCGCGATGATCCCGACGGGCTGGGCAATGCGGCGATGCTCAACGCCTATCACAGTGCCCGGTATGCCGAAGTGGCGGTGCGGGTCGCGGGGATTGATGTGCTCAACCGCGCGTCCATGGTCGAAGGTCAGGTTCTGCGAGACGCGCGGGCGCGGGGTCTGGATGCGCTTTACGGTTTGGCCCCGGTGCGCAAGATGCTCATGCAACTGGGCCTTGGCGTGCGCAGCAGCGCGGCCTGATCGCCGCTCTCACAGTTGCCGCTTGCGGCAGTCAAATGGCCAAAAACGTCAAATACGCGGCCAATGATGTCTGGTTCTGACGGCGTAAGCCCGGCACACTCCTTCAAGTGACTCGCGCATCTGCGCCTCGCCAACCTTTGCCGTTTCAGGAGGTCAGCCATGTCGACCATGCCCCCAAAAGCCGCGTTTGAACGCGTCATGACCGGTTATTCCCCAAATTCCGGGAATTCCATGTCGCTTCATGCGGATACCTACACCTCTGGTGAGTGGTTCGATGCGGACCTCAAGGCGATCATTGCGCGGACGTGGCAATGGGTGTGCCACGTGGAAAAGCTGCGCAAACCGGGCGCTTACGTGACGGTGGAGGTGGCGGGCATGCCCGTGGTCGTTGTGCGCGACCGCGATGACACCCTGCGCGCCTTCTACAACGTGTGCAAACATCGCGCCCATGAATTGCTCAGCGGCGAGGGCCGCACGACGCGGATCATGTGCCCCTATCACGCCTGGACCTACAAGCTGAACGGCGAACTGATGATGGCGCCGGAGACGGACCATCTGGAAGATTTCACCCCCTCTGACATCTGCCTTGATCAGGTGCAGGTGGAGGAGTTTTGCGGCTTCATCTACGTCAATCTGGATCCGGATGTCGCGCCCTTGCATGAGGTGTCGGGCAATCTGGAAACGGAAATCCGCCACTGGGCACCGGACATTGATCAGCTGACTTTTGGTCACCGTCTGACCTATGACATCAAGTCGAACTGGAAGAATGTCGTTGATAACTTCCTTGAATGCTACCACTGCCCCACGGCGCACAAGGATTTCTGCGACCTGGTGGATATGGACACCTACAAGGTCACGACCCACGGCATCTATTCCAGCCATATGGCGGATGCAGGCGGCGGGGCCAACTCGGCCTATGATGTGTCCAACGCCACGGTGCGCACCCATGCCGTTTGGTGGCTGTGGCCCACGACCTGCCTGATGCGCTATCCGGGGCGGTCGTCCATGATCGTACTTAACATCATCCCTATGGGTCCGGATCGCACGTTGGAGACCTATGATTTCTTCCTCGAAACGCCCGAGCCTGACGCGATGGAGCTTGACGCAATCCGTTATCTGGATGAGGTTTTGCAGGTCGAAGACATCAGTCTGGTGGAAAGCGTGCAGCGGGGCATGAACACCCCGGCCTTTACCCAAGGGCGGATCGTGAATGATCCCTCCGGGTCGGGCAAGTCTGAGCATGCGGTGCATCACTTTCATGGGCTGGTATTGGATGCCTATGAACGGATGGTTGGGTGAACGAAGGCCACATCAAAGCACAAAACTATCAACCCCCGCCAAGGGCCCTTTGAACCGTTTCTAACTGTTTCAAAGGAGAAAAACTCATGACCCGTCCTAATATCGTCGTTATCATGGCCGATCAGCTTGCCCCGCAGTTCACCGGGGCCTATGGCCATAAAATAGCTAAAACACCCCATATCGACGCGCTTGCCGCGCGCGGCATGCGGTTTGATGCGGCTTATTGCAACTCACCGCTCTGCGCGCCGTCGCGCTTTTCGTTTATGTCCGGGCAGTTGATCAGTCGGATTGCGGCCTATGACAACGCATCCGAATTCCGTGCAAGCGTGCCGACCTTTGCCCACTACCTGCAGGCGTTGGGCTATCGCACCTGCCTGTCGGGCAAGATGCATTTCGTGGGGCCCGATCAGAAGCACGGCTTTCAGGACCGTGTGACGACTGACATTTACCCCTCCGATTTCGCCTGGACCCCCGATTGGGAGGCCGCCGATGAGCGGATCGACAAATGGTATCACAACATGCAGACCGTGAAGGAAAGCGGCATGGCCGTGGCCACCTTCCAGACCGACTATGATGATGAGGTGGAATTCGCTGCGCGTCGCTGGCTGGTGGACCGGGGCCGCGACAAGGCGGCGGGGGAGGGCAGCCCGTTTTGCCTCGTGGCCAGTTTCATCCACCCGCATGATCCATACGTGGCCAAGCCGGAATGGTGGAACCTTTACACCGACAATGAAATCGACATGCCCGAGTTCGTCCCGCCCTTGGAAGAATTGGACCCGTTTTCACGCCGCGTGATGGACGGGATTGAGGCAAGCTACGTGCCGCTGACCGACGAAGAAGTGCGACGCGCGCGCCGGGCCTATCTGGCGAATGTCAGCTATTTCGACAGCAAAGTGGGCGCGATGGTCAAAGCGCTCGACGATATAGGCGAGTTGGACAACACCATCGTCATCGTGACCGCCGATCATGGCGATATGCTGGGGGAGCGCGGGTTGTGGTACAAGATGAACTTCTTTGAACACTCCGCCCGGGTGCCGATGGTGATGGCTGGGCCGGACGTGGCGCAGGGCAGCAGCGGGGCGGCCTGTTCGCTTTTGGATCTGATGCCCACCTTCGTGGAGGTCGCGGGCGGGAATCCGGCCATGTTCGGGGAGCCGGTGGATGGCCGGTCACTGGTCCCTGCAATGCGGGGAGAGTACGATCCGGAGGACGTGGTCATCGGGGAATACTGCGCGGAGATGACACCCTGGCCCGTGATGATGATCCGCCGGGGGGCCATGAAATACATCCACTGCGATATCGACCCGCCGCAGCTTTATGATGTGGTCGCTGATCCGTTGGAGAAGGTGAATTTGGCGGATGATCCGGCCCATGCTGAGACAGCGAAGGATTTTGCCGATGAAGTGGCCGCGCGTTGGGATGGGGAGGCGCTGCGCCACGATGTCATCGCCACGCAGAAATCGCGCCGTGCCCTGCACGAGGCGATGGCCTCCGGATCTGGCCAGCATTGGGATTACAACCCGCCGTCGGATGCATCCCAACAATATGTGCGCAATCACATGGATTGGACGGTGGCGGCGGCGAAGTACCGTTATCCACCTGTGGAGGATTAAGATGGGCATGTTGGACGGCAAGGTGGCCATGGTCACCGGCGGGCGCGGCGGGATAGGCCGCGCCATCTGCGCGCGGTTTGAGCGCGAAGGGGCGACGGTTTTCGCCGCGGATTTGAGCGAGGGTGGCTCGCTCGTCCGACCTGACGGTCAGTCTCGCTTTCTCCAGTTGGATGTCACGTCTGAAGACAGTGTGAAGGCGGCGATGGCGGTTGTGGGCGAACGGCTGGATGTGCTGGTCAATGCGGCTGGGATCGAGATTGAGAAGACGATTGAGGAAACCTCGCTTGAGGAATGGAACCAGTCCTTTGCTGTCAACGTGACGGGCACGTTTCTCACATCGAAATACGCGCTGCCTTTGTTGCGAAACTCGTCGGGTGCGTCGATCATCAATTTCGGGTCTTATGACGGGTTTATCGCCGATCCCGGCCTGGCGGCCTATTGCGCCACCAAGGGGGCGGTGCATGCGCTGACCCGGGCGATGGCTTGCGATCACGGGCCGGAAGGCATCCGCGTGAATGCGATCTGCCCCGGCTACGTGGACACGCCGATGTTGCAGAGCTTCTTCACGGGCGAAGGCTCGGGCGGGGGCGGCAAGAGCATAGACGATCTGCAACAGGCGGTGCGCGATGTGCACCCCATGCGGACCTATGGCACGCCGGACGACATTGCCAATCTGGTCAACTGGCTGGCCAGTGATGAGGCGCGTTATGCCTCGGGCCAGCTTTGGGTCATGGATGGGGGCCTCAGCGCGCAAGTTCAGCAGATGCGGCTATGAGTATTTTTGGCCCAAAAGAAGGGGGGCGCCAGGATGCGATTGTCAGGTAAGCGGGCCTTTGTGACGGGCGGGCGTCAGGGCATCGGGCGCGCGATTGTGGAGGCGTTTGTGACTGAGGGCGCAGAGGTTGTGACCTGCGGGCGCGGTGCCGCGCCGGAATTGCCCGAAGGCGTGACGTGGCATCAGCTGGATGTCACGGATGCACAGGCGGTGGCGGCGGTTGTGCAGCCGGTGGATGTTCTTGTGAACAATGCGGGCGTGCAGGTGGAAAAGACCGTGGTGGAGAGCACGGACGCCGATTGGGAGGCGGTGATTGGCCCCAATTGTCGGGGTGTTTTCAACATGTGCCGCGCGTTTATTCCAAAGATGACGCAAGGGGCGATCATCAATATCGGGTCAATTTCGGGCCATGTCGCTGACCCGTCCATGGCGCTTTACAACGCCTCCAAGGCGTTCGTGCATGGTTTGACGCGGTCTATTGCCGTGGATCATGGGCCGAATGTGCGGTGCAATGCGATCTGTCCGGGTTGGATCAATACCGGGATGCTTGAGGCCGGATTTGATCTGGCCGGCGATCCGGCGGCCGCGCGTGCCGATGCCATTGCGCGCCATCCCGTGGGGCGGTTCGGGCAACCGGGCGATATTGCGGCGATGGCGGTGTGGCTGGCCTCCGATGAGGCGGCCTTCGCCACCGGGCAGATGTTCACAATGGATGGCGGGATGACGGCGTCCTCACCTTTGAACCCGGGATTGTTTTGATGGGCGGCGAACACACGGCCGTCTTGGGCGCGGGCGTCATCGGGGCCAGTTGGACGGCGCTTTTCCTAGCCTCCGGGCGATCTGTTGCCGTGTTTGATCCCGCGCCCGAAGCGGAACGCGTTGTGCGTGATTACGTGGCGCAGGCCTGGCCCACGATGGAGGCGTTAGGGCTGACGGATCGTGGCAACCCGGATCGGGTGCGCTTTGCCAAAAGCGCCGCAGCGGCCGTGGAGGGCGGACATTTTATCCAGGAAAATGTGCCCGAGCGGGTGGCGATCAAACACGCGACCTTTGCCGAGATTGAGCCGGTGTTGACGGAAGACGCAGTGGTCGCCAGTTCCGCGTCGGGCCTTACGCTGGGCCAGATGCAGGAGGGGTGGCGCGATCCAGCGCGGTTCATCCTGGGTCACCCGTTCAACCCGCCGCATCTTATCCCGCTGGTGGAGGTGATGGGGAATGCCCGTACCGACAGCGACGTGATCCCAAAGGCAGAAGCGTTTTACGCCGATATCGGCAAGGTCACCATCCGCGTGAAAAAGGAAGTGCCGGGGCACGTGGCCAATCGTCTGCAGGCCGCCGTGTGGCGGGAGGCCATTCACCTGGTGCAGGAAGGTGTGGCCTCCGTGGGCGATGTCGACCGCGCGATGAGCGCGGGCCCGGGCCTCAGATGGGCCGCGATGGGGCCCACGACGCTGTTCGGTTTGGGCGCGGGGCCGGGTGGGCTGCAAGCGTTTTGCGATCATTTCGCGGACACGTTCAACGGCTGGTGGGCGGACCTGGGGGAGCCAAAGCTGGACGGTCCAACCGCGCAAATGTTGGTGAGGGGCCTTGAGGATGCCACTGGTGGTCAGTCTGTTGAGGCGCTGTCACAGAAGCGGGATGCGATGATCCTGGGGCTGTTGCAGGCGCTTAAGGCTCAGGATGAGAAGGGCGTGTAGCCTGCGGCAGTCACGGTTTCGTCCAATGCCGCAATCACCGTTTCTGTGAGGGTATTGGCGCCCGGCATCAGGTCCGCCAATCGGCAATGAGCCGCGCGATCAAACACCGTGTCATGGCCCAGAGCGCGGCTGAGGTCAGCCACCGCTGCAACCGCGATATCGAGATCAATATCGGTAAGGATCAACGCGTGGATCAGACAGGTGCGCCCGCGCCAGCGTTGCGCAGTGCCGATGATTTTGCGCCCGTCCACCGCCAGATTGTAATCTCCGTCGCAAAAACTGCCCTCGACCGGGGCAGCCTTGGCCGTGATGCTCAAACGGGCGAAGGCATCGCGCAGCGGGTCCACGATCTTGGCATAGCTGGGCAGGATGGCGCGCGATTGCCCCGGGGCCACCGTAAAGCAGAGCGCCAGGTTCAAAACGCCCGGACCTTGGGGCGTGATACCGCCGCCTGTTTTGCGGCCCACCACAGGCCAGCCGCGCCGGGCGCTGGCGCGCGCAGCAGACGCAAAGAGAGGATCACGCGTAAACCGCTCCGGCAGGACAAGACCGCGCGCCTCCGCCTGCCAGATCAATGCGCGGCTTTGGCCCATGACAGCACCATCCGCCAGCATCGCCAGTTCCAGAGCAAGGCCATCTTCAGGGCAGGGAACACGGGTGAGGGGGATAGGCAGGGCAGCCTCCTTTCGGCTTTGCGGTATCGATAGCCTAGCCAAACAGGTGAGGCAAAGCCCGGGGGCGATTTTCCTGTTCCGACACCCGATGACCTTACGCCGCGGAAGCATTTGCGAAAAACTAACCATTTTTCGGCAGGTTTGAGGGGGAATGGGTCTTGTTTTCCCATGAAAAACACTGAAATACACCGCTAGACTGCGAAACCTTCATGCGCGCACATCTATTTGCCCTCATGATCAGACGTTCCGCGGCGGGACGAAAAGATGGGGCAGAAGGCCCAGGGGCTGAAAACATATGTCGCTATTTCTGATTGTAGCTCTGCCATTTATCGGGGCTCTGCTACCGGGATTGATGTATCAGGCTGGGCGTCAGGCCTGCGCGATGGCCACCTTCCTTGTCACCTTGACGGCGTTTATCGGCCTTATGACCCATCTGCCCGCTGTGCTGGCGGGCGAAGTGGTGCAAGCGCGGGTGGATTGGATCCCGTCATTGGGGTTGAACGCGAATTTCTTCATTGACGGGCTTGGCTTTTTCTTTGCCGCGCTGATCCTTGGGATCGGCCTTTTGATCATTACCTATGGTCGGTTTTACCTGTCGCGCAATGACAATATGGGTGAGTTTTTCACCTACCTGCTGCTGTTCCAAGGCGCGATGGTGGGGATTGTCCTGTCTGACAACATCTTGATGTTGCTCATTTTTTGGGAGCTGACATCGCTGTCGTCTTTCCTGCTGATTGGCTATTGGAAACACCTTGAAGAAGGCCGTCAGGGCGCGCGCATGGCGTTGACTGTGACCGGTATGGGTGGTTTGGCCCTGATCGGGGGTATGGTGCTTCTGGGCAATATCGCGGGCAGTTTTGATCTGACCGTGATCCTTGAAAACCGCGATGTCATTCAGGAAAGCCCCTACTACCTGCCTGCGCTGATCCTGATCCTGCTGGGCTGTTTCACCAAATCCGCGCAGTTCCCCTTCCATTTCTGGTTGCCGAGTGCAGGTATGCCGAAACAGGCGACCATGGTGAAGGCGGGCATCTTCCTGATGGCGCGCGTCTGGCCCGTGATGTCGGGGACAGAGGCTTGGTTTTACTTGGTCACGGGCGCGGGTCTGATCACGATGGTGATTGCCGCGATCATCGCGCTTTTCAAAAACGACCTGAAGGGGCTTTTGGCCTTTTCAACCGTGTCCCACCTGGGGCTGATCACGATGCTTTTGGGCACGGGCACAGCCTATGGCGCGCTGGTCGCGGTGTTCCACATTCTCAACCACGCCACGTTCAAAGCTGCGCTCTTTATGTCTGCGGGGATTGTCGATCATGAGGCGAAGACCCGCGATATCACGCGGCTTGGTGGTTTGCGCAGCTTGATGCCCATTACATTTGTGATTGCCACGATTGCGGCGCTTTCCATGGCGGGGATCCCGCTGTTCAACGGGTTCATTTCCAAAGAGATGATGTTGAAGGAAACCACGAAAACCGTGCTCTTTGACATGCCGCTGTTGGTGCCTGTGCTGGCGACGATTGGCGCGCTTTTCTCTGCCGCTTATTCCTTCCGCTTCATCGGGCATACTTTCCTGGGTCCAGTGCGCGATGATTACCCGGCCAAGCCCCATGATCCGGGCGTGGGCATGTGGGGGCCGCCTGCGATTTTGTGTGTGCTGGTGGTGGGCATTGGTGTGGCGCCGTTCTTGGCCGAACCGCTGGTGTTTCTGGTGACCGAGGCTGTGCTTGGCAATGCGGCGGCCTTGCCGGATGAACATCTGAAAATCTGGCACGGCGTGAACGCGGCGCTTTACATGTCAATCATCGCGGTGTTTGGCGGTCTGATCCTGCTGGCGGCCTTTAACCCGCTGGCGCAGGGCTGGGTCAAAGCTGGGCCCCCTGCGGCCAAGGCCATTTTCGACGCGATCATCGATGGGGTTGTCAGCCTTGCCACCGTGATCACCGCACGGCTGCATGATGGGGCGCTGACGCGTTATGCGGCGATCTTTGGCGTGACCGTCGTGGTGCTGGGTGTACATGCGTATTTCACCGGGTCCACCACCGCGCCCACGCGAGAGATGCTGCCGATGCAGCCCGTGGCCGTCATTGCGTGGCTGATGCTGCTGGTCGCCACCTGCATGCTGCTGGTCTATCACAACCATCGCTACCTTGCGCTGGTGCTGACATCGGTTGTGGGCTTGGTGATTGCCATGGGCTTTGCCTATCTCAGCGCGCCGGATCTGGCGTTGACGCAGATTTCGGTGGAGGTTGTCACGGCCATCTTGCTTCTTCTGGCGCTGAACTTCCTGCCGCGGGAAACCCCCGTGGAAAGCAGCGTGCTTCGGCGCGCGCGCGACGGGGTGATCGCGGGGGCTGCGGGCCTTGCCGCGGCGGCGCTGATTTACTCCATGCTGATGCGCGATGCCTTGGGCGTGCCGATCTCTGAATATCACCTCGCCAATTCGAAACCGGGCGGCGGGGGCACCAATGTGGTGAACGTGATCCTCGTTGATTTCCGGGGCTTTGACACCTTCGGCGAAATCATCGTGCTGGGGATAGCCGCCGTGATCATCTACGCACTGACGGAGACGTTGCTGTCGAGCTCTGTGCGTGCGCGCCTGCTCAATCGCCCTGTGGGCAACAAGGCGGGGGATGCGCATCCGCTGATGATGGTGGTGATGACCCGCGTGATGATGCCCATCGTGCTGATGGTCGGTGTCTATATCTTTCTTCGCGGCCATAATGAGCCGGGGGGCGGGTTCATCTCTGGCCTCGTCGTGGCGATTGCACTTGTGGTGCAATACATGGCCTCGGGCTTTGACTGGGCTGAGAAGCGTCAGCGCTATCCCTATCATGGCATCATCGGCGCCGGCGTTCTGATCGCGGGCCTGACGGGCATCGGCGCGTTCTTCTTTGACACCGAATTCCTGGCCTCATCCTTTGGGTATTTCACCATTCCGCCCTTTGAGGAATTTGAACTGGCCACGGCGCTTGGCTTTGACCTTGGTGTGTTCCTGTGTGTCGTGGGGGCCGTGCTTTTGTCGCTTGAAAGCTTCTCTCGCCTCGGGCGGCGCAGCGGCGAACAGTCAAGCGAATACGCCATGGATATTGACCCGTCGCGTGAGGCGGATCTGGAAGATAAGGGGGCCTGAGCATGGAATTACTTGTCGCCAGCGCCGTGGGCATCCTGACCGCCGCAGGGATTTACCTGATCCTGCGCAAACGCACCTTCCCGGTGATCCTTGGCACCGCTTTCATCAGCTATGCTGTGAACGTGTTTCTCTTTGCCTCGGGCAGGTTGGCCATCAACCAGCCACCGGTGCTGCAAAAAGATGTGACGCTGTATTCTGATCCGCTGCCACAGGCGCTTGTGCTGACGGCCATTGTGATCGCCTTTGGCATGACGGCTGTGGTCGTGATGATCGGGGTGGGCGCGTATCTCAGTTCCCAAGACGATCACATTGACGACCTGGATGAGGTGCAGCCGGGCGCCCAGAAGGAAGAAGGGGCCGGATCATGAGCCATTGGGTCATCGCTCCTGTTCTGCTGCCGGGCATGATGGCCGCGATCATCATCCTGATCGCGCGCTATCACCCGGTGCTGCAGCGCACATTCTCATTGGCCACCGTGAGCCTTTGCCTTGCGATCGCGCTGGGCCTTTTGGTGGCTGTCGCGGACGGCTCGATCTTCCTTTATCAATTGGGCAATTGGGCCGCGCCCTTCGGCATTGTCCTGGTGGCCGATCGGTTGTCGGTGCTTTTCGTTGTGCTGACGCTCTTCTTGTCGATCCCTGTGCTGCTTTATGCCATCGGGTCGGGCTGGGATATGCGCGGGCGGCATTTTCATGCGCTTTTCCAGTTCCAGATCATGGGCATTCTGGGCGCGTTTCTGACCGGTGACGCGTTCAACCTGTTCGTGTTCTTTGAAATCCTGCTTTTGGCCTCTTACGGCTTGATGATCCATTCGGGCGGCGCGCGTCGCCTGCGCGTCGGCGTGCAATACGTGGTGTTCAACCTGCTTGGGTCGACCCTGTTCCTGTTTGCGCTGGGCACGATTTATGCAGAGCTCGGCACGCTCAACATTGCCGATATCGCGGCCCGCGTGGCCGACGCTCCGCTGGAAAATTCAGGCGGTGTGCGCGTGGCCGCTGTGCTTTTGCTGTTAGTCTTTGGCATCAAAGCCGCGATCCTGCCGCTGCATTTCTGGCTTCCCGCGACCTATTCCACCGCGCCTGCGCCCGTGGCGGCGCTTTTCGCGATCATGACGAAGGTGGGGGCCTATTCCATCATCCGGTTCTACACCATCGCCTTCCCGCCGGATCTGGAAATCACCCAAGGTCTCTTTGACACATGGCTGCTGCCCGGGGCGTTGATCACGCTGGCTGTGGGTATGATCGGTGTGCTTGGGGCCAAGCGGCTGGATCGCATGGTGGCCTTCGCGGTCATCGGGTCCATGGGGATGCTGATGACATCCGTGTCTGTTTTCACGCCCGAAGGCATTGCTGCGGCGCTTTTCTATGCAATGCATTCGACGCTGGCCACCGCGGCGCTGTTCCTGCTGGTGGACGTGGTGAAAACACGCCGCGCAGGCGGCGACCTGACATGGGCGCCTGCTCCGCCCATGATCGGCGGCGCGTTGGTGGCGGGCATGTTCTTTGCGGCCGCGATTGCCATGGCCGGCCTGCCGCCCCTGTCGGGTTTCGTGGGCAAAGTGCTGATCCTTGATGCTGCGCTGGCAGATCCGCGCGTGGCGTGGGTCTGGGCCGTGATCCTAAGTTCCAGCCTCATTGCCGTGATTGGGTTTTCCCGGGCTGGCAGCGTGATTTTCTGGAAGGCGCATGCTTCTCTCCCCGAAACGAAGACGGGCGATATCCAATCAGGCGAGCAGCCCGCCCCTCAAGGCGCGCTGCCTTTGGTGGCCATCGGCACGCTTCTGTCGGCCATTGTGCTGGTCACGGTCTTTGCAGGCCCGATCAATCGCTACCTCAATGCCACCGCCGCGCAGCTTTTCGCGCCGGAGCCTTACATTTCCATTGTCCTCGACACGCCCGGCAAGGTGATCGAGTACAAGGGCAAAGACGATGCGGGCGAGAAAGGCGAAAGCGCCGACGCCAGCAGTGACCACACTGAGGAGGACCACGGATCATGACATTCTTCCGCAAGGTTTTCCCTCATCCGCTTCTGACGATCCTGCTGACACTGGTCTGGTGCCTGTTGGTCAACCGCCCCAGCCACGGTGCTGTGGCCTTTGGTCTGATCCTTGGCATCATCATCCCGATCATGACCTCTGCCTACTGGCCCGAACGCCCGCCGATGACCCGGCCTTGGCGGCTGTTCAGCTATTTCGGCTTGGTGATCTGGGACATCATCGTGGCCAATATCGAAGTGGCCATCATTGTTCTGTTCAAAAGCAACCAAAACATGCAGCCCAACTGGGTCAATATCCCGCTGGACCTGCGCACGCCGGAAGCCATCGCAGTTCTGGCCAGTACCATCACGCTGACGCCCGGTACGGTGTCGGCTGATCTGTCGGAGGATGGCTCCTCCCTTCTGGTGCATGCCCTGGACGCGCCCGATCCGGATGCGGTGCGCGATGAGATCAAACAACGCTATGAGGCCCGCCTGATGGAGATTTTCCCATGCTGATGACCTACGCGCTTTATATTGCCTTCGGGGCTGTCGCGCTGACGATGGTGTTGTCGATGATCCGCCTGCTGCGCGGGCCTTATCTGGGTGACCGGGTGCTGTCGCTTGATACAATCTCGATCAACGCGGTGTCGTTGATCGTGCTGTATGGCATCGCCAAGGAAACGCAGATGTATTTTGAGGCATCCCTGCTGATCGCAATGCTTGGCTTTGTGTCCACCGTGGCCTTCGCGCGCTTTCTTCTGCGCCGGGATGTGATCGAATGAACGGCACGGATCCAATCGAAATCATTGTCGCGGTCCTGTTGATCATCGGGGCGATTTTCACACTGGTAGGCGGGTTCGGCCTTGTGAAACTGACCAACCCGATGTCGCGCCTTCATGCGCCCACCAAGGCGGGCACGCTGGGCGTGGGCAGCATGCTGACAGCCTCCATGATCTATGCCTTCCACCATGCGGACGGATCGTTGAATGAACTTCTGATTTTGGTGTTTTTGTTCGTGACGGCACCCGTGTCTGCGAACTTTATCGCCAAAGTGCATATTCACCGGGACCGTGTTGGCACACCCTTGCCGGAGCTTGAGGGCGACCGCGAGTGGGCCACAAAGGTCAAACCCTCGGACGACGCGTAACCGCCGAAGCCAGGACCACAATTTTTTACAAAAAAATTGCCGCCAACGTTGGCGGAAAAATTTTTTGAAAAATTTTTGGGTCGTTGTGGCCAGTGTCAGGGCTACCGCATCCGGGGGTTCAGCGCATCGCGCAGCCAGTCGCCCAGAAGGTTGATCGACAGCGCCAGTGCCAAAAGCGTCGCGGCCGGGAAGAGCAGGATCCACCATTCGCCGGAGAACATGAACTCCTGCCCAATGCGGATAAGCGTGCCCAGCGACGGCTTCGTGGGCGGCGCGCCCACACCCAGAAAGCTGAGCGTGGCTTCGGCAATAATCGCCAAGGCCAGCGAAATCGTCGCGATCACCAGAACCGGGCTCAGGACATTGGGCAGAATGTGGCGCAGCATGATCGACATGCGCGACCGCCCGATCAGCTTGGCCGCCTGCACATATTCCTTGTTTTTTTCCACCAGTGTCGTGCCGCGCACCACGCGGGCAAATTGTACCCAATCGCTCAACCCGATTGCCAGGATCAGTACCCAGATCGCCATCTGATCGCGATATTCGGCCGGTGTGATCCCCTTTGCGATCCCGAAAATGAGCATCGCCACCAGGATCGACGGGAAGGTCAGCTGCACATCGGCCACGCGCATGATGATGGTCTCAACCCACCCACCGACATAGCCGGCCACAAGCCCAAGGAACACGCCCAAAAACATGGCCAACAGCACCGCAGAAAAGCCAACGAACAGCGATATCCGCATGCCGTAAAGGATCGTGGAGAACACATCGCGCCCCTGATCATCGGTGCCCAGGATGAAGCTTTCGCCGGTGAAGGCGTTGGCTTCTCCCGGTGGGGTGAACCCGTTCATCAGGTTCAGCGTGGCGGGATTGAACGGATTGTAAGGCGCGATCAAAGGGGCCAGCAACGCCGCTGACACCAAGATCAAGACGACGAAAAACGACACCATCGCGACCGGCGCATGCCGGAAGGAATACATGAAATCGCTGTCCCACCAGCGGGCAATCTTGCCTGCCTCTGGCTTGGCCTGGGGCATTGGTGCATCGGTCATCAGGACCCTCCCCGATCTACGCGAAGTCGCGGGTCAATCGCGAAATAAAGCATGTCGACAATCAGGTTGATCGCCACGAACATCACGGAGATCATCATCAGGTAGGCGGCCATCACTGGGATATCCACGAACTGCACCGCGTTGATGAACAAAAGCCCAACGCCCGGCCATTGGAACACCGTCTCCGTGATGATGGCGAACGCGATGATGGACCCAAGCTGCAGCCCTGTGATCGTGATCACGGGCACCATCGTGTTCTTCAGCGCATGGCGAAAGTTGATCACGCGGGATCGGATGCCGCGCGCGCGGGCGAAACGGATGTAATCCATGCGCAGCACCTCCAGCATCTCGGTGCGCACCAGCCGCATGATCAGGGTCATCTGGTAAAGCCCCAGCGTGATCGCAGGCAGGATCAGCGCCTTGAGCCCGCTTTCGGTCAGAAACCCGGTGGTCCAGCCACCGATTTCAACCACCTCACCCCGTCCAAAACTGGGCAGGCCGAGGGATGTGTTGAAGGACCAACCAAAGAGGGACAGGTTCACCCCCACAGAAAACAGGTAAATCAGCAAAACGCCGATCAGGAAGGTGGGCAGGGACACGCCGATCAGCGACACCGACATGATGATGTTGGACGACACCCCGCGCTTGCGGATGGCCGTGAAAATGCCCAGCACGATCCCACCCACCAATGCCAACAACCCGGACACAAAAGCCAGTTCCAGCGTGGCGGGCAGGCGTTCGAGCAGGATCTCAGACACCTCTCGTCCCTGCCGATAGCTCAGCCCGAAATTGCCCTGCACGGCCTGTTCGAGAAAGCGGTAATACTGCACCAGAAAATTGTCATCGAGGCCAAGCTGTGCGCGCAGGCGTTCAATGTCTTCCAGCGTGCGTTCCTGGCCCAGCATGTTGTCGATGGGGTCGCCGACAAAGCGGAACATGGCGAAGGCCACGAACCCCACCACCAGCAGCACCAGCGCCGATTGCGCGATGCGTCGCATGATATAGCCAAACATGTCAGGCAGTCCCCAGTCGCGTTGTGTGGCCCCGTTTCAGCGCGGCCATACCAAAGGCGGCGGCCCAATCAAAGGCCGCCGCCAGATGTTTTTAGTTCATCGTGAAGAACTTGAACTTCGGATCATCTTCCGGGCTGACTTCGGTGCCGACGGCGCCCGTCATGCCCCAGTTCAGCACCTGGTGATGGATCGGGATATAAAGCTGTTGATCCTGCACCACGGTCCAGATGTCGTTGATCGTGGCATTGCGGGCATCCAGATCGGTCTCTGATGCCAGCGACACGATCTTTTCATCGGTCGCAGCGTCAGAGAAGCCTGTGCCGTTCCAGCTGCCGCGCTCATCGCCACGTGTGTGGACGAGGAAGTTGAAGATGTATTCCGAATCGTAGGTCGGAACGCCCCAGCCCAGCATGTAGAAATCCGTCTGGCTGTTCTGGATGAGCGGGAAGTGCTGCGCCTTGGGTTGCGCGTTCAGGTTCACCGTCACGCCGATTTGCGCCAGCATCCCCACGGCCGCCTGACAAATGCCTTCGTCGTTGACATAGCGGTCATTGGGGCAATCTAGCTGGATGGAGAAGCCATCGCCATAGCCCGCGTCAGCCATCAGAGCCTTTGCCTTTTCCACGTCTGTGGCAGAAGAGCTGTCCATCGCCTGGTTCCAACCGTTGACGAAGGGCGGGGCGATCATGCCCGCGGGCGCGGATTGATCGCGCATCACGACCTGTTTGATGGCGTCACGGTTGATCGCCATGGACATCGCCTGACGCACGCGCACATCTGACAGCGGGTTTGCGCCATCGACATTGTCGTTCTCAATATCGTCGGCACCCCCGTTCATCCCGAAAAAGATCACCCGGTTTTGTGGCGCTGTTTTCACGACCAGACCATCGGTGTCACCCACGCGGCCAAGGTCTTGCACGGGAACGTCCTGAATGAAGTCCACCTCACCTGACAGAAGCGCGGCCACGCGGGTCGCGGCGTTCTGGATGGGGGTGTAGACGATCTCGCTCACCTCCAGCGGAAATTCATCTTTGCCCCAGTAGTTTTCATTGGCGTTGAGAACCGTTTTCACATCCGGTTCGCGGCTGACCAGCACATAGGCCCCCGTGCCATTTGTGTTGGAGGAGGCAAATGTCGTCTCACCGCCTGCGATGTCCTGTACGGCCTCAGCCGCGTTCGCCTCGGTCCAGCCCTTGTCCATCATGAACAGGTTGGTGAGGTTTGCAGGCAGGATCGGGTTCGGCCCGTCGGTGACGAATTCAACGGTGTGATCATCCACCGCGCGCACTTCCACGACGGAGGTCAGCAATTCCTTCATGGCGGAGTTTTCAGATTTCGCACGGTTGATCGAAAACACCACATCCTCAGACGTGAAATCTGCGCCATCGTGATATGTCACGCCTTGGCGCAGGTTGAAAACCCACACGTTCGGGTCATCCTCTTTGGGCGCCCAATCGGTAGCCAAAGCGGCCTGGAAAGCGCCGGAATGGTCGCGGATGATCAGCGGCTCATAGATCTGGTGGGCCAGCGTGTGCGTGGGCCCTTCGTTCTGGGCGTGGGGATCCAGCGTAAGGGAATCACCCGCGCGCGCCCATCGCAGCGTCTCGGCAGAGGCGGCCAGGGCCGTGGTGGCCAGCAATGTTGCCGCAAGGATCAGTTTCGTTTTCATGATAGTCTCCCTGATGGTTCCGGGTCTGGTAAGCCCGGTGACATGTCCAAAGCTTACCTGAAGACGCCGCCCGTGCAACTGTTCCGGGTTTGGTGACCTTGCGGAAGGTGTGGGCAGCCTTCGGTAAAAGACGGAATGCCGATCTGTTGTGCATCAGCGCGCGCGGCTGCCGAGGCTGCCCCGGATGCGCAATTCTGTGTCCAGCCGCAAGCTGTCACCGCCGGTGTTTTCGGTGACCATTTTCCAAAGCTGCCGCGCTGCAAGGACCCCCATTTGGCGATGCGGCACATGCACTGTGGTCAGCGCAGGCACGATCACACTGGCCAGTTCCATATCGTCAAACCCGGTGATGGAGATATCCTCCGGCACCCGAAGCCCCAATTTCTGCGCGGCTTTCACCGCGCCCACGGCCAGCACGTCGTTGCCGCAAATCACGGCGCTTGGCCCCGGTGAACTGGCCACAAGGCTGGCCAGCGCCGCGCCACCCGCCTCAATCGTGTAATCCGTTTCAAACACCACCAGATCCGCCGGATCCAGGCCACCTGCCTCCATCGCCTCCCGCACGCCCTGAACGCGTTCGAAGGCGCGATCATTGTCGGCCTGCCGGGCGGAAATCATGGCGATCCGGCGATGCCCATGGGCGACAACCTCTTCTGCCATGGCGCGCATCGCGGCCCGGTTGTCAAAGCCAACGGATGGTTTGGCGCGCGCCGGGTCATAGGCCCAAGAGATGCAGACAGGTACGTTCTGGCGCTCCAGAAAGTCATAAATGGCCGGGTCGCGTTCATGCCCGATCAAGATCAACCCATCCGCGCCCCGCGCTACAAGGGTGCGAATCTGCTGGATTTCAAGGTCGGGCTTGTAGGCGGAACTGGCCACCAGAAGGGTGGCACCTGCGCGGGCCAGCTCTTCCTGCACGGCTTGGATGCCGCGGGCGAAGATGGCGTTTTCCATCGTGGGGATGATCGCGCCGATCGTGTTCGTGCGTTTGGCGGCGAGGGATTGTGCAGAAAAATTAGGGGAATAGCCTAGATCGTCGACCGCCCTTAGCACACGTTCACGGGTTTTTTTCTGCACCTGACCCGGCGCATTCAGACACCGCGATACTGTTGCCGTGGATACACCCGCCGCGCGCGCGACATCGGCCAGCGTTGGCACATATTGCGAGGGTTTCACGGTTCCTGTGGTCATAGGCCGGGCGATATCGGTTGTGTGTCTGATTGGAAATATAAACGATTGCCAAAGAAAATGTAAGCGCTTACATTCGTGTCGACCGGGCAACTGCTATTGCCCGACAACTTTTCGTTACATTAGCCAGGATGGATGCACATGGCCCGGGAATACCTCAAGAAAGCGACGCTGACTTCAACGAGCCACGCCTCAGACGTGTCGGAAACTGTGCGGACGATCCTTGACGACATAGAAGCAGGCGGTGACGCCAAGGCGATGGAATACGCCGCCAAGTTCGACAAGTACGAGGGCAATGTCGTCCTGACGCGGGATGAGATCACGGCGGCCGCCTCGCTGGTCCCCGAAAAGCTCAAACGCGATATTCAGTTCGCCCATGACAACGTGCGCCGCTTTGCCGAGACGCAGAAAGAAACGCTGCGCAGCGTGGAACTGGAAGTGGTGCCGGGCCTCATTGCGGGTCAGAAATCCATGCCGGTGCACGGCGCGGGCTGCTACGTACCGGGCGGGCGCTACAGCCATATCGCGTCGGCCATCATGACAGTGACCACCGCCAAGGTCGCAGGCTGCAAGCACATCGTGGCCTGTTCCCCGCCGCGCCCCGGTGTGGGCATCGCGCCTGCCATCATTTACGCCGCCGATCTGTGCGGGGCGGATACGATCCTTGCCATGGGCGGGGTGCAGGGCGTTGCCGCGATGACCTTCGGGCTGTTTGGTCTGCCCAAGGCCAACATCCTCGTTGGTCCGGGCAACCAATTCGTGGCTGAGGCCAAGCGCATGCTCTTTGGTCGCGTGGGCATCGACATGATCGCGGGTCCCACCGACAGCTTGATCCTCGCCGATAAAACCGCCGATCCAATGGTCGTGGCCGTGGATCTGGTGGGGCAGGCGGAGCATGGCTACAACTCCCCCGTTTGGCTGGTCACGGACGATCGCGCCCTGGCCGATGAGGTGATGCGCCTTGTGCCGGGCCTGATTGATGATCTGCCCGAGGTGAACCGCGACAACGCCACCGCCGCCTGGCGCGACTATGCGGAGGTGATCCTGTGTGCGGATCGCGAAGAGATGGCCGCCACATCCGATGAATACGCCCCCGAACATCTGACGGTTCAGGCCGATGATCTGGATTGGTGGCTTGATCGCCTGTCCTGCTACGGCTCGCTGTTCCTTGGTGAAGAAACCACCGTGGCCTTCGGCGACAAGGCATCGGGCACCAACCACGTGCTGCCCACTTCGGGTGCCGCCAACTACACCGGCGGGCTTAGCGTGCACAAATACATGAAGATCGTCACCTGGCAGCGCGCCACGCGGGATGGTGCGAAACCCGTGGCCGAGGCAACCGCGCGCATCTCTCGCCTCGAAGGGATGGAAGGGCACGCGCGCACGGCCGATATCCGCCTTAAGAAATACTTCCCTGACGAAGAGTTCGATCTGACCGGCGAAGAATAAGATGTCCGCCGGGCTTTTCGATTTGACAGGTCGGGTGGCTTGCGTCACCGGCGCAAGCTCTGGCCTCGGGCGGCGCGCGGCTGATGTCCTGATGGGGGCCGGGGCCAAGGTCGTCGGCGTGGCCCGCCGGACAGACGTGTTGCAGGATTGGGCAGATGCGTCTGATGGGCGTGCGGCGGCCGTGGCGGCCGATGTGTCCGACCTTGGCGCGATGGGCGAACTGGCTTGCGCTTTGTCGGAACCGTTCGGCGCGCCCGACATTCTGGTGACCGCCGCCGGGATCAACACGCGCGAGGCCGCGGGCGACGTGACGCTGGAGGGTTGGACCACCACGATCAACCTTAACCTCGCCGCGCCGTTTTTCCTGGCCCAAGAACTTGCCCCCGCGATGAAGGCCAAGGGCTGGGGTCGCATCCTGAATTTCGCGTCCCTGCAAACCACGCGCGCTTTTCCCGGCGGGGTGGCTTATGGTGCATCCAAAGGTGGCATCGCGCAACTGACCCGCGCCATGGCCGAAGCCTGGTCCGGCGACGGGATCACCGCCAACGCCATCGGCCCGGGGTTTTTCAAAACCGAACTCACCGGCCCGGTGTTTGATGACCCCGACCGTGCCGCCCGCAACGCCGCGCACACCTGCATTGGCCGCAATGGTGAGATGAAAGATCTTGATGGTCCCGTCCTCTTCTTTTGCTCTGACGCGTCGGCCTATGTTACAGGTCAGGTGCTGATGGTGGATGGAGGCTACACTGCAAAATGAAGGCCCTTGTCTATACCGGCCCTGAAACCCTTCGATTTGCGGAGGTGGCAGATCCCAACCCGGCCCCGGGCGAACAGCTGATCCGCGTCGAACGGGTGGGCATTTGTGGGTCTGACATGCATGCCTATCTGGGCCATGATGATCGCCGCCCCGCGCCCCTGATCCTGGGCCATGAGGCAGCGGGCGTGATCGTGGGCGGGCCGCGGGATGGCGAACGCGTCACGGTGAACCCGCTTGTCACCAACGCAAACAGCTGGGCCAGCCGCCAAGGCCGCGACAACCTATGCCCCGACCGTCAGATCATTTCCATGCCCCCGCGGGAGGGCGCTTTTGCTCAATATCTTACAATACCTGACGCCAACCTGGTCACCATGCCTGACCATGCGACGATGGACCAAGCGGCGCTGGCTGAGCCCATCGCCTGCGGCTGGCACGCGGTGCGGTTGGCCAAACGCGCCTTGCATGACGACCATCAGGGCTGCCGCGCCTTGGTGATCGGCGGCGGTGCCATCGGTCTGGGCGCAGCACTGAGCCTTGTCGCCCAAGGCATCGCGGATGTGACCGTGTTGGAACCCAATCAGCCCCGCCGGGATGCCATCGCCGCCAGCACGGCCTTTCCCCTGCTTGATCTGCCCGATCTTGATGCGTCGGGGTTTTTCGATCTGGTGATCGATGGTGTAGGTTTTGAGGCCACGCGCGCCACCGCATCGGCCCATGTCAAACCCGGCGGCGTGATCATGCATATCGGGTTGGGCCAAGCGACAGGTGGCCTCGATATCCGCCGTGTTACGCTGCAGGAAATCACCTTCATCGGCACCTACACCTACACGGCGGCGGATTTCCGCGCCACGGCTGAGGCGATGTTTGATGGCCGCCTCGGCCCGCTTGACTGGACAGAAACCCGCGCGCTGGCCGATGGGGCGGGCGCGTTTGAAGATATTCGCGCAGGTCGTGTCGCGGCCCCAAAGGTGCTGCTCGACCCGACGATCAAAGACGTTTTGCCTCCGGCGGGCGTGATTCCGCCAAGATGAATGAAGGGCAGGGGCCCCTTTTCATCTTGCCGCGCTTACTTCCCCGCCTTCGCCCGATACATCTCTTTCTTGCGCACCCGTGCCTCTTTGGAGCTTGCGGCCGTCCCGTCATGATAGGTGCCAAACCAGCGGTCAAAGGGGATCTCTGACGTGCCGTAATTGCACTCGAAATAGCGGTGATGCAGCTGGTGAAAGAAATCCCCCGCCTTGGCCGATTGCCCTTCGTTGGGAATGATCCGCTCAAAGCCCGCATGGGAAAAGATCGGCGTCGTTTGCTGGAAATAGATGTGGAACATCAGGTGCAGCGGGTGGGACGGCACGACCAGATGGATGAAATAGGTCGTGAAATAGAGAATGTTTTCGTACCAGTGGTTCGAAATGCCCGACCACGGCCCGACGTTTATGTTGCGGTGATGGACGGCATGCACATGGCGGTAAAGCTTGGGGTGATGGGCCAGCCGGTGCACCCAGTAGAAATGCAGCCCGCTCCACATCGGGATCACGGCCATCCACGCCAGGAACCACAAGGGTGAGGCGGCCCAAGTGACCGTCGGCACATATCCGTTCGCCATGGCCCAGAAGATGCCCCATTGGTACACGGTCGCCACGGTCATCGCACTGCCCAGTGTCCACCAGATGTTGTCCCAGACCTGATTGTTGAAGGTGAAAAGCTTGTTGTCGCGGGCCTGATCGCGGGCCTCGAACTTCGTCTCCATCCCTTGGCCTTTATGGATGTAGAGCCACCAATGCAGGGTCGAGGCGATCACCGTCTGCGGCACCATGTTGAGAAGCCAGATGGTGAACATCCAGCCGAACTGGAACGTCACCATCGCCTCCAGCGGCG
>JBCBAT010000002.1:0-208630 GCA_038532355.1 Pseudomonadota bacterium | reverse complement strand
GATCACCCGGGCCATGGATGACAGCCGCGATATGCTGGGGTTTGGCGGACTGGGCGCCAAACTGCCCATCGTGGCCCGGGTGATCGCGCCAGTGCACAAAACCAAAAGCACCTGCACACCAACAAAGAGAAGGATCTGCGTTTGCGCGATCTGGTGCACCCCGTCCCCCAGACCAAGGCCCAGTGCCGCAACAATCAATCCCAGCTGCGCCATCGCAAGAATGCCGCAAGCCCGTTTGATATCACATTGCGCCATGCCCCAAAGCCCGGCCAAAATCGCCGTGCCCACGCCAATCCACGCCATGGCATCCTGCACGATCCGCGTTTCGGCAAAGACAGGGTCCAGCCGCCAGATGACAAGAGCGCCGCTGACGGCGAACACCGCGCTCAGAAGCGCGGCGGCGGGGGCTGGTGCTTCCATCGCGTCGGGAAGCCAGACGTGGAACAACAGTTGCGCCGATAGGGCCATCGCGCCAAGCAGAACAAGGCCCATCGCGAGCGTCAGATCGGACCGTCCCTGCAGATCCGGCAGTGCTGCGATGATATCATCCAGTTGCAGGCTGTCTGTCAGCAGATAAAGCCCCGCGACCCCAAGGATCAGCGCCCCGTGGCCCAACGTGGTGATCACGAAGCTTTTGATCGCGGCCGCATTGGCGTTTTTGTAATGCGTGCGGAAATTGATCAGCAGATAGGCCATCACGCTGGCCAATTGCAGCCCCAGCAGGATTTGCAGCAGACCGTCCGAGACCACCAGCAAGAGCATCGCGAAGGTAAAGAGCGAAAGATAGGCAAAGAACCTGGGCCGAAAGCTCAGCCCCTCATCAAAGCTTTTGTCGCGTTCCATGAAGCCAAGCGCGTAGATATGCGCGAGCGCGGACACCGTGGTGATCGCGACCATCATCTGCACTGCCACATCATCCAGCCGCAGCGCGAAAGAGGCATCCAACGTGCCTGATCGAAGCCAATCCATCAGGTAGGTCTGCTGCAGCGTGCCATCGAAATTGATCCACACCACCCAAGACAGCACCGCCGCGAAAACCGCAAAGCCGGTCGCCACCCACTGCGCCCCGGCATCGGTGATGGCCCGCCACGTCAGCCCGGCCAAAAGCGCACCCACCAAAGGCGCAAAAAGGATGATGGTTTCCAAAACCCCTACCCTTCCCATCCTGTTCCGCGCGCCAGAATTGGCCCGGGGTTCTGGGTGATATTGACGGATCGGGGCCGGAGTGCAACGGGCATTGGTGAGGCTGTCTTCAATTCTCTTTGAAGGAGATAGCCCGATTGCCCGCAGGACAACCGGGAAGGTGATCAATTACGCGCCGTGTCAGCGATCCAGCATAAAGGCGGCCTTGTCGCCGCGCATATCACCGTAAAGTGCTGCACAGGCGCAGGATTGCTGACCAGAGACGTCAATGGTGATCCCGCGCGCGATCCCGTCCAGATCATCGGCCATGCGCCCCAACGTGGCGAAAACCCGCGCGCCGCGCCCGTGCCGTTCGACGATCTTCAGGGCGTCATCGGTGCGGTCAAAGGGCGGACGGTCGCCCATGTTTTCCTCAGCCGTGCGAAACCGCAGTGCCTGCCCCGGGGCGCAATCTTCTATGACAAAATCGGTGGCAGTGCCTTCTTGTGACCACCAATCCCGCCACATCACGCGGCCTTCGCCCAGGTCGCGATGCATGTCTTCCCCGCCATGGCTGATATGGGTGACCCGGTCACATTGGGACAGATCAAGTGCCGCAGCGGGACTTGCCAGCATGATCGCCAAAAGCGCGGCGCATGTTTTCACGCCTGCGGGTCCTCGGCACCATCCAAAACCTCCCGCGCAAGCTCCATCGCGCGGGTCATGGAGGGCAGACCGGCAAACACCGACATCATGGAAATCGTTTCCGCGATTTCATCTTTCGTGGCGCCCGCCTCAAGCAAATGCCGCACGGTCATGCGGATTTGCGTGTCAGATTGCGCGCCCAACATGGTCAATCCGGCCAGCGTGATCAAAAGACGGGTTTTGGCGTCGAGCCCGTTCTGGCTGAGCCCTTTGCCGAAAAACATCTCCATCGCCTCTTTGGGCATGGTCGGCCAAAGCGCTTCCAGATCCTTGGGCGAAAAGCTGGCGAGCGCAGGGTTCATGGCCTTGGCCATATCCTGCATCTGCGTCATCATCGCCTCAAAGGGGTTTTTGTCGTCATTCATGGGCTGCTTTCCGTCCGTCAATGGGGATCCTACACCATCGGTATCCCGTTTTCCGCGCAATCATCGGCCACCACCTCGGCATCCAGTTTCTTAACCCCGTCCGGCAGGGCCGACGAAATGGTATAGACCGCGTCCCCGATCCAAAGCCCGCCGCCCTGTTCGACCACATTGGTGCGCACATGGCGGGCAAAGCCAAAGCCACGGATCAGCGCATATTGCGCCGCGGCGCATTGGGCATAGCGATCCACATCAGACCGGTCACGCGCACCGCGCATCTCCACCTGGAAATTCACCAGATCGCCATCCAGCAAATGGGTCTCAATTCCAAGATAGTCGGGCGCAAAGTCGCTTGTCACCGGTTCAGGCGCGTCGCGGGCCGCCTCAGGCGCGTCACAGCCCGTAAGCGCCATAAGGCTGGCCAAAACGGCCCAAAAAACCGGCGTCTTGCCTGTCATGCGCCCCTCACTTGGCCCGCAGCATGTAGCCAACCTGAGTTTTGCCAGCGATTTCCGCGTGGCCCAGCGTGCACAGCGAGGCCGGGTCCAGATTGCTGGCACCGTGGCTTTCGAAATAAACGTTGCGCTGCGCACGAACCTTGGCGCGTTCATCCTTGCTGTCGAGATAGGCGTCGATTTCCGCATCCGAATAGCCGCGATCCCGCGCAATCTGCCGCAAAGCATTGGCATAGCGCTGCGCCTTCAACATGCGGCCATTGATCGAACTGCATTCGCGCCGGATTTTGTCGGCGGCGGCAATGTAGATCAGCCCCTGATTGATATCTGCCTCATCCGCCATGCCCGCAAACCCTGCTGTGGGTGCGGTGGTTGCGCACAGCGCTGCGATGGTCATGGCCTGTATCATGCGTGTCATAGGACACCTCCTTCAATGATCTAGAGGCTCAAACATGGGGGTTTGCCCGGTTGCTATTCAATAACATGGGCGCGCGCCTGCCTGTCTTGCCCCTTACCACAGAATGCATGTGCCGTTGAGCGTCAGGCTGCCACCTTCGGCATAAAGCGCCGCTTGCGGATCAAAGGGACCGCGCGTCCATTCGATCTCTGACGTGCCGAAATTCTTCAGGCAATAGCGCTTGGCCTCATGTTCGCCCGCCGCCAGCGCGCCTTTGATCCCTTGATCGGGGCGGCGCACCACGGTTTGAAAGATCTTGCGATCCTCTTTGCTGACGGCCTTGGTCTTGGCCTTGTAGAAATTGCCGTCAAACAGCACCCTCTCCTGGTTTCTGGTACAAGACGCGGTGGCGGCCACGGCCAGACAGATCACGGATGCGGTTACAGCACGGTGGATCGATCGGTGCAGAGACATGCTCGAAAGCCTCATGAATTCAAACCCATCTTGGTTATTTGACGCGCAGTATAATGGCGCTGCATGGGGATAAAAAGGGCTTCATGATGCACAAACGCGTGCCCGGCCAAAATCCCCGCAGCAGGTCAGAAGACTTTTGAATGAGTGGGGCGCAGCAGCGGCCCTTTGTCGATGGCCACCAGACTGTCATGAACATGCAGCCCCGACACGGCCCCTTCCAGCTGCGGCACCTGCAGATCCTTGCGGTGATAGGCGTAGTGCATATCGTCAATCATCTTGCGCACTTTGTTGTAGAAATTGTCGGGTGCCTTGAACCCGCCCCCCATGCCCGACCAATAGGCGGCGTGCAGATCTTCGATCAGGTAGACGCCGTAAATCTCCATCAACGGAAAAAGCGTGTGGAGCGATGTTTCAATGTGGTTCATGCGATGGCTGCCATCATCCAGCACGACATCCACGCCGCCCATTTCCTCCACCACCTTGTTCAGAAAGACGCGATCGCCTTGCGATCCGATCCGTACTTGCCCCGCCATACCGTTGAATTCGGCGCAATCGGGATTGATGTCGATGCCAAACAGGACCGCATCCTCACCCAGGAACCGCCGCCACATCTGCAGCGATCCGCCCTTGTTGACGCCGATTTCCAGCATCCGCACCTTCGTGCCGCGAAACCGGCTGAGGTAGCGATCATAAAGCGGGATATAGTGGTGCCACTTGTGCACCTCATAGTCGCGATTGGTGGCATAAATCTCTGCCAGGTCGCCATCATAGTTGTAGCGTTCACGAATGTCGGCGGCCACGTCATCGCCGGTGAATTCATAGCGCTTGATCATCGCTTTTCGTCCTGCCGGGCGCGCCACATCTGATAGATCAGGAAAAACGCGAACCCAAACCCGCCAAGCGCCACCAGATCGCCCACGATCCGGATGGTGAGGCTGAACCCTTCCTTGTCTGCAATCAGCCCAAACAAAATCCAAGCGACCCCGGTGCCTGCAATGACCAAGGCCGCTTGTCGTCCTTTTCGAGAAACCGGATCACGGTTTGACATGCGCCGTTCACCTTTCCAGTTAAAATCGGATCGGCTTTCGCTGATCGCTCAAACGCGAAAGCCGACGCGTCATTTTAGCTGAAACTGGAAAGGTTTCAGTAAACGCCGCCCTTGTCCACGCGCTTGGAAAACTCCGTCTCGCCGCCTTTGGCCAGGATCTTGGCTTGCTTGACCCACTCATCGCGGCTCACGCGGCCTTTGAACCCTTCGAGGTTTTCATCAACCCACGCCACTTCCTTCTTCTTCCAGGATGCGATCTGGTCGAAGTGGAAAAAGCCCATGCCGTGCAGCATCTTCTCAAGCTTGGGGCCCACGCCTTTGATTTCCTTGAGGTTGTCAGGCTTGCCACCGCGGGCCTTTTTCAGCGTGGCGGGTTTGCCATCATCGGCCGGTTTGGCGGCTGCTTTGGGCTTCGGCGCGGCCTTTGGTTTGGCCTCCACCTTGGGCTTGGCCGTTGTTTTGGGCGCCGCTGTTGTTTTCGCGGCAGGTTTCTTGGCAGCCGGCTTTTTCGCGGCGGGCTTTTTCGCAGCCGGTTTGGCCGCAGCCGCAGGGGCGGCGGTAGCAGCTGCGGGCGCCGCGGCGGGTTTGGCCGCAGGTTTCGCTTCAGACGGTTTCACAGGCGGGTGGGCCGTGGTGAACCCTTGATCATGGGGCGCAGGCAGTTCGCGACAGAACACAAACATCATCAGCACGGCCAGAACAACCGCAGCCAGACCGCCAAGGAAGATGGACGCCGCACTGCCATAGCCCATCACGATGAAAAGCGCTGCCGCCAGCACGACACCGGCAATGCCACCCGCAATCGCGCAGCCCAGCAAGCAGCTTTGTTTCCTGTTCTCGTCCTTTACAGCCATCGATAAGGCCCCTTTTTTCCGTGTCTTTATCCAAGATGCGGCCACAGCATCCGTGGCCTTCTAGCGCATATTTAGCGTTGTTTTCCTGCGCTGTCTTGCCCCTAAGTGAGGTTTTCCATGACCGTGTCCGTGCAGGAACATTTCAACACATCCATGACAAACGCACCAGACACGCCCGTCGCCATCACGCCGTTTGGGCGCACGGCCCCGCTGTCACCTTCAACCCGCCATCGGGAAGCGATTGCGCATCCCCACGGGCCACCAAGAAGCCTGCGATCCCAAGCGCCTGTTCGTGGGTCAGACCGGCTTGAAATTCAATCGGGGCATAATCGGAATCATACTTGATCTCACACCCGATGGAGGCGGCGGCCACCAGAAAATCCGTCACGTTATCCTGGCTTGTGCCCTCAGGCGCGGCCGCACAGCCCGCTAGCACAGCCAAACATCCAAGCGGCGCCACGAATTTTCCCGTCATGTCACTTCCCCCACGGACCCAACGCGTCAGATCCCGCCAGACTTCCCTGCAAACGTTAACCCAGTCTTAGTCAACCGTTTCTTGGGGGACAAAGAAAAGCCATCACATAAAGAAGCGCAAGCGCGAAAAGCGGAAACACCGCGGCAATGGCCCAATAGGGCGACAATCCGTATTGCGGCAAAAGCTTCCAGAACGGAATAATGAAAGCGACAGAAATCAGAAGGACCCAAAGCATGACACGCACCTCGTTTTGCTGTTGATGACGTAGGCGCGTCCGGGCGTGCGTGCAACTGCCACGCAAAGCCCGGGCATCAGATATTGGCAAAGATGTTCTGGATGTCGTCCTCTGCCATCTCCCTTTGCGCTTTGCGTTTGGGTTTTGGCTTGGGATTCTCTTGGGTCGGTTTTTCAGCGTTTGCCACACCGATCATCCGCTCTGTTGGGGCGATCAGGGGGGCGAAACTATGCACGAACGGATCGGGGCGTTCGGCCTTGGCGCGCGCCTTGCGCGGTTGCACGCGCCGCGGCGTCACACCGTCCTTGATGGATTTGGCCACGGCCCCCCGCACCGTGCGCGCCGGAAAAAGCGCTGTTTTGTGCAATTCATGCGGCCGCATGGGCCCGTAGCACAACATCACCGCGGCCCCCAATGAAATGGATTGCCACAAGGCCCCGATGCTGTGCGCGTCGCCAGAAAACAGCAGCGTAATGGTGGCGGAAAATATCATGAACCCCGCTAGGATCAGTGACACGACCCGAAGCTTCACACCAAACACAAACGCAATCGCCAGGGTAAAGAGCGCAGCCGCACCGACAGACTGCGCCAAGTCACCGGGTAGGATGAGACCGATCAGGAAAAACGGGTCAAACCCCATCGGCACGCCCAGGGCCATCGCGCAAAAATGCGATCCGATCACCACGCGGATCAGCTTAAGACCCGTTTGATCCAACCATGTGTCGCGTCGTGTGCCCATTGTTATCTCCCCTACTATTGTTAGGGGTGATGTGCGGCTCAATTGTGGCAAATCGGTGCGAAACTGCGCACCAAAAGACGCGCTTTCAAAAGGGTTTTTCTAAAATCCTGCGGGATTGCGCAGGGTTTCAGCCGTCCGTGTCCGCCGCAGGCGCAGGATCAGGCATGTCCGCTGGCTCATCTTCGTCACCCTGATCGGCAATCCAGGCGACACTGACCACCTGTTCATTCTTGCCGGTGTCAAACACCTTCACGCCACCGGCAGATCGCGACCGGAAGGATATTCCTTCCACCGGTACACGGATGGATTGCCCGCCAGAGGTGGCCAGCATGATCTGGTCCTGCCCGTCCACCGGGAAACTTGCCACCAAGGGCCCGCCGCGCATGGCCTTGTCCATCGCCTGTACGCCCATGCCACCGCGCCCGCGCACGGGGTAGTCGTGGCTTGAGCTCAGCTTGCCCGACCCACCAGTGCTGATCGTGAGGATCAGGTTCTCGGCGGCGCGCATCTCTTCAAACCGCTCTTGGGTGATCTCAGTATCGGCATTGGCCTCTTCATCCACCTCACCGTCTTCAGCGGCTTCCGCCCCTTCGGCTTGCCGGCGCATCTTGAGGTAGGCCGCCCGTTCGTCCGGTGTGGCGTCAAAGTGCCGGATCACGGACATGGACACGACGTCATCCTCGTCCTGAAGCTTGATCCCTCGGACACCGGTAGAATCGCGCCCCTTAAAGACGCGTACTTCAGTAGTCGGGAACCGGATCGCGCGGCCAGAGCTGGTGACCAGCATCACATCGTCGTCTTCAGAGCAAATCCGCACATTCACCAACCGCGTGTCTTCGTCGGGCAGTTTCATCGCGATCTTGCCGTTCGATTTGACATTTGTGAAATCTGACAAGGCGTTACGGCGCACATCTCCGGCACTGGTGGCAAAGAAGACTTGCAGGTTCTCCCACTCTTCCTCCGGCACATCGACCGGCATGATCGCCGCAATCGACACGCCTTGCGGAATGGGCAGGATATTCACGATTGCCTTGCCTTTCGACGTCCGGCCACCCTGCGGCAAACGCCAGGTTTTCAGCTTGTAGACCATGCCATCGGTGGTGAAAAACAAAAGCTGGGTGTGGGTGTTGGCCACGAAAAGCGTGGTCACCACATCCTCTTCCTTGGTCTGCATACCGGAAAGGCCCTTGCCGCCGCGTTTTTGGCTGCGGAAGTCGGCCAAGGCGGTGCGCTTGATGTAACCACCCGATGTGACGGTGACGACCATGTCTTCCCGCTCGATCAGGTCCTCATCATCCATGTCACCGGACCAGTCGACGATCTCCGTCCGGCGCGGCACGGCGAATTGGTCTTTCACCTCGCGCAGCTCATCGGAAATGATCGCCATGATCCGTTCGCGCGAGGCCAGAATTGCCAGATATTCCTTGATCTTACCGGCCAGGTCTTGAAGTTCGTCGGTGACTTCCTTGACCCCGATTTGTGTCAGCCGTTGCAGCCGCAGATCCAGGATCGCACGGGCCTGCGTTTCAGACAGGTTATAGGTGCCATCGTCATTGGCCGTATGGGTCGGGTCATCAATCAGCGCGATGTATTCAAGAATGTCCTTCGCGGGCCATGCGCGTGTCATCAGTTTGTGGCGGGCCTCCGCTGCGTCCGCCGAGCCACGGATGGTCGCAACCACCTCGTCGACGTTGCTGACAGCGACGGCCAAACCACACAGGACATGGCTCCTCTCCCGCGCTTTGCGCAGTTCAAATGCCGTGCGCCGGGCTACAACTTCTTCCCGGAAGTTGATGAAAGCACTCAGAAATCCGTGCAGAGTCAATTGTTCAGGTCGCCCGCCATTGAGCGCCAGCATGTTGCAGCCAAAGGAGGTCTGCATGGGCGTGAAACGGAACAGTTGGTTCAGCACAACCTCCGCCGTCGCATCGCGTTTCAGCTCCACGACCACCCGCACGCCATTGCGATCGGATTCGTCCTGCACATGGGCGATGCCCTCGATCTTCTTTTCCCGCGCGGTTTCCGCGATTTTTTCAATCATCGCGGCCTTGTTCACTTGATAGGGAATTTCATCAATAACAATGGCGTAGCGGTCTTTCCTAATCTCCTCGACCCGCGTTTTGGAGCGGATAATGACGCTGCCACGCCCTTCCAGGTAGGCCTTCCGCGCGCCTGACCGGCCCAGCATGATCCCGCCCGTCGGGAAATCCGGCCCCGGGACGTATTCAATCAGTTGCGAGCTGTCGAGATCGGGATCCTCGATCAACGCCAGCGTGGCATCCACCACCTCACCCAGGTTATGCGGGGGAATGTTTGTGGCCATCCCCACGGCGATCCCGCCCGCACCATTGACCAGCATGTTGGGAAATTTCGCAGGCAGAACAGTGGGTTCGCTTTCCTTACCGTCATAGTTGGGCTGGAAATCCACCGTGTCCTTGTCCAGATCATCCAAGAGCGCCCGCGCGGTTTTGTCCAGACGAGACTCGGTGTAGCGCATGGCCGCCGGGTTATCCCCGTCCATCGAGCCGAAATTGCCCTGCCCATCAATCAGCGGCAGCGACATGGAAAAATCCTGCGCCATGCGCACCAGCGCGTCATAAATCGCGCTATCGCCATGAGGGTGGTAAGACCCCATCACATCCCCCACCGATTTGGCGGATTTGCGGTAGGGTTTATCGTGGGTGTAGCCGCCTTCCTGCATCGCATAGAGGATGCGCCGGTGCACCGGCTTCAACCCGTCGCGCAGATCGGGGATCGCGCGGCTGACAATCACGCTCATCGCGTAGTCGAGGTAGGATGATTTCATCTCATCCGCGATAGACACCGAAGGCCCGTCATACACAGGGCGCTCAGGCGTATTTTCGTCATCGTTTTCAGGGGTTTCCGGCGTGTCGTTCACGTGGTGTCCTATCTGCTCGCGATACGTCTATATTTAGTTGACCGAAGTATATCAGAGGCAGGATATAGGGTGCAATGCCTGTGGCACCCCCGCCTTGGCAGCCACTCCGCGCAACTGATAACATATTGTTTTTATTGAAAAGCTTTTTGATCTGGGCATCATGGAAAGAGAAAATCAATAAAACGGGGGCAAAAGCAGTTTATGACCGAGACTGAAATGATGCTGAAAGGCTACGGGCTGACCACGGCAGAATTCTTCTATCGCATGCCCGATTACACCCATGTTCTGAACTCTTTCATCTGGCAGGATTACGACCTGGCGCCCGACCATCAGAGGCTGTTCGATTTCGTGGAATTCTGGCAGCGCGAAATCGACGGCCCGCTGCATTCCGTGCAGTTTACCCACCGCAAATTGATATCACCCGGCGAATGGCGCCAGGTGACAGGGGAATTCACGATACACTAAACTCAATCCGGAATACCCAATATATTTCAGGGCAGTACTGTCCGATCTTCAGGGGATGATTCGCGTGTATTTCTGCCCTTCCAGGGACGCGCCCACCAGCGCACCCGCCTGACCGAAGATCACCGCCACCACGGGCGCTGTCGTCGTCACCGTGTCGGCGCGCAGGTTACCGCCCTGATCGTTGAACACATATTCCACATCCGCACCTGCGACCCAGCCGGAGGCCCGGCGGAAATCGCTCAGCGCCGGTTCGGTCATGAACCACAGCACGTGGGCGTATTGTTGCGCCCCGAATTGCAGCCCGAAAGAGCCCTTGGTCGTGGAATAGTAATCCACCGTCGCCCCGCCCACGCGCAGCGCACCACGGCCATACCCGCCGCCCACGAAGAACCCGCCTTCCGTCACCAGCGGCATGATCAGCTTGCCGGTGCTTTTGCGATCCACCTCCTGCGAGGCGGGGAAGTTGGTGAAAAGATAGTTCATCGTCGCATCGGCACGCGCGTCAATTTCCTGACTTTTCGTGCTGCCGATACCGTTGCCGCATGCCGCGAGGGGGACGGATGCCAAAGACAATCCGAAAGTGCGTCGGGTGAGAATGCTCATGATTTTACCTGTGGTCTGCCTGAATGCCGCGCCGGGTTTTCCCGGTCTGATGTAACTATAGACGAACCCATAAGCGGTGTCATGCACAAAGCGCACCCACAAGATATGGATGGGCGATAAAGCGCCGCCTAGCGGAGCGCGGCGGCCACTTCAGGGGCGAAATAGGTCAAAACACCTCGACATCCGGCACGTTTGAAGGCCATCAGGCTTTCGATCATCACGCGATCCTTGTCGAGCCAGCCGTTCTGCGCCGCCGCCATGATCATCGCGTATTCGCCCGACACCTGGTAGGCGAATGTAGGTGCGCCAAACTCCTCATGCACGCGGCGGCAGATATCGAGATAGGCCATACCGGGCTTCACCATCACCATGTCGGCACCTTCTTCGAGGTCCCGCGCCACGCAGCGCAGTGCCTCGTCTGAGTTGGCCATATCCATCTGATAGGTCTTCTTGTCACCCTTCAGCGCCGAAGACGCCCCGACCGCATCGCGGAACGGACCGTAAAACGCGGATGCATACTTCGCCGCATAAGACATGATCATCACGCCCGGATGCCCTGCCCCCTCCAACGCCGCGCGAATGGCACCAATCCGGCCATCCATCATGTCGGACGGGCCAATGATATCCACGCCCGCCTCGGCCTGGCTCAGCGCCTGTTTGACCAGCGCCTCGACGGAGGCGTCATTGACGATCTCCCCATCCACCACAAACCCGTCATGGCCCGTGTCCGAATAGGGGTCGAGCGCCACGTCTGTCATGATTGCAATTTCTGGCACAGCCGCCTTGATCGCCCGTGTGGCGCGGTTGGACAGGTTATCGGGGTTCCACGCCTCCGCACAATCGGCGGACCGGTTATGCGCTTCCGTATAGGGAAAAAGGCATATCGCCGGGATGCCCAAACCTGCGGCCTCTCGCGCGGCCTCCACGATTTTGTCCACCGACCGCCGCACCACGCCGGGCATGGAGGGCACAGGCTCTTCCACGCCTTCGCCTTCGCGCACAAAGACTGGCCAGATCAGATCATCCACACCCAGCGACGTTTCCGCCACAAGGGCGCGGATCTGGGCCGACCCGCGCGTGCGGCGCAGACGGGTTGTGGGGAAAGAACCTTGGGTTGGGCGCATTGGAGTATCCTGATGGTAAGGCGTATTCTGTCAACATTGCTTGACACAACCAGCCTTGCATCTCAAGTCTAGGAATTCCCCGCGCAGGGCGCTAAGAAAGGCCGATACGCGCGCCAAAGCGCGATGAAACGCAGGCCTATCCGAGACAAATCTTGAACATCTACACAGAGATATTCGAACTCATCGACATGCGCAGTTTTTCGAACCTGTGGTTCTGGATCATGCTGGCTGTGATGTGGTCTTCGACCAGCCATTGGGTGCTGGGCGTGCCGTGGGATATGGTGACCCGCGCGCAAAGGGCGCAAGACAGCCAAAAGCTTCAGGATGTGGAGGTTCTGACCCATATCAACGCACGCCGCATTGTGGTGATTGCGGATGAAACGGGCCTGCTGATGGTCGGCTTTGGCTGCTTTGTCCTGACGATGTTAATGCTGCTTGGCTTTTTCTACCAGCACGAGTTTTCGCAGGCCCTGTTTCTACTGGGCTTCCCCATGAGCCTTGTGGGTCTCATTTGCATCGCATCCTCCCGCAGGATCCTGACAGAGGTGATGATGGGCGATGACCTGTTTCGCATGATGCGCCGCCACCGGACCCTGACGCAGGTGGTGGGCATGGTGTCGATCTTCGTCACGGGGCTGTGGGGCATGATGCAGAATTTCAACTTCAGCGCGTTGAACTGATCATGGCCGCAACCAAAACAGACGCGACCCACCTGACGGTCGGGGGCGCACCGGAAGGCTTTGATGCCTCGCTGGTACTGAAAGAGCTCGCGCACGGCGGCCCCGTGATCCACGTGGCCCGCGATGACAAGCGCATGGCGCAAATGGCCGAGGCGCTTGCGTTTTTTGGCCCTGACACACCTGTTCTGCGCTTTCCGGGCTGGGATTGCCTGCCCTATGATCGCGTCTCTCCAAATGCTGATATCTCTGCCGCCCGCATGGCGACGCTGGCCGGTTTAACGCATGGCGGGCCGAAAGAATTCGTGCTGCTCACCACGCTCAACGCCGCCACCCAGCGTGTTCCGGCGCGGTCGGTATTGGAGGGCGCATCCTTCACCGCCGAGGTTGATCGCCAGATCGACGAAGACGCCCTGCGCGCCTTTCTCGTTCGTATGGGTTTTGTGCAAAGCCCCACGGTGACAGAACCGGGTGATTACGCCATTCGCGGTGGTATCATTGATATCTTTCCCCCGGGTGAGAGCGGACCGGTGCGGCTGGACCTGTTTGGCGATGTGCTGGACGGCATCCGACGATTTGATCCTGCCACACAACGCACGACAGAAAAGCTGGATCGCATTGAGTTGGCGCCGGTTTCCGAGGTCATCCTGGATGAAGCCGCGATCCGCCGGTTCCGCCAGAATTACCGGATCGAATTTGGAGCCGCGGGCAGTGATGATCCGCTTTATGAGGCGGTCTCTGCCGGCCGCAAACAAGCCGGGATCGAACATTGGCTGCCATTCTTCCATGAAACGCTTGAGACGCTCTTTGACTACCTGCCCGGCGCGTCCGTGACATTGGATCATCAAACCTCGGCCTCCCGCGATGCCCGGTGGGACGCTGTGCAGGACCAATATGAGGCCCGCCGTCACGCGCTCGACCAACGCGGGCGGCAGGATTCGGTCTATAAGCCCGTGGCCCCTGATCAGCTTTACATGGATGACGCCGCTTGGGGTGCTGCAATGGAAGGCCGTCGCGTGCTGTCCTTTTCCCCGCTCGCCCAAAGCCCAGGGCCTGGCGTTCTGGATGCAGGCGGGCGTGTGGGGCGCAATTTCGCACCCGAACGGCAACAGGAAAGCATCAGCCTTTTTGGCGCACTGAAGTCTCATATCGAGGCGAAGATCACCTCGGAACCCGTTGTGATTGCAAGCTATTCCTCCGGCGCGTTGGAGCGTCTTGAAGGGCTGGTTGAAGATGAAGGCCTGGCCGGGGCCGTGACCGTGCGCAACATCGACAGCGTGGGGAAAACCGGCCTGCATCTGACCGTTTGGGGCCTTGAGGCGGGATTTGAAGCGCCCGGCCTGACGGTCATATCGGAACAGGACATCCTGGGTGACAGGCTGATCCGCACGCCTAAGAAACGCCGCCGGGCCGAAAACTTCCTGACCGAAACGCAAAGCCTCAGCCCTGGCGATCTGGTCGTCCATGTCGATCACGGCATCGGACGCTATCACGGGCTGGAAGTGATCACCGCCGCCGGCGCGGCCCATGAATGCATCCACCTGGAATACGCAGAAAGTTCAAAGCTTTACCTTCCGGTGGAAAATATCGAACTGCTGTCGCGTTACGGCCATGAAGAAGGGTTGCTGGACCGGCTCGGCGGCGGCGCATGGCAGTCGAAGAAAGCCAAGCTCAAGGAACGCATCCGCGAGATGGCGGATCGCCTCATCCGCATTGCCGCCGAACGCGCGCTGCGCAAAGGCCCTGTGCTGGAACCCGAACACCACGCGTGGGAGGCGTTCAGCGCGCGCTTCCCCTATCAGGAAACCGACGATCAGCTGCGCGCGATCGAGGACGTGGTGACCGATCTGCAAGCGGGCATGCCGATGGATCGCCTCATTTGCGGTGATGTGGGTTTTGGCAAAACCGAAGTGGCCATGCGCGCCGCCTTTGTCGCCGCGATGCAGGGCTATCAGGTGGCTGTGATCGCCCCCACCACCCTTCTGGCGCGTCAGCATTACCAAAGCTTTGCAGAGCGTTTTCGCGGCTTTCCCATCACGGTCCGCCCGCTGTCGCGCTTCGTCTCAACCAAGGATGCCAACGCGACCCGGGAGGCCATGTCACGCGGAGAGGTCGACATCGTTGTGGGCACCCATGCGCTGCTGGCCAAAGGCATCCGGTTCAAAAACCTCGGCCTGCTGGTGATCGACGAAGAACAACGCTTCGGCGTCACGCATAAGGAACGGCTCAAACAAATGCGCTCCGACGTGCACGTTCTGACGCTGACCGCCACCCCAATCCCCCGCACGCTGCAACTCAGCCTGTCTGGCGTGCGCGACCTGTCCATCATCGGCACACCGCCCGTCGATCGCCTGTCAATCCGCACCTATGTCAGCGAATTCGACACGGTCACGATCCGCGAAGCCCTGCTGCGCGAACATTATCGCGGCGGGCAAAGCTTCTTCGTCGTCCCGCGCATCAAGGACCTGCCTGAGATCGAGGAATTCCTGACCACGCAGGTGCCGGAAGTGAATTACGTCGTCGCGCACGGTCAGATGTCAGCCGGTGAACTTGATGACCGCATGAACGCGTTTTATGACGGCAAATACAATGTCTTGCTGGCCACAACGATTGTGGAATCTGGCCTCGATATCCCGTCTGCCAATACCATGATCATCCACCGCGCCGACATGTTCGGGCTGGCACAGCTCTATCAGATACGGGGCCGCGTGGGCCGCTCCAAACTGCGCGCCTACGCATATCTGACTACGAAACCCCGCGTGCCCTTGACGCCTGCGGCTGAAAAGCGCCTGCGCGTGCTGGGCAGTCTCGATACGCTGGGCGCAGGCTTCACGCTGGCCTCCCAAGACCTCGACATTCGCGGCGCGGGCAATCTGCTGGGCGAAGAACAATCCGGCCAGATGCGCGATGTGGGCTATGAGCTTTACCAATCCATGCTGGAAGAGGCGATTGCCAAGATCAAAGCCGGTGAGATGGAGGGCCTATCTGAGGCCGATGACCAATGGGCGCCTCAGATCAACCTCGGCGTGCCGGTTCTGATCCCCGAAGACTATGTGCCGGACCTCGATGTGCGCTTGGGATTGTACCGTCGTCTCAGTGGGTTGCAGCGCAAAGTTGAACTGGAAGGCTTTGCGGCCGAACTCATTGACCGGTTCGGGAAACTGCCTAAGGAAGTGAATACCCTGATGCTGATCGTGCGCATCAAGGCCATGTGCAAACGTGCAGGCATCGCCAAGCTGGATGGCGGGCCCAAGGGCGCGACGATCCAGTTTCACAATGACAAATTCGCCTCCCCCCAGGGCCTCGTGGAATTCATCCAGGATCAAAAAGGGCTGGCCAAGGTCAAGGACAACAAGATCGTCGTGCGCCGCGATTGGCAAAAAGACAGCGATAAGATCAAAGGCGCCTTTGCCATCGCCCGCGATCTGGCGGAAAAAGTCGTGGCCCTGAAGAAAAAGAATGCGCCCGAGGCCGCCAAAAAGGACGGATAAGCAACACCATCCGCGCGCAGGTATAAGGGCCCTTTCATGCCGGGTCCGCACCCTCCTCCCCAACCTGAGGAGTGCGCCATGCCCACCGTCGAACAGATTGCCAAGGAAATCGTCGCCCGCGAAGGCGGCTATGTGAATGACCCCGATGATCCGGGTGGGGCCACGAATTTCGGTGTGACCATCCACACGATGCGGCGGCTGGGGCTGGATCTGGATCGCGATGGGGATATCGACACCGCTGACGTCAAACGCCTGACCCGCGAACAGGCGGAGGCGATTTTCATCGAACATTACTACATGCGCCCCCGCATCAAGGACCTGCCTGCACCGCTGCAGGCCAGCGTTTTTGACATGTATGTCAACGCAGGCGGCAACGCTGTGAAGATCCTGCAACGTCTGCTGCGCCAGATGGGCCAAGATATCGCAGTGGACGGCGCGATTGGCCCACAAACCGCGCAAGCGGCGCAAAACGCCTTTCACGCAGCCCCCGATCATCTGGTGGATGCCTATGGGATTGCGCGGCGCAACTACTATTTCCGCATTGCCGACCGGCGCGCAGCCTCCCGCAAATTCGCCCGAACCCGCGCAGGCGGCAAAGGTGGTTGGATCAAGCGGGCGGAAGAGTTCATCTCCCCCCGTTTTCACATGACGGAGGCCGAATTTCAGGCCCGGGTGGCAAAATGGGGCTGATCGGCAATGTTCTGAGCTTCCTTTTTGGCGGCGGGCGCAACGTGGTGACGGAAACGGCTGAGGTGTTCCGCATCAATGCCGAGGCCGCCGACACACGCGCAGCCCACCTTCAAGCGGCCGCCCTGCACCAATTGGCCCGCGAATTTCACCACGAACGGCGCGGGGTGTTTGATCGACTGGTTGATGGCCTCAATCGTCTGCCCCGCCCGGCGATGGCGCTTGGCACCATCGCGCTTTTCGTCTCTGCCATGTCGAACCCGATCTGGTTTTCCGAACGGATGCAGGGGATTTCCCTGGTGCCGGAACCGATGTGGTGGCTTCTGGGCGTGGTTGTCAGCTTCTATTTCGGCGCGCGCCATCAGGCAAAAGGTCAGGAATTTCAGCGCTCTCTCGCCGAAACCATGGCCCGCACGCCGCAGGTGGTGCAAAACATAGAAAGCCTGCGTGCCCTGGACGCTGAAACACCGCAAATTGCGGGTACACGCACAGACAGCGCCCTGGAATTGGACAGCCTGACCCCCACGGACAACCCCGCGCTCAGCGCGTGGCAGGAAACCCGGTCCGATTAGACCGAGTGTCAGTCAGAGATATTCGATGCCGTGAGGCCAAGGCCCACGAAAGACCCCAAAAGCGACGCGATGGTCTGGATCCCCGTCACGGGCGATTCTGTCATCAAGAGCGTGTCATCCGGCTGCACTGCAAAATTGCGCGCCGCAAACAGCCCGTCCGCCGTGGTCAGATCAAAGGCAAACACCACCTGCTGCATATCAGGCCCACCCGGGCCCGGGGTCAGGTCGCGGGGATGATAATCGCGCAACAGCAACACGCCCCTTGGATGACCGCGATTGCCGTCAATTCCGCCAGCGGCAGACACGGCGTCCATTGCCGACATCTCTTCTTTTTCGAAGTAAATCAGCTCCTGCCGGCCGGTCGCACCGACGGAGTTGAATGTGCGGCTGTCTTCCACCACCGCGATCAGGTCCCCGCCCCGCACGCGCAGGTTCTTGCGCGGATCGTTCAGAATATCTTCCAGCCGCGTTTCATAAAGCGTGCCACCACGCTGCAACCTCACGCTGGGATGACGCAAAGAGGTGTCCACCCCGCCCGCCACCGACAGCACGCTCAGCAGCTGCATGTTGCGGCTGTCCATCGGGAACCGTCCCGGCGCATTGACACCTTGGGACACATCCACCGAATTGTTGCGCCCGGGAATGTGGGTCAGCTGAACCTGCGCCGCTGGCACCACCTGTTCAATTTCTGACTGAATTTTGTTGCGCGCGGCGGTTTCCGTCAGCCCGCGGACACGCACATCGCCCACGTAAGGCAAAAACACTGTCCCTGCGGCAGACACGGTCAGTGGCGCAATGGCTGTGTTGCGTTCACCATTGGTCAGCAGGGAATCTTCCTGATTGTCCCACACCACCACTTCAATTTTGTCACCCGCCTGCACGACAGAGCTTTCAGGCCCACGATCGGCATGCAGCCAGTGGGTGTGAATATGATGGGATGGCACGGGCCAGGAATTGACCTGCGCAGCTGAGGCGCGCGTCACTTCCACCACCTGAAAGGTCGGATTTTCAGACGCTTCCTGATTGACAACTTCCTGTTGCAAAGCCGCCGTTCGCGGCAGCGCGCAAGCACCCAGCAGCGACAGCGCAATGGCCAGTCCAACGCCCCGGCGCATATTGTCCTTAAAGCCACGTGACTTGGTCGTCACCTGCTCATCCCCCGTCTTATTCTTGTCCTTCGATCCCTAACGTATGAAGCTTGCGTGAGACAACGTTAAACTGCCCACATATGGGGGTATCGGCGCCACATGGCACAAATTTCGCAAAAGGGTTGCGCCTTGATCACAGGCGCAGGCGGCAGGCTGGGCCGCCTGCTGCGCGCCGCACGCGATGACAGCCCCGGGTTGATCCATGATTTCCTGTTTCAGTCCCGCAGCAACGGGGCGGATGTCCTATGGCGACCGGGTCATCCTACCGATGTATTGCCCGCTTGCGATGCCATTATTGCGCTTTGGGGCGCGACGGCGGGCGATGAAGACCAACTGGCGCTCAATGAAACGCTCGTGACGCTTGGCAGTGATCTGGCCCGCGATTTGGGTGCGCAGCGGGTGGTGCATCTATCCTCGGCCGCGGTCTATGGACCGGGTCAGAACATGCATGAAGATCACGCCACAGGTAATTGTAATCAATACGGTAAATCAAAGCTCCGGATGGAAGCTGCCGTTGATCAAGAACGCCAAAAGGGCGATCTGACCCATCTTTGTCTCAGGCTTGCCAATGTGGTCGGCGCCGATAGTCTTGCACCTGCCCTGCGCGGGGAACGGCCCACCCGGATCGACGATTTTGACCCTGCCCCCGGCAGCCATCAAGGCCCGGTCCGCAGTTACATCGGAGCCAAGGGTTTGATCACGATCTTGGATGCGTTGCTCAGCCTGCCCGCAGACCGCTGGCCGCCCGTTCTTAACATCGCCGCCCCGAACCCGATACCGATGGAGGCGCTGGCCCGGGCCGCAGGTCAGCGAGTGATTTGGCAGCCTGCGCCAGAAACCGCCGTTGCTGAGGTGTCGCTTGACGTCTCCCGCCTGCAAGCGCTACTGCCCGGCATCGACGCGCGGATGACGGCCGAAGACGCTGCCGCCGACCTGATCGCGGAATGGCTGCGCCTGGAGAGCCGAGCATGACCTTTGGCAAACGCCTGCTGGATCTCGCCTTGGCGCTGCTTTTGACTGTCATTCTGGCCGTTCCGTTGCTTTTGGTGGCCTTGATCGTGCTGATCGAAGACGGGCGGCCCATCTTTTACACGTCCAAACGCATGAAGACGCCGGACAAAAGCTTCACCCATTGGAAATTCCGCACCATGACGCAGGAACGCGCCCAGGTCTCTGCCCTGGGTGGGGACAAGGCGCAGCGCATCACCCGTGCGGGATCCATCCTGCGCCGCACCCGGCTGGATGAATTACCGCAGCTTTACAATATCTTCCGCGGCGACATGAGTTTTGTCGGCCCACGCCCGCCCCTGCGCCGCTACGTGATTTTGCGTCCTGATATTTATGCCAAGGTGCTGCAAAACCGGCCCGGCGTCACGGGCCTGGCCACCCTGCATTATCACCGGCATGAAGAAGCGCTGTTGGCGGCCTGCACCACGGCGGAGCAAACCGATCACGTCTATATCAACCGGTGCATCCCCGCCAAAGCGCGGCTCGACCTGCTTTGGGCGCGAAACCGGTCGGTGTGCTATGATCTGGTGCTGCTGTACCGGACCGCCACATATGTGCTGTTCAAACTGATGAAAAAACAGGCCAGCAAGCGATGATTCGCACAACTTGACGAAATTGTTCACCCGCGTGAGGGGAAGAATTTTGTGCTTTTTCATTAAATTCTGTAAAACAATGTGTATATCCGCCCGAGCGCTGACCGAATTCCAGCGCGCGGCATGAAGGAGCAGATGGTGCCAAACGTCACTGGGTCCAAAACTGGGCCGAAACTCGGTTTTCTTTACCGGATCGCGGTCGCGATGACGCGGCAACAAAAACGCTCCATCATCCTCACGGTCGATGTGTTGCTGATCTTTGCGGCCTATCTGGCGGCCCGCGCGCTTGTCATCATGGATGGCTCCGCATGGGCAGACACCATGACCATCCTTTATGATGCGCTGGCGCTGATCGCGTCGGGCATGATCGCGACCGTCATTCTGGGCCTGCACAAGATCAAACTCAACGCCTACCAGATGCAGGGCGTGGTGGGATCGGCCTTTGTGGCTGGGGTCCTTCTGGCGGTTGGATTGGTGATGCGGGTGATCCCGGCCTCTGTCAGCACACCGGCAGAGGTGTTCGTGATCACCGCGATGATGTTTTTGATCACCTCTGTGTCGTCTCGCCTGCTGATGCGCCGGGCGCTTCTTTACGTCTATGCCAAGGGCACGCCGCGTATGCCGATCCTGATCTATGGCGCGGGGCAAACCGGCCAGCAATTGGCGACGGCGCTTCTGACCGATGATCAGGTGGATCCCGCCGCTTTCGTGGATGATGACCCGAAACTGCGCGGCCTCACCGTGGCCGGGCTGAGGGTTCATCCTTCTTCGGACCTTGAGGCGTTGATTGAAAAGCACGCCATCAAGCGGGTGATCATCGCCATGCCCAGCGTGCCGCGCAGCCGCCGCACGTTCATCTCCCGCCAGATCACCCAAACCGGGGTGGAGGTGCACGCCCTGCCCTCTTTCTCAGATATGGTCACCCAGTCGGATCGTGACCTGGCAAAGACGCAGCCGGTGAACATTGATTTGCTGCTGGGCCGCGAGAGGCTGGAAGAGGAACTGCCCGGCGTGGCGGACACCTATGAAGGCAAGCACATCCTGATCACGGGCGCGGGCGGGTCCATCGGATCGGAGATTTGCCGCCAGCTTTTGCCCTGCAACCCGGCCTCTTTGACGGTGATGGATCACAGTGAACTGGCGCTGTTTGAGATTGATCGCGAACTGCGCGAGATGCCGGGGGACGCGCGCATTCACGCCGTGCTGGGATCCGTCACCGATCAGCCCTTGGTAGAGGCGACCATGAAGGAGCGCGGCATCAACATCGTGCTACACGCCGCCGCCTACAAACACGTGCCACTGGTGCAGCATAACGCGCTGGAAGGCATTAAAAACAACGTGCTTGGCACCAAATGCGTGGCCGATGCGGCCCGCGCGGTAGGGGCTGAGCGCTTCATTCTGGTCTCCACCGACAAGGCCGTGCGCCCGTCATCGGTGATGGGCGCCTCCAAACGTTTTGCCGAACTCTTGGTGCAGGATCTGGCCACGCGGTCCAAGGACACGCGGTTTTCCATGGTGCGGTTCGGTAATGTGCTGAATTCCTCCGGCTCCGTGATCCCGCTCTTTCACGAACAAATCTCGCGCGGCGGGCCGGTGACCCTGACCCATGCGGATGTCACGCGGTTCTTCATGACGATTTCAGAGGCCGTGCGCCTTGTGCTTCTGGCGGGCAGTTTTGCCCGCGGTGGTGACGTATTCGTGCTGGATATGGGGCAACCCGTGGCGGTGCGCGATCTGGCGCGCAAGATGATCGAAATCAGCGGTCACACGGTGCGCGATGCCGACAATCCCGATGGCGATATTGAAATCAAGGTGACCGGCCTGCGCCCGGGCGAGAAACTGCATGAAGAGCTGCTGATTGGGTCTGACATGCTGACCACGCCGCACCCCAAGATCATGCGCGCGCAGGAAAAGCACCTGTCAGAGATTGAGATGGCCAAGGCCCTGCAAGCCCTGCGCACCGCGATTGATGACCGCAACCCGGAGCATTTGCACCAGATCCTCGACCAGTGGATCGAAACGAACGGCAAAGACAAAATCAAGATCGTGAACGAATAACAGCGGGCTCTCCGTCACGACGGAAGAGCGCCTAGCCCTGCTCAGCCTTCTCAGCCAGTTCCAGCCATTCCTCTTCTGCCGCCGCCAGCCGCGTTTGGCGTTCAACCAGCGCCTCTGTCGCCTTGCGAAACTTCACAGGCTCGCGCGTGAAAAGCTCAGCGTCGGACAAAAGCCCCTCCAGCTTGGCAATTTCAGCGCTCAGGCGATCCATTTCTTTGGGCAAGTTCTCAAGCCGATGTTTCTGCGAAAAACTGAGGCCGGTTTGCGCGGGCTTTTCCTTTTTCTTTTCAGCCTTCTCAGAAGGTTTCTTCGCCTTCTCAGCGGGTGCATCATCCCCACGGCGCTGCGCCTGCAGATCGCTCCAACCGCCCGCATAAAGCGTCACGCGGCCACGGCCCTCAAAGACCAGCGTTTGGGTCGCCACGCGGTCCAGAAAATCCCGGTCATGGCTCACCAGCAGGACCGTGCCGTCATAGTCATCCAGCAGTTCCTGCAACAAATCGAGCGATTCGATATCCAGATCATTGGTCGGTTCATCCAGCACCAACAGGTTGCTTTCCCGCGCCATCAGCTTGGCCAGCAACAGCCGCGCCTTTTCCCCGCCAGAGAGCGACCGCACGGGTGCCCGTACCTGCCGTTCGTCGAACAGGAAATCCTTCAGATACCCCACCACGTGGCGCGGTGTGCCGCGCACCATGACTTGGTCAGATCGTCCGGCCACGGCCATGTCCCGTTCCACAGTCAGGGCATCCCAAAGGCTCATATCCGGATCAAGCCCCGCGCGGGACTGATCAAATACGGCCGGCACCAGATTGGTGCCATGTTTGACCGATCCGCTATCGGGTTCTTCCGTCTGCATCAGCATTCTGAGCAGCGTTGTCTTGCCCACACCATTTGGCCCAACAAGAGCCAGGCGGTCCTTGCGCGCCAGCGTCAGGGACAAATCCGACAGGATCAATTGATCGCCATAACGCTTTGAAATATCGCGCGCTTCAATCACCTTGCGGCCAGATTTCGTGCCGCTTTCCAGCTGCATCGCAGCAGCGCCCTGACGCCTTATCTGCGATGCCCGCTCTGCCCGCAAATCCTGCAAGGCCCGCACGCGGCCCTGGTTGCGCTTGCGCCGTGCGGAAATGCCTTCGACGGCCCAACGCGCCTCCGCCTTTATCTTGCGATCCAGTTTGTGGCGCGCGGTGTCTTCGTCTTCCCAGGTCTTGTCGCGCCAGGCCTCAAAGGACTCAAAGCCACGATCCTGTCGCCGCATGACACCGCGATCAATCCACAGGGTCGCGCGCGTCAACGCCCGCAGGAACGCCCGGTCGTGGGAGATGATCACATAGGCCCCCCGCGCCGCGTTCAGTTGGTCCTCCAACCAACCAATCGCGGAAATATCGAGGTGGTTCGTCGGCTCATCCAGCAGCATCAGATCCGGCGCTTCCGCCATCAACTTGGCCAGAGCTGCCCGCCGCCGTTCCCCGCCCGAGGCCGTTTCCGGCGACAGGCCCGCGTCAAAACCCAGACCTTGCGCGGCCTTTTCCACCAGATGTGTCTGTCCTGCCTCCAAGCCGCTGACAGCAAAATCGCCCAGCGTGGCAAAGCCGGTCATATCCGGGTCTTGTTCCATATACCCCACAGACGCCCCGGGAGGCAGCGCGCGGGTGCCCTGATCGGCCTCCACCAGCCCCGCCATCACCTTCATCAGCGTTGATTTGCCCGATCCGTTGCGCCCCACAAGGGCGGCGCGGTCGCCCTCCTGTACGGTCAGCGACACGCCATCAAACAGCGGATTGCCCCCAAAGGTGAGCGACATATCCGTGAGTTGAAGAAGAGGAGCGCGGGCCATGGCCGCCGTTTACGCGCCGCCGCCCCAAAATCCCAGAAAATTCGCCAGACATTTTCGGAAACGAATTTATCTGGCGAAAATTCTACCTCGCATCCGCGCGCAAAAGCCGTTTGCGCACTGGTGGGATGGCCGCGATCTCAAGGCCCGTGAACACGTGCAGCGTGTTCATCTGCCGGTCCACCACCGCATGGTCACTGACCCACCCCCCCATCATGAGATACGTGCGCAGCAGGGGCGGCATGCCCAACATGGCCTGTTTGATATCCGGCTTGCGCCGCCGCAGCCGATCCGCGAAGCGAAAGACCAACGGTGCCTTGACCTGCGGGCCCCAGCGGCGCGGGGCAAGGTGGCGGTCTTTCAACATGGCGAACGCATCAAAATACGGGTCAGCAACCGTGCCTTTGAAGCTGGAACAGCCAAACAGCATCTGCACCCGGTTTTCATCCACATAGCGCGTCATGGCGGCCCAGGCGACGCGCAGAATGTCCGGATGGTGACAGTCTGGATCAATGCAAAAGCGGCCCATCTCCACCATCGGGCCATCAAACTGGTGCAGCGCCGACAGCTCATAGAATTGCGCGCTATAGGTGCGTTCGATTTCGCTCCCATGGGTCAGATGCAGCATCCGGAAGGAGGAGACGAGCCGCCCGGTTTCCACCTCCTCCACAAGGATATGGGAACACAGCCCGTCAAATTCATCACGGTCCAGGGCTGGACCCACAAGATCACCGTGAAACGCCCTATGGCGCAAAACCTGCGCGGCGCGAAGATCTTCCGGCCCTTCCGCCAACCTGGAACTGTATCTGCCCGGCTTTGTCACGCACGCGCCCTCTTGGGTTTTGGCGCTTCATATAACCCGCGATGCAACCGCGTCATGACAACAAGCAAAAAAAAGGATCAGTTGCCAAACAGAGATCCGGGATCAAGCGCGCCGATATTGCCAAAGACCTGCCGCAGGAACCCGTTGCCCACGACGGAGCTGTCCGTCACCCGGCGCGTCAGTGGCACAACCTGCCCGTCTTCCAGACCAAAGCGTTCGATGTTGCGGATCGTGTCATTGGCGTTGAAGCTGATGGCAAGCACCTGTCGATCCACCACCTGCGGGCGAAACGCGCCGCGCGCCGCCACGCGGGACCGTACATAGTAATAATCGCCATCGGTCAAAACACCCGACGTGGACGGCGCGCCCACAACCTCATCGACCGTGGCGCGCGTATCGACACCCACAGTCAACTGCTTGAGCGTCTCTTCCGAGGGCACATAGCCATGGTTGCGATACTGCGTGGCGCAGCCCATCACGACCAGTAGGCTCAGCAACCCCAAGCTTTTCACAATCAACCTGTTCATGACCCCGCCCTTATCCGTCTGACACGCGTTCTGGGACAAACGCATTTCCTGTAGGGTTACAACAAGCTAGGGATAAGGTTCAAGAATGCATGAGGATCTACACCCATGGCCATCACCCACACCAAGCTTGCGCCAATCAAGGTGAGCAAGCTTTCGCCCAAAGCGCCCTTTCCTTTTGATCTGCAGCCGTCCGACGATGATCTGGCCGCATTGCAAGAGGAATTGGGCCTGATTTCCTTACGCAAACTGCGCCTTGTGGGTCAAATTTCTGCCTCAGGCGCGACGGATTGGGCGCTGACAGGCAAATTGGGGGCCACGGTCGTGCAGCCCTGCGTGGTAACGCTGGATCCCGTGACCACGCGCATCGATGACGCGGTGCGCCGTCTTTATGTGAAAAAATGGCCGGATGAGGCGGATTTGGGCGAAGAGGTGGAAATGCCCGAAGATGACAGTCTTGAACCGCTGGGAGATGAAATTGACATCTATGGCGTGCTGAAGGAGGCGCTGGCGCTCGCTTTGCCTGTCTATCCGCGCAGCGACGATGCCACGACCGATCCGCTGGAGGCCCGCCCCGAAGGTGCCCGCGCGATCACGTCGATTGATGATGATGCGTTTTCGGCGCTGTCGGACCTGAAAAAGAAACTGGAAGGCGGCGAATGATGCGCATAGGGGCAGCAGGTGGTCCTGATGCACCATTTCAGGCTGGAAATGACACCGATTTCCCCTTGCCCCATACGCAATTATCTGTATTTTCGCGCTCTCACCGGATTTAGGGGTTGATTGAGCGACACGCACCGCCGTATGAGCGGCAGCAACCCGATTGAATGATGGTCCTCCGGGGCCGTACGCGAAACAAGACAAAACCAGAGGCAGCACCATGGCCGTCCAGCAAAACAAAGTTTCCAAATCCCGCCGCAACAACCGCCGGGCCCATGACGCCCTTGTGGCGGGCAATCCCAATGAATGCCCCGAATGCGGTGAACTGACCCGTCCGCATCACGTGTGCGGCGCCTGCGGGCACTACAACGGTCGCGAAGTGATCGCCATGGCCGATGAGATTGAGCTGGAAGACGACGCAGCGTAAGGTGCGCCGCGCAGTCTTTGACAGGCCCAAAGCTAGGATGAACGGGCGAGTGCATGTCCGAGACACCGGATCAAACAAGCACCCGTTCAGGCCCTGGCGCTGACCCTCGTTCAGGCCGCGTCATCATATCTGTCGATGCGATGGGGGGCGATCTTGGCCCCTCTGCCGTCGTATCCGGTCTCTCCAAATCCGCGCGCAAGAACCCTGACATCGGGTTCATTCTGCACGGGCCCAAAGCGGTGCTGGAACCGCTGGTGGCCAAGCGCAAGACCCTGACCGGTATATGTGAAATCCGCGACGCCGCTGATGTGGTGTCGATGGATGACAAACCCAGCCAGGTGATCCGGTCCGGCAAAGCAACCTCCATGTGGTCGGCACTCGAATCGGTGCGCAATGGTGAGGCGACGGTGTGCGTGTCTTGCGGCAACACCGGGGCGCTGATGCTGATGTCGGTGGTGCGGCTGCGCAAGCTGCCCGGCATTTACCGCCCGGCCATTGCCGTGCTCTGGCCTTCCCCCAACAAGCAGGGCTTCAACATCATGCTGGACGGCGGTGCCGATATTCGCGCCGATGCCAAGGATCTGATGCAATACGCGCTGATGGGTGTGTCTTACGCGCGCAACGGCTTTGACCTGTCCCGCCCGCGCGTTGGCTTGCTGAATGTCGGAACCGAAGAACACAAAGGCCGGTCGGAGCTGAAAGAAGCCTATGACCTAATCTCTGCCAATGCCCGCAACGCCGATTTCGAATTCGTGGGCTTTGTCGAAGGGCGCGACCTGCCCGGTACGCGCTGTGACGTGGTGGTGACAGATGGCTTCACCGGCAATGTCGCGCTGAAGACCGGCGAAGGCGTGGCCAAGATGATCTCTGACCAGTTGAAAGAGGCGTTTCGCTATACCCCCCTGTCGCGGTTTGCCGCGATTTTGGCCTATGCCTCCCTCAGACGCCTGAAAAAGCGCATTGATCCACGCCGGTCCAATGGCGGCGTGTTCCTGGGGCTGAACGGCACAGTGGTGAAATCCCATGGCGCAGCCGATGCCACGGGCGTGTCGGCGGCGGTGAAACTGGCCTTTCAATTGGCCCAATCCGGATTTTCGCAAAAACTTGCCGCACGGGTTGCATCTGCCGCCATGCTTGAACAGAGTGACGCGGATGACGCCGACGGTGAGGATGAATGACGATACGCGCGGTTGTAGACGCAGTTGGACACTACCTGCCTGAGCGCGTGGTCCCCAATTCCCACTTTGAAAGCTTTCTGGACACATCGGATGAATGGATTCGTGCGCGCAGCGGCATCGAAACCCGTCGTTTTGCCGCCGATGATCAGACCACATCTGACCTCGCCGTTCTGGCCGCGCAAGACGCGCTCACGAAGGCGGGGCTGGGACCGGAGGATATCGATGGCGTGCTTGTGGCCACCTCCACCCCCGATCTGACATTTCCTTCTGTGGCCACCATGGTGCAGGCCCGCATCGGCATGACGGGCGGCTTTGCTTTTGATGTGCAGGCGGTTTGTGCGGGCTTCATCTATGCGCTGGCCAACGCCAATGCGCTGATCGTGGCCGGTCAGGCCAAACGCCTTCTGGTCATCGGTGCCGAAACCTTCAGCCGCATCATGGATTGGGAGGATCGCGCCACCTGCGTTCTGTTTGGCGACGGGGCCGGTGCTCTGATCCTATCGGCGGCAGAGGGCGCGGGCACCAATGCCGATCGCGGAATTTTGTCGACGGACCTCAATTCCGACGGGCGACACAAGGATATGCTCTATGTCGATGGTGGCGTGTCGACGACCGGCACGTCCGGCAAGCTGCGCATGCAGGGAAATCTGCTTTTCCGTCAAGCGGTTGAGAAGCTTTCTTTCACCGCAGATACCGCCCTTGGCAAGATCGACATGGACCATGATGAGGTCAGCTGGATCGTTCCTCATCAGGCCAATATCCGCATCATTCAAGGCACCGCCAAAAAGCTAGGGATTCCGATGGATCGGGTGATCGTCACAGTGCAGGATCACGGCAACACCTCTGCGGCCTCCATCCCGCTTGCCATGGCGGCGGGGGTCGAGGACGGCAAGATCAAGCGCGGTGATGTGCTGGTGTCAGAGGCGATTGGCGGCGGATTAGCCTGGGGATCGGTGGTTTTGCGCTGGTAAGAGCGGAAAAGCGCCTTAGTCAGGCCGTGGCATGGCGACCCGGCCTTCGAACAGCAGCGCTTTATGGTCGGGTTCCCGGACTGCATCCGAGCCATGCGCTTGCTTCACCCATTCGCCAGGCCCCGGGACGGCCGGGCGAAGGCGCGGCGGACTGCGTCCTTAATTCCGCGCCGGGACGATCCCGAGATACTGGATTCCCCCGCTTAAACTCCATCCGCCAAGTCATTGACATTGACTCGGAAATTCCTTCCGCCATAAGGTCATCGTAATAGAATTAGGGGGATAGTATGACCGAAAAGACTTTGACTCGTATGGACCTTAGCGAGGCTGTGTTCCGTGAAGTGGGCCTGTCGCGCAATGATTCCGCGCAATTGGTGGAAAGCGTGCTCAACCACATGTCCGATGCTCTGGTCGATGGTGAGCAGGTCAAGATCTCCTCCTTCGGCACGTTCTCCGTCCGGTCGAAAACAGCCCGGGTGGGTCGCAACCCGAAGACAGGCGAAGAAGTTCCGATCAATCCGCGCCGCGTGCTGACGTTCCGCCCATCGCATCTGATGAAGGACCGGGTCGCCGCTGGCAACAAGTCGTAACCAACCCTCGTAAGGCAAGTCGGGCATGAGCAAATCAGCAAACGCGTTCCGCACGATCAGTGAGGTGGCGGAGTGGCTGGACACGCCAGCCCATGTGCTGCGTTTCTGGGAAAGCAAATTCAGCCAAGTGAAGCCCGTCAAGCGGGCCGGTGGACGCAGATATTACCGCCCGCAGGACATGATGCTGCTGGGTGGGATCAAAAAGCTGCTGCACGATGATGGCATGACGATCAAACATGTCCAAAAGATGCTGCGCCAGGAAGGCGTGAAGCATGTCGCGTCCTTGTCATCCAACCCTGCCGACGGGCTTGGGTATGAACCCACGGATGAACCCTTTGCGGCAGAGCCGGAGCCCGAAACAAGCCAGGTTGTCAGCTTTCGCACATCGGCGGAACCGCCTGAGCCTGCGCCCGAACCCGATCCGGCCCCTGCGCCAGAAACAAAATCCATTCCAACGCCAAGCACGCCCTCCTCCGAAGGGTCGATGCCGGTGCCAAGTTTCCTGTCGGGTGGGCGCGACATGCCGCAACCTGAACCGACCGTGGAGGCGGAGCCTCAACCGGCGGCTGAGGTCGCGGAAGACCGCCCTGCCCTGCCGCCGGTGGAAGAGCCGCCCGCGCCTGAGCCGCACACCGATATTCTGTCGAACCTCTCTGGGCGATCATCCGATGATATCCGTGCCCGTGAGGCCGCGCTTCGGCCCGTCATGGACCGTATCCGCGCGCAGTTGGAACGCATCTCCTGACCGGGGGGCGACAATTGCCGCGAATTCGCAAATTGCCCTTGCCCGCCACATCATTTCCAGTATGAAGACGCAATTGTCGGGCTATAGCGCAGTCTGGTAGCGCGTCCGTCTGGGGGACGGGAGGTCGCAGGTTCGAACCCTGCTAGCCCGACCATTTTCCCACCCCAGGATGTGCCGGCCTCTGCAAGGATGGGGGAGCACGAAAAGCCATGTCCGGCGTTCTGGCCAGCCAGCAATTACGCAGCATGATTGATGCGGGCCAAATCACGGCCACTTCGCCCATTGAAACCGGCCAGATCCAACCTGCCAGCCTTGATTTGCGCTTGGGCAACACCGCGTACCGGGTGCGGGCATCCTTTCTTGCGGGTGCGGCGCGCAGCGTGGCGGACCGGTTGCGCGATTTTGAGATGCACCAAGTCGACCTGACGAACGGGGCGGTGTTGGAAAAAGGCTGCGTCTATGTCGTGCCGCTGCTCGAAAGTCTTGATCTGCCGGTAGGTATGTCCGGTGCGGCCAGTGCCAAATCTTCCATCGGGCGGCTCGATCTTCTGACGCGCATCATCACCGATCACGGCACGGAATTTGACCGCATCCCGGATGGTTACTCCGGCCCGCTTTATGTTGAGATCTGCCCGCAAAGCTTTTCGGTGATTGCGCAGACAGGTCAGATGTTGAACCAGGTGATCTTTCGCAACGGCCTGACCGTGATCGACGATGCAGAGCTGGCCGCGCTGCACGCTGAGACACCCATCGTATCGGGTGAGGCGGTGATTTCGGGCGGGCTTGGCTTTTCTGTCGACCTCAAACCGGCGTCAGGGACGCTGGTGGGCTACCGGGCGAAACCGCATACGGGCGTGATCGACCTGAGCAAACTGGCCCATTACGACGCCTCCGATTTTTGGGAAGAGGTGCATACCGATGACGGCTGGATCATCCTTGATCCGGGCGCGTTTTACATTCTGGTCAGCCGCGAATCCATCGTGATCCCGCCCACCCATGCAGCCGAAATGGTGCCTTATGTGGCGATGGTGGGCGAATTCCGCGTGCATTACGCCGGTTTCTTTGACCCCGGTTTCGGCTGGGCCGCGGCGGGCGGCACTGGATCCCGGGGCGTGCTGGAAGTCCGCTGTCATGAGGCCCCGTTCGTGTTGGAACACGGGCAGGTCGTGGGGCGGTTGGTCTATGAGAAGATGGATGAAGAACCCGAGCAGCTATATGGCGCCGGGATCGCTTCGAACTATCAAGGGCAAGGGTTGAAATTGTCCAAGCATTTCAAACCTTAGAATCAAATTTTTTCAAAAATTTGCCGCCAACGCTGATGGCAGAAAATTAGGAATTTTCTGCGGCATTTTCTTTTGAAGAAAATGCGCACTGCACCCAGCGTGCTGCCAGGATTAAAACCGCCCGAGGCGACGCCCCAAACGCGTGCTTTGACGCATGCGCTGCTGCATATCCTTGGTGTCAGGCCCTTGATGCCCCTTGCCGCGCTTGGCGACCGCATCCATGCCCTTGTTCAGCCCCGCGCGCATCACGCGCCGCAGGATCATGTTCAGCGCCATGCTGATCAGTTTGTTCGCGTTCATACTGCCCTCCATTCACTACTTGAGGGGCAATATAGACGCGAATCATGGAATTTTAAGGGCAGGCTCCTTTATCCAAAGCCTGTTACTCCTCATCGAAGAGCTCATCCTGTTCCCCGTCCGGCTCCTCTTCGTCGGATGCCTCCGGAGTTGTCCCGGGCGGCGGACGGTTGTCCAACAGCCCCGCCGCGCGCAATTCCTTCAGACCCGGCAGATCCCGCGCGCTTTCCAAACCGAAATGATCCAGGAAATCCTGCGTGACCACAAAGGTCACGGGCCGCCCCGGTGTCATCCGGCGGCGACCAAAGCGGATCCATTCCAGTTCCAGCAGCTGATCGACGGTGCCCCGGCTGACGGAGACGCCGCGGATTTCTTCAATCTCTGCCCGCGTGACCGGTTGGTGATAGGCCACGATCGCCAAAGTCTCAATCGCAGCACGACTTAACTTTCGCGTCTCAACCGTCTCTTTTTGCAAGAGAAACCCCAGATCGGGCGCGGTGCGCATGGCCCAAGCCTCGCCCACTTTCACAATCCGCACCCCGCGCCCGTCATAGCGCTTTTGCAAATGCACCAGCGCCTCTTTCGCGTCACACCCGTGGGGCATGCGCGCCTGCATATCCGCCACGGTCACAGGCTCTGCGGTTGCAAACAGAATGGCCTCGCACATGCGTTCCTGTTCCGCCATGGGTGGGGCTTCAAAGAGGCTTTCATTCGTGTCGTCAGGTTGATCCGACATCAATTATCCTTCCGGCGCAGCTCAACTGGCGCGAACGCCTCCGATTGGCGGATCTCTACCTTGCCTTCTTTCACCAGTTCAAGGGAGGCTGCGAATGTCGACGCCGTGGCCGACCGACGCCGCGCGGGATCGGCGCGAAAATCATCGGGCAAGAAGCTCGCAATATCCGTCCAAGACCCTGAAAACCCGATCAAATTCCGCAAGCGGTCCAGTGCCTGTTCCATCGTCAGCAGCGCGTCGCGATCCATCACATAAGGGCGGAATTCGTCCTTCGTGCGGATGCGCGCATAGCCTTGCATGAGATCCAGCAAAGTCGCCGTGTAGTTCACCCGCCGCACGCGCGTCACGTCCTCAGGGATGCCGCGCACAAAGAAATCGCGCCCCAACTGATCCCGCGCCATCAGCTTGGCTGCCATCTGGCGCATGGCCTGAAGGCGTTCGAGCTGAAACGCCAGATGCGCGGCCAGTTCTTCGCCAGACGGCCCTTCATCGGTGGGATCGGGGGGTAACAGAAGGCGGGATTTCAAGAACGCGAGCCAGGCCGCCATCACCAGATAATCCGCGGCAAGTTCGATCCGTAACTCTTTGGCCCGCTCCACAAATTCCAGATATTGCCGGGCCAGTTGCAGCACGGAGATATGCCGCAAATCCACCTTCTGCGTCCGTCCCAAAGTGAGCAACAGGTCAAGCGGCCCCTCAAAGCCGTCAATGTCCAGGATCAGGGCCTCGGCCGCCATGCGGTCGGCCACATTCTCCATGTCACCTGTCTCGAAGTCGTCTTCCATGGGGCCTTTGATCAAAGCTACGCCGTCAGCGCAACAAGCTTTGCCTCAAGCGCGGGAATGTCAACCTCATCAGGGGTTTTGCGGGCGGCCAAGGCACGCTCTGCCCTGTCTTGGGCCAACTCTGTCATTTGCCCGGCTGCTGCGGCCACGCGCCTGCGATCTTCAAGCGACGCATTACAAAGCAAAACCACATCGCACCCCGCCTCCAACGACGCCCGCGCCAAATCATCCAACGGCGCATCCAGCGCCTTCATCGTGATGTCATCGGTCATGATCAACCCGTCAAATCCGATTTGGTCGCGGATATGGCCCATCACGACAGGTGACAGCGTGGCAGGCCGATCATCCATCGCGGCGTAAACCACATGGCCCGTCATCCCCATGGGCAGGTCATTCAGCGCTTTGAACGGCGCGAAATCGGTGGCGGTCAGCACATCCAAACCCACATCTGTTCGCGGCAGGCCAAAATGGCTGTCCACCGTAGCGCGCCCATGACCGGGCATATGTTTGACCACTGGCAAGACCCCGCCAGCAAGAAGCCCGTCTGCCACGGCGCGCCCAATCCGGTCCACCTGCGCAGGGTCATGCCCGTAACAGCGGTTGAGAAGAAAGTCATGGGTGCCATCCACCGCCACATCGACCAGGGGCGCACAATTGGCATCCACACCCACCGCACGCAGCTCGTCGGCCATGATGCGCGACCGCAGAAACATCGCCTCCGCCGCGTGTGCGCCCGACGCTGTCACATGATCTAGGGGCGGCAGCCATTCCCGCCACACCGGCCCGCGCATCCGCTGCACGCGCCCGCCTTCCTGATCAATCAGGATGGGGGCCTCACGTCCCACGGCATCGCGCATCTCGGACGTCAGCGCGCGGACCTGATCGGGGGTTTCGATATTGCGCGCGAATAGGATGAAGCCAAAAGGATCTGCCTCGGCGAAGAAGGTTTTTTCCTCCGCAGACAGGCGGGTGCCGCTGGCATCCAGAATGGTCGCGCCGAAAGCCAAGGGCGTCTTACCGCGTGACCACGGGGATGCATTCAGCCCGCTCTGCCACTAAAGCCGAACAGAACCGCCGCGCGTCAGACAGATCTTCGAACCCGGCAGCACGCAAGCGGTAGAAGGTGCGCCCACCGCTTTGCGCCTTCTGGATCACGCGGGATTTGCCAGAGAGGAAATCACCAAATTGCTGCGACAGGCGATCCCATTCGGACCGCGCGATATCAGCACTGGCAAAGGCCCCCAACTGCGCAAGCCGGGTGCCGACGGGCAGTGTATCCGGATCAATGTCATCCACAGGGCCGGATGCGGTTTGAACCGCTTGCGGCACAGCGCCAAGACCAGACGGGCGCAGTTTCGGACGCAGCGAACGCCCCAACCCTTCTGTCACGGCAGGGGCGGAGGCCAGTTCCGCCTCCGCCAGCGGATCGGCCTCGGGCGAGGTCACGCGGGCGGGCGCCTGAACCGGTTCATCCGACAGTGGCGTGATCGGATCGACGCCATCTGCCAGCGAATTGGCCAACGCCTCTATGGCGGCGCGTTGCAGGGTTTCGGGGCTTGCCGCAGGCGCATCAGCGGCCTCGGCAGAGGTATCCGTTGTGGGCGTGGCCTGTGCGGCGGGTGCTGCGGGTGCGTCCTCCTGCGAAAGGTCAAGCGGTGCAGGCGCCAGGATCAGACGATCCGCTGGCGCAGAGGCCGTCCCTTGTGCCGCCACATTGTTCACCGACAGACCCTGGTGATCGGCCACTGCCCCACCGGGGGTTTCGGGTTGCACGCGCATCGGGCCTTCTGCGGCCTTTATGACCGGCACGCCGCTGACGTCGCGTGTGATCTGTTTGTAGGCCCAGACGCTGACGCCGACCACCAACGCGAGGGACACTGCCGCGCCCGCCAGATTGAACAGCCCGCCCGCGCTCGGGGCGTCCGGCTCCTGAACAAATGAGTTACCTGATGCATCTACCGCCATGCTTTGCCTCGCCTCTCAAAGAGCCGACGTTGCAATCGCCGGTCTCAATTCTGCTCAAGTCGCACCGGCTGCTTTTCGTGCGTTTACCGCATCTCGGTCGCCGGAGTTACGCCCAAGATACCAAGGCCCGCAGAAATAACAACGGCCACGGCCCGCGCGCCTGCAATTTTTGCTTGCGTTGTGGCCACGTTGCCCTCTTGCAGGAAGCGCAGGTCAGGCGTGTCATTGCCCCGGTTCCAAAGCGCGTGCAATTCACTGGCCAGATCATAGAGGTAGAAGGCCACGCGATGCGGTTCATGGGTGCGCGCGGCGATCTCCACCAGGCGCGGCCATTCGGCGAGTTTCCGAGCAAGACTCAGTTCCGCCTCATGGGTATTTCCCGACAGATCCGCGGCCGCCAGCGCGGCGTCTGATACGTCAATCTCTGCCGCTTCGGCTTTGCGCAGAACGGAACAGATCCGGGCATGGGCGTATTGCACGTAGAAGACAGGGTTTTCCTTGGACTGTTCCAGCACTTTGTCGAAATCAAAATCGAGCGGTGCATCGTTTTTGCGGGTCAGCATGACAAAGCGCGTCACATCCGGGCCCACCTGATCCACCACATCGCGCAGGGTCACAAATGTCCCTGCCCGTTTGGACATCTTGAAGGGCTCGCCATTTTTGAACAGCTTCACCAGCTGCGTCAGCTTGATATCGAGCGGCACCTGACCTTCGGACAGCGCGCTGACCGCCGCTTTCATCCGTTTGACATAGCCGCCATGATCAGCGCCAAACACATCAATTAACGCATCGAAGCCCCTGGAAACCTTGTCATAATGATAGGCGATGTCGGGGGCGAAATAGGTCCAACTGCCATCGGATTTCTTCACAGGGCGGTCTACGTCATCGCCGTGTTCGGTGGATTTGAAAAGCGTTTGCTCCCGCGGCTCCCAATCCTCGGGCAGCTTGCCTTTGGGCGGGTCCAGCACGCCCTCATAGATCAGGCCCTTGGCTTCCAGTGTCGCCAGCGCCTCTTCGATCCGTCCTGTGCCGTAGAGCGATTTTTCGGAATAAAACACATCCATTTCCACGCCCAAAGCCGCCAGATCAGCGCGGATCAGATCCATCATCGCCTCGGTCGCGAAATCCCGAACATCGGTGAGCCAAACTGCCTCATCAGCGTCCAGATAGGCATCGCCCACCTTGTCCTTCAGCGCCTCTCCCACCGGGATCAGGTAGTCACCGGGATAGGTGCCATCTTCAAAGGCGACGGCCTGACCATGGGCCTCCTGATACCGCAGGTAGACCGACCGGGCGAGGACATCGACCTGCGCACCGCCATCGTTGATGTAGTATTCGCGCGTCACGTCAAAGCCCGCGTAATCCAGCAGGCTGGCCAGCGCATCACCGAAAACGGCCCCCCGCGTGTGGCCCACATGCAGCGGTCCGGTGGGGTTGGCAGACACGTATTCTACATTCATCTTGCGCCCTAACCCCATGTCAGAGCGACCAAAATCCTCACCCGCCGTCAGCACCGCGCGCACCGTGTCGTGCCACACGCTATTGGCCAGCCGCAGGTTCAAAAACCCAGGTCCCGCCACCTCTGCACTGGTGATGCGCGCATCCTGGGCCAGTTTGTCCGCCAGCATGTCCGCAATGTCGCGCGGCTTTTTCTGGGCGGGTTTGGCCAGCACCATCGCGGCATTCGTCGCCATATCGCCATGGGCGGCGTCGCGCGGCGGCTCCACCGTGATGGGCGCCGTGTTCAGATCCTCCGGCAAATCGCCCGTGGCCTGCATGTCGGCCACGGCGGACAGCACAAGGTCGCGAATTTCGGTGAAAATCTGCATGGCACAGCATCCTTGAAGGGTTTGCGCCGGTTTAACACCGCCAGTCCGGGCGTCAACGCGGGCACGGCGCTTTCTTGCAAAGAATTGGGACACCCCGCAGGCAGGCCGCTATACATCGCCCAAGGTCTTTGCGTGATCTGATAGCCAATCCTGATAAACCCAGACCATGCGATCCACGAACCAAACCTTTGGAAGCACGGCTAAAACCATGCCGAAAAGAGCCCAGTCCACCCACAATTGCCACAGGCCCACGGCCAGCACCACAACCCCGGGCAGCGCCGTCCACGCCAGGATCCGCGCCCATGTCAGGTGATGGGCCCGCACCTCTGCCCGCCGGTGTATATAGACCCGTTCCCCCAACACCCCGCGCGAGGCCCAGTTGTCAAGCGACGCAGGCGGCGCAAACACCCGCGGGTTCAGCCAGTTCCAAAGCAACACAAGCCCGATCGGCCCCAAACACCAAGGCCCCAGCCACACCCGGGACCAGATCGCCAAGACCAAAAGCGGCAAAACCGTAAATCGCGTGTAGCAGGACCAGGGATTGGCGTGTCGGGCCCAAACGGCCTCACTCATTCCCATCATGCGCTCAATGCCGCGAAAGATGTCAGCCATCGCGCAGCGCCGCCATATCCGGAGCCGTTGCACGTGCTGCCGGGTGCGTCGACATCGCCTCAGCCCATGCTGCAAGGCCGGGGCGCTGCGCGACCATAGCGGCGAGGTCTGGCACCATCAGGGCGTATTCCATCATCGGCCAAAGGTGGCAATCAGCCAGCGTGATGGCACCCGTTCCAAGAACCAGCCCTTCCGCGCTGATCACCTCCAGCGCATCCAGCACAGGCGGGGCGGCCTCCACCCCCTGCCGCAAGACAGAATGGTCCACCGGATCCCCCATGGCCGGGTGAAACACATGCTGTGACGCGGCCTGTCGCACCAGCGGCCAATAAAAGTAGCTGTCTGCGATGCTCATCACCTGCCGCATGCGCCCAAGGGGCTGCGCATGCGCCGGCTGCAGGGGTGGCGAGGGGGTTGCCGCTTCAAGAAAGTCCAGAATGGCCTGCGTTTCATAGATCTCAAACCCGTCCGAATGCAGTACCGGCACGCGGCCAAAGGGATGCAGTGTGCGCAGGGCGTCCTGCGTATCAATTTCAAAAGGGTCAATGTCTTTAAAGGTATAGGCGGCAGATTTGATGTGAAGCACCATCCGCACGGTCCGGGTGTAGACACTGTAACTATAGCCAAACAGCACCATCGCTGATCTCTCCTTCACCCGCAGACGATCTTGCCCCGTGATACCATATGCGCGCTATGGCTGTTCCGCCATGGCGCGGGCTTTCAGGTCCTTGCGAATGATCTTGCCCGTCACCGTCATGGGCAACGCATCCACGAAATCAATTTCCCTTGGATAAGAATAGGTTGCGAGGCGTTCTTTCACAAACACCTGCAACGCAGCGGCGTGATCCAGCGTGGCCTCGACCCCGGGCTTTAACACCACGTATGCCTTCACAATTTCCGTGCGCAGCGGACATGGCTTGCCCACCACGCCCACGGTCGCCACGGATGGATGTTGCAGCAGACAATCCTCAATTTCCGCAGGGCCGATGCGGTATCCAGACGAGGTGATCACATCATCCTCTCGCCCCACGAAGCGCAGGTAATTGCCCTCCCACTGACCCCGATCGCCGGTCAGCATCCAATCACCGCAAAATTTCGCGTCCGTCTCCTCCGGCCGGCTCCAATACCCCAGCATCATGGAGGCCGATCCGCGCCGCACCGCAATGTCACCTTCGCCCTGTGTCGGCTGCCCCGCCGTATCCAGCACGGCCAGCTCATGCCCCGGCACCGCCCGTCCGATGCAACCCGGCTGCGGGGCAAACAGCGCGTGGCTGCTGGACGCGATCATGTTGCATTCGGTTTGACCATAGAATTCGTTGATGGTCAGCCCAAAGGCCGCGCGCCCCCAGTCCAGCATCTCAGCGCCCAGCGGCTCGCCCCCGCTGGCCACGGACCGCAGCCCGGGCATATCGCACCCCGCCGCCTTTAACATGCGCAAGGCCGTTGGCGGGAAAAAGACATTCCGGACAGAGGCTTCCCGAACGATCCTCATGCATGCCTCGACATCGAATTTGGCCATGCGAGAGGCCACGACAGGCACGCCCAAGGCCAGCCCGGGCATAAGCACGTCAAACAGCCCGCCGATCCATGCCCAATCGGCAGGGGTCCAAAGGCAATCCTCTGGCTGGCCCAGAAAATCATGGCTCATCTCGACACCGGGCAAATGCCCCGTCAGGACGCGGTGGGCGTGAAGCGCGCCTTTCGGACTTCCTGTGGTGCCGGAGGTGTAGATCAAAACCGCCGGATCCTCCGACCCGGTGTCCGCCGTGTCAAAGATCGCGTTCGGAAGATCGACCGCTTCTGGCACCAAGGGCATCACCCCTGTCAGATGTGCAAGCAATTCAAACCCTTCGGCATCGCAGACGACAATCTGCGCGCCTGCGTCCAACACCCGGCTGCTCAGCGCGTCCTGCTTGAACAGTTTGAACAAAGGGATTGATATCGCGCCAATTTTCCAGATCGCGATATGGGCTGCGGCACACCACGCATCCTGACTGCGCAGCACGCCCACCCGGTCCCCAGGGCCCACGCCGCGCGCCACCAACCCATGGGCCAGCGCGTCCGCCATACCGCGCAACCTTGCATAGGTGATGTCGTCCCGGGACCTGCTCAGATCTATGATGGCGACACGATCCGGCGCTTCGTCGGCCCAGCTGTCGCAGGTCTGGGCCGCCATGTTCAACCGCTCAGGGATCGCCCAATCAAACCCCTCGCACAGCGCCTCATAGGATGTGACGGGCGTCAGCATCAGCCGCCCAGCCGCGACGCCAGCAGATAGAGCGTCTGTTCCCCCGTCTCGCGCATGATGCAGCCGATAAGCGCCGGGCCACCGCCTGTGCCACCACCCCATTGGCTGTATTCGTAGTCGCAAGTGGCATCGCGATAGGCGATCCAGGCCCGTTGCATCGCGCGCAGTGCCTCTTCCTGGCTGGCCACGGATGCACCGATGCTGGCCATTTCCGCATCAGAGGCACGGGCCGCCGCGATCACCTGCCCATAGGCCGTGTTGAGCTGGGCATCCCAGTAATCCGCCTCCGCCGACAGGCACCCGCCCATGCCATAGGTGCTTTGGCCGCCGACCGTGTCGCGCATGCAGACCTCAGCCGAGGCACCAATGCAGGCGCGCTGCGCCTCAAACCCTTGCGTTACGGCCAAACAGCCTTCGGTGGCCGCTGTCGAAAAATTCACCTCCTGTGCCACGGCAGGCACGGCCAAAAGGACCAAAACACTCAATATCCGCATGACATTCCTCCGGCTTCATCTTGCCAAAAATACTCAAGATCCCGATGAGGCAAAGGATACAACCGCCCGTCAGGCCGCCTGTTCCTGCCACACCGCGCCCACCTCTGACCGGATAATCCGCGCAATCAGCGCGCAATCTTCAAGACTGAAGGTCAGCGGCAGGCGCATATCGACAACCCCACGCAACACCCGGTCACTCGTCGGCATGGGCGCGCTTGGCGCATAACGCCAACTGTCATAGCGGGAGGTAAAGCCCACAGGCTCCGCCCCGCCAAACCATTTCAATTCCACCCCGCGGCCCATGCAGCGCGCGATCACATCTTCCACGGCAGCATCCGGCCAATCAAGCAGCAGAAACTGGATGGAAGAGCCGACATATCGCTCTTCCTCCGGACGCCGGGTGAGGATCAGGCCAGGTGTGCCCCGCAGCCCCTCCTCCACCACGCGGTAGCGGGCATTCCAGGCGTCGCATTGCGCGTCCAGCTTGGCCAATTGCGGGCGCAGAATGGCCGCGCGCAGATGATCCATGCGGCCCGACACGTTGGGCGTATCGTATTTCACGCCGTCAAAAACCTCTGGCTCCGGCGCGGCCCCGTGGCGACCATAAAGCATGTAGGAGCCTGACAGCATTGTGGCCCGCGCGGCGATATCGGCATCATCGGTGACCAAAAAGCCGCCCTCGCCGGAATTCATATGCTTGTAGGTCTGCGTGGAATAGCACCCAACGGCACCGAACCGCCCCGATGGCACGCCGCGCCAAGCAGCCCCCATCGTGTGGGCGCAATCCTCCACCACGGTCACACCTGCGGCATCACAAATGCGCATCAGGCGGTCCATGTCACAGATATGCCCGCGCATGTGGCTCAGCATCAGTACCCGCGCCTGCGCTGCCTTGGCTTCCAGATCGTCAAGATCAATCACCAGCTCTTCAGTCACGCCCACGAAGACCGGCACGGCCCCGACAGACGCAATGGACCCAGGCACGGGCGCAAGCGTAAAGGCATTGGTCAGTACCTTGTCGCCAGGCTTCACGCCCAATGCGCGCAAAGCCGTGGCCAAAGCATACCCGCCCGAACAAACGGCCAGCGCGTAGCGCGCACCGACATAGTTTGCGAATTCCTGTTCGAGCAAGCCCACCTCACCCAGTTCACCGGGCGAAAGGTTGTAGCGGTGGAGCCGCCCGCTGCGCATCACATCAAGCGCGGCCGCAATCCCGTCTTCGGGGATCGGCTCCTGCTGCGTGAAATTGCCTTTGAACACCTCTTGCATGACTTGTTTCTGAGGCCTCCTGCGGATCACGTCAACTGTCAGATTGGCCGCAAATACTTGTCTGCCAGATCGGGCAGATCATCAAAATGGTGCAAAAGCGCATCCGGCCCAAGCTCCGCCACCGTTTCGCGGCCCGGCGCGAAGGTGACAAGGATCGACGGCACACCCGCCGCACGCGCGGTGGAATGATCCGTGATTGTATCACCGATCATGATCGCATCCTCGGGGTCCCCACCCGCGCGGCGGACGGCCTCGCGCAGCGGTTCGGGATCGGGTTTGCGCACGGGCAGCGTATCGGCACCAATGAGGCTGTGAAACCGGTCGAGCACGCCCAGATTCGTAAACAGAAGCCGCGCCAGGCCTTCGGGCTTGTTGGTGCAAATGGCCACGCGATGCCCGCGGGTTTTCAGGGTTTCCACGGCCTCCAACGCGCCGGGGAAAAACTGCGTGTGGTGGTCGATCTTGGCTTCATAGGCCTCCAGCAACGCGGGATACCACGCGTCCACCTCTGCCTCATCCTCCCGCCCGAGGCGTTTCAGCCCCAGCCGCAGCATCGCCTTGCCGCCGGTCAAGGCCGTCGCAGCATCCTGACCCGGCACCAGCAGATCGCCCTCCCCCATCTGGCGGAAACAGGCATTGGCGGCCTCAATCAAATCGCCGCTGGTGTCCGCGAGTGTCCCGTCCAGATCAAAAACCACCGTGCCCATGCTCTTCCCCTTTTGGCGCAATTCCGCCGCTCTTTATGTCACGCCGCAACAACCTTTGATCCCGCATCTCTTGCGTGGGCAGCGATTGCAGATAAAACCCGGTTTGGCATGTAACGGAATGGGGCCAAATGACAACTGCGCTGATTATCCTGGCGGCCGGAAAAGGCACACGGATGCAATCCGACCTGCCCAAAGTGCTGCACCCCATTGGCGGCGCGCCGATGTTGGCCCATGCGATGCAGGCAGGCGCTGCGTTGGACCCGGAGCGCGTGATCGTGGTGGCCGGCCACGGGGCAGATGCCGTGACGCGGGCGGCGCAAGGGTTCGACGACCGTGCCGAGGTGGTGTTGCAAGAAGAGCAGCTGGGCACCGGCCATGCCGTGGCCCAGGCCACAGACGCGCTGGACGGGTTTTCCGGCGATGTGGTGGTGCTTTACGGTGATACGCCGTTTGTGCAGCCCGAAACGCTGACCCGTATGGCAGAGGCGCGCGCAGCCCATGACGTGGTTGTCCTGGGCTTTGAGGCGGCTGATCCGGGACGATACGGGCGATTGATCATGGCCGGTGAAGCGCTGGACAGGATCGTGGAATTCAAGGATGCCACGGATGAAGAGCGCACGGTAACCTTTTGCAATTCCGGAATTATGATGGCAAGTGCTGCGCATATGATGGGCTTGGTGGCACGGCTTGGCAATGACAATGCGGCGGGTGAATACTACCTCACCGATATCATCGCGCTGGCCCGTGCCGATGGGCTGTCTGCTACGGCGATTGCCTGTGATGAGGCCGAAACCCTGGGCATCAATTCCCGTGCGGAACTGGCGGTCGCAGAGGCGGCGTTTCAGGCGCGCGCCCGGGCAGAGGCGCTGGAAAACGGTGTCACCCTGCCCGCGCCAGAGACCGTGCATTTCGCGCTGGATACGGTGCTGGGCCGGGACAGCATGGTGGAACAGAACGTGGTGTTCGGCCTCGGCGTGACGGTGGAAACCGGCGCCCGCATCCGCGCTTTCACCCATATCGAAGACGCCCATATCGCGCGCGATGCCGTGGTGGGCCCCTTCGCCCGCATCCGCGGCGGCGCAGAGATCGGCGAGCACGTCAAGATCGGCAATTTTGTGGAATTGAAAAACGCGCAACTGGATGAAGGCGTGAAGGTGAGCCACCTCAGCTATGTGGGCGATGCCCATCTAGGCGAGGACACGAATGTCGGCGCAGGGACGATCACCTGCAATTATGACGGGGTCATGAAGCACCGCACGACCGTGGGCAAACGCGCCTTTATCGGGTCGAACACGATGCTGGTTGCGCCCGTCACTGTGGGCGATGACGCGATGACGGCGTCAGGATCCGTGATCACCAAGGACGTGGAGGCAGGCGCGCTGGCCATTGCGCGGGGCGAACAGGTGACCAAACCGGGCCTCGCGGTCAAAATGATGAACATGCTGAAACTAAAAAAGAAAAAGCAGGAGCAGGGATAATGTGTGGCATTGTCGGTGTGTTGGGCGACCATGAGGCCGCGCCCATTCTGGTGGAAGCGCTCAAGCGGTTGGAATATCGCGGCTATGACAGCGCGGGGATCGCGACCGTGAATGACGGCACGATGGATCGCCGCCGCGCGGTGGGCAAGCTGCACAACCTGTCCGATCTATTGGTGCATGAACCGCTGGCCGGGAAATCGGGCATCGGCCACACCCGCTGGGCTACCCATGGCGCGCCCAACGTCTCGAACGCGCATCCCCATCGCGCGGGGCCGGTGGCGGTGGTGCACAATGGGATCATTGAAAATTACCGCGAATTGCGCGAACGGCTGGCCGCTGAAGGCGTGAATTTCGTCACGGATACGGACACCGAAACCGTCGCGCTTCTGACGCAGCACTACATGCAAAGCGGGATGGAACCCGTTGATGCCGCGAAGAAAACCTTGGATGAACTCGAAGGCGCTTATGCACTGTGTTTCCTCTTTGAAGGTCAACAGGATTTGATCGTGGCCGCGCGCAAAGGCAGCCCCCTTGCCATTGGGCACGGGGATGGGGAGGCGTTTGTGGGCTCAGATGCCATCGCACTGGCCCCTTTGACGGACCGGATCACCTATCTGGAAGAGGGCGATTGCGCCGTCGTCACGCGCGACAGCGTGACGATCACCGATGCCGGGGGGCGGCTTGCAAATCGTGACATGCGCGTGGTGCAGATCGACAATGCGCAGGTCGACAAAGCCGGGCACAAGCACTTCATGGCCAAGGAAATCACCGAACAGCCCGGCGTCATTGGTGATGCGCTCAACCACTACCTGACCGCTGATGGCGCGGGGATTGAGATTGACGCAAAATGCCCTGACTTCAAAGAGATAGATCGCATTTCTCTGGTAGCATGCGGCACCGCTTATTACGCCTGCCTTACTGCCAAATACTGGTTCGAACAGGTGGCGGGCCTGCCGGCGGAAGTCGATATCGCCTCGGAATTCCGATATCGCGAACCGCCCATCCCCGCGCGCACCATGACCGTGTTCGTTAGCCAATCCGGGGAGACCGCCGACACCCTCGCCGCGCTGCGGTATTGCGAGGAAAAGGCCACGACGCTGGCCGTTGTGAACGTGGCCGAAAGCTCCATCGCGCGGGAATCGCAGATCGCCCTGCCCATCTTTGCGGGCACGGAGATCGGCGTGGCTTCCACCAAGGCGTTCAGCTGTCAGCTGGTCGTGCTGCTGCTTCTGGCGCTCAAGGCCGCCAAGGATCGCGGCACGATTGAGGATGCGCGCCTGACCGATACGCTGTCTTCTCTGCGCGGATTGCCCGCTTTGATGAGCCGCGCACTCGATGAAAGCGGCAAGATCCGCGACGTTGCTGGCGGCCTGTCCGAGGCGACTAGCGCGCTGTTCCTGGGGCGCGGCCTGCTGTTCCCGCTCGCGCTGGAAGGTGCGCTTAAACTCAAGGAAATCAGCTATATACACGCCGAAGGGTATGCATCGGGTGAATTGAAACACGGACCTATTGCGCTGATTGACCACAAGATGCCGGTCGTCGTGATGGCCCCGCGCGACGCGCTGTTCGACAAGACCATTTCCAACATGCAAGAGGTCATGGCGCGCGAGGGAAAAGTCTGCCTCGTTACGGACCCGGCCGGCGCGGCGGAGGCGAGCGACGGCGTGTGGCAAGTTCTGACGATGCCCAGCTGCGATCCGGTCTTGTCGCCGATCCTCTACGCGATACCGGCGCAGCTACTGGCCTATCACACGGCCGTCGCCAAGGGCACCGATGTGGACCAGCCTCGCAACCTCGCAAAATCCGTAACAGTTGAGTGAGCTCAGGCGGTTATAATCCGCACTTCATCTTGCCAGAAATACTCAAGTCCAGCCGTCGCAACCGGCGCAAAACTCAGTTGCTGCGATAGACCCGCATTTCCGTCAGCGATGTCAAATCCACCTCCAACAGCCGCATCGCCGCCAGAGAAATTCGGCTGCCGGCCCCAGTTGCGGCCTCCAGCGGGATCAGATCGACCGCAACCGCTTTGCCTGTGGCCACCACCTCAACCCGGCCTTTGGACGGCTCGGACACCAAAGGCGTTTTCAACCAGATGCCCTGTTGCGCGACATCCCCAAGCGACGCAACCGTCGCACCCAAATTCGCCTCACCGCCCGTGGAACGCGCCGCATCAAGCGCCGCCACACGTTCATCCGCACTGGTCGTGTCGAACTCGTCCACAGTGCGGGCATCATCGGGCACCGCGCTCGGCGCCACCTCTTCCGCCGGGGCCTCACGCGGGGGCTGCGCATCGCGGTTGCCAAAAAGCCCCCCGGGCATGACGCCGCAGCCTGCCAGAACACCGGTCATACCCGCCAGAAAAACCAATCTTTTCATTGCTCTGCTCCTTCACACGAAGGCCTTGGGGCGACCCGTGTTATCGCCCTTGCCAGCCTGCACCCGCCCGCTTAACTTAATCATATGACAGCCCCGCTGATAGACCCTTTCCAGCGCGCCATCAGCTATTTGCGCGTCTCCGTCACCGATCGTTGCGATTTTCGGTGCGTCTATTGCATGGCCGAAAACATGACCTTCCTCCCCAAGAAAGAGCTTCTGACACTGGAAGAGCTTGATCGCATGTGCACCACCTTCGTGCGCATGGGCGTGAAGAAGCTGCGCATCACCGGGGGTGAGCCACTTGTGCGCAAGGGAATCATGACGTTTTTCAATGGGATGACGCGCCATCTGGACGCCGGTGACCTGGAAGAACTGACCATCACCACCAATGGCTCGCAACTGGAACGCTTTGCCGATGATCTCTACGCGGCGGGTGTGCGGCGCATCAATATCTCCCTCGACACGCTGGATGAGGGGAAATTTGCCGACATCACCCGCTGGGGCCGCCTGCCCCAGGTGATCCGCGGCATTGATGCCGCCCAACGCGCAGGGATGCGGGTGAAGATCAACACCGTCGCGCTCAAGGGCTTTAACGAAGATGAACTTTTCGAACTGGTCGCGTGGTGTGAGAGCCGCGACATGGATCTCACCTTCATTGAGGTGATGCCGATGGGCGATATCGGCAACGAACGCCGGTTGGGCCAGTACTGGAAACTGTCTGACCTGCGCGCGCGACTGGCCGAACAGTTTACCGTGATCGACATTCCCGAGCGCACCGGCGGCCCGGCGCGTTACGTGAAATTGCAGGAAACCGGCCAGAAAATCGGGTTTATCACGCCGCTGACCCATAATTTCTGCGAAAGCTGCAATCGCGTACGGCTGACCTGCACAGGTGAGCTTTACATGTGTTTGGGCCAGGAAGACATGGCCGATCTGCGCGGCGCGCTGCGCAACACGCCCGGCAGTGATGCGCCTTTGGAAGCAGCCATCCGCGCGGCCATCGCTGCCAAACCCAAAGGCCATGATTTCGATTATGACCGCCAGAACATCACCGGCCAGATGTCCCGCCACATGAGCCATACCGGCGGCTAATGATGCCCGCAAAGCCCTTGCCCCTGAGGCTCTATACCGGGCTCAGCGCGGTGTTGGGCCCGATCATGTATCCGCGCGTGGCTCGCAAACTGCAATCCCAAGGCACCCCGCCCGAACGGGTGGAGGAACGCAAAGGCTACCCCACGGAGCCTCGCCCTCAGGGCCGGCTGGTCTGGTGTCATGCGGCCTCTGTCGGGGAAAGCCTGTCGGTTTTGCGCCTGATCGCGCAGCTGGGGGAGACGCATGGCGATCTGAACTTTCTGCTCACCTCGGGCACCGCCACATCCGCGCAAATCGTGGCAGACCGGCTGCCGCCCCGCACCCAACATCAATTCGCACCCATGGACACGCCCCGCATCGTGGATCGGTTTCTGCACCATTGGGCCCCCGAGGCGGCGATTTTCGTCGAAAGTGAGCTTTGGCCCAACATGCTGACCCGCGCTCAGCGTGCGGGCATTTCACTGGCCTTGGTCAACGCGCGCATCTCGGACCGGTCCGCGCGGAAATGGGCGCGCGTCGCACGCACCGCACGGCATCTTCTGCAGGCTTTCCGCGTGATCCACTGCCAAGATGATCGGACTGCTCGGCACTTGAACGCCATTGGCCTCCATCATGCCGTCAAAGGGGCCAATCTCAAGGCGATGGCCGCACCCCTGCCCTATGACACGGCTGAATTGACCCGGCTGTCACAGGTGATCGGGTCCCGCCCGGTGTGGCTCGCGGCCTCTACCCATCCGGGTGAGGATGAGATCATGATCAGCACGCACACGAGGCTGCTGGCGGATCACCCCGACGCGCTTTTGGTGTTGGTGCCGCGCCACCCGGAACGCGCGGGTGAGATTGCAAAACAGATCAAAGCCCGCAACATGCACCTGGCCCAACGCAGCCTTGGGCAAGACCCCGGGCCAGACACCCAAATCTACCTCGGCGACACCCTGGGCGAAACCGGTCTGTGGTATGCGCTGTGCCCCATCACATGCCTTTGCGGATCCTTCACGCCGGTGGGCGGGCATAACCCGTTTGAACCCGCCCATGGTGGTTCGGCCATCCTGCACGGGCCTCTCTATGCCAATTTTGCGCAAATCTACGCCGATTTTGACGCAGCAGGTGCGGCGCAACAGGTGCACGACGCACAAACCCTGCATGCCGCCATTGACCGCCTGATCCACCACCCCGCCGCGCGGGACAGCATGGCAAAGGCGGCATCCGGGCAGGCCCAAAACCAGACAGACAGCATGGCGTGCCTGGCGGAAGAGCTTTCCACGGCGCTTGACCTCGGATAGGCCATTGCCGTGCCAGATCTGATCATCACAAACATGAACCGCAATTTCACCGGGGTTTCGGCCACCGCGGCGGCCGTTTTGCGCCAACAGATGGGCCAGTATGATCTGCGGTTGATGGGCCACCCCCTGCCCGGCGGGCCTGATCCGATTTCCTATAAAGAGGCCATCGCCTTGTCGCGCACCCCGCCGCCGGGCCGGCCCTTCACGATCTGGCATGTGCGCCGCAACCCGGAGATGCGCGTGGCGCTTTGGGCGCGCGATGTGCTGCGCCTGCCCATTCGAATTGTCTTCACCTCTGCCGCGATCCGTCGTCATTCGGCCTATCCACGTTGGCTGATCTCTCGCATGGACGCGGTGATCGCCACAACAGAACAGGCTGCCGGTTTCGTGCCTCACGTGCGCGGCGTGGTGCCCCACGGGGTCGAAACAGACCGTTTCACGCCCGCCACCGATCGCGCGCATGCATGGGTCGACAGCGGCTATCCCGGCACGCGCGGCATCGCCACAATCGGCCGGATCCGGCCCGAAAAAGGCACCGACCGCTTTGTGCAGGCGATGATAGATGTACTGCCGAAACACCCCGACACAACGGCCTTGGTGATCGGGCGCGCGACGAAGGAACATAAAAATTTTCTAAATGATCTCAAAGCTCAGGTGGCCAAAGCTCATCTTGAAGATCGCATCCTTTTTCCCGGCGAAATCGCGCCCGACGCGCTGCCCGGCCTGATGCGCGCGCTGTCCTTGGTGGTGCAACTGCCGCGCTACGAAGGCTACGGGATGACCCCGCTCGAAGGCATGGCCTCCGCCGTGCCTTTTGTCGCAACCGATCACGGCTATTACCGCCACTTCTCCGCCCAAGGGCAGGCCGGTCTCATAACGGAAAACGCGGCCCTTGACATCAACGCCCTGCTATCCGACCCAGCACGCGTCGCGCGCATGTCGCAAACCGCGAGGGATATCGCCCAAACACACTTTAGCATCGATCAGGAAGCCACTGGAATCGCGTCCGTTTATGAGCAACTCTGGAAAAACGAGACCTGAGCCTTTCTTCTTGCCCTAAATATCCCGGGGGTGTGGGGGCTGGCCCCCACGGCTTTCTCACAACGGCATCCGGCTTTCAGCAACTTCCGCCCACCAGCTGCACCCCATCGGGATCACCTCATCATTGAAATTGTATTCCGGATGATGCACTGGCGCGCTATCGCCATTGCCCATCAGGATGTAGGCGCCGGGCCGTTCTTCCAGCATGAAGGCGAAATCCTCACCGCCCATGATTAAAGGCGCTTCCGCACAATCCCCGCCGACCTTGCGCGCCACATCGGCGGCAAACTCGGTTTGCTCGGCATGGTTGGCCATCACCGGGTAGTTGCGTTCATAATCAAGCCGGATCTCTGCGCCAAACGCCTCTCCAATATGGCGACACAGCGTGCCCATGCGGGTTTCGGCCAGATCGCGCATGTCATTTGACAGCGTCCGCACCGTGCCCGCCAGTCGGACCGAGGACGGGATCACATTGAACGCGTGGCTGGAACTTTCCATGGAGGTCACCGACACCACGATCTGTTCCACGGGGTCGGCATTGCGGCTGACGATGGTCTGCAGCGCGGTGACCAAATGGGCGGCCACAACGGACGGGTCCACCGTCTGCTGCGGTTTGGCAGCGTGCCCCCCCTTGCCCTCTACCACGATTTCAATCTTGTCGGTGGCGGCGAAAAACGGACCCGGTCGGATCGAAAACGCGCCCAGTGGCATGCCGGGCCAGTTGTGCATGCCGTAAACCTCTTGCACGCCGAACCGGTCCATCAGCCCGTCATCGCACATTTCCTTGCCGCCACCGCCGCCTTCTTCGGCAGGCTGAAAAATCACCACGACAGTGCCGTTGAAATTGCGCGTCTCGGCCAGGTACTGCGCCGCGCCCAGCAGCATCGCGGTGTGCCCATCATGCCCGCAGGCATGCATTTTGCCCGCGGTTTCAGAGGCATAGTCGAGCCCTGTCTGTTCCTCAATCGGCAGCGCATCCATATCAGCGCGCAACCCCACTACGCGGCCCGATCCGGTCTCGCGCCCCTTGATCACGCCCACAACACCCGTGCGCCCCAGCCCGGTTACAACCTCGTCACAACCAAAGGCCGCCAGCTTTTCAGCCACCAACGCGCTGGTGCGGTGCGTATCGAACAGCAGTTCGGGATGGGCGTGAATATCCCGCCGCCAGGCGGTGATGTCTGCGTGCAATTCGGCAAATCGGTTTTTGACAGGCATGGGGGCGGTCCTTTCGGGATCAGTATCCACTATGAGATATAAGAACGTGGTGACGATGGGCCACCTCTTCGTAGCGGCTTGGCTCGGGTTCATGGCCAAGCGGGTGAAGCGGGGACGGGATGGGTTTGTAATCAGGCAGGGTTTTTCGCCGCTGGGTCGGGTCCGGCACCGGCACGGCGGACAAAAGCGCCTTCGTATACGCGTGCTGGGGCCGCTCAAACACCGCGTCACGCGGGCCGATTTCCACGATCCGACCCAGATACATGACAGCCACGCGGTGGCTGATGCGTTCCACCACGGCCATGTCGTGGCTGATGAACAAAAACGCCAAATCAAGATCGCGCTGCAATTCCTCCATCAGGTCCAGCACACGGGCCTGCACGCTGACATCGAGCGCGCTCAGCGCCTCGTCCGCCACGATCAGCTTGGGGTCAAGCGCGAGCGCTCGGGCAATGGCCACGCGCTGACGCTGTCCACCGGACAGTTGATGCGGATAACGGCTGAGATAGTCGCGCGGCAGATGCACGCGGTCCATGAGACCCGCCGCTTTCTCCGCGCGCTCTTGCGATGTGCCAATTCCAAAATTTTGCATGGGTTCCGCCAGTTGCACGCCAATCTTCAACTTCGGATCAAGGCTGGAAAACGGATCTTGAAAAATCATCTGCATCGCACGCCGTGCTTGGCGCAACGGCTCTCCTGTGAGGGTTAGGATGTCCGAGCCATCCATTTCTACCTGCCCCTGCTGCGGATCTTCCAGCCGCAAAATGGATCGGCCCACGGTCGATTTCCCGCACCCGGATTCGCCTACCAGCGCAAGCGTTTCCCCCGCCTGCAGCGTGAAAGAGACATCTTGGGCCGCGTGCACCTGAGACGTGACCCTGCGCAGGAGGCCGGATTTAACCGGGTAGCGCGTGGTGAGGCCAGCGACCCGCAGAAGCGGCGCACCCGTCTTTGCCTTGGCGGGTTTGCCACGCATGGAGCCCAGGCGCGGCACTGCGTTCAAAAGCTGTTTTGTGTAATTTTCCTGTGGGTTTGCAAAGATGTCTTCAACCGCGCCCTCTTCCACCTTGCGCCCGTCCTGCATGACCACCACGCGATCGGCCATCTGCGCCACAACCGCCATGTCGTGGGTGATGAAGACCACCGCTGTGCCATGGTCCCGCCTCAAGCGATCCATCAGGAACAGGATTTCGGCCTGTGTGGTGACATCAAGCGCCGTGGTCGGTTCATCCGCGATCAGCAGTTTTGGCTGGCAAGCCAGCGCCATCGCGATCACCACGCGCTGCCGCATGCCGCCGGACAGCTCATGAGGATATTGCCGCAAACGCCGCTCAGGTTCCGGCACACGCACGTCAGACAACAGCTTCAACGCCTCCGCACGGGCCTGCGCGCGGGACATCGCACGATGCAGGCGCAGGCCTTCCGTGAGTTGGCGTTCAATCGTGAAGACCGGGTTCAGCGCCGTCATAGGCTCTTGAAAGATCATGGAAATCTTGTTGCCGCGCAGATGGCGCATGGCCCGCTCCGGCGCCTGTTGCAACGCCGTTCCGTCTACTGCGATCTGACCTCCGGCAATCTGCCCGCCACCGAATTCGACCAACCGCATGAGGGAAAGCGCCGACACCGACTTGCCCGACCCCGATTCCCCCACAATGCAGAGCGTCTCCCCCGGGCGGATATCAAAGGACAGATCCTCAACCGCCCGCACCACCCCTGCGCGGGATCTGAACTCCACGCGCAGGTTATCCACGCGGGCCATAGGGGGATTGAGCGTTTGCGTGCCAGTCATCATCTGAAAGCTAGAGCGCCGCGCTGCAATGCACAATCACGCCACAGACCTAGCGAGGGGTCAGCCGGGTGACCCCCGTCGCCGCCGCACGCGCCAGATCAGGGTCAAGCGACATGGGAATGTACTCCCCCCGCCGCCAAAGCTGCGCCATGTCGTCGTAATGCCGGCTGAGGAAATGGCCCGATTGTCCGGTGGAAATGACAAAAACCGAACTGTCGGGATCGGCAAAATCATAGACCCCGCGATAGCCCGCCCCATGGGCATTTTCATAGGGGTTCGGCCCCTCGCCCAGCGTCCGCCCACGCATCAACGTGTTGTCGCCGCCTGATGTCGACTGGCGGATGTTGACGAAGTAGCGCAGGATCGGCACCTCCCCCAACACCTGATGATTGTGCGTGGCTTGATGCAGATCCCCCCATCGCAGACTTTCCAGCGCGGTGCCGTAATTGTCCCCGATCCAGACCAGCGCATCATCCAGCGCCAGCCGCGCAATATCGACACAGCTTTCCAGTTCCGTCGATTGCCGGATATCGCACCACACGGATGCCCCATCCAAATCGCGGAAGACGCGTTCGATGAAGACGGGATCAGGATGGATGAACTCATCAGCCAAGGGCCCCAGCTCATCGCGGATCAAACGATCCATCAGCGCCCGCATCCACGCGGTGTAAAGCAGTGGCTCAGGCAAGTGCTCATTCATCTCGCCGTTCCAGCTCGAAAGCAGATCGAGCGCGATCTTGCGTTGGCGCTCAGTCGTGCCTTCGGGCGCGGCCTCTCCGGTGAACCACAGGTCTGCGCCAATGAGCGGTAGCAGGGACCGTGCGGTGAAGCTGACGGTGTCGAGCTGCGCCTCGATGAAACTGTCGCGGGTGTGGACCTCGCGGATCTGCATCAGCCGTTCCCAGCGTTTGATCCGTTGCGTATCGCCCCATACATAACTGACATGATTGGGAAATGCGCGATCCACCATCTTGTTGTTCGTGTTGCCAAGGATACCGCCCACCGGACCCACGAATTCAGGATTTTGCGAATAGGGAATACGGGCCGCCCAGCGGTTTTCGCGGATCCAGCCGCGGCTTGGCATGCGGCCTTGGGTTTCATGGCGGGCATCGCGGGCGGGCATCGCGCCGATGGTTTTCATCGCGATCGTGTCCTGATCGGCCAGCATCAGGTTCAGCGTGGGCGCCACGAAAAACCGACCTGCGCGCAGCCCCTCCTCCACCGACCCGGCCCGCATCAGCGCCATCGCGGCGGTCATCGACGTGTCACTGCCCGACAGCGCCGTCCAGGATAGGGCTGCCACATGGCCCGGCGGTGTCACCTCGGCCAGATTGTAATGCGTGCCGGGCAAGACGGGGCCATTTTCCGTCCAGCGCAGGGTCAGCGTGATCGGGTCGAGCCCTTCGATGCGGATGATCGTGTTTTCAGTGCGGAACGGCTTGAACCCATCGGGCGTAAGGTATTGATCCGGATTTTCGGGGTTCAGCTGTTCGATATAGACATCCTGGTCATCCATGTAGGAGGCCGTGATCCCCCACCCGAGCGCATCACTGCGCCCCGACATCACCAGCGGCGTGCCTGGGATTGTCGCGCCGATCACGCCGCCGGTCGTCAGTTCAATCCGCGCCAGATACCAGATTGCAGGGGCGGAAAATTCCAGATGCGGGTCATTGGCCAGAAGCGTGCCACCGGTGGCCGACCGGCTGGGCGCTGCGGCAAAAGCGTTCGATGCCCCGGCAAACCCGCGTTTGGCGAAAGGCGACAGCGGGTGATCGCCAGTCGTCGACGCCACACGTCGCACGCTTACACCTGGGAACAGGCTGGAATAATCGGGCAAATCGGCAATCGCGGCACCGGGCGACAGCGGCATGATATCGCGCAGCCGATCCTCATCTACCATCGTGGAGGTCCGCGCGTGCAGCACCTCCTCTTCCAAGTGACCTGAAAGCGTGACCGACATCAGCTTCACAATCGCAATGGAGTCGGCGGGCTGCCAGGGCGACAAGGCGGGATTGAAGATGAACATCTCCGGCGCGCCCTTGCCGCGGGCCTCTTCATTGATTTCCTTGATCCGCGCGTTCACCCCGGCCGCATAGGCGCGCAGAGCCTCCTTGGTGCGGGCATCCTGAACGTCGACGGAGGTACGCGCATGGCGGTAAAGATCCAAGCGCCGCATCAGCATGTCGACATCCACGGTCTGCGTGCCGAAAATCTCTGACAGCCGCCCCTGCGCCGTGCGCCGCAGCATCACCATCTGCCACAGCCTGTCTTGCGCATGGACATAGCCCAGCCCGAAGAAACTGTCGGCATCCGTTTGCCCGAACACATGGGGTACGTTGGCGTTGTCGCGCACGATCTCAAGCGGGGCGGAAATGCCCGTGACGGACATGTCCTTGTCGTAGATGGGCAGCGACCGGGACAGCAGGAAGTACAGCACCAGCACGGTCAGCACGGTCAGAAGAACCATGCCGCCAGCGATGCGAAACAGCCATTTGAAAACCTGGCCCATACCGTTCCTAAAGCGTCAACAAGATCACGCCGGGATAGTCAGAATTGCCCTATAACACAATGCCGTAGGGTGGGGTTTCAACCCACCTTCCTCAAAGCCCCAGCTTGTCGCGCATGAAGGCCAGTGCCACTTGCAGCCCGTCAGGGGCAATCCCGTGGGCGGTGCCTTTCATCACATGGGCATACACATCCTGCCAACCGGCCGATTGCAACGCTTCCGCGGCCTCCGGCAGGGATTTGGGCGGCACGACATCATCCGCATCACCATGGACCAACAGAACGGGCGGGCGGCTGACCACCTCGTCCTTGAGCAATTCCGGTGCGAGCAAACGGCCCGAGAACGCCACGATGCCAGCAATCGGGTCTTCGCGGCGCGGGGCCACATGCAGCGCCATCATCGTGCCTTGGGAAAAACCAAAGAGAACCACCTGTTCGGGCAGCACGTCTTCATCGACCATCAGCGCATCAAGGAATGCATTCAGATCTTCGGCGGCCGCCATCAGCCCACGCTCTGATTCTTCCTCGGAAGATCCGTCAATCCAAGGGATTGGGAACCACTGCAGGCCGCTAGGCATCATCGGAATAGACTCGGGCGCGTCGGGGGCCACGAAAAGCGTGTCGGGCAGATGTTCCATCAACACATCGGCAATGCCCAAAAGATCCGCGCCATTGGCACCATAGCCATGCAGGAACACCACGATGGACCGCGCCTCCCCCGAATGGGGGCCTTTGCGCCCGGCTTGCAGAACACGTGTCATCGGATCCCTTCCCGCTGCTTATCCACCCGGTAGTAGGCCCATAGAATGCGCGCTGCAACCGATCTCCAGGGGCTCCAGGCCAGCGCCATCTCGCGCATTTGGCGTTCTTTGGGGCGGTCTGACAGGCCGTAGAGCGTTTTGGCGGCTTCTTGCAGGGCCAAATCGCCATGAGCAAAGACATCCGCACGGCCCAAGGAAAACATCGCGTAAATCTCCGCCGTCCATGTGCCGATGCCCGGAACCTCAACCAGCGTGGTCACGACATCCGCATCAGTTTCGCCGCGCAACTTCTTGTAATTTATATTTTTTTCGGCCAGCGCATAGGCATACCGGATCTTCTGTCGGCTCAGCCCCACCGCGCGCAGATCGTCCTCGGATGCCTTGAGAACCTGCGCCGGTTCTGTCAGCCCCGCCGCCTCAATCCGCGCCCAAATCGCGGCGGCAGAGGCGGTGGACACCTGTTGCCCCACGATGGCGTTCAAAAGCTGCGCAAATCCTTCGGGCTTGCGCCGCAAAGGCAGCGGGCCGCTGAGGCGTCGTGCCTCCGCCATGCGCGGGCATATCCGGGCGAGGTATTCCGCGCCCTCTTCCACATCCTGCAGCGTTTCAACAATGCGACCGGTCATAAGGAGGCCACCCAATCCAAAGCCTCTGCCACCGTCGTGGCCTTCATTCCGTCAGGCTGGGGCGGGCGGGCGATCATAGCAACCTTTATGCCCAACTGCCGCGCGGCGGTGAGCTTGGTTTTAGACGCCTGCCCGCCTGCGTTCTTGACCACCAGCCAATCGACGCCAAGGGATTGAAAGAGTTCAACTTCCTTGTCGACGGGAAAGGGCGGGCGGCCGATCAAGAATTCGCCATTGGGAAAAGGAAACGGCCGCTCCGGCGGGTCAATCTGGCGGCAGATGATGCGCGCATGGGGCAGGTTTGCGAAACGGTCCAGCGTTTGGCGGCCTGTCGCGAGGAACACCGTCTGGCCGGGGTCGACCAAGGCGGCCACATCCTCTTCCTGCGCCACATGCGCCCAGCGATCGCCGTCTTCAGGCACCCAAGCGGGGCGCAACAACTGGCAATACGGCACGCCCATCTCCGCGCAGATGCGCGCGGTGCGGTTTGAAATGCGGTGCGCGAAAGGGTGCGTGGCGTCCAGAACGGCGGTGATGCCGCGCGCGTTTAGCTCTGTCCGAAACCCATCTTCCCCGCCAAACCCGCCCCGGCGCGTTTCCACACCCAGATTGATAGGCGTGCGCGTCACACCGGCCAAGGACGCGATAACCTCGCGCCCGGCCTGTGTAAGGGCCTGCGCAATCTCCTGCGCCTCACGCGTTCCGGCCAACAGCAAAAGCGTCATGGGCCGGCCTGCGCAATGATGTCACCGCCACGGTTCATGACGATGACGTCGATCTGCAACTCCGGCGCCATAGTCCAGGCTTGCATCAGGGCATTTTCGGCGACCCATTCAGCATGGTATTTTCCTTTATTTTCATATACCTCTAACGCGGTATTCATGTGCTTTACTTCAGGATCGCCCAACACCTCTGCCAAAGCCCCGAAATCCACCTGCGACCGCCCGGAATGCAAATCCCGCGCACCCTGGGCCAGCTTGGTCAATTTGCCAATCCCGCCGCCGATGGTCAGTCGCGGCACCGGGTGACGGGCGAGGTATTTGAGCATGCCGCCCACGAAATCCCCCATGTCCAGCATGGCGTGATCGGGCAGGCCATACTGCGCCTGCACGGTCTTTTCACTTGTCGCTCCGGTGCATCCCGCGACATGGGGCAACCCTTCGGCGCGCGCCACATCAATCCCGCGATGGATTGACGCGATCCATGCCGCGCAGGAAAACGGTCGCACGATGCCCGTGGTGCCGAGGATCGAAAGCCCGCCCTCAATTCCAAGGCGCGGATTCCACGTGTTGCGGGCAATCTCCGCCCCACCGGGAACGGATATTTCTATCGCGATATCAGGCTCTTGCGACAGTCTCTTCGACATCTCTTCCACGGTTTGCGCCATCATCTGGCGGGGCACCGGGTTGATCGCAGGCTCCCCCGGGGGAATGGGTAAACCGGGCTTGGTCACCTGCCCCACGCCGTCACCGGCCGTAAATTGCACCCCGCCTGACGACGCAGAGACCTTGGCCACAATGAGCGCGCCATGGGTCACATCGGGATCATCGCCTGCGTCCTTGATCACACCCGCCTCCACCCAGCCTGGGCCGTCGCGCCAATGGGCAATGTCAAACACCGGACGCTCGCCCTTGGGCAAGGTAATGCGCACCCGATCAGGCCGCCCTTCCCCCCAAAGCCCCATCAGGGCCGCGCGCGTGGCGGCGGTGGCGCAAGCGCCCGTTGTCCAACCCCGGCGCAGCTCTTTATCTGGTTTGCGGCCCATGGCGGCGACTATAGGCGCAGCATCGGCGGCGGCAATCGTCAAAACGCCACCGGAATTGTCGCCCAAAGACGCAGGGATGGTCGCAGTTGGTCTTTCCCCGTCGCGGGGATCGCGGCATAAGAGGGGGATGGACACACCCCTTCCCCATAACGATTGGCCGACGATGGAGCCCGGTTGGGTCTGGCTTTGCGGTGCAGGCCCCGGTGATCCGGGGCTTTTGACGCTGCATGCACTGAATGCGCTGCGCCAGGCCGATGTTGTGGTCTATGACGCGCTGGTGCAGGAAAGCATCCTCAACTGGGCCCCACAGGCGGAGCTGATTTACGCAGGCAAGCGCGGCGGCAAGCCTTCGGCAAAACAGCGCGATATTTCCCTCAGGCTGGTGGATCTGGCGCGGGAGGGCAAACGCGTGCTGCGCCTGAAGGGCGGTGATCCATTCGTCTTTGGCCGCGGCGGTGAAGAGGCGCAGACGCTGGTGCAACACGGCGTGCCCATCCGCATCATTCCCGGGATCAGCGCAGGCATTGGCGGGCTGGCCTATGCGGGCATTCCGGTGACCCATCGCGATGTAAACCAATCGGTGACGTTTGTGACCGGCCACGATCAATCCGGCGCAACGCCCGCCTCCCTCAATTGGGCGGCGATCGCGGAAGGCAGCCAGGTGATCGTAATCTACATGGGTATGAAACACGCCGCTGCGATCAGCGAAAACCTGATTGAGGCCGGGCGCGACCCGAATGAACCCTGCGCCGTGGTGTCCTCGGCCACCACAGGAGAGCAGCGCGTGCTGGAGACGACGTTGTCCCACATGGCCGCTGACATTGAGGCGACAGGAATGGAGCCGCCCTCGATCCTGTGCATCGGGCGGTCTGTACTGATGCGCCAAGCGCTGGATTGGCAGGGCATGCTGGCCGGTGAGGCCCCGCGCAACATGGATCCGCTCAACCGCGGGCGCCCGGCGGAGGCGTCATGAGCGTTTGGGGGCTCTGCCCCCCACGTCGAAACCCGAGGTTTCGACGCTCCCCCCGGGATATTTTTAGCCAAAAGAAGCAATCGGTTTGGGCAAAGGTCTGATCATCGCGGCGCCGTCCTCGGGCGCGGGCAAGACGACGGTGACGCTGGCTTTGCTGCGTCTTTTGTCGCGGCAAGGTGTGGCCGTGCGCGGTGCCAAATCCGGGCCGGATTACATTGATCCACGGTTTCATGAAGCCGCCTGTGGCGCGTCCTGTTTCAATCTCGATGCCTGGGCGATGGGGCCTGCGCGGTTGAAAACCTTGGCGGCGGGTGATGGGCATTTGATCGTTGAAGGGGCCATGGGGCTTTTTGATGGCGCGCCGCCTGATGGGCGTGGATCGGTCGCCGATCTGGCCCGCGCGCTGGATTTGCCAGTGGTGCTGGTCGTCGATGCTGGCCGGATGGCGGGATCGGCCGCTGCGCTGGTGGAAGGGTTTGCGCGCCATGACCCACAGGTGCGGGTGGCAGGCGTGATCCTTAACAACCTGGGAAGCGAACGGCACGGCACGATGGTGCGGCGGGCGTTGGATCCGGTGGGTATTCCCGTTTTGGCCGCCTTGCAGCGGGCGCGAGATCTGACCCATCCCGAACGGCATCTGGGCCTTGTTCAAGCCGGCGAGCGCGCGGATCTGGACGCGTTCATGGACCGCGCGGCCGACATGCTGGAGGCTAGCCTTGATCAACCTACCCTCATGGCCTTATTCGCGCCCCTGCCGGCGGCGCCCCGCGCCCCATCTGTGCCTCCGCCCGCACAGGTGATCGCCGTGGCGCAAGATGAGGCCTTTGCATTTGCCTACCCGCATCTTTTGCAGGATTGGCGCGATGCCGGGGCGGACATACGTATGTTTTCCCCACTGGCCAATGAGGCTGTCCCGGAGGCGGGGTTCGTGTTTTTGCCAGGCGGCTATCCGGAGCTTCATGCTGGGCGGCTTGCGGCCGCCGATCACTTCCTGAACAGCCTGAGAAACGCCGCGCAGAATATTGATATATATGGGGAATGCGGCGGATACATGGTGCTGGGTGATGGCCTTGTGGATGCCGATGGCACGCGCCATGCCATGGCCGGTCTTTTGCGATTGGAGACGTCTTTCGCCGCGCGCCGCCTGCATTTGGGCTATCGCGATCTGACGCCGCTGGGCGGGGTATTTGACGACCCGCTTAAGGCGCATGAATTCCACTATGCCGCCACCCTCAAGGCCGACGGGCCTGCGCTTTTTGACGCGCGTGATGCAGAAGGCAACGCTTTGCCGTCCATGGGCCTTCGCGAGGGGCGCGTGTGCGGCAGTTTCGCGCATATCATCGACGGAGTTGCGGGAGCGGGCGAAGAGGCGTAGCACGGGTGTCATGACCGACGCCGCCCTCCCCCAATCTGACGCCCGATCCCGCCGTAACGTTTGGGTTCTGGTGCTGGCGCAGGCCTTTCTGGGGTCCCAGATGGCGATGATCTTTGTTGTCGGCGGGCTGGCTGGGCAGTCGCTGGCCTCCAACATCTGTTTTGCCACGCTGCCCATATCACTGATCGTGATCGGGTCGATGCTGTCGGCCACACCGCTGAGTGCGATCATGCAGCGACATGGCCGGAAAGTGGGGTTTTTGGTGGGTGCGCTGGCCGGTGCCTTAGGGGCCGCCGTGGGTGCCTATGGCCTCTACGTGGCATCCTTCCCCATCTATCTGCTGGGGTCGCTGATCACCGGGGTCTACATGTCCGCGCAGGGGTTTTATCGCTTTGCCGCCGCCGATACGGCGAGTGAGGCCTTCCGGCCCAAAGCCATTTCCTACGTGATGGCGGGCGGCTTGGCGAGCGCGGTGATCGGGCCTCAATTGGTGAAGGTGACAGCCGAGTCCATGGTGATCCCGTTCCTTGGCACCTATTACGCAGTCATTGCGCTTAACCTGCTGGGCGCACTGCTGTTTTTCTTCCTCGACATCCCCAAACCGCCCCCGGCCGAGGAAGGCGCCCCCAAGGGCCGCAGCCGGATGGAATTGCTGCGCACGCCGCGCATCACGGTGGCGGTCATCTGTGCGACAGTGTCTTACGCGCTGATGAACCTGGTCATGACCTCAACGCCGCTTGCGGTGGTGGGCTGCGGGTTCACGACCGGAAACGCCGCGGACGTGGTCACGGGCCACGTGTTGGCCATGTTCGCACCCAGCTTTTTCACCGGCCACCTGATCGCACGCTTCGGCGTGGAACGGATCGTGGGCGCGGGTCTTGTTATCCTCGCCGGTGCAGGTGCCGTCGCCCTCAGCGGTGTGGCGCTAGAGAATTTCTTTATCGCACTCATCCTATTGGGGCTTGGCTGGAATTTCGGCTTCATCGGCGCGACGACCATGCTGGCCTCCGCCCACACGGTGGCTGAACGGGGCCGGATGCAGGGCTTGAACGACCTGATCGTTTTCGGCGGCGTTACCGTGGCCTCACTGGCCTCTGGCGGGTTGATGAATTGCTCCGGCGGGGATGCTGCCACGGGTTGGGCGTCCGTGAACCTGGCCATGGCACCGTTCCTGGCACTGGCGGGTGGGGCGCTGATCTGGTTGATGATGCGACGCGAACCGGCTTAGGTCGCGCTTTCCTAGACGTCCGGATTTGAGTATTTCTGGCCAGAAAGAAGCACCCCTTGCGCTTCTTTCTGGCTGAAAATACTCCCGCCGGAGGCATAGAATCTTAAACCGGCGGAAGCTTCGCCGCGTCGAAGTCAGAGCCAGCGATCAATTCAACCCCGTCTTTGCTCATCCGGACTTCCACGCCTGCCTCAAGCAATGCCGCTTTCATTGCATCGACCGGGCCGAAATCCTTGTTCTGCTTCGCAGCCGCGCGGATGTCTTCAAATCGCGCGGTGAGGGGCGCGAAATCGAAATCCGGTGCCGCGGCCCAAGCGGGGGCGGCCTGATCCATGAGACCGAGGAACATGAGCGCCGCTTTCAAGCCAGCAGAATCCCCATCCGTGGAAATCTGGTGGCAGATCGTCAAAGCGCCCGGCGTGTTAAGGTCGTCCGCCAAGGCGTTGATAATACGCGGATCAATCGAAGCGGTGTCCGCATTATCTACCTGTGCGTACCACTTGCGCAGGGTCTTTCCCGCCTCTTCGGCCTTCTTCGCCGTCCAGTCCATCGGCTTGCGATAATGCGTGCTGAGAAACACAAAGCGGATCACCTCCCCCGGGATACCTTGATCCAGCAGGTCGCGCACGGTGAAGAAATTGCCCAGGGATTTGGACATCTTCTTGCCCTCCACCTGCAGCATCTCATTGTGCATCCAGTAGCGCGCGAATTGCCCGTCCGGGCAGGCGCAGCGGCTTTGGGCGATCTCATTTTCATGGTGCGGAAACAATAGGTCATTGCCACCACCATGGATGTCGAAGCTGTCGCCCAGCAGATCATGGGCCATGGCAGAGCATTCGATATGCCAGCCGGGCCGTCCCCTGCCCCATGGGCTGTCCCACCCCGGCAGATCCTCGGAGGACGGTTTCCACAGCACGAAATCCATCGGGTTTTTCTTATAAGGCGCGACCTCAACCCGCGCGCCTGCGATCATATCATCAACGGAGCGGCCCGAGAGTTTGCCGTACCCGTCCTTCCAACTGTCCACGGAAAACAGAACATGGCCCTCTGCAGCATAGGCATGCCCGCGCGCGATGAGGTCTTCGATCATCGACACCATCTGCGGGATGTAAGCCGTGGCGCGGGGCATCTGATCGGGTTCCAACGCAGAGAGCGCCGCCATGTCATCAAGAAACCACCGCGTCGTTTCTTCCGTGATGTCGGAAATGGGCCGTCCACTTTCCGCTGCGCGCGCGTTGATCTTGTCATCCACGTCGGTGAAATTGCGCGCATAGGTGACGTGATCCGCGCCATAGACGTGGCGCAGCAGGCGATTGAGAACGTCAAACACCACCACAGGCCGCGCATTTCCCAGATGGGCGCGGTCATAGACGGTGGGCCCGCAGACATACATGCGCACGTTTTGGGCATCCAGCGGTTCAAACCGCTCTTTGCGGCGGGTGGCGGTGTTGTGGAGGTGAATGTCAGTCATGATGCGTGCCTTTACGCGCGAAGGAAAGAAAAGCGCAGGTCGCTCATAAAGGAAAAAACCAGACCGGCCCGCGTGACAATGTCAGCAGGAAAAACAACAGGTGAATGCGGTCGCCTTGGTCATAGGTTCGGCATAGCCACGCGCCCCCGTCGGGTCAAGAGCCGGGATTCAGATTGACTTACCCGAGGTGCCCGGGCCATCTGGCGAGAACGGCAGATCGCTGCCATTTTTTCAAACACGGAGAGCGCCATGAAGATGTCGCGCAGGGTCACCGGGATCACCGGTGGTGGCTCGGATGGGTGGGATGTCTATTACAAGGCCAACGCCATGTCGGAGGCCGGGATTGACGTCACCCATCTGACGATTGGTGAGCATGATATCGGCACGGATCGCAGCATTCTGGATGCGATGCACGCCGCCACTTTGGCCGGTCACACGGGCTATCCGGCTCTGACGGGCCGCAAAAACCTGCGCGAGACCATTGCCGCGCGGGTGCGCGAGCGCACAGGGATGGTGACCACGCCCGATAACGTCCTGGTCGTTCCGGGCGGTCAGGCCGGGCTTTTTGCCACCCATGCCGGGGCCTGTGATGATGGCGACCGCGCGCTCTATATTGATCCCTATTACGCCACCTACCCCGGCACGATCCGTGGCGTGGGCGCGGTGGCTGTCCCTGTTGCGGCGCGACCTGAACGGGGGTTCCTGCCCGAACCGGCGGATATTGCCGAAGAAGCCAGCAAGGGTGCGGCGAGCCTGCTGATCAATTCCCCAAACAACCCCACAGGCGTGGTCTACCCGATGGAGGTGATGGAGGGCATCGCCCGCGTCACCCGTGATCATGATATGTGGCTTATCTCGGACGAGGTCTATGACACCCAAGTCTGGAACGGGCCGCATATCAGCCCCCGCACCCTGTCCGACATGGCCGATCGCACGCTGGTCATCGGGTCGATGTCCAAAAGCCACGCCATGACGGGCAGCCGTATCGGCTGGATCATCGGGCCGGAGGAGGCCATCCATCACATCGGCAACCTGGCCACGCATACCACCTATGGCGTCGCTGGTTTCATTCAGGAGGCTGCGTTCTACGCCCTCAACAAAGGCGAGGCCTTTGAGGCAGACATCGCCGCGCCCTTTATCCGACGCCGCGATCTGGTGCTGGACATGATCGAAGGAATGAACGCCATCAACGTGATCCCGCCGGATGGGGCGATGTATGTGATGCTCGATCTGCGCGCCACGGGGCTGAGCGGAGAGGAGTTCGCCATGCGGCTGTTGGAGGAACATCATGTCGCGGTCATGCCGGGCGAAAGCTTCGGTCAGGCCGCAGCGGGCCATGTGCGGGTTGGTCTTACCGTAGATGATGACCGGCTTGTGGGGGCCATGGGGTCGATCATTGAGCTGGTGACGGAACTGACGACCTGACGCGTCAGGGGCCGCGCCTCAGACCCCACAAGACCCGTCCAAAACCGGCGTCGCGATTGGAACAGCCAAATCCTGCGAATCATGTATGGTCAATGCGTCCAAGGGAGGATGCGATGACAGCCACATGCAAGATCGCATTGGTCATTTATACGATCGGCGCTGAGCGCGGTCGTGCAGCGCGGGGGCGTCCCTGAGCGCGGTTTTTTTGCTTCAAAAAACCGTTTCTCACGTAAGGACTGACCCCAATGAACAAACCCCTAAAGCCATCTGCGACACGCCGTTCCGGAGGCCGCGCCGCCCGTCGCGCCAGCCGTGCCGCGCCCACACCAGAGGCCATGCGCTCCATCCGGCCTGGTATGGAAAGCACCGCCCTCAACATCCTGTCACCGGACGATATTGAGCGTATTCACCAGACCGCACTTCAATTGCTTGAAGAGGTGGGGCTGGCCGATGCGCCGCTGTCGGGCGTTGAATACTTGGTCGGCGCGGGTGCCATTTTGGGCGATGACGGTCGCATTCGCATCCCGCGCGCCGTGGTGGAAAAGGCCCTGAAGATGGCCAATCGCAACGTGGTGCTGCCCAGCCGCGATGGCAAGAACGACCTCGATCTCTCTGGCAACCGTGTGCATTACGGCACAGCGGGGGCGGCCGTGAACATGGTCGATGTGGAAGGCCGCAGCTACCGCGACAGCACGTTGCAGGATCTCCATGATGCCTCCCGCATTGTTGACGTGCTCGACAATATTCATTTCTGCCAGCGCCCGATGGTGGCGCGCGATATCCTTGATAACCGTGAAATGGATCTCAACACGATCTACGCCTCTTGTGCTGGCACCACCAAACACATTGGCACGTCGTTTTCAGACCCCGACTACATCGAAGACGCGCTCAAGATGCTGCACATGATCGCGGGCGGGGAAGAGGCCTATCGCGAACGGCCCTTTGTCAGCAATTCCAACTGTTTTGTCGTCCCGCCGATGAAATTCGCCACTGAGTCCTGCGAAGTGATGGAGAAATGCATCAAAGGCGGCATGCCTGTGCTTTTGCTGTCGGCGGGTATGGCGGGGGCCACCACGCCTTCCAGCATCGCGGGCGCCATTGCTCAGGCCTGTGCAGAATGCCTGGGCGGGCTGGTCTATGTGAACGCGGTCAGCCCCGGCCATCCGGCGATTTTCGGCACATGGCCCTTCGGCCTGGATCTGCGCACAGGTGCTATGACAGGCGGATCAGGCGAACAGGCGCTGCTGAGCGCAGGCTGCGCACAGATGCACCGATACTACGATCTGCCCGGCGGGGCCGTGGGCGGCATCACGGATGCGAAACTGCCCGACATGCAGGCGGGTTGGGAACAAATGTGTTCGAACGTCATGGCGGGGCTTTCTGGCCTTAACATGGTCTATGAGGCGGCGGGCATGCATGCCTCATTGCTTGGATTTTGCCATGAAAGCCTGATCATGGGCGATGATATCATCGGTCACGCCCAACGCTGCGTCCGTGGCATTGAGGTCAACGATGAAACGCTGGCCATAGATCAGGTGAAAGAGGTCTGCCTTGGCGGCCCCGGTCACTACCTTGGCACGGACCAAACGCTCGCGCGGATGGAGATTGACTATGTCTACCCCACCACCGGGGAGCGTATGTCGCCCAAGGAATGGGCCGAAAAAGACAAACCCGACCTGAACAAGGCCGCGATTGCCCGCAAGGAGGCGATCCTCGCCACGCGGTCCGCCGCCCGGTTTGACCCGGAACTGGACCAAAAGCTGCGCGCGGCGTTCAACATCCATCTGCCTGCCTAAAGCACGGTTAGGCTAGCCAAGCCGGGCCAATATCGCGGCCCGGTCCACGTTGCCTATGGCTCCGGCCATCCGCCCGCGATGTCCTTGCAGGCGGGTGGCGACATAGGCCTCGGATATGGCCGCCGGGGCCTGCTGCAACAACACCGCCCCGGTCAACAGCGTCGCGAGACTTTCCACAAACCACCGCGCGTCCTGCTCTTCGGGCAGTTTCGGGAAGCGTGTCATATGTGCGGACAGCGCCGCATCAAACCCGCGATCCTGCCCCGCGACCTTGGCAAATTCCGCCGCCAGAACCTCGCCTGCTTCAGGCGCGGCGCGCAGCGTGCGCAGGATATCAAGGCAGATCACATTGCCGGACCCTTCCCAGATGCCGTTGAGAGGCGCCTCCCGGTATAGCAGCGGCAGACCGGTGTCTTCGACATAGCCCATGCCGCCCAGACACTCCATCGCCTCCACCACCACCCCGGGACAGGTTTTGTTGTTCAAATACTTTGCCAAGGCGACAGCAATCCGGGCAAAGGCCTTTTCTTCCGCCGCGCGGCTGTCGAAACTGCGCGCCACGCGCAGACCAAGCGCCAGCGCGCCTTTCCAATCCAGTGTCAGATCGGCCAGCACCGCCTGCATCAACGGCTGATCGGCGAGGCCTTTGCCGAACACCGCCCGGTTTTGCGCCCAATACCAGGCCTGTCGCAGCGCCGCCCGCATCAGACCCGCAGGGGCCATCGCCGTATCAAGCCGCGTGTGATGCACCATCTCAATGATTGTACGCACGCCCTCGCCTTCCTCGCCCACGGGCAAGGCAAACGCGCCATGATACTCAATCTCAGCCGACGCATTGGACCTGTTGCCAAGCTTGTCTTTCAACCGTTCAATCCGGATGCCGTTGCGCCCCTCTTCCAACCAGCGCGGCACCAGAAAGCAGGTCAGGCCGCCCTCTGCCTGCGCCAGCGTCAAGAACCCGTCCGACATGGGCGCGGAACAAAACCACTTGTGGCCGTGCAACTGATAGCCGTCGCCCGTGCGCTCCGCCCGCGTGGTGTTGGCGCGCACATCTGATCCGCCCTGTTTTTCGGTCATCGCCATGCCCAGTGTCGCGCCGGTCTTTTGCGCCAAGGGCCGCGCGCGCCCATCATAAATGCGCGCGGTCAGCTTGGGCACCCAAGCCTCAAAAAGATCCGGCGCGGCCTTCAGCGCGGGCACGGCGGCATAGGTCATGGTCATGGGGCAGCAATGCCCCGGCTCCACCTGACTGGCGAGGTAGACCATCGTGGCATGGGTCGCGTGCCCGCCGGGCTTTCCCTCCCACGGCAGCGCGGCGTAGCCCGATACCAGTCCCGTTTGCAAAAACATGTTGTAGCTGGGATGCACCCGCACCTCATCCACGCGCCGCCCGGCGGCATCGTAGCGCACCAACTCAGGCACCTGCCGGTTCACCACCTGCCCCGCGATGCGCATCTCTTCGGACCCAAGCGTCAGGCCATAGCCCGCCAGATGCCCTTCATCCACACCCGACAGCGCGCCATGCACAATCAGCGCCGGATCATCCGACCACAAATCAATATCGCCCCTTGGCGCGGGCTGGTTGGTCACCTCATGTGTGGTGAGGTCGGACCGGGGCGGAAGGTATGGCACAAACGGTTCCTTTTAGGGGGCTCCTTGGCGTGCAACCTAAAGCGGAAATCCAAGAAATGAAATCTTTGAAAAAAGGGGGATTCACAAAGCGAATCACCTGTGTCATTCTATGGGCGACCGACCCGTAAGAGGCGGCAAACAGAGGCAGATAACGCAGATGACCCACTCTTCTCGCCCCGGATTCGGTGCCGCGATCTTCGTGTTGATCGCCTTTCTTGTGGGCGGGTATTTCACCTTTGCTGCCGTGCAGGGCGATTACGGCCTGTTCCGCCGGGCAGAGATTGAAGCGCAAGAGCGTGATCTGGCCGCCCGCCTGGCCGTGCTTCAGGCGCAGGTGGCGGAGATGGAAAACCTGACCGCGCGCCTCTCTGATGATTTTCTCGATCTCGATCTTCTCGACCAACAGGCCCGCGACGTGCTTGGCATGATCCGCGCCGACGAAATCGTCATCCGCTAACATATTTCGCCCCACCGGAACGCGGCATTTGTGACCAAATGCCATGCATCATCCGCGTGCGCCGAAAAACCCCCTCGCCATACTGGTGCGAATTGTGTTATACGATAGTTTAACGTTAAACTACTTTGTTTCTGCGAGGAGCTTGCGCCATGGCCACTAAGAAAAAGGCCGAAAAACCAAATGTTTCCGCCGATGACCTGACAGCATATTACCGCGATATGTTGCTCATCCGCCGATTCGAAGAGAAGGCGGGTCAGCTTTACGGCATGGGCCTCATCGGCGGGTTCTGCCACCTCTATATCGGTCAGGAAGCCGTTGTCGTGGGGCTTGAGGCCGCCGCGGAAGAGGGCGACAAGCGCATCACCACCTATCGCGATCACGGCCACATGCTGGCCTGCGGGATGAACCCCGATGGCGTGATGGCCGAACTGACGGGCCGCGAAGGCGGGTTGTCGCGCGGCAAAGGTGGATCCATGCACATGTTCTCCACCGAAAAGCATTTCTACGGCGGACATGGCATCGTCGGCGCGAACGTGCCGTTGGGTGCTGGCCTCGCATTCGCGGACAAATACCTCGACAATGGCCGTGTCACCTTCACCTATTTCGGTGATGGCGCCGCCAACCAGGGCCAGGTCTATGAGACCTTCAATATGGCCGCGCTTTGGCACCTGCCCGTCATTTTTGTCATCGAAAATAACCAATACGCCATGGGCACCTCCATGGCGCGCTCCACCTCTACCCCCGATATTTACACTCGTGGCGCCGCCTTCGGCATCCCGGGTGAAGCGGTCGACGGTATGGATGTGCTGGCCGTGAAAGAGGCGGGTCAAAAGGCTGTCGCCCACTGCCGATCCGGCAAAGGCCCTTACATTCTTGAGGTCAAAACCTATCGCTATCGCGGCCATTCCATGTCTGACCCTGCCAAGTACCGGACCCGCGAAGAAGTGCAGAAGATCCGCGAGGAAAAAGACTGCATCGAACATGTCCGCGACCTGCTTTTGTCCGGCAAACACGCCACCGAGGAAGACCTCAAGGCCATCGACAAGGAAACCAAGGCCAAGGTCAACGCCGCTGCGGACTTTGCCAAGGAAAGCCCTGAGCCCGCTGTAGAGGAACTGTGGACGGATATCTACGCCACGGAAATGAAACAAGCGGCCCCCGTGGAAGATACGGTCGAGTAAGTGGTCTGAGGAGAAACGCACATGTCCATTGATATTCTCATGCCCGCCCTGTCGCCCACGATGGAAGAAGGCACGCTCGCCAAATGGCTGGTCAAGGAAGGCGATACCGTCGCCTCCGGTGACATCATGGCCGAGATTGAAACCGACAAGGCCACGATGGAATTCGAGGCCGTCGATGAAGGTGTGATCGGCAAGATCCTGATCGAGGAAGGCACTGAGGCCGTGAAGGTCAACACGCCCATCGCCGTGCTATTGGAAGAGGGCGAAAGTGCGGATGACATCTCCGCCCCTGCCCCCGAAGATACGCCCAAAGCGGCCCCCGAGGGGGACGAAAAGCCCGCCTCCGTCCCCGCGACTGCGGCCCCCGAAGCGCCTGTGCCGGATGCCAGCCCCGATTTCCCCGAGGGCACAGAGATGAAATCCATGACCGTGCGCGAGGCTCTCAACTCTGCCATGGCCGAGGAGATGCGCCGCGACGATACGGTGTTCATCATGGGTGAAGAGGTCGCCGAATACCAGGGTGCCTATAAAATCACCCAAGGCCTGCTGGATGAATTCGGTGCCAAACGCGTGGTCGACACGCCCATCACCGAACACGGTTTTGCCGGGATCGGTGTGGGTGCCGCTTGGGGCGGATTGAAGCCCATCGTGGAATTCATGACGTTCAACTTCGCCATGCAAGCCATTGATCAGATTATTAACTCTGCCGCCAAGACGCTCTACATGTCCGGCGGACAGATGGGCTCCCCCATGGTGTTCCGCGGCCCCAACGGTGCCGCCGCCCGCGTGGCCGCACAGCACTCTCAGGACTACGCGGCGTGGTATGCCCATGTCCCGGGCCTCAAGGTGGTGCAGCCCTATTCCGCCGCCGACGCAAAGGGCTTGCTCAAGACAGCGATCCGCGATCCCAATCCGGTCATCTTCCTGGAAAACGAAATCCTCTACGGCAAAAGCTTTGAGGTGCCCGTGCTGGAAGATTTCACCATCCCCTTCGGCAAGGCCCGCGTGGCCCGAGAAGGCAAGGACGTGACCATCGTCAGCTTCGGCATCGGCATGACCTACGCGCTGGAAGCCGCCGAAGCGCTGGCGGGCGACGGAATTGAGGCCGAAGTCATCGACCTGCGCACCCTGCGCCCCATCGACTATGACACGGTGATCAATTCGGTCATGAAAACCAACCGCTGCGTGACCGTGGAAGAAGGATGGCCCGTGGCCTCCATCGGCAACCACATCTCGGCCACGCTGATGCAGCGCGCCTTCGACTACCTCGATGCCCCCGTGATCAACTGCACCGGCAAGGACGTGCCCATGCCCTATGCTGCGAACCTCGAAAAGCTGGCCCTCACCTCCACCAAAGAGGTGCTGGAGGCCGTGCACCAAGTGACCTACCGCTAAGGAGACCGCGACATGGCTATCGAAATCCTCATGCCCGCCCTGTCTCCGACGATGGAGGAGGGCACATTGGCCAAATGGCTGGTCAAGGAAGGCGACGAAGTGGCCTCCGGCGACCTGCTGGCCGAAATTGAAACCGACAAGGCCACGATGGAATTTGAGGCCGTCGATGAAGGCGTGATCGGCAAGATCCTCGTGGCCGAGGGCACCGAGGCGGTTAAGGTCAACACCCCCATCGCCATGCTGCTTGAAGAAGGTGAAAGCGCTGATGACATCACCTCGGACGCCGCGCCAGCGGCGCCACCAGAACCCGCCGCGCCAGCGGCCACCGATACAGCGCCAGCGGGATCTGAGGCCCCCGCGGCGCCAGCCGCGCCACCAGCCCCAAAAGCGAGCAGTGGCGAGCGAATCTATGCCTCCCCCCTCGCCCGCCGGATCGCCGCGCAAAATGGCATCGACCTGAACCAGATCACCGGCTCCGGCCCCCATGGCCGCATCGTAAAGGCCGATGTGGATGGCGCGCCCAAAACCACTGATGCACGCCCGCAAGGGCGCGACGCAGCGCCCGCGCCGGCAGAGCGCGCCGCGCCAGCGGCCAGCGGGCCCGCCACGGATACGGTCCTTGCGATGTATCAGGATCGCGAATTCGAAGAGGTCTCCCTCGACGGCATGCGCAAAACCATCGCCGCGCGCCTGACAGAGGCCAAGCAAACCATCCCGCATTTCTACCTGCGCCGGGATATCCAGCTGGACGCGCTGCTCAAATTCCGCAGTGAACTCAACGCGCAACTGGAACCGCGCGGCGTCAAGCTCAGCGTGAATGACTTCATCATCAAGGCCTGCGCGCTGGCCCTGCAAGTCGTTCCCGATTGCAATGCCGTCTGGGCCGGTGACCGGGTGCTGAAGCTCAAAACCTCTGACGTCGCCGTCGCCGTGGCCATTGAGGGCGGGCTTTTTACCCCGGTCCTGCGCGATGCTGACACGAAATCCCTCTCCACGCTCTCAACCGAGATGAAAGACCTCGCCGCCCGGGCCCGCGATCGCAAACTCGCCCCTCATGAATACCAGGGCGGCAGTTTTGCCATTTCCAACCTCGGCATGTTCGGCATCGACAATTTCGACGCGGTGATCAACCCGCCCCATGGCGGCATTCTGGCCGTCGGCGCAGGGGTTAAGAAACCTGTGGTCGGTGCGGACGGTGAAGTAACGGTTGCAACGGTCATGTCCGTCACGATGTCGGTCGATCATCGGGTCATTGACGGGGCGCTTGGTGCTGAATTTCTAAAGCACATTGTGGATAACCTCGAACATCCGATGGCAATGCTGGCCTGAGCGGGCGCGATAACGGATTTGTGACACTAAAACTGATGTGAGAAGGCCACGGTTTTGGCCTTTTTGCACCGCAGCAATCGACTCGCTCCGTACTGGTCATTTACGTTACCGCTGAGCAGTACTGGGGAGTATGTCTATGATTTCACGTCGCGCACTGACATTGGGATTGGCCGCAGCCGCTGTCGCACCCGGAGCGGCATTGGCAGAACGGTCTGAGGGATTGCGCGATAGCAATCCGCAAGTCTCCACCCGGACCACGGCCGCACCGGCCTCAACGCCTGCGCGGGTGCGGTTTGATCAGGCCTTCTACAACGCCTCTGCCCAGCGCTGGTCGAAAGAGATCGCCGAACTGACCCAGGCGTTCATCGACCTTGGGCCAGGCGTCAGCCCCTATGAAGCTGCGCGCGCAGCGCGGGTGGTCTACACCTACGTCGATCAGCTCAAGATCGAATACCAGATCACCGGCTCACCTTTGGCTCATAACACCAAGGTCAATATGGGGATCGCGCCACGCGGCCTGTGCTGGCACTGGGCCCATGACATTGACGCGCGTCTGATGCGCGAACGCTTCCAGACGCTGCAGATCCATCGCGCAATTGCCAACCACAACAACCTGCGGCTGGAACACTCCACCACCATGTTGGGCCGTCGCGGCGACCCGATGTATCGCGCGATTGTGCTGGATCCATGGCGCTTGGGCGGCACCCTGTTCTGGGATATCGCGGCCAATGACACGCGCTATGACTGGACGGACCGGGACCAAGTGTTTGCCTATAAACGCGCCCGTCAGGAAGGCCGCACCATCCGCACGGTCGGCACCCAAAGCGGCCTGCAGCGGGGCGTCGCCCCTGTCACCAGCAGCAGCCGCGCCAGCGCCACCACGGCGACACGCGCAAGTACAACCACATCCAGTGTCAACACGGGCGGAACAACCGCGCGGCGGACCGGGTTCAACAGATTTTTGGACTAAAACGCGCCACGGATAGCGCTGCGCGCAGACATGAAAAAGGGGCCTTCCGAGGCCCCTTTGTTTTTGGGTTATCTAACACCCAAAAGCTGGTCCATCGCAACCGACGGATGATCGCACCCTGCCTCGCCCACGATGCGCGCAGGCACGCCCGCGACCGTTTTGCAGGGCGGCACCTCTTGCAGCACCACGGACCCTGCCGCCACGCGGCTGCACGATCCCACCTTGATGTTGCCCAGCACCTTGGCGCCTGCGCCGATCAGAACACCGTCACCGATCTTGGGGTGGCGATCTTCCTCTTCCTTGCCGGTCCCGCCCAACGTGACCGAATGCAACATGGAGACATTGTCCCCCACCACAGCCGTCTCACCGATGACGATGGAATGGGCGTGGTCAATCATGATGCCCTTGCCGACCCGCGCGGCGGGATGAATATCCACGCCAAACACTTCGGATGACCGCATCTGGAGGAACCGCGCCATATCCCGCCGCCCGTTCTTCCACAGCCAATGGCCCACGCGGTAAGCCTGAATGGCCTGGAACCCTTTGAAATAAAGAAGCGGCAGGATGTAGCGGTCGCACGCCGGATCACGGTCATAGACCGCCACGATATCGGCGCGCGAAGAAATGCCCACATCCGCATCCTCACCATAGGCCATATCGCAAATTTCCCGCAGGATCTGTTCTGACAATTCGTTGGAGGTCAGCTTCATCGACACGCGGTAGGCCAGCGCCGATTCCAGCGATTTGTGGTGCAGGATGGACGAATGCACCACGCCGCCCAAAAGCGGCTCTTGCGTCAGGGTATCCTGCGCCTCTCGTTTGATTTGCTCCCAAACGGGATCAACCTCGGTGAGTTTTGTACGCGACTGTGCCATGATCGTCTCCTGCCGTGTGACTTGGCGTATACCAGATAGGCACGGAATTTGAAATGCAAAGCCGTTATGCGCAGGATCACGGATATGAATGACACCGAGCTGGCCAGTTTCCGAACCCTGATCGAAACCCGCTTGGCCGAGCTGGCGGCTGAAGATGATCTTGGCCAGTCCGGTCAGGCCACCGTGACCTTGGATCAACAGGCCGTCGGGCGGCTCAGCCGCATGGACGCGCTGCAAAGTCAGGCCATGGCCAAGGCCACGGGCGCGCGCCGTCAGGCAGAACGCACGCGGCTTCTGGCGGCGCTCAGCCGGATGGAGGACGGTGAATACGGGTTTTGCGAAGACTGTGGGGAGGAAATTGCGCCGGCGCGGCTGCGCCTTGATCCTTCAGCCCAGCTTTGCGTGGCGTGCGCGCGAGGTTGAGGCTGGCGCAAACGGGGGGAGGACATACGCCGGGCCCACTGGCCCGGCGGGTCTTTCTTACTGGGCGATTGGCCCTTTTGTCGTCGCCTGACGCGCGGCCATGCGTTCCCGGATCCCGTCACGGGACAAAGAAGATTTGGGTCCACCGCTCTTGCGCATTTTCTCGGTCGAGCGCGCGCCCAGATAGGCGGCTACGACAAAAAAGCCCAACGTCCCGAAAGACAAGACACCAACAAGCGTTTCCATAGTCTGCTCCTTTTTGGTTCTACTGTTAAAATGATCTTGGCATTTCAGCCGTCTTTGATGTTCGCGCTGACGGCCAAAACGTCTTGAGTGAAAGGAGTTACGCAACGTCGCCCTGAGCGGATTAAAATTTAGGAGAAGTTTATGGTTTGATGCAGAAACCGTGGTTTTCTGCCCAGAATTTCGGCGCAATTGTCCAATCCTGCGGCAGACGCAGGATCAGTTGACCAAAATGATCACGGCCATCCAGAACACCAGCAGACCGATCCACCCGAAATAACCCGCCACGAGGCTCGCCCCGAACAGCGCCGCCATCACGCCCCCGGTGATCATCGCCTGAGACGCAATCGGGCGCGCCCGAAAGCGGTCATTGACGTCCTCAAAACTGCGCCAGCGGCAGACGCCCGCAATAAGGGACACGGCGATGTTGCGGCACAAAGGCCCGATCCGGTGTGTGAAAATATGCGTCACTTGTGCCATGACAGGTCCGCGTTGCTATCGTGTGTCTCGCCGCAGGCAGGAATACCACGGACGCGCCAAGTGGGGCAAGCGAAAGGCCAAAACGACGCGCGCCCCGGAAAGGCCAGCGCGGCCTACCCTAAGCGCGTTTACCTTGCAGAGGCGCGGCGCAGCAGTTCTGCAGCGTCGGGGTGATCCAGCAGCGCCTCATTCACTTCGTAGTCCTGATGGCGTCGGCTTTGATGGTCGGGCAAGGTCTTGTCCAGCGCATCTTTCAACTCTCGCGGCAGGGCATCACGGGTGCGGGCATCCACCAGAAATGTCTCCGCCGAAATGCCTTCGGCAAAAATGATATGGTGGCGATCAAACAGCAACTGGTAATATTCCACGAAACCGCCCATTTGCCGCTGCACCGTATCGCCGTTCACCAGATGACGCGCGCGCACCAGCACTTCCTTGCGCCCTGCCCCCAGCGCATCAATGCGCTGATAGATGAACAGGCGGTGATCAGGGCTGACGATCAGGTCATTTTCATTGTGCAGCGTGCCCGCCTTGATGCGGATGGGGGCAAAATCCCCCACGGCGCGCACGGTCGAATGCCCGATCCAGCGGATTGCCTGAGGCCCATCATCACGGGTCAGCACCTTGTCGCCCACCGCAAGCTCTTCAATGGGTTTCTGAATGCCCGAGGCCATCGTGATCCGCGTGCCGCGCGAGAAGGAGACGCAGGCCACTTCCGCAAACTTGCGCCGCGCGCGTTCGCGATCAATGCCCACCAGAACGTAACCTGTTTTGGGCTGCATATGCGCCAGCGGCAGGCCGAAGACATTTTCGGCATTGCCCGCCTTGTCGACCTCAACCAGCACGATCAATTCCGTCGTCTGGCCGTTCACCGCCATCAGCGTCAGACAGCAATCCAGATGCAGCGCGCCGCCCGGGTTGCCCACCTGGCTGTCCGCCCCCACCACAAGGCCGCCATCGTCCCGCGTTTCCACGGACAGGCGTTGGGTCTGTGCGCCGGGGTTCAGCTCATAGGTGTCATCGAGATCCAGTTCGGCCGCAAAAGACAGCACGTCGCCCATGTTGGCCCCGCTCACCACTTCGAGATCAGCCGCGCTGAACACCGGGATCGCATGAATGGGCTTTTGTGCAGACTTCAGAATGTCCTCTGGCGACATCTCAGCAGGTAGGGACGCGCCGGTTGCGCCGCCGTTTGCTTCATGGGCCGTTTCACGATCAGAGGATGGTTTCGTCATACTGGGGCTCTTGCACTGTTTTACTGGGTCACTTCGGCCTTAGGCCGCAGGCAGGCACGTCTAAACTGGATTTGTGGCAGATTCTGGTCAAATCGTCGCCAATTTACCGGCATTTCTTTTGCTGACAACCACGTCAACATGATGGATACCGAAAGCAGTGTCAGGCGATCAACCGGTGACCGCGTGCGTTACGCAGCGTAAATCCGTGAAAATCTGACCAAAGACTTGGAAAATGCGCGTGAACGACGCGCAAGGGCAAAACATCTGCGCATTCCGTTCTGGAATGTGCCCCCGCGAGAGGACATATGGCATGGATTTGGGAATAAACGGTAAACGCGCGCTGGTCTGTGCGTCATCCAAAGGGCTTGGCCTTGGCTGTGCCGAAGCGCTGGCCGAGGCGGGTGTTGATCTGATCATGAATGCGCGCGGGGCCGACGCGTTGGAGGCTGCCGCCGAAAAGATCCGCGCAGATCATGGCGTTAACGTGACGACGCTCGCCACCGATGTCACCACTGAGGCCGGGCAAACCGCCCTTCTAGAGGCTGCAGGCGACATCGATATTCTGGTCAACAATGCAGGCGGTCCGCCCCCCGGTATGTGGCACGATTGGGACCGTGACGATTTCATCGCAGCCCTTGATGCCAACATGTTGACCCCGATCGCGCTGATGAAAGCCACCCTGCCCGGCATGATGGATCGCGGCTGGGGCCGTGTGGTCAACATCACCTCCGTGTCCGTGAAGGCGCCTGTGCCGGTTCTGGGGCTGTCAAACTCTGCCCGCGCAGGGCTCACGGGCTATGTGGCGGGCACCGCGCGTCAGGTGGCGGGCAAAGGGGTGATCATCAACAATTTGCAGCCGGGCATTCACGCCACGGACCGCGCCGATGCGCTGGATCAGGCCGTGGTCAAGGCGCAAGGCATCACCATGGAAGAGGCGCAAGCCCAGCGTGCCGCCACCATTCCCGCCGGGCGCTATGGCACGCGGCAGGAATTCGGGGCGGCCTGTGCGTTTTTGTGTTCGCAACATGCGGGCTTCATTGTGGGGCAAAACATCCTGCTCGATGGCGGGGCGACGAATTCCACGATGTAGGTCAGACATGACGCTCAGCCCTTTGAACAAACCGGCCGGAACACGAAAAGCACGCCACCTGCCCTTTGCCCAGAAGCCTCAGGGCGGGGCCATGGTCGCACTGACGACAGAGCTTTTCATGCCCAAGACTGTCGACTGCCCTGCCCCTTTGCTGATCTGGCTGGGGGCGGATGCGCTGTCTGACCGTGCCGTCAACCCAAAAGGCCCGCAACGTTTGGCGGAAATTCTGACCCGCAAAGGCGTCGCGCTGGCCGCGCCCCGGCTGCGCACCACGGCGGAAGAAGCCGATCTGCCGGATGCCACGATTGAGGCGCTGTCCCGTCTGGCCCCGCAAAAAGACCCATCAGCCGATCCCGATCTGTGCAACTTCGCGGCGATTGCCGCCACCGAAGACGTCTGCGCGCTCATGGAATTCGTGGCCCGAAAGGGTGCCGAGTTCGGTCTATCTGGTCAGGTCGTTCTGGCGGGCGCCAGCATGGGGGCCGGTCTTGCCTTCAACGTGGCCGTGGCCGCGCCGCATCTGGGGCTAAAGCGCCCTGACCCTGTGGGCGTTCTTTCCTATTCAGGCACCTGCGCATGGCCGTCACTTTATGAGCCGGACCGCCTGCGCGTCTTCGCGCTGCACAACCCCACCAACACGCGCATGCCCATCGGCCCGATCCGTGCCATGGCAGACGGTGACCCGCTGTTTGAACTGGTGGAAAGCATGGAACAGGCCCACGGGTCGCTGGGCCTTTGGCCCGAAGAAACCGCGCTTCAGGCTCTGACGCGTATTCAGACCCGCGTCATGAATTGGTGTGCGGACTAACCCCCCGATCACGTTTACGGGACCGAGGGACTTTCCACTAGCGCTGCGGGGCGCCGCGCAGTCTAAAGCACGGGCAATCAAAGACCCGAGGTGCCCAATGCAAACCCTTGCCATCATTGTTCTTTTCGCGTTTGTCGTCTTGGCGAGCCTGGCCGTCGCGCCCCGACGCGCCACGGTGGATGGCTTTTTTGGGGGCCGCAGCGCAACGGGCGAGGCACCGGGTCTTGTCACCCTCGTTCTAAGCCAAGTCACAACGTGGATTTTCGCCCGATCGCTGATGAATTCCGCGATCTTGGGATACTACTACGGCATCTGGGGCGTGCTGGCCTATGCCGCCTATTACGGATCCTTCCTGACAGGCGCCTTGATCGTCGACCGCTTGCGCGCAGGCGGCGCGAGGTCAGTGCAGGATTGGCTGGGCGGCGCGTTCGGGCGTACGGGGCGCATTACCTATAGTGTGGTCATCGCGTTGCGCCTTTTGTCGGAGGTGTTTGCCAACCTGCTGGTCGTGGGCCTCATTTTCGCCGCCGCCCTGCCAGAGATGGGCATGGCCAAGGAGGCCTCCATCCTGATTGTCGCCCTTTTTGGTCTGGCCTATTCCGCATGGGGCGGTTTGAGCGCGGCACTGCGCACAGATGTGCTGCAAATGCTGGTCTTCCTGGTGGTGTTTGCCGCGGCCTTCGTGGCCCTCATCACAAGCCCCGGCTTCGACATTGGCGCGGTTTTGATGGCTGAGGGCGCGTCCGGCGCGTGGAACGGGCAAGTGCTGCTGCTGGTGGCGTTCCTTCAGGTGTTTTCCTACCCCGCCCATGACCCGGTGATGATGGATCGCGGGTTTCTGGCAGACCGCCGCACGACGCGCGCGGCGTTCTTGCACGCGTTTTGGCTGTCCAGCCTGTGCATCATCGCCTTTGGTTTCTTCGGCATTCAGGCCGCATTGGTGGGCGCCGCGTATGAAGCGCAATTGCTGGGCACATGGGCACAGATGTTTCCTGCGTGGATTTTCGTGGCCCTTCTGGTGTCACTGCTGATCTCCGCGCTCAGCACGCTCGACAGCGCCTTGGCCAGTGCCGCGCGGTTGGTTGTGGATGAATGGCACCTGACGGCCCGCACGCTGACCGGTGGGCGGCTTGCGATGTTGGCGTTCATGGTGGCGGGGACGGGCTTGACGCTTTGGGGCAATCAAACGCTCTTTGATGCCGTGGCCGTCAGCGGCACCGCCAGCATGTTCCTGACGCCTGTCCTGATTGTCGGGCTCTTCATGGGGCGCAAGATGCCTGTCTGGTCCTATCTGGGCGCGTTTGGTGCGGCGATGGTGGGCGCATGGGCCTATTTCGCGCGGGAAGGTGTGATCTGGTCTGCGGTGCTGCCGGAGGAGCATAAATATGAGCAATTGCTGGTGATTTGTGTGGCGGTATTGGTTGTTGGCTTCGCATCTGTCCTTGCCGGTGCAACAAAGAATCCCCGCGCGGAATCAAGGGCGTAGCCCGCCGCGCTTCGTCAGGCCCCACCCAGGGCCTGGCGAAATGAAGACGTTAGCGCATCGCTCAACTACACGGCGGTACGTCTCCATAAAGCGCTTTAACTTGAGAATGGTATCGCCAGACCGGGGCCTGTCAAAGCGCGGCTCCTCTCTCCACTGCTAACCTTTTTCCCCAAAAATACCCCCAGCCCCCGCATTCGTCCTTCCACATCCGTCCCGGACACCTTAGATACGTTTAAGGAAATTCTAAGGGGCGACATTCGAGGCGCCCAACGAATGGGAGAAAACGCATGCTGAATAATATTGGCCTTCCGGGCATTCTTTTGATTGCGGTGGTCGTGCTCGTGCTCTTTGGCCGTGGCAAGATTTCATCGCTTATGGGCGAAGTGGGCAAGGGCATCACGTCCTTCAAAAAGGGCGTGGCTGACGGCAACAAGGAAATCGAAGACGCCGCCGATGCTGATGCCGCCGACGGTGCAAAAGACGTCACCCCCGAACAGGAAAAAGATAAGGCCTGAGCCGCGCCATGTTCGACCTTGGCTGGACCGAGCTGATGGTGATCGGCATCGTGGCTCTCATCGTGGTGGGCCCCAAAGACCTGCCCGGCATGTTCCGGACGGTGGGCAACTTCGTGGGCAAAGCCAAGCGTATGGCACGCGACTTTTCCAAGGCCATGAACGATGCCGCCGATGATGCGGGCGTGGGCGATGTGAAACGCTCCCTCGATGCCGCGACCAACCCGGTCAAGACGGCCATGAACGAGATGGGCAAGACCACCGAAAGCTTCACAGCCCAGACCATGGCCGGCCCCAAGAACGTGCCCAAACGCGCCGAGATGACGCCTGAGCGTCAGGAAATGGCCGACAAGATTTCCAAGCGTGGTGCCGAAGTGGCCGAAGAGCGCATGGCGCAGGAGACGGCAGACGCCGCAGAAAAGGCCGCGCCGAAACCGGCCAAAAAGCCTGCCAAGAAACCTGCGGCGAAAAAACCAGCGGCCAAAAGCACTGCGAAACCTGCGGCGAAATCCACGCCTAAGCCCAAAGCCGCGCCCAAGAAAACCGCTGCCAAACCAGCCGCCAAGAAAAAGACGGCCACGAAATCATGAGCGACGTGACCGATCAAACCCCCGATCAATCTGGCGAGGACGATATCGAGGACAGCTCTGCCCCGCTGATCGAACATCTGGCGGAATTGCGCACACGGCTGATCCGATCCGTGATCGCCTTTATCGTGGGCATCGTTTTGATGTTCACCATAGCTGAGCCAATTCTGCAGTTTCTGCTCGCTCCCATTGAGAACACATTGCGAGACTTGGGCGATCCAAATCCGTCAATCATTTTCACATCACCGCAAGAATACCTGTTTACGCTATTCAGGATCTCCATGGTGTTTGGTTTTATGGTGGCATTTCCGGTAATTGCTCATCAGATGTGGCGTTTCATTGCGCCGGGGCTTTATCGCAATGAAAAACAGGCGTTTTTACCATTTATTATCGCCTCCCCCATCATGTTTTTCCTCGGTGCGGCCTTTGCCCACTTCGTAGTGACACCGCTCGCCATGGCCTTCTTCTTGGGCTTTGCTGATGTCAGCTCCATCTTTGCTAACCTACTCTCTGCAACGGTTAACCCAGTTGAGTTGGTTGCTGACCCAAACCTGCCAGTCGTGCCTGACAATTTTGACGCCATTGTTCCGACAACTGAAACCGGACTGACGGTAACGTTCCTAGGCAAGGTCAACGAGTCACTTGATATCACGCTCAAATTCATCATGGCTTTCGGGATTTGTTTCCAACTGCCGGTGTTGTTGACGCTCATGGGCAAGGCGGGGCTGGTCAGCGCTGTCGGCCTTGGCGGCGTGCGCAAATACGCGATGGTGGGCATTCTGGTTCTGGCCGCTCTGGTCACGCCTCCGGATGTCATCACGCAGCTCATCCTCTTCACCGTGGTCTACGGTCTGTATGAGATTTCCATCTTCCTCGTCCGCCGCGTGGAAAAAGCGCGCGAGGCGCGGATGCGCGCCGAAGGCACGTGGTTCGAAGACGACGACATTGATCCCCAAATGGACCCTGTGGACGAAGAATTCGCGGATGAGCCACTCGAAGACCAATCGAACGAGACCAAATCGTGAGTGACCCGCTGGAGCGGATCGCGGACGCCCTCGAACGGATGAGCCCTGCCCCCATGGCCGCGCCCGATTTCGCCGCCGCGGACGCCTTTGTCTGGCAGGTTGACCCCGATCACCTGGCACCAGTGCCGGACGTGAACCGGGTGGATATGAGCCTGCTGGTGGGCATCAACCGCGCCCGCGATACGCTTCTGGCTAACACCACCCAATTCGCACGCGGCCTGCCTGCAAATAACGCGCTGCTCTGGGGATCTCGCGGTATGGGCAAATCCTCACTTGTGAAAGCCGTGCATGCAGCGGTGCTGGAGGACGGCTATAGCCTCAAGATCGTGGAGCTACAGCGCGAAGACCTGACATCCGTGGGCCGTCTGCTGAACCTGCTGCGCGCCACCGAGGAACGCTTCATTCTCTTTTGCGACGACCTCAGCTTTTCGCACGATGACCAGCACTACAAATCCCTGAAGGCGGTGCTGGATGGCGGTATCGAAGGACGGCCTGAGAATGTGGTTTTCTACGCCACCTCCAACCGTCGCCACCTGATGCCCCGCGACATGATCGAGAACGAACGCAGTTCCTCGATCAGCCCCTCGGAGGCCGTCGAAGAAAAGGTTTCCCTGTCGGATCGCTTCGGCCTCTGGCTGGGCTTCCACCCGTGTGACCAAGATAGCTACCTCACCATGATCCGAGGCTATTGCGACGCGTACGGACTGGAGATTGACGACGACACGCTGCGCGCCGAGGCCATCGAATGGCAAGCCACCCGCGGCTCGCGCTCTGGCCGCGTGGCCTGGCAGTATTTCACCGATCTGGCAGGTCGGCGCGGCGTCACCATTTAAGAGATTTCTTGCCTCCGACGGGGATGTTTTCAGCCAGAAGAAACGCGCGCCTGCTTTTTCTGGCCATAAGTATCCTGGGGGAGCGCGAGGGGGCAAAGCCCTCTCGCATACGCTGTGGGGCTGGCGCCTGCTAGTTCAGGTAAGGCGCAGGATCGACGCTGTCGAAGCCTTCACGCACTTCGAAATTCACCGCAGAACTGCCATCTGACCGGATCTCTGCCAGTTTCGCACCGCGGCTGACCGATTGCCCTTTGCGCACCGCCACATTGTCGATGTTGGAATAGACCGTCAGCAGGTTGCCATCATGTTTGACCACGATGATCGGCACGCCATTGGTGTCTTCCGTGATCGCCGCCACGGTGCCGGCGGCCGCGGCCTTGACAGACCCGCCCGGGCTGCCGGAGATGGAAATGCCATCGCTGCGACCGGCGGAATACTCGCGCACAATCGCGCCATCCACGGGCAGGATCATCCGCCCGCTGCTGGCGGTTTGTTGGGAACTGAGGTCCGGTGCGGCCACGGTTTCGACGGGCTCTGAAGCTGCGATGGTATCTTCTTCAGGCAAAGGCGTTGATGCACTGGGCGGCTGCGGTGTTTCAGACCCCTGCCCCGGCAAGGACACATCATCTGCCGACGCCGTGCGGGGCTCTGCAACAGCGACCGGGATCAGCAATTGCTGGCCTTCGCGCACCGCGAAATCACTGCCGAGCCCGTTCCAATCCGCGAGGCTGGCCACCGACACGCGGTAGAGCCGCGAGATTGAAAACGCCGTTTCACCCCTTTCCACGCGGTGGCGCACCGGTTCCACACCCGACACGCCGCGCGGCTGGCCTTGGGGGGCAGGTTCAAGCGTTGAGGTTGTCACGTTGCCGCTCGACCCATCGGCTGCATCAATCGCAGACCCTGCCAGCGTCGTAATATCCACTGCACCGGGCGTGATCGGCCCGCCGGAGGGTTCAGAAACCCGCGACGGCAAGGCGACAATTTCCCCTTCGCGCAGCGCATCGCCGGGTTGCAGCCCGTTGAAGCGCGCGATCTGGCTGAGATTGCCGCCGACGCGAGAGGCGACCGTGTCAATCGTATCCCCGCGCCGGGCCACAGCGACCTGGTAGTTGGGATAGGAAATCACACCGCGCGCGTCTGGCACCGGCCTGTTGGCCGTCTCTGACGCTTGCCGTGCCGCATCCGCTGTGGAGGGTGCATTGCCAAACCCGCCGCGCAGGTCAAAATCCAGAGGCCCCGAACAGGCCGCCATCACCAGACCCGTGCCAATCCACAGGCCACATTTCATGGGGCGAAAACTCATCTCGATCAGGTCCTCATTGTCCCGGCCTCTCATTGCCATCATCCGGAGGCCATTTACCACACTCATCCCAATACCCGTGGGTCAGCCTTCACGGCCAAGCCCGCCCAGCAATGGGACAAATCGCACCGGAATAAGCTCATCATAATCGTACCCAGCGTCGGTCCGCGTGACACGGATCAGGCTTTGCACGGCATCAGACTGCCCCACCGGCAGCACCATGATACCCCCGATTTTCATTTGCGCCAAGAGCGGGCCGGGCGCGTCCTCTGCCGCGGCTGTCACCAGGATGCGGTCAAAGGGGGCCTGATCTGGCAAACCATAGCTGCCATCGGCGGTCACAGCGGTGATATTGGTCAAATCCAGGTCGCGAAAAATCGCGCTGGCCTCGGCCACGAGGCGCTTATGGCGGTCCACGGAATAGACGCGCCGCGCGAGCTGACTGAGGATCGCGGCCTGATAGCCAGACCCGGTGCCCACCTCCAACACCTTTTCCCGCCCCGTCAGCCGCAGTGCCTGCGTCATCAGCCCCACCACGGAGGGCTGCGAAATCGTCTGACCGCACCCAATGGGCAGGGGCATATCCTCATAGGCGCGGGCCGCGAAATGGCCGCGCACAAAAAGCCCCCGATCAATCTTTTCCATCGCCGCCAACACGCGATCTTCCGTCACCCCGCGGGATCGCAGGGCAAACAGAAACTGCATCTTGCGTTCGGCGATATCGGTCTCTGACGGGGTCATTCGATGGCTTTAGCGGCCTCCAATGCGTCATCGGCGGTAAGGTCTGCGCGCATGGGCGTGACTGAAATGTAGCCCTCCAAATTGGCGGTGGCATCGGTATCCGCGCCGGATGGATCTTGCTGATTGGCGCCTGTGATCCACATGAAACTGCGCCCGGACGGGGCATCAGCGGGCATCATGCCAAAGCGCCTGTCCCCGCGATACCCTTGCCGCACAGCGCGCATGCCTTGCACCTCTGCTGCCGGAACAGGCGGGAAGTTCACATTGTAGAACATCCGGTAGCCGCCTTTCGCCTCCCACGGTGCTTTGTCGAGGATGGCCTTTACGCAGTCCAACCCATGGGCGCGGGCGGTTTCGAACTTGTCATTCAGTTGCACATTTCGCGGCCCGTAATACTGGCTGAGCGCAATGGCGGGCACGCCTTGCAATGCGGCTTCCATCGCCGCCCCAATGGTGCCAGAATACATCGCGTTTTCAGCCGAGTTGTTGCCCCGGTTCACGCCCGACAGCACAAGATCAGGCAGTTGGTCCACCATCACCTTGTGAAAGGCCGCCAACACGCAATCGGCGGGGGAGCCTTGCGCGGCAAAGCGGCGATCACTGATCTGCGAAATCAGCAGCGGATGGGTGAAGGAAATGCAATGGCCAACGCCCGATTGTTCAAAGGCCGGCGCCACCGTCCAAACCTCACCATCCGGCCCGGCGAGGCCTTTGGCGATGTCATACATGACCTCAAGGCCCGGGGCATCGATACCGTCGTCATTGGTGATGAGAATACGCATGAGCCTGCCCCGTTGCTGCTTGGTTCACCTGTAGCGGGGTGGTGTCTTTGGGGCAAGTAATGCGGGCGTGTGTGAAGTGGTTTTGAGAAGTTCTTGGATTTAAAGCGCAACAGAGCGCCTTCGCATGACCCCGGTCTGGCGATCCCAACGTGAGAACAGCAGCGCTTTATCTTCGAGTTCTCGGACTCCCTCCGAGCGACATCCTGCAATTGCCAATTCGCCAGGCCCTTGGGGGGGCCAGGCGAAGGCGCGGCGGACTGCGTCCTTGATTCCGCGCCGTCCCGATCTCAATAGGGCATCGGATGGGCCCGGTGAACAGCGCCTAGATCATCCAGAACCTCATCCGAGAGGGTCACATCCGCCGCACCGATGGCGGTTTGCAACTGAGCCTCTGTCGTCGCCCCGAAGATGGCCGAACACATGAAGGGCCGCGTCAGGCACCACGCCAGCGCCATTTGGCTGGGATCAAGCCCATGCTTGTCGGCCACCGCCAGATAGGCATCGACCGCATCATAGGCCCGGTCTGACCGCCGTCCGCCCAGATTGTCGTTGATGGACATGCGCGACCCGGGCGGGATTTGGCCGTTTTGGTACTTGCCCGTCAGAAAGCCCGCCGCCAGCGGCGAAAATGCCAAAAGCCCCACATCCTCATTGACCGACATTTCCGCCATGTCGGTGTCATAAAGCCGGCACATCAGCGAATATTCGTTCTGCACGCAGGCCACGCGCGGCCCACCCTTTTCCTCGGCAATGCGCAACCATTGTGAGGTGCCCCACGCGCTTTCATTGGACAGCCCGAAAGCACGGATGCGGCCCTTGTCGACCTCCCGCTGAAGCGCATCGAGCGCCTCCTCCATATGGGTCATCGTGTCGGCGCGGTTCTGGCTGGACGGATCATAGTCCCAGTTCTGCCGGAACATGTAGCTGCCGCGATTGGGCCAGTGGAATTGATAAAGATCGATCACATCCGTTTGCAGCCGTTTGAGCGATCCCTCTACCGCTTCAGGGATCGTTTTGGCGGAGATAGGCGCGCCATCCCGGGCGCCTTTGAATCCCGCGCCGGAGTGCTTCGTCGCCAGGATCATATCGTTGCGGCGACCCGTCTTGGCAAACCAGTTGCCCACGATGGTCTCTGTCAGGCCGGTGGTTTCAGGCGAAATCGGGTTCACCGGATACATCTCGGCCGTGTCGAGAAAATCAATGCCGTGATCGAGCGCCATGTCGATCTGCGCATGGCCTTCGGCCTCAGAGTTTTGCGTGCCCCAGGTCATGGAGCCAAGGCAGAGCGCGCTCACCTCAATGCCAGTGCGGCCAAGGGGATTTCTTTGCATGTCGGGAGGTCCTTTGGATGTGTTGGCCATACCCTAACGGCTTTGCGAGGGGGTGCAATGGCGGATCACAGCGGCGCTTTTGTGGAGGTGCGCTCAGAAAAATATTGAGAACATTTAGTGAACATTATATCCTCACCCAATGAACGCCCTCGCCCATACCCAGCTTCTGTCGCGCCATGCTCACCGGCCCGGGCCGGAATTGACGGTGATTGACGGGATCACCCTGCCCCAGGCCCGCGCGCATGAGGTTTGTGGCAACGCGCGTTGGCTTTTTGCCCTGATGGTCGCGGGTGCGCTTTCGGGGCCGGTTTTTTGGATCACGCCCACATGGCAAGCCGAAACGCTGAACCCTGAAGGGATGCTGGCGCTGGCAGATCCGGGGCGCTTCACCTTTATCAACGCGCGGCGCGAAGACGACACGCTCTGGACGCTGGAGGAGGTGTTGCGCAGCGGCGCGGTGCCATTGGTGGTGGCGGAAATGCCCGAACCTCCGGCCATGACCCCGGTGCGGCGGTTGCATCTGGCCGCGGAAAGTGGCGCGCAGGAGGGGCGGAACGTGCCTCTGGCGCTGCTGCTGACGCCCGGACAGGGTGGCGCGCCGGGGATTGAAACACGCTGGCATATGGCGCAACACCATGGGGCCGAGACGCGCGGCTGGCAGCTGTCGCGCCTGCGCGCCCGCACCGCCCCGCCCAAGACATGGGATCTGCGCGGACGGCCCGGCGCATGGGCACTGTCCAGCCCGAAGGCGCCCACGCTCGCAACAGGGTGAGAGATTGTGAATGGTCACGCGCCAAAACCCGTCTAAAACCTCAGTCATGAGATATTTCATTCGATCCCTGATCACGCTGGCCGCTTTCGTCGCCGGCCCGGCCCTCGCCGCCCCTGAAAGCTACCGCTTGAACATGGATCAATCGGTCGTGGGCTTCACCTACCAGTTCCAGGGCAATCCACGCCAAGGGCAAATGCCTGTGGCGGCGGCGGTGATGCAACTAGATCTCGACAATATCTCCGGCAGCCAGGTGAACGTGACGCTCAACGCGGCAGAGGCGCAGGCGGGCGCGCTCTTCATGACATCCACCATGAAGGGCCCCAACGTACTGCATACGGCCAGCTACCCCACGATTGAATTCACCTCCACAAAGGTCGAGGGCAGTCTGCGCGGTGCCCAAATCACCGGCGATCTGACCATACGCGGCATCACCCGACCTGTGACACTAACAGCCGGGCTTTACCGCCAGCAAGGCACGGACCGCACCGACCGGTCGCGCCTGATCGTGCAGCTTTTGGGATCGGTCAGCCGATCCGCTTTCGGCGCCAGCGGGTTTCCCGGCTTTGTCGCCGATCAGATTGACCTCAACATCATCGCCTATATCGAACGCTAGCACCCGGTCCCCACCCGGGATCATGAGTATTTTTTGGAAAGATGAAACAGGGGACCTGCGCTTCATCTTTCCAGAAATACTCCCGCCGGAGGCATATAACCTCTCGCAACCGCGAAGAAGAACAGGCATAGCTGCGCCATGGGCCTGCTCCTTTCATTCGCCGCGCTGTTCCTGTCTGTCATATTGATGCAGCTGTCCTCGGGCGGTGTTGGGCCGCTTGATGCGCTGTCGGGCTTGGTGCTGGATTTCTCCACCACGCAGATCGGCCTTTTGGGATCGGCGCATTTTCTGGGCTTCTTCATCGGCTGCTGGTGGGCGCCGCGACTGATGGGGTCGGTGGGCCACGCGCGCGCCTTCGCAGCCTTCACGGCGTCAGGCACCATCGGTCTGATGGCGCATATGCTGGTGGTCGACCCGTGGGCCTGGGCGGGGATGCGCGTGGCGTCCGGCGTCTGTGTGGCAGGCTGCTACACGGTCATTGAGGCCTGGCTCAACGCCAAACTGACCAATGAAACGCGCGGGCGGGCGATGGGCGTTTACCGCGTCACCGATATGGGCGCGCAGTTGGTGGCACAGATGATGATTTCGGTGTTGGAGCCGGCCTCTTACGTGTCCTACAACATCCTTGCGATGTTTTGCTGTGCGTCGCTTTTGCCGCTTGTTCTGACCAAACGCCAACAACCGGCCACGCCCTCTGCCCCGCGCCTGCGCCCGTCGCTGGCCTTCCGCGCCTCGCCCTTGGCGGCGATGGGGGTGATCGTGGCGTCGCTTTCCAGCGCGACATTCCGCATGGTGGGGCCGCTCTACGGCGACAAGGTGGGGCTTGCCGTGGACCAGATTGCGTATTTCCTGGCTGTCTTCATCCTGGGCGGCGCGCTGTCGCAAATCCCGGCGGGGTGGCTGGCGGATAAGTTTGACCGCCGCTACGTCATGATCGGGCTGTCGGTGGCCGCGATCATCAGTTGCTTGATCACGGCCAGCCTGCAGGAACTCAGCGCCACAGGCGTCATGCTGACCGCATTTTTCTTCGGCCTCACGGCGTTCCCGATCTATTCCGTGGCCGCCGCTCATGCCAATGATTTCGCCACGCCTGAAGAGCGTGTGGAACTGGCCGCCGCCCTGATGTTCTTTTTTGCCGTGGGCGCCATTGCCGCGCCGCTGGTGGCATCCACCCTGATCGAATGGTACGGGCCTGCTGCCATGTTCATGATGATCGCCACCGCCCATGCCGTGCTGATCCTGTTTGGGTTTCTGCGCATGCTGGTGCGCCCGACCCTGGGGGAGCGGACGCGCTATGTCTGGCTGCCGCGTACATCCTTCACCATCGGCCGCCTGACCCGGTCCGACACGGATGACAGCAAAAGCCCTTAGGCTTCTTTCTGGCCAGAAATACTCCCGCCGGAGGCGTCAGGCAGAACAGCTGGCCCCGCCAAGAACGCAGAATTTCGCGCAATGGGGATGGTTCAGGCTGACAGGTTTTTCCGCCTCTTCCAGCGTTGCACCCATTTCGAATTGTTCGTCATAGGGCAACAGCGTGCAGGCCAGAACAGCAGGCTTTTCCGCACCCTTACGCTTCACCACCATGCGCGACGAGGCACACATAACATCACCCGGGGATTTGCCCAGAATGCCCCAGCACGCGGTGGTGATCTCAGGCACTTCCACCGTTTCATCCATTTCCGGAAACAGAACCGTGGCACCTGGGTTCATCGCATCAATGTCAAATCCATGCGTATCAAACAGCGCCTGGTAGCCCGCGCGCGATTGGGCATCGCTTTCGCCCCAGATGCTGCGGCCTGCGACCGTCATCTGCACGCCATTGTCACGCAGCCAGCACATGCCCTCCAGCATGCGATCAAAACTGCCCTTGCCCCGTTCCTTGTCATGATTGTCAGGGTTCCAGTGATCCACGGAAATGCGCAGCGTCAGCTTTTCGCCAAAGGCTTCATGCAGATCCAGCACGCCCTCCATCATCGTTTTCCGCATCATCGGGCGCATGGCATTGGTCAGGATCAGAACGTCATAGCCGCGCGCCAACGTCGCGCGGGCCATACCGATCATCTCAGGGTTCATGAAAGGCTCACCGCCCGTAAATGCGATCTCACGCACGTTCCACTTCCGCGCGTCCAATTGATCCAGATAGTCCACCACTTCGGCCTCAGTGATGTAGACAAGGCGGTCATTACTGGGGGAGCTTTCGATGTAGCAATTCAGGCATTCAATATTGCACAGCGTGCCGGTGTTGAACCAAAGCGTCTCGGGCTGGCTAAGCGCCACATGGGCACGCCTTTCGCCCTTTGCGGTGATTTTGGGGTCTACGAATTTGCCTGCATTCGCCGTGACCGTTGCCACATCTTTCATGGATAAGCCCGAATTTGATTGCTTTCCGGCCCTATCCTGTTCTTTTTAATGCAAATTGCAATCGCCTTTCGCTGACAGGTTCGTGAAGATTGTCGTCTTTGCCGCCCCTGCCCTGCATCAGGCCCTTTTGAGGCACGCGCCCATGGTCTCACGCGTCATACCTGTCGATCCGTTTGATCTTGTCATTTTTGGCGGCACGGGCGATCTGGCCCGGCGCAAGATCCTGCCGGGCTTGTTCCGCCGCTTTTGTGCCGGGCAGATCGAAGGGGAAGTGCGCATCATCGGCGCGGCGCGGTCTGATATGGATACAGGCGGCTACCGCGATTTCGCCGCCGCCGCGATTGCGGAATTCAACAAAGGCCATGAATGCGACCATGGGGAGGACAAGCCCGCCAGCCTGCGCGCTTTCTTAGGGATGCTGCATTACGTCAAGGTCGACGCCATGGGCGAAGAAGGCTGGCCCGCGCTGAAGGACCTCACGCGCCCGGGGCGGATCCGGGCCTATTACTTCTCGGTGGCACCCCGCCTTTTTGGCCCGCTGGCCGAACGGTTGCACGACAATGACATGGTCGATGACAGCGCGCGGATCGTGGTGGAAAAGCCCTTTGGCCGCGATCTGGAAACCGCGCGACAATTGAACCGCGCATTGGCCGCGCATTTCTCGGAAGATCAGATTTACCGGATTGATCATTACCTGGGCAAGGAAACGGTGCAAAACCTGATGGCGATCCGGTTTGGCAACATGCTGTTTGAACCGCTGTGGAACAGCCAATACGTCGATCACATCCAGATCACCGTGGCCGAAGAGGTGGGCATCGGCACGCGCGGCGACTATTACGACCGCGCAGGTGCGATGCGGGATATGATGCAAAACCACCTGATGCAGCTTTTGTGCCTGATCGCGATGGAACCGCCCGCGAAGTTTGACCCCGACGCAGTACGCGACGAAAAGCTGAAGGTCATTCGCGCGCTGGAACCCGTGGGCGCAGATGATGTGGTGCGCGGGCAGTATGAGGGCGATGGCGACAGGCCGGGGTACAAGAACCAGGTGGGCAATCGCGACACGGTCACCGAAAGCTTCGTCGCCTTGCGCGCGCAAGTCAGCAATTGGCGTTGGGCAGGCACGCCGTTTTACCTGCGCACCGGCAAGCGCCTGCGCGAACGGGCCAGTGAAATCGCGGTGGTCTTCAAGGATGCGCCCCATTCGATCTTTACCGAAGACAGTGGCCGGCATTCCAACATCCTGACCATCAAATTGCAGCCCAATGAGGGCATTGAACTGGGCGTGACGATCAAGGAACCCGGCCCCGGCGGCATGCGTTTGGTGGATGTGCCCCTTGATATGACATTCGCCGAAGCCCTTGGCCCGGAAGAGGCCGATTTTCCCGACGCTTATGAGCGGCTCATCATGGATGTGATCCGGGGCAATCAGACGCTCTTCATGCGCGGCGATGAGGTGGAGGCCGCATGGGCCTGGACCGATGCAGTGATCCGCGGATGGGAAGAGCGGGGGGAAGAACCGCTGAGCTATGTCACGGGCAGTTCTGGACCCGATGATGCGCTGATGCTGATGCATCGCGATGGCAGACGGTGGCGGGAGATCAAGGCATGAATTTTAACGACTACCCCGACCGCGACATGCTGGCGCTGCGGCTGGCCGACACACTGGCCTCGGACCTGCGCCAGGCGCTTGAGATGAAAGAAACTGTTCTTTTCGTGGTCCCCGGCGGCACGACGCCCGGCCCTGTGTTTGACACGATCAGCGCCGTGGATCTGGATTGGTCACGGGTGCGCGTCTGCCTGAGCGATGAACGCTGGGTGCCGGGGGATCATCCGCGATCCAATACCGCGCTTCTTCGCGAACGGCTGCTGACGGGCCGCGCCGAAGCGGCGCAGCTTGTGCCGCTTTACCTTGAGGGTGCCACCCCCCATGAGGCAATTGACCGCCTGACGCTCGCCCTTCAACCAGAGCTTCCCATTGATGTCTGCCTTCTGGGGATGGGGGCGGATATGCACACCGCGTCCCTCTTCCCGGGCGCGCCGGGTCTTGCGGCAGCCTTGCGGCCGGATGCGCCCCTCTTGAGCGTGCAAACGCCCGACGGCCAGCCCGAGCCGCGCATCACGCTATCGGCACCCGCGCTGCACGACGCGTTGGCGTTGCACATTGTGATCACAGGCGCAGACAAACGTGCAGCTGTAGAGCGGGCGCAGGGGATGGCACCGGAGGACGCACCAGTGGCCGCCCTGCTGGATCGCGCGGATGTCCATTGGGCTGAGTAGGATGGCTGGGGCAGGATTGGGGGCCAGCCCCCAAACACACAAATCATTGGGGGCCAGCCCCCAAACCCCCGGGATATTTATGGCAAGAAGAAAGGCTGGGACGCGAGATGTGGGATGCGCTGAAGCAAGGATCAGATCGGTCTATTCTGGAGCTCATGGAAGACGCGCGCCGCGCAGAGGCGTTTTCCGTGCATGCAGACGGGATGCTGTTTGATTATTCCAAAACGACGATGGACCGGGCGGCGCGCGACGGGTTGATCCGGATCGCGCAAGGCGCAGACGTGGAGGCGCGGCGCGATGCGATGTTTGCCGGGGAGAAGATCAATGAGACCGAAGGGCGCGCGGTTTTGCACACGGCGCTGCGCAACCTCTCTGGCGGGCCGGTGGAGGTGGACGGCGTTGATGTGATGCCCGGTGTGCGGGATACGCTGTCGCGGATGAGCGCCTTTGCGCGTGACGTGCGATCGGGCGCGTTTCAGGGCGCAGGCGGCGCGATCACCGATGTCATCAATATCGGGATCGGCGGGTCGCATCTGGGGCCTGAGATGGGCACGCTTGCGCTGGCGCCCTTTCACGACGGGCCGCGCTGTCATTTCGTGTCCAACGTCGATGGGGCCGATATTGCAGATACGCTCAAGGGTCTGGATCCCACGCGCACGCTGGTGATCGTGGCCTCCAAAACCTTCACCACGATTGAAACCATCACAAATGCTGAAACCGCGCGCGACTGGATGGCAGATGCGGTGGCGCGCCCGGGCGATCAGTTCGTGGCGCTGTCCACGGCGGAAGAAAAAACCGCCGCCTTCGGCATCGCTCCAGAACGCGTGTTCGGGTTCGAGGATTGGGTCGGCGGGCGATATTCCATGTGGGGGCCCATCGGGTTGTCCCTGATGATCGCCATTGGACCTGAGCGGTTCACCGAATTTCTGCAAGGCGGTGAGGCGATGGACCTCCATTTCCGCGAGGCCCCGTTGCAGGGCAACATGCCTGTGATGCTGGCGCTGACCGGGCTGTGGCATTCCCATGTGTGCGGGCATGAGACCCGCGCCGTTCTGCCTTATGACCAGCGCCTGTCGCGACTGGCTGCGTATTTCCAGCAGTTGGAAATGGAAAGCAACGGCAAGGGCGTCACGATGGAGGGCGCGCCGGTGGCGGCAGGCAGTGGCCCCGTGGTCTGGGGCGAACCCGGCACCAACGGGCAGCATGCGTTTTATCAGCTTATTCATCAGGGCACGCGGGTGGTGCCTTGCGAATTCATGGTGGCGGCCCGGGGTCATGAACCTGATCTGGCCCATCATCACAGGTTGTTGGTGGCCAATTGCCTGGCGCAGTCAGAGGCGCTGATGCGGGGTCGCACCACGGCAGAGGCGCGCGTTCTGATGCAGGAGGCGGGATTTCAGGGCGAGGAACTGGACCGTCAAACCGCGCATCGGGTCTTCACCGGCAACCGGCCATCCACCACGCTGATCTATGATCAACTGACGCCTCGCACGCTGGGGCAGATTGTGGCGCTTTACGAACACCGCGTCTTCGTGGAAGGCGTGATCCTGGGGATCAATTCCTTCGATCAATGGGGCGTGGAACTGGGCAAGGTGCTGGCCCGCGACATGGAAAAAGCGCTGGCCGGTGACACTGACGGCGGTGATCCCTCGACCCGTCAACTGCTGTCTTTTGTGCAACGCAGCGCGGTTTAGCCTGACAGCGCTTTGCCCAGTCTTGGCAGCCGGGCTTTCTTGAGCAGTTTGCGCATTTCCCACACCTCACCGGAGAGCGCATTGGCGCGGGCTAGAACCTGATCCGCAGCACTCGCCACAAGATCGGGCTGTGCAGCGTGGATGCCCATCAAGAACGCATCAGGATCGGCGCGCGATACGCCTTCTTCGGCCAAAACACCGCGCGGGAAATCCTTGGCGTTGAGCGTCACAATCACATCTGCGTTCCCAGCCACCGCCGCGGCCAACACATGCACATCCGCCGGATCAGGCAGCCACAATCGCGCCTCCAAGGACGGGAGCCAGTCGACCTCTGCCCCCGGCCATGCCTCCTTGAGGAAAACCGCCTCCGTGCCGGCCTGAGCTTGCGCATCCGGGCCCAGCTTCACCACCGCGCGCTGCCATTCTTCAATGATCCGTGCAGACCAGAGCGGCGTGAACGCGCCCGTCTTGGCAACACCCAACAGCATCTCGCGCATCACGGTGGGATAGATCACGCAAGTGTCGAGCAGCGCCTTCATAGCGCGAAAAACAGCGCCTTGAGGTAGGCGGTTTCGGCCAGTTGCGGATGTTGTGGATGATCGGGCCCGGCGAAACCTGTGTGGATCAGCGCCCCGCGCCGACCTGATCGCCCGATCCCGCGTACGCTGGCCGCCCGGAACCGTGCCAAATCGGCAGCGTGAGAACAGGAACAAAGCCCCAGGATGCCGCCGTCCGCCACCAAGGGCGCGGCCAGCCGGGCAATGCGTTCATAAGCGCGCAGACCTGCCTCCAATGCCTGTTTGTTCGGCGCAAAGGCAGGCGGGTCGCAGATCACAAGATCAAACTGCGCGCCTTCCGATGCCAGCGTCGTCAACACGTCAAAGGCATCGCCTTGCCGGGTGGCAAACTGGTCGCCCTGCCCCATCCGCGCGGCACCATTTTGCGCCAAAGCCAGCGCCGGGGCGGATCCATCGACAGCCAGCACGCTTTGCGCCCCGGCGGCAAGGGCAGCAAGGCCAAACCCGCCCACATGGGAAAACACGTCCAAAACGCGCGCGTCTTTGGCCGCACGGGCAGCAAAGGCGTGGTTTGGGCGTTGATCATAAAAGAGGCCGGTCTTCTGCCCCTCCACCAGATCGGCCAGATAGGTGGCCCCGTTCATCACCACGTCCACTGGTGCATCGGGGGCCCCGCCGGCCAGGACACCGCTGACATCATCCAGCCCTTCAAGACCCCGGGCGCGGCCTGCGGCGTTCTTCAGCACATTCGTGATGCCCGTCACATCCTGCAGCGCGGCCACCAGATCAGGCAGCAAGATCTCCGCCCAGGCGGCGTTGGGTTGCACCACTGCATAATCGCCAAACCGGTCAATCACCACGCCGGGCAGGCCATCGCCTTCGGCATGCACAAGCCTGTAAAATGGTGCCTCGTAAAGCCGTTCTCGCAAGGAAAGAGCCGCGCGCAATTTGGCAGCGATCCATGCGCGATCAACCTGCGCGGTCACATCACGGTCCAGCACGCGGGCAAAAATGCGAGAGGTTGGGTTCACTGCGACAATTGCCAGTGGCGTGCGATCGGCATCCTCCAGCAGGCAAATGGCACCGGGCGCGATCTTCCGCGTCCGGCGGTCGGTTACGACCTCATTGTCATAGACCCACGGCGCACCAAAGCGGATCGCGCGCGCGTTGGCTTTGGGTTTGAGGCGGACAATAGGCAAAGAGGACGGCGTCATGGCCGTCCCCTTAAGCGGTTTTCAACTCAGCGGAAAGATCAGAGTTCGTTGATCGCACCCATGATGCCAAGGTTTTGGGCCACGAACCCTTCGGGTGTCGTCATCTCTGCCCGCAGCACCTTGGCAAGGTGGTTGGTGATCCGCACCTTCTGGGTGTGGCCGCGCATTTCTGCCTCGATGGCTTTGCGCCCACCAAAGGCCTTGAGGTCGGCTTTGACCAGTTTCGTGGGTCCAAACGCCTTGCCTGTCACCGGATCGCGCAGGGACATCAGGAACTCGATGTCATGGACACCGCCCACCGTGGCCCGCGCCTTTTGGGTCAGGGCGTGAAAGCGTGTCAGCTCCACGTGAACATCAACCGGCACTGCACCGGGTGTGATGCTTGCCGCGCCCAGTTCCAGCCCGCTTTGCAGGATGGCTTCCACCTGTGCGTGGCGATCACCAAAGGCATCTTCGCGCCAGACGATATCGCCGCCCGGGTAATAGCGGTTCTTTTCCGACACCTTGAGGCTGCGCGGCACGGTGACCACCACCGATTGGATGTCAAATGACGACACTGCAGGGCCTGCCACAAGCTGTCCGTTGGTCAGCGTGGCGGGCGCATTGCGCGTGGTTTCCACCGGGGCAGAGCCGCACGCGCTGAGCGCGGCAGCGGCCACCAGGCCGAAAGCAATCTTCATGGGTTTCTCAAGCGCGCTCGAAAACGCCGTCAATACCTTGTCCATGGTAACCTCCATTTGTTCCATGTGATGCCATGCCTGTGGTCTGCTCTTCAGATCTTGGTGGACATGGCTCCGTCCGTGATCTTTTACGGATGGCGTCTGATTGAGGCGCAATTGAGACAAATTGATATCAAAAGCGGGTTCATTCAAAGGGGATTTGATGCCGGATGCAGCGCGCAACCGGGCGTCAAAAGCCTGTGAAGATGAGAAAGCGCCGCCTTAGTGGCGGGTTCTTCAGCGGTCCCGCGACCGCCACCCCCCGCGCCGCTTGGGCCGCGCAGCAGCGCCTTGCCCTTCGACCAAGACATCCGTCATCGGATGCCCGTCCGGTGCATCACGGTGCCGTTCGATCAGCGCGTCGATTGCCGCACGCGCATCTTGCCCGTCCGGCAGGCTCAGCGCCCAGTCAAGGAAAATGGACCGGCATTCATCCCACGTGATCCCATCGATCAAATAGGCTTCGCGGATAAGACCCTTGGGATCCAGCAGGTCGTTTTTGTTGACAAGGGACATGCGCTCACGCTCCTGACGGTGGGCTTGGATGGGGGCCGGATTGTTCCAGCACGGCCTCGATAATCTGTGCCGCCGCTTGGGCCTGTGCGTCAAGCCCTGTTTGCAATGCCTCAAGGCTGTTATGGCCTGTCTCCCGCAGAAGCATCGCGCACCCTCCCTGCCCCAGCTTGTCGGGATCAAGCGTGCGCCCCCCCAAAAGCCGGGCCACCTGCGTGATCACCCAGCAAAGGGTGTAGGCCTCCTCCAGCCGGGTTTTGTCAGCCCGCGCAAAAAGCCCCGCCTGCGCCCCGGCGGCAATCCCCGCGCCCACATCGCGGGCAGGTTCCGCCGCGATCAGCGCACCGGCCTGGGCCAGCAATTCAATGTCCTGCATGCGACCGGGGCCCAGTTTGGTGTCAAGCGCCCCCGCGGGCGCCTTAGCCTCTGCAATCCGGGCGCGCATATCGGCCACACCGGCCAAAACCCGCGCCTTATCGCCTTTGCGGGCCAGAAGCTGCCGGCGAAACGCCTCCACATCGCGGGCCAGATCATCAGGCCCTGCCACCACCCGCGCCCGGGTCAGCGCCAGATGTTCCCAGACCCAGGCCTCATCACTTTGATAGGATTGAAAAGCGACCCAACTGGTGGCCACCGGCCCCTGATTGCCCGAAGGCCGCAGGCGCATATCGACCTCGTAAAGACGCCCTTCCGCCATGGGCACGGTCAGCGCGGTGATCAACGCCTGTGTGACGCGGGCATAGTATGTCCGCGTGGGCAGCGGGCGCGGACCCTTGGAGGTGCCATCCCCCGGCGCGTCATAGACCACAATGAGGTCCAGATCAGAGCCAGCATTCAGCTTGCCCGCCCCAAGCGATCCCATCGCGACCACCACGGCCCCGCGTCCCGGCGGGACCCCGTGCTTGGTGGCAAACTGCGCCAGCACCCGAGGCCAGAGCGCGGCCACCACGGCACCGGCCAGATCGGCATATTGCTGGCCCGCCTCGCCCGCACCGATCAGCCCGCGCAGGTGATGCACGCCCACGCGGAAATGCCATTCCTTGGCCCAGGCCCGAGTGGCATCCAGCACCGCCTCATAATCCGTTTGCACGTCCAGCCGGTCCGACAGTTCCTGTGTCAGCGCGGCCTCCCCCGGCCAATCGGAAAAGAACTGCCCACCGACCACGGCCTCAAAGACGCGCGCATTGCGCGACAGATAGGCCGCAAGGCCCGGCGCGGTGCCCGCGATATCGACCAGAAGGTCCAGTAATTGAGGGCGCGCTTCAAACATCGACAAAAGCTGCACACCAGCAGGCAGGCCCGACAGGAACCCATCCAGCGCCAGTGTTGCCGCCTTGGGATCAACAGAGGCCGCAAGCCGCGACAGGATATCAGGCTGAAGCCTGCGAAAAATCTGGCGCGCCCGGTCAGACCGCAGCGCCGGATAGCTTTCCCACCGGGCGATCAACGTCTGATCAAGGTCAGTTTGACAGGGCGTGGTGTCAGAAGACGCAGGTGCAGGATCAGAGGCCGCGCCATCGGGGCTGAAAAAGGTCTCAATCCGGGTATGAACGGTGGTCAGCCGATCCAGCAATTCCGTTTCCAGACCCTCACGTTCGCAATCCATCAGCGCGGCCAACCTATCAAACCCATCGCGCTGGTTTGGCAGGGCATGGGTCTGGGCATCGTGGATCATCTGCACGCGATGTTCGACCGTGCGGTGGAATTCATAGTGATCACTCAAATCCGTGGCCACATCGCGCGGGATCCAGCCACGTTCGGCCAATCGCACCATCCCTTCCACCGTGCCCCGTGCGCGCAGATGCGCATCCCGCCCGCCAGAGATCAGCTGCTGCGTTTGGGTGAAAAATTCAATCTCGCGAATGCCACCCCGGCCCAGTTTCATGTCATGACCCGGCAGGGTGATCTGCTTGGGCAACCCCTTATGGGCGCGGATGCGCAGACGCATATTGTGGGCATCTTCAATGGCGGCAAAATCCAGATGCTTGCGCCAGACAAACGGTTTGAGCGTTTCCAGAAACCGCGTGCCCGCGCGGATATCACCCGCCGCCGCGCGCGCCTTGATATAGGCCGCACGTTCCCACGTGCGGCCCAGGCTTTCGTAATAAGCCTCCGCCCGGGCCATGGCGAGGCAGACAGGCGTCACCGCCGGATCGGGGCGCAGCCGCAAATCGGTGCGAAAGACATAACCATCCTCCGTCCGGTCGTTCAGCAGCGCGGCCATCTTGCGCGTCGCACGCACGAAGCCCGCCCGCGCAGTATCGTAATCGCCCGGATCAAACCGGGTTTCATCGAACAGACAAATCAGGTCTATGTCAGAGCTGTAGTTCAACTCCCCCGCGCCCATTTTGCCCATGGCCAGCACGACCATGCCCCCTGCGGAGGCCAGATCATCCTCCCCCTGGCCCGGGATCTTGCCGCGACGCAGTTCCGGCTCAATCGCGGCGCGCAAGGCGCATCCCACGGCCAGATCGGCAAAACGGGACAACCGCGCCGTCACATCCGCCAGTGTCCAGACCCCGGCCAGATCGGTCAGGCCCGTCAGCAGGGCAATGCGCCGCTTGGCCTGTCGCAAGGCCGGGGCGGTTTGGTCCAGCGGGGCACGGGCGGCCTCATCCAGAAGCTTTTCAAAACTGGCCTCCGGCATATCCAATGCCTCGCGCAGCCAACCTGCCTCACTCTGGCACAGGCTGCGCAGAAAGGGGCTGCACCCGGCCGCCCCTGCGATCAAGTCGCGATACTCCGGGGCGAGCCCTGCAAACAGGGCGCGCGTCGCTTCCCCCTGTTCGGGGTCATAGGGGCGCGGACAGCGGATCATGCGGGCGGCGATGGACATGGGCCGTATGTGATGCCGATCACGCGGCTATGGTCAATGGCTTTCGGGCATGGAACACTGTCGTCGAAAGGAATACCGGATGTCCAAAAGTCTCAAACGCGTTCGGGCCGCCCTGCAGGCGGCAGGATCGGATGCAGACCCTCAGGAAGTGGGTCAGGCCACCACCGCGCAAATGGCCGCGGATCTGGTGGGCTGCGAGGTGGATCAGATTGCCAAATCCATCATTTTTCGCGGGGAAGAGAGCGGTGCCGCGATCCTTTTCGTCACTGCTGGCGGCAACCAGGTGGACGGGGCAAAAGCGAGCCTGCTTGCGGGCGAGCCGCTGGGCAAGGCCGATGCAGACCTCATTCGCGCGCAAACAGGCTTTGCCATCGGTGGCGTGTCGCCGGTGGGGCATCTTAATCAACCCCGCGCGTTCTTTGATCCGCGCCTGTTGGACTTCGATCGGGTCTGGGCCGCCGCGGGCACACCCCGGCACGTGTTCGGAATTGACCCGGCAGAGCTGATGCGCATCGCACAGGCAGATCAGGCGGATTTCACAATCTGAGGTTTTGATGCCTCCGGCGGGAGTATTTTTGGAAAGATGAAGCCGGGGATCAGGTCTGTCCGATATCCCGCAGGGACCATTTCCAGAAGCGCGCCAAAAGCAGAACGGCGGCCAGCGCCAGCCCCACGGCAAGGCCCAGCCAAATGCCAACGCCGCCAAAGCCAAAGGTGAAGCCCAGTCCATAGCTCGCCGGCACGCCGACGATCCAATAGCTGACCGCGGCGATCACCATGGGCGCGCGCGTGTCCTGCACACCGCGCAAAAGCCCAAGCGCCATGACCTGGGCGGCATCCATCAACTGAAACATCGCCGCCGCCGCCAAAAGGGCGACCCCCACGACAATGACCGCATCCCGCTCAGGCTCCGCCGGGTTGAGAAAAAGCGTGACCAAAATTTCCGGCACGGCGAGAAAGGCAATCATGGTCAGCGCTGCAAACCCCGTGGACAGCGCCAGGACCACCCGCGCGCCATCAGCGAGACCGCGCCCGTCCTGCCTTCCAAAGGCCTGGCCCGCCCGGATCGTCGCGGCATTTGACAGGCCCATATGCACCATGAATGTCAGCGAGGCCAGTTGCATCGCGATCCCGTGGGCAGCCAGTGGCACCTTGCCAAGCCATCCCATCATCACGGTCGCGGCCGCAAACAACCCGGCCTCCGCCAGCGACGTCAGCCCAATGGGCCAACCTAGGCGAAACACCTGGGCCAGCGCCTCCCAATCCGGGCGCCAGAACCGGGTAAACAGCGTGTGTTCCGGTGTCACCCGCGCGACGTAGACCATCAACACCAGCAAGGACGCCGTTGTCACCACAAGGGACGCAATCGCCGCGCCCCGCAGGCCCATTTCCGGAAACCCCCAATTGCCATAGATCAGTGCGTAATTGACCAGCACGTTGAGCCCCACCGCGCCCACCGTCACCCAAAGCACGACCTGCGTCCGTTCCAGCGCGGCGAGGTATGATTTCAGCACCATCACCAACAGCGCGGGCAAGAGCCCAAACCCGACGATGGACAGGTACAGCGCGGCATCGGCAGAGACCTGCGCCTCCTGCCCCATGGCCAGAAACAGCCCCTCAGAGAACACCATCACGGGCAACAAGATCACCGCGAAGGCAATCGATGCCCACGCCCCCATCCGCGTCACGCGGCGCACCTCTGTCGTCTCGCCCCGCGCCTCGGCGGAGGCCACCATGGGCATCACCGCCCAGGCAAAGCCCGATCCCACAATGAAGATCACGAAAAACATCGTGCCGCCCAGCACTTCGGCCGCCAGCGCATCAACCGAATAGCGCCCCAGCATGATCCCATCGGTCAGCGTGATGGCAAACTGCGCCACGTGGGACCCCACCAATGGCAGGCCCAGCCCCAACACCGATTTGGCGTGGGCAGCATATGTCAGTCTTTGCGTCATGGCCCCGCCGTATCCTGCCGGGCACGCCCCCGCAAGTGGGCCTGTGATCTGTGACAAATTCTGTCAGTATCGCCCGCGCCGGAGGCCAGACGCGCAATGGCCGCTTGAACTCCGCCGCAAAGCGCACAAGTTTGGACTAAACTACACCGGAACGCCCATGCCCTACGCCCATTCTGACAAAACTGACGTGGATGCCGCCACCGCCTTGCAGGCCGCCACCGCAGAGAACGTGAAAGCCCGCCACAAGCTCGAAGGCGGCAAGGCGTTTGAAATGGTGACTGAGTTTTCCCCCGCCGGTGACCAGCCCACCGCGATCAAGGAACTGTCAGAAGGGGTGTTGAACGGCGACCGCGATCAGGTGCTTCTGGGGGCCACCGGGACAGGCAAGACCTACACCATGGCCAAGATCATCGAAGAAACGCAGCGCCCCGCGATTATTCTGGCCCCCAACAAGACGCTGGCGGCCCAGCTTTACGGCGAATTCAAAGGCTTCTTTCCCAACAACTCGGTCGAGTATTTCGTCAGCTATTACGACTATTACCAGCCGGAGGCCTATGTCCCGCGCTCGGACACCTACATTGAGAAGGAAAGCCAGATCAATGAGCAGATCGACCGGATGCGCCACTCGGCCACCCGCGCGCTACTGGAACGCGATGACGTGATCATCGTGGCCTCGGTCAGCTGCATCTACGGTATCGGGTCGGTGGAAACCTATGGTGCGATGACGCAGGATCTGAAGGCGGGCGACGACTACAACCAGCGCGAAATCATGGCCGATCTGGTGGCGCAGCAATATCGCCGCAACGATCAGGCGTTTCAGCGTGGGTCATTCCGGGTGCGCGGTGACAGCCTGGAGATCTGGCCCGCCCACCTTGATGACCGCGCCTGGAAGCTGAGCTTTTTCGGCGAAGAGCTGGAAGGGATCACCGAATTCGACCCGCTGACCGGGGCCAAAACAGGCAGCATGGACCGCGTCCGCGTCTACGCCAATTCGCACTACGTGACGCCCAAGCCCACGATGCAGCAGGCGATCATCAACATCAAAAAAGAGCTGCGGGTGCGGCTGGATCAGTTGGTGGGCGAAGGGAAACTGCTGGAGGCGCAGCGCCTCGAACAGCGCACGAATTTCGACATCGAAATGCTGGAAGCCACGGGCGTCTGCAACGGCATTGAGAACTATTCTCGCTATCTCACAGGCCGCGCACCCGGGGAGCCGCCCCCCACCCTCTTTGAGTTCATCCCCGACAATGCCATCGTTTTCGCCGATGAAAGCCATGTCAGCGTGCCCCAGATCGGCGGCATGTACCGGGGCGACTATCGGCGCAAATTCACGCTGGCCGAACATGGCTTCCGCCTGCCCTCCTGCATGGACAACCGACCGCTCAAGTTCGAAGAATGGGACGCCATGCGCCCGCAATCGGTGTTTGTCTCCGCCACCCCGGCTGCGTGGGAGATTGAGCAATCGGGCGGTGTCTTCACTGAACAGGTCATCCGGCCCACGGGGTTGCTCGACCCGGAGGTGGAAATCCGCCCCATCGACATGCAGGTCGACGATTTGCTTGATGAAATCCGGCGCGTGAACGAACGGGGCCTGCGTACGCTGGTGACCACGCTCACCAAACGCATGGCCGAGGATCTGACCGAATACCTGCATGAACAGGGCATCCGCATCCGCTACATGCATTCCGATATCGACACGATTGAGCGGATCGAAATCCTGCGCGACCTGCGATTGGGCGCATTCGACGTGCTGGTCGGGATCAACCTGCTGCGCGAAGGGCTCGACATCCCCGAATGCGGGCTGGTGGCCATTCTGGATGCGGACAAGGAAGGGTTCCTGCGGTCAGAGACATCGTTGGTCCAGACCATTGGGCGCGCAGCGCGGAACGCCGATGGCCGCGTCATCATGTATGCCGACCGCGTGACCGGCTCGATGGAGCGCGCCCTTAGCGAAACCAACCGCCGCCGCGCCAAACAGATCGCCTATAACGAAGAACACGGCATCACGCCGGAGACGGTGAAGAAGAATGTCGAGGACATCCTCGCCGGGCTATATCAGGGCGATGTGGACATGAACCGCGTCACCGCCAAGGTCGACAAGGTTGCAGCGGGCGGCAACATGCAAGCCCATCTGGATGCACTGCGCAGCGATATGCGCAAGGCCGCCGAAAACCTCGAATTCGAAGAGGCCGCGCGCCTGCGCGATGAGGTCAAGCGCCTTGAAGCCGTGGATCTGGCCGTCGCCGACGACCCCATGGCGCGGCAATCGGCGGTGGAGGCCGCGTCCGAGGCGGCGGTGGGCCGGTCCACGGCAGGCCGGCCCGGGCAGCGGGGTGGGAATGTGAAGCGGCGGAAGCGCTAGGACACGTTTTTGGCTTGACGCTCTGCCCTAAACCCTCTGTGGTTGCCAAAATTTCAGGGGACACACATGCATATTTTAATCGGACTCGTCGCCGCGATTGGCGGCCTTGTTTGGTGGTGGATGCGCAGCAACCCGCACCAGACCATAGACATCGCATCAGACGTGGCAACGACCGTGCGCAACGCGCCAAGAAAGCTGGCATTCCGCAAGCAAGCCAATGCTCACCCGGTAGAAGGCATTGATGACGAACGCATCGCCATTTGTGCCATCGCGCAGTCCTTCATTGAACTCGATGACCTGCCCACAGCTGAAAAACGCGATGCACTGGGCGAATTGCTTAGAACCGAACTGGTCTGCACGCGCGATGATGCCCATGAGATGCAGGTGCTGGGTCGGTGGCTGATGACGGAATGCCACGGCCCGCAGGAAGCGATTCCTCGGCTCGGCAAACGGTTGAAGAAAATTGACCGGGGCGACGCTTGGGATGATTTGCAGAATGTGCTTGGCCCTCTTTCTGGCGACGCACTGTCGTCCAAACAGATCAGCGCAGCTGAAGATCTCAAGCTTATCTTTCGGAAGTGAAATCCTTTAAGGAGCGCGCGCAGGATAGCGCCTTCGCCTGGCCCCGGTCTGGCGACCCTTGTTTCAGTTCGGCAGCACTTTATGCTTGGGTTCCCGGACTCTGTGCGAGCTACGCTATGCAATTGACAATTCGCCAGGCCCTAGGTGGGGCCAGGCGAAGGCGCGGCGGGCTACGCCCTTGATTCCGCGCCCGGGATACAAGGGCTTCGGTTTCACTCTATGTTTGGCCTATGCGTTACCTGATTATTCTTCTGTGCCTTGCCACCCCCGCCCACGCCTGGGACTTCACTCCCGGCACGCCCTGCCTGCTGACCCACGAAACCGCGGCCTTCCAGTTGGAATTGACCTACGACCCGGTCGCACCTCTCTACTCCATCACCGTCACTCTGCCCGATCCATGGCCCGAAGCCCCGTCTTTCGGCATGCGCTTTGACGGACCTCAGGGGCGTGTGATCGGCACCGACCAACATCAGCTCAGCAATGACGGTCGCTCCCTCACCGTCACGGACCGGGGCTTTGGCAACGTGCTCGACGGGCTGCAGTTCAACCACACGGCCACGGCGCAAAGCGGCGACATCTCCGTCACCTTTCCTCTCGATGGCGCGGCAGAGCCTGTTGAAGCTTTCCGCAAATGCGAGGCCCTTGGCTTTTCCAGCTAAAAAAAGGCGGCCCGAAGGCCGCCCTCTGAGGTCAGGGAGAAGAGGATTAGAGATTGCCCTTCGACATCTCGCTCGCCAGGTGATCCGCCTGACGGATGGCCAGCGCCACGATGGTCAGCGTCGGGTTCTCCGCCGCGCCTGTGGTGAAGACCGACCCATCTGAGACGAAGAGGTTCTCGATGTCATGGGTCTGGCCCCATTTGTTGACCACACCGTCCTGCGCTTTCTCGGACATCCGGTTGGTGCCAAGGTTATGCGTCGACGGGTAAGGCGGCGTCGGGAAGGTGCGCGTGGCCCCCACCGCGTCATAGATCGCCTGACCCCTCTCATAGGCGTGGTTGCGCATGGCGATGTCATTGGGGTGATCATCGAAATGCACATTCACGACCGGCATGCCGTGCTGATCCTTCACATCGTGGTTTAGCGTGACGCGGTTGGTTTCCTGCGGCATGTCCTCGCCCACGATCCACATGCCCGCCATGTTCTCATACTGGTCCAGAGCAGTGGTAAATTCCCGCCCCCAGGCACCGGGATCTAGGAAGGCCGCCATGAAGGGCAGACCAAGTGAGAGCGTCTCCAACTCATAACCGCCCACGAAACCGCGTGACGGATCGTGCCGGCTTTCATCCTGTACGATGCCGGCCATGGTCGTGCCACGCCACATGCGCACGGGCTGATCGAACACGGCGTAAACCGAGGCCGTCATGTGCCGCATATAGTTGCGCCCGACCTGACCGGAACTGTTGGCCAGCCCATCGGGGAACATGGAGGACGCCGAATTGAGCAACATGCGCGGGCTTTCAAACGAGTTGCCCGCCACGCAGACCACCCGCGCCTTCTGCATCTGCAGATTGCCATCGGCATCGTGGTATTCCACGCCCGTGACCTTGCCTTGATCATTGTGCAGGATGCGCGCCACTTGCGCGTTTTCGCGGACTTCCAGATTGCCCGTGGCCTCGCCCTCAGGGATGTCGCGATAGGCCGATGACCATTTTGCACCCATCTTGCAGCCCTGGAAACAGAACCCGATCTGCTGGCACATGTTATAGTCGCCATTCTCATCGGCCTGGATCGCCATGCGGCCCGTGCTGACCTGTTCATAGCCCAGCTTTTTCGCGCCCGCCTCAAAGACCTTGTAGTTGTTGTTGCCCGGCAATCCGGGCCGGTCGCCCGTGCGGGTCACAAGCAGCTTGTCTTCAGCCTTGGTGTACCAGGGGTCCATTTCCGCAGCGTCAATCGGCCAGTCCAGAAGCGATGCGCCCTGTACGTTACCGTATGTTGTCGCGGCCTTCCATTCGTGGTCCTGGAACCGCAGGGACGCGCCCGCCCAGTGGGTCGTTGCCCCGCCCACGGCCTTCACGATCCACGCCGGAAGCCCCGCGAAGTCGCGGCTCACGCGCCAATCGCCGGACGTGGTGCGCGGATCAAGCCAGGCCAGTTGACCAAAGCTTGCCCATTCATCGTTGATGTAGTCCTCTGGCAAATGCCGCCCGCCCGCTTCGAGCGCGACAACACTCACGCCTTTCTGCGCCAGTTCATTTGCCAACACACCGCCGCCCGCGCCGGTGCCGATTACGACGACAACACTGTCGTCGGAGAGTTCAAAAGGTGCCGTCATGGTGCCATTCCCCCCTTAAAGCCAGTTGATGTCGTCAAAACCGCGGTCGATGTAACCGCCGAATTCATAGGATGCGCCCTCATAACCAAAGAGCGGCCAAACGGCCTTTTGGTTGTAAAGACCGGTCACCAGACCGCCGCGCACCTGCTGGAAAAACGGGCTGTCCTCCATCGCCCGTAGCAGATCCACGCGATCGCGTTCCCACCCGGTGGCGAGGTAACTGGCATGGCCTTTGCCCTGCGCCATGGCATCCAGCGCGGCAATGCCCGCCTCGACGCCCTCTGCGGCCTCTTCAGTGTCATAGCCGCGCACCGCGATGGCATAGTATTCATCGGCCACATGATCATGCGGATAGATATCGCGCGCCATCTGCACCAACGTGGCCATCGTTTCCGGCTTCAGATGCGTGGTTTGCATCGCCCAGGCCGCATCTGGCGCGGCCAAAAACCCCGCCCCTACGACAAAAGACGCACCCGCGGCCGTCGCACGCGACAGCAATTGGCGCCTCGTCATTCCTTTTGGATTATGTTTTTCGGACATCGCTATTCCTCCCTTTATGGTCATGGCTATTCCAGCGCATTGCGCTACTTGAAGCGTCCTCCTCGCTCCAACACTTCGATTTCGTATCCGTCCGGGTCCTGCACGAAGAAAAACCGCGCGACGATGTCGCCCGCAGGCGCAAATTCCACCAGTTTACGAGGATTGAGGCCTTCCGCCTCAAACCGTGCATGCTCGGCATCCAGATCCTCAACCGACACGGCAAAATGGCCGTAGCCATTGCCCAGATCGTAGGGCTCCTCCTGCCCTTTGTTGATGGTCAGCTCCAACTCGAACTCCGACTCAGAATTGCTGAGGTAGACCAGTGTGAAATTTGGAAAATCGAGCCTGTCGGCCACATCCAACCCAAAGGCGGCTTTGTAAAAGGCAACGGATCGCGCCTCGTCAAACACGCGGATCATAGAATGGATTGATTTGGCCATGGCATCTCCCGGGGCGTATCGTGTTTCCCTGAGATCAGCTTAGAATCGCGCAAAAGCGCCCGGGTAGTATCCCTTTACGACGCGCCGTTATTCCGCCGCGAACTGCGCCTCACCCGTGGCCGCCTGCAATTCCAGATAGCGCAAACAGGTGCAACGCAAGAGCGAGGTGAAATTGCCCGGCTCCCCGTAGCGTTCCAGAACTTCCTGATGCAGGGTTGAGATGAATTGTGGCGTGGTCGTATCCTCGCCGGCGGCGATTTCATCAATGATGGCCCAAAACGCGTTTTCCAACCGGATGCTGGTGCTTTGCCCGTTCAGCCGCAGATGCCGCGTTTCGCCGTCATAGCGTTGTGGGTCCTGGCCTGCAAAAATCTCGCACATATGTTGTCCTCCCTTAGAGGATCGTAGCGCGATTATTTTGTTTCACGAAGGGATAATTTGGCGCAGGAAAATATCACGCCCTAAGCGCAATCAATACACATCCCGGACATAGCGTTTTTCACGCTTGAGCCCGTTCACGTAATCGATCGCACCCTCCTCGGACAGGCCGCCATGGGTTTCAACGATCTTGTGCAGGGCGGCATCCACATCCTTGGCCATGCGCGTGGCATCACCGCAGACATAGAAATGCCCGCCGTCTTCGAGCGCCGCGTAAAGATCCTTGCCGTTCTCCACCATGCGGTGTTGGACATAGATCTTCTCCGCCTGATCGCGCGAAAACGCCAGGTCAAGCCGCGTCAGAAGGCCGTCATCACTGAAACCCCGGATTTCATCCTGATAGATGAAATCGCTTTCCCGGTGCTGATCGCCGAAGAAGAGCCAGTTCATGCCAACAGCCCCACGCGCCTGACGTTCTTCCAGAAACGCGCGGAACGGGGCGACGCCGGTGCCCGGCCCCACCATGATCATCGGGCGATCATTGTCCTCAGGCACACGGAATGCCTTGTTGGGCGTCATGAAAATGCCCGATGTCGCACCTTCCGGCACGTGATCCGCAAGGAAGGTGGAGGCAACACCGCGATGCGGGCGGCCTTCATACATCCAGCGGACAGCGGCGACGGTCAGATGCACTTCACCCGGATGGGCATTAGGGCTGGAGGAAATCGAATAGGCGCGGTGCTGCAGCGGCTTTAGCCATCCCAACACCTGCGCAGGGTCGAATTCCAGCGACGGGTTGATGTTCAGCAGATCCAACGCGTCCTTACCCCAAAGGTAATGCTCCAACGCTTCCTTGTCGCCGTGGCCCACCACATGGGACAGCTCTTCATCCTTCACCAGCGGCTCCAGCCCACGGATCATTTCCCGCGACGGCGTCATAATTTCCAACCCGGTGGACAGCATCTGCCCCAGCGGTGCGTCATGGCCATCGACCACCGTGTCGGCATCCGCCCCCAGCCGTTTGAGCCACAAATCCACCAGATCAGGCGCGTTCACCGGCATCACACCAAGCGCATCACCCGCTTCATAAGTCATGCCACTGTCGCCCAGATCAAAGGCGATGTGCCTGATTTCCTTCGCCGATTTCGCACCCGACAGCACGTGGTTGTCCACCATGGTGGACACGTAAGGGTTCTTGCGGTTCCACTTGGATTTCTCCGCCCGCTTTGGCGCATCCGCGACGACAGCCGTGCCACCGCCCTCGGCCTGCGGAATAGCCTCCGCGATCCAGGCTTCAGCCACGTCTTCATAATCCACGTCACAGTCAACGCGCGCCAGCATCCGCTTGGCGCCCAATTGCTCCAACCGCATGTCGATCAGCTTACCGGCCTGACAGAACTCATCATAGCTGGTGTCGCCCAAGGCCAAGACACCGAAATTCAGGTTTTCCAATCGCGGCGCGGTGGACGCGGTCAGCGCATCCCAGAACAACTCCGCATTGTCGGGCATTTCGCCCTCGCCATAGGTGGAAACGACAACCAGCACCCGCTCCATCGCGGCCAGCTGATCCATCTCGATCTCATCCAGCTCCGCCACGCGGGGCGCGTAGCCCTTGGTGCGCGCAAGCTCAGCTGCGTCTTCGGCAAGAGCTTCGGCATTGCCCGTCTGCGTGCCAAAGAGGATGTCCAGCGGCGCTGCGGCCACTGTCGCAGGGGCATCCCCCTTTTGCAGCAATTGCGAATTGATCCCGGCCAAAAACCCGCCAATCCACGCCTGTTGATCACCGGAAAACGGCGCATCCTCGGGGAAATGGGGAAGCTTCCCCTTCTGATCGACTTTCTGATCCATGGTTTACTCCGCGTCCTATTCTGCCGCGTGACGTGCGGCGACATCAGGCACCGCATTCTGAGCAAATAGCGCATCAAAGCTGGGGATGTCACCCAAAGCCGCGCGGTTCTTGGCATTCTGATGCAGGATCCACGCATAGGTGCCGGGGCTGTCCATGCTGAGGATGTTGCGAAGGCTGAGCGCGCGTTTGAAATCATCAAGGCGCTTATGCGCCACCAGCGTGGCAAGCCCTGCATCATCGTAGCTATCTACCGCTTTGCGCGCATGTTTCGCCAATGCGGCCATCAACGCGAAATCTTCCGTCAGGATCAGGTTACGCGCGGCTTTGTCACGTTCGGGCTTGGATGCATGCCCGCGCTTGTCGGCAATCACCTGCGCCTGTTCCAGCACCGTGTAGCTGTTGAGCAGGCGGAACATCTCTTCGGTATCGCGATCCGCGTATCCCGGCGTTTGCCCGCTATGCACCGGCTTGCCTTTCTTCCACGCCGCTTTCAGCTGCGCGATCTGATGGGCGGCCAGCGCCGTCGCCAGTTCCTCAGCCAACTCTTTGCGCGACTTGGCGGCGAGGATTTCATCGGCATCCTGATATTGCAGCAGCGCCTTGGGCATGATCCACGCCATGTGGATGCGCGTCGTCTCCCAATCCGCCAGCAAGACGTCTGCCTTGGCAGAGCCTGTCGCCTCCAGATGCCATTCCAAGAGCTGCTTGATCGCGTCCTCATGAATGTCCGAGGTCGCAGACCCATCGCCCAGCATGCCCATCAGCACGGAGTCGTGGCTGATCATCTCGGGCAGTTTGCCTTCCGGGTCGTACTGATAGGCAAAACCGCCCGACATCCCGTTGCCGTAACCCTTTGAGAACCCGCCCAAATTCAGCAGCGCACCGTTGGTCATGTATTCCGCGCAGAAATCGCCCACGCCTTCGACAACCGCCGTGGCACCGGAATTCCGCACGGCAAAGCGATCCCCCGCCTGACCTTGGATGAACGTCCGACCCCCCGTCGCCCCAAAGAGCGCGAAGTTCCCGATCAGCACGTTTTCACCATGCCCTTCGCCGCCACCTTCTGGCGCGCGCACGATGATCTCACCGCCCGAGGCACCCTTGCCCACGCCGTCATTGCAGGTGCCGGTGTGGTCCATGACCATCCCGTCATTGCAAAACGCGCCAAAGCTTTGCCCGGCGGACCCGTTTGTCACAACGCGAATGGTGCGCATGTCGAGGTATTTGCGACCCCGCTTGTCTTCAAACGCGGCCTTGGGCAGCACGTCCAACTCGTGGTTCAGCATGCGTTCGATATCAACGCCCAGCTGTCCACCCACGGTCTTGTTGCGGTTGTTCAGCGGCGCGTTGGGGCGCAGTTCAATCGCCGTTTCGCCACCGTCGATCACACGGGCCTGAACCTGTTCGAGCAGCCCGTCATCCACCTCAAAATCCCGCTCCAGGTAGATCGGGTTCTCGACCTTGATTTCCGGCACATGGGTCAGCATGGCGCGCAGGTTCAGTTTGCCTACGTTGGAGGGGTGATCCAGCAAATGCAGCAAATCCGCCCGACCCCGCGCTTCATCCAGCGACGTGAGGCCCAGCGTGGCCAGAATTTCTCGCACCTCGTGAGAAATGTTCAACAAATACTGCGCGAGCGCCCGCGGATCGCCGTCAAACGCTTCCGGATTGGTCGTCAGACCAGCCGGACACTTCACGTTGCAATTCTTCGCCATCACGCATTTCAGCATCATGAGAGCGGTGGTGCCAAATTCAAAGCTGTCGCCGCCGAGCAAGGACGCCTTAACCACGTCCGATCCGGTCTGCATCGCGCCCGAACAGCGCAGATGCACCTTCTGGCGAATGCCATTGGCACAGAGCGCCTGATGCACTTCCGCGATGCCAATCTCAGCGGCACGCCCAGTGTATTTCAGCGAGGTAACAGAGGCCGCCCCAGTCCCACCGGTGCCGCCCGCGACATTGATCAGGTCCGCGCCCGCCTTTGCTACGCCAACGGCAATCGTGCCGATGCCTTCGGAGCTGACAAGCTTCACGATCACCCGGACGCGCGCGGCTTTGCAGTCATGGATCAGCTGCGCGAGGTCCTCAATGGAATAGGTGTCATGATGCGGCGGTGGGCTGACAAGTTCCACACCCGGCGTGCCACCCCGTGCGGCCGCAATCTCCACCGTCACCTTGGGCGCGGGCAGCTGACCGCCCTCACCCGGCTTGGCGCCCTGCCCGATCTTGATCTCAATCTCTTCAAGGTTGGGATCGGCCAGATACCCGGCCCAGACACCGAAACGACCAGAAGCAAACTGCTTGATCCGGCTCGCGCGAATGGTGCCGTAGCGGGAGATATGTTCGCCACCCTCACCCGAATTCGACATGCCACCGACCATGTTGGTGCCGTGCGCCACGCTTTCATGCGCCGTGGCCACCAACGCCCCGTGGGACATCGCCCCCGACGCCATGCGGGGCGTGATCTCGGACGCCGGTTGCACCTTTTCCAGCTCAATCCGCTGCGGCGCAGGCCGCAGGCGCGACACGTAATCGAGCGCCATGCCCTTCACGGCCATTTTCAGCGCGCCCTTGGTGACAAAATGCCCTTCCACATCCTTGCCGAAGCGCTCCACCAGCGACTGCGCCAATGCATCCAGACGGCCCAGATCATCCTTCTTCGGGCCCGTCAGGCGCAGCAAAAACTCATTATCGCCAAGCGCTTCCACGTCCAAGCCGCGGATCACGAAATCATTGTTGCCCGCCCGGTTGAAGAGCATCATCTCTTTCTTTATGTCTTCAACCTTGTCGAGGAACGTGATGTCCGCCGGAAAATCCAGCACATCGCGCAACGCCGCAGGCCGCCGGTGACGTTCTTCGCGCATCATGTCAGAGAATGCGCGGTAGCCGGGTGTGATCTTGAAGTTGTCGATCTTATCGCGGCTCAGCTTTTCAAAGGACGTGTTCACATAGCCCTTGTCATCAATGCCGAACGCATCATCCATCTGCCGCAGGGTCAGCAGGCGGAAAGGATCGGTTTCACCTTCGGCCTCGGCGAAAGAAATCTCTTCCTCGGTCAGGTCCACGAAGCCGCGCACGGCTGTGGTGCCGTAGGAATGTCCCGCGCCTTCTGAGCGTTCCTTGAACAGCCCAAGGATCGGAATGTCCTTGTCACTTTCCACCGCCAGTGCACGTTCATGCCAATCGGCCACGGATTGCGCCACGATGTTGAAGCGCACACCACCGACCGGGGTTTTCATATTGGGCAGATACTTGGCAAAGACCGGATCATTGGTGTCGAGGAAGTTGGGTTCAAAAAACTCCCCGCCCGAATAGCTTTCAACCGTGCAAAGCCCTACCTTGCCCATTGTCTTCATCAGCGCCTTTTCAGCCGCCTTCTGGAACTTGGCGTAGTGGTCAAACGCCTTGTCGCCGAAAAGCTCTTCTGCCCGCAGACGCACGGCCAGCGGGTAAACGGCCGACCCACCAAAGCCCAAGGCACAGGCAATGTGATGCGAACTTGAGATTTGCCCGCTTTCCACGACGAGCGAGACCTTGAGGCGCAACCCTTCTTCGATCAGGCGCTGGTTCACCGCTGACACGGCCAATGTCATCGGCAACGGCGCTTGCGCCTTCGACACATGCCGGTCTGTCAGGATGGCGATCCCACCTTTTTCGCGAGCAAATTCCACCACCTGACCGGCGACTTTGTCCATCGCCTCGACCAAGGCAGTTTCATTGGCTGCGCGGTCGCCAAAGACCGGCTCATAGAGAATATCAAACCGATCCCACGGGCACACATCCTGCGCCTTGATTTTCAGCATGTCCGACATGCGCAGCACGGGCGAATTCACCACGATCTGCTTCGATCGTGACTGCCCCAGATAAGGCTTTTCCCCCAGCGCCACGCGCAAGGTCATGCCATCGGCCTCACGGATCGAGTCCAGCGGCGGGTTTGTCACCTGCGCAAAGCGCTGGCTGAAATACTTGGCCACACCGCCTTCGTTATCCGACAGCGCATTGATCGCGTTGCCGTAGCCCATGGCGGAGACCTTCTCGACGCCGGTTTGCAGCATCGGGTCCATCAGGAATTTGAAGCTTTCCTGATTGTGCGTGTAGGCCACGTAACGCGCGGGCGTTTCCATGTCGCCCAGATACCGGGTGGCCGCCAATTTAGGATCCGCATCGGCAGAGGGCAGATCAGAGATGTTGACCTGCGCGGCCTCCAGAAGCGTCGCGTAGTCCTTTTGCGCGGCCAGTATTTCCAGCGCGTCTTCGGTCTCATACGTCTTCTTTTCGACGTGGTTGTAGTAAATCATCCCGCCCGCTTCGACTCGGCCACGGCGCAGCACGGTCTCTGCCGGGAAATCAATCTGCCCAGCTTCCGACATCACGGCGAGGTAGTCTTCTGTTTCCACCGACCGCATCGGGCGCAGACCCAACCGGTCAAGCCGCGCGCCGATGATGTCACCATCGCCGAAGATCAACGCAGCAGGGCCGTCATTCTTTTCTTCAAACAGGGAAAAGTATTCCAGCATCGCGCGCACCTGCGGCGACACCTGCGCATCGTTTTCCCACGCAGGCGGCATCATCGCGACGACCGCCGTGACCAAATCCAGCCCCTCATCGTAAACCCGCGCGTTCAAAGTCTGGTCCAGACGGCAGCTATCCGACTGGCCCTTGGGCCGGATGATCGCCTTGTTGCGCGCCAGTGAAATGGCGGCCTCGGACAGGCGGTTCTTCTTGTCAGTGTTCAGCTCGCCGTTATGGGCCATCAACCGGAACGGTTGCGCCATGGACGGGTGCGGATCGGTGTTCGTGGAAAACCGCGTGTGGAAATACATGGTGTGGACGGCGTGATCGGGGTCAGACAGATCCTCGAAATAAGGCACAATCTCCCACGAATTGAGCCGGCCCTTGAAGACCTGCATCCGCGAGGACAATGACAGCGGATAAAGCCCGGCCAGCGCGTCATCGGTGTAGGCCACAGCCTCAATATCCAGAAGCGCCTCATGAATCCGCGTGTCAAGCAACGCACCGCGCAGATGTTCGGGCGCCGTGAAAACCCACTGGCGGATGGGCAATTGCCACTTCACCGATCGTTCACCAATGGCGTCATTGTTAACCGGCACGTCTCGGGCCAGCACAACGTCCAGCTCACACTCCGCCAGCGCGGTCTCAATGATCTCAAACGCGCGCTCATGCTGCGCGGGATCGGCGGGCAGAAAGAAGTTGCCCACGCCAAAGGCGCCGGGCTGCAGATCAACCCCGCTCAACTTGCGGAAAAACCCCAGTGACAGATCAACAGACACGCCCGCCCCGTCGCCTGTCCCTTCTGAGGACATGCCACCGCGATGGGGCACGGCGCACAGCGCTTCATGGCCTTTGCGCAGAACGTCATGGGTTTGAACAGAATCCTTTCGGGTCAAGAACCCTACACCACAGGCGCTATGTTCTTGCTCAGGGTCATACAGACCGGTCGGAAATTCAACGTTCAGGTCCAAGTGTCCTTGCCCTCTTGTCAGGTGTCATCGCGCCAGTCAGCGCAGATTTTATATGGTGGGAGCGTGTCGGGCCCGATCGTCCGGCCCAGTCTCCGCGTCACGCCCCAATTCATCGCCACAAAAAGCAATTGCCGGGCCGCACCAAGTAGCGCTTTTCCTGTTTGGGATCAAGCACTCACAAAGTTGCAACCCGCGCTTCATACCAAAAGCCAGCCATCGCTTCAATCTTGACAATAAAACATGCCCGATTTGCGGGCATTTTGGTGCGACCTTCCGGGTAATTCGGCCGCAATAGGCCAGCTTTGCGCCCATTGAGCCGCCCTTGAGGCGCAATTTGCCACAGGTATGGCCATCCTTGTCTGAAGCTCTGAAATGCAGGCCACGAAAGGCTGATCGCGGAAGTTACTGTTATTCTTGGAATTATTCTAAGGTTTTCGGTTTTGTTAAGGCTTAATCATGGATGATTAATCCGACTAATTCGGTCAACTATATGAAAAGTAACGATATTTACTTTACAATTGTTCTAAGTCGCCCTAGTTGTTGTTGCAGTTAGGAAGCGAGCAATCTGACCAAGATGCAACAAGCTTCAAGCGAGCAAGCCAGCGTAACGCCAGCCAGCAAGCCAACAGTTTTGTACCGGCCAGTCACATCCAGGCAGCCAGCCCTTCTGACGCAATAAACCAGAGCATCGCACATCGCGGTGCTCTTGGTGCTTTCAGGGGACCGTGCTACGTCCCCAGTATGACGCAAAAGCCCGAAAAAATCGATCCGATCCGTCCTACGGATGATGATGCCCGCGCCTTGGCCCGGGGTTTGCTGAATGACGCGCGGTTCGGGGCCATCGCCGTGACGGACCCGGACACACAAAGCCCTTCAGTCACCCGCATTGCCATTGGGGCCACGCCCGCGGGCGCGCCGGTGACGCTGATTTCCGATCTGTCTTCCCACACCGCAGCGTTGCGCGCCAATCCGCGCTGTTCGCTGCTCCTGGGTGAACCCGGCCCCAAGGGTGATCCCCTCACCCATCCGCGCATCACGTTGGATTGCACGGCCAAATTCCTGCTGAAAGGCGACGATGGCTATGATGCAATGCGCGATCACTACCTGACGACGCATCCCAAATCGAAGCTCTACATTGATTTTCTGGATTTCAACTTCGTGGTGTTTGACGTGCTGGATGCGCGTCTCAATGGCGGGTTTGGCAAGGCGTTTCGCCTGACCCCGGCTGATCTGGGCCTTAGCTAAAAGCGCGGGTCAAAACTCAAAGGAATGCGCGGCGCTTCAAATCCGCAAAGCCACCTCTGACAGGCGCGCGTAGAAAGGCCAGTGGTGATCGAGGTAGTCGCGCAGATGCCCGGCCCCGCCTGCCACGGCTGCGTCAAATTCCATTTCCACACGCACCATCTCTTCGGCATCCGCCGACCTGATCCCCGACGATGTGCTGGCCGTCTCATGCCATGCGCTGACCCCGTCCCAATCGGCGGGCGGGCGGCCCCAGTCAAACGCCTCCTCCCGCCATTCCAGGCCCAACGCGCCCCAAAACGCCCACATGGTGGCGCGCGGATCGGTGCGCACGGTTTCCGCCTCCACCACCACCGTGGGCAGACCAGCGGCACGCACCGCATCGTAAAGCTGCCATTGCGCCTCCAGGCCCGCTTCATGCAGACTAAATTCAGGGTCCAGCTTGTGATAGCTCAGGATCGCGGCCATGGGGTGGCGGATCAGAAAGGCATGGGTCACGCGCGACAGGAACGCGGGATCCTCCGCGATGCGCGGCATGACGTAATAGGGCATATCCTTGAAACAAACCGGCCCCGCCTCGGCCCGCGCCACCAGCATATCGCGGATCGCGGCATACTCGGTGGGATGGTCTGCGTCGACCTCAAACCCCGGAAACGCGCCGCGCCCCTCCCCGATATAGTAGTGGTACATGAACGGCTCATGCAGGCAGATCAGATCACCCCGTTCACGCATCAGCCGTTCCAGCGCGGTGGACATGGATCGCGGATGCGACCAAAGCGCGATCAGTTTGTGCATGTTGGCCCCTCCCTGCGTCAGAGCCTAGCGCGCAGCTTGACGACCTGACAAGCGCCTGAACGCCCGCCCATCCGTGATCAGAAGCCCCAGCGCAATCACCGCAAAGCCCGCAAAGGCCTGCGGCGGCAACCGCTCCCCAAGGATTGCGGCGCCAAGAGCCACCGCCACAGCGGGAACCAGCAAGGTCACCAGCATCAGGTTCGCCGCGCCCGCGCTTTTAAGGATGGCGAAATAAAGCAGATAGGCCGTGGCCGTTGAAAACGCAGACAGCGCCAGAAGCGCAGCCCATGTGACCCCGCTCGATGGCAGGGCAGGCCCCGCCTCCGCCATCATCATCGGAAGGGCGAGAAGCGCACTGCACACCAGCATGCCAAAGGCGTTGGCCTCCACCCGCGCAGGGATCATCCCCACCCGGCCCCAGACTGAGGCAAAGGCATAGCTGACAGCAGCCCCCAAGATGGCCAGCTGCGCCAGATCGGTGGGATCCAACCCGCGCAAAAGCCCCGGCCCCAGGATCACCATCACGCCCAGAAGCCCCACGACAGCCCCCATAACCTTGTTTCGCGTGAGCGGCTCATCCCGCAAAAGCGCGCCTGCCACGAAAGCCCCGAAGATCGCCGTCGTGGCATTCAGGATCGCCGCCAACCCGCTTTCCATCTGCGCCTGCCCCCAAAAGAGCAGCGAAAACGGCAAGGTGTTGTTGAGCGCCCCCATCACCAGACAGCCCGCCCAGAACCGCAGCCCAAGCGGCACAGGGATGCGGCGCAGCACCAACCAGGCCCCCAGCACGGGCACGGCCAGAAGCACCCTCAGGAACGTCAGCTTGAAGGGCCCCACCTCCGCCAGTACAATTTCAGCGAAAAAGAACGACCCGCCCCACAGGCTTGCCAGGCTGAGCAACATGATGGCGGATCGGGATGTGAACTGTGGGGTTTGGGTCATGGCACCATTCTGCCTGATCCGCTGACGCGCCTCGACCCGAATATTGCGCTTTCTACCCGCTTGGGGACGCAGAATTTTTCAAAAATTCTGCCGCCAACGTTGGCGGCATTTTTTTTGCAAAAAAATGCATGCGCCCGGGGGCGAGGCAGCGCTAACGCCCGCCCGCCTCTTGCATCTGCCGCGCAATCTCTGCTGCCCATTCCCCGACAATGGGCAGAAATTCAATCTGGCTGACAGACCAGGCCAGGATCGACAATAGCAGCGTCGCCCCCAGCACCGTCCCCAAGCCCACGACCAGACCCTTCACGAAATTATAGGCCAGAAACCGGGGCAGTGAGTTATAGACCCGCACGAACCCATGCCCGTTGAGCCGCGCAAGCTCTTGCCGAAGCGCGCGCACCTCGTCGACCAGTGCATCTTCCTTGGCATCAGGCGTCTCAACCACGTCGCGCTCCTTCCAGTGTCACAACCGCCTCCACGGCAAGAGTACATTAAGCTTCATTAACCCCTCCTTTACCAGATTTAAGCAAGTCTTACGCTCGGAGGTGCGCATGTTCCGGGTTGCGATGATTCTTTTGGCCCTTACCACCTTGGGGGCCACGTTTGGGACCACGTCGGCCTTTGCCGGGCCCTGGCCGCGTGCGCAGGGAGAGGGGTTTTTGTCCTTCTCGCTCGACTATGACACCACAGCACGAAACAATCATTTCGCGTCCGTTTACTTCGAATACGGGCTAAGCGGGAACCGCACCTTGGTCATTGACCGCCAGCAAAGCGGGGATGAACTGACGAAGACTTTCGTGGCCCTGCGCTTTCCACTCGGTGCACCGGATCGCGCGCTGAAGCTGGCCTATGATGTGGGCTTGGGCGCGGTGGATGACCACGTGGCACTGCGGGCCGGGTTTTCGCTTGGGCGGGGCTGGTCCATGGGCCAGGATATCACTGACAGACCGTTCAAATGGATGGGAAAATGGTCCGGCTGGTGGAGCGTGGACACCCGCACCCTTGTGTTCCACACTGGCATAGACGGCCGCTTTGAGGCTGATTTCACCCTGGGCATTCAAGTCACCGAGCGGATCAAATCCGTGTCACAACTACAAACCGGCGCGCCCTTTCGGAATGATCCTTACGCGAAACTGGCCCAAAGCCTGGTCTACGAAGCCTCCGAAGGGCGGCATTACATTCTGGGCGTGACGTCAGGCATCTATGACAATGACGACCTGATGGTGAACCTTGGGCTTTGGCAGAATTTTTAAGGCGGTCATGGCTGGGCCCGGAACATTTGCCCCGGGCCCAGCACCGCTGCCACGGGCGCGCTATGGCAGCGGGTTGTCGATCCGCATGCGGACCACAACATTGCCCTCCACCGGTTGTTCCCAGCGGATATGCACCTGATCCCTGTTGGGCCCCTGGCGCGGGATCGGATAAGGCATGCCCCAATAGGTCCCGCCCGAGGCATTGAGGATCTCGTTCTCGGGCGTCACCGCCTCCACCGTGCGCACCCACGCATTGAAAGGCAGATGCGGGAAAGGTGTCACCACCCATGTGGATTGCGGGCTGTTTTCCTCATGCCGCCACACCAGCGGGCTTTCCACCTGCGTGTCCACGTTGTTGAAGGAATTGGCCGTGAAGTGAATGTTGCGGAAGCGCTCGAAATTCATGCCCGCAAACGTCGTGTCGATCCCTTCCACCCGGTCGATATTGCCGTCGATCAGGCGGAAATTGTTGCCCGTCACCGTGAGGCCGTTGATGAAATGCCCGGTGCCATAGGGTTTGACGGAGATATAGTTGAACGAGGGCGCCGTGCTTTGCGACAGGAACGTATTGCCCGTGATCGACAGACCCGCGAACGAAAACCCGCCGGTGAATTCCGGCGATTGTTCACGCTCATTGGTCCATTCGATGGACCCATTGTCGATATAGTTGCCTTCAATCGTGGCCCGCGAATTGGCCACGGCAATCACGATCGCCGCCAGCCGCGGGCCGGTGGCCCCGCCATCACCCTGGAAGATATGGTTGCCCGAAATGATCGAACTGGTCCCGCCCAGAACGCAGAAATGGCGGAAAAAGCGGCAACGGTTGTTGCGGATTTTGACGTCGTTGGCATTGAGGTTGCAGCCAATCACCGTCCGGTTCTGTGATGCTGTCGGCCCTTGGGCTGTGGCGAACTGGCAGCGGTCAATCATCATGCCCTGACAACCGGTGCCATGGCTGGTGATGCCGCGCTCCCTCGGGTTGGTGATCCAGCAGTCCCGCAAATGAAACCCGATGCCCGTGGGCGGCAGGATGATCCCGTTGCAGTCATCTCGGCAGAGCAGCTCCATATTGTTGAGCGAAAACCGCGTGATCCGATCAAACCCTGTGAAATCCAGCATGTATTTGAACCGCCGGAAGGTGAAATTCTGCGTGCCGGATGCATCATAAAGCGGCAGTGACAGCTCAATGGTCTGCTGACCCACGTTCTTTGAGCGCACGTAAATCTCACGCCCCACCCCGTTGCCTTCCACCAGTGATCCCACCGGGATATTGGCGACGTTCTGCACGCCGGTCAGGGTGAAGGGGTTTGACGGATTATAGGTGGCCTGTGAGGTGAACACCTCCGTATCCCAATTGGGGCCCGCCACGACGGAAAGCTGACCATTGGAAATCACCCGCCGGTTGGAAAAACTCGCCACATCCGGGACAGCGGCGCGCATGTCAATGGGTTCGCGCAGATCAACCTTCAGCCCGCCCATATCCAGATCCACATGTTCCGGCCCTTTGAAAAGCGACTGGAACGCCTTCTTGAAGGCCAGTTCCCCATCGCCAAAGGCCTTCACGTAGTCGGGCAGATTGAAATTCTGCACCAGCGTCAGGTAATGCTGCGTGGCCATCGTGACCGTCCCGATGAACCGGCACCGATTTTCCATCGTCACGCTGTCGCCCAGGAAATACACACCCTCGGGGATCAGCACTTCGCGTCCGTTGGCGGCGGCATCTGCGGCCTCAAACGCGGCGTGATCATCGGTGCTGCCATTGCCCAGCGCGCCGTAATCGCGCACGTCCACGACGCCAATGGCCTCGCCCAGAAACACGTTGGAAATGTCATCAATCTGGATGTCATCAATGCGCACGACACCGCCATTGGGTCCGGTCAGATCAAGCCCGATATGACCATAGGCCGCTTCCGCCCCCCACGGCATATCAACGCCGTCGCGCGTGGCGGTGCCCACGATGGCACTGACCTCAATCACTTCACCGAAGGTGGTCAGCGTGGTGGTCGGACCCACCTGAGGTACACTGTTGATATTGGTGCCATTGGCCCGCGCGGCAAAGCCTGCGATCCGCACCGTGGGCAACGCACCTGACACGACCTTCACCCGCGCGCGCACCTGCAAGTAACACCCCGGCGTGATCGTCGTCTGGCCGGTGTAACGCAGCTTGGTCGTGGTATCGACCTTGAGGATCTCTAGCGCGCCGCCGAAATCCGCATCCGCCGGCACGAAGGCCGCATTGACCGCGTTGTCATAGGTGTCAGACCCCGGTGTACCGTCGCCGCTGGACCAAACATCAAGCCCATCGGCAAAGGGCGGAGGCGTAAAGGTGATGCCGTCGGTGATTGCTTTGTTCATCGCGTTCCTTTCCGCATCCGGGTGCGAAAAGGTCCCGCCCGGATGATACATATCGCTGGATCTGGCGGTCAGGCCGCCGGCGCGATCGAGGTATCCGGGTGGGGGTTAACGCGCGATCAGACCACCGCGCGGTGCGACATGGAAAATAGGGTTGCGATTTTGGGGGCTACAGCGCCGCTCAGGCCAGTCCGTCACCGGCTTCTTCGATGCGCACCCCGTTGATGAGCCAGCCCTGATCGGTCTCGATCATCTCATATTCAAGGAAGTAAAGCCGCCCACCGCCATCGGTGATTTTGACCGTCTGAAGCACCGCGCCATCGCGATCCTCGGATGTCAGAAATTCCACATCCGCCGGGCGCCACACCATGGGGTAGCCGTTGCGCACCATGGCGCCAAACCGCTCTGGCGTGCCGAAGATACCCTGGATCATTGGGCTGGCAAAATCGAAGGCCGTGACGAAATCATCGTTCAGAAACGCATCAATTTGGGACGAGATGACAGATTTCACAGCCTCGTTGGCCTTGCCCGGCCCCGGCGACATCGCGGTCACGGCGCATACCAAAATCACGGCGAAAAAATGTTTCATGTCATGTCCTCCTATCAATGAATACGTAGCACGAAACGGCGCCGGATCACTCTTTTCAAACTCAGATCGCAATCATGTGCTTTGAAGACGCGCCCCGCACCCCCCATATTGACAGACAAAGGAGCCTCAAAATGCGCATCTATTCCCGCCGTTCACTCTTCGGTCTCACCGCCGCCGCCGCGGCCACTGCGCCCATTGTGGCACTGGCGTCTGACTTCGAAGAACTCGATCCCTCCGATCTGGTGCCCCGCCGCTTCTCAGTCGAAAAATTCCTGTCGCTCGATACGAACGAAATTTACGACGTGCACCTCGCCGTTCGCCGTGGCCGTGGGATCATCATCGATGGCTACACCCGCTCCGAAAGCCGCGCGATCATCGAACTTGCCGCCGAAGATCCCGCCGCCGCACGCGCGCGCCTGACACGCTGACACAAGCGTTTAATCTTAAAAAGGAAGGAAACCACCCATGCCCCCCCTATCCCGCCGCCGCCTTCTTGGATTGAGCGTCATTGCGACCACTGCCGCCCTCTCCTCTCAAGCCCATGCCACCGGATCGCTCAGACGCGGCTCCAATCTGGATCCTGCCGACCGCCTGCCGCGCTGGTATTCCGTCAATCGCTTCCTGCGCCTGTCCGAGGCGCAGATTTACGATCTCGCCCGCGCCGTGCGACTGGGCCACAGCTTCACCATTGATGGCTACACACGGTCCCAAACCGCCGACATCATTCGCCTTGCCAATGAAGACCGCAGCGCCGCGCACGCGCTACTCAAGAAGTAAGCGCAGGCCCTGCCGTTTCTTCTGGCTGAAGGGCTCCGCCCGTTTTCAGGCGAAACGCTCCACCGGAGCGTTTCCGGGAAGCCTGCAAACTCCCCGCCGGAGGCATAAAACCTCTGGCATACCCTATCCGCTGACGATCTGCCCGGCCTCAAGCCGCACCACCCGGTCCATGCGCGCCGCCAGATCCAGATTGTGGGTGGCAATCAAGGCCGCCATGCCTTCATCCCTTGTCAGAGCGCGCAACCCGTCAAACACCTGATCAGATGTGCCCGGGTCCAAATTCCCTGTGGGTTCATCCGCCAGCAAAATGCGCGGCGCATTGGCCAGCGCCCGGCATATCGCCACCCGCTGCTGTTCCCCGCCCGACATCTCCGCCGGTCTGTGGCTGGCACGAACAGCCACACCCACCTGCTCCAGCAGCCGCTCGGCCCGGGAACGTGCCTCGCTCTCTATCACGCCGGCGGCCAATTGAGGCAGGACCACGTTTTCCCGCGCCGAAAACTCAGGCAGCAAATGATGGAATTGATAGACAAACCCCACCTCTTCACGCCGCGCCAGCGTGCGGGCGTGATCATTGAGGCCGGTCATATCCCGATCCCCAAACAGCACCCGCCCCCCATCCGGCGTGTCGAGCAACCCCGCCATATGCAAAAGCGTCGATTTCCCCGCCCCCGAAGGCGCGACCAAAGCCACCATTTCGCCCGCACCAATCGTCAGGTCCACACCGCCCAGCACCTGCACCTCACCGGGCGTGCCCGCGTTGTAGGTCTTGGTCAGACCCTCCAGTGTCAGCACCACATCACTCACGGCGGAGCGCCTCCACCGGGTTCATCCGCGCCGCCTTGCGCGCGGGAAAAATGGTGACAATGAAGGACAGCCCCAGCGACAGGGACACCGCTTTCATCACATCCTCAAAGCGCAGCTCAGCAGGAAGGTGATAGATGCCGCGAATGCTCGGGTCCCATACACCACCCCCGGCGACCGCGTTCACGAAAGAAAAGATGGGATCAATGTAGATGGCAAACAGGCACCCCAGCGCCACGCCGAACGCCGTACCAATCATGCCGGTCGAGGCCCCGCAGATGAAAAACACCCGCATGATCGACCCCTCCGTCAGGCCCATCGTCCGCAAGATGCCAATATCTCGGCCCTTGTTTTTCACCAGCATGATCAGCCCGCTTACGATATTCATGGCCGCGATCAGCACGAGGATGGACAGGATGACAAACATCACATTGTCCTCCACATCCAGCGCCCGCAAAAACCCGCTCTGACTGTCTTGCCAGGTCCAAAGCAGACTGCGATCCCCTGCAGCGTTCAGCAGGTCCAGCGCCATGTCCTCAATCGCTTCCGGCTCTTCGACCATCACTTCAATCTCATCCGCTCGCCCTTCGCGGTTAAAAAACCCCTGCGCCTCTTCAAACGGCAGATAGGCGCGCACAACGTCCGTGTGATAGCGCCCCGTGGTGAAGATATAGACGACCTCATAGTCGTTGATCCGGGGCGTCGTGCCAAAGGCGGTTTTGTTGCCATTGGGCAGGATCACCCGCAAGCGGTCCCCCACGCCCACGCGCAGGTTATCCGCCACCCCGCGCCCAATCGCGATGCCGTTTGGGAAATCCTCAATGGACCCCTGCCCTGTCTCAGCATCCGCCACGCGTGGAATGGTGGCCAGATCCTCCGGCGCGATCCCGTAGATTTCCACGCCCGTGTTAGCATCCCGCGCGTTGGCCATGACTTGGCCCTTGATCAAAGGTGCTGCCCGGGTCACACCGTCCACTGTGCGCACACGGTCTGCCATCTCGGTGAAGTCTTCGATCGTGCGATCAATCCGCCCCGTCGTCGGGTCAACGGTGCCCGCGTTATAGACCGTCACATGGGCATTCGACCCAAGGATCGCATCCACAAACTCCGCCCGGAACCCTTCGCGCACCGCAAGCGTGGCAATCAACGCAAAGACGGCCAGCGTGATCCCCACAAGGCTGATCCACGTCATGGTGGACACACCACCTTCGGACTTGCGCGCACGCAGATAGCGCCAGGCGATCAGCCATTCAAAACGGGAAAACGGTTTGGGGGATACTGCCACAGCCCACCTCAATTTGTTTTGTGCACAACGTGAGCCTTCGAAGGCCCCACGTCAAGCAAGCGGTTGCGGCCAGAAGCAGGTCGAGCCGCGCATCGCCAGGCCGCGGAATGGCGACCCAGCTTTGGATCCACGCGCTTTATCGTTCAACATCATTGCTAAATCAGAACTATGCACTGACCCCACCAAATCGCCAGTCCGGGGGGCGGCCTGGCGATGCGCGGCGGCCTACGGCCTTGATTCCGCGCAACTCAATTCTCAAGCCGCAGCGGCTTTCCCATAAATTTCCGCAATCCGCTCCACGGCCTGTTCGGGCGGCAGCTCTTCACTTTCGCCCGTGCGGCGGCTGGTCAACTCAACCACACCGTTTTTGAGGCCCCGCGGCCCCACCGTGATCCGCCACGGCAAGCCGATCAAATCCATCGTCGCGAACTTGCCGCCTGCCCGCTCATCGCGATCATCATATAGCGGCTCCAGCCCCAGCGCGGTCAGTGACGCATAAAGCGCCTCACAGGCCGCATCCGCCTCCGCATCACCCTGCTTCAGGTTCACGATACCGGCATGATACGGCGTCACGCCCTCGGGCCAGATAATGCCCTTGTCATCATGGCTCGCCTCGATGATCGCACCTGCGAGACGGCTCACCCCAATCCCGTGGCTGCCCATATGCACAGGCGTGGGCTTGCCATCAGGGCCCTGCACCGTTGCGCCCATCGGCTCCGAATACTTGGTGCCGAAATAGAAAATCTGCCCCACTTCAATGCCCCGCGCCACGCGGCGACGCTCTTCGGGGATTTCATTGAACTTGGCCTCATCATGAGTTTCATCCGTCCGCGCGTAGCGCGAGGTGAACTCCTCCAAGATCGCCTGACACTGCGCGTGATCATCATAATCAATCTCACGATCCCCAAAGGTCAGATCGGTGACGGCACTGTCATAGAACACCTCCGACTCGCCCGTCTCTGCCAGCACCAGAAACTCATGGGTGTCATCGCCCCCAATCGGGCCACTATCGGCGCGCATCGGGATGGCCTGCAACCCCATCCGCTCATAGGTGCGCAGATAGGTCACCAGATGGCGGTTATAGGCGTGCAGCGCATCGTCCTTGGTCAGGTCGAAATTATACCCATCCTTCATCAGGAATTCCCGCCCCCGCATCACGCCAAAGCGCGGCCGGATCTCATCGCGGAACTTCCACTGGATGTGATAGAGCGTCATCGGCAGGTCTTTGTAGCTGCCCACATGGGCGCGGAAGATATCGGTGATCAGCTCCTCATTGGTCGGGCCGTACAGCATATCCCGATCCTGCCGATCCCGGATGCGCAGCATCTCGGGGCCATACGCATCATAGCGCCCGCTTTCCCGCCACAGATCCGCCGATTGCAGCGTGGGCATCAGCACCGGAATATGCCCTGCGCGCACCTGTTCTTCATGGACGATATTTTCAAGCTTTCTCAGCACTTTGAAGCCCAGCGGCAGCCAGGAATAAATGCCCGCACTGGCCTGCTTGATCATGCCTGCGCGCAGCATCAACCGGTGGCTGACAATCTGAGCCTCAGAGGGGTTTTCCTTCAGAACAGGCAGAAAATATCGTGACAGGCGCATGGGGTTCATCCGTGATCAGTTTCCCATCTCGTTTAGGCACTTCCCCCGACCTATACAAGCGGCACCCACGCCAAGCCTGATCATCACGATCCCATCACAGGTAGGTGATAGACGTGAACCATCCCGGTTGACGCTGCGTACCCCTTGACACTGAGCGCTGAGGAAACGCGCTTTTGAACAGGAGGACTATCCATGAAGACTTTCACCAAACTCGCCGCCACTGTTGCAACCTTTGCCGCACTCGCAACGGGTGCCAAAGCCGCCAGCATCACCGAGATCGCCGTCAATGACGAACGCTTCTCCACGCTCGTGGCCGCCGTCACCGCAGCAGGGCTCGCGGACACGCTGGCAGGCCCCGGCCCGTTCACTGTCTACGCACCTGTGAACGACGCGTTCGACGCCCTGCCCGCTGGCACGGTGGACACGCTTCTGAAGCCTGAAAACAAAGGTCAACTGACCGATGTGCTGCTCTACCACGTGGATGACCGCAAACTGACGGCCGAAGCCATCCCGGCGGGCTCCAACTACTTCAAGCCGCTGCTGACATCCCAGCGCCTGTGCATCACCAAAGCAGGCGGTGGCGTGTCCATCGCGGATGGCACGGGTGACAGCGCAAACGTCATCATCGCCAACATCAAGGCCGACAACGGCGTGATCCACGTGATCGACAAGGTCCTGCTGCCCGGTCAGCGCCCGGCCTGCCACTAACCCTGCGTCACCCATCACCGCGCAGCAGAATTTTGCAAAATTCTGCATAAGAAAATTCGAATTTTCTTGGGCATTTTCTTCGAAGAAAATGCGCCGCGGCTGGTGGTGTTAGATCCGAAGACACAAACAATTCGCCTGAGCCCGCCCAAACCATGGGGCGGGCTCTTGCATGACGGCGCGGGTTAGACGATTTATAAGGCGATCTGGAACGGAAACGCCCACGGGAACCCCTCATGGCCCTGCCTGCCGCAACTCAGCTGAAATATTGGACCATCGCCACGATTGTCTTTCTCGTGGTGCTTTGGGCCTTGGGCGACGTGATCCTGCCCTTCGTTCTGGGCATGGCCATCGCCTATTTCCTTGATCCCGTGGCGGACCGCCTGGAACGCATGGGGTTGTCGCGCGCGCTGGCCGTCACGGTCATCACGCTCTTTGTCGTGGTAATCTTCATCATGATGATGCTTCTGGTGGTACCCACCCTGATCAACCAGGCCGCCAATCTGGTGGAGGTTGCCCCGCAACTCTTTGAACAATTGCGTGCATTCCTGACAGATCGCTTCCCCGCGCTTTTCGATGAAGGCTCGACCATCCGCCAATCGCTGGCCACGCTGGGCGAAACCATCCAATCCAAAGGCGCGCAGTTCATTGAGGCGGTGCTGGCCTCTGTCGGTTCGCTGATCAACGTGGTTGTCCTGATCGTGATTGTGCCGGTCGTGGCCTTCTACCTGCTTTATGACTGGGATCGCATGGTATCTGAGGTGGACAAGCTTCTACCCCGCGATCACGCGCCCACCATCCGCCAACTGGCCCGTGACATCGACAAAACGCTGGCCAGTTTCATCCGCGGCATGGGCACAGTGTGCCTGATCCTGGGCACGTATTACGCCATCGCGCTGATGCTGGTCGGGCTGCAATTCGGCCTCATCGTGGGGGCCATCGCCGGGCTTGTCACCTTCATCCCCTACCTGGGCGCCATCATCGGCGGGGCCTTGGCCATCGGGCTGGCGCTGTTTCAGTTCTGGGGGGATTGGCTGTCTATCGGGCTCGTCGTCGGTATCTTCGTGCTGGGACAAGTGATCGAAGGCAATGTGCTGACCCCCAAGATGGTCGGCAATTCTGTGGGCTTGCACCCTGTCTGGCTGATCTTCGCGCTGTCCGTCTTCGGCGCACTTTTCGGCTTCGTCGGCATGCTGGTGGCCGTGCCCGTGGCCGCCTCCATCGGCGTTCTCGCCCGCTTTGCTATCGGGCAATACATGTCCAGCAAACTCTATCGCGGCCTCTCGGAAGACGACTGATGCCCCAACAACTCAGCTTCGATCTGCCCGGGCGTACCGCGCTGGGGCGTGATGATTTCTTCGTCTCACCGGCCAATGCCAACGCCGTGGCCATGATCGAAGGCTGGCAGGATTGGCCCGGGCGCAAATTGATGCTGGTTGGCCCGAACGGATCGGGCAAAACCCACCTCACCCATGTCTGGATGGGCCTCAGCGGGGCCACAATCATCTCCGCCCGCGATCTCGCCACAGCCGATATCGCCCATCTCGCCCGCACCCATGTGGCCATTGAGGACTGCCACGCCATTGCAGGCAACCGCGATGCCGAAAACGCGCTCTTCCACCTCCACAACCTCGCCCTTGCCGAAGGCCGCACGGTGCTCTTCACCGCCGCCAACGCCCCTGCGGAATGGCCCCTCACCCTGCCCGATCTCATGAGCCGCATGCAGGGCACCCCGTCCATCCACATCTCGCCCCCCGATGATGCCCTTCTGGGCGCGCTCCTGATGAAGCTTTTCGCTGATCGTCAGCTCTCCCCCACACCGGCCACCCTGCCCTATCTGGTCGCCCGCATTGACCGATCCTACAAAGCCGCCGCCGCTGCCGTCGACGCGCTGGATGACGCAGCACTTCAGTGGGGTCGCTCTATCACCCCGCGCCTTGCGGCCGAAGCGCTGGACATCTGACACGGAAATCCCCATCTTAGTCATCTCGCTGTTACAATTTACTGAGCAATAACATCGTCATGACGGATGCCGACTTCTTGAAATCTCCCATGCCCACCCCGGTGGACATGTCCGCGCTGGATCTCACCGGACCAGACAGGTTCTATAACCGAGAACTCAGCTGGATCGGCTTCAACTGGCGCGTGTTGGAGGAAGCCTCAAACCCCCGCGTGCCCCTTCTGGAACGGCTGCGGTTCTTGTCTATTTCCGCCACTAACCTTGATGAATTCTACAACGTGCGCGTCGCGGGTCTGCGTGAACTGGTCCGGGAAGGCAACACCACGCCTGCCCATGACGGCCTGACGCCCGCCGAACAGCTCAAGCTGATCGATGAAGAGGCCCGCCGCCTGCTGCAGCACCAACAAGACACCTATGAAGCGCTCAAGGAGGAGATGGAGGATGAAAACATCGCCATCCTCACCCGCGATGACCTGACCAAAGACGAAAAGGCCTATCTTGAAGACGCCTTTATGAACAAGGTCTTCCCGGTTCTGTCACCCTTGGCCATTGACCCCGCGCACCCCTTTCCTTTCATCCCCAATCTGGGCTTCACCCTGGCGTTGCAACTCAAGGCCCGCGATGGCAAGCGCAGCCTTAAGGCGCTTTTGCCCATTCCCGGCCAGATTGACCGCTTCCTGACTTTGCCGAGCGAGGAAGGCACCCACCGCGCCCTGCCGCTGGAAGAATTGCTGCTTCTGAATATCGACAGCATCTTCCCGGGCTATGAAATGAAGGATCACTGCGCCTTCCGCGTGCTGCGCGACAGCGATCTGGAAGTCGAAGAAGAGGCCGAAGACCTCGTGCGCGAATTCGAAGTCGCGCTGAAACGCCGCCGCCGGGGCGAAGTGGTGCGCATGAAAATGACCGCGGGCGCGCCGGACAGCTTGCGCGCCGTGATCATGGAAGAACTGGGCGTTGCTTCGGAAGAAATCGTGGAAGTCCAAGGCATTATCGGTCTTGCCGACCTCAAGGAACTGGTGCTGGACACCCGCACTGACCTGCTTTGGCCGTCTTTCACCCCCCGCGTCCCCGAACGCGTGCAGGACCACGATGGCGACATGTTCGCCGCCATCCGGCAAAAAGACATGCTGCTGCACCACCCCTATGAGACGTTCTCGATGGTGGTCCGTTTCCTGCAACAAGCCGCACGTGATCCCAATGTGGTGGCAATCAAACAAACGCTCTACCGCACCTCGTCTGACAGCCCCATTGTCGATGCGCTGTGCGAGGCCGCCGAAGACGGCAAATCCGTCACGGCCCTCGTCGAACTCAAGGCGCGTTTCGATGAAGCCGCGAACATTCGCCAATCCCGCCACCTCGAACGCGCGGGCGCCCATGTCGTCTACGGCTTCATGGATTGGAAGACGCACGCCAAAATCTCCACCGTGGTGCGGCGCGAGGGCGACAACCTGGTCACCTACACGCATTATGGCACGGGCAACTACCACCCTATTACAGCCAAGATTTACACCGATCTGAGCTTCTTCACCTGCGATCCCGCCCTTGGCCGCGATGCCACGCGGGTGTTCAACTACCTCTCCGGCTACGCCCAACCGCAAGAGCTGGAAAACCTCGCCATTTCCCCTCACACGCTCAAATCGAGCCTGATCGAGATGATCGAGGCCGAAATTGCCCATGCCAAGGCCGGAAAGAAGGCAGAGATCTGGGCCAAGATGAATTCGCTCATCGAACCCGATGTGATCGACGCGCTCTACGCGGCCAGCCAGGCGGGCGTGCAGGTCAGCCTCGTCATTCGCGGCATCTGCGGGCTGCGCCCGGGCATCAAGGGCCTTAGCGAAAACATCCGTGTGAAATCCATCGTGGGGCGCTTCCTCGAACACTCTCGCATCGTGTGTTTCGGCAATGGTGGCGGGCTCCCGTCCAAGAAGGCGCGCGTCTTTATCAGCTCTGCAGACTGGATGGGCCGCAACCTCAATCGGCGCATCGAAACGCTTGTGGAAATCCAGAATGCCACAGTGAAAGCCCAGATCGTCAGCCAGATCATGGCCGCGAACATGGCGGATATCGCCCAAAGCTGGGTCATGTCGCCCGATGGCAGTTTCCTGCGCGCCGAATGGGAAGACGGCACGTTCGCCTTCAACTGCCACCGCTTTTTCATGGAAAATCCATCGCTGTCGGGCCGCGGATCGGCAGGGGCCTCCGACGTGCCGAAATTGACCCATACCGAAGATTGACCGCCGCGCCCTGATCGCCCATAAATTGGGCGCAGTTGACGGGGGATGCATGGACGGCGCAAACGATCCATCTGATGCGGATTGGGGGCCATTTGGCAGGCCCCTTTTTGCGGAAGCCTCCTCCCGCCGCCTCAGCCGCGTGGGCGTTGTGGATATCGGATCAAACTCCGTCCGCATGGTGGTTTTTGATGGCGCAGCCCGGTCGCCTGCCTATTTCTTCAATGAAAAAGTGATGTGCGAACTGGGCGCAGGGCTGGCGATGACAGGGCACCTGAACCCCCAAGGCCGCGACCGCGCGCTGGCTGCGATGAAACGCTTTCACCGGCTGGCCGAAGGCATGGGCACAGGCCCCCTGACGGCGGTGGCCACGGCGGCTGTGCGCGATGCCGAAGACGGCGCGGCCTTCTGCGCTGATGTGGAACGAGAAACAGGCATCCGCATCTGGGTTCTGACCGGCGAACAGGAAGCGGCCTTTTCCGCCCAAGGCGTTCTGCTCGGTTGGCCCGGATCCTACGGGCTTGTCTGCGACATGGGCGGATCGTCGATGGAACTGGGGGAGATCAATGGCGGCCGCGTGGGGCGGCGCATGACATCCCCGCTGGGGCCGCTCAAACTGCGCGATGTGAAGGGCGGCAAGAAGGGCCGCAAGGAACAGATCAAGACCCATGTTGCGGCCATGCGGGACCACCTGGGCGAACAGCGCAACCGCCTCTTTCTGGTGGGCGGGTCCTTCCGGGCGCTGGCCAAGATTGACATGGAACGCCGCGCCTATCCGCTGACCGTCGCTCATGAATACCGCATGAGCGCATCAAGCCTGCGCGCCACCGTGCGCTACATCGCGGAAAACGACCCCGACGAATTGCGCGCCCGTGCGGGCGTCTCTTCGGCCCGCATGGCGCTGGTGCCTTACTGCGCTGAGGCGCTCAAGGAGGTGGTCAAAACGTTCAAACCCCGCGACATCGCCATCTCCAGCTATGGCATCCGCGAGGGGCTTTTATACCAGCAAATGCCGCAACCCCTGCGCGACCGCGACCCGCTGATTGAGGCGTGCTCTTTCGTGGAATCCCGCGATGCCCGTATCCCCGGCGCAGGAAAGGCCGTCTACAAATTCATCGAGCCGCTGTTCAAATCCGCGCCAGAAGATCGCAAACGCATCATCAAAGCCGCCTGCCTTCTGCATGATGTCAGCTGGCGCGCCCATCCTGATTACCGCGCCGAGGATTGTTTCGACAACGCCACCCGCGCCAATCTGGGCGGGCTCAAACACTCTGAGCGCGTCTATCTGGGGCTGGCGCTGCTGCACCGCTACTCCAACAGCCGCGACAACAGCCGATTTTCAGAACTGAACGGCTTGGTGACAGAAAAGGACCAGCACCAGGCTGAAGTGGTTGGAAAGGCCATGCGCTTTGCCGCCATGTTCTGGCCCTCGCAGGAGCCGCGCCTGGGCAAGTTGAAATGGTACCCCAAGAAAAAGCAGCTTGATCTGGTGCTAAGCCGCGAATCCGAGGAACTGTTCGGTGAAGTGGCGCAGGCCCGGTTCCAATCCCTTGCCCAAACCCTGCAAGCCGACACCCAAATCCGCATTGCGCGCAACTGACCCAGCAGCGACGCATTTTTTTCGTAAAAAAATGCCGCCAACGTTGGCGGCGAAATCTTTCAAAAATTTCGTGGCGCTTCAGATTTCAATCTCGCCTTCTTCCAGGGGTTTCGCCTCGGGTTTGCGCCGGATAATGATGTCACCGTTGGGCAGTACCTCGGGCAATTCATAGAGATTGATGTCATCCACCTTCTCGAAAAGATCGCGCATCATCGGGCCCATCGCCTCTCCGAACTGGCGAAAGGCCGGGCCCATTTCTTCGGCAAAGCCTTGCAAGTCATTGAGCGCAGGTTCCATTTCCTGCCTCAGCCCTTCCATGAACAATTCCATCCCCCGCTCCATCAGAGAGGGCGGATTGTCCTCTTCTGCCGCCACGGGCGATGCAAGGGAAAGCAGAACAATCGGGATGCATATCATATGTTTCATGCACCCAATATAAGCGATGGGGCGCACAATTTTAAGACAGAACAGCTCAGATCTTGATATCCAGCGTGACTGGGAAATGATCGGAGGCCGTCAGCAGCGCCTCCCGCAACTCCGGCACTTTCCAGCACGCGGGGTCCTCGAAAGGATGCCAGATGCGCCAGACCGGGCCGCGTTTCTGCAAATCCGCTGACACCATGATGTAGTCCAGAAGCGCCTGCAGATACCGCTTTTCATCCTGCAAATAAAAACGCGCCGTGCTGTTCACGGCCCCCAGCCTGCGCTCCAACGCGCGCTTGGCATGAGGATCGAAAAGCAGATGCGCACTGTCCCCGCCCTCACCCAGAATAATCTCCACCGAGGATCGGCCAAAAAGCGCCTCATAGGCATCCAGCCCCGGCCCGTCATTGAGATCACCCAGCACAATGAGGCTCTCGCCCGCGTCCAGATGCCCCTCAATCCGTTGCCTGAGCCACACCGCCTGCGCCTGTTGTTTGCGGCGGTTTGCAATGCCCATGCGCATTGCTTCATCGCGGGTTTTTGCGCCGTGGGGGGCCTTGGATTTCAGATGCGCGCCAATGAGACGCAATTCAAAGCCGCTGGCCGTTTGCAGCGCCACTTCGAGGGGCGGTTTGGAAAACACGACCTTATCTTCGGTCGCATCAATATCCAGATCAATCCGAAACACCCCATCAAAACGCGGCGCATCCCGGCTGCCCTTCTGCCCGGTGGGCGCGCCCTGCGGATCATGGCGGCAGGTCAGTTGATCTGGGTCGTAAAGCAGCGCGATTTCCTGCTGCGTGTCATTTGCAAATCCAATGAGCGCCTTGCGCGCCCGGATCCCCGTGGCTTTGGCGAAGTTTTTCAGCGCGGGCACACTTGCGCGCTTGCGGCTTTCGTCGGGTGCCTCCACCACCAAAATGGCATCGGCATCCATCGCTGTGAATACGATGCCCAGCGCGGCCAACTGATCGCCCCGCGTCACATCATAGCGCGCAGACCATTCCCCATCTTCCAGCAGCGCGCCTTCATCATCAAACAGCGCGTTGAACCACTCCACGTTATAGGTCGCAAGTCTCAACCGTTGATCTCTTCCCAAGCGCGGTTGATGTCGACCATCCGCTTTTCGGCCAGTTTCACCGCCTCTTCCGGCACGCCACGGGCCAGCATCCGGTCGGGATGCGTCTCCCGCACCAGGCGCCGCCAGGCTTGCCGGATCTCCTCTTTCGACATGTCCGGGCTGACCCCCAACACATCATAGGGATCGGCCTTGCCATCGGGCACAAACCGCGTCCTCAACGCGCGGAATTCCTTGTCCGACAGGCCAAAGATTTCGCCTACGCGTTCCAGAAAATCATCCTCATTGGGGTGATAGACCCCGTCGGCCACGGCGATATGAAACAGCCCCTCCATCAGATCGCTCAGCGCATGGGTGTCATCGCCAAACATCGACCGGATGCGCGTGGCATATTCCTCAAACCCCGCCACATCTTGGCGTGCGAGGTTAAAGACACGCGCCGCGCCATCATGATCGGCCTCGGCAATCTGGAACACCTCGCGAAACGCCGTCACCTCATCGCGGGTGACCAGCCCATCGGCCTTGGCCATCTTGGCCCCAAGCGCGATGACAGCAATGGCAAACGCCACAGAGCGTTCCGGCGGCGTGCGCAGATGCTCGAACACCTGCGTCAGGCTTTCGCCTTTGGCCAGCGCGGAAAGCGCCTCGGATATGCGGGTCCAGATTGACATGAGATGAGGTGTAACCCGTTTGCAAAGGCTTGTCTGTCAGAACCGACAGGCGCGCCCGTGGCCTCACCCGGATTTGAGTATTTTCAGCCAGAAAGAAGCCAAATCGCGCGCTTCTTTTGGGCCGGAAATACTCCCGCCGGAGGCATAAAATCAGGTGGCGAAAATCTGCGCCTCATAATCCTTGAGGTAAATCCTGAGCCAAGGTGTGAATCGCGCGGGGTCACGTTCCACCCACGCGGCAAGCTCGCCCATATCCACCCAATCCGTGGCCATCACCTCTTCGGGGTTGGGCACCGGCACCACGCGGCGCGGCACGCGGGACATGAAGACATCGACGCGCTCATGTTCAATGAGGCCCCCACCCACATCCGCGCGATAGGTCAGCTGATCGCGGTATTCCAGCGGCAGGCCCTTGAGCCCCAGCTCTTCATAGAGACGACGATCCGCACAAACCTCGGCCGGTTCACCCCATAATGGATGCGTGCAGCAGGTGTTCGCCCAAAGCCCCGGCGTATGATATTTGCACATCGCCCGCTGCTGGATCAGCACGTCATTACCGCACATCACGAAAACGGACACCGCCATATGCAGCAGGCCCTTTTCATGCGCTTCAAGCTTCTCGACCGCGACCAGATCACCGCCCACCCAGGTGGGGATCATCTGTCGCGTGGGAAGATCAGGCTTGTTCATACATAGGCCTCCGGGACCAGACGGGTGAGATGGGCAAGGTTTTTCAAACCGATCTTGATATGCGCCATGGGGCGCGCCTTGACCAGTTCCTTGTTCATATACGCCTCAAAGGTCAAACGCTGCACATCCTTGTCGTGACATAGTGACACAAAGCGCTCGCGCCGTTCATCTGACCGGTAATAGGCGTTCTGCATCGATCCCAGCACGCGGAAGACGTTCTTGTGGTCTTTCATGAACAATTTGCGGGCCAGTTGCAGATCCTTCGCCCGACCGCTGGCCAGACAGGCCGCCGCCGCCGTAGCCGCAACGCGCCCGCCGAACATGGCGTAGTAAATCCCCTCACCCGAGCTTGGCGCCACGATCCCGCACGCATCGCCCGCGACCACAACATCCTTGCCATTGTCCCAGCGATCCAGCGGGCGCAGCGGAATGGGCGCGCCTTCCTTGCGAATGGTTTTGCACTCCATCAAGCCGCTTGCCACGCGCAGATCTGCCGTGGCTTGCTTGAGATCCACGCCCTTGACCATCGATCCCATCCCGACGCTTGCCGTCTTGCCATGGGGGAAGACCCAGCCGTAGAAATCGGGCGAGATTGCCCCGTCATAGATTACGTCACACCGGTCTGGGTGGTAGTCCCCCACCGGACCGGGGGCCTCGATAATTTCATGATAGGCCACCACGAAGGGGATCTTGTCCCCATCAGGCACCTCTTGTCGCGCCACGTTGGACCGCGCGCCATCCGCGCCGATGATCAGCTTGGTTTCCAGTTCACGCTCATTCTGGCTGACCTTGTCGCGATAGACGACGCGCGTGCGGCCGCCGTCGCGATTAATGCGCACAAAGGTGCCCGTGGCGCGATCGACGCCTGCGCTGGCGGCGCGGACGCGCAGAAATTCATCGAACTCCTCACGATCGACCATCCCGACATAGCCGTTCTCAATCGGGATATCGACGCGCCGTTTCGTGGGTGAAATCATCCGCGCCGTGGTGATCTTGGCCACCAGCTGTTCATCCGGAATGTTGAAATCGCGGATCAGACGCGGCGGAATGGCCCCTCCACACGGCTTGATCCGCCCGGCCCGGTCCAGCATCGCAACCTTGTAGCCTGACCGCGCCAGATCTTCCGCCGCTGTCGCCCCGCAAGGCCCGCCGCCGACCACCACAACATCATACATCTCTCATTCTCCTGGAACCATGGCAGCGCTTGGGCTGCGGGTTGCATCAATCACCTTCAGCGCCATCAGCGCTGCAATTACGAAAAGTCCGGCCTCAAACAGGAACACCGCGCCGAAAGCGGCGGCATCCTGCGCCATGCTCGCGCGCATCACATCCACGGCGGCAGCCCCTGTCAGGCCACCAAAGCCCGCCGCAATCGCCTGCGCCGCGCCCCAAAGCCCCATCCGCGTGCCTTCGCGCGCCTGACGTCCCTGCCCCGCCAGGGCCATCATCGATCCGATGGCCGCCACCGCGAACATGCCGTTGAAAAAGCCCAAGGCCACGACGGCGGGCATCAATGTCGAGGGCACAGCCGGCCCACCCAACATCGTGATCGCCGTCAGGCTGAGCGCAGAGCCCAGACACCCGGCCACCACCCACGCCCTGAGAGAGCCGATACGCAGACCCGTGGCCATGATCCCCACGGTTAGCATGCCAAGGAAAACGCCCCCATTCTGTGCGCCCGAGAGTGAGGTGGACTGCCCCGGCGTGAAGCCGAAGACGAGGCCCGCGTAAGGCTCCAGGATCAGCTCCTGCATGAAATAGGCGGTCATCGACAGGAAGACGAAAATCGTGAAATGCCGCGCAGCGGTCTCGCCCCAAATCTCTCTTAGCCCTTCAAGAAACGGCGTTTCTTCGCGCGTTCGCTCCACCGGCGCAATCCGGCGCTCAATGCCCCAGACGGCCAGCGTGGTCAGCACCACCGCCCCGCCCGTGACAATGCCCACGATCTTGAGCAGCAGCGCGGGCGTGTAAGGATCCAGAAACACCCCAACCGTTCCGGCAGTGATCGCAATCCCCGCAATCATCATCAACCATGTGATCGTCGCCGCAGCGGCCCGCCTGCGCGGTTCCGTCGAGGTGGCCAGCAAAGCCAGAAGCGACGTACCAGACGCGCCCACACCCAAACCGATCAGCGCATAGGCCACAATCGACAGCGCAAGACCCGCCGCAAAGCTCGTCTCAAACAGCAACACGCCCGAGGCCGCGCCAAACGCGCCCAAGGCCAGCGCCACCATCCCACCGATGATCCACCGCGTCCGCCGCCCGCCCGTGTCGGACATGAAGCCCCAATTGGGCCGCGTGATCTGAATGCCGTAATGCAGCGCCACCAGAAGACCGGGCAGCACGGCAGGCAACGCCAGCTCCACCACCATCAGACGGTTTAGCGTCGAGGTGGTCAGCACCACCACCGCGCCCAGTGCCATCTGCACCAGACCCAAACGCACAATGCCAAGCCAGGACAAATGCATCACGGCCCCCCTACGCTGCGCAGCGCCACGGCGGCCACCATCATGCCGCTTACGTATAGCAGGACGCCGGTGCCGTTGTACCAAGGCGCGCGGGCCTTGGGGTCGGTGAGCATCACGCGCATCGCCCAAAACTGTGCGCCCAGAAGCGCGAGGATGATCAGGGCAAAGACAGGTTTGTCCCAAATCGCCAGAAGCGCGATCACCACGACCTGCGGCAGGGCCATCACCCAACACGCCACCCGCGCCGCGCGATGCGGCCCGAGCGTGACAGGCAGAGAGTTCACACCCATCTGGCGATCACCCTCCAACGCCTTGAAATCATTGAGTGTCATGATGCCATGCGCGCCCAGCGCATAGAGCGCGGCGATGGTCACGATTTCCCATGACGGCGCGCCAGCGGACAAAACAGCCGCGCCTGTGAACCACGGCAGGCCTTCATAGCAAAGCCCCACAAGGCCCGGCCCCCAGATACCAGACCGCTTCATCCGCACAGGTTCCGCCGAGTAAGCCCAAGCAGCGATCACGGCAAACACCGTCGCGCCAAAGCCCCATGGCCCAAGGAACGACCCCAGCACCAAGGCCATGGCCGACATGATCAACGCAATCCACAAGCCCCAACGCCCGGGGATCAACCCCGACGGGATCGGTCTGTGCGGTTCGTTGATGGCATCCACATGGCGGTCACACCAATCATTGGCGGCCTGGCTCATCCCGCAGACCACGGGACCGGCCAGCACCATACCAATCAGCACCAACCAAGGAGCGGATGTGATAGGGACGCCTGAGGCAACAACACCGCAGAGATAGGCCCAAACCGGCGGAAACCACGTGATTGGCTTGATCAGGGTCAGCACAGCAGGCGGGTGCGGAAAGCGTCGACCGGCGCGATCTTCGTAAGTGACACTCATAGTGTCAATTAAACATTACATTCCGCCTCGGCGAAAGGTTTTTTTTAGGCGATGGACCACAGCGCGGCACTTCGCCCTACCACCGGCGCGCCTCGCTTTGGTTTTCAGGGGTAAACCTTGGTCAGTCGTCGACGGAACTGTCGATCATCCCGTGCTTGCGCAGCTTCACATAGAGGCTCTGCCGTGACAGGCCCAGCATTTCGGCGGCTGCAACACGGTTGTTATTGGTCAGCTTCACAGCCGTCTCAATGCACATCTTCTCAACCACGTCGGACGTGGCCGAAACCAACTCTTTCAAAGACGCCGTACCCACCAAATCCATGACATTTCGCATGGCATCTTCGGTCATCATGCCCGGCGCGGCCTCACCATCGGTGGCCATGGGCGTCACATCACGAATGATAAACCCGAAACCCGCATCCCGCGACCGTTGCCGCAATTGCGCCACGGACACATCCACCGCCGCGCGATTGCCCACCACCGAATTGATCTGCGCACTGTAGTGGCTCATCCGGCCGGATTTACCTGCCGCCTCGATCATCAGCTTCAGGTCCACCGCACCGCGCACGAGGAAATCCCCCAGGGAGCGATCCTTGACATCCCGCAACTGCGCCGCATCGGTCATGACCAGAAACGCCTCATTCACGTCACGGATCACACCCTTGGCGTCCGTCAGCACGATCCCGTCCGACGAGGCCGCAAACAGCGAGGACAGCGTGTGCGATGTATCCACCGCGCCATCCTGCGCGGCATTGACAGGCGCCACGCGGCACAGCAGGAAAAGCTCCCCTGCGGCGCGGAAATATTCAGGTGTCAGCGTCAACTCCGATCCGCTGCGCCGGGCCACGACTTCCACGGCAGAGCGGTCATCTGCGGCGGCGGCGGATTGCAGTGCGTCCATCAGCTCTTCCCGGCGACGCCCTTCAAAGATCTGCGCAAAGGAATTCCCGCTGAGCGTATCTGCCTTCGTGCCAAAAAGCCGCGCGGCAGAGGCATTCATATCATGTACCCGGCCCCGATCAGCATCGACCAGGACAAATGGCGTCTCAGACGCCTCCAACACGACCCGGTAAAACGTCTCACCACTGCGAATCTTCTGCTGGTCCCGTTCCCGCGCGATCTGTTCGGTCACAAGGCGCTGCTGCACCTCCGCAATGGGCTGCAAATCGCGCCCCATCAGCAGCACATCACCGCTGCCCTCCACCATGTGCAGGCTATAGCGAATGGGGAATTGCCACGCTTCATTGTCGATGTGGTTCAATTCCAGCGGCCGCCGCGCAATTGTCGGGCTATCGGCTGCCACGCGCAGACGTTCGGCAAACTTGGCGCGGCTTTCTTCCGTCAGGAAATCGAAAAATGACCGTCCGACCCAATGATCCAGACCACCCAGAGAGCTGCACTCGGGATTGACAGACAGGCCCTTGATCACCCCGTTTGAGCCCAACATGACGGCCATATCGGCCACATGTTCCACAAATTCTTCAATTTTTGAAGGATCCGGCAATTCGCCGGATTTGAAACTCTGAAAAATGCGTCCCTGTTCAGTCACGTCTTACACCCAGCTTCTGGTTTCCCTGTCCTATCACTTTACATCCGCCTCCAGCAGCGCGTGGTCCGCGACGGCCTTCAGACCGCAACAGTCGATGGCTTCCTGAACAGAACTGACAACAAAATCGGCACCTTTCCCGGCGCACACATTGTCCAGCCTGTCCACCACGTTCCCGCTCACAACCACTGGTGGTACATTTTTTGTGTTGTTACGAATGTAATTGATGAATTCTGCGACCCGATCAACCGAATCTCTAGACCCGACCGACAGACCAAGCATGGCAAAGTGATTTGTGCGCAACAGGTCGCACACCTCTTCGGCAGAGATCAGCAGCCCGATCCGCGCCCAAATTCCGGCGCGGCGCAATTCATCGGCAGCGACAAAGGCCCCTAATGTGTGCTGCTCAAACTCCGGCACGACCATCAGCGCAGTGTCGCCATCGCGCAATTCACGGCGCGTCAGAAGGGGGTGCACCTCTTCTTCGCGCATCTTGAACATGGATTGCAGGCGGGACGATCCGATGGTCACATCAACGAAACTGGCTTCATCACCGACCCACATCTCACCCAAGCGGCGGGCGACGGCCGGCACAAGCACATGCAGCACGTCATCTGACGTGGCGCCCGACCCCATCAGCTGCGTGACGGCCAGCTCATGCTTCACGTCACCATCTGCCAGAACCGCATTGCACAGGAAATGAACCCACTGATCGTGGGTTTGGGGCGCGTTCGCCCCGCCCTTTGCCGCCAGGGTCCTCAACGCCGCCTCTGCCAGTAACTGAAGTGCTGGTGAATGCGCCTTGATAGGCTCTGAGGAGGGGGTACTTTGACTTTCAGCCATGACGTCCCCATGGGTTCGCACCTCGCGTTGGACCGTATCTTCGGATAATGTCTCAGCTTGGCGCGTGTTTCTGCAGGCAATATGCGCTTTCGGCCCGGAAATGTCAATTTCTACTGACACCTGTAACCCCAGCCGCCCCCTAACGCCCTGTTTTCGCCGTGCATTTAATTTTCATTTGCCCCCTGCGCGCTCTCAGCCTTTGGAAATAAAGGCGTTCCGCGCCGCCTCAGCACCACCGCAGACACCTGAATTTAGAAAAGTTGACACCAAACGCGCTCTGATCTGTACATTTTAGTTGACACTTCTCACGCCCCATCCGTACCTTGTGTCTAACGAAGCAGCCAGTCGAGGGGATGCATGACGCCGCAAGAGCCGCATAAGGCCACGCAAGGCGTGCTTTACACCAAGGCACAACGACAGCGTCGCGATGAAACGGTCTGGACCATCGTCCAGGGCATTCTCGCGCCTGCGCAATTCCTGGTGTTTCTGGTCTCCCTCGCGCTGGTCCTGCGCTTCCTTCTCACGGGCGAAGGGTACCTGGCCGCCACGTGGTCGATCCTCGTCAAAACCGGCTTTCTCTACGTGATCATGATCACCGGGTCGATCTGGGAAAAAATCGTTTTTGATCAATGGCTTTTCGCCCATTCTTTCTTCTGGGAAGACGTCTTCAGCTTCGCCGTCATCGCCCTTCACACGGCCTATATCTGGGCGCTTTTCTGGGGCAACCTTGGCCCGGTGGCGGAAATGACCATCGCGCTCGCAGCCTACACCGCCTACGTCATCAACGCCGGTCAGTTCCTCATGAAACTGCGCGCCGCGCGCCTCCAATCCGACCAGGACTCGGGGGTGACGGCATGAACGATCTCACCCCTCAAACCGGCTGCCGCAACACACCCGTTCTCAAGCAACGCGGTCAACACGAAGTGTTCTGCGGGCTGACGGGAATCATCTGGCTACACCGAAAAATGCAGGATGCGTTCTTCCTTGTGGTCGGATCCCGTACCTGCGCCCACCTTCTGCAATCCGCCGCAGGCGTCATGATTTTCGCCGAACCCCGCTTCGGCACCGCGATCCTGGAAGAAACCGATCTCGCCGGCCTCGCCGACGCCCAAGCCGAACTGGAGCGCGAGGTTGATCGCCTGATCTCGCGCCGTCCCGACATTCGTCAGCTCTTCCTCGTAGGCTCCTGCCCGTCTGAGGTGATCAAGCTCGACCTCGCCCGCGCGGCTGAGAAGCTCAGCGTCAAACACGCCCCCCGGGTGCGCGTGCTGAACTATTCCGGCTCCGGCATCGAAACGACATTCACAGAAGGCGAAGACGCATGTCTCGCCTCCATGGTTCCGGTCCTTCCGGAAACTGATAAGCGCCAGCTTCTGCTCGTCGGGGCCCTCCCCGATGTGGTCGAAGATCAGGCGCTCGACCTGCTGGGCAAGATGGGGTTCGAAGATATTTCGGTCCTGCCTGCACGCAACATCGATCAAGATGTCCGCGTGGGGCCCAATACCGTCTTCGCCCTCACCCAGCCGTTCCTCGGTGGCACTCTTGCCGCCCTGGAGCGGCGCGGGGCGCGCCACCTTCCCGCGCCTTTCCCGTTTGGCGAAGAGGGCACCACTGCGTGGCTTCTCGCCGTGGCTCGGGAATTCGGTGTCGATAAGGCGCGTTTCGACGCCGTAACCGGCGCGCCCCGTGCACGTGCTAAAAAGGCGGTGGCCCAAGCGGCCGCCGCCCTCCAGGACAAGTCGGTCTTCTTCTTCCCCGACAGTCAGCTGGAAATCCCGCTGGCCCGCTTCCTCACCCGCGAATGCGGCATGACAGCGGTGGAAGTAGGCGCCCCCTTCATCCACAAACAGGTGGTCGGCCCCGATCTGGATCTGCTGGAAAGCGGTCCGACGATTGCCGAAGGCCAGGATGTCGAACTCCAACTCGACCGCTGCCGCGCGGCCCAGCCGGATCTCACGGTCTGCGGCTTGGGGCTAGCCAATCCGCTAGAAGCCGAAGGTCTCGCCACCAAATGGGCGATCGAGCTGGTCTTTACGCCCGTCCATTTCTACGAACAAGCCGGTGATCTGGCAGGCCTTTTCAGCCGCCCCATGCACCGCCGCCGCGCCCTCCGCCTGATGGAGGCCGCCGAATGACCAATGCCCCGCTTCATCTTTCGACAAATACTCCGGGGAGCCCGAGGGGCTGGCCCCTCGGTACACGCGCCGAATGAAACTATCAGTCTGGACATATGAGGGCCCACCGCATGTGGGCGCGCTTCGCGTCGCCACCGCGATGAAGGGGTTGCACTATGTGCTGCACGCCCCTCAGGGCGACACCTATGCCGATCTGCTGTTCACCATGATCGAACGCCGCGATCATCGCCCGCCGGTCACCTACACCACCTTTCAGGCCCGCGATCTCGGGAGTGACACGGCAAACCTCTTCAAAACCGCCTGTCAGGACGCCTATGACCGCTTCAAGCCGCAAGCGATGATCGTGGGCGCATCCTGCACCGCCGAACTCATTCAGGACGACCCCGGTGGCATGGCTGAAACCATGGGCCTGCCCTGCCCTGTCATCCCGCTGGAACTCCCCTCCTACCAGCGCAAGGAAAACTTCGGCGCGGATGAAACCTTCTTCCAGATCACCCGCGCGCTGGCCAAACCGATGGAGCGCACCGAGCAGATCACCTGTAACCTGATCGGCGCGACAGGCCTCGGCTTTCGCCACCGTGATGACATCACCGAACTCTCCTCGTTGCTTGGCGATATGGGCATCGCCATCAACGTCTGCGCCCCCTACGGCGCCACCCCCGAAGACATCACCCGCCTTGGTGCCGCCCATTTCAACGTGCTCATGTACCCCGAAACAGGCGAAGCCGCCTGCCGCTGGATGGAACGCGAGCTAGGCCAGCCCTACACGAAGACCATCCCCATCGGCGTCGCCGCCACCCGCGAATTCGTGACAGAAGTCGCCGAACTCGCAGGCGTGGAGCCCTTCCTCAACACCGACCGCCTGCGCCTGCCATGGTACTCAAGCTCGGTCGACAGCACATACCTCACCGGCAAACGCGTCTTCGTCTTCGGTGATGGCACCCATGTCGCCGCCGCCGCCCGTGTCGCCCGCGATGAAATGGGGTTCGAGGTGGTGGGGCTCGGCTGCTACAACCGCGAAATGGCCCGTCCTATCAGAGCCTTGGCCAAAGACTTTAATGTCACTGCGCTCATCTCTGACGACTATCTGGACGTCGAATCTGAGATCGAACGCCTTGCACCCGAAATGATCCTCGGCACTCAAATGGAGCGCCATATCGGCAAACGCCTCGGCATCCCCTGCGCCGTCATCTCCGCCCCTGTCCACGTTCAGGACTTCCCCGCACGCTACTCCCCGCAAATGGGCATCGAAGGCGCAAATGTGCTTTTTGATACCTGGGTCCACCCGTTGGTCATGGGCCTCGAAGAACACCTCCTCCACATGTTCCGCGAGGATTTCGAATTCAACGACTCAGCCGGTCCCTCTCACCACGGCCATTCCGGCGCACAAGCCGAACCCGAGGACGTGAAACCCGCGCAGGTGGACGAGACCCCGGAATCAACCTTCAGCATCGTCTGGCTCGAAGACGCCGAGCGGGAACTCAAAAAAATCCCCTTCTTCGTGCGCGGCAAAGCCCGCCGAAACACGGAAACCTTCGCCACCGGCAAGGGCCTGACGGAAATCAGCGTCGACACGCTCTATGAGGCAAAAGCCCATTATGCGCGGTGATACGATCATCAATAATCGCGCCTACCGCGTCGTGATCCTCACGCTCGACAGCCACGCCGCTGGCCCGTGTCAGCGCGTCGCCCCCCGCCTGATGCGCGATTTCCCTGGCCTGGAACTGACAGTCCTCGCCGCCGCCGAATGGGGCGAATGCCCCGAGGCGCTGGAACGCGCAAAGTCGGCCATCGCCGAGGCGCATATCGTCGTCGCCAATCTCCTCTTCCTTGAAGAGCACATCAAAGCGATCCTCCCCACGCTGGAGGCTCGCCGCGACCACTGCGACGCCATGGTGGGCATTATCGCCGATGCGCAAATCGTCAAGCTCACCCGCATGGGCACGCTCGATATGTCCGCGCCCGAAACGGCCACCCGCAAACTGCTCAAAAAACTGCGCGGTTCCTCCAAGCCCAGCTCTGACGACGGCGCGAAAAAAATGCGCATGCTCAGACGTTTGCCGCGCATTCTTCGCCTTATTCCCGGCAAAGCCCAGGACCTGCGCGCCTGGTTCCTGATGATGCAATACTGGCTGGGCGCGTCGGACGAAAACGTCGAGGCGATGATCCGCTTCATGATCTCCCGCTATTGCCGGCACGAGGCGTGGCGCGGGGTCAAAGCGGCGGCCCCGCTGGATTACCCCGACACCGGCCTCTACCACCCCGATCTGCCGGATCGCATCACGACCAACCCCGTCGACCTGCCGCATAAAAAGGGTGCCGCCACCGTCGGCCTCCTGATGATGCGCTCCTACGTGCTGTCGTCGGACACAGCCCACTACGACGCCGTCATCCGTGCCCTCGAATCACGCGGTCTCAACGTCCTGCCCGCCTTCGCCGGTGGCCTCGACGGTCGACCCGCGATTGACAGCTTCTTCCAGGACAAGCACGGCGTGAAAATCGACGCGCTCCTGTCCCTCACCGGTTTCTCCCTCGTCGGCGGCCCGGCCTATAACGACAATGACGCCGCCGTCACGACGCTGAAGGCGCTGGATGTCCCCTACATCGCCGCCCACCCGCTGGAATTCCAGACGATCGAGCAATGGCAGGCCTCCTCCCAGGGCCTTGGCCCCATCGAGACCACCATGCTCATCGCGCTCCCTGAACTCGACGGCGCGACAACCCCCACAGTCTTCGCAGGCCGCCACGGGCCGGACGCCGCAAATGCCAGCGATATCAAGGCAATGGCCCCCGCTCTTGATCGTGTTGAGATGCTCGCCGACCGCGTCGTCAAGCAAGCCCATCTCCACCGCTCCGCGCGCCATGACCGCAACGTCGCGATCATCCTCTACGGCTTTCCGCCCAATGCGGGCGCGGCTGGCACCGCCGCCTATCTCAACGTCTTTGCGTCCTTGCACAACACGCTGCACGCGATGCATTCCGCAGGCTACGACATCGACCCGCCCGGCACCGTGGAAGAGCTGCGCGAGGCCGTGCTGGGCGGAAACGCCAAGCAACTGGGTCAAGAGGCCAATGTCCACACCCGCGTCAGCGCCGATCACATCGTTGAAAACACCCCCTGGCTGTCCGAGATCGAAGACACATGGGGCCCCGCGCCCGGAAAACACCAATCCGATGGGCGCGACGTCTTCGTTCTTGGCCGCCAATTTGGCAAGGTTTTCATAGGGCTACAGCCCGCTTTTGGTTTTGAAGGCGATCCCATGCGCCTTCTTTTCGAACGGGGCTTTGCCCCCACCCATGCGTTCACCCAATTCTACCTCTGGCTCCGGCATACTTTCCGTGCCGACGTGGCGTTGCACTTCGGTATGCACGGCGCGCTGGAATTCATGCCGGGCAAGCAGGCGGGGATGGGCGACGCGTGCTGGCCTGACCGGCTGATTGGCGATTTGCCCAATGTCTACCTTTACGCCTCAAACAACCCCTCAGAGGCGACATTGGCCAAGCGACGTACCAATGCCGTGACGGTCAGCCACCTTACACCGCCACTGGCCACATCCGGCCTCTACCGTGGGTTGTCCGAGCTGAAAGACAGCCTCACCCGCTGGCGCGAAACCGCCCCCGACGCGCCGGACCGGGCCGAGATCGAAACCCTCATTTCTGAACAAGCCGAGGCCGTCGATCTGGCCTGTCATGCCCCTGAAGACCTGTGGCTGAAACTACTGGAAACCGAAGACGCGCTGATCCCTGACGGATTGCACATCGTGGGCCAACCCATGGACGTAACGGCGCGCGGTGAATACCTCGACATCCTGCCCGACGCGGACACAGCCACTCGCGCCCGTGTTGAACAACATCTCAGTCAAGACAATGAGATACCGGCCCTTCTTCATGCACTTGATGGCCGCTTCACACCCCCTGTGCCGGGCGGCGATCTGATCCGGTCGCTCGACATCCTGCCCACCGGCCGCAACATCCATGCATTCGATCCGTTTCGCATGCCCACCGTCTTCGCCTGCCGCGAAGGCGCGCATCAGGCTGATCTGTTGCTCGCCACCCATGACACGACACCGCGCACCGTGGCATTGGTCCTCTGGGGATCAGACAACATCAAATCCGACGGCGCACCGCTGGCGCAGGCCCTGGCCCTCATGGGCGCAACACCCCGCTTCGACAGCTTCGGGCGTCTGTGCGGCGCGGACCTCATCCCGCTTTCAGAGCTAAACCGCTCCCGCATCGACGTGATCATGACACTCTCGGGCATCTTCCGCGATCTGCTGCCTTTGCAGACCAAGCTTTTGGCCGAGGCCGCCTACAAAGCCGCCACGGCAGATGAACCGCTCGATCAGAACTTCATCCGCGCCCATGCGCTGGCATACGCCGAAGAAACCGGCTGCAACATGCAAACCGCTGCGCTCCGGGTTTTCTCAAACGCTGAAGGGGCTTACGGGTCGAACGTAAACCAGATGGTCGATGCCTCGGCCTTTGATGACGAAGACGAGTTGGCCGATGCCTATATGGCGCGCAAGAGCTTTGCCTATGGGATGAACGGCAAAGCCGAACAGAACGACGCGCTTCTCAACACTGCCCTCAAAGACGTTGATATCGCTTACCAAAATCTCGAATCCGTCGAACTGGGCGTCACCACCGTTGACCACTATTTCGACACGCTGGGCGGCATCTCCCGCGCGGTCAAACGCGCCCGTGGTGGCCAAGAGGCCGCGATCTACATCTCAGACACCACGCGCGGCGCGGGCAAGATCCGCACGCTCTCCGATCAGGTGGCGCTGGAAACCCGTTCGCGGCAGTTGAACCCCAAATTCCATGAGGCGCTTCTGAAACACGGCGCCGAGGGCGTGCGCCAGATCGAAAGCACGGTGACCAACACGATGGGCTGGTCCGCCACAACCGGCCAGGTGGAACCTTGGGTGTATCAAAGGATTTCAGAGACCTTCGTGCTCGATGAAGACATGCGCGCGCGGCTGACGGAGCTGAACCCCGCCGCCTCCTCCCGCATGGCGAACCGCCTGTTGGAAGCGCATGACCGCGCCTATTGGCAGCCAGATGAGGCCACGCTGGAAGCGCTCCGCGAGGCCGCCGAGGCCATCGAAGATCAAATGGAAGGGGTCGCGGCAGAATGAAGAACGCAATGAAACAAATCCGTTTCGGAAGAGAGGTGCCATGAGCCCGCGTGATGATATTCCCTCCTTGAGAGGTCAGGACGGCGAAGGATCGGTGCAAGTGCATCAAGATCCGGCCGCAAAGATCGAAGGCGCCAAGGTTTTTTCCGTCTACGGCAAGGGCGGGATTGGCAAATCGACAACCAGTTCCAACCTGTCAGCGGCCTTTGCCAAGCTGGGCAAACGGGTCTTGCAGATCGGCTGTGACCCCAAGCATGACAGCACCTTCACCCTGACCGGAAAACTGCAGCCCACCGTGATCGACATCCTCAAGGAAGTGGATTTCCACCCCGAGGAACTGCGCCCCGAGGACTTCGTGACCGAAGGCTGGGGCGGCGTCCAATGTGTGGAAGCGGGCGGCCCGCCGGCGGGCACAGGCTGCGGTGGCTACGTGGTGGGGCAGACGGTGAAACTGCTCAAGCAGCATCACATGCTCGATGACACCGATGTGGTGATTTTTGACGTCCTCGGCGATGTGGTCTGCGGCGGGTTTGCCGCGCCGTTGCAGCATGCCGACCGCGCGCTGATCGTCACCGCCAATGATTTCGACAGCATCTACGCCATGAACCGCATCATCGCTGCCGTCAGCGCCAAATCGGTGAACTACAAGGTGCGGCTGGCAGGCTGTGTCGCCAACCGGTCCAAGGACACTGATGAGGTGGATCGCTATTGCGACACGGTGGGCTTCAAGCGCATCGCCCATATGCCCGATGTGGATGCCATCCGCCGTTCACGGCTGAAGAAAAAGACGCTCTTTGAGATGGATGACGAGGAAGACATCGTCATGTGCCGGGCCGAATACATCCGCCTGGCGGAGACGCTTTATGCGGGCACTGATCCATTGGCCCCGGCCCCCTTGGAAGACCGCGATATCTTTGAACTCTTGGGTTTTGACTGAAGGAGCCCCGTATGAGTTACGACCGCACACTGGCCTCTGTCGAGACGTATTTCGACAAGACCGCGACCCGCACGTGGGAGCGGCTGACCAGTGATGCGCCTGTCTCAAAGATCCGCCAGACGGTGCGCGAAGGCCGCGATGCGATGCGTGCGCAGCTTCTGTCGCGCTTGCCCGAGGATCTGCATGGGCTGCGGGTGCTCGACGCAGGCTGCGGGGCCGGGCAAATGACCGCTGAACTGGCGGCACGGGGGGCTGATGTGGTGGCGGTGGATATCTCCCCCTCGCTCATCGACATTGCCCGCAAACGCCTGCCCGCCAAGCTGGAAAAGCGCGTGACGTTCGCGTCAGGCGACATGCTGAGCGAACGTTTGGGCCGCTTTGACCATGTCATCGCGATGGACAGCCTTATCTATTACGACGCAGACGATCTCGCCGCCGCCCTCGACGCCCTCGCCAGCCGCACACGCGGCAGTCTTGTCTTCACCGTCGCCCCGCGCACGCCCCTGCTGATGGCCATGTGGCGGGTGGGCAAACTCTTCCCGCGGTCTGATCGCTCGCCCACCATGGTGCCTCATACCGCCGCCGGGATCGCGAACGCCCTGCGTGCACAGCGCAGTGCCGCGCATCTGAGGCCGCTCGACCGTGTCACATCCGGCTTCTACATTTCCCAAGCGATGGAGGTCAGCCCATGATCCTCCGCGCCAAGGATATCAAGCGTTTCTCGGCCTCCATGCTGCCTTTCGCGGATGCGGCCTCGGAAGGCCTGCCGATGAACCAGCTTTTGCGCCTGTCGCTCTTTCAGGTCTCGGTCGGCATGGCCACCGTGATGCTGCTTGGCACGCTCAACCGCGTCATGATCGTGGAGCTTTCCGTGCCCGCCACCATCGTGGCCGCGATGATCGCCCTGCCGGTGCTGATCGCGCCTTTCCGCACGCTGCTGGGTTTCCGATCTGACACCTATCGCTCCGCCATCGGCTGGAAGCGCATCCCCTATCTCTGGTTCGGATCGCTTTGGCAGATGGGCGGGTTGGCGATCATGCCGTTTGCGCTTCTGGTCCTTTCCGGCCAACAGGTCGTGGGCCCCACTTGGGCCGGCGAAGTCCTCGCCGCCATCGCCTTTCTAATGACGGGCCTTGGCATCCACATGACGCAAACCGCTGGCCTCGCGCTCGCCACCGACCGCGCGGATGAAGCCACCCGCCCCCGCGTCGTAGCGCTCCTTTACGTGATGTTCCTCGTGGGCATGGCGCTCAGCTCCATCATCATCGGCTGGCTCCTGCGCGATTTCGACGAATTCACCCTGATCCGCGTGGTGCAAGGCGCGGCCCTGCTGGGCATTTGCCTCAACCTGATCGCGCTGTGGAAACAGGAAAAAGTCCGCCCCATGAGCCGGGAAGAACGCGCCGCACCGCGCCCCAGCTTCCGGGACGCCTGGAACGATCTGATGGCCGGCGGAGACGCGGGCCGCCTGTTGGCCGTTGCATTCCTGGGCACGATGGCCTTCAACATGCAGGACGTGCTGCTGGAACCCTATGGCGGTGAAGTGCTGGGGCTGTCGGTATCATCGACCACCCTGCTGACGGCGATCTGGGCGGTGGGTGCGCTGGCAGGGTTTGTCCTTGCCGGTCGCAGCCTTGCAAAGGGGCGCAACCCGTTCCGCATTGCCGCCACGGGCATTCTGGTGGGCATCGCCGCCTTTTCCACCGTCATCTTCGCAGCCCCCACGGGGTCAGGTGCCATCTTCTTTGCCGGGGCCGGGATGATCGGGTTTGGGTCTGGGCTTTTTGCCGTGGCTACCCTGACCGCGGCGATGACCCTGCCCATGCACGGCTCTGCCGGGCACGGCCTTGCCCTTGGCGCATGGGGCGCGGCCACGGCCACCGCTGCGGGCCTTGCCATCGCCTTTGGCGGAGGTCTGCGCGACGCCGTCACCTCAGCACTGGCATCAGGATTTTTCGGGCAGACGCTGGACCCGGTCACCACCGGCTATTCCTTCGTCTACCACACAGAGATTGGGCTTTTGTTCGTCACACTGATGATCCTCGGACCATTGGTGCGAACCGCCCATAACGCGCCCCAACCCCCAAAACAGGAGGCGGCCCGTATCGGCTTGGCCGACTTCCCAACATGACCCCGCCGACCCTTTTGAAAGGACACTGTCATGAGCAATGAATTCTTCGCCAATTTTGACCTGGCCGCACTTGCGATCTGGGCCTTCTGGGTCTTCTTCGCGCTGCTTGTCTATTACCTTCAGCGCGAAAACATGCGCGAAGGCTACCCGCTGGAAGATGATGACGGCAATGTCGCCGCCAACCAAGGCCCCTTCCCGGTGCCGTCTGACAAAACCTTCATTCTGCCCCACGGCGAAGGCACCAAGAAAGTGCCGTCTGAACAGACACCCGAACGCGCCAACCTGCCGCTGGAACGCATGGGGTCAGGCACGGGCTATCCGTTCATGCCCACGGGCGATCCGATGGCCGATGGTGTGGGGCCTGCCTCCTGGGCGCCGCGCAAGGACAAGCCGGAACTTGATGGCCACGGCCACCCCAAGATCGGGCCATTGTCTGCCAACGAAGACTTCACATTCTCCTGCGGGTTTGATCCGCGCGGGATGCGCGTCTTTGGCGGCGACAAGACGCAAGTGGGTGTCTGCACCGACATGTGGATCGACGCGCCCGAACAGGTCGTCCGCTACATTGAAATCGAACTCAACGATGGCGGCAAGCGTCTGGCACCCATGACGCTCTGCAAGATGAGCCGCTTGGGCGTGATGATCAAATCGCTCTACAGCCACCAGTTCCCCGGTGTGCCGCAGACGAAATCAAACACGCAGATCACGCTTCTCGAAGAGGATAAAATCGTCGGCTACTACGGCGGCGGCACCCTCTATGCGACGCGTGCGCGTTTTGAACCCCTGATCGGATAAGCGCCTATCCGGACCAGCCAGCAACGGGAGCTGATACCATGACCATTGAAGATCCAGACATCACGATTGAACCCGTGCTTGGCCTGCCAGAGCACCTGCCCAAGGGCGAAGAGGTGCTGTGGCAAGGTCGACCCGATTGGTGGGTGCTGGCCAAGGAGGCACTGCTTGTGCGGTGGGTCGTGGGATACTTCGTGTTGCTGGCGGTCTGGCGGGTGGGCTCGATTTTTGATCAGGCGCCCTTTGCCACGGTTGTGACAGCGGGCGTGCCGTTTCTGATCAGCGGGGCCGTGGCCGCGGCGATTCTGATGCTCATGGCCTATGTCATGGCGCGCAGCGCTGTCTACACCATCACCAACCGGCGGGTGGTGATGCGCATCGGGGCAGCACTTACGATCACGCTGAACCTGCCCTTCACGCAAATCAAGAACGCCGAACTTGATCTGCGCAAGGCGGGCACGGGCACGATCGCCCTTGATCTGGATCAACGCACACGGCTTTCCTATCTGGTTTGCTGGCCCCACGTGCGACCCTGGAAGATCCGGCAGACAAAGCCCGCGCTGCGCTGCATCCGCGATGCCCGCAAGGTGGGTGAACTGCTGGCGGAAGTGGCCGAGGCCGAACTGGCCCGCCCCCAGATCAAACGCAAAACCCAAGAACCGACCGTCGCCGCACCCGTGGCGGCGGAGTAACCAAAGACCAAAATCAGGGCCGCATCCGCGCCGCGGCCGCAACTCAGAAAAAGGAGGCCAAAATGGGATGGCTTACAAAAGAGATTGAGCGTGCCCCCTGCACCGTCGAAATCTCACACAAATTCGAAAGCCTGCACGCGCATGTGCGGTTCAACAATGGTGCCGTGATCTTTCCGGGTGATGAGGTTCAGGTCCAAGGCCCTGAAATCATGGCCCCGTTCGGAGAGATCGTCTCGGAAGATCGCGAGGCCCTGATCGTCCGCGCCAGCAAACTCGAACAACTCTGGACCCGCCTGACAGGCGATTTTGAGGTCATGGAGCTTTGCGAATTTTCCTTCTCTGAGGAGGTGACGCTATGAACATTCAGGCAAAACATACCGCCGACGCCACAACGGTCGAAGAAGGTCTGGCGATCCAGGAAGAACAGGATCGCATCTACAATGATGAAATGGCCACTGAGACGGCCATGGCCAACACCCTGCTGACGCCACGGTTCTACACCACGGATTTCGATGAACTGGACGCCATTGATGTCTCCCCCATCCGCGAGGAATGGGACCGTCTGATCGCACAAATGGTGTCAGACCCCAACAAGGGGCACTTCAAGAAAAACGAAGACTGGGATCATGTCGATTGGGAGGGGATGGACCCCGCGCTCAAGAAGGAATTCATCGACTTCCTGATCTCAAGCTGCACCGCCGAGTTTTCGGGCTGCGTGCTTTATAAGGAAATGAAGCGTCGCGGGTCCAACAAGGACATCACGCAGCTTTTCCAACTGATGGCCCGTGATGAAGCCCGCCATGCCGGGTTCATCAACGATGCCCTGCGGGAAGCCGGTCTGCGCGTGAACCTCGGGTTCCTGACGCAGAAGAAGAAATACACCTACTTCCGGCCGAAGTTCATCTACTACGCGACGTATCTGAGCGAAAAAATCGGCTACGCCCGCTACATCACCATCTTCCGGCACCTGCAGGCCCACCCGGAACACCGCTTTCACCCGATCTTCAAGTGGTTCGAAGAGTGGTGCAATGATGAGTTCAGCCATGGTGAGGCCTTCGCCCTTCTGATGAAGACCGACCCGAAACTGACCACTGGGCGCAATGTCTACTGGATCAAGTTCTTCCTGACGGCGGTCTATGCCACGATGTATGTGCGCGATCATCAGCGGCCCGTCTTCCATGAGGCGCTTGGCGTGGATCCCGACTGGTACGCTCATGAGGTCTTCACCAAAACGTCGGAACTGACACGCCAGATCTTCCCCATTGTGCTCGATATCGAACACCGCAACTGGCAGCCATTGCTGGTGGCGTTGCAAAAGGCCAATGCCGATTTGGCCGCCGCCAAAGAGGCGAAGGGCCTGGGCGGCATGGTGAAGCGGCTGGGCGCGCAAGCGCGGGCCGGCACGGCTTTTGTGCGGCTTCTGATGATCCCGGCCATCCGCAACGATGTACCTGCCGAGACGCGTCTGGAGCCGTGCTACTGATGATGGTGCTGCGCGCATATTCATGTGTCGGAGCGGGGGCCAGCCCCCGCACCCCCGGGATACTTACAGCCAGAAGAAACACTGGGGGTGGCATGTGATGTCTATCTGGATCGCCGGGGCTGTTGCCGTGTTCCTGTGGTGGTTTTCCACGGGCGCGATCCTCGTGCTGGTGCGCTATGCCGACCGGCGTGGGGCGCGGGCGCGTATGGCCGCCTTGGTGGGCACCCTGCCCTTGCTGGCCGCTGGCGTCTGGGGCTTTTCCCAGACGCTGCACATGACCAGCATCTGGGGTGCCTATGGGGCTTTCCTGTCCGCCTTGGCGATCTGGGGCTGGGCTGAGATTTCGTTCCTGACGGGCGCCATCACCGGTCCCAATATCCGCGCCTGCCCGCCCGACGTGGCCGAACGCGACCGCTTCTGGCTGGCCTGGGGCACGATTGCCTATCATGAATTGCTTCTGACGGTGCTCTTTGGGGCGGTCTGGATTTTCGGGGCGGAGGCCGCGAACAATGTGGCGATCCTCACCTTCACGCTGCTTTACGTGGCGCGCATCTCCGCCAAGCTGAACCTCTATCTGGGCGTGCGCAAGATCAACGCAGAGTTTTTCCCAGGCGTCCTTGATCACCTGCCCAGCCATTTCCGCATTGCGCGGCTCAATTGGATCTTTCCCATCTCGGTCACCCTGCTCAGCTGGGTCTCCGCGATCTGGTTCCACGGACTGATCACTGCCGCCACACCCGGCGAGGCCGTGGGCCAGACACTTCTTTTTGCGATCACATTGCTCGCGCTTCTCGAACATTGGCTGATGGTGCTGCCACTGCCTGATGCCGAACTCTGGCGCTGGATGCTGCCGGACACGAAAGACACTTCAAAGACGACAAGACCGGAGGGACCCAATGGATTTTGATGCCATGTTCAACACACAGCTCGACGCCCTGAGGGAGGAAGGCAATTACCGCATCTTCGCAGAACTTGAGCGCCGCTGCGGCCAATTCCCCAAGGCGCGCAGCCATGATGATGATGCCCCCGATGAGGTCACGGTCTGGTGTTCCAACGACTATCTCGGCATGGGCCAGAATGAGATCGTGCGCGACGCGATGAAAGCCGCCATCGACAGCTGCGGCGCAGGTGCGGGCGGCACACGCAACATCTCCGGCACCAACCACCAGCATGTGAAGCTAGAGCGGGAACTGGCCGACCTCCACGGTAAGGAAAGCGCGCTGCTTTTTACTTCCGGCTACGTGTCCAACTGGGCCGCTTTGTCGACCCTGGGATCGCGCCTGCCAGACGCGGTGATTCTGTCGGATGCGCTCAACCACGCCTCCATGATCGAAGGCATCCGCCACGCGCGGTGCCAGAAAACCATCTGGAAACACAACGACCCAGAAGACCTCGATCGCAAGCTGGCGGCACTGCCCGCCAACACCACCAAGATCGTGGCATTCGAGAGCGTCTATTCCATGGATGGCGACATCTGCCCGATGCAGGAAATCGTCGAAGTGGCCGAAAAGCACGGCGCGATGACATACCTCGATGAGGTCCACGCCGTAGGCCTCTATGGTCAGCGCGGCGGCGGGGTGTCAGAACGCGAAGGTCTGGCCGATCGCATCACACTGATCGAAGGCACGCTGGGCAAGGCCTATGGCTGCATGGGCGGCTATATCACCGGCTCAGAGGCGCTCTGTGATTTCGTCCGCTCCTTCGCCAGCGGGTTCATCTTCACCACCGCCCTGCCCCCGGCCGTGGCGGCCGCCGCGCAGGCGTCTATCGCGCATCTGAAGGTCAGCCAGAAAGAGCGCATCAACCAACGCCGCCAGGTGGCCAAACTCCGCAAAATGCTGGACCGGGCGGGGATACCGCATCTGGACAACCCCAGCCACATCATCCCCGTGATGATCAAGGATCCGGTCAAATGCCGGCAGATCTCCGACATCCTGATGCGCGACTATGGGATCTACGTGCAGCCCATCAACTATCCCACTGTGCCCAAAGGGACAGAGCGCCTGCGCTTCACGCCTGGGCCGCTGCACACGGATGCGGATATCGAACGTCTGGTGGGCGCGCTGGAGGTGCTCTGGAAGCAATGCGCACTGGCGCATGCGGTGGCGTGAGCGATCGAACGGGCAGATCCGCCTAGATCAGAACTTTTGACATGCCGCCGCGCGGAATCAAGGCGGGCTTGCCCGCCGCCGCGCATCGCCAGGCCGCACTCACGGACTGGCGATTTGGTTAGGCTGGGCGCAGCTCTGAATTAGCAATGACACTGCGCAATAAAGTGCGCTGACCATAGGTCGTTTCGCCAGCCCGCGGCCTGTCGATGCGCGGCTATGTTAATCCCAAAGCGCTGGGCTGACCCTTGTTACTTCGTGATAGTTCGTGAATGTTTGTGTTGTGCGCTTTGCCAACATCCGTTTGCAAACTTGCATAAATAAAAACCCGCGCCGTTCCCCAGCCACCCAACAAAAAAAACCGGGCCCAAAGCCCGGTTCTTTTTTGTTGTGGGCGACGCCTCCGCCGCCCACAACGCTGTCTTGAGCCAAGGTTTACTCTTCGGCAGCGAGGTTGTTCGCTGCGTTCTCAAACCAGTTGACGCCGTTCGACAGAACCACCAGGTGGATCATCGCCGCCAACAGGAAGAGAAAGACGCCCTGTGCGACGAACACACGGCGCGGGTCGAAGATCAGCCAAATCTTGTAAAATTTAGACATGTCTTTTTCCCCTTATGAGAACCAAGGGGCCCAGATATAGGTCGCGATATGTGCGACCAGCGCCACCAGTGCAAAGAGCCACATTCCGCTCAAATACACCGAGTGCAGCTCCTGGGCTTGCTCGTCAGTGAGACCTGTCATCGACAGGTCGGTGTTATCAGCCATCAACTTTCCTCCGGAACGTTACGCTGACACCGCGCACCCCGCGGCTGGGACCGCAACCACCTTCATGGCAGCTACGGCGTCTGACCACCCCGAAGGGCAGCAGGTGGTGTCTCGGCAAGCCCGTCACTTAGGCCGAGAAAATCAGGGGCGTGATCCGGTCCGCTTCCGCCCAGGCGCGGGCGATGGGGCCGCGCACGTCAAGGCTGCGTTTGCGGATCACGTGAGAGATGTACCGCTCCGTGGCGAACGGGATCGCAAGAACGAAGATCAGCGTGAAGTACACGTGGAACTCCGTCGTTCGCTTGCGGCCCAAACGCTCTTCGCGCGGCAGGTTGGATGTAAGATCAGTCATGTCTGAGCTCTCCCAGGTTCAGATGGTTCAGATGTTTGGTCGCGCAGGGCTACCGGCGATAAGGCTTGCACCGTTTCCAGCACGACCCGCTCTGCCCCGCCGCGCAGGGCGGCGTCTTCTGCGGCATCGCGCAGGGTCTTGGCGGCGGAAATTCGTGTCAGCACAGGGTGCGAGGCGACAATGCGATCAAGCTCGGCCTGCGCATCAGCATCCCACGGGAAGTTGCGCTTGAGCGGGCTTGGCGTGGCGGCGGCCGCGTCCATTTCACTGGCCAGCGGCAGAATGTGGAACAGCGCATCGAAAAGCCCGTTGCAAATCTCTTGCAGCAGATACGTGGCCCCGGCGTACCCCATCATCGGCGTGCCCGTGGCGCGCCGGATGGCAGCACCGGGGAAACTCGCCGGGATGAACGCAGGCGACGGCCCGTGTCCGGCCTTCATTTCCGCCATGTACATTTTCTCGTTGATCGACCCCATCATGATCAGCGGGCGATGCTGGTTCATCAGCGCGCGCACCTCTTCATTGTTGGTCTTGGTCCCGGCACAGCGCGCGACCGCAAAAGCACAAGGCAGGCCCAGATCCCCTTCGAGGTAGTTGCGGATGCCCCGCGCATAGGTCTCATTGGCCACGATGCCGAAATTCGCGGTGGCAAAGAAATCCTGCGTCACAGACCGCCACAGATCCCAAACGGGTTTGATGGTGGAATGTTTCTCCCGCTCGATGAACGGCTCAGGATCCAGCCCTAAGAGTTCCCCCAGCTTGCGCAGGAATTTCGTCGTGCTTTCGACGCCAATGGGCGCTTGCAGGTAAGGTTTCTCAAGCACCTCACACAGCCCGCGACCGAATTCGCGGTACATGCAGACATTCACATCCGCATTCACCAGGTCGCGCATCTCGGCAATATGGGCGCCCAGCGGCATCACCATGTTGACCTCGGCCCCGATGCCTTCCACCAGACGGCGGATTTCATGCAGGTCAGAGGGCATGTTGAACGTGCCATACATGGGACCCAGGATGTTCACCCGCGGCTTGGCATCCTCTGCCCGTTTCTTCGCCCGTGGCATCCGGCCTTTGGTCATGCCGAACTCGGTAAACAGCCAGGTCATCGACCGATCTGCTGCTTCCCACTGATCCTCATCAATGGTGCGTGGCAAAAAGCGTTGGATGTTGGTGCCCTGCGGCGTCACACCGCCGCCGATCATCTCGGCAATGGATCCGGTCACAACCACAGCCGGCAGCGCAGGATCGAGCGTCCCCCAGGCCCGCTTCATCGCGCCCTCGGTCCCTTCACGACCCAACTCTTCTTCGCCCAATCCGGTCACCACAATCGGCAACTCATGGGGCGGCAACGCGTCCGTGTAATGCAGCACAGAGGTCACAGGCAGGTTCTCACAGCCCACCGGCCCGTCAATCACCACCTGAAGGCCCTTCACCGCGCAAAACGCGTAAACAGCGCCCCAATATCCGCCCGCGCGGTCATGATCCTGAATCAGCATGGGACACCTCCCACACCGACGGAATACCGACGCAATACCGACGTGATACCGACGTCCATTATGAAGCCCAATTCCCGCATCAGATCATCTCCGCCGCTTTGGCGGCGCGCTTCTGTTTTTCGATCTTCTTGAGGTTCAACTCCCGGAAATCTTCCCGCACATTCGGGTCGCTTTCCCAAACGCCAGCGGTGTCGCCCGCGCCCACACCTTCGAAGAATTCGCGCATGTGATCCATACGGTCTTTGTTCGCCATGGCGGCGTTCATCACATCCGCCAAAGATCCCGCACCCGCAGGCCCCATCAAAGGCCGGGCGGAGATGAGGTTCGTGAAGTAAAGGCTTGGAATACCAAGCTGTTTTGCCTTCTGCACCACGGGCGTTGTGCCAATGGCCAGATCCGGCTGAAAGGCTTCCATCGCCGCGCAATCATCCTCCAACGACGCCCGGAACTTGACCTCAACCCCCTTGGATTTCAGCCATTCCGCATCGTCCTTCGACCAATCCGATTTCGCACAGGCGGAGCCCACGTATTTCAAATCCGCGCCGCTTTCGACCAGCAGACGCGCCACGATCAACTCACTGCCTTCATAACCGCTCAGCGTGATCGTCCCATTGATAGGCTTCGCCGCCAGCGCGGCCTTGATCCCAGGCAGGAACGTGTTCTGAGCCGCAGCCACTTTATCCGCTGCAATTCCAAAGGCATCACCGATGTTCTTCAACCACGCAGCCGTGCCGTCATAGCCCACAGGCGCGGACCCCACGATGGGCTTTCCAGCCGCCTCAAATTCCCGCACCGCCGCCGTGTAGAACGGATGGATCGCGGCCACCGCCCCGCAATCGAGCGCTGCATAAAGCTCCCGCCACTCACGGCAGGGCACGACCGGCCCAGGGGCCAATTCCATCGGCGCGAGCATCTGCCCGATCATCATCGGATCGGCGGGGAACATCTCCCCCAGCAAACTCACGGTCGGCAGGTCCGTCTTCAATCCAATCGGTGCCGCCACCGGCCCCGCTTCGACCTCTTGCCGAGCATAATTCAACATCGCGCCAGCCAACACATCCTTGGCCTCCGCATGGGTCGGAATGCCAAAGCCCGGCACGTCGATGCCCACGATCCGCACACCATTGATCTCATCGGGCAACAGCCGCAGCGGCACGCCCGATGCGGTCGGAACGCACAGGTTCGTCACCACGATGGCGTCATACTTATCGCGGTCCGCCAGTTCATGAACCGACTCGCGGATGTCTTCAAAAAGCTTACCCGTTACAAGGCTTTCGGAGTTGAACGGCACGTAGCCCACAGACCGCCGAGCCCCGTAGAAATGGCTCACAAACGTCAGGCCATAGACACAGCAGGCCGACCCGGACAGAACCGTTGCCACGCGTTTCATCCGCAGGCCCACACGCAAACTGCCAAAGGCGGGACACATGCTTTGGGGTTTATCGTGTGGGCCCTGCGGGTAGTCACGCGCATATTGGTCGAGCAAGTCGGACTGCCCGGCCATGCGCGCGGCTAACTCCATCTCGGATCCCGAATGGCACCCGAGTGTTCCTTCCCCGACGGGCGCGTCGCCTTCAGGGCGCGCATCGCCCTTCAGCACCGGCACCTCGGCGGTGTCGTCATATGTGACTTCCTGCGCGGTGGGCGCGCCTGCGTCGTCATATGTCTGGTCGTCTTTCATCCCATCTCCCGGGTCTGAATGTTGGCTCACGCCTCGTCGTAGATGACCTCAAGGCTCACCTTGGGCTTGGCATTCTTGCCGCGCATGTCTTCATCCGTGGCAGGCACCAATTCGAACCCCGCGCCCGTCTCGGACCCGTCAAAGAGTTCCAGCAATTCATCCTGGCTCAGCGGCGTCGGCCGCACCGGCGGCGCGTCAGACACCTGTTCAGACAACCCCGCAAACAGATCGCCCCATTGCGATTTGGCGGTGCCCACGATCTGGTAATTCGCTGATTTCTTGCGCAAATCATCGTCCTGTGGGATCGAGGCGAGGATCGGAATGCCTGCCTCCTTGGCAAAGGCCTGCGCCTCGCCAGAGTTGTCGTCCTTGTTCACGACAAGACCCGCGACGCCCACATTTCCGCCCAGCTTGCGGAAATACTCCACCGCCGAGCACACGTTGTTGGCCACGTAAAGCGATTGCAGGTCATTCGAGGCGACCAGAATCACCTTCTGCGCCATGTCCCGCGCAATCGGCAGGCCGAAACCGCCGCAGACCACATCGCCCAGAAAATCGAGCAGCACATAGTCGAAATCCCAATCATGAAAGCCCAGCTTTTCCAGCAATTCGAACCCGTGAATGATCCCGCGACCCCCACAGCCACGGCCCACTTCCGGCCCGCCAAGCTCCATGGCGAAGACACCGCCGCGCTTGAAACACACATCGCCAATTTTCACCGGCTCACCAGCCAGGTTCTTCTTGGTCGAGGTTTCAATGATCGTGGGGCAGGCCTTGCCGCCAAAGAGCAGCGACGTCGTGTCCGATTTCGGGTCACAGCCAATCAGCAGCACACGCTTGCCCTGCTCGGCCATCATATGGCTGAGATTGGCCAGCGTGAAGCTCTTGCCGATGCCGCCTTTGCCGTAGATCGCAATGATCTGCGTTTTCTTCGTGGGCTCGTCCGTGATCAGATCCGCGAGGTCTTCACCCGCTTCATCGCGCAAGCGCTGATCAAAGTCTTTCAGGTTGGGGACATCGTCCTTCACGCTGCTTCCTTCCAGTTGAGTATCATCTTGAGGCAGGCCGGATCCGAAAATGCCGTCTGATATGCCTCTGGTGCGTCGGTCGCGGCGGCCTCATGGGTGATGAGACCAGCAAACGACAACGCGCCGCTGTCGAGTAAAGCGCGTGTTTTTTGCAGATCATCCTTGGTCCATTCCGCGGCGATGCGCAGGCGGACCTCCTTGATGAACGCCGGGGGAAACGCGAAGGTCAAATCTTCGGCGTAAAATCCGGCCAGCACAATCTCACCACCCTTGCCCGTCCGACTGATGAGATCGTTGAGAATATTGTCCGCGCCCGAGGCGTCGTAGACAGACATGTAATCGCTGCGCGGGTCTTCCTGCGGGTGGCACACCTTGTAGCCCTGCGCACCATCGCAGCGCGTTTTGTTGGTATCCCACACGGTGGGGGCAGGATGACCTTGGGCGATGGTGATGCGCGCCAGCAAGCGCCCCAGAACGCCGTGCCCCACGATCAAATCAGGGGCCGTCTTGCCTGGGCCATGCAGCGCATGATGGGCCGTCGCGGCCAGCGCCAGAAGCGCGCCATCCGCACCCAGACCCGAATCGACCCGCGTCACACGGGCGGCATTCGTGACCAAGGTTGCCGCGGCACCGCCAAACAGGCCGTGGGCATCCTGGAAACAATCCGCACCCGGAACAAAGACCATATCGCCCGGTTTGAAATCCGTGCCGGGCTGCGCCTCCATCACTTCGCCAACAGATTCGTAGCCGGGCACCAACGGGTAGCCCATGCCAGGAAACGGCGGCATCTGCCCGGACCAAAAGAGTTTTTCGGTCCCGGTCGAAATTCCGGAATGGTGAATTTGAACCACAAGATCACCCTCACCCGGCGACTTGAGCGCCAGGGTGCCCAGCTGAAGATCCTTTGGACCTTTCAACAGGACAGCGAGTGTATCCATGATCGCATCCCTTTCTGTCATCCATCGCATTTGAGGGAAGGCCCCGCGACGGGATGACGTCTTCCTAGTGTCGTAAGTCTAAATGGACAGGCACAAGTGTCAAGTTAACATTACACTTGACGTGACAAGAAAATCCAAGCGTCAGGGGGCCTTAACGCAGGTCAGCACGCTGGTGACGAAGGGGCGCAGCGGTTTGGGGGTTTTGACATCCACAAAACCGGCCTCTTCGACCAGCTCCCGAATGCGCGCCTGCGACCGCGCCCGCCCGGTGCCCATCGCCATCGTATAAAAGGCGAAATAGACATCACCGGCCCGCTCCGGTCGCGCCCCGCCGGACATCGGCTCTGATATGATCAGCCGCCCGCCCGGGGGCAGCGCGTCATGCACCTTGGCCAAAAGATCGCGCACGGTGTCATCGGCATGATCATAGAGCACGCGGATCAGGGATATGGCATCCGCCCCCTTGGGCAGCGGCGCATCGCGGAATGATCCCGGATGCAGGGTGACACGGGGGGCCAGCCCCTCTTTACCGAAATGCGCCTCGGCCGCCGGGGCGACATCGGGCAAATCAATCCACATCGCCTTCAAGGCTTTTTGCGATTTGAGCGCAGCGGTCAGGAACGCCCCGGATCCGCCACCGACATCCAGAAGGCAGTCTACACCTTTCAAGGACACAAGGCGCAGCGTGTCTGCCGCGACCAAAACCTGCGACCGCGCCATGAGGTCGGAATACCGCTCTGCAGCTTGCGACGACATCCCCTCCTGCCCGCCAAAGACATATGGCCAGAACTGTTCCAACTGCGTGGGGCCTTCGCCGCGCAGAAGCTTTTCAGGCTCTGCCATGTCGGCATAGAAAGCGCGGTTGTGGCGGATCATATCCTCAAGGCCTGGCACCCCAAGGATGGCCGCCCCTTTGCGCGCAATTCCGAACCGCCCGTCGCGGTGACGCTTCAGCAAATCCAGTGCCGCACCTGCCTGCAGCAGGTCGGCCATGCGATCTTCAGGGATGGACAGGCTATGGCCGAGGGCGCGCGCTGTTTCAGGCCCGTCCAGAAGGCGTGTCAACAGGCCAAGCTCAATCAGCGTTGACAGCACCTGAGAGGCCACAAACCCTTGCAATATATCGAAAATTTCCGATCCGTCGCGGCGCGCGAAGCTGCGCGAAATGGGCAGACGATGCGCCCAATCCTGAAAGGACGGTTTGGCCACAAGCCGGTTCAACCATCCCCCAAACCCACCTGACCGCCGCGCGGCCCGGCGACCGGGATCGGTATGGGCAACCATCAGGCTTTGTACTTCGCAGGCATGTTGGGCATGATCCGGTCGGCCTGAATTTTCACGATCTGCGCCAGCGCGGCCTCCCCTGGACAGGACGGGATCGATGCAATTGCGCCGCCCAGAATGTCAGACAGGTGATCGAACGCGCCTTTCACCCCCAGCTGCGCCACCGCATTGGGCCGCCCGTGCAGATCATCCTGCCCCCCGGGCTTGCCCAATGTTGCCTCATCCAGCAACGCATCGCGCAAATCATCGGCCACCTGAAACGCCTCTCCGATCAACGCGCCAAGGTCATACCACGGCTCGGGATCCTCGCCCGCTGCGAGCGCGCCCATCTGGGTGGCCGCAATGAACAGTGCGCCGGTTTTGGAACGGTGATAGGCCTTCAGATCAATCTCAGGCTCACTTTCCCAGCCCTGGCCCGCGCAAATCCCATTGGGCATGCCGGAGCGTTCCGCCAGCGTCGCGATCAATTTCGCCGTCCGAATTGCCCCAAGCGGCATGGCACGGGCCAACGTCTCAAAGGCCAGAATGATCAGGCTGTCCCCGGTCAGCACAGCCAGCGGTTCGGAATAGGCCTTGTGCACGGACAGCTTACCGCGGCGGATATCGGCATCGTCGAAGCAGGGCAGATCGTCATGCACAAGCGACGCGCAGTGAATGAATTCCAGCGCCGCCGCAGCCGCATCCGTCAAAATCGGCGTATCATCGCCACAGGCCATCGCGACCGACAGCAGGATCGTCGGTCGGATCCGCGCCCCGCCGGGAAAACAGGCATAGCCCAGCGCCTCTGCCAATTGCCGGGGCGGCGCGCCTCTTTGAGATGCAGCAAGCGCGGCATTCATCGCAGTGTCAATTCGTTGCGCAACCGGCATGGCATATCCTTTTCTGTGCCTGCATTTCATTCATGTACGTAAATACAGACAGTTATACTGTAAATAATACTGGACACTTCACAGCCGCGAGTCAACAATCAAGCCATGGCAAAGACCAAAGCATTGGTGATTGGGGCTGGCATAGGCGGGCTGGCTGTTGCCGCGCGCCTTGCGCAGGCGGGATTGGATGTGCACGTGCTGGAACGCCATGGGCAGCCGGGCGGCAAGATGCGCACCCTGCCCTCACCCGCAGGCCCGGTGGATGCAGGCCCCACGGTTTTGACCATGCGATGGGTGTTTGAAGAGCTTTTTGAGGCCTTGGGTGAACGCCTGTCAGATCACGTCACCCTGCACCGCCAATCCATGATCGCACGGCATTTCTGGCCTGATGGATCAACGCTTGATCTTTATGACGATCCGGTACGCAATGAGGCCGCGATTGGCGATTTCGCGGGGCCCAAAGCCGCGCGCCAATTTCGTGCCTTTTCGGCACGGGCCAAGGCCCTATACGAGGCCTTTGAGGGGCCCGTGATGACCGCGCCCACACCATCGCTTTTGCCGCTTGTCGGCCGCGTCCTGTCCAAACCCTGGCTCATCCCCAAGATGGCGCCCATGTCGACACTGGCGCAGGTGCTGGATCGTGCCTTTGACGATCCGCGACTGGCGCAACTTTTTGGCCGCTACGCCACCTATGTGGGCGGATCCCCCTATGGCGCGCCCGGCCTTCTGTCGCTTATCTGGCATGCCGAAGAACGCGGCGTCTGGGTCGTGGACGGCGGCATGCACCAGTTGGCCCGCAGCTTGCGCAGCATGGCCGAGGCCCGCGGCGCCCGGTTCAGCTTTGACTGCCACGTCCCTGAAATCACGTGCAAAAACGGCAAAACAACCGGGGCGGTACTGGACGATGGCCGCCACCTGCCCGCTGACATCATCGCCTTCAACGGCGACCCAAGGGCGCTGGCCACCGGGCATTTGGGGGAGGCCACGCGCAATGTCGCGGCCCAAACCCGCCGACTGCCACGATCTCTCTCAGCCGAGGTTTGCGCTTTTGCCGCCACCCCCCATGGGCCGGAGCTTGCCCATCACAACGTCTTCTTTCGCGACCAAGCAAAGCAGGAATTCGATGCGCTGGCCCGCGGGGAGCTGACGCCAGACCCCACCATTTACCTTTGCGCCATGGATCGCGGCCTGCCCGGCCCCGTCCCCGCGCTGGAACGCTTTGAAACAATCGCGAACGCCCCGCCCGTGACAGATGATACCCCGCAGGAGGCACCCTCATGCCCGACACGTACCGTTCAGACGCTCAAGACATTCGGTCTGACTTTCCGTCCGGAACCGACCACGATGACGACGCCCGCCGGCTTCTCCGCGCTCTTCCCGGCGACGAACGGATCGCTTTACGGGCAGAGCCCACATGGGATGACGGCCGCGCTCAGCCGACCGACCGCGCAAACGGAATTGCAGGGGCTCTATCTGGTGGGCGGGGGGGCGCATCCGGGGGCGGGTGTGCCGATGGCGACGCTCTCCGCCAGGCACGCGGCCGCGGCGATCTTGAGCGACCAAATTTCAACCTCGCCGTCCCGCCCAATGGCTACGCCTGGTGGTATGTCGACGGGATCGCGGATGGAGGTGGGCGCGCCATCTCCATCATCGGGTTCATAGGGTCGGTCTTTTCGCCCTGGTACGCGTGGTCGGGCCGCCGAGACCCGGAAAATCATGTGTGCATCAACGTGGCCACCTACGGCCCCGGCGGGCGCTTCACCATGACAGATCGGGGTCGCAGCGCGCTTGGCCAAAGCGTGGATGAATTCACCGTGGGGCCGTCTGCCATGAGCTGGCAAGACGGACGGCTGGTGATCGACATCAATGAAATGGGCGCCCCGCCCATGGTGGCGCCTGTGCGTGGCCGCGTCGTGCTGACGCCCTCTGCGGTGACGGATGTGGAGGTGCCATTGACGCCCGAAGGCACCCATATCTGGCGGCCCTTTGCACCAACGGCCCGCATCAGCGTGGATCTGGACACCAAAGGCTGGCACTGGGACGGTCACGGCTATTTCGACGCCAATTTCGGGACCCGCGCGCTGGAACAGGATTTCACCTATTGGACCTGGGGGCGTTTTCCCCACCGGGGCGGCGCAAGCTGCTTTTATGACGCCACGCGAATTGACGGATCGGAATTGGCACTGGGCGTGCATTTCGACCCGAATGGCGAGGCAAATGTCGTGAGCCTGCCACCCAAAACTCCGTTCCGCCGCAGCCTATGGGCGGTGCATCGCGAAACCCGGTCTGACCCGGGCTACACACCGCGCCAAGTGCAGAACATGCTAGATGCGCCCTTCTACAGCCGCTCATCGATCCGCACGAAGCTGGACGGCGAAGAATGCGAGGGCGTGCACGAAGCGCTTGATCTGCGCCGGTTCCGGTCACCCTTGCTGAAACCTATGCTCGCCGTTCGCGTGCCACGGCGCGCCGGGTGGCGGTTCGGCTAGAAGACTCTTGCCTCCGGCGGGAGTATTTTTGGAAAGATGAAGCCCCGGCGGGCCTGCGCAACTGAGCTATCCGTTTTGTGCCGCATCCGGGTTGAGGCGCATCACCGACCAGTTCAACGCCCCCGCCACGGTGACCCAGGCCAGATAAGGCACGAACATCAGCCCCGCCCAGGTGTCGACCATCCAAAGCGCGACCATCGTGGCCGCCACCGACAGCCAAAGGGCAATCAACACGAACAAGCCCGCTTTCAGCTTTTGCAGCCCGAAAAACACTGGGGTCCATAGCGCATTCACCGCGATCTGAAGCGACCAGAGCGCAAGGGCCACACCATTACCCGGCAGCACCCCCACGCGCGCGCCTGCGGCGGCCATCAGCAGGTAAAGCGTGGTCCACGCCAAAGGGAACATCCAGTTGGGTGGCGTCCAGCTGGGTTTTTCCAGACGTTCATACCACTCACCGGGTGGAAAGATCGCACCCATCGCACCTGCCGCGGCACAGGCGGCCAGAAAGATCGAGAAAAGAAGCCAAAACATCGGCCTAACGTAGCCCTCGCACACCCGACGCCAAGGCCGCGTTTTCTTCGCGGTCGCGGGTCTTCAGCCCGGCCATCGTCGCCAGGATCCCATCGCTCCAATCCACCGAGACGGGCGCGGGCGCGGCGGCTGCATGAACCAAGAACGCGGTCTCCGGCAGGGGTTCGGCATGGATCAGCGCGGATCGCGGCATGAAGGTGGTGCCAAAGCTGCGCGCCAGTGACACCATCAGCCAGCCCAGTTTTTGCCCATCAGACGTAAAGGCGCGATGATTGATCGCGTCATAGTCAAGCTTGCGCACCTCATCGCCGATGCCCGCATAGATAAACCGCGCCGCAAAGATACCCGGGCGGCAATCAAGCGGCAGCGCGCCTACCCCAGCCTCGGATCTTTGGTAAAGGTGATCGGCTTCCCTAAGCAGGCGCCGTTCCAACCGCTCCAGCTCCGGTGTCATGCGCGGATCGGTCAGGAAGGCCGCGGGATCAATGCCCATTTCATCCAGCCACTCAAGCGGCAGGTAAAGCCGCCCTTCGCGCGCGTCTTCGCCCACATCGCGGGCGATATTTGTCAGCTGCATCGCCACGCCCAGATCGCAAGCCCGCGCCAGCGCATCGCGGTCGCGCACGCGCATCAACACGCACATCATCGCCCCCACGGCAGAGGCCACGCGCGCCGAATACGCCCTGAGATCGGACAGCGTCTCATACCGACGCTCCATCGCGTCCCAGGCAAGCCCTTCAAGCAGGGCCTCCGGCAAGGCGCGGGGCATGTCAAAATCTTCTATGATCGCCGCAAAGGCGCGGTCTGCAGGGCCATCTTCGGGCTGGCCTGCATAGGCGCGGTCCAGCCGTTCGTGCAGGCGCACCACGGCGCGCGCTTTCTCCGCCTGCAAATCCACCGCATCATCGGCCAGGCGGCAAAACGCATAAAGCGCAAGTGCGGGGTCACGCAGCCGTTTGGGCAAGAGTTTGGACGCCGCGTGAAAGGATCGCGACCCATGGCGGATTGCTTCCACGCAATGGGCCATGTCTTTTACGTCAATCATTCAGCGGCCTCGCGCATGACTTGCTGTTCTGGCTGTACCGCCACGTCCGGCACCAGTTGCGCCAACACTTCAGCGCTGGAAATCACGCCGGGAAGCCCTGCCCCGGGATGCGTGCCTGCCCCCACGAGGTACAGACCCTGCGCCTCCTCACTGACGTTATGAGGTCGAAAATAAGCGCTTTGCAGGATGCGCGGCTCAATGGAGAACCCCGCCCCATGGGGGCTAAGGTAACGATCGCGGAACGTCTCTGGCGTGAAGACCTCAGAGGCGCTCAGGTGATCGCCCAGACCCGGCAGCATTTGATCTTCGAGCACCTTCTGCACCTTCTGGCGATAGGGCTCTGCCATGCGGTCCCAATCGACCGGGTCATCATGGCCCAGATGGGGCACGGGGCTGAGCGCATACCAGGTATCATCGCCCTCAGGTGCCACGGATGGATCGGTGATCGAGGGGCGATGGACATAAAGGCTCATGTCATCGGCCAGCTTGCCGTTGAGGAAGATATCCTGCACCAGACCCTTGTAGCGCGGGCCGTTCAGGATGGTGTGGTGCCCCACATCCGCCCATTTGCCGCGGGTGCCACGCGTGCCGAAATACCAGACGAACAGCCCCATGGACCAGCGCGTGCGCTTGAGCCGCGGTGATGTCCAGCGCCGCTTGGGCGCGTTGCGCATCAGCCGGTCATAGGTGTGGCCGGCATCGGCGTTCGACACCACGATATCGGCCCGGATTTCTTCCCCGCTGGTCAGGCGCACACCCGTGGCGCGGCCTTGCTGGAGGATGATCTCATCGACCTCGGCGCCCTGCTGCACATGCCCGCCCTGCAGGCCCACAACGCGGACCATCGCGCGCGCAATCGCATCAACACCGCCCATCGCGTAATGCACGCCAAAGGCCTTTTCCAAGTGGCTGACCAGCGCGTACATCGAGGTCACCTTGAACGGATCGCCCCCAATAAACAGCGGGTGGAAGCTGAGCGCCATGCGCAGGCGTTCATCTTTGACATAGCGCGACGCGAGGCGGTGAATGGACCTATCAGCGCGCAGCATCGCAAAGGAGGGCAGCACCTTGATCAGGTCCATCAGCCCATGCATCGGGCGGCGGCCCATATCCTCAAATCCCAGCCAATAGCGCCGCTCAGAGGCCTTGAGGTATTTCTGATAGCCCTTCACATCGCGAGGCGACAGGCGGGCCACTTCTTTCAACATGTCATCGGTGTTCTGATGCGCGGCAAAGCGGCTGCCATCGGGCCAGCGGATTTCATAAAACGGGTCCAGCGCCTCAAGGGTGACATCTTGGTAGAAGTTGCGGCCGCACGCCTCCCACAGCGCCTCAAAGACCTGCGGCACGGTCACAATCGTCGGCCCCAGATCAAACCGGTGCCCGTTTTGCCAAATGGCCGATCCGCGCCCGCCGGGCGTATCCAGCCGATCCAGCACTGTGACGCGGTAGCCTTTGGCGCCCAGACGCATGGCAGAGGCCAACCCGCCAAGCCCTGCGCCGATGATCACGGCATGAGGTTGCGCGATCGGGTGTGCCTCGAACTGTGCTGATGAAGTATCTGTCAACATAACTTTAGACTACATGTGTCTAGTTAAATTGACAATCGGCGATTGCTGTTCTTTATTAGGCCCATAGTTCCCGCGCGTCACGCCCGGGACAAGCGCCAATTCAAACGATGTCGAGGGTGAGTAAAATCACAACCGTGAGCATCAGCTTCTTCCGCTTTGCGCCGGGATGGGCGCGGGTTTGGGCATTTGCCATGATGGGGCTGGCCCGGCCAGCGATGGCGCGTGTCGATGGGATCGGGTTCTGGAAACTTTGCGGATCAGGCACAGGCGAAGGGTTTACCCCGGTCCCCAATACGGGCGTTTACGCGGTGCTGGCGACCTGGCCTGATCTGACCACCGCGCAACGCCAGACGAAAGGGGCCGGGATTTTCCGCCGCTACCGGCGGCGAGCGCAGGAAAATTGGACAGTCTACCTGTCCCCCACCTCTGTGCGCGGACAATGGTCCGGCACAACACCGTTTGAGGTAACGCAGGAGGCCGAACATGGCCCCGTCGCCGCACTCACCCGCGCCACCGTCAAACCCCGCGCGGCGCTCAAGTTCTGGAAGCGCGTGCCTGATATCAGCTCCGTCATCGGCTTTGACGACAACGTGGTCTTCAAGATCGGCATCGGGGAGGTGCCGCTCATGCAGCAAATCACCTTCTCCATCTGGCCGGACACCGCCACCATGGCCAATTTCGCCCGTAAGGACGGGCCGCACGCGCGCGCCATCAAGGCCGTGCGCATGGGCGATTGGTTTCGCGAAGAACTCTATGCCCGTTTCCATGTGGCCGCCAGTGACGGCACGTGGGACGGCAAACATCCCCTTGAAAGCATTGGAATATCCAAATGACCGTGCATTTCCCGTTTTCCGCCATCGTCGGACAGGACGACATGAAAACCGCGATGATCCTCACCGCGATTGATCCCAGCCTTGGCGGGGTCTTGGTGTTTGGGGATCGCGGCACCGGCAAATCTACCGCCGTTCGCGCGCTGGCGGCACTGCTGCCGCCGATGCAGATGGTGGCGGGCTGTCCGGTCAACTCCGCCAGCCCCAAGGATTGCCCCGACTGGGCCGACGTCACGGATAAATCCATCGTGGAACGCCCCACCCCGGTGGTGGACCTGCCGCTGGGCGTGACGGAAGACCGTGTGACCGGCGCGCTGGATATCGAACGCGCGCTGACCCAAGGTGAAAAGGCGTTTGAACCCGGTCTCTTGGCCAAGGCGAACCGCGGATATCTCTACATTGATGAGGTCAATCTGCTGGAAGATCACATCGTTGATCTGTTGCTCGATGTGGCGCAATCGGGTGTGAACGCGGTGGAACGCGAGGGCCTGTCGATCCGCCATGCCGCGCGGTTTGTGCTGGTGGGATCGGGCAACCCCGAAGAGGGCGAATTGCGCCCGCAGCTTCTGGACCGGTTCGGGCTGTCGGTTGAAGTGCGCTCCCCCAACACGGTGGCCGAACGGGTGGAGGTGATCCGCCGCCGCGACGCCTTTGAACATGACAACCCCGCTTTCATGCGCAAATGGAACGGGCAAAACACCCGCATCCGCAAATCCATCATCGCCGCGCGCGAAGCGCTGTCGCAGACCAAAACGCCCTATGAGGTGGTGGAGGATTGCGCGCGGCTGAGCCTGGCCCTAGGCGCGGACGGGCTGCGGGGTGAGCTGACATTGCTCAAATCCGCCCGCGCGCTGGCCGCCTTTGAGGGCGCCGCGTCCATAACCCGCAGCCATCTGCGCCGCGTGGCCCCCTTGGCGCTCAGCCACCGCCTGCGCCGCGACCCGCTGGATGAGGCCGGATCGTCCACCCGCGTGGATCGCACCGTCGCGGAAACGCTGGCATGAGCATGGACGCCTGGCGCCGCGCCTGGCGCGCGCTCTCTGCGCTTTGCGTGGATCCGGACGGGTTGAAAGGGCTCACGATACGCGCTCGGCCGTCGCCCGCGCGGCAGGTGTTTGAAGATCAACTGACCCATATCCCCCTGCCCTTGCGCCGCATCCACCCGGATCTGTCAGACACCCAGCTTTTTGGCGGTGTGAACGTGGCGGCCTCCCTCACGGAAGGTCACATGGTGCAAGACAAAGGTATCGCGGATCGGCCCTGCGCGCTGGTCCTGACCATGGCGGAGCGCGCCACGTCCGGCCTTGCGGCGCGTCTTGGCCTGCTGCTGGATCGTGCTTTGGGTCATGCTTTGATCCTGCTGGATGAAGGGGCCGATGCCGAAGAGGCCGCCCATGACAGCCTGACCGAACGGCTGGCCTTTCACGTGGATCTTTCAGACATCCGCTGGTCAGAGGCCAAGCCCCTGATGCCTGCGCCCGGTGATCTGGATGCTGCCCGTGCGCGGCTGGCGGGCTTGCGCCTGACCGCGGATCAGCACGAAACACTGGTCATACTGGCCGCGACATTCGGCGTCGACAGCTTACGCGCGCCACAGCTTGCCGCCGCCGCGGCGCGCAGTCTGGCCGCGCTGGATGGCGAGGATGCAATCACCGACGCCCACCTGCAAGAGGCCGCTGAGCTGGTCTACCCCGCCCGCGCCCTGCGTATCCCCGAGGTGGACGCGCCAGACGCCGCCCCCGAACAACCCGAGGCTGAGCAAGACAATGACGGCGAGGCTGGCGAACAAACCCTTACTGACATCCCCCAGGAAATGATCATCGAGGCCGTGCGCGCTATGCTTCCCCCTGATTTCCTGACCCGGCTGGAGGCCCGCGCCCGCGCCAAACGCGCCGCCAGTGGCTCCGGCGCTGGCCTCAAACGCATGGCCACCCGGCGTGGTCGCCCCCTGCCCCCGCGCCCCGGGCGGCTGGACGGGCGCGCGCGGATTGACGTTGTGGCGACCCTGCGCACCGCCGCCCCGTGGCAAGTGTTGCGCCGTCAGGCCCGCCCGGATGGGCCGCGTCTGATCATTCACCCCTCGGACATCCGGTTGAAACGCTATGAGGACCGCTCCGACCGGTTGGTGATTTTCGCGGTCGATGCCTCCGGCTCTGCGGCCATGGCGCGGATGGCAGAGGCGAAGGGCGCCGTGGAATGCATGCTGGCGCAGGCCTATGCCAAGCGCGATCAGGTGGCCTTGATCGGCTTCCGGGGTGACGGGGCGGAGGTTCTGCTGTCGCCCACACGGTCGCTTGTGCAGGCCAAGAAACAGCTTTCAAATCTGGCCGGCGGGGGTGGCACGCCGCTGGCCTCTGGCCTGCAAGCTGCCTTGCAAATGGCCGAGCTCGGCCGGGTGCGCGGCACTTCGCCCGCGCTGGCGATCCTGACAGATGGGCGCGCCAATGTGGGGCTGCATGGCGCGCAAGGCCGGGCGCAAGCGCGCGAGGATGCCCAAGCCATGTCCCACGCGGTGGCGCTCCAAGGGCTGAAATCCGTGGTCATCGACACCGCCAACCGCCCGGGCCGCGAAGGGGCGGAACTGGCCGGCTGGCTTGGGGGGGATTACCTTCCCCTGCCCCGCGCCGATGCCCGCAAGATCAGCGCGGCGACCGATGCCGCCCTGACCGGGTAATGGACCGCACCCGCGATCTGCCCGACTGGCCGCTGGCGGATCACGCGGGGTCAATCCGCACCCGCCCCCATGATTGGCACGTGGTGGAGACGGGCGATGGCCCAATCACGCTGCTGATCCACGGTGCAGGCGGGTCAACCCATAGCTGGGCCGGGCTGATCCCGCATCTGGCCGCAGATCACCGCGTCATCGCCATTGACCTGCCCGGTCAAGGCTTCACCCGCGCAGGCACCAAGACGCGGCTCAGCTTGGCGCATATGGCCCAGGACCTGCGCGATCTGCTGCAAGATCAATCCTGGCAGCCCGACATCATCATCGGCCATTCTGCGGGCGGCGCGCTGGCGCTGCACCTGTCATCGCTTCTGGATCATCCCACTCGCGTGGTGGGCATCAATGCAGCCCTTGAACCTTTTGAGGGCATCGCGGGGTGGCTTTTCCCGGCCATGGCCAAGATGCTGGCGCTAAACCCGTTCACGTCGGTCGCGCTGACCATGGGCGGATCGGCCATGGGCCGGGCTGAAAACCTGATCCGGTCCACCGGATCGGACATCCCAGAGGACAGCATGCGCTGCTATGCAAAGCTTTTTTCAAACCGGGGGCATGTGGACGCGACGTTGCAAATGATGGCGCAATGGGATGTGGATCTGCTCACGGCGCGGCTTTTTACAGTGACCACGCCCACGCTTCTGATCGCCGGGGCCAAGGACCCGACGGTGCCGCCCCGCGTGTCCCAACGCGCGGCACAGAACCTACCCAATGCTCGTTATGTGGAGCTGCCGGGCCTCGGTCACCTCGCCCATGAAGAAGCGCCCGAACAGGTGATGAAAGCCATGGCCACCTGGATGAGGGAGACCGCCCGCTCGGGCGGATAGGCGTCACCGCGCCCCTGAAATCGCCACCTCGATCAGGCTTTGCATCTCGGCTGCGCTCGACTGTCTCGGGTTCGTCCCGGCGGCGGCATCCTGCAAGGCCTTGCCCGCCAATCGCTCCGCACTCTGCATTTCCACCCCGATCTCAGACAGGCTTTTGGGGATATCCAACCGATCCAGGATCCCGTCAATCTGCGCGCAAAACGCCTCTGGCGACAGTGGCCCAAGCCCCATCGCCTCCGCCATGCGCTGCGTCTTGTCCGGCAAGCCGGGCAGGTTGTAGCGCAGGACCACGGGCAGCACGATTGCGTTGGTTAGCCCATGCTGCGTGTCATATTCCGCCCCCACCATGTGCGAAATCGCATGCACATGCCCCAGCCCTTTGAGAAATGCGATGCCCGCCAGGCACGATCCAAGCAGCATCCGCCCCCGCGCCTCCAGATCATCGGGGTGCGCCACCGCCCGTTCCAATGCGCTTGCAATCAGCGCCAAACCCTCCAAGGCCATGGCATCACAGAGCGGATTGAAGTCGGGAACGATATAGGCCTCAATCGCGTGGGTCAGCGCATCCACGCCCGTCCAGGCCGTCAGGTGGGGCGGCAAGCCAAGGGTCAGTTCAGGATCCAACAGCGCGACACAGGGCTTCACATCCGGATGCCAGGCGCAGAACTTCATGCCCTGCGTCGTGTCCGTCACCATCGCTGTGCTTTCCGTCTCTGCCCCCGTGCCCGAGGTTGTGGGAATGGTAATGAGCTTGGGAAACGCAGACGCGACCTCTGGCGCGGGTGTGTCGTAATTGAATGCCGCGATGGCGTGGCCACTATGGGCGGTGAAACAAATCGCCTTGCCCCCATCCATCGCACTGCCACCGCCGATACCGATCACTGCATCATGATTGCCTGCGCGATAGGCCTCGCACCCCGCTTCAATCTCATCATCGCGCGGGTTGGGGGAAATCTCGGAAAAGACTGCGTTTGTCAGCCCAGCGTCATCCAGCAAGCTGGCCAGCCGCGCGATAAATGGCAAATCACGGCTGCCCCTGTCGGTGACGATCAGAGGACGCGCCACGTCGTTCTTTGCACAAAGAGCGGCAATCTCAGCCAGCCGCCCCGGCCCATAGGCGATGGGGACCGGAAAGTCGAAATCCTGCGCATCCAACACACCCAACGCCATGGCCTTACTCCGCCTCCAGCCCAAGCTCTTCCTGGCGCTTCTTGCTCCAGGCCGCGGTCAGGCGATCGGCGATGATGGCAATGATCGCCATGCCGATCCCGGCCACAATCCCCACACCGAAATCGCCGTCCCCAAGCCCGATATAGACCTGCTGACCCAGCCCGTTCGTGCCCACAAGTGCTGCAATCACCAGCATCGCGATCCCGTACATGATCGTCTGATTGAGCCCCAGCATCATCACCGGCAGCGCCAGCGGCAGCTTCACGCGCCATAACTGCTGCATCCGGGTGCAGCCAATGCAGGTGGAGGCCTCAATCACATGCGCAGGCACCGACCGCAGCCCATGTTCCGTGTAGCGGATGGCGGGCACGATGGCATAGGCCATGATCGCCAGCATCGCGGTAAATTCCCCGATTTTGAAGATCATCAGGAAGGGGATCAGGATCACGAAAAGCGGCATGGTCTGCAGCGTGTCATTGATCGGGCGCAGCACCTTGGAGACGCCATCGAATTCAGAGGCCAGAATGCCCAGGCCCGCCCCGATCGCAAAGGACAACGCCACCGCAAGACCGCACAGATAGATGGACAAAAGTGCCTGAGGCCAAACGCCGGAGACAATCAGGAACATCAGCCCCAACGCCGTGCCAATCGCCAGCTTTGGCCCGGATAGCTGCCACGACAGCAGCGCCGCCATCGCCACCAACGCAGGCCATGGCATGCGCGTCAGGCCGAAATAGATCAGCGTTGCCGCGAACACGACCGCGACCGCCGCTCCGACGCCCTTCGTGCGCTCGACCCACAGGACCAAAAGCGCCGCCAGCACACCGTAGCCAATGCGCAAGGGCGTGGTGAATTCAAACCCCCAGCTGAACGGGCTGATCGTTTCATTCAACCCGATTTTCACCGGCAGCATGATGAAGAAAAATGCCACCGTTTTGATCGAGTTGATCGCGTCTTTGTACTCTACCACCACGTATGTGACTGCGTCATTGAGGTAGCTTGCCGGAAACACCTCCCACGCGCGGGGATAGCTGCTGAGCGCGGGGAAAATCTGCGCGAGGATCGCCGTCACGCCCGCCAATCCAGCTGCAATCAGCCAGGTGCGATAGCGCGAATGGAAGGGCTCGTTCAGGATGGGTTCCTTGGGTTCGGCCTCTGCCGCGGCGGCCGTGATGCGATCCATCACCATAGCCATCAGCGCAATCACGATCCCCGCAAGCAGGCTTTCCCCGAACTGCGCTTTGCGCATGGTGGAGAGCACTTCCCAGCCAATATCCGCCGTGCCGCCAATGATCGAGGCGATGATGACCATGGAAAACGCGGCCATCGTGGTCTGGTTCACACCAAGCAGGATCTGCCGCTGCGCCGATGGCACCCGCACGCGCCAAAAAAGCTGCCGCATCGTGGCACCCGACATCAGCCCGGCCTCGATCACTTCATCCGGCACCCGGCGCAGGCCGAGCATCGTGTTCCTAACCGTGGGCGGGAAGGCATAGAGGATCGAGGCGATCAGCCCCACCACTGGTCCAAAACCGAAAAGCAACAAGATCGGCAACAGGTAGGCGAAAGCAGGCACCGTTTGCAGCAGGTCCATCACCGGTTTGATGATCCGTTCCGCACGGTCGGAAAAGAACGCCAGCGTGCCCAGCGCAAAGCCAAGCCCAACGGCCATCGGCACCGAAATCACCACCAGCGCGAGGGAATTCATCGATTCCGGCCAGTAGCCGATGACGACCATGTATAGCACCGCCAGAAACGTGAAGGTCGCCAGACCAACACCCGACACCGCAAAAGCCACAAAGGTCAGCAGCACCAAGGTCACCGACCACGGCAGCCACTGAAGGAAGTCCCGCACGGCCCCCATTGGGATGTCCATCACTTTGGAAAACGCTTTGAACGCGGGGCCAAACACCGCCACGACCCAATCCATCCCGGCATTCAGCCACGGTGTGATCGGCAGCACCCAGCCTTCGGGATACTCGATCAACCACTTTGCGGCATCCGACATGAAGAGCATGGCAAGCGTCATGGCCACCAGCCCAACCCACAGCATCCTGAGCGGCGTGGTGGCCATCACACAGCCCCACGATCGGCGGCAAGGGCCGAAATCACGCTGGAAGCGGTGACAATGCCCACGGCCTCGCCCCCCTTCATGGCTTTCACACCGGCTTTGCTTTCCGCCAGCAGCGGCAGCAATTCCTCGACGGAACAGGTGCAGTCTTTCTCCGGCATCGCTTTGCCAGGCTTGGCCTTGCCATCCAGCACATCGTTCGCTGTCAGCACGCGGACCATGGGCACTTCTTCTGTAAATTCGCGCACGTAATCATCGGCAGGGTTCACGATCAGATCAGCAGGGCGGCCCATCTGCACCACCTGCCCGTCGCGCATGATCATCATACGGTCGGCTATGCGCAGCGCCTCAAGAAAGTCATGGGTGATGAAGACGATGGATTTCTGCAACGTCTTCTGAATGCGCAAAAATTCATCCTGCATCTGGCGGCGGATCAGAGGATCCAGCGCCGAAAACGGCTCATCCAGAAACCAAAGTTCCGGCTCAATCGCAAGGCTGCGCGCGATCCCCACGCGCTGTTGCTGCCCGCCGGAGAGTTGCCGCGGAAAGGACGTCTCCCGCCCCTCAAGGCCCACCAACTCGATCACCCGGGCGACCTTTTCGTGCTGCTCGGACTTGCCCAACCCCTGCAAGGACAGCGGAAATGCAATATTATCCCACACGCTCAGATGCGGCATCAGGCCGAAATTCTGGAACACCATCCCCATCTTGTGACGGCGAATATCGATCAGATCCTTGTCGGATTTTTGCAGCAGGTCTTCGCCGTCCAGAAGGATCTCCCCATGGGTGGCCTCCACCAGCCGCGACAGGCACCGCACGACCGTCGATTTGCCCGACCCCGACAGCCCCATGATAACGAAGATTTCCCCCACATGGACGTCAAAGCTCACATCCGCCGCCGCCGGGATCGCGCCATCCGCGCGCATCCGGGCACACAGGTCAGGCGTCGGGCCCTTGCCGACGTCGGATTTGAAATAGGGGGCGTTCTGCCCGGCATACACCTTCCAGATGTTGCGACAGGAAAGCTTTACCTCACCCAGGCTGTTGTTCATCGCGCGTGTCCCCGTGGATTATACACGTGCGGGGCGGGCCAGGTCGGCTCGCCCCGCATGATTTGAGCGTTGCAAAACGCGCTTACTTCGCGGCTTTGCCCGCCTCGACCCAAGGGGACCATGTGGCCTCATTGGCAGCAACCCACTCGGCCACGACCTCTTCCAGATCACGACCTTTCTGGTCGATCTCCAGCATCATGGCGTTTTGCACGTCATTGCCGATGGAATAGGCCTCAAAGATGGCATGGGCACCGGGGTGGCTGTCGGCAAACCCCTTGTAGGCGATCTTGGAAATAGACGCCTGCTGGAAGCCGCAAGCATTACCCTTGGATTGACCACTTTCTTCCTGGCACTCGCCCTCGGCGGCGTCCCACTCAACCCAGTTCATCTCGGCATCCGCAAAGAGCCAATGAGGCTGCCAGAACATCATCAGCATGGGCTCTTCAGCGGCGACAGCAGCCTTGATTTCCGCGATCATCGCGCCTTCAGAACCACCCGCGACAGGCGCAAAAGGAATGCCAATTTGTTCCACCACGTCCTTGGAGCGTGTGCCCCAATCCGCCGGGTATGTGATCAGACGACCATTGGGGAACGTGTCTGCGGCGGCAAAGGCCTGCGCGCAGTCGTAAAGTGCTTCATAGCTGGGCAGACCAGGGCATTTTTCTTCCATATAGGGCGGATAGATCCAGCCTTCCTGAGGCTGAAGGCCCAGGTCACCCACCACGACGATATCGCCCGCCTCAACGGCCTTGGGATAGATATCGCCCACATTGTTCGTCCAGGTTTCGGGCTGCACATGCAGCTCCCCCTGCGAAATGGCGGCAAATTGCGGCACCGCACCGGCCGTCACAAATTCCACCTCATAGCCCGCCTTTTCAAAGAGCGTCCCGAGGATATGGGCCGAGACATGCTGCCCCGTCCATTCATTGATCGGAATTTTGATCGGATCGGCTGCAGAGGCCGCGCTGGCCAAGCCAAAGCTTATGGCGGCCGAGCATAGTAGCGTCGTCGTTTTCATGATTGAACTCCCTGTTTCATTCTTATTCATTGTCGATTTTTTATTGACTGACGAGTCAACAAAAACACACTCGTCGCCGATTATCAAAAGGAAATTGGCCGCATGCCGTTCCGCAGTGCTGGCAAAAAGGGTGTAGAGCGACCTTCCCCGTCTGGTCCCGACCTTACCTGACTGACGGCAGTTTACAAATTTTTTGGCCCTGCCGGTTTGGAATTTTGCAAACCGGTCTGGTCTGGTGCAGTGTTGAGGAGTCAAGCCAAGGATAACCCCATGCCAAAACCCATCGCTGAAAACTGGTTCACCGTGGAGCATCTGGGCGACGGCGTATCGCGGATTTATGAGCCCCACATGGCCGATTGGCTGCGCTGCAATATCTGGCACGTGCGGGGCCGCGACCGCGATCTGGTGATCGACACCGGCATGGGCGTGCGCCCGATGTTGGAAGAGATGACGCAGCTGACCGAACGCCCTGTGACGGCCATTGTGACCCACAGCCATTTTGATCATTCCGGCGGGCTATACGAATTCCAAACCCGCTGCTGCCACCCGGCGGAGGCCGCGATCATGGGTCATCCCACGCCAGCCAACACCGTGGCGGACACCGGCTATGTGCGGGCGGAGGCCTTCACCGCCCTGCCCTATGAGGGCTTTCGCTACGAAGACTATTTCATCCGCCCGGCCCCCATCACCGATCTGCTGAACGAGGGCGACGTGATTGATCTGGGCGACCGCGTGTTCAATGTCTTCCACTTGCCCGGCCATTCTCCGGGCTCCATCGCGCTTTACGAAAAGGCAACAGGGCTGCTGTTTTCTGGCGATGTGATCTACGACGGTGAGCTTCTGGACGACCTCTACCATTCCAACGCCGATCACCTGGCGGACAGCCTGAACCGACTGCGCGAACTGCCTGTCCGCACGGTGCATGGGGGCCATTACCCGTCCTTTGGACGCGACAAGATGCTGACCATCATTGAGGAATATCTGGCAGGCGGTCGTCGCCCGGGTGATCTGGATGCCTGGATCCGGGGCGAGATCGACAAACACCCATGACAGATCGCATCGCAGTCATCACGGGCGGGCTTGCAGGCATCGGCCTTTCGTTTGCGCAGGAACTGGCGCGCCAAGGGGCGCACGTGGCCATCGGTGCGCGGCGCGGCGGGGCGGGCGACCAACAGGCCCGGATGCGCGAACTTATCGGCGCCGATGTGCATGTCGGCGCGCTGGATGTCACCAATCCCCGGTCTGTTGATGGGTTTATGGACGGCGTCATGAACACCCTTGGCCCCATCGACATTCTGGTCAACGCGGCAGGCATCACGTTGCACCAAACCACCTGCGGCCATGGTCTGGATGATTGGCGCGCTGTCATTGACACCAACCTGACCGGGCCGTTCCTCACCACTCGCGCCTGCCTGCCCGGCATGATCACGCGCGGCTGGGGGCGGATCGTCAATATCGGCTCCACCGCGGCTCGCACGGCCAAACCCGACTACCCGGCCTATTGCGCCTCCAAGGCCGGGCTTTTGGGCCTCACTCGGTCAGTGGCGCTGGAAGGCGCGCCGCATGGGGTCAGCTGCATGATGATCAGCCCGACATGGGTGGAAACGGAGATGTTGCATTCCAGTGCCGCGCAAATGGCGGAGGTGGCCGGGCGGACGGTCGACGAAGAAATCGCTGACATCGCCGCCTCCAACCCGCAAACCCGTTTGGTTCAACCCGCAGAGATCGCAGCCCTCGTCGCTTTCGCCTGTTCTGACGCAGCCCCCGCGCTGACCATGGAAGACATCCAGATCAACGCAGGCGCGCAGTGGTAGGCGCTAGGCGTTCTGCAAATGCGCTTTCAAGAATGCCGCGCCCGCGTGCAGCGACGCTGCCGCCTCCGGCAAATCGTCATAAAACTCGAAAACATGCCAAAGCCCGTCATAGACATCGAGCCGCACCTCCTGCCCCGCCGCCCGCATGCGTCGGGCCAATTCGGTGCATTGGCTGAGCAAAATATCCCGCGTGCCGGTTGTGATCATCACCGGCGGGCCGTCTGCTGAAAAGGTCCCATAGACGGGCGACACCCGGGGATCGCCCATATCTGCATCACCTGCGTAAAGGGCCGCCGCCGCATGCAGTTGCGCCTGCCCAAGGGACGGATCACGCGTGTCATTTGCCGCAACACTGTCCCCCGCCCCGGTCAGATCACACCAGGGCGACAAAAGCAGAACGGCCGGCACGCCTGCACCCGCCCGCTGCATGATCGTCAGCGCCAGGTTACCACCAGCGGATTCGCCCGCCAGCGCAACCGGCCCCTCTGCGGAAAGCGCCTCATACACAGCCCACGCGCAATCGGGCGCGGCTGGCCAAGGTTTTTCCGGGGCCAATGGATATTGCACGGCGACGAACCGCGCCCCTGACTCAGCGGCCAGAACGGCACTGACGATCAGGTCTTCACGCGCGCTGCCGGTGATGTAGCCGCCGCCGTAACAGTAAAGCACGGCGCCCGTTTCCGCGCCCGTTGCCGTACTTGGGGGCCGGATGTCCAGACAGGGCTGACCGCCGATCACCACCTCTTCCACGTGAACACCTGTCCGATGCAAAGCCCGTTCGACCCGGGGAAGATACGCCGCACGCGTCTCCTCGCGAAGCCTGTCGATATTGTCTCGCGTGGCCACCTCCCGCTCTGTACCCTCGAATTGGGCCAGAAGGGCGCGCGCCTCGGCGCTCATATAGGGGCCTTCTGTCATGCTTTCTTCTCCCCCCGGATGACCATCATGGCCGGTTCCATAAACCCGGCGGCCATCATCAAGACCAGACCCGCCACCTCGCGCATGCCCAGCACCTCACCGGCCAAAAGCGCCGCCGATGTCGCGCCCACAACGACCTCTGCCATGAACAATAGCCCCGCGACACCGGGGTTGAGGCGCGTGGGCGCGAAGACAGTGGCGAAACAGGCGGGCATGGTCAGCAGGATTGTGACCGGGATGATCCAGATCAGAACGTCATTGACTTGCGCCCATGTGGGTTGCGGCAACCCGCCCTGCGCCGTGATGATCAGCGACACGATCAGGCAGGCCACCGCCGCGCTGGCAAAGAAATTCGCACCGTGCACGGCAAAACTGACCTTGGGGTGGTTCATCAGGATCAGCAAGGATGACGCGGCCCAGACCATCCCGCTTAGCAATGCGCACCAATCGCCCAGATTTTGCGGCAAGGGCAGCCCGGTGTCGCGTCCGAAAACCACAAACAGCCCTGTGAAACACAAGATCAGCGTCAGAATGCGCGCCGGTGTGATCGGGTCCTTGAGCACCAGCCACCCCAGCAAAAACCCCCAGGCCGGCATGGCGTAGAAAAGCACGATCACACGCACGATATCGGTATAGATGAACGCCGTGGCGTAAAGCGCAAAGGCGATGCCGCCGATCAAACCGCCTGACAACGCGAAAAGACCGGCCTCGGCATAGACAGACCGAAAGCGCCACATAACCGGCAGACACAGCAGCAGTGGCAACCCCGCCATCACCACCATCGCCCAAGGCCCGGCAAAGCCCGCATCCTCAAGCGCCCGGATCGGGATCCAGAACAGCCCGAATGCCAGACCAGCGAACAGTCCGGCAAAAATGGCGGCGCGTTCACCAGCCATCAGGCGACCATCGTGCAGGGTGAGGGGCAGGCATTTTTGACATCCACAAAAGTGACGCTCAAAAGGGTCATCCCAGCCTTAGTCTGTCGCGCGCTTTGCGTCGAGGGCAGATTGGCTCAGCGCCGGATGCGCTGCGCCAGTTCCAGCAGCAAAAGCGACACCGCCGCCCAAATGAGCAGCGCAAAAGGCCCCACGCCCCAACCCCGCGCCCAGCGCGAGATCATGTTGCCGCGCGGATGCAGGCCCCATTCGGCCAGCACGTGCTGACCCGTCCAAAGCTGAAAGGGCCACCAGGGCGACAGGTAGAGGATCACGGGCAGGCAAAGCGCTGTGAAAATCGCGCACAGGATCAGGCGTGTGGGGGCCTCAGTGCTCATGGTCTGGTCACCGTGTCATAATCCGGCGTGAAAATCATCAGGTCACCGCGCCGTTCCACGCGGCCTTCCAGCATCACATATTCGCCCACCATATCGAGCATCACCTGCGGACGATCAGACCGCCCCTGCCCGCCCAGCATCAGAAATTCTTCGCCCTCCACGGGCTGCGTCGACACGAAGACCGGCGGCACGCCACCAATGATACACAGGTTCGCACAGGCCTTATGCGCAATCCCCCGGCCCGGGCGCATCGCACCGGCGAGGCACTTGCCATCGCAAATCTCACCGGTGAGGCGCCAGCGGCCAAGGTCTTCGCTTGGCACCTCCACCACGTCGTCCTCCACGGCCATCAGCGCATCACCCCGGCCCTGCACCTGCATCATGTTCAGATCGCCACGTTCGAGAACGATCCCCGTCACGCTGACCATCTGACCATCCAGCGGCACACCGCGCCCACCAAGCCCGCGCTTGGCGCCGGTGGACAGCATGATCGTCTGACCCGTCGGCACACGGTCCGTACCTTCCGTGACATGCAACATCGGCTCCGGCGTCAGTTCCAAAAGCCCGGTCAGCGTTTGGGGTCCGTAATCAAACCGAAACGCCCCCGGCCCGGGATCTTTCTGAGAGGTTGAAATGGCCCAGGCCGCCGCCGCAAAGGCCCCGATCATCAGCACACTCGCCAGCGCCAGAAACCACCTCAGCCCCTTGGGCATCGGCATATAGCCCACGAAGAATGGCGGTTCTTTCTTCATGCCGTCACCTCATCGGGTACCGGCACCGGATCAACCGGCGTGCCGGGCGGGTTGGGTTCGGTTCGCACGAGCACATCCGCACCGTCAATGCGCAGATCATAGGTGGGCACTTTTTCAGTGAACGGCTCGGGCGACTGCCCCGTGCGCACGTCGTATTGGAACCCATGCCACGGGCAGGTCACCAGACAAGCGATGATGCGTCCCTCGCCCAACGGTCCGTTCTGGTGTGCGCAGGCATTGGAAATAGCCGAGAGCATCGCCTCATGCCGGAAGACAGCCACCCGTTCCCCCGAGGACAAAAGCGCGATCTTGGCGCGGCCTTCTTCGATGTCAGCCCAAGCACAAACCCGTTCCCACGCGCCGTCCTCTTCGGCCAGCGGATCACCTTGGCCCCGTTCCCAAACGGCCGCGATCACATGCAGGCCAACCACCGTGACCGACCCACCGATGACCAGCGCGTTGAAAATGGGCTCATGCGCGTCCTGCCCCGCGCCCAGCATCACATGGGCCACGACAGCGGCGTAAGCCGGATAGATCAGGTAGTGCAGCGCCTTCCACACCGGTGGGGTCAGGAACTTGAGCCAAAAGTCGTGGCTGGTTGCGGCCAACACACCAAGGCAGAGCAGCGCAAAAATCCCGAAACTTTCAAAGGGAAACCCGATGACTTGGGTATAGGCGAGGTTGGAATTCAGAAGCGCCTCATATTTGTCCACCGGCCCGCCGATGAAATACCAGTTGAGGATCGTCAGCGCATGGGTCAGCGCCACAAGCGCGGTCAGAACCCCAAAATGGCGACGGTTGTACAGAAGCGGCAGGAACCGGCGATCAAGCCGCGCCAGCGGGCCGATGCACAGGATGAATGTCATCATCGTGAAAGCGCAGGCCCCGAAGGCGCGCGCGTTGTGGATGGCCGGGTTGATCGGCCGTTCATGGGCCAGCGCGTCGGGCGCGAGGTAGAGGTAGATGCTCAGAAACAGCACCACGCAGATGATCAGCGCCGCATCATAGAGATACTTGTTCTTGTTCCACTGAACGGGGATGTATTTGACGCTCATGGGTCGCCCGCCTCGCTTAACCGCTCAGGCGCGATGTGGTCAGGCCATGTTTGTTTCAGGGCCAGCGACAGGGCCAGAGCCACCCCCACCGTCACCGCCAGAAACACCGCCGCAATCATATGCACCGCGCGCGGCGGCACATGCCGGGCCTGCCAGTTGTCGCGACCCTTGGCCAAGATCACCCAGCGCCACAAAACCAGCGGCCAAATGAGAACGATCCCCACGATCAGAAGCGGACGAAAGGCCACGGCGCCATCTGCATCCTCATCAACCCGGTGAATGCCGAACAGCAGGAACAGAACGCCCACAGCCAAGCCGATCCATCCCCAAACCTCCACGGCGGTCAAAATGGACTGCGCTGTCAAACCTGCCCTCCCTCAATGCCGTTAGGGATCGGGCGCGGCGCGGCTCTGCGTCATGCGACGAGGCAGCACTTCGGGCCCGGGATCCCTTAGGTGTCGTGTCAGGGGTATCATGGCAAGAATTGCGCATAAAACAACCACTGCCACGCCATTCCATCCAATGATTTGATGCACTTGGCCTAAAAGAAAGGCCCCGATCAGCCCGCCGGTGTAATAGGCTGTCAGGTAAAGCCCGTTGGCCGCCGCGCGGTCGGTTGTCGCGGTGCGCCCCACGAAGCCTGTGGCGGCGGCCTGCATGAAGAACGTCCCCGCGCCGATGATCGCAAGCCCGGCCAGCACCGCCCAAAGAACCGGGATGACGGTCAGCGCAAGCCCCAACATCACAACCCCTGCCGCGACCCGGAACACGCGGTGCGGGCCATGGCGGCTAACGGTTTTGGCGGCCATGGGCGTGGTGAAAAGGGCGGGTATGAATACAAGATACACCAGCCCCAGCTGCGCCGGTGCCACGCCCAAGGGTCCGGTGAGATGAAAATTGATGTAGGTGAACACACCCACGAACGAAAACAGGATCACGAACCCCATCACAAAGGACGCGCGCAACGCCGCATGGGACAGGTGCTTCTTCCACGCCTCCAGCGGGGACCCGCGCCGCATGGGCGGCTCCGTGTCGCGCGCGCCAATGAGCACCAGCGCCAAACCCGCGCCCACCAGATTGAGCGCGGCAAAAGCCCAGAACGATCCGGAAAGCCCCACAGTATCCGCCGCCCAAACAGCCAGCACGCGACCAAACAGGTTCGAGGCCACATTCCCGGTGATATAGGCCGCCATCGCGCCACCAGCGGCGGTGACATCGCATTGTTCCGACAGGTAGGTCAGCGTCAGGGTAAAGGCCGCGGCCATGAACACGCCCTGCAACACGCGCAGCGCAAGAAACATACCCACCGAATCCACCACACCCAAAAAGAAGGTGGGAACACTCAACAGCGCAAGGCTGATCCAAATACCCCGCTTCCGATCAATCCGGTCGGCAAACCATGCCACCGTCAGGCCCGACAGAGCCATCCCGAAGGTTGACGCATTCACCGCAAAACCCATCACGCCAGGATCGGCCTCAAAGGCCATAACGAGTTGCGGCAAAAGCGCCTGCGATCCAAAGAGATCAATCAGCGTCAGAAAGCTGATCACAGCCACGATGGTGGACCGCCGGATGATATCGCGTGGCCTCTCGCCCTTCAGCGCGCCTTTCGCGAGGTAGAGCACGGCCCTATTTGCCCGCGCGGCGGGCGCTCGGGGCGGGCAGGATATCCACGCCCAAATCTTCGGTCCCGGGCAGTTTGTAGTCGTCAAACATCTCCCGGATGTTGGTCGAAGACCGCTTGCCAAGGTTGTCGAAATTCTTGGTCAGCCATTCATCCGCTGTCTCGCGCCCGATCTCAAAAAGATGGCGCAGAAACGCCCATTCCGCGTTCATCTTTGACGATGCATCCAGATCGATCATCCGATCACAGGCACTGATAATGTGCATGTGCATGTATTTGTACTGATCGGGGTCAAGTTGCCCCGCGTCCAACAGACGACGCACGAAATCAATCGCGCGCAGGGAATGCAGCAGGGACGAATTGAACGTGATCTCGTTCAGACGGTTCTGAATCTCGGCGGCACTTTTCGGCGTGCCTTTGCGTTCCACCGGATTGATCTGCACGATGATGATGTCGTTCGAGGGTGAGCCCTGAAAGAACGGGAAGAGCGGCGGGTTGCCCATGTAACCGCCATCCCAATAGGGCACGCCATCGATTTCCACCGCCTTGTAGATATCGGGCAGGCAGGCCGACGCCATCACCACATCGAGGGAGATCTCTTCTTTCTTGAACACGCGGATGCGGCCCGTCTCTACGTTTGTGGCCGACAGGAACACACCCATCCCCGTGACCCGGCGCACCCGGTCGAAATCAACGATGTCATCCACGATCTTGCGCAGCGGATCATAATCGAGCGGGTTAACATCATAGGGCGACGCCACCCGCTGCATGAAGTTCATCCACATGTAACCCGGTGAACTTTCCAGCGACCAATCCCCTGTCGCACGGGCAAAAGGCGATCGCTGGATCGGCGAAAACCGCGCGGCGTCAGAGACCGCACGCCAGAATGACTCCAGATGCGCGCGGGCGCCTTCTGCGCCATTTTCGTGCATGCCATGGGCGGCAACGACGGCGTTCATCGCGCCAGCGGACGTGCCGGAAATCCCTTCAATCCAGATCCGGTCGTCTTCAAACAGCCGGTCCAGCACGCCCCATGTATAGGCCCCATGCGCCCCACCGCCTTGCAGCGCGATATTGACGCCGCGATGCTCTGCAGTGCGCCGGCCCGGGCCTCTTGTGGGTGCCTCACTCATGCCGCGGTCCACCCGCCATCCACGGGCAGCGCCACGCCGGTGATGTTTTCTGCCGCGTCTGAGCACAGGAAAAGCGCGACCCCGGCCAGTTGTTCAACGGTGACAAACTTCTTCGTCCACTGCGCCGCCAGCAGCACATCGCGCTTCACCTCTTCCTCAGAGATGCCACGCGACCTAGCTGTATCGGGGATTTGCTTTTCCACCAGCGGAGTCAGCACGTAGCCCGGGCAGATCGCATTACATGTCACCCCGTCCTGCGCAGCCTCCAACGCCACGGTCTTGGTAAAGCCCACGACGCCGTGCTTGGCCGTCACATAAGCCGTCTTGTAAGGCGACGCGACCAGCCCGTGGGCCGACGCGATGTTGATCACACGGCCCCAGCCGCGCTTTTTCATCCCCGGCATGGCCGCGCGCACGGTGTGAAAGGCGCTGCTCATGTTAATTGCTACGATCAAATCCCAACGGTCCTTGGGGAAGCTTTCCACCGGCTCCACCGTCTGGATGCCCGCATTGTTGACCACGATATCGACCGCGCCGAACGTGTCTTCGGCGGATGTCACGAACGCCTCAATGGCGTCCGCATCCGACATATCCGCCCCGTCGTAGACAACCTTGCCGTCGCCCATCGCATCGAGCCGCGCACGATCTTCCTCAATCTGGTCGGCGTCCCCGAACCCGTTCAGCACCACATTCGCGCCCGCCTTGGCAAAGCCTTCCGCCAACCCCAGCCCAATGCCGGAGGTGGAGCCCGTGACGATTGCGGTTTTGCCCTGAAGTTGCATAATCAAAATCCTTTGCGTGGTGAGGTGAGTTGATTTGCCATGTACCCCAGCACAGGGATAGAGTGAACCGATCAACACGCAACTGTGTCCATATCGGCGCGACCGTGCTGCATTTTTCAGCAGTTCAGCCGCACCCACAAAGCGCCTTGGTCTCGCCCCGGTCTGACGAAGGCGCGGCGGGCAGTGCCCTTGCTTCCGCGCCGGGCGCTGCGGTTGCGGGCCGGGCGCTTCACGCTATTTTGCCCCCGCATGAGTCTTTTCGTCCTCTCCCCGGATACGGTGTGGAACACCAGCGTTCTCGATTTCCCCACCGCCCCGCGCAAGATCCTCGAACGTGGGATCATCCTGCCACGCCGCGACGTGACATGGGGCTTTATCTTCCGGGCCATTTTCGAAAGCCAGATCCTGCGCTTTGTCATTGCTCTTCTGCCCTTTGGCGTTGCCGCGATCATGTGGCCGGGGGCCGCGCTGCCCATCAGCCAAGCCCCTCTCATCATGCTGGCCGCCATCGGCATTATTGAGCTGCGCGTCCTGCGCATCCCGCGCGACAAACGCAAGGAAATGACGACAGAGTCTGAGGCCGCCCGTGCCCTCGACACGCTCAACTTCCGTGGCCGCCGCATTCTGGCGCAACTGGCCGCCGGGCGCGGGATTGAAACTGGTACGATCTACCTTGTGATCGAACAATCCGACATGGTCCGCGTGCCGCCCATGACAATCGTGAGCCTGCAACGGGACGCGGGCAAATCCCGTCTCGTTGCGCTGACCGCCGAGGAACGCAGCATCATCCGCGACGGGCTTTTTGACGACGACTTCACGGAACGTGATCTCTTCCTCGCCAATCAACGCGAAGGCGTGTCGTTCCGGTCTGTATCCTTCGAGGCGCGCGCCGTGTCCGCCCATGCCCGCCTCGCTGCCTTTCTGGAGGCCACCGCATGAGCGTCAACGCCCAGATCATCAGCGCCGGTGACGCGCTGGAAACCCTACTGGCCGGGTGGGACGCCCAAAGCACGGGTCACCTGACGGCGTCCTGGATGCTGCATGGCCGCCCCGGCGTGGGCAAAACGCAGGTGGTCACCGATCTGGCGAACCGTATCGGGGCCACGCTCTTTGACATCCGCCTGACCACCATTGAACCCCAAGATCTGCGCGGCCTGCCTTACTACGATCACGACACCAAAACGACCATCTGGTACCGGCCTGAAGACCTGCCCGATGACCCGGCCAAGCCCTCGATCCTCTTCCTGGACGAACTCACCGCCGCGTCGCCCAACCTGCAACCCACGGTCTATGGCCTGCTGCAGGAACGCCGCGTGGGGCGGCATGTGCTGCCCGCCTCCGTTATGATCATCGCCGCCGGGAACACCGTGGATGACGGCGCGATTGCCTATGAGATGGGCACGGCGCTCTCGGATCGTCTGATCCATCTGCAGGTGACGGCGGAGGCCAAGGATTGGCTCGAACGCTACGCCGTGGATCGCGGGTTGTCGCCGCTCGTCACTGCTTTTCTGCGCGCGCGGCCTGATCTGCTGGACACGACTGAGGATGCACTTCGCAGAGGCGACATGATCGCCTGCACACCCCGCTCTTGGGAACGGGTCAGCGATATCGTGGGGGCCGTCACCGACAAGACCCTGCGCCACCGCATGATCGCAGGCACTGTCGGCAACGCGCCCGCCGCAGAGTTTGCGCAGGTCGCGTCAGAGATTGAAGCGCTTGTCTCCTTGCAAGAGATTTTTGACGCGCCCAAGCCCAAACGCGCCGCCCTCTATCCCACCTCAATCAACGGTCTGGTGGGCTTGATCTATGCGCTGGTGACGGAAACGCGTGAGGACACGATCAGCGACGTGATCGACATCATGGCTGACCTGCGCAGCATCAACGCACCGGGCCTGCCGCTCGCAGAACTCACCAGTTTCGGCTTTGAGATCCTGATCCGCAAAGCCATGAGTGATGGCCTGGCCGAGGCCTTCCGCAGCTCTGATGCTTATCGTCAGTATTCTGAGGCCCGCGCCGAGGCTGGCGCGTTTTGACCCATTCTGCGCGCGCGGCCCCCGCGCTGGCCCGCCTGCCAGAGGTCGATCCGGCCATCGCCGCATTGGCCCTCTGGTGCAGCTATCGCGACAGCGACAGCCCGACCGCCACCGAAGGTGACACGATCCGCTTGGGTCCCGAATTCCCGCTGCTGCCCATCTCGGAACAAACAGGCCTCATGGCCCATCACGTCCTGCACGTGGCCCTGCGCCATTCCGCCCGGCGTGCGGCGGCGCGCGAACGGTTCGGGGCATGTTTTCGCGCCGACCGCTACGATCTGGCCTGCGACGCGCTGGTGAACGAGGCGCTCCTCCAAGCCGGCCACGCCCTGCCCCGTCCCGCTGTCCGCGCCGCTGACCTGATCGCCATGCTGCCAGCCAAAGACCGCCCCGACAGTGTTCTGACAGATTGGGACAGTGACAGGCTTTACGCCGCGATGACCGTGCAGTCCGGCAAGGGATCAGGCACTGACCAGAAGATCGAAACCTATATCGCCGCGCAAGGGTTCAAGCCGGACCTGCAAGATAGCGGTCACGGAGACGCGCCCCCTGAGCTTTGGGCAGGTCGTGTCGAACAGGCCATGAGCGCAGGCGCCCGCGCAAGCACCGGGATCGGCGCGATCCTGACGCGTTTCGGGGACCTGCCCAAGGCGGTGGTCCCATGGGAGATCAAACTCCGCCGCCTCCTGAACAAGGCGCTGGCACATCACCCCCGCCAGACCCATCGCCGCCCGGATCGCGCGTGGCTGGCCCGCGATGCCCTCGCCCATGCAACAGGCGGCGCGCAACCCGTCTTTGAGCCGGGTATCGCCCGCGATGACCGCCGCCCACGGCTTGTCATTTGCCTCGACACCTCCAGCTCCGTTGCGCCGCAAACCCTCAATCTGTTCGCCGCCGAGGCGCTTTCCATCACCCGCCGCACCGGCGCCGAGGCGCATCTTTTGGGCTTTGACACCGAAGTCCACAGCCGCGCCGCATTCCTCAGCCAGGCCAGCCTTGCATCCCTCGAAATACGCACCGACGGCGGCACCGATTACGCCCCCGTTCTGACGGAAGCGCAGGCGCTCGACCCTTCCCTCATCATAATGCTGACCGATCTCGACGCACCGATCGGCGCACGACCATCCGCCCCGGTTCTATGGACTGTACCCGCGGCCCCGGCGGCACAGCCTCTCTACGGCGAAGTCCTGGTTATGGAAGACTGACATGCTGAAGCGATAATCATAAGACTTGGCAGCGAACCGTCGCCCCCAAGCGTGCGACCGCACGCCGGTTGGTCAGGCCGCCCCATCGGAGGCGCCACGCGCCGCGAGATAAACGGAGGCCTCAAGTAGCGCCCCGCGCGGTAGGCCATATAAAAGTGGTGCCCAAGGAGGGCATCCAAGCACTATATCTTGATATGCCATCGAACACCGCGCTCACACCAAGCATCAATAAAACAAGGATTTAACTGTACCAAAGGGTTCCAACGCGCCCCACCATACCCCATATATTGAAGGTAGATTGAAAGGTGGATAGACGATGGCCCGCGCCCTGAACAAACTGACCAACGCCGAACTCAAGGCAAAGCCGAAAGGCAAATACTCAGATGGCGGTGGGTTGTGGTTTCACAAGCGGGGCGATGGTGGTGCGCAATGGGTGTTGCGCTACACCAGTTTTGGCAACCGGCATGAAATGGGTCTTGGCGCGTATCTTGCAGTATCGCTCAAGGCCGCTCGGCAGGAAGCTGAGCAATGGCGCGCGGTTGTCCGTGAAGGCAAAGACGCAATCAAAGAACGTGAACGCCAGCGCCGAGAGGCTGAGCGCAACTTGCACATTTTGCGGGACGTGGCGCTCGACGCTTTCGAAAGCCGAAAGGCCGAATTGAAAGGCGATGGCAAAGCAGGCCGATGGTTTAGCCCGCTTGAATTACATGTTTTGCCGAAGCTGGGGAAAACGCCGGTGTCGCTGATCGACCAGCGCGATATCAGAGACACGCTTTCCCCGATATGGCACCAAAAGGCTGACACTGCCCGGAAAGCCATGAACCGCCTCAGTATCGTTTTGCGGCACGCGGCGGCTCTAGGTTTGGACGTGGATTTGCAAGCCACCGAAAGGGCCAAAGCCCTATTGGGCAAACAACGCCACGTAGTAACGAATATCCCCGCGTTGAACTGGCGTGACGTTCCAAGTTTCTACGGGTCGTTGGGCGGCGGGTCCGTCACTGAAAACGCGTTGCGCTTGCTCATTCTCACGGCAGTACGCAGCTACCCATTGCGAAACCTGCATCTGGACCAGATCAATGGCGATATCTGGACCGTTCCAGCAGAGGCCATGAAAGGCCGTGTGGGCACAACCTCAGATTTTCGGGTGCCACTATCCCGTGAGGCGCAGCGCGTCATTGCAGAGGCCAAGCCCTTTGCCCGCGATGGGTTCCTGTTTCCAGGTATCCGTAAGGGCGTCATTTCCGACATGACGATGGGAAAGTTCATGGAGAGGCGCGGCATGGTTGAGCGTCCGCACGGGTTTCGATCCAGTTTTAGAGATTGGGTGGCCGAGGCAACAAACACGCCGCACGATGTGGCTGAGACCGCCCTTGGTCACACGGTAGGCAGTACTGTCGAGCGCAGCTATCGGCGGACGGATTTCTTGGATCAACGGAAACCGCTGATGGCCCGTTGGTCCGACTACTTGACGCAAAAGGCGGGCCAAAACGTTGTTGGCTTTTAAGCATGCCAGATATTTACGCCACCACTGAAACTGGCAACCTAAAGCCTTACATGCGCCTGCTTTTGGATGCTGCAGCGTTTTACAAAGGTGATGCTGATAGCGTTCAACAGGCTGAATTGATAATTGCCCATGAGTTTGAACGGTACCAAGCACTCGGCGCAGAACAGTACACCCCTTCGCCGTTGCTCAAGGATTTGTTGCACGCTGCGCGTAAACGTTCCAGTCAGGTTCTGACCGCTGGATATGTTGGTTTGGCAATACTCGGACTGAAGGCTCACGAACAAAAGCCATCGATCAGCCGGGCCATGAAAGGAACTGCAACGCTATTTGCCCAGCACCGTTCCACACCGATGCAGTTTTATGATTTCGAAAAAAGACTGTTCGTGGAAAATCCAGTGAACGTTCCAACCAGTTATAAGAAAGTCAAAAACGCCTACCAAGAGTTCGCGCCGGTTATTCATCTGTGCGCGGCGCGCCTCATTTCAACATTGCACCTAGAGCCAATGCCACCATTCGAAGCCGCGCCTATGGCTGACCATTGCCTGTTAACTACAGTCATCACCTATCAAGGCTTTTTCGCGGAATTTGACACGACCATGCGGGACAGCCGCGCTCAAGCCCTGGACATTTTTGACGTGGGTTTGAATGACGGTTTTGCATTCCAAGGTCCAAAACTGGAACTAACCGGCGACCTAATGCAGCCATTGATGGATGCAGTCTTGCAGCAGTGACCTATGCAATCTCAAACGAACCCGTAAAGGGGCCGTATCATGTGGCCTCTTACCCAGACGCCCGCACATGCCATGTTTGCCCAAGAAACAACTTGAGGCATCCAAATGCAGTACATCACTTTCGCACAGGTTCAGCAAAAGCTGGGAGGGCGGTCAAGAAGCTCGATCTATCGGGATATTGAGAACGGCAGGCTGCAAAAGCCATTCAAATTCGGCGGACGCCTTTACTGGGCCGAGGCCGATATCGACGCCGCAATCGCGGCATACGCGGGGTAAGACCCGCTCAAACCCCTGCAAAGGCGCAGGCGTGAGAGCGGGAATATATCTTCCAGGATACTCCCTTTCTATACGCCCGGCGCCTTCGCAGATCAACTGAGGAGGCCTTCATGGCTAACAAAGAGAACTGGGGCACAGCCCTTTTCGTCATCGACCTCGAGGACGGGAACACGCGCAGCGTTTTGGTGTCAGGCCGAGACCGCTGGGCGCTCGAATCCCTAATCGCGGCGGGGGAAGGTGGCTGTACCCCGTTAGATACGCCTGGCCCGCGTTGGAGTGGATATGTCCACAATCTGCGCGGCCTGTCTGTACCCATTGAGACCATCACAGAGCGGCATGACGGGCGATTCGCTGGCCCCCCATGCCCGCTACGTCCTGAGGGCCGCTGTGAGGCGCGCAGAGGGGGCCAACCTATGAAAGGCAGGAAACCCCGCGCCCCGACGCCACGCGACCTGTTTGAGCGCAAAATCCACAATCAATTCGGCGTGGATGGCGCGATACTGCGCGCGCTGGGCGAACTGCAATATCCGGGAAAATCTTGATGGCCGGAAAAACCTACAGGGAAGGTAAAAAGGGGGCTGGGCGTCACGTCCAGCTTCCTGAATACCTGCAAGCAACCGAGGCCTGGGCGACACTCAAACCCGGCCCACGGGCGCTCTATATCGAATTGAAACGGCGGTTCAATGGATCCAACAATGGGCGGATTTTTCTAAGCCACCGGGACGCGGCGAAGGCTATCAATGTCAGCCCCAACACAATCGGCGGATACTACCGCCAACTGATAGAACGCGGCCTCATCGATATGACGCGCGCGTCCTTCCTCGGCCCCTCGGGCGTGGGTCAGGCGAGCCTGTGGGCTTTACAGGAATTGCCCACGGCAGACGGTAAACCCGCCGCGAAGGATTTTCTAAAGTGGAGGCAAAAAGAAAAGCCCCACCCAAAAACCGTGAATCCCTGTCGCAATGGTTGTGACACCGATACAGAATGGAACAACGGCAAAGCGGCAACTGTCGCAAAAACTGGGACGCGGGGCTGATTTTCTTTTTGTCACCGGGACCCAGAAATGGTGACATATCTACATATAGCCATGTGCCTATTCATTCTTTAGGCAAGCACCCTTTTGTAGTGGATCGAAGCCTCAATCATCCATGCTGTTTACCAGACCATCCCACTCTTCGCGTGTCATCGGGTCTTTGCCAAAAATGGGGAACTCTTCAAAGAAGGCCACAACGTCTTCACTGCGTCTCGCTGACAGCACATCGGAAGCGAAGTTGGATGCGTTGTCTCTGAAAAAGTCAGAGAATTGTGCGTCCAAGCCTTGTGAGGTTGAATTGCTAAACACGGCCGATACTTCGAATAGCTCAACCTTTGCATTCACGCTTGTACCACTGAGATGGAAAGCTGGCACAAGCGAATAGTAGTACACCGTTAACCTCGCCATGCCGACGCAAAGAAGGTCTCCAGCTCTGTAGCCGACGCCGCTCAGTTCGACCTGTGGGGCAGCTAAAAAGTTAAATGCAAGCGGTTTCCTGACCACTGCGATATCGCTTTGTTCGAACAGCAGTCGCACTTCCGCTTCAACGCTGGATTTGTTTTTCCAGCAGCCGCCAACCACGTCATCGATCACGTTCATTTCGACGTGCTTAACGAGACCTAGGCTATCCTCCCAAGTAATGAGCCGCTTCTCCGCTTCTTGCGAAAAGCCGGTGCTTGGCGCGCACAGCAGCAATAAACCGATCAGAAATCTGTACATAATTCTTCTCAAAAATGGCCCCAGTGGATGGTACTACCTTATGCGAACCTTTCAATTGATTTCGATAAAATCTGGGGGCGGACATGGGCGGAATTGGTAGCGGAAATTGGTGTCAGAAGGGAAAAAACCTCACAACACAGTACCGCAACCTTGACGTGCGGCGCTGGGCGCGGGACGGCCTGTTGGAACCTGGGAATACGTTTGGTTGGCAATGGTCTGAAAACGGCACACCCACGGCAAGCATGCGGGTGCAGGCCAAGGTGGGGCAGGTACGTCTCATTTATCGCAGCCGCGAAAACGGTGGTGCCTGGGAAGACTTTGATTACCCGGTTAGGCTGTTGGCCCAGCCATGCCATCTTGGCGGCTACCGCGAATGGTTTTCTTGCCCGGTCAAGGGGTGTGGGCGGCGTGTGGCGCTGTTGTATTGCGGACGGATTTTTGCCTGTCGGCAGTGTCACCAGCTGGCCTATCCCTCAACCAGAGAAACTAACTTTCAACGCGCCCAGCGCCGGGCAGACAAACTGATGGAACGTCTGCAGTGGATCGATGACCCGGATTTGATGCGTGGCACCAAGCCCAAGGGGATGCATTGGAAAACCTTCAACCGGTTGCTGGATGAATTGGCCTACTGGGAGCATGAGGCCAATACTGGTTTCGCTAAAAGCTTTCTGGCGCGATACGGTGATATGATCGATTGGCCCTTAGCAATGTCATAAGGGTGGATATTAGGGTGGATGAAACACCCAATAAAACCAAAATTCTGCTTATAAACAGACACTTGTTGGCTTGTTATGGTGCCCAAGGAGAGACTCGAACTCTCACGCCCGTGAAGGCGGGGGATTTTGAATCCCCTGCGTCTACCATTCCGCCACTTGGGCACTGGCGCGTCTTTACACGCCGGGCTGGCGGGGGGCAAGCGGTGCGTGGCGGGAATTCTTGTGCGCCGCGACAGATGCGCTGGTCCTGCTGAAATCGATTTGCTAACGGTGGGCAACGGCAAGGAGAGACCAAACATGCAGGCCCCCGTAGCGCAGGACATCGCCATTTCAGACCGGCTGGATTTGCTGGCCGTTGAGGCGGGCGGTGAAGGCGTGACGCTGGCCTGGGTGCTGGAAACATTGGGCGAGCGCGCGTTCGGGCTGTTCCTGCTGTTTCTGGCCCTGCCTTGCTGCATCCCGTTTCTTTATGGCATTCCGCAAATCGTGGCGCTGCCGATGATGTTTGTGTCGGTTCAAATCCTGATGGGTCGGCGCGCGCCTTGGTTGCCTCAAAAACTGGGCGCGCGGGCGATTTCATCTGACAGCCTGACTGGGCTCGCCACCCGCGCGGGCCCTTGGTTGCGCCGGATCGAGGCGTTGAGCAAACCACGCCTCACCGCATTGACGCGGCCGCCCGCCGATCAGCTGGTGGGCGTCGCGCTGGTGATTTTCAGCGCGTCGATCCTGGTGCCGTTGCCCGGCACCAATACTGTGCCGGGTTTCGCGGTCGTTCTGGTCGCCATGGGGCTTTTGCAGCGCGACGGGATCCTGGTCATCCTCGGTGGTCTTATTGGCACGGCCTGGATCGGCACGCTGGTTTTCGCGGGCGCAAGCCTTGCCAGCCTGATCAAAGGGTGGATCGGGCTGTGACGCGTCAGGCGTTTATCGGTCTGGCAAGCCTTGGGTCGGCGGCCCTTTTGGGTGGGGCCTTCGCGTTTCAGGCCTTGGGCTACGCCCCCTGCCCCATGTGTCTGTGGCAGCGTTACCCTCATGCTGCGGCCATCGTGATCGGGGCGCTGGCGCTTGTCATGCCGGGCCGCATTCTGCCGGCTCTGGGTGCCCTCGCGGCGCTTGTGACAGCCGGGATCGGGGTCTTTCATACAGGCGTTGAACGTGGCTGGTGGGAGGGGCCAAGCACTTGTTCGTCTCAACCCATTGGCGGTCTATCCAGTGACGAGCTTCTCGACCAGATCATGAACGCCCCGCTTGTGCGCTGTGATGAGGTAGCGTGGCAACTGGCAGGGTTATCGATGGCCAGTTGGAACGCGGTTTTGTCCTTGGGTCTGGCCGTGTTGTGGATCATGGCCATGACGCGGGGCTCAAAACCGGCTTAAAGACTTCGCGCAGACGCGCGCTTGGTGCTCAAAAGCAAACTGGTTTCCGACTGGGACACGCCGTCGAACCGCCGGATGTCAGACAGCACATCATCCAGTTCCTGCAGGCTGTCTGCCCCGATTTCCACGATCAAATCCCACCGCCCGTTGGTGGAATGCACCGACCGCACCTGTCGCAGGCCTTCCATCAGGCGCACGATGCGCTCCTTGCCGCGCCCCTCAATCGAGATCATGGTCAGCGCACGCACCGGATCCACCGCGCCATCGCCTTTTAGCACGACGGTGTAGCCCACAACATGCCCGGTGCTGCGCAGCCGATCCATCCGGGCGCGCACGGTGCTGCGCGTCACGCCAAGGCTGACCGACAGATCCGACAGCGACGCCCGCCCGTCATGGCGCAGGGCGGATATCAATTTTCGATCCAGATCATCCATTTCGGCGTTTTGATCACTCATTTTGCGCAAATTAAAACCGATATAGTCAAAATATCCGGTTCACATCAACGCAATTCGACGAAATATCCCGGGAAACGGACAAGCAAGGATACCCCGATGACCACGAAACCCTGCATTCTGATCGGCGCACCCATCGACAGTGGCAAACCCCGGCGCGGCTGCGTGATGGGGCCCGATGCTTACCGCGTGGCCGGTCTGCGCGAGGCCATTGAGGGGTTGGGCCATCCTGTGGACGACATCGGCGATCTGCACCCCGCAGACGTCATCGCACCAGAAACCCTGCCGCCGCATCTTTTTGCCCCGGCGGATACAATCGGCTGGACCAAGGCCCTGATGGAGGCAAGCGAGGCGGCGATGGATCGCGGCCTGCCCATTTTTCTGGGCGGGGATCATTCCATGTCGCTGGGCACGGTCGCGGGCGTGGCGCGTCACGCCGCACGCACGGGCCGCCCGCAATTCGTGCTGTGGCTTGATGCCCATTCCGATTTCCACACGCCCCAAAGCACCGCTTCTGGGAACCTGCATGGCACACCCTTGGGCTATGTCACAGGGCGCGAGGGGTTTCACGGCTTCCCTCAAATCACCGCACCTGTGCCCCATGAAAACATCTGCATCCTTGGCTTGCGGTCGGTCGATGCGCCCGAACGGGACGTGATGCAAACCACGTCCATCCGCTATGCCGATATGCGCGCCATTGATGAAGGTGGGATTGCGCGGCCCCTGGCGGCCTTTCTGGCGGATGTGGAACAGGCGGGCGGTGCGCTGCATGTCTCGCTCGACGTGGATTTCCTCGACCCAAGCTTTGCCCCCGCCGTGGGCACCACCGTGCCGGGCGGTGCCACGATGCGGGAGGCGCATCTGGTGATGGAGATGGTCTGCGACAGCGGGCTCATGACCTCACTGGATCTGGCCGAACTGAACCCCTTCCTCGATGATCGGGGCCGCACCGCGCAGACGATGGTGGATTTGACTGCCTCCGCCCTGGGCCGCCGCGTCTTTGATCGTCCCACTCAAGCCTATGGATCTGAAGATGCCGAAACTGCCCCCCTCTGACAAAGCCCTCGTTCCTTTCGTGTCGGTCGAAAACATGATGCGGTTGGTGCATCATATCGGCGTTGAAGAGATGCTTGTTGGCTTGGCCGATTACATCGAGGCCGATTTCAAACGGTGGGAGCTGTTCGACAAAACCCCGCGCGTGGCGTCCCATTCCGCAGAAGGGGTGATTGAGCTGATGCCCACCTCGGATGGGGAGGTTTACGGCTTCAAATACGTCAATGGCCACCCCAAGAACACGCGCGACGGGCTGCAAACCGTGACCGCCTTTGGCCTCTTGGCCGATGTCGATACGGGCTATCCTGTGCTGCTGAGCGAAATGACCGTACTGACGGCGCTGCGCACGGCGGCGACATCAGCGCTGGTTGCGCGCTATCTGGCACCCAAGGGCGCGACCACCATGGCGATGATCGGAAACGGCGCGCAGTCGGAATTTCAAAGCCTCGCGATGAAGGCCGTTTGCGGGCTGCGATCTGTCCGGCTTTACGACATTGACCCTGCCGCCACCGCCAAGGCTGCGGCCAACCTGTCGGGCATGGGGCTGAGCGTGGTGGCGTGCCGAACGGCCGAAGAGGCGATGGAGGGTGCCGGCATCATCACCACCTGCACCGCCGACAAACAATATGCCACCATCCTGACCGACAACATGGTGGGCGAAGGGGTGCACATTAACGCCATCGGCGGCGATTGCCCGGGCAAGACGGAACTGGCAGCAGGCGTGTTGCACCGATCCGAGATTTTCGTGGAATACCCGGCGCAAACCCGCATTGAGGGCGAAATTCAGCAACTGGCCGACGATCACCCGGTGACGGAGCTTTGGCAGGTCATGACCGGCACCGCGCAGGGCCGCACCTCACCGGAGCAAATCACGCTTTTTGACAGCGTAGGATTTGCGATCGAGGATTTCAGCGCGCTGCGCTACGTGCGCGACCAGATCAAAGGCACCGATCTTTACTTCGATCTAGACCTGTTGGCCGACCCCGATGACCCCCGCGACCTGTTCGGCATGCTCCAACGCGCGGGCTAAGCCCAAAACCGTCCCGGCCTGTAGGGGGCGAGCCACGCGCGGCTGTGGTTCGTCTCCCCCTGCAACAGCTCATCGCCGATCAACTCCCCCATGATCGCGCCCAGCGTGATGCCGGAATGCATCACCGCCAGATACGCGCCCTCCGCCACGGGCCCCACCGCAGGCAGACCATCGCCCGGCATGGGGCGCGCGGCCAGCATCACCTCTGCCAAGCGCAGCGGCACATCCGGCAACATGGTCTGTAGCCGCGCCAATGCCGCCTCAGCCTCCGCTTCGATATCACCCACATCTTCGCTGTCATCGCCCTGATGGCCCGGGGCCACGGGCATCACCAGCGCACCACAGGGCAATTGCCGCAACTCCCCCAGATCGCTGACCAGGACATGGTTAAGGATGCGTGCCACAGGGGCGGTTTTGATCACCAGCGCGGGCCGGTGCAGCATCGGCAGATCATGCCCCAGCATCGCCATCAACCGCCCGCAGCCGACACCAGCAGCCATAAGCACCTGATCGGCCATCAGCGACCCCGCCCCGGTTGTCACCCCGGTTACCCGTTCCGCATCCCTCTCAAACCCCGTCACCTCAACGCCGCGCATCACCCGCGCGCCCGCCTCTTGCGCCGCTGCAAGCATCGTGGCCGCCACGGCGCCAGGCTCTGCGATCCCTTCCTGAGGCAAATGCAGCGCGGCCTCCGGCGGGTGGCTCACATGCGGCTCCTTGGCCGTGAAAGCCGCGCGGTCAATCAAATCAACCTCATAGCCCAGCGCCCGCAACGCCTCCTGCCGGTCCTTCAACCGCCCCTCCTCCCAACAGAGCGACCCGCACCATGTGATGGGCAAATCCACATCCCGCTCGAGGCGGTGCCACGCGGCAATCCCCTCCACCCGCAGGCGGTAGTGATCTTCGTTCAGAAAGTAAGAGGCGTTGATCCATCCAAAGGACGCCGCTGTCGCCCCAGCATGGCCTGCATCCAGCACCGTGACCCGCGCGCCCGCCCGCGACAGACGATACGCCACCGCCGCCCCGATGATGCCTGCCCCGACGATGATCACTGACTTTTGCATGATATTCACTCTGACGCGGCGGCACGCGCCGCACAAGCGCGCAGATCACATTGACAAGACAGGCAAATTCGTCACCGTAAAGACCGAAGGGGATGTCATGTTCAGTTTCTGCGTCGATCCGGCCACGCTTGATACGGTCCGATGGTTTGCTTGCTACCTGACAACAGGCAAGCACATGCAGCTGTACTGGGCCGCGCTCATCGTGCTGACCCTGCTGTTGATCACAGCCCCTGTGGCGCTTCTTTTCGGGTTCGGCGGGGCGGCGGCCGCACGATCGCGCATCGCGCCCGTCCGGTGGTTCGGCAAAACCTACATCGCCATTGTGCGCGGCGTGCCAGACATCGCGTTTTTCATGTTCTTCGTCATCGCGCTTGATCAGTTCTTTGAATGGATCCGCCACCGCGTCAAATGCCCCGACTGGTCAGACCCCATCCGCCAAGGCAATGATTTCATTGTCTGCACGCAAGCCAAGCTGCCGCTCAGCGTGGCGCCGCAATCGGTGCATGATGTCTACAATTTCTTCCTCGCCGTGCTAACCTTCGCCATCGTCTATGGCGCATTTTCCGCGCAGGTGCTCTACGGTGCGATGAACGCCGTCCCCCGGGGCCAGATCGAAACGGCAGAGGCCTATGGCATGACGCGCCGCCAAAGCTTCTGGCGCATTATCGTGCCCCAGATGTGGCTCTATGCCCTGCCCGGCCTGTCAAACCTCTGGATGGTGCTGATGAAGGCCACGCCGCTTTTGTTCCTGCTTGGTGTCGAAGACCTGACCTATTGGTCGATGCAACTGGCCAAAACCGTGCGGCCCCAGTTCACCGACTACCCTCACGGCGATTGGCGCATGTGGTATTTCCTGGCGCTGTTGGTGTTTTACCTGATCCTCACCCGGCTGTCGGAGAAATTCTTTGAAGCCCTCATGCAACGGGTCAGCCGCGGCCAGGGCATCACCGGCGGCGCGACATGAGCTGCTGGAACACGATCACCGACTACGCGTTCCGCAGCATCGGGCTGGGTGAGCGGCTTTTGCCCCGGGGTGATTTCACGCTGTGTGAACATTTCGTGCTGATCGGGTCTGGGCTGATCTGGAATGTGTATTTCGGCGTGCTGGCACTGGGGGCTGGCTTCTTCCTCGCAACCGCTTTGGCCTTGGGCAAAGCGTCCTCCAACCCCGCGCTGCGCAAACCATCCGAATGGTTCATATTCGTCTTCCGAGGCTCCCCCCTCTTCATTCAGTTCTTCTTCGCCTATTTCCTGTTTTTGCAACTCAAACCTCTGTCGCCCATCTTCGCGCCCTTCTCAGCGGCCTGGCTCGGCGCGCTCATCGTGCTTTTCTGCAATACGGCCGCCTATTCAGGAGAGATCTTCTACGGCGCCCTGCGCGCCATTCCCAAGGGTGATGTGGAAAGCGCCGATGCATACGGGTTTTCCGGGTGGCCACGCTTCAAGCGGATCGTCTGGCCCACCATGCTGCGGCTTGCCTGGCCCGCCTATACCAACGAGGCGATCTTTCTGTTCCACGCCACGACACTGGTCTTCTTTTCGGGCTTCCCCACATGGCAGCAACGGGGGGATTCGCTTTATTACGCGCGGTATTTCGCGGACAAAACATTCAATCCGTTCATCCCCTACCCGATCCTCGCGTTCTATTTCATCCTGCTGACGCTGGTGATCATCGGCATTTTCGCGCTGGTCAACCGCCGCCTGAACCGCCACCTGCCGCAGGCGGCGCGACTGCCCATCAAACTGCGCATGACCCTCATTCGCTAGGGCTCAGTCACCCTTCTTCTCAAACGCCCGCTCCCATTTGAGCGGTCTGAGTTCCTTGCGAAAGGCGCGCTCCAACTGGCCATTGGCATGGGCCTCAAACATCCGGCCATGGGCCGGGATCAGGCCGCGTGCGCCCCAGCCCATGATTGTCTCTACATCCCGGCCCAAGGCCAGTTTGTCATCGTATTTCCGCCCCCAGCGCAGCGTCGGGCGCAGATGCCCGCCACTGTCATCTGTCCCGGAAAACCAGACAATGGGCCGTGCCCACACGGGCAGGAGGCGTGTCTCCAACACCTCAAAAAGATCGGCGAAGAACAGCGTGCGCGACGGTCGGTGACAAAACACGGCCTCGCCGCGCCCGAGGCGCACACGCACCACCAGTTGATGCAACTGACCCTGCCATGCCTCTTCGGCGTGATCGGGCGTCAGAGTGTCAACATCCCAAAGCCGCGCATTCGGATAGGCACCCGCCCAGCTTTCCGCCATGTCGACACAATCAACATTCGGGCACACAATGTGGTCCACCGGCCCCAGCGCGGCCAGTTCCGCCTCTAACCCATCGGTCAGATCGGCGGCTGCGTAAATCCACAACCCACCGCCCTGCAATTGGACCACAACGCACCGCGTGGGCAAAGGCACGAACGCGCGCTGAACCGGCGCGCCGTCGACATACCAAATTCCCTGCGCAACCGGCTTGAGCGTGTCCAGCGGCTCGTACCCTGTCACGCTCACTCCGTCACGGTCACCTTGACCATACGGTCGGGTTCACCGCTGACGGCGCCCGTTTCAGGATGCCCTTTCTTGATCTTGTCCACGACATCCATGCCCTCGGTCACGCGGCCCACGACCGTGTATTGACCATCCAGAAAGGTGGCGCCGTCAAAGACAATGAAGAATTGGCTGTTGGCGCTGTTGGGGCTGGTGCTGCGCGCCATGCCCACGACACCTCGTTCAAAGGAGATATCCGAAAACTCCGCCGGAATGTCGGGCATGTCACTGCCGCCTGTGCCCGCGCGGCGGGAATTGCCATCTTCAACCTCACCGTGTTCCCCATCGCCTGTCTGCGCCATGAAGCCCCGGATCACCCTGTGGAAATAGACGTCATTGTAAAACCCCTGCTCGGCAAGCGCTGTGATCTGAGCCACGTGCTTGGGGGCCACATCCTCCAGCAGGTCGATTGAAATGGTGCCGTTGGCCACGCCCGACACTTCGATGTCGATGCCCGTCGCCGCCACGGGCGACGCCATCAGCCCAAAGGCCATTGCATATGACAGCTTACGCATCAGAGGCCACCTTCACGCTGATCATCCGGTCAGGCGACATGGGCGGCTCGCCCCGCGCGATGGCATCCACATGCTCCATCCCCTCAATCACGCGGCCATAGACCGTGTACTGACGGTTGAGGAAGTGGTTGTCAGAGAAGTTGATGAAGAATTGGCTGTTGGCGCTGTCGGGGTTCTGGGACCGCGCCGCGCCCAGTGTGCCGCGATCATGGGGCACGCCGGAAAATTCCGCCTTCAGGTTCGGCAGATCGCTGCCGCCGGTGCCGGCCATGCGCAGGTTGAAATCCTGTTCCATATTGCCGTTGGCCACATCACCCGTCTGCGCCATGAACCCGTCAATCACCCGGTGGAACGCCACGTTGTCGTAGGCCCCTGACCGCGCCAGTTCCTTCATCCGCTCGGCATGCAAAGGCGCCACATCGGGCAGCAGCTCAATGGTCACGGTGCCGTCCTTCAGTTCCATCAGGATGGTGTTTTCGGGGTCTTTGATTTCGGCCATCGGGCCCTCCTGTCGTCATTGGTTGCCCCACAGGTAAGCCCTATGCCCCCGATGAACAAGCCGGGTGTTGACGCGCCCGCAGCAAGCAGCCAATAGAGGCGCGAATTTTGCACCACGGAGCACGGACACATGACC
>JBCBAT010000001.1:0-448377 GCA_038532355.1 Pseudomonadota bacterium | reverse complement strand
GGATATTCCGGCAGGCTGCGTCTTTGGGCTTTTGGGGCCGAACGGGGCCGGGAAATCGACGCTGATCAACATCCTCGCCGGGCTCGTGCGCAAATCATCGGGGGAGGTTCGGATCTGGGGATTTGATCACGATATCAACCCGCGCCAGGCCCGCGCCGCGATTGGGGTGATGCCGCAGGAATTGAACCTTGATCCGTTCTTTACCCCGCGTGACGCGTTGGAAATGCAAGCCGGGCTTTACGGCGTGCCCAAATCGCAGCGGCGCAGTGATGACATCCTTGCCCTTGTGGGGCTGGAGGATAAGGCCCGCGCCTACGCCCGCACGCTGTCAGGCGGCATGCGGCGGCGGCTTTTGCTGGCCAAGGCGCTGGTGCATCACCCGCATATCCTGGTGCTGGATGAACCCACAGCGGGCGTCGACATCGAACTGCGCCAGATGCTGTGGGAAAATGTGCGGATGCTGAATGATCAGGGCATGACGATCGTGCTGACCACGCACTACCTCGAAGAAGCCGAGGAGATGTGCGATGAGATCGCGATCATGAACCACGGGTCCTTGGTGGTGCGCGACAAGACAAGCGCGCTTCTGGGTCAGTTGGATGCACGTCGGATCGTGATCCGCCCCGAGGGCGCGCCGACCGCTTTGCCCGACGCCCCCGGCCTGACCGCCACCCGCCGCGATGACGGCACGCTGGAACTGTCGTATCACGCGCGTGAAATGACGGCAGAAGCAGTGCTGGATCAAGTCCGCGCAGCCGGTATCACCATCGGCGACATGCGCACCGAACAGGCCGATCTGGAGGATGTGTTCCTGAAGCTGACCCGCTCACGTTAAGGTTTCGCGGAGGCGTAAAATACAGCTTTACCGACCGATGCCAAAGTGAAATTGTTCGGCAAAACACATAACGGGAACATCCATGAAAATCGCACCTTTGGCCTTGGCCACCGCTTTGTCTTTCGCCGCGCAGGCGCAGTTTGCCACCGCTCAAGGCGGTCTGAGCTGTGCAAACCTGGATGAAGCAGAACGCGAATTGTCTTTGTTGCTGGACACCCTCGAAGCGCGCGGTGGCGTGCAAGAAAACAGCAGCTTTGATCAACGCCTTGGCATCGCGGCGGACACCGCCATTGATTTCGCAATGGCCGAAGGGGACAACCAGCTGATCAGCCTTGCCAATGGCATGCGCACCGGGTGGGAAATCAAGGATATCGACATGTATATCGACAATGGCGATGGCATGATCGACATCTACAGCTGGCTTTACAACCGGGATTGCTGAGGCGCTGATGCGGGCGCGTTCAGGGTGAACGATTGGTGTCGTTCAGCTTCGCCTCGATCTCTTTCAATCGCGTCAGCACCTCGTCGCGGTAGGTGTCTGTGCGTTCATTGTCTTCGACCGCGTGCGCATCCTGCATGGAGTTCACCACCAGACCCACCACAAGGTTCACCACGGCGAAGGTGGTCACAAGGATGAAGGGCACGAAGAAGAGCCACGCGTAAGGGTAGACCACCATCACGGGCCGGACGATCCCCATCGACCAGCTTTCCAGCGTCATGATCTGGAAAAGCGAATAGGCTGACCGACCAATGGTGCCGAACCATTCATCAAAGCTGGCCCCGAACAGTTTGGTGGCCATGACCGCGCCGATGTAGAAAATGAGCCCCATCAGCATGAACACCGACGCCATGCCCGGCATCGCGTTCATCAACCCTTCGACAACCCGCCGCAAAGACGGCACGACAGAGACGACGCGCAGCAGACGCAGGATCCGCAGCGCCCGCAAGACAGACAGGCCTTGCGCATTGGGCACCAGAGAGATGCCGACAATAATGAAATCAAAGATGTTCCAGCCAGATCGGAAGAACGCGCCACCCCGGGCGAACAGCTTCAGAACGATCTCAACAATGAAAATGCCCAGGCAGATTTTATCCAGCAGCAGGATCAGCGGCCCGGCGGCGGCCATGGCGGTCTTTGATGTCTCAAGCCCCAAAATCGCGGCGTTGAACAGGATCACAGCCAGAATGAAATTCTGCACCAACCGCCCATCCATGATCGCACCCACGCGGGCGCGCAAATTGGGGGGCGTGGTGGTGTCTGTTTGTTCCATGGATGTGCATATCGGGCTTTTTGAAGCATCACTCAAGGGTCATGATAGCAATCATTTGAAGCGTGGTGCCCATGCGCGGATTGACCCCGCCCCGGCCACCCGGTTACCTGCGCCTGACACGTGATCCAGAAAGGCCTTCCATGCGTTCCTTCAAATCCAATTTCGACTACCCGTTCCTGCGCAAATATCAGGACGGGGTGATGGCCTATCAGTACAAGGGCATCGAATGCCTGCGCAGCCCCATTGATGCCGCCATTCAGGCCCGCGCGATCTGGGATCTGGAACCGGCCACGATCATTGAGATCGGCAGCCACCATGGGGCGTCGGCCATCTGGATGGCGGACACCGTGAACAACTACGGGCGTGAGACGCCGATCTTTTCCATCGACGTGAAGACCCCAACGGTGACCGATGATCGCGTGACCTTCATTGAAGGGGATGTGATGGATCTGGGCGCCAGCTTTGACGCCTTTGATATCTGGTCCGCGCCCCGGCCGTGGTTCGTGCTGGAAGACAGCGCACACACCTATGAGGCCTGCATGGCCGCCTTGGAATTTCTGGGCCAACACATGCAAAAGGGTGAAATGCTCTGCATGGAAGACGGCATCATGACCGAATTGAAGGGCGTGGCCGAAAACTATGGCGGTGGCCCCAGCAAGGCGATTGAGGATTATGATGCCGCCAACCCGGGCGTGTTCGAAGTGGATGAATTTTACTGCGACATGTTCGGCACCAACGCCACCTACGCGCCAAACGGCTACATGCGGAAAACCTGATGCGCTACCGGCCCGGGGATGATGTGGGCGGGCTGGAAGACTGGCCCTTTGACAATCCTGACAGTGACTACCGCATCGTGTCTGGCACACCGCGGGCGTCCGGTCGGTTAGACGCTGGCGGGCCGGGGCATGTGACGCGGGCTGGCATCTGGCGCTGTACCAAGGGCGCGTTCGAGTGCACAGAGCAAGGCGATGAGATGATGACCATTCTGTCGGGCGAATGCCGCATCACCGATCACGCAACAGGGGCTGTGACGCATCTGACACCCGGTGACACCTTTTTGATCCGCGACGGGGCGCGCGTGACCTGGGATATCGTGCAGGATGTGACGAAAGCGTTCTTCGCCCATAAACCGGGCGGGTACTAACTGGTTCAGAAAAGAAGCACTGCCGCGGTCGTGACCAGCGCGCAGATACCAAGACCCGCCAGCAGCGCCATCACGCCATCGCGGGAAATCAGCGCGAGCGAAATCACCAGAACAAGCGCGGCGACGGAGGATCCTGCAAAGGGCACAACCTCCATAAACGGCATGATCAGGCCGAAGAGCACGCACAACGACAAAAGCGTGACGCGCACAGGGCCATGGGTCAGCCATGTCAAGCGGCGACGCATCACGCGTTCCATCCGCATCACGACCCAATCGGCGCGGGCAAGACCGTTGCGCAGCCGCGCCACGGGGATACGACGCTGGCGCACGCGTTCGGGCACCCACACACCCCGCCGCCCCAGCAAAAGCTGCGTTGCCAGCCCGGCGATGGACAGCCCGCACATCGTGGTGACGAAAGGCACGCCCGACAGCGGGCTCACGGCCATCGCCGCGACCGCCATCATCAGGTAAAGCGGCCCCAAATGGCGCATTTCATCGGCCAGATCACCCAACGCCACATCGCCGCCCGTGCCTTTGCGGTCAAGGCGGGACAGGGTACGCCCAAGGGCGCGGGAATGTTTCTTTGCGGTCGTGGTCATGCGACCCAGATAGGCATTCAGACCTGCGAAACAAACGGATCCGCGGCACGCCAGGAAGATCAGCGTGAACCGGGGCGCTTAGCGCGTTAATCCGGTTTCTTGACCATCGGCCCCATGACCCGCCCGCCCAGAACGTGCAGGTGGTAGTGGGGCACATCCTGCACCCCGTGCGCGCCGCAGTTGGAGATCACGCGATACCCTTCACCGTCCGCCGCCGGGCTGACCCCGGTCGCGCGGCACACATACGCCGTGGCGCGCATGAAATCCGTGATTTCAGCATCCGTGGCCTCCGCCGCGAAATGATCGTGGCTGACATAAGCGCCCTTGGGGATCACCAGCACATGCACAGGCGCGGCCGGGGCGATATCGTTGAAGGCCAGCGTGTGATCGGTTTCCAGCACCGTGGAATTTGGGATTTCACCGCGCAGGATCTTGGCGAAAATGTTCTGGTCGTCGTAGTCGTAAGCCATCGGTCGCCCTCAATGCGTTTCGCGTTTTCGTTGAACCACATAACGCTCTAATCAGCGAAAAGATGCGGCGTGCTGGCGACATCTATCGCCTTGTCCATCGGGATATCAAGGAAGCTGGCAATCTCACTTGCGTTGTCTTCAATCGATGCGCTTTGCGCCACGATGCTCAGGTTTTCGAAATCGCTGTCCCGGATGCGGTCGGTTTCAAACACGATGTCGCCCCGGATCGTCGGCAACAGCCGTTCCCATGTGTCTGCCGATGTCTCCTCCCCCGCCAGCCCTACGCGTTTGGCGTGGCCAATCAGGTAATCATCGGTGAAGTCACAGGTGATTTCCAAAAAACGGGTCTTGGACCGGTCAGAGGCGAAATCATTCATCAGGTCGATGTTTGAGGGATCGAGACAAATGATCATCCGGTCCGTCTTGAAATAGTCGAACAACACCCGCATCAGCGCACGACGGTGGCGCGTGCGCTTGCCCAGTGTCGCCTGAATGCCGCCCAGATCCGGCAGGGCGGTGTGTTCTTCGTTAAAGAGATACTCAATCGCGGGCACATTGGTGACCTTGCGGATCTGTTCCAGCATCCGCTTGGCCACGTGCCATTTCTTGCACACCACAATCATCAATTCGCGATGGCGGCCCAGGGTGCTTTCGGTTTCCCAGAACCGGCTGGCAAAGCGCCGCCCGATCCGGCCACGACCCGACAGAAACTTAAAAAGGTTCTGCCCTTCGTTTGAGATTTTGAACTCCGCCTCATCATCGGCATAAAGCGCGCCCAGATTGCGCTTCAGCTCCACCGCCTCGGGGCTGATCTTGCGGGCAAACAGGCTATCCTGACTTTTGAGCAGATCGAAGTGGTCGTTATAAAACGTCACCGGGATGCCGTAATCGGTGAACATCAGAAAGGTCAGCGTGCGACAGCGGATTTCATCATCGGGCACCACATGGCGCACCAGCGTCTGAAAGAACGTTTCATCCGGGATCCAGGTGGTGCGGAAAAACCGCATCACATCGCGGCGCTTCTTAGTGAAATCGAGGATCCATTCGATTGTCCGGCGGCGCAGGCACCACCATTGGCTGCCAATCTGGATTTGCAGATCGCTTGGCACATCGCGGCTTAACCCCAATCGACGCTGCATTCGGAAGGCCGCGTAAAACAGCGCCTTGTTTTTGCGTTCGTTGAAATAGTGGCGATAGATCAACCGCTCTTCCTTGATGCCGGTCTTGATCCAGTCGCTTTCGAAAAAATCATAGCTTTCGATGTAATCCACGTCTTCTGCATCAAGGTAATCATGCGCATAGCGGGCCGATTTGATCGGCTGGCAATCACCCGACAGCATGTAGAAATGCGTGGCCCGCGGAAAAGCGTTCACCGCCGCCTCCACCGCGTAAAGCGTGGCCTGCACCAAAGACCATTCCCCCCAACCACATTTGCAGCGCTTTGCCGCAAAGGTGATATTGGGGTCATCGCCCAGCGCATCCTTGATCTTGCGGAAGTGATCGGGATTGGCGTTGGCGTCGAAATGGATCGACATGTAATCGCCCACAGCCGTCAGCCGCCGGGCCTGCTGAATGATGGCATCCGGGTCTTTGTGACATAGCAAAATGTAAGCAATTTTTGCCATTTCGGAAACAAACTACCCTTGCCTGTGCGCTTTGTTTATAGTGATAGCGGTGAAGGGAAGCTGAATAAACTCCCTTTGCGTTGTTTTTTCCGGCCGCTAAAGTCCGGGGAACGCGGGCAGGCAAGTAACGGGTTTGGGACCGGAGGCAAGGTGATGGGTTTTCCAGGCACATGGATGACCGAAAGTGAAAGCGTGGTGTACCGCGTGGTGCCCAAATGCGCGTGTTCGACCATCGGGCAAATCATGTATTATTCCGATCATGGGGCCTTCTTTGATGGCGATATTCATGACGCCACGGACGGGCTGCACAAATGGGCGCGCGAAGACAGTCAGGATGCCATCGCCGCCAATGTGTCGGCCAACAAATCCTATGCCTTCACTTGCGTGCGCAACCCCTACACCCGCATCTTGTCCAGCTTCTTCGACAAGATTTGCGGCATTCAGCGCAATGGCGTGCGCTATCGCGGAAAACTTGTGCCGCTGTTGATCCAGAAATACGGGGTCGAGGTGGGCGGCGATGACGGCAAGCAGGACTTTGACCAGATCGCCAGTTTTCGCCGCTTTTTGCTGTTTGCGCGCGACACGATCCGTTGGCGTCGCCCGATGGACCCGGATATTCACTGGTCCGCCATGTCAGGTCACGTATCCACCTTCATCGTGAATGGCGGGCGTTATGACAAAATCTTCTGGACCGAAAGCTTCAATGACGGGATGGCCGATGTTCTGAAAGCGATCAAGACGCCCAAGAAAGTGGACCTGAAAAAGATCCCCCGCTTCAACGAAAGCGAAGGCCACGGCCCCAAACGCGCCCACCCGGTGGAAGATTACTTCGACGATCTATCGATGCATCTGGTCTATGAAATCTACAAACGCGATTTCGAGCTTTTCAAATACGATTTCGAAAACCCAGCGAACAAGATGCCGATCGGTGAAATTGACCTAAATGAAGTGCATGCCAAACTCGGGGAGTGATGCATGCTTCAGGACAAGCGCAAAGATCTGGATGGCGAACGGCAAAAGCGGCTTTTGCAAAAGCTGGTATCTGACCTGAGCCACGCTGACCCCAATGTCTACTATATGCCGACGGCGGGGATTGCCGCGCTGTTGCATGAAACGATCAAGACGGGCGGGCGGTTGTCAGCGGAGGATCGCGAATTGCTGGGCCGCCTGTCCCAGCGCGACATCGAGGTGCTGCTGAGCCTGCATTAGGCCCTCACGACCACATGGATCAACTGTGATTGGCAGCCGTGTGACCGGCAGTGAAGCAAGTTTATTGGCGTTTCACGCGGCAAGGCGGCAGACCTGTTGGGGCAGCATCTGCTGCACGAACGGACCCAAAACGCGCATACTTTCCAACAGGAGCATCCTATGATCTTGAAGACCATCCGCCCACACCTTCTTCGTGGTGCAGCCATCGCCGCCATCACTGTCGCGTCCATGAGCACGGCTTTCGCAGCTGATGAATTCTTTCTGAAAGACGCAGGCAAGAACATCGCCATCAGCGGCTATGACGCCGTCGCCTACCACACCGTGGGGGAACCCACCAAAGGCTCTGCAGAATTCAAATTTGAACATGACGGCGTGACGTGGAAATTCGCCTCTGCCGAGAACATGGAGAAATTCAAGGCCGATCCAGCGAAGTTCGCACCGGCCTATGGCGGCTGGTGTGCTGTTGGCACGGGAAAAGCGAAAAAAGTCCCGACCCAACCGCATCTGTTCAAGATTGTTGATGGTCAGCTTTACCTCAACTCCTCCGAGGGCGCGCATAACCTGTTCCTCAAGGATGAAGCAGAGCGCATCAACCTCGCCGAAGGCAACTGGCCCACGATCAAAAGCACGCCTGCCTCTGACCTCTGATCAGGCCTGCGCAATGCACCGGAAAGGGCGTGGCATTTGCTGCGCCCTTTTTGCTTGAGCGCGCTTGCGCAACTTCCCATAGTTTCGGGGACCATCGCGGAGGCTTAAATGGCGTTTACAGCCCATGTGGAATATCTCCATCACATCACCTGCAAAAGCTGCGGGTTCTACTGGACCTATGCGTCGATGGAGAAGAAATTCGACATCACCAAGCGGGAATACACTTGCCCGGCCTGCGGCGAGAAAGGCAAGATAGAGCTGCAGGATGAGGTTGGGCTCTAACGCGCTGTACCTTCAACGAAAAAGGGCGCGGACAGCGCCACGCCCTTGTCGGATTCAAGCCCCAATCAGCCCGGGGTGAAGGGCAGCGAGGAATGGTGCATCACGATCTTCGCGGTGCCGTCTTCCATCTGCTCAATCCCGAACGTGTATTCCACCTTCACTTCTTCGCCTTCGGTGGTCATGAAGTAGTAATTGCCCATGGTCACGGCCATGTCGCCGCTGATCACGGTGCCTTCGTTTTCCCAGCGCACATCGGTGTAGGGCGCGATGGCAAAGCCGTTGTCCTCTTCAATCGACCCGCCGACGAAGTAGCTCAGCGCTTCGTCAAAGCTGCCGCGGAACTGATCTTCGCTGGCCAGCGTCGGCTTGAACAGCACCTCGCGGTCGCCATAGGCGTAGAAGGTGTTGATGTGGTCAGTGGCCGCTTGCGTGTAATCGCCACCATCCGTGTGGACCTTGCCGATCTTCACGATGCCTTCGCCCCAGGCCGTCTTCAGTGCAGTCACGTCGTCCTTCGACAGCTCTGCTTTGCCGGCGGAGGCCGCCCCGGCCAGAGCAACGGTTGCGGCGATGGCGGAGAGTGTGATCTTTTTCATGTCATGTTCCCTTTTGGTCAATGAACGCCCGGTGTGGCGTCTGATGTTTGAAAGGTGGGACCGGCCCATCCATAACGCCAATTGAAATTTTCTGAATTTTTCATAGCTAAAGGGCATTAGTAGGAAGAATGCCATGCGCCCCAGTTTGCGACAGATCGAGTATTTCGTGTCCGTGGCTGATCACGGGGCCTTCGGTGCAGCGGCGCGCGCTCTATCCGTCAGCCAGCCCAGCCTATCAAAACAATTGGCCACGATGGAAGATGAACTGGGCGTACGTCTGTTTGAACGCACGTCCCGCCGTGTAACGCTGACACCGCTGGGCCGGTCTCTGCTGATCCGGGGCCGGACACTATTGCAGGAAGCACGGGAATTTCGCGCTGTGGCGCGCGGATCCATCGGGCTATTCGGCGATTTCCTGTCGATTGGGGTGCTGCCCTCTATCGGCGCGTATTTTATGCCCGTGGCCAACCGGTCTCTGCACAAGCTTTATCCCGATCTGCGACTGACGGTACAGGAAGGGGCAACCGCGCAGTTGCTTGATCTTCTGCGTGTGGGCAAGGTGGATGCGGTCGTTGGAACTGACAGCCATGAAGATGACATTCGCAGCGTTCCGCTTTTTACTGAGAGCCTGTGGATTTGCGCGGCCAGCGATGATCCACTGAGCGACGACACCACGCCGATCGCCCTGCGGGATCTCAAAGACCGCCCGCTTCTGTCGCTCAGCCCGGATTTTCACCTGACCACCGTGGTTGAACGGCTGGCGGAGGAGGCGGGCGCCTTTGTCAGCCGCGATTATCAAGGGGCAAGCCTGGATGCGATCCGGCAGATGGCGGTGATGGGTGCGGGCGTGGCAATTCTGCCCTCGCTTTATGCGCTGGCCGAGGCGGTGCGCGACCCGGAATTCATCGTCCGCCGCATTGATCATCCGGCCGCCAAACACGACATCGCCCTGCATTGGCGGCGCAGTTCGCACATGCAGGACGATTTTGCTCAGCTGTCGAAAGTGCTGATCGACGTGAAACAGCAAATCCGCGAAAAGCGCGATAAGCGGTTCTTGGTGTAAGTCGGGGGGCGATCACGCCCCCCAACATTGTGTGTTAGGCCGCTGCTTTGGTGGCCCTGTCCGACAACGCCGTGACCATCAATTCGGCCACCGCCTCGCTCGATTGCGGGTTCTGACCCGTGATCAGCCGGTCATCGCGCACGGCCTGCGCGGTGAAGTTGTCTGCGCCTTCGAAATGTGCGCCCAAGTTCCGCAAACGCGTTTCCAGAAGGAAGGGCACGACCTGCGTCAGGTCCACAGCCGCCTCTTCCCGGTCAGTGAAACCCGCCACGCGCTTGCCTTTGACCAGTGGCTCACCATCCGCGCGCTTGGCATTTACCAGCCCCGCAGGCCCATGGCACACGGCGCCGACGATCCCGCCTCTTTCGTGGATGTCGCCCACGGCTTGGACCAGTGCGTCATTGTCGGGAAAATCCCACATGACCCCATGCCCACCCGGAAGGAAGATCGCATCGAAATCGAACGCGTTGATGCGGGCCACGGGCAGTGTGTTGTGCAGTTTCGCCAAAGCGTTGGCATCTTTTAGGAAACGCTGAACGGATGCGGCCCGGTCAGACGCATCATCTTCCAAGCTGCTTGGGTCATGTTCCACCTTGCCGCCCTTGATCGAAGCGATCGTGACATCATGACCCGCATCCACCATTGCATAATATGGCGCGGCCAGTTCTTCGTAGAAAAACCCCGTGGGGTTGCCGGTGTCGCCCAGTTCCGTGTGCGAGGTCAAAACAAATAGAACCTTTTGCATGGTGCATCTCCTGTTATTGCGTCGCGGGACCCGTGCATGACGGGCCGTATCAATGACGAAACAAAGAAGACCCAGCGAAAGTTCCATGCGCGGGGTGTAAATTTAGCAGATGTCAGCAGGCCAAGAAGACGGCGTGATCAAACCCGCAGGTCAAACGCAATCGGCAGGTAGGTCGGCCCGGTATTGGCGCTGTCAGGCAGATGCTTCGCCTCCCCGTTGGCGCGAATATTGGTGATCTTTTCCGACAACAGGCGATAGGCCACGGCCATGTCATTCTTCGCCACGATCTGCCCCAGACACACATGCATACCCGCGCCGAACCCGTAGTTGCGGTTGCGCTTGGCGGTGATGTCAAAGGGGGCATTTTCATAGGCGTCGGGATCCGTGCCCGCGCTCTCGGAAAAGAGGTGCAGCGTCGTACCGTTGGCAATCTCCAGCCCCTGGAATTCAAAATCCTCCACCGCCTCACGCGTGACCCAAGTGATCGTCGGGCGCAGGCGCATGCATTCGGTGGCGGCGGCCATATCCAGCTTGGGGTTTTCCGCCAGAACCTCCCACTGATCGGGGTGATCGAGGAACAGCGACATCCCCAGCCCCAACTGATTGCGCGTCGTATCCACGCCTGCAAACACCAGCATGACACCGGTGTTCATCAGCTCATCATGGGTCATCTTGTCGTCGCCTTCGCCCGAATTGATCAGCATTGACAGGATGTCATCACCGGGCTCTTTCTTGCGTTCTTCCAGGATCCCTTCGACCAGCCGGTACATCTTTTCCGTCGCGGCCTCGATCACCGGGAGGGATTGTTTGTAGGTCACGCCCAGCGCAAGGCCCATGTCAGAGGACAGCTCCAGAATTTCCCACGCCGTATCCTCGGAAATACCCAGCAGGTAGCACAGCACTTTCCCAGCATAGGGATCGGCGAAATCCTTCATGAAATCGCATTCACCCTTGTCGAGGAACTCTGCCATCAGATCGTTGGTGAGCCGCTCAAAAAACGGCAGCATGCCCCGCACGGCCTTGGGCGAAAAGGCAGGGTTCAGGAAGCGGCGCAGGCGCGTGTGATCCTGGCCTTCTGTCACCAGGATCGTGTTGCACCACCATTCGGCGAAAAGCCCTTCATTCACACCATTATGCTTTGGCCAGGAATGGCTGCCCTGCCGCAACCGGCGATCGACCAGCAATTGGCCCATCTCCTCATGGCGCAGGATCGCCAGACCATAGGGCGTGCGCGCGTACCAAGAGGCCTCGCGCGCAGCCCGCACTTCAGGGGACCGGACGGAATATTCCGGATTGGCGATGTCCAAGAACGGTGCTTCTTCAAAAGGAAGCGTGTGTTGATCCAACATGGCGTTCTCCTCGTCCGGTCAAGTCACTTTTATGGCAAGCATTCCATGTAGGTTTCGTTGTCCCAATCCGTCACGGTCGACATGAAGCGGGCGAACTCATCGCGCTTATACTCTTCAAACAGGCGATACATCTCACCGGGCATGCCGCGTTTAACAACTTCATTGCCTTCCAAATGATCCAGCGCCTCACCCAGTGACATGGGCAGTTTCTTGACCTGCTTGCCGGCCTCGATGGCCTCATAGATGTTGCGCTCTTCCGGTTCGCCCGGATCAAGGCTGTTTTCCAACCCGTCATCCATCGCTGCCAGAAGGGTGGAGCCCATCAGATACGGGTTCACCATGCTGTCGACCGAGCGATATTCAAACCGTCCCGGCGCCGAGACGCGCAGACCGGTGGTGCGGTTCTGGAAACCCCAATCCGCGAAAACCGGCGCCCAGAATCCCGTATCCCACAGGCGACGGTAGGAGTTCACTGTGGAGGCCCCGATAGCAGTCAACGCCTGAAGGTGATGCACAACACCACCAATGGCCTTCAGCCCTTCCGCCCCCGGCATCTGCGGGTCGTCATCATCGGGCATGAAGGTGTTTTCGCCACCCTTCACGTACATGTAATTCTCTTTCATGCCGGGCAGGTTGTCGGGGTCATTGCCGACCTTGACAAACTCATCCTCACCACCGCGCCAGAGGCTCATGTTGTGGTGACAGCCCGAGGCCGACACGCCCATGAACGGCTTGGTCATGAAGCAGGCAAAGATGCCGTGTTCCCGAGCGACCTGTGCGCAAATCTGGCGATAGGTGGTCAGACGGTCTGCATTGCGCAGCACGTCGTCGAACATCCAGTTCAGCTCAAGCTGGCCCGGCGCGTCCTCATGGTCGCCCTGGATCATATCCAGACCCATCTTGCGGGCATAGCGGATCACCTGCATCGACACCGGGCGCAGGCTTTCGAACTGGTCGATGTGGTAACAATAGGGCTTGGAGAAACCATCCTTCGGCTTGCCGTTCTCATCGAACTTCAGCCACATCATTTCGGGTTCTGTCCCGATGCGCAGCTTGGTGCCGTGCTTCTTGGTAAATTCTTCATGCAACCGGCGCAGGTTCCCGCGGCAATCCGATGTCAGATACGCGCCCGGATCGACCTTTTCTTCCCGGTTGCGGAACAGCGTGCAGTAAAAGCGGCCAATCGTGGGCGCCCAAGGCAGCTGCATGAACGTCTCAGGTTCAGGGATACCGACCAGTTCTGCCGCTTCCGGACCGTAGCCCAGATAGTTGCCCGCCCGGTCGGTGAACAGGTTCACCGTCGCGCCGTAAACCAGTTGAAAGCCCTTCATGGCCACGGTTTCCCAGTGGTCGGAGGGGATGCCCTTGCCCATGATCTTGCCTGTGACGGAGACGAATTGCAGATAGAGATATTCAATTCCCATCTCATCAATCATCGCCCGCACTTGCTTGATCTTTTCGTCCCGTCCCGGGGCCTCCACAAATTTTTCGATATCCATGGCCATGTCGTTCTCCCTGATGTCCCTCAAGCGGGCTCTTTGATTTCAATTGTTGAAGTTAACTCTACTTCCCCTGCGCGGGTCAAACACGCCGTCGGCGATGCGTTTGTTGGTGAGGAAAATCGCGCTTTTGGTTTTGATTCAGGAAGCAGGGCGATTGCATTTGGGGCAATCGGGCGGCCGCAGGCGGCCTTGGTGACATCTGTTGTTTTTGTCCAGATCATCCGTCGCCTAAGAGGTCTTGGTCAGCCTTAGATTCGCCTGATACACAGGGATAACCAACCGGCCTTTTTTTCCTAAAGTGAATTTTTCTTTCGTTCAAGTGAATTTTTGGTTGATAGGCCGGGGCAAGGATGGGACAGATATTTGTGCCTAATGGAGGGGCGTTTTGATGGATTATGAGATCTTTGAGGCCGGTCGCGTGACGCTGCAATGCGGGATCAGCCTGCCTGACTGCAAGGTGGCCTACAAAACCCACGGCACGCTGAATGCCGCGAAAGACAACGTGGTGGTCTTCCCTTCGCGCTATGCCGGGACCCACGCGGATCAAACTTATCTGATCGGTCCGGGGCTGTCGCTCGATCCGGACAAGTACTTCGTGATCTGCATCAACATGCTGAATTCGGGCCTGTCCTCTTCGCCCTCGAACACCGCCAAGCCGCTCTCCGGCCCGGATTTTCCGTTGGTGACGCAGTATGACAACGTTGTGCTGCAAGAGCGCCTGATCCGCGAAGTCTTCGGCATCGAAAAGGTCAAACTCGTCTGCGGCTGGTCCATGGGCGGGCAGCAGGCGTTTCAGTGGGCCTCGCTTTTCCCCGACAAGGTCGAGGCGATGTCCTGCTTCTGCGGCCAGGGCACCACCGCGCCGCATACTTACGTCTTCCTTGAGGGCGTGAAGCAGGGGATCATCGGCGATCCAGCTTGGCAGAACGGCTACTACAAGGAACAGCCTTGGCGCGGCCTCACCGCGAAGGGCCGTATCTGGGCGGGCTGGGCGCTTTCTCAAGAATGGTATCGCGCAAAAATGTGGGAGACGCAAGGGTTTGCCTCGCTTGAAGATTATCTGAAAGGCAATTGGGACGGCATTTACTATGGCCGCGATGCCAATGATATGCTTGCGCTGATCGCCACATGGCAGGCCTGCGATCTGGCAAACAACCCAGTCTATAACGGCGACTGCGAAGCCGCCTACGGCGCGATCACAGCCAAGTCGATCATCCTGCCGGGCCGCACCGATTTCTACTTCCCGCCCGCCGATAACGAGGCCGAAGTTGCCATGATGCCCAACGCCGAATGCCGCGTGATCGACAGCATGTGGGGCCATTACGCGGGCGGCGGGCGCGTGCCGGAAGACACCAAAGTGATCGACGACGCGCTCAAGGAATTGCTCGCGTGAGTGCAGATGTCATCATCGTTGGAGCAGGCAGTGCTGGCTGCGCCATGGCTGAACGCTTGTCCCGCGATGGCACGCGCAATGTGACGGTGTTGGAGGCTGGGCCATCGGACAATCACCTCTTCATCCGCATGCCCGCCGCCGTGGCCAAGGCCATTGGGTCCGACCGTTTCAACTGGCATTTTGAAACCACGCCGCAAAAGCATATGAACAACCGGCGTCTCACCACGCCCCGAGGCAAAACCCTGGGCGGGTCATCCTCGATCAACGCGCTGGTCTATATTCGCGGCAACGCGTGGGATTATGACAACTGGGCCGCCATGGGCTGCCCCGGTTGGTCCTATGAAGACGTGCTGCCCTACTTCAAAGAGGTGGAAAACAACGAGCTTGGCGAAGGGCCATACCACGGCACCGGCGGGCCGCTCCACGTATCGAACCCCGAATCCGGCAGCCCGGCTTACGAGGCGTTTATTCAGGCAGGCGTCGAACTGGGCTATCCCCGCAGTGACGATCTGAACGGTGCCGATCAGGAGGGGTTTGGCCCCTTCCAGCTCAACATCAAGAACGGCCGCCGGTGGAGCGCGGCGGATGCGTTCCTGAAGCCTTCGATGGGCCGCAAGAATCTGACAGTGCGGACCGACCTGCAAGTTCTGGGCGTGGAATTCGAAGGCACCCGTGCGACCGGGGTGAAAGTTGCCGGGGCGGGCGGCGTTGAGGTGCTCAGCGCCGGGGCCGTGGTCCTCTGCACTGGCTCCATCGGCACGCCGCACCTACTGATGCTCTCGGGCGTCGGCCCTGCCGCGCATCTGGCCGAGCACGGCATCAAAGTGGTCGCCGACCGCGCGCAGGTGGGTCAAAACCTGCATGACCATCTGGAGGTGAAGGTCAAACATCGCATGACCAAGCCACTCTCGCTTTGGTCCCATGCGAAGTTTCCCAACCGGTACCTGACCGGCGCGCAATACATCCTGACCGGCCAAGGCGCAGGCCGCCAACAGGGGTTGGAAGCCGGGGCATTTCTGACGCTCGATCCCAATGAACCTGCCTGCGACACGCAGCTTCATTTCATCAACGCACTGGCCTTTGACGGGGCCACAGCCGATGACCGCGGCCACGGCTTTGCCATCGACACCACACAAACCCGGCCCACAAGCCGGGGCGCGCTGACCTTGGCCAGCGCCGATCCGCGTGACTATCCTCTGATCGACCCCAACTACCTGGCCGAAGAAAAAGACCGCATTGCCATGCGCGAAGGTCTCAAGATGCTGCGCGAGCTTTGCCAGCAACCCTCTCTTGCCGCGATCACTGGCGTGGAACTGATCCCCGGCCCGGGCAAGGAAACCGACGCCGATCTGGATGCCCATGTGCGCGCCACGGCAGAGAGCATCTATCACCCTGTCGGCACCGCCCGGATGGGCACAGATGACGATGCGGTGGTCAAAGCTGAAACAATGGCGGTGAACGGGGTGGATCGGCTTTTCGTGGCCGATGCCTCCGTCATGCCGCAGGTGGTGAGTGGCAACACCAATGCGCCCTCTGTGATGATCGGCTGCAAAGGCGCCGATCTGATCGCACGGGTTTTGAATTAACACCGGTGGCGGGGTGAACCCCGCCTTACGCCTCCTATATCTGACCCAGGGATGGGCGGGGCGACATGGACAAGCGGTTACTCATTGAATTCACACCCGGGATTGCTTTCCTGATCGGCAATGCAGCGGGCGGGATTTTCATGGGCGCGGGTCTGGCCGCCCTGGCCACCGTGATTGCCATGGCCCTGCGCTGGCACTGGGATCGCAGCTTGCCGTGGCTGGCCATTTCGATCTTCGGGCTGACGGCGGTGTTGCTGGTCGCGGGGCTTTTGTTCGATGACACAACGTGGGTGAAAGTGTCCAACACCGTGGGGTCGCTGGCCTTTGCGGTGATCGTGGGGCTGGGACTTTTGATGCGACCCAACCTTCTGAAACGCACGCTGGGATATAGCATCCAAATGGAGGATCGCGGCTGGGTGCTACTACATTGGGTGTGGATCGGGCTGTCGCTGTTGCGCGCGGCCGCCAATGAGGTGATGTGGCGCAATTTCCCGGATGGGGTCTGGGCCGTCTATAACGGCCTTTCGGATATCGGATGGGTTTTGGTGATCGTGGTGGCCACATCCGTGGTGGCGCATGTGTTTTGGAATGGCGCCGATCACCAACAAAGGGTGGGGTGAACCCCCACCCTACGGGCTGCAGGGTGGGGTTTGTATTTTACGCGAAAACGCGGGTCAGTGCGCCGTCCAGCGCCGTGAGGATTTCGTCAATGTCATCCTTCGTGGCGATCAACGCCGGTGAGAAGCACAGCGTGTTGTTGAAGCCGGGGATCGACCGGTTGGTCACGCCGATCACCACGCCTTGCGCCATGCAGTCGCCGACAACGGCCTGCGCCAGTTTCTCATCCACCGGATCTTTCGTCGCGCGATCCGCCACCAGTTCAGCCCCCAGGAACAAACCCTTGCCGCGCACATGGCCGATGGCCTGATGCTTATCTTGCAGCGCGCGCAGCTCATCGAGCATGTATTCGCCCATCGCGATGGTGTTATCGAGAAGACCTTCTTCTTCGATGATCGCCATGTTTTCCAGCGCCGCCGCCGGGCCCGCCGTGCAACCGCCGAAGGTGGAGATATCGCGGAAATAGTTCAGCGGATCGCTCATGTCGTCCTTGAACATGTCAAAGACCTTTTCATTTGTGACGCAGCAGGCAATCGCCGCGTAGCCAGAGGCCACACCCTTCGCCATGGTCACGAAGTCAGGCTCAATGCCGTAATGCTGATAGCCAAACCACGTGCCCGTCCGGCCAATGCCGCAGACGACCTCATCGATGTGCAGCAGGATGTCGTACTTCTTGCAGATCTCCTGCACGCGGGGCCAGTAGCCTTCGGGCGGGGTGATCACGCCACCACCTGCAGTGACCGGTTCAAGGCACAGCGCACCCACGGTGTCGGGGCCTTCCGCCAGGATCACCTCTTCAATCGCGTTGGCTGCGGCGATGCCGTATTCCTCACCGCTCAGGTCCCACTGCGCGCGATACTCAAGGCAGTGCGGCACGCGCACAAAGCCGGGGCAGAAGGGGCCGTATTGCGCGTTGCGCTGATCCTGACCACCCGCCGACATCGTCGCAATGGTGGAGCCGTGGTAATCGCGATCCCGGTAAAGGATTTTGTGCTTCTTGCCGCCGTAACGCTTATGCGCGATTTGGCGGACCATTTTGAACGCCTTCTCATTCGCCTCGGAACCCGAGTTGGTGTAATACACCCGGCTCATCCCCGGCATTTTAGAGATCAGCTTTTCAGAGAACTTCGCGCCCGGAATGGACCCGGCGGACCCGGCGAAATAAGGCAGCTGGATCAGTTGGTCGCGGATCGCGTTGGCGATGCGTTCGCGGCCGTAGCCCACATTCACCGTCCAGACCCCACCGGACACGGCATCGATATGCTCTTTGCCCTTTTGATCCCACACGCGCATGCCCTTGCCTTCGACGATGATACGCGGCTCACCCGTTTCAAAGGGCTTGTGCTGCATCAGGTGGTGCCAAACATGAGCGCGATCGGCCTCAACCACGCTGCTCAGGTCGTTTTCCATAATTTTGCCGTCCATGGGATGCTCCATCAGGTTGGCCGGCTGGGTGCGCCGGGAATCTGCAAATCGGTAAGTCGTCTCTAAATCCAATCACCGCGAATCCCGGGCGAACGATAGGGCCAGTTGCACGCTTTGTTTGAGGCCAATAGAGCGCATAGCGTCATCGCACTGCACAGTTTGCAGGCAACAGTTCGGAATTCATTCAGGAATTCCGGCCTTTGTTTTCGGTTACGCTGAAAGTTGAGACGAATGGTTTCATAAACTTGTTGCGTAACACCGAAATTTGGGATCGGATGGCGCCGCACACGGGGCGGACCACCAGATCGCATGATCCCCGCACCGGGACACCAAAAACAAAAAATCTTTAGGGAGATACCGAAATGAACCTCAAGTCCAAAATGATGGGCGCTGTGGCTGGTCTTGCCATGGCAGCGGGCGCGACAGGCGCTTCTGCGGAAATCACCGTGGGTTACTTCCTGGAATGGCCCATGCCCTTCCAGTTCGCCAAGGTTGAAGGCAAGTACGAAGAAGCTCTGGGCATGCCCGTGAACTGGGTCAGCTTTGACACCGGTACAGCGATGAGCGCGGCCATGGCCTCTGGCGACGTGCAAATGAGCGTGTCCCAGGGTGTGCCGCCCTTCGTGGTTGCCACCTCTGCCGGTCAGGACCTGCAGATCGTCGATGTGGCTGTCAGCTATTCTGATAACGACAACTGCGTCGTGTCCTCCGGTCTGGAAATCGATAAGGACAGCGCGGCTGAACTGGCCGGCAAGAAAGTGGCTGTTCCGCTCGGCACCGCGGCGCATTACGGCTTCCTCAAGCAGATGTCCCACTTCGGCGTAGCGCTCGACAGCCTGTCAGTGGTTGACATGGCCCCGGCAGATGGCCAGGCCGCGCTGGCACAGGGTTCCGTTGACATGGCATGCGGTTGGGGCGGTGCGCTCCGTCGCATGAAGGAAAGCGGCAACGTCCTGCTGACCGGCGCTGAGAAAGAAGAGCTGGGCATTCTGGTGTTCGACGTGACATCCGCGCCGACCTCTTTCGTCGCTGAAAACGAAGACGTGGTTGCCAAGTTCCTCGCCGTGACGGCAGACGCCAACGCAATGTGGGCCGATGAAGCCAACCACGACAAGATGCTGCCCGTGATCGCCAAGGACGCTGGTATGTCCGAGGAAGATACGATGGCCACGATCTCCACCTTCGTGTTCCCGTCCGTTGACGACCAGATGTCTGACAAGTGGCTCGGCGGTGGTGCACAGGAATTCATGAAGGGCGTTGCTGAAGTCTTCGTGGAAGCCGGTTCCATCGACGCGTCCAAAGCGTCCTACGCAGAGAACGTGAACACAGCTCCGCTCGGCGCTGCTCAGTAAGTTCATCTATCCCCGTGGGCCCTCTTAGTGGGGCCCACGGGTCTTTTTTTGCCATAAGACATCATGCGGGGCGCGGTATGTCAGAGCTTTTAATCGACAACATCTCCATGCGGTTCGACCTGCCAAATGGCGGGCACGTTCAGGCGCTCAAGGATGTCTCATTGACGCTGAAGACCGGCGAATTGATGAGCGTGCTTGGCCCATCCGGCTGTGGCAAGACCACGCTTCTCAACATCGTTGCAGGCTTTCTGGCCCCCACGGAAGGCGACATTGTTCTGAACGATCACAAGGTCACCGGGCCAGACGCCGAACGCGGCATGGTGTTTCAGCAAGGCGCGCTGTTCGAATGGATGTCCGTGCGCGACAATGTCAGCTTCGGCCCCCGGATGAAGGGCGAAAGCAAATCGCAGTACATGCCCAATGTCGATCACCTTCTGGAGATCGTGGGCCTTCAGGATTTCAAAGAAAAAGCCATCTACGAACTCTCGGGCGGCATGCAGCAGCGTGTGGCGCTGGCCCGTTGTCTGGCCAATGACCCCGATGTCATTCTGATGGACGAACCGCTGGGCGCGCTGGACGCCCTGACGCGAGAGAAAATGCAAGGGCTTGTGCTCAAGCTTTGGAAAGAGACGGGCAAGACGATCATCCTGATCACCCACTCGGTGGAAGAGGCGCTGCTTTTGGGCGAACGCCTGCTGGTCATGGCCCCGCGTCCGGGGCGCATTCACAAGGAATACCGCCTGCCCTTTGCCGATCTGGGCGTCGGCAAGGACCTGCGGGAGGTTAAGAAGCACCCCGAATTCAACACCCGCCGCGAAGAGATCCTTGAGATGATCTGGAACATGGAAGAAGAAATTATGGGCCGCGTGGAGGAAAGCGCATGACCGGGTTCCTCGTCCTCGCGCTTTATGTGGGCGCATTCCTTGGCGCATTTTTCGCCTTCACGCTGGTCTACAAAGCCGCGTTCTCACGGGTCGATTTCACCTCTCTGAAAACCGTGACCTTCGGCGATGAAAGCGCGGTGAAACCAAACCGCGTGGCGTCTGTCCTGTCTGTTTTGACGATCTTTTTGTTGTGGGTTGGGTTCACCAACTCCACCCTGCCACTGCCCAAGGCGCCATCGCCTTTCCTGGGCGATGTGACATTCACCTATACCGCCACCACGCCCGACGGGGCGCAGGATGACGCCGAGGTAACAGTGCGCGTCTACCGCGAAGATATCAGCCAAACCCTTGATGAAGACGGCAACCCCGGCCGCATCCCCGATGTGCCGGAGGTTGAGCCGGGCGATGGGTTCGCCAAAAATGACAGCATCGTGGTGCCGCGCTACGGCTTCAAAGTGATCCAGGTGCGCAAGAATGATGAGATTTCCAAGGCCGACGGATCAGTGATCACGGCCTTCAACGGCGTGCCTGTGCAACCCGGCCAATCCATTCTGATCCCGGAAGGGGAGGTGGGCCTTACCGACAAGGGTACGCCGTCCTTTTCCCCCGCCACGGGCCAACGGATGCAGCGTCTGTACCTGCCCGCACCCGAAGTGACAGTGGATCGGTTCCTCGAACTGACGGATGAAGGTTATCGCAACTTCACGCTTTTGGAACACACATGGATCTCTCTCTGGCGCGTGTTGCAGGGCTTCTTCTTTGGCTCGCTTCTGGGCATTCCGCTGGGTTACGCCATGGGCCTGACCAACTGGTCCCGCGGCTGGTTTGACCCGATCGTGGAATTCATGCGCCCGGTGCCACCCTTGGCCCTTATCCCGCTGATGATCATCTGGTTCGGCATCGGGGAGGCCTCCAAGGTCATCCTCCTCTTCCTCGCCGCGCTCTGGATCATGGCCATTGCGGCCCGCGCGGGCGTGTCCGGCGTGGCGATTTCCAAGGTACACGCGGCCTACTCGCTTGGCGCGAGCAAATGGCAAATCCTCACCCGCGTGATCATCCCCAACTCCCTGCCGGAGATTTTCACCGGCGCGCGGGTGGCGATGGGTGTGTGCTGGGGCACGGTTGTGGCCGCCGAACTGGTCGCTGCCGAACGCGGTCTTGGCATGATGATCATGGTCGCCTCCAAATTTCAGCTGACCGATATCGTGATCGTGGGGATCATCCTCATTGGGATCATCGGCTTCCTCATTGACGTGGGCATCCGCGCGTTGGAGAAATGGCTGGTGCCGTGGAAAGGCCGCATCTGATAAGGGCGTTTCCCTCTCAATTTGAATAACTTTCATCGCCCCCTCGGGGGCGATTTAAACATCGGTTAGACACTATCAGATATCGCCCCGGTCATGCGGGAGCGTACGACGTGATCTACCGGTTCATCCTCGCGACATTGGTCGTTGTCGGGCTAGGGTTTGCTAGCCTCGTTTGGCTTGCGCGCCAGCACACGGATCGCATCGTGCTGACCCATGCCGGTGTGTTGTCGGAACAATTGTTCAATGCCGCGCAATACTCCCCCTTGTTGAACGGTGTCTTCAACGGGGCGCCGGAGGGGTACCTGTTTTTCGGCCCGCTCTCCGAACTCGCGATCGCACCGATTTTGGTCAAGTACATCGTTGTTGATCCTGAAGGTGAATTTGTCCTCGCCATGAACAACCAGACACGCGAGGTTCTGCACTCTCCCGACGAGGCCTATTCCGCAGACAAGCTGAAACACTATTTTGACCAGGCTTTGATCCACGAGACGGAGCCCGAACTGGTCAAGTCCACACCCATCAGCGGCATGGAAGGAACCTTTGCCCAATCGATGCATATCCTGCGGGACTCAACAGGTGATCGGCTGGGGGGGTTGCTTTTTCTGATTGATGTAGGGGAATTGAAAACGGCCTATAGCAGCGGGCTGACAATGTTCGCCACGCTTCTGACCTTGTTGGGCTGCGCCTTGTTCGGCCTGCCGGCGGCCGCCTTCGCAACCCAGCGCGCCTACACATCCAAATCCCAGCAGGATGCGCGTTACCTTGCGCAACACGATAGCCTGACCGGCCTTCTGAACCGCGGCGCTTTCATGAAAAAGGCCAACGCACAGTCTGACGCAGGTGGGCTTCATGGCATTGCCTATATTGATGTGGACCGGTTCAAATCCGTCAACGATACCGAAGGGCACGCCGCCGGTGATCTGGTTCTGGCCACGCTGGCGCAAACCATGCGGCAGGTCTTTCCCAAAGACGCGCTGTTGGCGCGGTTCGGTGGCGATGAATTCGTGATCGGTATCCTGACCCCGCCCGATGTCAGGGAACCGGAAGCGGCACAAAACAGCCTGACACTGCTAGGGGAAAGTTTCACCCGCGCGTCGGTGGAGGCGCGCATCGGTGTGCCCGTTTCCATCAGCGCGGGATACACAGCCAAGACACAGATGATGTCGGTCGAAGATGCAATGGCCCGGGCCGATCTGGCGCTTTACGCCGCCAAGACAGGGGGTCGCGATGGCGTCGCCACCTATTCCGAGGAAATGGGCGAGGCACTGAAGCGGCGCCAATTCGTAGAAAGCCTGTTGCGGACCAGCATGGATGAAGGCCGCTTCAAACTGTTCTACCAACCCCTGGTGGAGGCGGAATCCCAGAATGTCGCGGGCTATGAAGCCCTGTTGCGCTTGACCGGCCCGGACGGGGAATTCGTGCCGCCCTCCGAATTCGTTCCGATTGCAGAAAACCTCGGCCTGATCAATGAGCTGGGCGAATGGGTCCTACGCACGGCAACACGGGAAATCGCTGACCTGGAAGGGGACCCGTTTATCGCCATCAACCTGTCCGTGGAACAGTTCAAGACCGGGGACATCGTGGAAACTGTCAGAAGTGCGCTGTCCGGCGCGGGCCTGCCGCCGCAGCGGCTGGAACTGGAAATCACGGAATCCCTCCTCATTGAGGATCAGGACAATATCGCAATGCGCATTGACGCACTCAAGGATCTGGGCGTGTCTGTGGCAATGGATGATTTCGGCACCGGGTTTTCCAGCCTCAGCTACCTGTGGAAATACGGGTTTGACCGGATCAAGATTGATCGATCCTTCGTGCAGGCCCTCGAAATCAACCGCGACCGATCTGTTGAATTGATCGAATCCATTGTTCTTCTTGGCGCGCGACTGGGCATGAAAGTTACCGCGGAAGGGATCGAAAGCAAAGAACAGGCACAGATGCTGGCCGAGCTGGGCTGTGACCACCTGCAAGGCTACTATTTCGGTCGCCCCGCGCCACTGGCCGTATCCGATACCGGCGGGATGGGGGTGGCTAGCGCCTAGGCCCGGACATCCTTGGGCGATCCCATCACCACGTAGGATGTGATCGAATTGACTTGCGGCAGCGTGCCGACCACGTCGGTGTGAAACGCCTTATAGGCAGGCAAATCCGCCACCTCGATCCGCAGCAGGTATTCCACAGCGCCGGTGATGTTGTGACATTCCACCACCTCCGGCGCGATCTCCATCGCGCGTTCAAACGCCTGTTGGCTGTCCTTGGTATGGGAATTCAGCCCGACCGACGCATAGGCCACAAACCCGATCCCCATCGCGGATTTATCAAGCAGCGCGCGGTAGCCTTTGATCACCCCGCGCCGTTCCAGATCCTGCACTCGGCGCAGACAAGCCGAGGGCGACAGACCCACGCGATCGGCCAGATCAAGATTGCTGATCCGGCCATCCCGGGTCAGCTCCCGCACAATATGATCATTGATTGCGTCCATATTCGCATTTTATTGCGTATTTTCCGCCAGGCCGCAAAAGAAAACAATTCCATGCTGTCAGTGGCGGCATAAGGTTGCGCCATGACGCTCGAATTCTTCACCGTGATCTTCACCTTTGCCCTCGTGACCGCTGGCACGCCGGGGCCCAACAACCTGATGCTGATGGCCTCGGGCGCAAACTTCGGTTTCCGCCGCTCGGTGCCTCATATGCTGGGCATCGGGCTGGGCTTTCCGGCGATGGTTCTGTTGGTGGGCGCAGGCGTGATGCAGATCTTTGACCTATGGCCGCCCAGCTACACGATCCTGAAGGTCTTCAGCGTCGCATACCTGCTGTACCTGGCTTGGAAAATCGCCAATGCCGCCCCGCCCGAGGGGGGCACGGCAGAGGGCAAACCGCTCACCTTTCTACAGGCCGCCGCCTTCCAATGGGTCAACCCCAAGGCGTGGTCTATGGCGCTCTCGGCCATCACGCTTTACGCGACCGCCCGCGATTTGCCTGCCGTGCTCTGGGTGGCTGCGGCCTATGTTCTGGCCTCCTGCCTGTCCACCACCAGTTGGACCACGATTGGCCAGCAGATGCGGCGTTGGCTCAACAATCCGGGCCGCTTGCGTGCCTTCAATCTGGTGATGGCCGCCCTTCTGATCGCAACGCTGATCCCCGTTCTCTGGCCCCATTGATTGCAAATTTCGCAACACGCGGTCATATACCTTCCTGACACGGGACGGAGTGCGCACATGACCAACTATCTCGATTTCGAAAAACCCCTGGCGGAGATCGAAGGCAAGGCAGAAGAGCTACGTGCCATGGCCCGCGCCAATGAGGAAATGGATGTAGAGGCCGAGGCCGGCGCGCTGGATAAAAAAGCCGCGGAGATGCTGGAAGATCTCTACAAATCCCTCACCCCCTGGCGCAAGTGTCAGGTCGCGCGCCACCCCGACCGACCGCATTGCCGCGACTATATCGAGGCGCTGTTCACGGAATACACGCCGTTGGCCGGTGACCGCAATTTCGCCGATGATCAGGCCGTGATGGGCGGGCTTGCGCGACTGAATGACCGCCCCGTGATGGTGATCGGCCATGAAAAGGGCAACGACACCAAAAGCCGGATCGAACGCAATTTCGGCATGGCCCGGCCAGAAGGGTACCGCAAGGCCATCCGCCTGATGCAGATGGCCGACAAATTCAATCTGCCCGTCGTGACCCTGATCGACACGCCCGGCGCCTATCCCGGCAAAGGCGCCGAAGAGCGCGGCCAGTCAGAGGCGATTGCGCGGTCCACGGAAACCTGCCTGCAAATCGGCGTGCCACTGGTCAGCGCCGTGATCGGTGAAGGCGGCTCCGGCGGGGCCGTGGCCTTTGCCAGCGCCAACCGCGTGGCGATGCTGGAACATTCGGTCTATTCCGTCATCTCGCCCGAAGGCTGCGCCTCAATCCTGTGGAAAGATGCAGAGATGATGCGCGAGGCGGCAGAGGCGCTGCGCCTCACCGCGCAGGATCTGGTGAAACTGGGCGTCGCCGACCGCATCATTGCTGAACCCATGGGCGGCGCGCATCGCGACAAACCCAAAACCATCACGTCAGTTGGCATCGCCATCGAAGGGCTTCTGAGCGAACTCGACGGCATGTCCCGCGAAGACCTGATCCAAGCCCGCCGCAAGAAGTTTCTTGAAATGGGCAGCCAAGGTTTGGCCGCGTAAAAACCGGGTCGGAAAGTGCAGATGGTCAAGGCCACGGTCTATCCCACACTATCCGTGCCGGACGTCACTGAGGCATGCCAATGGTACGTGGATCACCTTGGCTTTACCCTGCGCTTTCTGTGGGGTGAGCCACCAACCCACGGGGCCATTTTACTGGGTGAAGCCTGCGTGCATTTCTGGCAATCCGACGCCCAGCCCAATGAAAACTGGCTCTACTTCGATGTCGACGATCTGGACACGATCTATCAGCGCGCCCGTGACAGCGGCGTCACGATCACCCAGGACCCTCAGGACCACCCATGGGGCATGCGCGAATTCAATGCCGTGGATATCAACGGCTACAGGATCCGGTTTAGTCAGCATATCGCGTGATCTGGCAAGGCCTCGATCAGGCCAGCAACATCTTCAGCCCTTGCGTCACATCAGACCGCACCGCCAGCCGCAGGCCTGGCTCATCCCCCGCCTTCAGCGCCGCAATAATGAGGCGGTGAAAATGCGGGGCTTCCGTTCGGTTCAGACGGCCGTATAGCGCGCACATGCTTGGACCCATCTGAAGCCAGACCGTCTCCGCCATGGCCAGCATCGCAGGGGCCTGGGCGCGCAGATAAAGTGTGCGGTGAAATTCCAGATTGCGGCGGATGTAATCGACAGCATTGTGATGCGCGATCGCGTCCGTGATGCGCGCATTGATCGCCTGCAACCGGTCGATCAAAGCCATATGCGCCCGAGGCAGCGCGCGGGAGGCCAGCTCCACCTCCACAAGCGCGCGCAGGGCGGCCAATTCCTCGATCCGGTCATTGGCAAGCTCAGGCGTGGTGACCCGGCCGGAGCTTGAGACGGTCAGCGCACCTTCGGCCGACAGGCGGCGGATCGCTTCCCTCGCCGGTGTCATGGACACATCATAGCTGCCCGCGACGCCCCGCACGGTCAGCGCCTGCCCCGGGGGCAATTCGCCATGCATGATGGACCCACGCAGCCCGCGATAGACGCGTTCATGGGCAGATGTTGGGGTGGTTTCCGGTTTGGTCTGGATCAGCATAGGGTGTTTGTGATCACAAATGAGCAGCACGTCAATGGTGGTCGGACTGAGCGCTTCAATTCCGCGCCATGCGCTCAGAATCGATACCGGTGCAGCCCTGTACCCTCTTCCCGCAACCAACGCCTGTGGCGATCATAATCCGGGCACAGCCTCTCAACCACGGCCCAGAAGGCGGGCGAGTGGTTCATCTCCTGCAAATGCGCCACCTCATGCGCGGCCACGTAATCCAGCGCCTCAGGCGGGGCCAGGATCAACCGCCAGGAATACATCAAGCGCCCCTCATGGGAACACGACCCCCAGCGCGAACGCGTGTCGCGCAGGCTGATCTGGTTATAGCCCCGCCCGATCCGCGCCGCGTAGTCGTCAGAGGCCGCCACCAACCGATCCCGCGCCAGTTGTTTCAGCCACGCGGCCAATCGTGTACCCACGCGATCCGATGCGCCGGGCACCTCCAGCCGGTCCGTATGCATGCGCACGGAACGTCCTTGCCCCGGCACCACCTCTCGCATCGCACCCTCAACAGGCAAAACCGCGCCAAAACCCACATCCACATCTTCCACCCGCCGGGCCAGATGCTTGCGCAGCCAACGCTCTTTCTCTCGGGCAAAGGCCATCGCCTCTTCATCTGCCACACCACGGGGCAACGTCAGCGTCACCCGCCCATCGAGGGAAGACACCCGCAACGAAATCCGCCGCGCCCTTGGCGACCTGCGCAAAATCACCTCAACCGGGGGGTTGCCTGGAAGAAAATACTGCCCCATATGCCTTTTTCAGCCCACCAATAGCCTTTGACACCTGAGCGTTGTTATGGCAGTTGGCGCGGATCGTCTGCAAGACCAAGAGATTCAAAAGGGATAACCCATGCCCAAGGAAGAATGGGGCGTCAAACGCCTTTGCCCGACAACCGGAAAACGATTTTACGACCTCAACAAGAATCCAATCGTCAGCCCTTACACGGGTGAGGTTGTGAATCTTGACACCGGCAAGACACGTTCCATCACCGCGGATGCGGAAGATGCCGAAACCAAGAAGATGAAAGGCACGGATGCGGAGGCTGATGTGCTGGACGATGATGATGACATCGATGTCGATCTGGGCGATGACGTGCTGGACGACGATGATGAAGAGGACAACGTGTCCCTCGACGAGATCGCCGACGTGTCCGATGAGGACACCGAAAGCTAACGCGGTCTGCGCAAACCGGGTGGGACTTTTTGCTTGATCCCGCCCGATGCTTTGCCTAAACACCCGCAACATTCGGGGCCTTAGCTCAGCTGGGAGAGCGCTTGCATGGCATGCAAGAGGTCAGGGGTTCGATCCCCCTAGGCTCCACCAAACCTCCCCTACAATTGAGCCCCCGAACGTCTTTCAGACGTGCGCGGTTAGTAATCCAGCCGTTCATAGCCTTCCACGTTCATGTCAGACATATCACTGGACGGGGGCATGGTTGCGGGTTCCGACATGACATCGTCTTCCGCCTCCCGTGATCCCTCATCCTCTGCGCCAGAGCTGTCCCAACCCGCGGCGTCCGGGTTTTGATCGGCAGAGGTCAGCGCGACATGTTCTTCCATGTTTCCTGACGCCTCTGAATTGGCGGAGGCATCGCCCACATCAAATGAAAACTCCGTGCTGGATTTGGTCTCCGCCCCGTTGAAAGCGGTGTCTGTCAGTATGACCTCACCTGAAACCGTGCCTTCAAAACCGGGCGGCGGAGAAATCTCAAGCATATTGAGATCCCACCCCGACAGATCCACCGAGGTGCCATCCGTCACGATAGAACTATCGCCACTGATCAGAATGGTATCGGCAGGCAAGCCGACCATCTCAACACCCGCCGTGTCAGATGCATCCCCAAGATCCAACCCGATGTTCAGCGTGCCGTTTTCCTCAATCGCCAGCTCTGGATCGGCCTGCAACAATTCGCGGCCATCTGTGTCCGGGCCTTCCCATTCCACGCGCAAGCCCGCATGCCCATAGTTTTCAAAATACCGCACTTCGATATCATAGGTTCCCGGCTCCAGCTCGATCTCCCCGGATCGCGTGCGGTATCCGTGCAGGCCGTCATTGTCGATCACCGGCTCTCCGTTGATATAGACAACAACGCCGTCATCGCCGCCTGCGTAGAACTTGTAACTTCCGCCCTCTTCAATGGTCACTTCACCTTCAAGACGCACGCCAAAGGTGTCTTTTGATCCATCCTCCCAAAACGATTCCTTGCTGTTCTTGTAGTTGATGTCCTCGACCATCTCCCGATGGGTCGGCTCACTATCCCAATTGATGTCGTCAATCGTGCGAAGCTTGTGATCCACGTCAAAGTAACTGGCCTCAAAGCCGCCAACGATATCCACTTCGGGCGGGGTGATGTCAGGCACCCCCACCTCTATGGGCAAGCCATGTTCTTGCCGCACCGTGCCGCCCGCATCTGTTTCAATCTCAAGAACCACGGCAGCGTTGATGTCACCGACAAAATCAACAGGGGGTCGGATGCTCAGCACATCGATGGACCAGCCTGTGATATCGGCCACGCCGTCCGGCCCGACCACGAAGGAATTTTCACCTGCAAACACTTCCGTGCCCTCAGGCAGGCTTTCAATCAGCAAGCTGCCCGTGTCAGGCATGCTTTCGGTGTCGAGCGCAATATCGACGGCGACCGGCACGCCGCTGACAGTTTGCGTGTCGGCAAATTCGGGGGCCATGACGTTCTCACGCCCCTCAATGCCCGGACCTTCCCATTCCAACCGCAACCCGGCATGGCCGTAGTTTTCGAAATAGCGCACCTCGATGTGATGGGTGCCGGGTTCCAACTCAATCTCGCCCGACCGGGTGCGATAGCCGTGCTCGCCATCATCAATGATCACCGGTTCGCCATTCACGTACAAAATCGCGCCGTCGTCGCCGCCAAGGTGGAAATCAAACGTGCCCGATTCCGTCACTTCGACGGTGCCAGTGATCTGCACGCCAAATGTATCTGTCGCGCCATCTTCCCAGAACGACCCACGGCTGTTGGTATACTGGATGTCGGACGTCACTTCCTCATGCGTCGGGTCCATGGACCAATCCACGTCATCCAGCTTCTTGAGGCTGTGTTCCATATCGAAATACCGCGCATGGAACCCGCTTCCCACGTTGAGGGAGGGCATATCCATCACCTCAATGGTGAACCCTTCCGTGACGGAGGCACCGCTGCTGTCGGTCGCGGTGACCTGCACCTCGACACTGGCGGCGTCATCATGGTCAAGCGCCACACCGTCGCGCAGGCGCAGCTCTCCATCCACCACCTCGAACCGGTCGTCGGACACCTCGAATGTGTGGCTGTCACCCGCATCCGGGTCGACCACGGAGATCGTGCCAACCACAGCACCGGCCGCGTTTTCCGCCACCACACCGCCGGAAAGGGCAACGTCGCTCGGCCCTTCATTGACGTCCGTTACCGCGATGGTGAAGCTTTCGGTCAGGGTCGCACCCCCACTGTCTGTCGCCGTCACCTCGACCTGGACACTGGCTGCGTCTTCATGGTCCAGCGCCACGCCCTCTCGCAGCCGCAGTTCTCCGTTTACGACCTCGAACCGATCATCGGACACCTCAAAACTGTGCGAGTCACCCGCGTCGGGATCCACGACGGAGATCGTGCCGACCATCGCTCCCGCCGCGTTCTCCGCCACCACTCCGCCCGTCATCGACACGTCGCTCGGCCCTTCATTCACATCCGACACATTGACCGTGAAGCTTTCGGAGAATGCGGCACCGACGCTATCCGTGGCAGTTACCTGCACCTCAATCGTCGCGGCCTCCTCATGGTCCAGCGCCACGCCCGCTCGCAGCCGTAGTTCTCCGTTCACCACTTCGAACCGATCATCGGAGACCTCGAAACTGTGCGTGTCGCCCGCGTCGGGATCCACCACCGAAATCGTTCCCACAACCGCGCCAGCCACGTTCTCCGCCACCGTGCCACCCGTCAGCGACAAATCGCTCGGCCCCTCGTTCACATCGGCAACGATGATCGTGAAGCTTTCCGTCAATATGGCACCGCCGCTATCCGTGGCAGTCACCTCCACCTCAATCGTCGCCGCCTCTTCATGATCCAGTGCCACACCGTCGCGAAGCCGCAATTCCCCATTCGCAACCTCGAATCGGTCGTCTGAGACTTCGAAACTGTGGGTGTCACCCGCATCCGGATCGACAACAGAGATTGTGCCAACCACAGCACCCACCGCGTTCTCCGCGACCGTTGTATCTGAAAGGGCAACGTCGCTCGGCCCTTCATTCACATCCGTGACCTCGATGGTGAAGCTTTCGGTCAGGGTCGCACCCCCACTGTCCGTCACTGTCACCTCGACCTGAACACTGGCCGCGTCTTCATGGTCCAGAGCCACGCCCTCTCTGAGGCGCAGTTCGCCATTCACCACCTCGAAGCGGTCATCGGACACCTCGAAACTGTGCGTGTCTCCTGCGTCGGGGTCCACGACGGAGAGCGTGCCGACCACAGCGCCAGCCGCGTTCTCCGCCACCGTGCCGCCCGTGATCGACACGTCGCTCGGCCCTTCATTCACATCCGACACTGTGACAGTGAACGACTCAGTCAGGGTCGCGCCACCGCTATCCGTGGCAGTCACATTCACCTCAATCGTCGCGGCTTCCTCATGATCCAGCATCACGCCTTCCCGCAGCCGCACCTCTCCGTTCACAACCTCGAACCGATCGTCGGAGACCTCAAATGTGTGCGTGTCGCCCGCATCAGCATCGACAACCGAAAGCGTGCCAACCACGGCACCTGCTGCGTTCTCCGCAACGGTCGCTCCCGAAAGGGAAACATCGCTTGGCCCCTCATTTACGTCTGAGATGTCGATCGTGAAGCTTTCGGTCAGGGACGCGCCACCGCTGTCTGTGGCCGTCACCTCCACTTCAATCGTTGCAGCGTCCTCATAGTCCAGCGCCACGCCTTCGCGCAGCCGCAGCTCACCATTTACGACCTCGAAACGGTCGTCGGATACCTCGAAACTGTGCGTGTCACCCGCATCAGGATCGACGACCGAAATCGTTCCCACAACCGCGCCCGCCGCGTTCTCTGCCACCGTAGTACCAGTCAGCGACACGTCGCCAGGGCCCTCGTTCACGTCTGACACACTCACGGCGAACGCTTCGGTCACAGACGCACCGCCGCTGTCAGTCGCGGTCACCTCCACCTCAATCGTCGCCGCCTCTTCATGGTCCAGCGCCACGCCTTCGCGCAGCCGCAACTCGCCATTCACAACCTCGAACCGGTCGTCTGAGACTTCAAACGTATGGCTGTCACCCGCATCAGGATCGACAACCGAAATCGTCCCGACCACCGCGCCCGCTGCGTTCTCCGCCACGACGCCACCGGACAGATCAACGTCACTCGGGCCCTCATTCACATCCACGACCTCGATGGTGAAACTTTCGGTGACGGAGAGGCCGCCACTGTCCGTCGCGGTCACCTTTACCTCAATCACCGCCGCCTCTTCGTGGTCCAGCGCCACGCCTTCGCGCAGGCGCAACTCACCGCCCACCACCTCAAAGCGGTCGTCAGACACCTCAAAACTGTGAGTGTCGCCAGCATCCGGATCGACGACTGTGAGCTTGCCGATCACCGCGCCCGATGCGTTCTCGGCAACGGTCGTGTTGCTCAACCCGATATCGACAGGGCGCTCATTTACGTCTTCCACATCGATTGAAAACCCTTGCGTCACGGACGCTCCAGCGCTGTCAATCGCGGTCACCTCAATGTCGATTGAGCCGGCCTCTTCCCGGTCAAGCGTTACGCCTTCGCGCAGACGCAACTCCCCGCCGACCACTTCAAAACGGTCGTCAGACACCTCGAAAACATGGGTGTCGCCCGCGTCCGGATCGACGACTGTGATCGTGCCCACACTTGCGCCCGCCGCGTTTTCCGCCACGCTGCCGCCGGACAGGGATATCTCCGTGGGGGCCTCATTGCCGTCACTTGCGCCGACGGAGTAGCTTGCCGCAGGGGCACCGCCACCCCCATCTTCTCGCGCCTGCGGGGGCACGCCGCCTTCGTAATCAGACCCATAATGCAGCGCGCTGCGGCTGGGATCGGCTTCGGACACATGGGTGCCGCGGCCAAATTCCTGAAGGATTTTCTTTTCTTCCTTTTCATCGCCTTGGCCTTCGACAAAACCTGACGCCGTACCGGGGGAATTTCTCTGATCCATTGTTCTACCGCTCAATTTATGACGGTGCATACTTACGCGCGAATGCCGGTTTTTCTGAGACTTAAGTATTTAAAAAGCTTGTAAAAATCGAAATGACCGCCGGGCGGCATTCATCGCATATTAATGGACGGACACTACCGTGACACGACACTGAAGGAGGGGTCCGGTGGGCTTTGTCACACGTTCCAAAAGTCTAGGCACCGAAGTGCAGGTCGTGCTGTCGTCGCTGGTTTTGAACCTGCTGGCGCTGCTGATGCCTTTGGGAATACTGTTGATTTTTGATCGGGTGATCCCGTTTCAAGCGACTGAGACGCTGACACTGCTGACATTGATGTTGATCGTGTCTGCGGCCATTGAATTTGGCCTGCGGTGGTGCAGATCGGTGATCCTGTCATGGTCGGCCGAACAGGGCGCGGTGCAAAATCATGATCGGTTCATGGGCCATGTGCTTGGCGCAAACACGCGCGCTTTTTCATCTCAGTCAAAACCCGGCATTCTGGAACGTTACTCCGCCATCGCAAGGCTGCGGGATTTCTACGCCGGGCAAAACCAAGCTTTGGGCATTGATATCGCCTTCACTGCTGTCTTCGTCGCGATGATCGCCCTTATTGGTGGTCCGCTTGTAATTGTGCCGCTGGGCGCGCTTGTCCTGATCATCGCATTTTCCGTGGTGACAAAACGCACGCAGGCGGCGGTGTTCAATCAGCGGAAATCCCTTGATGAACGGCGCTACTCCTTCCTGTCGGAGGTTCTGGCCGGGATCGTCCCGCTCAAGGCCAACATGATGGAGCGTCAGATGTCCCGACGCTTCGAGATGTTGCAGGAACAATCCGTGGGGTCCAGCCGTCGGCTGATCCTGTTTGCGGGTTTCGCGCAAAATTTCAGCGCGGTGTTTTCGCAGTTTTGTGTGGCGTCCATGGGTCTGGTGGGCGCGTTTTTCGTGATCCAAGGGACAATCGGCATTGCCGAACTTGCCGCCTGCATGATGCTGAACGGCCGGGTCACGCAGCCGCTGATGAAGCTGATCACCCTTTGGGTGCAATCAGAAAGCATTGCCATGCAGAAAACCAAACTGGCGGATATCGAAGGCCTGCCACGGCAAGAGCTGCGCCCCTTGACACCCACCGCATTGACCGGGCGGATCACGCTGACCAATCTTCGCCTGCAAGCCCGTGACGGGGAAAGTGCGCAGGGCGTTGCGCTTGACGGCCAAGTCGCGCCCGGCCAGATTGCCCTGATTGACGGCCCTCAGGCCAACGCGCATCTGGCGCAGCAAGTGTTTGACGTTTTGGCAGGTCAAGCCGCGCCTTTGGCGGGTCGCGCACGTATTGATGGCCGGCCAGCCGCCGATCTTGCCGCGGCGCGGGGGCGTGGCGCCCTGGTGGTGCTGGAAGGGGATGCAGCGCTGTTTCGCGGCACCATCATCGAAAACATATCCGCCTTCGGCAGCCCGGAAGAGGCAGATCGCGCAGTGGCCTATGCCGTCCTTCTGGGGTTGGAAAAGCGTGTGAACCGCCTTCCATTTGGGTACAACACGCAACTGGGAACGGGCAATCATTTCGAACGTGACCCCGTCAATCGGCACCTGATTTCCCTTGTGCGCGCCTTTTCGCTGAAACCCACGATCCTGCTGATGAACGAACCGACCGCGGTCTTGGATCAGGCGGAACGCGATGCGTTCAAAGCCTTCCTTTCTGGATTAGAGGATCGCCCAACCATCATGATGTTCAGCCCCGATCCGCGAATGAAAGCCTTGGCAGACATCACAATCACGGCGGCCAATGACACCGATCGCACGATCGAAGCCTTTGACGCGGATGCGCAGTTGGACCGGGCCAGTTTGGAACAGGCAGGTGCGGCATGACCAGCTTCGTTGCAGATCTTTTCGCACCGCCGCTTCAGAAACTTCTGGAACAGGCCGGATGGGCAAACCGGCCATCGGCCATCCTTGAGGCGATGCCGCATTTGACCGAAAGCATCACGTTCAAGGACGTGGTCGGCACGCTTGAAAACCTCAAGATCCCATATGTCTGCGTCACCTGCCCGGAACGGGAGATTTCGTCAGAAGAATGCCCCTCAATCGTCTTCCCCGAAAAGGGCAGGCCCTATTTCGCCGTGTCGCATGACGATGGAGCCTTCATGGTTCTGTCGGGCCAGGATGACAAACCGGTCAAGCGTCTGGCGGTCGACGGGCCATGCGTCGTCATCAAGATCCAATCCCAGGACATCCAGCGCGATGAGGTCACATCCAATTCGGCCTCAAACGCATTCGCCGAAGTCAAACCGATGCTGCCATGGCTACTCGTTGCGTCGTTTCTGGTGAACGGTCTGGGTCTTTTGGCACCGCTTCTCATCATGGTGATTTACGACCGGGTCATCCCGTCCGGGTCGACCTATTTCCTGATGTCCATCGCCATTGGGGCGGCGATCATCCTGCTCACGGATTTCGCGCTGAGATATGCGCGCACGCGGATGATCGCGTTTGTGGGCATGCGGGCTGAACATGCGCTGTCGCTGTCCCTTTTCCGCAAACTGATCGGGCTGCCCCTGTCGCAATTGCAAAAATCCAACGTGGATCAGCAGGTCTCCCGTTTCCGACAGTTCGAAGCGCTGCGGGAGGTGTTCACCGGGCAAGTCACCACAAGCCTGCTTGATCTGCCTTTCGTCGTGATTTTCCTGTGCGTCTTGTTTTACCTGAACCCGGCTGTCGGGCTTTTGGTGATCTGTATTGCGCTGATCCTGGTTCTGCACGGCATTATCACGATCCCGATGCAGCAGCGTCTGGATGCGGAAGCCAGCCAGGCCACGATGCAAAGCCGCGCGTTGGTCTACGATGCCATCGTCCATCAAAACGCGCTTGTTGGCCTCGGGATGAGAGAGGACTGGATCGCGCGCAGCCAAAAGCGGATCGCGGCGTCTGAGGCGCTCACCAAGAAATCCAAGCAATTCCAGACAACGCAGCAATCTCTCGTCCAAAGCTTGATCGGCCTTGGCACTGTCCTTGCGATTGTCATAAGCGCCCATGCCGCCCTCAATGCACAGATGAGCTTTGGCGCATTGATCGCCGTGATCGCGCTCGTGTCAAAAATCATGGCCCCCATCGCCGCGCTGCATGCCAACGCGATGCAGATGGTGTCTTTCCGCGCAAGCAAGGCGCAGGCGGATCGCGTGCTCTCACTACCGCAGGAACTGGAACTGGGGCTTGCGCGCTCCTACACGCGCAACACGGCGGGTGCGATTTCCCTGACGGGCGTCACCCACCGGCCCGATCCGCTGAACGCGCCGGTTCTGTCGCAGGTGACGCTGTCTTTCGCACCAAGGGAAACGGTTGTGGTCTTTGCCAATGACGTGTCCAGCCGCATGGCGCTTCTGGATCTGGTGGATGGGCTCGAAACGCCCTTGGCGGGCACCGTGGAACTTGATGATGTCAACATCCGCCAAATCGCCAGCGATGAGCTGCGCCGCCTGATCACCTATGGCACGCAGGCGCCCGGGCTTTTCTACGGCACGATCCGGCAGAATTTCAAACTGGCCGAACCCGATATCAGCGACACCGATATCAAAGCCGCGCTGCAGGAACTGGGATTGCTCAGCGCCGTTATGAAACTGGAAGATGGGCTCGACACACGGTTGTCTGAGGCGACGCTGGCCGCCATGCCGGCAGAGCTGAAACGCGGTATCTCCCTGGCTCGGGCCATGGCGCGACAGTCGTCCATCCTTCTGCTGGCCGAACCCTCGGCTGATCTGGGCGCGGAAACGCGGGGCAAGCTGAAACAATGGATCGCCTCACAACACGGCCAACGCACCATCATCATTGCCACGGCAGATCGATCATACCTGCCGCTGGCCGACCGCTTTGTCTTTCTTGGGCAAGGCAAGGTCGTGGTGAACGACAAGGGCGCGGACGGGCTTAAAAAAATCAATGCAGCTTTGGAAAACATGGGACGCTGATATGTGGAACTTCTTCAATTCCATTTCCAGAAAAGGGCCAATTCAAAGAGCCGCGGAAAAGCACCAGAACGCGCAACCGCGTTTTGCCGGGTTCCTGATCCTGACCTTCGCCGGGATGGTGTCTGCCCTGCTGATCCTTGCGGCCAACACCAAGGTGCCGCAGATCACGCGCGCCCCGGGCGTGGTCATTCCATCCGGCAGCTATGGCAAGATCGAAAGCGTCGATGGCGGCATCGTGGAAGCCATTCATGTGCAAGATGGCGACCGGGTGGAAAAAGGCGACGTGCTGCTGGATATGCGCAACCCGCAACTCGTTCGTGAAGCGGAGGAGTTGGAAGACAACCTCAAGATCGCGCAGGATCGGTACGCCAATGTCACCGCGATCCTCACACATCTGGAAACGGTTGACGGCGAACGCAACGACATGCTGACACGCCTGCGCGATGCGGGCCTGACCACGGCGGCGACCCGGTTGGAACTGCATTTTGGCGGGCAGGATATCCTGCGCCTGTCCATCCAACAGAAAAACCGTTCGGTCGACAAATTGATCAATGCCGTGGCCCTTGCGGAGCAACGGGCGGCCCGCCAGCTGACCCTCGTTGAAACGAAAAAGACCCTGTCAGAGCGTGGTCTGGTCACCGTGAACGAATACCAAAACGCCGTGTCCCGATCCGATGATGCCATGGCGCGCCAATCGGATGCCGAAATCAGGCTGGTTCAGGCCGAAGAAAGCCTTGTCCTGACGCGCGCGCAACTGGAAGAAAACCGCCTTGTCCTGCTGGAAGAACTGGTGCGCGAAAAATCGGATCTGGGCGCGGAAATCAGGCGCCTCATCTCCGCCCAGCGGATTGCAGAAGAACGCCTGATGCGGCAACAGATCGTCACGGCCCACGCAGGCATTATCCAGTTCACCGCGTTCCCATCGGTCGGGGAATTCATCGAACCCGGGCAGGCGATTTTTGAGGTTCTGCCCTTCAACCAGAACCTCGTGATCGAAGCCAAAGTGCCAAATTCGGATCATGGCCACATCCAGACAGGGCAGGAAGTTGCGATCAGTTTCGACAATTTCGACACCCGCAGATACGGCAAGGCCACGGGCATCCTGTCATCCTTTTCGCCCATTCCCTTGACCGATGAAATGACGGGGGAGCCATACTTTCGCGCCTTCGTGACGTTGGATGATCCGGTGCTCGGCACGGACAACATGAACGTGCCAATACAGGCAGGGTTCACGAACGTGACGGAAATGGTGACAGGCGAAAGCTCTCTGCTTGCCTATCTGGTGCGGCCCGTTGAACGCACCCTCAGCACCGCGTTTTCAGAACGGGAATAGATCACGTTTCGCGGCACAGACCGCGCAAAAACGTCGGTCAGGATGACCTGCTCCAACACGTGGCTCAACCCTTTTTTATCGGGTTTCAGCTATTCAAACTTTGGCAAATCGAGCGAGGCAAACATGTTCAAAAAACTCTTTCTAGGCACGTCACTCTGTTTCTTTGCAGGCGCGTCTGCGGCTGCCGACCTGAGGCTGATGACGGAAGAATACCCCCCCTACAACTTCCAGGAAGGGGCGCGCATTTCCGGCCTTGGGGCTGACCAGATTTTCGCGATCATGGACCGGGCCAACCTGACCTACGAGGTGGAATTGACCCGCTGGTCCCGCGCCATTGGGTCAGCGCGCAACAAGCCCGCGACCTGCGTCTTTTCCACGTTCCGCACGCCGGATCGTGAGGCGGATTTTGAATGGATCGGCCCCTTGTCGGAAGATCGCTCCTTGCTGATTAAAACAGCGGACAGCGACATCACATTGAACAGCATCGATGATGCTGCGTCCTATTCCGTCGGCACGCAAACCGGTGAATTCACGGTTGGCATTTTGCAGGATGCCGGGATCGCCAATGTCGAACAGGCCCCATCCATGGCCGACGCGTTGAAAAAATTGCTGGCCGGTCGGAATGATCTGATGGCCGTGCCGGAGTTGTATTTTTTCGAATTGCAGGAACAAGGCGTGCCGGTTGTGCCCGCGCTGACCCTTCCGGCGCTTCAGGTTGCGTTGGCCTGCAATCCAGAGACCGATCCGGACCACCTTGACGCGATGCGCGATGCGATGGCCCAGATCATCGAAGACGGCACGCAAGACACGATCCTCGCGCGCTATCAGTAAGATGTCCCGCCCTGCGGATCACGGCGCGCTCGATCAAACGGGCGCGGATAACAGCGACCGTCGCGTCAAAAAGCGGCGATCGCTGAGCACCGTGATGTTGCGGCGTACTCTGGCCATCACCCTCGCCTTGGGGATGGCCGTGGCAGCGTTCACCATGTGGAGCGACCTGCAAAGGGAAAAAGAGGCTGTCGAACGCCTGGCTTTTGACTACGTGTCCAGCGTCACGCCCTCTGCGGCGTCGGCGGTGTACAACTACGATGATGCCGCCGCCCGTCAGGTTGCCGAAGGGCTGTTTCTGAGCCGATCCATCACCAGCGTGAAAATCTACAATGAAGGCGATCTGGTGGTTGATATGTACCGCGATGTGTCGCCCACGCTGCCGCAATTGGGTATGATCGGGGCGTCGGATGAAGTTGTCTTGTCCCGGCTTCTATACGAACAAGGCACTGACCAAAGCGCGGGCGCGATTGGCGAATTGTGGATCACGCTTGATCGGTCCCTTGTGGCGCCCGAATTCGTGGATCGCCTGCTCAGCTTCTTTGTCATCACCACGGGCAAGAACATGCTGTTTGGCCTGCTTCTGTATTTTCTGATCTTCAACGTGCTGGCTGTGCATATTTCAACGCTGGCCAAAATCACCCATGCGTGGAAACCGGGGGGCCTGCCCGCCCGGCCACCGACCCTGCCCCGCTTCCTGCGCGAAACCGAGGTGGAGGGGCTGGGCCACAGCATTCGGCGGCTTCAGGCCTCTGCCACCCAAGCGCTTGACACGATCCAGCAATCCCATGACGCGGTGGTCGACAGCAACACCGCCCTGTCGGACGCCGTCAAGGACAGGACAACGCAGCTGGAACAGGCCAACGCGCGCCTGCAAAACATGGCCGATTGCGATGCCCTGACAGGCCTTTACAACCGGGCATATTTTGATCGGCTCATGGCCCATGCTTTTGCGCAGGAAACGGCAGCGGGTGCGCCGCTCTCGGTTTTGTTGATCGATGTCGATCATTTCAAGGCATTCAACGATTTCTACGGCCATCAGGCGGGCGATGATGCCTTGATTGAGGTTGGCCGCATCCTGCAACACACCCAGGATCAAAACGGGTGCATCATGGCGCGCTACGGGGGTGAGGAATTCGTGTGCCTTGTCACCTCACCCAACACCGCAGCGACCACCATTGCCCAGCACATTCACGACCGTCTGGACCGGGTGGGTATTGAACATCAGCATTCCGCGGTGTCACGTCGCCTGACCGTCAGCATCGGGATCGCCTCCACAGCGGAACAAAGCAATTTCACGTCAGCCGATGAACTGGTGTCAGCCGCAGACGATGCGCTTTACGAGGCGAAGTTTCTGGGCCGCAATCAAACCGTGGTGTCCACCCCAAAGATCCGCGCCCGCGCGCAGGAACAACGATCCTCTCTTCAGGCGCTTCTGCACGCGATCGAAGAGCGGGAATTTGAACCCTATCTTCAGCCACAGATCGACGCGCGCACCGGGCAGGTCGTGGGGGCCGAAGCGCTGGTGCGTTGGGTGCGCCCGGACGGCGATGTGATCCCCCCCGGCGACTTCATGCACACCGCAGAGGCCACCGGCCTGATCAAGAAAATCGACGAAATCGTGCTGGAAAAAATCGGTGCGTTTCTGACCGATTTTCCCGACATCCTGCCCAACCTGTCCTTCAACGTCACCGGTGATAGTTTGCGCAATGAAGACTATGTCAAAACCATCGTCAAACTGTCCAACAGCACCCCGACCGGCATCACCGTCGAACTGTTGGAAACCGCGTTCATGGACAGGCCGGATCAGCATTTCCTATGGCAGCTCGACACTTTGCGTGACGTGGGCGTGCAAATTGAGCTGGATGATTTCGGCACGGGACGCACCTCAATCCTCGGGCTGATGGCGATCAATCCCAGCCGGTTGAAAATTGCCCGCGAACTGATCATGCCCATCGACATGGTGGGGGAGCAGGCAAATCTGGTCACCAGCGTGATCGAAATTGCGCGTTCGCTGAACACGGATGTCCTGGCCGAAGGGGTCGAAACGCAGCAAACCGCCGATTTGCTGATCGGGCTCGGCTGCCCCATCCAGCAGGGTTATTTCCACGGCAAACCCATGCCGATCAAACAAGTGATTGAGGTCTTGAACCGGCGTCGCGCCAGTTAAAGCCCTCGTCTGCACAGCAGCCATGATGGGTGAAGGTTTCAGGCGCCATTAACCCTGATCGCGGTACGGTCGCCCATGCTCCGAACCCTCGTCTTCGTCTTGCCCGTGCTGATCCCATCCTGGCGGTTTTTCAAATCCATTGAGCCCTCCCCCCGCGTGGAATGGGCACCCGTGCCGGCGGGCGGCACAGCCAACACCACCCCAGCTGCATGGCAGGAATTTCGCCCCCGCCCGACGCGCCTTTCAGCCTTCACTATGATCCGCCGCTTGGTCTGGAGCCCAGATCGCAACGAGGATCTGTTCCTGATCAGTTGCGCCGAACGGATCCATGCCGCGCCCACGGACCACAGCATTGGCGCGATCCGGCGTTGCATTCAATCCGACGCATCAAAGGGCCTGATCCATCCATCATCAGACAGGCTGATCTTTCGGCTGACCTTTGTGCACCGCGAAGGCTCGCAACTGGTGCAAGAGGTGATCTTTCAGTCCAATCCCTTCCCGGCAGGTCAGTCATGATGCCCCTTGATCTGGCGTTGCGCGCCACGGAACTCCTGCTGGCTTTCGCGTTCCTGCAGCAAAGCGCGGAACACATCGTGACATCGCCCAAAGCGCGGGCCCTGTTCCTGACCCGCGTCGTGCTTTGCCTTCCGCTTTGTCTTGGGGTCCATCAGGATTGGGCGTTGCTTGCGCTTTCCCTGCACAGCCTTCTGATCCTGCACCGATACCAAGGGCCTTACAACGGGGGCAGTGACCGGATGGGATTGCTGAACCTCTATTGCCTTACCCTTGCCCATTGGATGCCCGCCGGGTTGGGGCAGGAATTGGCGGTAGGCTACTTGGCTATTCAGGTGATCCTGTCCTACTTCATCGCCGGCCAAGTCAAAGTGCTGAACCCCGAATGGCGCAGTGGGCGGGCCTTGCAGGATGTCTTCCGCTTTTCCGCCTATCCCGTGTCCGAAAATCTGCGCTGCTTGGCGGACAGGCCCCGATTGCTTTGGTGCGCGTCATGGGCGGTCATTCTGTTTGAACTTGCCTTTCCGCTCAGCCTGCTCAACCACACCGCGCTGATCACCGCGCTTTGCGTGGGCGCGCTGTTTCATCTGGCCAACGCGATCCTGTTCGGTCTCAACCGCTTCGTGTGGGTCTGGATCGCGGCTTACCCGTCACTTTTGTGGCTTCAGGGCCGCTTGATCCCGGCTGGGTGATCCACCTAACCCCGCCCGTAACGGGCCACAAAATTGCGCAGCACCATTTCCGGCGCAAACACGTCTGCCGCGCGGCACATATCAATCAGATGGTCGGCATCCTCTGGCGGGAAATACCCTTTGTCACGGTAAATTCTGATCCGCGTTTCAAACCCGGCGGCGTCCGCTTCGGGGTGGAACTGCGTGGCATAGACGTTGTCGCGATATTTGAACATCTGAAAGGGGCACGCCTCCGACCGCACCAGATGGCGGCACCCCTCAGGCAGCGATTGCAAGGCCTCTTTATGACCCACGAAAGCCGAAAACGCCGTGGGCACACCATCGAGCAGCGGATCATCCTTGCCATCTGCCGTGACCTCACAATCCGACGTGCCCACAGGTTCGCCATAGGCGCGTTTGCTGACATCCCCGCCCAGATGTTTGCCCAAAATACCAATGCCATAGCAGCAGCCAAGAAAGGGCGTGTCTGTCTGCGTCACAGCGGGCATGAGGGCCAGAACCTGATGTTCAATCCGGGCCTCGACCTCAGATTTTTCATGGGGCGCGTCGCTGACACAACCGGGGCCACCGCCGACGATGACGCCGGAGTAATCCTCCAGCGCCACATCGCCCAAATCCTCCTGATCCAGCCGCACCCGGCGGACATCCCCACCTGTCGTGCCGCCCTTGCGCAAAATCGCGTCAAATTCGCTGTCAGAGGCCTCAGTTTCGGGCCTCAGCTGCAAGATCAAAGGGGGCTTCACGGCGATGGCATCCTTGCAAATACGCCCCTTGCCTGACCGCTTTGCCCGCGATCGTCAAGCCCACCACGGGTTGACCCTGCGCCGCAATCCAATAGGGTGCGGGCCGGGCCCATTTCGCTTCAGTTTCAAGGAAAACCACCATGGTTCAACGCCTTCACCTCGTCTTCGGTGGCGAGCTTCAGGATGTCAGCCGCAATGTCTTCAAGAATGTCGATGACCTGCATGTGGTCGGCATTTTCCCCGATTACGCCAGCGCCTATGCCGCCTGGAAGGGCGAAGCACAGCGCACCGTGGACAACGCCAATATGCGCTATTTCATCGCCCATATTCACCGCCTTCGGGATGAAGCGGCGGAAGGCTCCCCCACCGAAGAACTGGGCTAAGGCGGCGGGCGTTGGGCAAAGCGGCCAGCCAGGGGCCGGGCACCACCCTCCCCGACACTCAGCGCCCGAAGGGGGAGCTTGTCTGGTGCCATGCCGCTGATGCCGCCCATGTGGATATCGCCCACCGTCTGGCCGACCGCCTGAAACAGGATCGGCCCAACCTGCACCTCCTGATCACAACGCCCGATAGCGTGACGCCCCATCACAGCACCGACAACGACGTCTTTTACGCCGACCTGCCCGGTGAGTCCGGCAGCACCGCGCGAGCTTTTCTGAACCATTGGTCGCCGGACATTTGCGTCTGGACGACAGGTGATGTGCGCCCTGTGCTGTTGTCACAGGCGCATAAGGAAAAGGTGCCACTTTACCTTGTAGACGCTGTCGACAAACGGCTCACCGGGCTGGGTTGGCGCTGGCTGCCCAACGGGCAACGCGCGGCGTTCCGGCTGTTTGATGCGATCATGGCACGCGACACGGCGACTGAGCTGCTGTTGCGCAACCGCATGGGCGTGCCTGCGGGCAAAGTTTCTGTCGGGGGGCCGCTCTGGCATGGCTCCCGCCCCATGCGCTGCAATGAAGACGAACGCGATGAGCTATCGAAGCTTCTGCTGGGTCGACCCGTCTGGCTGGCCGCGCATCTGACGCGCGATGAAGTGGCCACCATCCTGACCGCCCATCAGGATATCACGCGCCTGTCCCACCGCATGGTCCTGATCTTGTCACTGGATGACCCGCTGGATGCCGATTTCACCAAGGACGCATTGCAGACCAGCGGTTTGCGCCATGTGGATTGGTCCGCCGGGGAACAACCCAATGAAACCACCCAGGTGATCCTGAGCGATGACGCGGGCGATCTTGGCCTGTTGTACCGCGTGGCCCCAATCAGTTTCATGGGCTCGTCGCTGAACCAAGGTACCTTTGGCAGTGATCCCAATGAGCCTGCCGCCCACGGATCGGCCATTTTGTATGGCCCCAATGTGCGGCACTACCTCGAAACCTATTCCCGCTTTGCAGAGGTGGGCGCGGCGCGAATCGTGCGGGATGCCAGCACGCTGGCTGCGGCCGTGCAACGGATCATCCCGCCCGATCAATCGGCGGCCATGGCCCACGCGGCCTGGGATGTGGCCACGCAAAGCGCGGGCGTGATGGACCGAATTGTCGACATCATTGAGGACGCGCTCGATCGGCGCAAAGCGTCCTGATGCGCGCGCCGCTTTTTTGGACCACCCCGCCGGATCAACCGGCATGGCAGGCGCGGCTCCTGTCACCGTTGGGCGCGCTTTATGCCCGTGCCACGGCCCGCCGGATGCAGGCCGCGCCGGATTATCGCCCGCCTGTGCCGGTGATCTGCGTGGGCAACCTGAACGCAGGCGGCACCGGCAAAACCCCGGTTGTTATCGCGCTGATGCAGCGCCTTTTGGATCAAGGCCGAAAACCCTTCGTGATTTCCCGAGGGTATGGCGGGCAGATGACAGGCCCCGCGCAGGTCAATCCACGAGAACACAGTGCGGAGGATGTGGGCGATGAACCATTGCTTCTGTCCGCCTTCGGCCCGGTCATCATCGGGCAGGATCGCGCCGCCGCGGCACGTATCGCGGTGGACGCGGGCGCAGAGGTTCTGATCATGGATGACGGGTTCCAGAACCCGGCCCTCGCCAAAGACCTATCCATCATCGTGGTCGATGCCGTCACCGGCTTTGGCAATGGCAAATGTATCCCCGCCGGCCCCTTGCGCGAACCTGTCGCGGCCGGGCTCCGACGCGCTGATATGATCCTGTCCATTGGTGATGCGGCGGCACAAGACAGCTTTAAAACCACCTGTGGCCATGCCCTGGGCAGCTTGCCCCATATAACCGGGCGGTTCGCGCCGCTTGAAACAGGCATGGACTGGGCCGGCACCCGGGCCTTGGCCTTCGCCGGGATCGGGCGGCCCGAAAAATTCTTCGCCACGCTGCGGGGTCTGGGTGCGGATCTGGCCCGCGCAGAAGCGCTGGAAGATCACCAGCCCCTCACACCCGCCCTGATGACGCGGCTCGAGGCGGAAGCGAAGCTATTGGGTGCGCAACTGGTGACCACGGAAAAAGACGCGGTGCGCTTGCCCCGCGACTTTCAGCAAAAAGTGGTCACCTTGCCAGTACGGCTGGAAATTGATGATTGGAGCGACCTGGATCAGGCCCTGTGATCAGTTCAATTTCCCTTCGATGATTTCTTTCAGCTGAGGATAGGCCATGTTGTTATACGTCGTGCCATCAATGATCAGCGTGGGCGTCGAATTGACGTTATCCGCCTCGCTGTTTTCTTGATACACAGCCACGAGCGCCTGGGCGAAATCCCGATCCGTCAGACAGGCATCCAGCTCGTCTTCCGTCAGCCCCGCCACCTTGCCGATTTTGCGCAACCGGTCTGCCACGCCCGCATCGGACCCGTCGCCGATCCAGTCACGCTGTTGGTCATAGATCATGTCGGTGATGCCAAAGAACCGTTCCGACCCGCCACAGCGCGCCACCATCGAGGCCCATAGCCCGAACTTGTCGAAGTACACATCGCGATAGATGAACCGCACCTTGCCCGTGTCGATGAAATCCGCCTTCAGATCCTTGAACTGGTTCTTGTGGAAGCTGGCACAATGGGGGCAGGTGAAGGACGCATATTCGATGAACGTCACCGGCGCATTCTCATCGCCCATCGTCATTTCCACCACGGAAGAGGTATCAATCTCCGCCTCTTGCGCCCAAACGGCACCCGGCAGGCCCGCCATCATCAGCGCACCACCCATCACTTTCAGACTGTCACGTCGTTTCATCTCAACCATCCTTATGTGTCCTTAATCGCGTCTTTTCAGGAAATTCTGTGCCAGCGCCTCTAACGCACCGCGCAATCCTCCATCTTCCACATCCTCGGCCATCACGCTTGCCTGTTTGCGGGTGACATCATCGACGGGTTTTTCCGCGGGCGGCTTGGTATCAAACTGTGCCTGACCTTCGGCAAACCCGGTGGCCGAGGTCTGCGTCAGCCGCACTTTTGAGACTGCATTGTACCCGTAGGCCGCATTCACCTTCGCTCGCAGCTTGTCTTTCTGCATTTCTAACATCGGGGCCTGCGCGCCTGTGGTCAAAACCGTCAGCGTCGCGCCCAATCCTTGACGGCCATAGCTGATCTCAACCGGGCGGGCGATGGCGGCGATATCTTCGCCCACGATCTCCGCCCAATGGGTCACAACACGGCTCACCGCGAAGCCACGGCTTTCCGTGGCCTTGCGAATCCGCTGCGACAGCAATTTGCCGCTGCGTTTGAAGCCAAATGTTGTGCCTTGATGCGCAGGCAAGGCTGACCTCCCGGGTTGTTTGCACTAACTTAATATAAGGACACATGAATAACAGCCCCTCACGAAACGGTGCAGTGATAACAGATGCGTGACGTCGCAGCGCAAAACTTGCTGGAATGGTATGACAGGCACCACCGCGTGCTGCCTTGGCGCGTGGGGCCCGATCAACTGGCCTCCGGTCAGCGGCCCGATCCGTACCGCGTTTGGCTGTCGGAGATTATGCTGCAACAAACCACCGTGGCGGCGGTGAAATCTTACTATGAACGCTTCACCGCGCTTTGGCCCACCGTCACTGATCTGGCCAATGCCGAGGACGCCGATGTGATGGGTGAATGGGCCGGGCTGGGCTACTACGCGCGCGCTCGCAACTTGCTGAAATGCGCCCGCGTCGTGGCTTTTGAGATGGGTGGGGTGTTCCCCAATACCCGCGACGGGCTGCAAGCCCTGCCCGGCATCGGGCCTTACACGGCGGGCGCCATTTCTGCGATTGCCTTTGACGCGCCAGAGGTGGTGGTGGACGGCAATGTCGAACGCGTCATGTCGCGGCTTTTCAACATCCACACGCCCCTGCCCGCCGCGAAACCCGAACTCACCGATGTGGCGCGGGATCTTACCCCCAGCACGCGTCCCGGCGATTATGCCCAAGCGGTGATGGATCTGGGCGCGACCATCTGCACGCCCAAGAATCCGGCCTGCGGGATCTGCCCGTGGCAACGACCATGTGCTGCGCGGGCAGAAGGTGTGCAAGCCGATCTGCCGCGCAAGACGCCGAAGAAACCCAAGCCTACCCGCCTTGGCATCGCCTATGTCGCCCGCCGCGCTGATGGCGCATGGCTGTTGGAACAGCGGCCCGACAAAGGGCTTTTGGGCGGTATGCTCGGCTGGCCGGGCAGCGACTGGGGCGACGCGCCCACGCCTGCGCCGCCGATGGACGCGGCTTGGCAAGCCCTGGGCGAAGAGGCGCGCCACACCTTCACCCATTTTCATCTCAGGCTGCAGGTTGAGGTGGCGCTGCTGCCGCTTGATGCCGCGCCTGACCGCGGGCATTTCGTCGCAAATGCGGATTTTAAGCCCTCCAACCTGCCGACGGTCATGCGAAAGGTCTTTGACTTGGCACGGGATCGCTTGGAAAATGCCACAAACCCACGCTAGCCGAACCGCAGCCAACAAGAGCCAATGAACAAGTGGGCCAGTGAGGAGCACCGCTCATGATACCTGCAAATCAAGTCGCGAAGATCCAGCACGCTATTCCTTTCTGGATGTCGATCCTGCTTGTGCCGATTGCGTGGTTCAGCGCGGTCACGGGCGGCTGGGCGGTGATCCTGTTGCCGCTCTGCACATGGTATCTGTTTTCGATCCTTGATGCGTTTCTTGGCCTCAACACCGAAAACGCCGATCTGGACACGACTGAGGATCAGTTGAACTGGTACAAGCTGATCACCCATATCTGGGCGCCGGTGCAATTTTGCGTGCTTTTTGGCATGATCTGGTACGCCACCGGACCCGGTGATGACCACCTGGGGCCACTGGAAACGATCCTGCTGTTCTTTGGTGTGGGCGTGATCACGGGCACTGTGGGGATCAACTATTCCCATGAATTGATGCACCAGAAGGACCGGCGCGAACGGTTCCTGGGCGATGTGCTGCTGGCCATGGTGCTCTACTCCCATTTCCGATCTGAGCATCTGTTGGTCCATCACCGCTATGTCGGCACGCCCAAGGATCCGGTGTCGGCGCGGTTCAATGAAAGCTTCTACCGCTACTTCCCGCGTGTGCTGCGCGAATGCTTCATCTCCGCGTTCAACGCCGAGGCCGCGATGCTGCGCCGCAAGGATAAACCGTGGACGGATCTGTCGAACCCCTTCTTCCGCTACTGGACGCTGCAAGCGATCATGATCGCGCTCGCCATCATCATTGGCGGGGTGGAGGGGCTGGCGCTTTTCCTCTGGCAGGCTTTCGTAGCCGTCTGGCAGCTGGAAATCACCAACTACGTCGAACATTACGGTCTGACGCGCAAACATCTGGGCGACGGAAAGTACGAATATGTCCAGCCGCGTCACAGCTGGAACGCGGCGCAAAAGGCGTCAAACTGGTTGCTGATCAATTTGCAGCGCCATTCCGATCACCATTTCAAACCCGACCGGCGCTTCCCGCTGCTGCAAAACTACGCCGAGGATGTAGCCCCCCAGCTGCCCCATGGCTACCCGATCATGACCATGGCCGCGATGGCCCCGCCTCTGTGGCGCAAAATCATGAACCCGCGGGTGCGGCGCTGGCGGGAAATGTACTATCCCGACATCACCGATTGGCTGCCTTATAACAAGGCCACCAACCCGATGCCGCGCTGACCCAAGCGCGCGTCACTTGCGATCATCACGGCTGGGCGTTGGCCTAACGCATTCATACTGCACGATCACGGACAGGAAATCTTCGTCGCTGATCACGGCGGTGTGGTGGCCTTTCCCGTGCTTGTCTTCCATGTGCCAGACATCGCCGGGCCCGATTTCCCGCGCTTCGCCATCGCTTGCCGTCACACGCACCCGGCCACTCAGACAGATCAGTTTCTGAGCAACGGGTGTTGGATGGATCGGCTCATCCCAGCCCGACCGCAAACGCAAAAACATGGACTGCGTCACAGGCTCAGGCGCTGAAATTTCAATGGCTTTGGCGGGCGGGGCGAAGGTTTTTTCTTCCAAGGCCACCTCCACATCTGACCAATGACTTTCGCCATCCGAGTCCGAATAAAGCCGATGAAACCTCATGCGCATCTCTCCTGTTTGACCGGTCTGAAATTGGCGTAACCGGACTTCCATCCCAAAATGGCCTGAATCAAAGACAATGGCCATTGCACAGCGCGCAAAAGAAAAAGGCCCCCGCTCATGCAGCAGGGGCCTTCATTTTGTAATTCTTGCGGGTGTTACTCAGCCGGGGTGGCCACGGCCTTGTTCTTGCCCTTGATCGGCGCCCAGATCTTCTTGTTCGTGAGATAAAGAAGAACAGACAGCACGCTCAGCAGGATGAACCCAACGAAGCCGGAGAACTTGCGGTCGTTCAGCTTGGGTTCCGCCGTCCACATCAGGAAGGCAGACACATCTTGTGAAATGCTGCTGATATCCGTGGGGGAGCCATCATTGAACTCCACATCGTCACCCCAAAGCGGGGGTGCCATGGAAATCCAGCCACCCGGGAACGCCTTGTTCTCATACAAGATGACGCCGGCTTCTTCCTTTTCCTCACCGGTGTAACCGGTCAGGAGGGAATAGATGTATTCCGGGCCGCCCATGCCTTTGAACAGCTGGTTGATCCCGGTGCCGTGCGGGCCGCTGAAACCCGCGCGCGCCTTGGCCATCAGGCTCAGGTCAGGGGCGTTTTCCAGCAGGCTTTCGGGGAAGTGATCCGTTGGCTTGGCCGGGCGCCAATCGTCCAGCTCTGCGTCATAGACCTCATAGAACTCGGCATAGGCGCGCATCTGGTCTTCCGGCAGGTGCGGCCCACCGGGATCAGACAACGTGCGAATCGGCACGAATTTCAGGCCGTGACACGACCCACAGATCTCTGTGTAGACCTGCAAACCGCGCTGAAGCTGATTTTCATCGTAGGTGCCAGTGATCCCCTCGAAAGAGAAATCAATGTCCTTCACCTCACCCGCGCCACCGGCGGCCACCGCAGCTGTGCCCGTCAGGCACAGCGCAGCAGCGGCGGAAAGTGCAATACGTTTGAACATGTCCTGTCCTTTCCTCACTCAGCCGGTGTTTCGACAGCGCCGCTGCCACCGGTCGCGGATTTGCCGTAATGGGCTTTGAAATCCGCTTCAATGGTTTCGGGCTGTTCCTGCGGTTTCTCGATCACGCCAAGCAGCGGCAGGATCACCAGGAAGTAGGCAAACCAGTACGTCGCCCCGATCAGACAGATCGCCGGGTACCAGCCTTCGGCAGGCATCGCACCGACCCAGGTCAACAAGATGAAGTCTGCCACAAGGATCCAGAACGCAATCTTGAACATCGGACGATACCGACCAGACCGGACCGAAGATGTATCCAGCCACGGTGCCAGCGCCATGATGGCAATCGCACCAAACATCGCCAGAACACCGAAGAACTTACCGTCGACGATACCGCCAGTCAGGAAGTTCGCCGCGATCACGATCCAGACCGTGTCGTCAAAGCCGCGCAGGATCGCGTAGAACGGCAGGAAGTACCATTCGGGAACGATGTGTGCAGGCGTCGCCAAGGCGTTCGCTTCGATATAGTTGTCCGGGTGACCGAGGTAGTTCGGCATGAAGCCCACGATGGCAAAGAACACCGCCATGATGACCGCCAGCGCGAACAGATCCTTGATCACGAAGTACGGCCAGAACGGCACCGTGTCTTTCTCCGCTTCCGCCTTGGACCCGCGACGCACCTCAACACCCGTTGGGTTGTTGTTGCCCGTCGTGTGGAAGGCCCAGATATGCAGCGCCACAAGACCCGCAATCACAAACGGCAGCAGGTAGTGGAGCGAAAAGAAGCGGTTGAGCGTGGCATTGTCCACCGCCGGACCACCCAGCAACCATGTCTGGATCGGCTCACCAATGAACGGGATCGCACCAAAGAGACCGGTGATCACCGTTGCACCCCAGAAGGACATCTGACCCCAAGGCAGAACGTAACCCATGAAAGCCGTGCCCATCATCAGCAGGTAAATCAGCATGCCGATGATCCACGTGATCTCACGCGGAGCTTTGTACGACCCGTAGTAAAGACCGCGGAAAATGTGCAAATAGACCGCAAAGAACATCAACGATGCGCCGTTCATGTGCAGATAGCGGATCATATGCCCGCCATTCACGTTGCGCATGATGTGTTCAATGGATGAGAAAGCGTAATCCACATGCGGCGTGTAGTGCATCACCAGAACGATGCCGGTGATGATCTGCAGCGCCAGACAGAATGTCAGAACGATGCCCCAGATCCACATCCAGTTCAGGTTCTTCGGCGTGGGGATCATCAGCGTGTCGTACATCAGCCCGGCGACGGGCAGACGCATGTGAAGCCACTTTTGAAACTTGGTTTTCGGTTCGTAATGATCGTGAGGGATACCACCCATAGCGCGTTTCCTTATCCCAGTTGAAGCGTTGTTTCGTCGACAAATTCAGCCGGCGGAATCGGAAGGTTCGACGGCGCAGGCCCTTGGCGGATGCGCCCGGACGTGTCGTAATGCGATCCGTGGCAAGGGCAGAACCACCCGCCGAAATCGCCCGCGTCACCCAGCGGAACACAGCCCAGATGCGTGCAAACGCCCATCTGCACCAGCCATTCGCCAGCTTCGTCCATTGACCGGTTTTCGTCAGACCCATCCGCGCCCGGATTGTTTTCATTCCGCGCGTCATTGTCAGGCAGGTCAGCCACATCAACGGAGCGCGCCGCTTCAATTTCTTCCGCGGTGCGACGGCGAATGAACACGGGCTTGCCCAACCACTTTACGGTCAGCTGCGTGCCTTCGGACACATCCGACACATCCACTTGGATGGACGCAAGCGCCTGAACATCAGCAGATGGGTTCATTTGATCCACGAGAGGCCAAATGGCGGCCCCGGCGGTCACAACGCCCGCCCCAGCCGTGGCATAATAAAGAAAATCTCGCCGTGTTTCCTGGTGCGAGTCTTGATTGTCATCAGTGTGTGACACTGCATCGTACTCCGTTTTGCTGGCCCTCTCTCCCAGGGCTGACTTTTCCGGTTCTTTCGCGCGATTCTGATCCCAGTTCGCGCATCAGGCAGGTATCTAGCAGAGATACCCAATGGGTCCAGTGCAACAATGGCACTATTTTAAAACAGTGCGCTTCTGTCGCGCTTGTGACATGTTGCTTGCGCGTGTATTGACCTCAAAACACTTACCGTTTGGATAATTGCCATGCTTAGCACCCTGAAAACCTCCGTAAAAGCCGCATTTGCCGCGCTTTTTGTCACTGCAGCCCCGGCCGCCGCTGAATTGGAGCTGAGCTTCTACACCGGGTGGCAGGAAACCAATTCCAGCACGATCAGCGGCACGCTTCCGGGCGGTGCCGCGGTGAACCGCAGCGTCAGCTGGCGGGGCGACAGTTTTGACAATCCTTACTACTACGGTGGCCGCGCCATCTGGTGGACGCAATCCAACTGGGGCTTCGGCGTAGAGGGCACCCATGCCAAGGCATACGCGCCTGCCGCAGACCGCGCCGCCCTGGGCCTCAGCCGGTTGGAACTGTCCGACGGGCACAACATCATCACCATCAACGCGATGAAGCGGTTCCCCGGTGCGATCGGCAGTTCCGGTCGCTGGACACCCTATGTGGGCGGCGGGATCGGCTTTGCGATGCCACACGTGGATGCGCAGCCTTTGGGTTCGCCTGTGCGCACCTATGACTTTGAAGTCACCGGCCCTGCGATTCGCGGGTTGGCGGGGATGAAGTACAACATCACCGACAGCTGGGCAGTGTTCGGCGAATATCAGTTCACATGGTCCGACAACGACCTGACGATTGACCCTGCGCCCGGTCAGGCAGCGGGCAAACTGTCGACCGAAATCGTGACCCACGCGATCAATATCGGCATCAGCTACAGCTTCTGATCAGCGCTTCATGACATCAAGAACGGCCGCTGCAAACGCGGCCGGATCTTCCTGTGGCGGGTTATGCCCCACACGGGCCAGCACGCGTCTTTCATAGTGTGACGTGAATTTGGATCGGACCGGATCGCCCTTTGAAGGGGGATCGACCGTGTCATCTTCGCCTTGCAGGATCACCGTGGGCACTGTGATATGCGGCTGCGTCGCCAGCCTCTCTTCGATATGCGCTACCGCCGGGTCCCCGGCCACGCCGCCGAACCGATGGCGATAGGAGTGGATTACAATATCCACGAAGTCCGGGTTTTCAAACGACACGCCGCTGCGATCAAAGGTGGGCGCATCGAAATCCCAATTGGGTGACCACATCCGCCAGATGACCTTGCAAAACCCACGGGCATCATGGGCAAGCTGCACGCGGCCACGTTCGGTATTGAAAAGGTACATGTACCAATAGCGGGGATCCTCCTCCGCCGGCCCCGGTTCATTGGCCCGGGCGATGTTCTGAATGTTATAGCCGACCCCGCAACTCACCAACCCGGTGACCCGTTCGGGCGCAATGGCCGCCACGATACAGGCCGCACGCCCGCCCCAATCGAACCCCGCCAGCGTCGCCGTCTCAATCCCAAGCGCATCCATCAAGACCAGCAAATCCGCGCCCAAGGCCGCTTGCTCCCCCGACCGCATGGTCTTGTCCGACAGAAACCGCGTGGGTCCAAACCCGCGCAGAAACGGCGCGATGCACCGGATGCCATTGTCCGCCAGCATATCCATGACACCGAGATAGCAATGCGCGTCATAAGGCCAGCCATGCATCAGCATCACGACAGGTCCATCCGCTGGCCCGGCCTCGAAATAGCCGACACTCAACACCCCGGCCTCGATGTGTTTGACCGTGCTCACTCCGGCATGGTTGCTTGCATGGACGGGCGCGCTTCGAACGCTTCAAACCACGCAGCAAGCTCCGGCGCATCTGCCCGCCAATTCCGATCCGGTTGCCGAAAATCCAAGTAACCCAGCGCGCACCCAACGGCGATATGGCTCATGTCCATGGGCCCGTGCAGATGGCTCATCCAGCGGTCATTGATCGCTGTCACGGCGCGCTCAATCTTGCCCCATTGCGCCTCAAGCCAGGCCTCGGACACCTGCGCCTCAGGTCGCACGCGATGTTCATACACCATGAGCACACCGGCCTCCATGATCGCATCCGCCGTCGCCTCCAACGTCAGCGTTTCCCACAGCCGCGCGTCCGGGTACATCCCCGCACTCACCCGCGCATCCAGATACCGCGTGATCACCCGACTGTCATAAATCGACGGCCCATCGTCCCGGATCAGGCTGGGGATCTTGCCGGTGGGGTTGGCCGTCATCGCCTGATCATCCGGGGCCACGGGCGAGGGCATGATGAACACGACCTCCACGTCCTCCTCCTGCCCTGTTTCATGAATAAGCACCCGCACCTTGCGCACAAATGGCGAGGGGATCGCACCCATCAGCTTCAACATGGTGTCTCTCCTTTATTCATTGGGCCTTTATTCATCCGGTTCGCGCATCAACGCGGCAACCAGATCCACATCGCGGCCCATGCCGACAACCTCAACAGCATCCGCCGCGCGCAGCCGCACATCATCAGGCTTGTTCTGGTTAAGCTTCCACGTGCCGTCGATCTTGTCCACCGCCATGCGCACCGGCACGATCTGACGCATCATCGCGTCCATCACGCCTTCGCTCATCTTGCCAGATGTCCATGGCCGTTTCGGCGCAAGGCGGGTTTCAAAAAGCTCCGACTGCCGGTCGAGCAGATCGAGCATTTCTTCTTGCGGGCGCAATTCCATCTGCCCTTGCAGATGCACGGCGACGTAGTTCCACGTGGGCACCTGATCCACCACACCGTACCAATCCGGCGAAATGTAGGAATGCGGCCCCTGCACCGCGAGCCGCGCCCGCATCGGCGCCTTAAGCCCCCTCGCAATCGGGTTCGACTTCACAAGGTGAAAATCAACCTGACGGCCATCCTCAGACAGCAAGAACGGGATATGGCTGACAAGCGGCCCATCTTCCCCATTCACACACAACAGCCCAAAGCCCTGTTCCCGGGCAAAGGCGATATTGCGGTCCTCGGATGATTTGCGAAACGCGCGGTTGGGATGCATGGCGGGCCTCCTTGGCTGGCACGATCTTTCAACGCCGACCCGCCCTTGGTTAGGGCCAGTTGCAACTTGCAATTAGGGCCAACGGCTCACGCCGCCAAAAGCTGCCCAGCGCGTGCACCTGTCACCTGCGCGGTCACGATATCGCCTTCTGGGCGGTCGGTCTCAAAGATGGTTTCCGCAAACTGTTCTGTCCGCCCCATGCGCGCGCTTTCCATCAGCACGCGATGCTGCCGTCCCTGCTGCTTTTCCAGATGCGCCGCCACGCGCGCCTCCCCCAACGCACGCAACCGCGCTGCGCGCGCTTTAATATCCGCTCCATGCACCTGTGGCATCCGCGCGGCGGGCGTGCCGGGCCGCGGGCTGTAGGGGAAGACGTGCAACCATGTGAGGTCACATTCGTCCACCAGCCGCATGGAGTTCTCAAACATCTCAGGCGTCTCCGTCGGAAACCCTGCGATGATATCCGCGCCAAAGGTCATCTCCGGCCTGAGCCGCTTCGCCTCCTCACAAAACGCAATCGCATCGTCGCGCAAGTGCCGCCGCTTCATGCGTTTGAGGATCAGGTCATCCCCATGCTGCAAACTCAGATGCAAATGCGGCATCAGGCGCGGCTCCGTCGCGATGGCCTGCAACAGGTTCTCATCCACCTCGATGGAATCAATCGACGAAATCCGCAGACGCGGCAGATCCGGCACCAGCTTCAGGATGCGCATCACCAGATCGCCCAGCTTCGGCCCCGCTGGCAGATCCGCCCCCCAACTGGTGAGGTCAACGCCGGTCAACACGACCTCATTGTATCCCCGATCCACCAGCCGCTTGATCTGATCCACCACAACCCCCGCCGGCACTGACCGCGAATTGCCGCGACCATAGGGAATGATGCAGAACGTGCAGCGGTGATCACATCCATTCTGAACCTGCACATAAGCCCGGCTGCGCGTGCCGAACCCATCAATCAGATGCCCCGCCGTCTCCGTCACCGACATGATGTCATCAACCTGACAGGTTTCTGTCTCCCCAATGAAATCCGCCGCCATGCCGCGCCATGTCTCAGGCTGCATTTTCTCAGTATTGCCGATGACTGCATCGACCTCTTCCATGGCCGTGAACGTCTCCGGCTCCGTCTGTGCAGCACATCCCGTCACGATCAGCCGCGCATCCGGGTTCTGCCGTCGCAACCGCCGGATTTCCTGCCGTGCCTTGCGCACCGCCTCCGCCGTCACCGCGCAGGTGTTCACCACCACGGCACCCTCAAGCCCCGCCTCAGCGGCCAGCTCTTTCATGGCCTCCGTCTCATAGGCATTGAGCCGACAGCCCATCGTGGTGAACACTGGCGCGGTCATCGCAGGCTCTCCAGATATTCTGCCGTTATCACCCCGTCGCAAACATGCGCCGTGGGGCCGGTCATCCACACCCCATCGTCGCGCCAATCAATGCTGATCCGTCCGCCATCGAGATCAATCTCAACGCGGCGACCCGTCAGCCCCCGCCGCACAGCCGCCACCGCGACCGCGCAAGATGATGACCCAGACGCCAGGGTCACACCCGTCCCCCGTTCCCACACCCGCATGCGCAGGTGATCCTTGCTCACCACATGCACGATCTGCACATTGGTGCGTTCGGGATAAAGCGGATGATGTTCATACCGCGCGCCAAAATCCTCCAGCGACAGCGCATCAGCATCATCGACAAAAAACGTACAATGCGGATTGCCCATGCCCGTCGCCGTGGGCGCACCCGGAATGGGCAGTTCCAGCGTCGCCATCGCCTCCGCCAGCGGAATGTCCTGCCATTCCAACTGCGGCTGACCCATGTTGACAGATGTCAGCCCCCCGCCTGCATCACGGGCAAAAAGATCACCGCGCGCCGTGGTCACGCGCACCTCTGACCGCCCGGTTTCGTCCATCACCGCGCGCGCGATGCACCGCGTGGCATTTCCGCAGGCCGCTGATTCCGAACCATCGGGGTTCCAGAAGGTCAGATGTACATCCGCGCCGCCCTCACCTGCGTCAATCCGCGCAAACTGATCAAAGCCAATCCCGCGCCGCCGATCGCCCAGCGCACGCACCAAATCGGCATCAATCGCCACGTCGCGGACACGGGCATCCACGACAACAAAATCATTGCCGAGCCCGTGCATCTTGGCAAAAGCGATGCCGTTATGTGCCGCTGTGTTCATCTGGCGGGATATAACGACAGGCGCGGGTCAAATCCACCCTACTGTCACACGGCCATGCGCGGGTCTAACGGGCTGAAATCTCACCCGCTCTTCACCAGAGATCAGATTCCCCCTTGACCCCCCGGCACTGTCTTTCTAGTTAGGCGCTCTAGTGGGCCGTTAGCTCAGTTGGTAGAGCAACTGACTTTTAATCAGTGGGTCGCAGGTTCGAACCCTGCACGGCTCACCACTTCAACCGATTGTGAGTAGTCACGAGGGTCTTCCACACCTACTGGGTGTTTTGCCACAAACGTCAATAAGGTCTACCACATCTGTTGTGACGACTCGTGATGTTTGACCATTCGGGTTATGTTTTTGGTCGTTCTGGTCGCTAAGTTTGGTCACTCGCCGGGTTAAGCGTGATTTCACGTGGTTATCGGAGCGGCCACTCGCCCGCCTTACAGCGCAAGCGTCCAGTCCGGCAACGACCAGCCGTCAGCGGCGCGCACATCGTGGAACTGCATCGCGGAACGTGGCACCATCCCGTCATGATCGAATTTCGTACTCTCGCCGATGACCATCCCGACCTCGCGCATTCTCCGCTGCTTCGGGGTGCTCTCCTGACCTTGCACTATGCTCAGAATCACGGATCGGTCGGGCTGACCCAGACCAAGGCCTTCAAGCGCGCCTTCGTCCATTGGGCCGTCGAGAATTTCGATTGGCCGGGCAAAAGCGCGGAGCAGATGTTCCGCTACAACAAGGTGATTAACGAATATGAGTTTCCACCGCTTGAGCTTTTGCACTTCTTGCTGATTTCCCTGCGCTTGGGGCGTCATTTCAAGGGTGAGTTCCGGCTGACCAAACGCGGCGCAGAGCTAGCGCAAGCGCCTGGCCGCCTGTTTACCGAGCTGATCCCGTACTTTGTGCTCCAGGTCGATCATGCCTCCTATGCGCGCTTCAACGACCGTCCTTTCGGAAAGTGGGACGTGTGGATGAACGTGATCAACGTCGAGGCGGATCAATGCACCACCGAGGTTGCTTTGTTCGAAGCCTTCTACGGAGAACCTCAGGACTGGCATACAGCGGACTGGCGCGAGATGGCCGCGTTCTCATCCTGCGTGCTGCGGCCGCTCATGTGGGCGGGATTGCTGACCGAGGCCCGCGACGACGCTTCTGGCCAGAAAGTGCGCCATGTCTTCAAGACACCGCTATGGCGGAGCGCACTCACTCTCGACACCTATGACATGCTGCAACCGAGGTTTGTTCAATGACAGCGTCCCTCGATCCGGCGCTGTACAACTTGCGCATGGTCGGCCCATAGCTGCCGTTGACTGTGCTGTTTCTATGCTGCGGCCGCAGTCCGCATTCCGGACATTCGCTGCAGGTTCGGAGTCTGAAGATCATCGAACTCGCTTGTCGCTGGCTGCGGAGATACTCCCCGCAACCTGCTATATAGTGGTCGTTACTCATTCGACGTCTTTGTCAGCCGGTTGGCTGGCGTAGGCTTTGAGCATCATTTCCGTGTACTCGACAGTGCTCTTGGTGTGCTCACCCAACCCTGGCCACGCAAAGGGCAACTCCCGCAGACAAAGTTCCTGGTCAACATTTATCCCGAGTTGAGCTGCAACTGCGAGTGCTGAAATAGGTTCCTTGTGCTCCGGCCAGAGGTCTTCATCAAAGGTGATGCATACATCTTTGTCATCATGAACAACGATTTCGGCGAATAAAGCACCTAACCGCTCACTAACGTTCGAAGCATCCTCAACAAGTGCACTTCGCATCAGTAGAGTTACCTTTTCGGCATCTAGTTCCAATTTCAGTCGTGTATCCACGATATCAACCACTAGCTTGGGCCTCCCTTGCTTCTTTTTGTCAGCAAATGGCTTTGGCTGTGCATCATCCTCTTCAAGCCACCAAGGACTTTCGAAGATATTGAGCGGAGACGCGTCGCAACGTGGGCAATGCCAAAGACTCCTAGCAATCTGTTCGCCAGTTATCGAAGTGTCACAATGCAAGCAGAACCACTTATCTGACTCAGCTCCGTTTAAGGGATGACGGACGAGACCGTCTTTGTCTGGCTTTGTAGAACGTCTTGGCCAATCTGATGCTATTCCCGCCCGAACCTGTTCCGCTCGCTTGATTGCGATGTCGAGCGCTTCTTGCCGAAATGCGGCTTCATAAACTGGAGCTTCGTGCTCAATCTGTTTTGCGATCTCTAGACGAGGTTCCCCGTTTGGAGCTTCAGGCACAAGAAGGTGCCAACCTGCCCCATGCATATGAACGTCGCCCATTGAAGCTGAGATGGAGTATTCGTGCCCATCAATGGTGCCGTTTTGGACATCTGTCTCGAAGACTGCGTCACCAACAAATGACCCAAATCGAGGTCCACCAGGTTCATCGCCGGGCAGCGCTTCGACAAGCAACCTTTCCACGGCAGAGATATGCTCCTTTGTTGGGGTCCAACCGGCTCTTTGTGCCTTAGTAACGTCGTTCCAGTGTGAAAAGCCCAGTAACTCAGCAACCGTATCACGTGCTTTGTGGAGAGGTACTTGTTGAGCTCGCGCGTAGCGCTTGGACAGTTCTTTCAGTTTCTTAAGGTAGTATGTCGGTTTCATGATCCATATCCGAACTGGATCCGAAAAGGTGCCCTCTGCTTATCGGACCCTGCCAGCGGCATGGTATCCAAAAAATCAATTCGCGTTGCTTTGCTTCGCATGGCGGGCACACCGGCCTACGCGCTAGGCCAGCTATATTGTTGCCCGCTCGACCGAAAAGGTCAAGCGGCACACAACGTTCACTCGCGACTTTGCCAACATGCTGCGCTCGAGCCCGCATTGCCGACATGCGCCGCGTGCGCATCTCCGTGTACAGCAATTAGCTTGCGTTATGGAGTTGAGGGGGTGCCAAAAGTGTGTGCGATTGCTCGCTCCAGAAGCACTCTTGGCTAGATTGAACAGTCTAGCTAGTTTGAACTCAAGGTCTGTACCCATTCGAAATGGGCAGCAGGCACCGCCTCAACCAAGACAAGAATACATCAGGCGTAGACCGCGCTCAATTCCTTCTTTTCGATCATACTAAGCAAATCGATCCCGTCCCAACGAACGAACCAGTGCTGGGCCTCAATCTCTTTGACTAGCTGTTTTGCCTTGGCCTTGGTAATCGAACCAAGTGCACTGTTGGAAGACAAAAGATTGGGCCAAATGTCTACGAGCAACTGCTCCCGTTTGGCCTTTGAAACGAACGTGCATGCAAGTAAGTCTAACGCTAGGTGGGCGGATTCCGCATCTCGGATAAGATCATCTTCATCCCGAAGACGCGCGCTTGCTCGGTCAAATATTCCGATTTTTCTTACTTTGAGAGCTGGGCTGTTTCCGCAGACATATAAGCCAACGACGGTCTGAAAATACCCAACTTCTCCACCACCGCTCTCAATCTTATCGAGAACTTCAGCCTCTAGTGTCCCGTCGCCGGAGAACACTTGAAGGCTCAGCAGGGTGTTTAACATTTCAATCGGCACAACAGAGCTTTTTGCGTAGAGCTTGTAGAATGTGGGGGAACGCGCCAATAGCGACGTCCATCTCAAAGACGCCTCTCGCACGATTTGGAAGCCTTCGGTGTCATTGTTCTTGAGGTGCTGCGCCGCTCGGACGAGCGCATGCGATAGTCGCAAGGATGATGCTACCGTCGGATGTAGGGTGAAGAAGTAGAATCCGATATCTAGCAGTATCAAAATCACTTCTCGATAGTGCAGCTTCGAAAAGTACTCGTTTTCGGAAGCTTCGGCATCGGTATAGGTGTCCGCCAGTTGAACGAGTTTGTTTCGGATGGCGCCAATAATGTAATTTGAAACCGCGTCGTATCCCATTTCCGACGCATAACAAGCTGCCTTCACCTCTCTTGTGAAGTCGCCAAACAAAGCATGATGCTTATAAATGTGTCGAGGAAACTCAATTCGTCGTCCTTCGTGGTAGTCGCGGTCGAGCGTCTTTTCCCAAAGCTTTTTGATACTCACGTCCACTCTGTCAATCACGAGCGACTTCCGAGTGTAAAACGGTCTTTCGATAACCTCCGTCTTTAGTTCATTCAAATGTAGATTATACTCTCGCAAGGCTAGCGCCAGCTCATGTTGAATTGTTGCTAAGTCCTCCTTATTATTCGCAAATATGTAATAGTTGTCGACGTAACGCCTGGCTTCGTAGTCTTGTCGCATCTTTATCCGAGAGGGCAAATTTTCAAGTCGGGTCGACGTATTCTTGTCAATTCTAGCAAGTACAATTTCAGCAAAGATTCTGCTCGCCTCTGGACCTATACAGATTCCGCTTGTCTCGTTGTAATTGAGCTTTTGCATTATGCTGTCGAAGTCATTGCCGAAGGACTGTGCTCCGATGCTGTCCTTTGCAAGCTTCTTCGATTTAGTAGCCCAAGCGATGGAATGTGTGTAGATGCTGTCAAAGCATTTGGAGATGTCTAAGGCACACATCAGTTTGAACTTCTTCTCCAAGCGGATGTGATCATCCGAAAGAAAAAAACGGTACAGCCGATCAAATCCTGAGTAAGAGAAGTAGCTGGCTGGGTTTCTCACAAGCGTGTCGATCTCAGTCGTGTCGACTGTGGCGTTCTTGTACTTGTTCTTGTCCGCTACAGGAGAGTCAAAAAAGTACGATGTTCCAACTTTCGTTGGTTTTCGTATCGAGTATGGACTTGTGTTGCCATACTCGCAGATGAGTTGATTGTACTCCTGATAAAAGTGAGCGACTTCAACTTGTCCGTGCGGGTGGACAAGGCTCAGGGTACGTAAGCTATCTTCCCCTTTGACTATGCTATACTTGAATGGGACAGTGAATTTTCGCTCTTTCAAGACGATCGTCTCAACAAACCTTTGGAGAAGTCCAGACTTAGACTGAAGATCGCTTAAATTCTTGTAGAATCCATCGTTGCTGAAGATGATTGGAACTTCAAAAGGGGCTGTATCGGTCAGAACAGTACGCCAGACATCGCTTTTCTTCAGGCGTACCTTAGTTTTGCTTTTTCTAGGCATATTTCCAGCACTCCATGAGAAATTTCAATCGATCTGGAGTGAAGTGAAAGTGTGTCTTGTCGATAAATGCCTTCTCAAAGGAAATGGTTAAAAGCTCATTCCGTTGTGTAAGGGGGAGTGAAAGAGAAAGGGGTCCACAAATCTTCCCAGATTTTGATAGGAGAATTTTTCTTTGGAAGGCGTCCAGCTCTTTCAATGACTTCGAAGGGAGATCAATTAGACCATATGTATGGTACATGCCTGCCGAGCGAACCCGCGATTTTCGAGTATCGAAGAACCTATAATTGCAAGAGTTGACTCGAAATCGGTCTCTAAGGCCAACAAAATCGCCGTCCATTAGATACTGAAGAAGTGAGCGCGCGATCCTCGTCTTTCTTTTCTTCACCTTACTTTCGGAGACATCAAGAACGACCTTCCTGTGGTTCGGTCTGTCTTTCCCAATCTCTGACACAGAGAACGAGAAGCCAAGATAGTCAAACTGATGCTCGACTGTTGGTGCTTTGACTTTTGTCTCAGCGAAATTGATTAACCGCGTCTTCTTTTCATTGAGGCATAAGCCGGGTGGCAGAAGCTCCGCGACACCTTTTCGTAAGCCCTTCAGGTCCTTTGTTGGCGGTAGAACCAAAATGATATCGTCTACGTACCGAGCATAGAGATGTGGTTTTAATTGAGCCTGCACAGAGGCATCAAAGTCCTGCATATACATTTCGCCCAGTGCTGCGCTTATTGCCAGCCCGGGAGGGACGCCGTTGATGCCTTGTGCCGCACATGCAGTTATGAAACCGTCAAGAACTGCTCTCGTTCCAGGTGCAGTATCCAATCTACGTTGCACCATACCCTTGAGAGAGGCCTGATCCACCGATGGGTAAAACTGTTTGACGTCGAATTTCGCTACGGCAAAAGGCATGCCCTCTCGGCACAGAAGCTGAAGCCTTTGAATAATATCAAGCCGATTACTCTGCCTCGCGCTGGAGATTTTCCTGATGTTTTGGACGGCTTTCCGCAGCACAAGCTCAGTTGGTAGGTCGTTGTTTTTGTAGATTGCCCGACCCGAAAGATCATTCTTCTCTAGTGTGATGCCCTTGAGACCGGACTTCGCGTGCTTCACCGCTTTCGTGATCTGAGCGTTTCTGAATGCTTCTGTCTTAAGCTTAGGTTTATCCTTGAAGTCAGTTTTTCGAATATGTCGATTTAGAGAAGTAGGACCAAATGTCGGGTCATACATATTTCAAATCCAAAATCCAATGTGACCGCCAAGAACTTGATCCACCATCTTGTAATGACGGTCGCTGTCCGCACTATCTCTGGTTGATATCACGTCTATAGTCGTTTTGGGAGAGGTCTGCTTTTCTGAAGTTTGGCTCGCCGCTTGGCAGGTGCAGCGAAGGTCAACTTCCCGCCCATTGTAGTCGGGTTAATGAACTCCACGCCCTAAATATCTCCCATCCCCTCATCGAAAGTTTCGATCAAGTCGACAATGCGTGTAACGACACGCTCCGCAGAGGGCTTTCGCTGAAGAATGCTGGGCACTTCGGTCATTATCGCAATTACCTCATCGGTCAGCGGGCGCTTGCCGGAAAACTGATACGCTTCCAGCAACCCGGCGAAACCTTCACGATCCAGCTTTTCTTCTGTGCAAATCGTTTGGAACGCCGCTTCGCGCTTTTCTGCCCAGAACTCTTCGAACGTGCCTGACGTCATCACTGTTTGCAGCCCGCGCTGTGTCCCCGGCCAGACGCTTCTTCCCGGCTTCCATGAAGTCCTTAGACCATTTGTAGTACAGACCCTGGGAGATGCCCTCGCGGCGGCACAGCTCTGCAATGCTATCCTCACCACGCAGACCATCCAGCACGATCCGGATCTTCTCCTCACTGGAATACTGCTTGCGCGTAGCACGCTTGATGTCTTTGACGATCTTCTCGCCAGGGCTCTTCGTTGTCTTTCTCATCTTCCACTCCTCAGTGGCTACGATGAGCAACAAACCCCCTCTTAGCAAACAGTCCTATTTGGACCCATAGGCGCTGACGTCAGGCACGATCATGCAGCGCAGGCATGTCGCAAACTTATGGAAGCGCGCCATGCCCTACCGTCCAGCCGCGCGGGTGATTACGGGCGTCGCGCCAGGTCAGGCGGGGATCCGGGCGCCGCGGTGCAGTTTTTTGAAATGGCGCTCCGCCTCGATCCCGCGAACCGCAGCGCGGCGGCGGATCTGGGCAAGGGGATCGTGGCCTCGGGGGATGTGGCCCGCTGGTCCGCCCTGCCCCCCGAAACCCAGCACGCCGTTCTGACCGCGCTTGATCCCCCCGACCTGATCAGGATGTCCGCCATGACACCGCTTGATGTCGCCGACCACATCGCAATCGAAACCCTCAGTGTCGAAGACCTCTGCGTCTTTGTCGAAAAACTGGATCACGATCAAAAGGTGCAAGAGGCCGCCGCGATGATCGCTGAGTGGAAGGATCAAAACGGCGGTGCGATGCCATCCCATGCCGGCGTCAGGGCCATGATCGACAGGTGGTTTGACCAATCACAACGGGCCAAAAGCATGGACGCCCGTATTGCGCTTCTGGATGCCGTGCTGATGGCGCAGCCCCTGCACGCCGATGCCCGCATCGCGCTGCGCGATATCCGCCGTGATGTGCTGGCCCATGCGCGGGCCTTGGCGGCAAAAGGCGATCGGTTGGGCCTTGAAAGCCTGTCTCAGCAGGTGCAGCGCCTGCCCTATGATCTGCCGGAAATTGATCTGCATCTGGCGCGGGTCGCCTTTGACAGTGACGCTCATGAGGCCGCCCTACGCGCCGGGATGCGTGCCAGTGATGATTTTGCCGACAACGTGGCGCTGTGGGCCTTGCTGATGCGGTCCGCCTTTACCCTCGAAAACTACGTGCTTGCCGACAAGTTCGCGGCACAAGTGATCACATGCGCCGATGCCGCAACCGAAAGGCTGGAACACGAAGCGGCCAAGCGGCGCGACAGGATACCCGTTCTGGCTTATCAGGCCGCGCGCGTTGAAACCGATGATGTGGCCCTGATTGGCCTTTACCGCGTGGCCGAACGCCACCCGGATTACGGCCCCTCCGCCGCCCGCAAACGCGCAGCAGCAGAGGCCAGTGTCATCAACCGGTTGCGCGAATTGCAAGTCGCCAACAGTGATGATTTCATCCCCTACCTCACCCGCGTTCTGGATGTGATGCCAAAAGACCCGCGCGTCCTGATGTCCGCAGGCCGCTTTTTCGTGAAACAAAAGGATTTTGCCAAGGCGCGACACTACTGGCAGAACCTGACCAAAATCGAACCCACCAACGAAGAGGCACAATTTCAACACGGCCGCTGCATTGAGCGGATCCGCGAAAGTCAGGTTGCGTAAGGTCCCCGATGGAATTGCTGTCTTCGATCATGGCCGCCAAGGCCAGCGCGCCGCCACCGCCCGCAGAACTGCGTGCAAAAATCGACGCCATCGCGAAGCAGGAAATCAACGCGGCCCGGGCAGAGGCTGCCTTTGACGATCTGAAACCGGCGCTGGCCTCTTACCGCTGCGACGAAGATTTTGTCGTCAAATGCGCCCTCATCGTGGAAAAGCAGCGCAAAACCTCCGGCATGATGGAGTTTTGGAGCGACGTTCACAGGCTTTATCCGACCAATCCAATCGCCGTGCGTATGATCATGCGCTGGTATCGGCGCGCGCGGCAAATCGATGAAGGGCTGCAACGGCTGTACCAACTCTTCCCGGATCGTCAGACCAGTTTGGAACAAGCCGGGATGACCTTGCTCGGCCTGTCAGAACTGCGCGCCTTTCACGATATGGACGCATTGATGTCCCTGCTCGACACCGGCACAGGCGACACCCGCAGCCTCAAGATGCGCTACATCAAAAGCCTGTGTGAACAGGCGCGGTTTTCCAAAGCCAAAGAGGTGGCCGATACCATCCCGGGCCGTGCGAAGATGGGCACATCCTCCCAGGCGCTTCTGGATATGGTCGACCGCCGGGCGGAAATGGCAGATCGCCGGATGATCAGTGATCAGCTGGATGTCATTTCCGAACTGGTCAAACTGACGGCCAAAGATCCCAGGCCCCTGCCCCAGGGCAGCACGCTCGGCAGTGTTGTGTTTTTCACCGGCCAACTTGGCACAGGCGGTGCCGAACGTCAGATGACCCGCATCGCGTCAGAGATGATGCGCCATCAGCAAACTGGCCAGACCATTGCAGGCATCCAAGTGGCAGGCCCCATCCATGTCTGCGTCAAACATGCCAATCCCGTCACCAATTCGGATTTCTTCCTGCCGGTTCTGCGCCGGGCCAAGATCCCCACGACGATCCTGAGCGACCTGCCCGATGTCGCGATCACGGATCTTGAGGATATCCCCGCAGAGGTCGCGGACCTTCTGGATCTTCTGCCCGAAGACGTGCTGGTCAACACCCTGAAGCTGGTTCCGTATTTCCGCGAAACGAATTGCCAGATTGCCTATCTGTGGCAGGATGGCGGTGTTCTGGCCGCCGCCATTGCCGCGCTCATCGCCCGTGTTCCCCGCATTGTCACATCGTTTCGTGGCATGCCCCCCAATCTGCGGCGCGAACTCTACCGCCCGCATCTCACCCCGCTTTATCAGGCGCTGTCCAAACTGGATCACGTGGTGTTTTCCTCCAACAGCCGCACCGCCGGGTCGCTTTACGAAGACTGGCTTGGTCTGGCGGATCACCAGGTGAAGGTCATTCGCAATGCCACCTATGTGCCGGACCAAATCGGCACGCCGGGCGATGACACGTGGTGGGCCGATGTTGTCAAAAGGTCACCCACGGCGGACAAAACCGTGCTGGGCGTCTTTCGGTTTGATCACAACAAGCGCCCTCAGTTTTGGGTAGATGTGGCCGCGGATCTGATCAAGACCCGGCCAGACACCCGGTTCGTCATTGTCGGGGGCGGGTTTGAATTTGTCGAAACCCAGGCCCGGATCGCGAAACTGGGGCTGGCAAACCGCATCTTTCTGGCCGGGGTGCGATCCCATGTGGGGTTCTTTTACGACAAGGCCGATATGGTCATGCATCTGGCCCGGATGGAAGGCTTGCCCAATGTCCTCATTGAGGCGCAACTGGCCGGTCTTCCCGTGCTCGCCACCCCCGCCGGGGGCACGGCAGAGGTTGTGGAACATGGGCTGACCGGGCAAATCCTGTCAGACGCCTACGATCCGCCCATGGCCGAAGTGGTTGACGCGTTGAAAACGATGTTGGATGACGAAAAATCACTGGCACGGATGGGTGAAGCCGCAGAACGGCTGTCTGTTCCCAAGTTTCTGACCGCATCGGTTCTCAGCGACACGGTCAAACTGTTTCTGCGGATAAAGGACAACTAATGCGCAAGGTCTTCGTCACCGGCACCGCCGGCTTCATCGGGTTTCACCTGGCAAAACACCTGCTCGATGAAGGGTTTCAGGTGGTGGGCTATGACGGCATGACAGATTACTACGATGTCGCGCTCAAGCAACGCCGCCATCAGATGCTGCTGCAAAACGCGGGCTTCACCACGACCGAAGGCATGCTGGAAGACAATGCACTTCTGTCCCAGACCATTGCGGATGCCGCCCCTGACGTGATCGTCCACCTCGCCGCGCAGGCTGGTGTGCGTTACAGTCTGGAAAACCCGCGCTCCTACGTGGAATCCAACCTGATCGGCACCTTCAACGTGATGGAGGCCGCGCGTGAGCTTGGCGTGGATCACCTGCTGATGGCGTCAACCTCTTCGGTCTATGGCGGCAACACCGAAATGCCCTTTGATGAACAACAAAAGGCATCCACCCCGCTCACGCTTTATGCCGCCACGAAGCGCGCCAACGAACATATGGCGCATTCCTATGCGCACCTGTGGAAAATCCCCACGACCATGTTCCGCTTTTTCACCGTCTATGGCGCCTGGGGGCGGCCCGATCTGGCGCTGTTCAAATTCATGCGCGCCGCGCTCGAAGGGGACGCGATTGATGTCTACAACCACGGCAACATGTCGCGTGATTTCACCTATGTCGGGGATCTTGTGCGCGGCATCCGCCTTTTGATCGATGCGCAACCGCCGCTGGTGGACGACCGCGAGGATGCAGAGGCGATCCCCGGTGACAGCCTTAGCCCCGTCGCCCCGTTCCGCAGCGTGAATATCGGCAATGGGCAACAGGTGCCCCTGATGGATTTCATCCGCGCGCTGGAAGAGGCGCTTGGCTTTGAAATCAAGAAAAACTTTATGGAGATGCAAAAGGGCGACGTGCCCGGCACATGGGCCAACACTGACCTGCTGGAACATCTGACAGGCTTCCGACCCAACACACCCATCGAGGACGGCATCGGGCGGTTTGTCGATTGGTACCGCGATTACTACAGGCCGGGGGCACCCGCCTCGTGACCCCCACGCGCCCCTCCCTTCTGTCGCGCCTGTCCACTCTCATACGGCGGGAAAGACAGACGCGTTTTGCAGGGGGCGCATTGGGAACGCTTTGGGCCTATCTGACGCCGCTCAGCTGGATTGCCTTCGTGGTCATCATCTTCAAACTGCTCAACCGCGCGCCGCCCATCTATGTGCCCGCTGAAATTTTCGTGGCCACCGGCGTGCTGCCATACATCGTGTTCCGCCAGACCATCACATCGCTCAGCCGCACGCTGACGGCCAACCGATACCTCAGATATATCCGCCCCATAGACGGCAATGATCTGATCGCCGCGTCGGCCCTGTCCGAATTGATCACCGCCATTGTCACGGCAACAGTGGTGTTCGTCCTGATATCCGTGCTCTTCGCCATCCCCGGGCCGGACAATCCCGCCCGGGTTCTGATCGCGCTTTTCGTCGTATGGGTGCTGGCCATGGGCATCGGCCGGTTTATCGCCGTGGTCGGCATGGCCAGCGACAGCTTCGCCCGCAGCGTGCCTATCCTGCTCAGGCCCATGTTCTGGATTTCCGGCATCTTCTACACCGCGACCGAACTGCCCGGCCCGGTGCTGGATATCCTGTGGTACAGCCCAACCTTCCACGTCACCGAATTCCTGCGTGAAGGGTATTTCATCGGCTACACCTCTCCCATTGCGAATGTCACCTACCCGCTGCTCTTCGGCGCGGCGTTCCTGATCCTGTCCTACCCCATCGAATGGGCGATCACCCGCAACCGCTGGTCGAGGGCGCGGTTATGATCGCGCTGCACAAAGTCACCCTGTTTCGCCCCGGATCGCACCGGAGATCCCTGATCCTCGATAATGTGTCCCTCACGCTTCCGGCCCATGCCCGCGTTGGTATCCTGGCGGCGCGGGGCAGCGGCAAATCCATCTTCGCCCGCCTGCTGTCTGGCATTGAAAACCCCGATCAAGGCTGGATCACGCGCAGCGGTGATGTCTCCTGGCCGCTGGGCTTTGCGGGGTTCTTCAACCCGTTCCTCACCACCTCTGAGAACATCGGCCTGATCGCGGAACTGTGTGGCGTGCCACCCCGACGCGCCATTGCCTTTTGCAGTGAATTCATTGGCTCGTCCTTCCTCCTTGATCGCAAGGTGGAGGATCTGGCCCCCGTGGAACGCGCCATCCTTGCCTTTGCCTGCGCCCTGCTGAAGGATTGGGATCACTACATCGTCGATGAAACCATCTCCGTGGGCGATGAGGCGACGCGCGCCAAATGCGATGCCGTGCTGGCCGAACGCCTGCAATCGGCAGGGCTTGTCGTGCTATCGCGCAACACCCGAACGCTCAGCCGCAGCACAGATCGCCATTTCGCGCTGATGCATCACAGGCTGCGCCCCGTGGCGGATGTCGAAGGCATGGGCCACGCCATCCTATCGCGCGAAACCGGGTCGGCAGAGGATCAACCCCATCACATGGACGCGCGGGTGTAATGTCTGACAACGCCACAGAACCCGATGAAGACGAACGCATCCGCCTGTGGCGCGAAGAACGCGCGCGCGTGGCTGAGGCTGAAAAGCAGGAACGCCTCGAACAGAAAGCGGCAGAGCGGCAGGCCGAAAAGATCGAACAGGATCGGCTGCGCGATGAGGCGCTGAAAGATCTGCTGCCCACTGATGACCAAATCCGCCAAACCGATCTGCGCCTGTCACAGTATCACCAGCGGCGGCGGCGATCCTTCCTGCGGCAATTGCTGGTCATGGTCGTCCTCCCCATCTTGGCCTTCGCGCTTTACCTGCTCTTTGTCGCAGTGCCGCTTTACGAATCCCGCGCTGTCATCGCCATCACCAAACCCGCGACGGAGGAAGAGGGCAATATTGGCGGCCTGCTGGGGTCGCTTCAGGGGCCATCGAACCTTCAGGAAATGTTCATGGCCCATGAATTCGTGGGGTCTGATGCGCTGGTCGCGTTCCTGGAAGAGGAGGCCGGCCTGATATCAGAGCTTTCCAGCCCCAAGATGGATCCGCTGCGCCGCATCTATGAATTTGATCACCTGCCCATCACCGTCACGCGCCAATTCCGGGCCTTCGTGGAAAGCTCCGCCAATATTCAATCCGGGCTGTTGACCGTGCATGTGCGCCTGCCGGACCCACAGCAATCGGTCGACATGTCCCGGCTGATCCTCAAACGCACCGAAGAACAGATCAACACGCTCAGCAATGATGTCTTCGCCAAACGCGTCCAGCTGGCTGAACAGGTAGTGGCCGAGGCGCAATCTGATCTTCAGGATGCGCAGCTTGATGTCGTGGACCTTCAGATCAAAAGCGGGGAGGCCAATCCCAATATCCGCATTGAAAACATCTACCTCACGATCCGTCAGCTCACGGCTGAAATGCAGGAGATTACCAGCGAAATCGAACGCGCCCGGATCGCTGGCGGCATCTCTGGCCGCAATCAGGAGGAGCGGTTGATCGAAATGCGCGTGGGCCTTCTGGACCGGATTGAAGCGCAGCGCGCCCTGCTGGTGACAGAACCCCAGGGCGGGGGCATGTCACTCAACAATCTGCTGACACAATATGAACTGGCGGCGCTGAACGTGACCATCGCGGAACAAGGGCTGACATCAGCGCTCGAAGGTCTGTCAAACGCCCGCCAATCGGCCGCCTTGGGGCAAAGCATTTTTCAAGTGGTTGTCCCGCCCACCGTGGCCGCGCGGCCCAGTTTCCCCAACACGCCCGCCGCCCTCTTCATAGCGACCATCGTGGCGCTGTCGGTCTTTGGCCTTGCGCGCATGATCTTCCCGACCCGTACGCAGTTCTAGGCCCAAGGGCTTACTGCGCCTGTTGCTGCACCATGGCTTCCAGCCGCTCAATCTCCGCCACGGCCCAGGCACAGGCCTCTGCCACGGGTTTTGATACATTGACCTCATCCCCCCCGGTGGCCGTGGCCTTCAGGCGGTGCAAATGAATATCTCTTTGGCTTTTCATAGCTCTGTCCCAGATTGTTGCCGAACGCAGGTATGTAAGGCCAAGGAAGCGCCAAACCGGTAAAGATATCGCCCTTGCGCCCGAAGTTTTCTGAAGGTGGTGCGTCCGGGTCAGTCATGGCCCAGCGCAACGCGCTTTGCTTTAAAGCGATAGCCTCCGCAGCCCCGCACCGACAAGATACCGACGCAATACCGACGTGATACCGACAGGGGCTTTGGGGCCAAAACGCCTGTTAACGCGGGAAAATCGCGCTGATTCTACGAACTGCGTGGATCAGGTATTGAACAGGAAGTGCAGCACGTCGCCATCCTTGACGAGGTACCCCTTCCCTTCCGCCCGCATCTTGCCCGCTTCCTTCGCGGCCTGTTCACCGCCCAGCGTGACGTAATCGTCATAACCGATCGTCTCTGCGCGGATGAAACCCTTCTCAAAATCCCCGTGAATCACGCCCGCCGCCTGCGGCGCCAACGTGCCCTGCGGAATGGTCCAGGCGCGGGCCTCTTTGGGGCCTGCGGTGAAGTAGGTCTGCAATTGCAACAGGTCATATCCCGCGCGGATCAAACGGTCGAGGCCCGCCTCCTCCAGCCCCATTTCCTCAAGGAACATGGTTGCCTCATCCGCGTCCAACTGGCTGATCTCTTCCTCGATCTGGGCCGAAATCACGACGCTGGCCGCACCCTGATCGGCGGCCATTTTCTGCACGGCGGCGGAATGATCATTGCCCGTCGATGCGCTGCCCTCATCCACGTTACAGACAAACAGGATGGGCTTGGTTGTCAGAAGTTGCAGGTTCTTCCAGGCGCGGGCGTCCTCATCAGTGACCTCAACCATACGCGCCGGTTTGCCCTCTTCCAGCATCGCCTGCGCGGCGGCCAGAAGCGTGTCTTGCTGCATCGCTTCCTTGTCATTGCCCTTCAGCTTGCGCACCAACCCGGCCCGGCGTTTTTCGATGCTTTCAAGATCGGCGAGCATCAGCTCCGTCTCGATCACCTCCGCATCCTCAACGGGGTTCACGCGCCCTTCCACATGGGTCACATCCCCGTCTTCAAAACAGCGCAGCACATGGGCGATGGCGTCGACTTCGCGTATATTGGCAAGGAACTGATTGCCCAGGCCCTCCCCCTTGCTGGCACCCTTCACAAGGCCTGCAATATCGACAAACGTCATGCGCGTCGGAATGACCTGTTTCGACTTGGCAAGTTCCGCCAGTTTGTCGAGCCGCGCATCCGGCACAGCCACCTCCCCCACGTTGGGTTCAATGGTGCAAAACGGGAAGTTTGCCGCCTGTGCGGCGGCGGTTTTGGTCAGTGCGTTGAAAAGGGTAGACTTGCCCACATTCGGCAGCCCGACAATGCCCATTTTGAAACCCATAACCGCCTCCGAAAGTTGCTTTCGCGCCTTCTATGCGGAAGTGGTGATGGGTTCAACAGGGCTTTGTTTTAAAGGGCGCATCCGCCCTTACTGTGGACTCATATACGGAAGAACCGCTGAAGGACCCGGGGCAGCCAGCTGTTAAATTTCAGCGGCGCATCGGTAACCGTCAGACAGATGCAGTCTTCGTCGATATCGGCCACGGGCGTGTGGTGGTGATCTTCATCCGCCACTTCGATGTCGCCAGGCCCAAACCGGCTGTGCCCATCGCTGTAGGCACCCTGGAACACCACCGTCATTTCCATGCCGCCGTGGCCGTGATCAGGCATCGCACCGCCTGCGGGAATGTAAAGAAGCCGCGCATTGGCGTTGCCGTCTATGGGCAGGATCGCTTGCTTCACGCCCATGCCCACGGGGCGCCATTTGACCGCCTCCAGATCGCCGCCCACGTAATCCTGCACGGGTGCGGGCAACACGCCCTTCGCGCGCGTGGTCTTCGCCTGGGGTTTGGCCGTGTCGATCATCTTCATCGTCGCCTCAAGGCTGCCCGGCGACATCTCTGCCGCGTCGCTGCCTTCGACAAGCGAACCGCCCACCGCATCATAGGCGTGCATGCGCGCGCGGCTTTCATCGGACATTGAGATATGCGCGGCCACGGCGAGGCTATATGCCTCTGGCAGGGTACCCGCGGAATAGGCCATCAGCAGGTCGTCTGTCAGATGGTGCTGGATGTTATCTTGCGTCATCATCATCACTTCAATTGGTGGCGCAAACGGTCAAGCGCCAGTCTGATCCTTGATTTGATTGTGCCCAGCGGCAATCCCGTTTCTGCCGCTATTTCGCTGTGGGACAGATCCCCGAAATAGGCTTTTTCAATCAACTCACGTTGTTTTTGTGGAAGCTGCGCGAGCGCCTCTCCCAGTAGTGTTGTTTCCTGTTGCAGGGCCAGAACATCTTCCTGGTCCGGTTCTTCTTGAGCGCCCCAGGCAAGATCCTCGGGCTCTGGTCGTCTCATCTTGCGGAACGCGTCAATCTTGCGGTTCCGCGCAATCGTAAAGATCCATGTAGCCGCGCTTGCCCGGGCCGGATCGAATAGGTGCGCCTTTTGCCAGACAATGGCCATCACCTCTTGTGCGCATTCTTCGGCCAAGGTCATGTCCGCGCCGGACCGCATGAGGAATGACTTCACGCGCGGGGCGAAATGTTGAAAAAGCTCTGCGAACGCAGCACGATCCTGATGGTCACGGATGCGCAGAATGCATTCCGCCCATCGCAACCCCCCATCCTTTGCGTTCGGTGTTCCCGTCTCAACCGTCACCGTAGCCGATCCCGCCCGTCTGTCGCTCAACTGTTTGTCGTTGTTGCACTCACGCGTAGCACGCCCACCTTTGGCTTGCGATTGTGTCGTTACGACAAGCGATGCGGTTTCGCTGTACATGAGAGTATTACGGAGCACATTTTAATTTGGATCACACGGAAACCAATTTTTTTCTTTATCATCCGATATGTTCTGCCATGCGTACATCTAAATACAATTAAAAGATCGGAACCCGTACCCATGCCATTCGAACATGCCTCTTCCGGGCGCAAAAAGATCGCGATCATTGGATCAGGCATCACCGGGCTGGGTGCGGCTTATACGCTGGCCCCGTCCCACGATGTGACGCTGTTTGAAGCGGAGCCAAGGCTGGGTGGCCATGCCCGCACCATCATCGCGGGCAAAAACGGCGACCAACCTGTTGATACAGGCTTTATCGTTTTCAATTACGCCAACTACCCCAATCTTGCCCGGATCTTTGAAGAACTGGACGTGCCTGTCACCCAAAGCTCCATGACATTCGGGGCCTCGCTGCGGGGTGGCGCGCTGGAATACGGGCTTCAGGGTGCGTCAGCTTTCTTTGCGCAGAAAAAGAACGCGTTCAATCCGCGCCACCTGATGATGCTGCGGGATATCTTTCGCTTCAATGCCAACGCGTTGAAAATGGTAGCCGATCACCCGGATCTGACGATTGGTGAATTTCTGGACAAAATGGGCATGGGCCGGTGGTTCAGGGAATTCTATCTGCTGCCACTGACCGGCGCGATCTGGTCGACACCCACCCGCCAGGTGGCGGAGTTTCCTGCCCATGCCATGGTGCGGTTTCTCAACAATCACGGTCTGTTGTCTTATGATGGGCAGCATCAGTGGTACACGGTGGTCGGCGGTTCCGTGACGTATGTGGACAAGATGGCGATCGCCTTGCGCAAAGCGGGCGTAAAAATGCGTCTTGGCTGCCCGGTGGAGGCGGTGAAGCGCGAGACCGCAGGCGCGCAGATCAAGGTGCTCGGAGAGGATTGGTTGGGCTTTGACGAGGTGGTGTTTGCCACCCATTCCGATGACAGCCTCAGCATGCTCTTTGATCCATCAGACGAAGAACGCCGGCTGTTGGGCGACGTGAAATACCAACCCAATGAGGTCGTTCTGCACTGCGACCGGTCCGTCATGCCGAAGCGGGAGGCAGTTTGGTCCTCCTGGAATTACTGCGAAACACCTGCGCAGCGGGATGGCCAGATTGATCTGACCTACTGGATGAACAGCCTTCAGCCGATCCCGAAGGATGATCCGCATTTCGTGACGCTCAATTCCAACCGGGAAATCCGGGAGGAGATGATTTACGATCAGGTCACGCTGCGCCACCCGGTTTATGACCTTGCCGCGCTTGCCGCTCAAAAAGGTGTGCGGGCGATGAATGGCACGCGGAACACGTGGTTCTGCGGCGCTTGGATGAAGGATGGGTTCCACGAAGACGGGCTCAGCAGCGGGCTGGAGGTGGCGGAGGCCATTCTGGCCGGTGATACCGTCGCTGTGGCCGCCGAGTAACGATGAAAACCGTCGATCATATCGCGGGCCATACCTGGCACGGGCGCAAGGGCGCGGTGGATAATGCGTTTCGCTATTCCATCGACTACCTGATGCTGGATGCCGAAGCGGAAGTGGAAACACCTTGGGCGTTTGGCCGCAACCGGGCCGGTTTGGCCTCGCTCTGGGACAGCGACCATGGCGGGCCGCCCAAACAGGGCCGTGGGGCCACTTGGGTGCGGGAGGTGCTGGAGGCGCATGGGTTCGATGCGCCTGCCAGGATCGAACTTTTGGCCCAACCGCGTGTAATGGGCCATGTGTTCAACCCGGTCGCGTTCTGGATTTGCCGCGACGCCGAAGGTCAAGTGCCCGTGGTGATTTCCGAGGTGTCCAACACCTATGGGGACAGGCATTCCTACTTGTGTTTCCGCGAAGATCGCGCGCCCATCGGGCCCAAGGACAAGCTGACAGCGAAGAAGATTTTCTATGTGTCGCCCTTCCAAAAGATCGAAGGGGGCTATGAATTCCGCTTTGATCTGCGCCCCGAACGGATCGGCATCTGGATTGATTTCACAGGCGGCAATGGCGGGCTGACAGCCACGCTGGTGGGCCATCGCAAACCGCTGACAACATCCGGTTTGATCCGCGCATGCCTGCGCCGCCCGTTTGGATCGCGCCGCGTGCTCGCGCTGATTCACTGGCAGGCGCTGAAACTCTGGTTCAAAGGCGCGCGGTTCCGCAGCCGGCCAGAGCCACCGGTGCAAGAGGTCAGCCGATGACCCACGCGCCAGCCCGCACCCCCACGCTGCCAGCCTTCGCCCTTTTCGCCGCCATGATCGCGGCGGCAGGGCTACCGCTCTATATTCACGCGCCAAAGTTTTACGTGGATGAATATGGTGTGTCCTTGGCGGCCTTGGGCGCGGTGCTGTTTGCGTTGCGCATGCTGGATTTTGTGCAGGACCCTCTGCTTGGAAAACTGGCGTCTGTCTGGCGATCAAAGCGTGGTCTGACGGTGTGCATTGCTGCGCTGACCATGGCAGCGGCGATGTTGGGGCTTTTCTCCGTCACACCTGCGACCGCGCCGCTTTTGTGGTTCGCGGTAATGCTGACGCTGGTGTTTTCGTCCTTTTCCTACCTGACCATCTGCTTCTACGCCGAAGGCGTGTCATCCGCCGGACGGATCGAAGGCCAGGGCCACATCAAACTGGCCCGCTGGCGTGAAACCGGTGCGCTGCTGGGTATCTGCGCGGCGTCTGTCGCACCCATCGCCATTGGCGGATATGGCGGTTTTGCCTTTGCGTTTGCGCTGCTGACCGTCGTGGCCCTTTGGGCGATGCGGCGCGAATGGGTGGGCAGCGATGTTCAATCCAGCACCGGGTTTGCAGGTGTCTTGTCGGACCCAGTGGCGCGGCGGCTTCTTCTGGTCGCGCTGTTCAACGCGGCGCCTGTTGCGGTCAGTTCAACGCTGTTTTTGTTCTTCGTGGAAAGCAAGCTGGATGCGCCGGGCTGGGAAGGGCCGTTTCTGCTTCTGTTTTTCCTGTCCGCCGCGCTTGCCGCGCCGTTCTGGTCGCGCTTGGCGGAACATGTGGGCGAACGCCGCGTGCTTCTCATTGCCATGGTTCTGGCCATCGCGGCGTTCGGCTTCGCAATCACCCTGGGCGCAGGCGACACATGGGCCTTTGGTGTGATCTGTGTCGCCTCGGGTGCCGCGCTTGGCGCTGATATGACACTTCTGCCCGCGTTGTTTGCGCGGCGGATGGAGGCGGTATCCCCCGGTGCGTCCGAGGGGTTTGGGCTTTGGTCCTTTGTTTCTAAATTCACGCTGGCTTTGGCGGCGGTAACTCTGTTGCCGCTGCTCGAATCCGGCGGGTTTCAGGCCGGTGAGGCAAATTCGGAAGACGCGCTCCGATTGCTTAGCCTGCTTTATGGCGCGCTGCCTTGCGTGCTCAAACTGCTGGCAATTGCATTGCTGGTCTCCATCAATCTTGAGGATAAGGAGTAATACGGGATGACTTCTTTACTATGGTTTTTCCTTGGGCTCGTGGTCGCGGTAACAGGCGTGATCGGGGCTCAGCGCTACGTGGGGTTCATGTCCCAACGGGCAGAGCATTATGAAACTGGTCAGCCGGTCATGGACCTGCGGCAGCACCTGAACGGCCCCATCAAATGCGAAGGCGTGATCTATGGCCCGCTGGGCCGCGTGACATCGCGCTTTGACGCAGATTTCATGGCGTCCTGGGACGGCAACAAGGGCGTGATGGCGGAGCATTTCCGCTATGACAGCGGCAACACCCAGGATCGCGAATGGCGGCTGGAGTTGGGCAATGACGGGTCCGTCAAAGCCGATGCCGATGATCTGGTCGGGCAGGGCGTGGGCCAGCAGAAAGGATCTGCCCTGAAACTGAACTATAAGATCCGGCTGCCTGAAGAGGCCGGTGGCCATGTTCTCAGCGTGACGGATTGGATGTATCTGACGCCCTGCGGCACCACCATCGTGAACCGCAGCCAGTTCCGCAAATTCGGGATCAAGGTGGCTGAACTGGTGGCGACGATGCGCAAAGCTGAGGCTGCATGAGCCATTTTGCAGGCAAGACCTATTGGCTGGTCGGCGCAAGTGAGGGGCTTGGTGAGGCGCTTGCCCATCAGCTTAGCGCACTGGGGGCCAATCTGGTCTTGTCTGCAAGAAATGAGGACCGTCTGAAAGCCGTGGCAGAGGCTGTGCCTGGTGAGGCCCGCGTTGTGCCGATGGACATCGCCGACGACGAAAGCGTGGCAACGGCCGCAGACGCGGCGGGTGACGTAGATGGGTGCGTCTTTCTGGCTGGGGTTTACTGGCCCATGCCCGCCACCGCATGGGATCTGGTCCAAGGCGTGGCCATGGCCGATGTGAATTTCACCGGCGCTTTCCGCGTGCTGGGGCATGTGGTGCCCAAAATGGTCGCCAAAGATGCGGGCCACATTGTGATCACCGGGTCCCTTTCAGGCTTCCGCGGTTTGCCCGGTGCAATCGGTTACGGCGCGTCCAAGGCCGGTGTCATGTCGCTGGCCGAAAGCCTGCGCGCTGATCTGTGGCGCACCGGCGTGGATGTGCAATTGGCGAACCCGGGCTTCATCAAGACGCGCCTGACGGACAAAAACGAATTCAAGATGCCCTTCCTGATGACCTCAGAGGAGGCCGCCGCGCATATGGTGGACCTCATGAAAAACCCGGGGCGGTTTCAATCCCACTTTCCCCGGGTCTTTTCTTGGGTATTCAGGCTGTCGCGGCTACTGCCGGACTGGCTCTACTACCGCATCTTTTCCTAAACGATCAGTTCACTGTTGAGTTCAGGTTTTCAGGCTGGCCCACCACGACGAAGGTCAACCGATCAGGATCCATCCACTCTTTCGCGACACGGTTCAGATCTTCGAGCGTGACTGCATTCACCCGATCATTGCGGGTGGCGATGTAATCAATCGGCATGCCGCTGACCTGCATGGAAGCGGTGATGTTCGCAATTCGGCGATTGCTGTCAAAGCGCAGCGGATAGGCCCCTGTCATGTAAGTTTTGGCATCATCCAGCTGTTCCTGCGTCAGCCCACCTTCGCTGATGTCCTGCCAGATGTCGCGGATCACCTCGATCGCCTCGGCCACGCGATCATTGCTGGACGCGACAGACCCCATCCACAGGTCTGACCCATCTTTGTCCACCAGGTAGGAATAGACGCCATAGGTCAGCCCGCGCTTGGCGCGCACTTCATCCATCAGGTAACTTTCGAACCCGCCACCGCCGACAATGTGGTTCAGCACAAACACCGGAAAGTAATCAGGGTGATCACGTGGGATGCCCGGCTGAGCGAAGATGGCGGTGGATTGCGGTGTTTCGAAATTCACGACCTGCACGCCACCGGGCAAATTGAGATCGGCATCACCGGGCAACGGCGCGCCCGTCGCGGGCAGATCGGCCAGCAGTTTGTCCAGAAGCGCAGCAAGCTGATCTTCCGTGATGTCACCCACCGCGCTCACAAACACGCGGTCCTGCGCCATGGTGGCGCGGTGCGCCGCAACCAGATCATCGCGCGTCAGGGCAGACACACTTTCAATCGTGCCGGACTCAGAACTGCCGTAGGGATGATTGCCAAACACAAGCGATGAAAAATTGCGGCCTGCGATGGCGTCGGGATCTGTTTCATCGCTTTTTAGGCCAGACAGCACCTGCGCGCGGACACGTTCAATCGCGGCCTCATCAAAACGCGGATTGGTGATGCTGGCCTTCAGCAGGGGCAGCACACTGTCCATCGTCTCGGTTAGAAAGCGGGCGGAGACGGACAAGCTGTCATCGGACACGTCGAAGGAAAATGATGCTGCTTCTTCCTCCAGGGCCAATTGGAAGGCGCGCGCGTCTAGGTCACCGGCGCCTTCCTCTAGCAGCCCTGTCATTAGGTTGATCGCACCGCGCTTGCCTTCTGCATCAAGCGAGGCCCCCCCCTGAAAGCGCAGCTCAAGCGCGACGAAGGGGATGGTGTTGTTTTCCACCAACCAGGCCGAATGCCCGCCGGGCGATTTCACCTCTTTGATGTTCACATCCGCCGCCGCAAAGGTGGCCACGAAAATCAGGATCAGACCCAGAATGGGGGCGACAAAATAGGAGCGGATCATTGGGTCACCTCCGGGGCTTTCAAATAACCAGTGACAGAACGTCTGAGATCAAAGACCTCACGCGCGGCGGCCATGACATCGTCTTCCGTGACGGCCTGCAGCACATCAGGCCAGGCCTGCACATCTTCCACCGTCAGGCTGGTGGTCAGGGCGCGACCATACTTGTTGGCCAGGCCACTGATTGAATCGCGTGAATAAATCTCACTGGCGCGGACCTGCTTCTTGATCCGATCCAGCACACCATCCGGCACGCCATTTACAAGGAAGTCAGCGATCACTTGATCCATGGCGGCTTCGGCCTCTTCCAGCGTTACGCCGGGCGCGGGGCCGACGTAGATATCAAACGTCGTGTCGTCGAGGGACCCGCCCCGATAATAGGCGCGGCTGAACACCGCCGTTTGGGTTTCGAATTGCAGCGCTTCATCCAGTAGGGCGGTAGACCCGCCGCCAAGCACCTCGGCCAACATGGTCAGCGCGGCGGCCTTTTCCTGTGCGCCGCTGTCGCGTTCCGGCGCGATATAGGAACGCGCCACGTAAGGCTGACCCACGCGCGCGTCTTCCATGACGATGCGACGCTCCGCCAGTTGCGGCGGCTCATAGGGGCGATCGCGCTTTTCAATCGCGGGGTTGGCAGGGATCACGCCGTAATGTTCTTCGGCCAGCACGCGCACCTCATCGGGTGTCACATCGCCTGCCACGACAAGCACGGCGTTGTTGGGGGCGTAATGGGCATCATAAAAGGCCTGCGCATCTTCCAGACCCAGATCTTCAATCTCATGCATCCAGCCGATGATCGGCACGCCGTAGCGGTGATTCATGAACTGCGTCGCGGACATCTGTTCGTAAAACAGGCTGCCGGGGTCATTTTCCGTGCGCTGGTTGCGTTCTTCGATCACCACGTCGCGTTCCGTTGCCACCTCGTTTTCATCCAGCACGAGGTTGACCATCCGGTCGGCTTCCATCTGCATCATCAGCGGCAGACGATCTGCGGCAACGCGCTGAAAGTAGGCGGTGTAGTCGTAGCTGGTGAAGGCGTTATCACTGCCGCCATTCTTGGCCACGGTTTCTGAGAATTCACCGGTGGACAGGTTTTCAGTTTGCTTGAACATCAAATGCTCAAGGAAATGCGCGATGCCCGAAACGCCGGCCTCTTCATCCGCTGATCCGGCGCGATACCACACCATATGTACGACAGCCGGGGCACGGTTGTCTTCGATCACCACCACATCCATGCCGTTGTCCAGCGTGAAGGATGTCACCTGATCATCCGCACTGGCCGGCACAGCCAGCCCGGCGGATATGGCCAGTGTGGCCAGAAGTTTACGCATGAGGGTACCCTGCTCCGGTTTCTTCAAACATGGGCAAAAGATACGGCGCAAAGGTCGCAATTCAAGAAGGCTGACCTGCTTGTGATGTCGCGGGGGTTAATCCGCGTCCGGAGGTGCGCTTGGCGTCACGATGCCAGACCGGCGCAGGCGGTCCTGTTCGGCGGCGGCATCCAGCCACTGGCGCTTATAGGCTTCCGTGTAATCATCCCGCGGCCCGATGCGCAGAATGTTGCGACGGCCATAGTTGCGACGGATGTTTTCATCTTCGGCCCGCAACGTGGTGCGGATTTCACCATCGGTGCCATAGCGGCGGGCATGGTTCACAAGGCCGCCATCAGACGCCGCAATCCCTGCGTTGCGCGCATTGGGGTTGCCACCAAGGGCTGCAATGCTGTCGGCACGCGGATCTTGATCCGTCAGGTTGGCCTGACCGGGTGTGGGCGGGGGAAGATCGGAATAGCTGCCGGGTTCCTGCAACGGCAAACCGGGGGCGATCAGGAATTCATCCGGCCCTTCATTGGGGCTTTTCAGCCGGGTCAACGTAATATCGCGGTCCCCGCGCGAACAGGCGGCGACGGCAAAAATCAAACCCATCAAGATGATCAAACGCGACAAGCGCATCACATATCTCCCACAGATACCGGTGCCTATTTAATCCATACCGCCGGAAAGGTCACGCAGGCTTTTTGTCATCGGTAAAGATGATCAAGCCAATCGCACCAAAGAAAATTGAGATATCGGCGACATTGAAAGAGAACGGATTGGTGAAACCGCAGCAGGACATGTTCAAAAAGTCCGCCACGGCGCCATAAATCACCCGATCAATCACATTGCCCAGCGCCCCGCCGATCAAAAGACCGGCGGCAATAAATTGCCAACGCCCGCCCTCTTCGCGCCGCATCCAGATCAGAACACCGATGGAAATGGCGATGGCAAGCGCAATGAGAATCCATCGCGTGGCAGGGTTATCGCCGGAAAACAGCCCGAAATTGATCCCGTAATTCCACGCCATCCGCAGGTTGAGGTATGGCGGCACCACGTCAATCGCCAGAACCCGATCAAGGTTCAGCATGTGCACCACGTAATACTTGGATATCTGATCCAGCATGAAGACTGTGAAACCAGTCCAGAAGATGATGCGCATGGGCCTGCCTCTTACCTGTTGGGGTTTAGTGCCGGAAATGCCGCATCCCGGTCAAGACCATGGCGAGCCCCGCCTCATCCGCCGCCTTGATCACATCGTCATCGCGCATGGACCCACCGGGTTGAATGACGGCCTTCGCGCCTGCCTCTGCCGCGGTCAGCAATCCATCCGCGAAGGGGAAAAACGCGTCAGAGGCCACGACACTGCCTTGTGTCAGGGGCGCGGAAAGGCTCAACTCCTCCGCCATATCCTGCGATTTGCGCGCAGCGATGCGGCAACTGTCAACGCGGCTCATCTGGCCTGCGCCCACGCCCACGGTCGCCCCGTTTTTGACATAGACGATGGCGTTGGATTTTACGTGTTTGGCCACGCGCCAGGCAAACAGCATATCGGCCATTTCCTGTTCCGTTGGTGCGCGTTTCGTCACGACGCGCAGCGCATCCGCATCAAGTCGCCCGTTATCCTTGTCCTGCACAAGATACCCGCCTGAGACCTGTTTGATCATGCGCCCGGCCTCTGCCGGATCAGCCAGGCCATCGGTTGTCAGCAAGCGCAGGTTCTTTTTGGCCGCAAACACCGCCTTCGCATCCTCATCGGCGCCCGGTGCGATCACGACTTCGGTGAAGATCTTGGCAATCTCCTCCGCCGTCGGCCCATCAAGCGGCTGGTTCAGCGCGATGATCCCGCCAAAGGCCGATGTCCGGTCACAATCAAAGGCGCGCATATAGGCCTCTTGCAGGGTCGCGCCCTGCGCCACACCGCAGGGGTTGGCATGCTTGATGATCGCACAGGCCGGGCCATCCCCGGGCGCGAATTCACTGACCAATTCAAACGCCGCATCCGTGTCGTTGATATTGTTGTAGCTCAGTTCCTTACCCTGAAGCTGCTGCGCCGTGGCCACGCCGGGCCGCGCGCTGCCGTCGGTGTAGAACGCCGCCGCCTGATGCGGGTTTTCGCCGTAGCGCAGGCTTTGCGCCAGATGCCCGGCCACGGCACGGCGGCGCGGCGTTGCCTTCCCCAGAGCATCCGCCATCCACGTCGAAACAGCCGCGTCATAAGCGCCCGTGCGGGCATAGGCGATCTGGGCCAAGTTCTGACGGAAACCAAGCGTCGTCTGCCCGTCATTGGCATCGAGCTCTGCCAGCAGCCGGTCATAGTCTTCAACATCCACCACGACATTCACAAAGGCATGGTTTTTCGCCGCTGCCCGGATCATGGCCGGACCGCCAATGTCGATGTTTTCAATGCATGTGTCGTAGTCGGCACCCTTCGCCACCGTCTCTTCAAACGGGTAAAGGTTGACCACCAACAGGTCGATGGGGCCGATTCCATGGGCCTCCATTGCCGCCTTGTGATCTGCGTTATCGCGCAAAGCCAAAAGCCCGCCATGGACCATCGGATGCAGCGTCTTCACGCGGCCATCCATCATCTCCGGAAAGCCGGTCACATCGGCCACATCGCGCACGTCCAGCCCTGCGTCACGCAGGGTCTTGGCGCTGCCACCAGTTGAGAGGAGCTCCACCCCTCGCGCGGCCAAGGCCTGCCCCAGTTCGATCAATCCGGTCTTGTCAGATACAGACAGCAGGGCACGGTTCAGCGGGGCAAGATCGGGATGAGGCATGGCGGCAAACGTCCTTTCGGTTGGTTGCCCGCCTTCAAACATACCTGACCCCGGAACGCACGCGCGATTTTGCCAAAAACGAGGCTCAGCACCGCGTCAGTATTCGACCGGATCCATGCCCGCCTGCGCCAGATCCCGTATACCCACGGGGGCATCTTCCGGCTTTGACATCGACCACACCAGCGTCGTCGCATAGGTCTGCGCGCGACTGGTCAGCACGACCTGCTTTGAGGCCCGCGGCTTCAGGCGCGTTTTTTCCAGATACACGCTGGGTTCCACCGTGATCTCCGCACCCTCGGCGCGCAGCAACCAGACCTCACCGCTCATCAAGGCCAGCGACACGGCATTGCCGCCCATATCAATGGATACATCCACATCCGGATGCAGGTGAAAGCGGATGTCAAAGGGCAACCCCTCTAACGCCGTTTGATCAAGGCGGGCATCAAAGCGTTCCTTGTCCACGCCGGACACAGCCAAAAGCATATCCTCACCCACCAAACCACGGCCATCGAGGCTCAGCTCAAACTGCCGCACATGGGTCAAACCGTAATCCGCCGCATACCCATCATGGCCCACGTTCAACCGATGCCCTTCTGCTGTTTGGCTGACTTCCATCGGTACATTGGCCGGGCCGCCCACCAGAAGTTCGTGGTTGTTGCCATCGTCATCCAAACGCGCGCTGGATTGATCATTCAGTGTCAGCGTCGAATGCGACGGCGTCGACCGCCCCGCGCGCCGCCATTCCATCCCGAAATTCACACCCGATCCGCAATTGACGATGATCGGACGACGCCCCGAAGTCATCTCAAACGCCAGAGTGGACGCATGCGCATCACCGGACGCCCGGCGCGCTGGCGGCGGCGCGGCATCCACAATCACCGAGGTGCGCCCCGCGCTCAGCCGCGCAAACCCCATCGACAGCCCATCCGGCTTTCGCGTCTTCACACCGCTATTGGCCAGCGCATGATCCAACCGGCCCTCAAGCCCCCGTCCACCCCCGTGAAACCGCGCCAGACCTCCATCCGAATGGCGCAGGGTGCGCAGCGTGGGGGCAATGCGCTTGATCGCGTGCCAATGGGCGTCACTGACCTGATGCTGGGTCTGCCCTATCACGACAGACGCCCAGGTCAGCAGCGTGAACACCTCCAACAGTTCTTCGGGGTTGCGCGTAGGCAACCCGCCCTGTTCATCGATCTGTTCGCGACATTCACGGTCAAGCCCCGCCACGGCAGGTTCAAAAAACTGCTCCATCCCTTCAAGGGACGTGCTGGCATAGATCAACCCGGTCAGCGCCTCAAATCGCGGCAATCCGGGTGCCGAGGCTTTCCACCGACGGGCAAGAAACAGCGTCTGCATGGCCAACGACCGGTGAAACGCGTGCGAGGCGGTTGATTCCTGCCCGCTCAGCAAGAAAAGCGCGTGCGAAATCCAGCGGATCAGCCGCCGCCCGGCCAAATCGGGCGTCCAACCAGGGCCTTGGCCGGACCCATAGCGTTCGATCCACGCCCACAGCCAATCCTGCGCCGCCGCCCGTGCCGGGGCATCGCCTGCCGCGACGATATCATCCAGCCAGCCAAAACCATGCAAAGCCTCGGCAAAGGCGTGATCGGGCGTCGCCAGATCCCACATCGACGTGTCGGGGCGTTGCAGCAAATGCCCGGCAAATAGGAAATTCCCGGCGCTCAGCTGTTTGCCGCGGGCGAAACTGCCAATTGTGCGGGGTTCGGGCTGTGCCATGAACGCGGTTGACGGACGGCTGAGCGCCGCGCGTCGTGCCGCAAATCGGTTCAATGTCTGCGTCCATTTCGCAGACAGATCCTTGGAAAGTGCCATCCTCATGCCTCATCACGCTCTTTTCGGCGTTGCTTCACGCAGTATAGACGTGTCGCGCGGGCAAGTCACCAAACATCACGGCCAGCCAAGCTTTGGCGGCCAGAGGTGGCAAAAATCAGCTAATGGGTGATGCGTGTCAGCCGTTGACGATCGCGATGAAGACCAGCAACAGGATGGAGATAACGGCCACATATCCTGACCACTGAAGAAACCCTTCAAAGGTCTTTTCCTGAACGTCGATGTTCATTTTTCCGTGCTCATGATCGGCCATGCTGAACCTCCTGAAAACTTTAGGTTTGGCACTGGCTACGTCATCTTGCGTGCCCTGTCACGTGGCGATGCGCGACGTGCCCCTTTATGTCGCGGGGTGTCAGGCCCGTGGGGTCAGATCCCGCGCCAGACGAAAGCCGATGCGATTGGGTTCCGGCCCTTCGCTTATTTTCGGCAGCGCGCGCAACATCACTGACAACTGGCTAACATGCTGCACCAGTTGCGTCTTCGCGCCTGTCGCGTCGGTTCCGTAAAAGGTGACGATATCGGGATCAAAATACCCCATGCCTTCGATGCGGATGACACCCGAACTGTCGCCGGCAAAGCCCATGGCGATCTCTTGTTCATTGTCCAGCATCTTTTCAAAATTCTGGATGTAAAGGATCAGCCGTTCATAGGCCCAGCGCGCCTCGCTCTTGTCTTCCATAGGGGTCAATTGCACCCCTTCGGTCACGTTGCGCCCACCCTGACAGGCCGCCTCATCGGCATGCACCTCGTGGCACCGGGGCATCGCGGCATTTTCCACCGCTTCCGCAGATGTGTTGATCTTGTCATCCATGGCTCACCCTCCCAAGCGCCAAAGCCACGCGCCATCTTCCCGTTTGCGGCGCGTCACTTCGCCAAGGTGGAGCAGATGATTGAGATGCGCAACCGACTCCACCAACGCCAAGCCATAAACACCACCATCGATCTTGCGCTTGAAAAGCGGGGGGAAACACTCCGCCGCCGTGCGCGGTTCACTTAGATGCGCACGCAATCGATCCAGCGCGCCATGGTGGTTTTCAATCAACTGACGCATGCGGATGGGCAGGCCGGAAAAGACGCGTTTATGCCCGCTAAGGATAAGATGATCAGGCCGCGCCAGGTCCGCCAGCCGCCCGCAGGCTTCCAGCCAATCGGCCACTGGGTCGGCATCGGGCTCTGTCGGGTAAACCCCCAGATTGGGGCTGATGCTTGAGATGATCTGATCGCCCGCAATCACGAGGTTATCACTCCTGCTCCAAAGCGTAAGGTGTTCGGGCGCGTGGCCATTGCCGATATGCACATCCCAGTCGCGCCCGCCTGCACGGATCACATCGCCCTGCTTCACCCGGGTATAGCCCACGGGGATCGGGTGACAGGTGTCTACGAAATTATAGGGCCGCGTATTGGCGCGGGTTTCCAAAATCTGCGGGTCCATCCCGGCTGCGCGCATGAAATCGATGGCTTGCCGCGTGGGCCGTTCTTCTTCGTCCAGGATCAGCATCCGCGCCATCAGCCACGACGTGCGCGTCGCCACCAATTCGGCACCGAAGCGATCCATCAACCAACCGGCCATGCCCACGTGATCAGGATGATGGTGGGTCAGGATCACGCGAGACACCGGGCGGCCTTGCAACGGGCCCCGCAGCAAGTCTTCCCACAACGCCACGCTGCGTTTGGAATGGATGCCGGTATCCACGATGGTCCAGCTGTCGCCTTCATCCAGCGCGTAGATGTTCACATGATCCAGCGCCATCGGGAGCGGCAAGCGGATCCAGAGAACGCCCTCGGCCACCTCAATCGCCTCACCATTGGCGGGCGGTTCTTCCCACGGGTATCGCAAAACGCTGTTGGGTTGGTCAGTCATGCGCGCCTCTTGAACGATGTGCGGCACCTTGGCAAGCAAGGCCATCGGCGATAGTTGGGACCAAAGCCCTGATCCAGCGCAACCCTCACCCGACGTCACGCCACGTAGAGTCACTTCATGGACCTCAAGACCGACATTCTGAACGATGACGCGCCGGGGATCTCGGCGGCAGCTGGTATCTTGCGGGCAGGCGGGCTTGTCGCCTTCCCGACCGAGACGGTCTATGGCCTTGGCGCGGATGCGCGCAATGACATGGCCGTGGCGCGCATTTTTGACGCAAAGGGGCGGCCCCGCTTCAACCCGCTGATTGTCCATGTGGCCGGTATCAAAGCGGCGCAGGATCTGGTGGAGTGGTCGGACATGGCCGATCGGCTGGCGGGTGCGTTTTGGCCCGGGCCATTGACCTTGGTACTGCCGCTTAAGCCCAATTCCGGCCTCTCACCTCTGGTCACGGCGGAGCTTCCTACCCTCGCCATTCGCTTTCCCGCGCATCCTGTCGGGCAAGCGCTGCTGACCGCCTTCGATGGCCCCATCGCGGCCCCCTCCGCAAACCCGTCAGGCCGTATCAGCCCGACGACGGCAGACCATGTTGAAGCCGGGCTTTCGGGAAAGGTTGACGCAATTGTCGCCGGTGGCGCCTGCGATGTGGGGCTCGAATCCACGATCATCGGGCTTCATCCCGCCCCGCGCCTGCTGCGCCCCGGCGGCCTGCCGACGACTGCGATTGAGGCCGCTTTGGGCGCGCCATTGGAAGCACACGGGCCAGATGAGTCCATCACCGCGCCGGGCCAGATGACCTCCCATTATGCCCCCGATGCGCCCATGCGCCTCAACGCGCGCGCGGCAAATCCAGGGGAGGTTTTGCTGGGTTTCGGGGACGTTGCAGGTGATCTGACCCTGTCCGCCAGTGGCGATCTGACTGAAGCGGCCGCAAACCTCTTTGGCCATCTGCACCGGCTCAATGACATGGCCAAACCGATTGCTGTCGCCCCTATCCCCAAAAAAGGCCTCGGCATTGCCATCAACGACCGCCTCAAGCGCGCCGCCGCCCCTCGGTAGTGCGCTCAGGCTTCTTTCTGGCTAAAAATACTCCCGCCGGAGGCGAAAACCCTCACTGACAGCGCTTCGCGGCCTCATCCACGGCAGCGGTAAACCCCAACAAGGAAAACGTATCCTTCGTTGTTGTCCCGCGAGAGGATTGCGCCGTTAGCGTGGCATCTGACCCGCGCTTCATCGCGGTGATGATCTTGGCATCATCTGCCGTGCTGGCAGGCCAGGCCCATTCGCCTTCGGTGAAAAGCTCATAATCCGTGCCACCGACCGACAGCGTCACGGTGGACCCGCCGGCGAATGGGTAACCACCGGTAAAGGTGATCTGACCATTCACATTCTGATCCGGGCGGTAGAATGTCATCAGCAGGATATCGCCCCGACGCACGGCCACCACTCGACCGTCCTTGGTGTTCACCGTTTCCGTCGGCGCAGAAACCGCCCAGCATTCGCGGGGGTCTTGATCTTCAAACACGCTCCACGCGGTTTTGGCGGCGACCTGATTGGTGCTTTCTTCCTGTTCCTGCGCGCCGGCTGCGCCCGCGACTGCAATCGCCCCACCGGCAAGCGCCATCATCCATGTCTGCATCAGTCTTGAACCCATGTTACAGCCTCCACGCTGTTTACAACCTCAATATCCTTTACCGCCTTTTTAGTATTGTTATGGCGGGTCGGCAAATGCCCTCGACTCGGTCAACTTAGCCTGAAACAATCCCCATGCGAAAGACGTATGCGTCAAAATTTCGTTTGGGAACAGGGGGGAACATGGTCGCAGCGGTGCCTATGGTGGATGTCTGGCGCGGTGACATGGTGGAAAGCCAGCATCTGGGCCACGCGGTGATCTGTGACGGGACGGGCCAGATTGTTGATGCGTGGGGGGATCCGGGGCTGGTTGTGTACCCGCGCAGTTCCGCCAAGATGATCCAGGCCTTGCCCCTGATTGAAAGCGGTGCAGCCGATGCAGCCGGGCTGACAACCCAACAACTGGGGCTCTCTTGCGCGTCTCACACCGGTGCTGCGCTGCATACCGACGCGGTGCGCGCGTGGTTGGACGATCTTGGGATGGTCGATGATGATTTTCGCTGCGGTTCCCACATGCCCTTTGACGAAGATGCCATGCATGAGCTTATCCGGGTGGGCACGTCGCCGTGTCAGGTGCACAACAACTGTTCCGGCAAACATGCCGGTTTCCTGACGCTTGCACGCCATCTGCGCGCTGACCCCGAATACGTTGATCCGGACCACCCGGTGCAATTGGCCTGCCGCGCGGCATTCGAAGAGGTGACAGGCGAAGACAGCCCCGGCTTTGGCATTGATGGCTGTTCTGCGCCAAATTTCGCCACCGGTCTGCATGCCATGGCCGCCGCCATGGCGCGATTTGCCTCGGCCAAAGATACTGACACCCGGGGTCGCGCCATGCAGCGGCTGTGGCAGGCGATGGCCACGCATCCCACCCATGTGGCCGGTGTCGGTCAGGCCTGCACAGACCTGATGCGCGCCGCGAAAGAACCGTTGGCCATCAAAACCGGGGCCGAAGGGTTTTACGTCGGCATTCTGCCTGCCCGCGGGCTTGGGATTGCCCTGAAAATCAGTGACGGGGCAACGCGGGCCTCGGAAAGTGTGATCGCCGCGCTTTTGGTGCGGCTTGGCGTGCTGGAGGCTGCGGACCCGGCTGTGCAAAAGTATCTGAACCCGCCGGTTTTGAACTGCCGACAGCGTGTGACCGGCCACATCAAACCGAATCCTTCTTTCCTTGAGACCATGCGCAGTCTTTCGCCGTGACCGTCTGGCCGGTCTTGTTTGACCGATTTATGCCGATCACCGCAGGCGTCTGTCGCAGGTTACCGCCGGTGGACGGCGTGGGCGTTTGGACAGGCGGTCTCTTGCATATGCCACATGCCTTTTTCGGCCTGTTCCTGCGGGAAATCGCGGCGCGTGACGCCAACCGCTGACAGCGCCACGCGCCCCTCCCATGTTGGATGGCAGAGGAACGCGTTTCCTCGCAACTCTCAGGAAAGAGGAGATCACAATGATGACCTTTCTGAAAATCACCGGCCTTGCGGCCGTGCTTCTTGTCCCCACTGCGTTGATGGCAGGGGAAACCAAGCTTGATGCCGACGGCGATGGCGCGGTGACCATGACCGAATTCAACGAGGCCATGCCGGAGGCAGGTGCCGCCGTCTTCGCCGAGATTGACGTGGACGCCAATGGCATCCTGGACGCCGAAGAGGTGGCCGAGGCCGTCAGCATCGGTGTGTTGCCAGAGACGTCGTCGGAAGGCTGACGTAGAGCGTTTCCGGAGCCATAGCTTGCGGAAACGTTTCAACCGGGGCGCGTGTGCGATTTCCGTTGGATGCAAGTGGTCGGGGCGATCAGGTGTTTTCAGGACACCCCCAACAGCCCAGGCAATGCCGGACCGGTCTGGTCACGCGTATCCAACTTCACTTTGTCGTTTGCCCGCGATCAGCGCACGCGCCCCGGACTTAATCCTGTTGTTTGAACAGGGTGTCACCCAGCTCAGGGCGCATCAATTCACTCAACAGTTTCGGCCCGTGACCCTGCGCAACTGCGTCTTCGAAAAAAGCGTGAATGGCCCGATTTAGAGCCGTATTTCTGCCCAGCCCGTCGTTCATTTCGCTGATATAGCCCATGTCTTTCAGTGCGTTTTCCACCGAGAACACGTAGCCCTCATAATCGCAATCCTTGGCGTTTCCGATGATGCGGCGAAACACGCCGGAATCAGCAGATCCCCGGATGACGACGTCATAAAGCTTGTCCCAATCGCTACCGGTCAGGCGCGCGACGTGAAACGCTTCGAGGACCACGGCAGCGATCCCCATGACCATGTAGTTATTCACGAACTTGGCCGCTGCCCCGCTGCCCACCGGGCCGAAATGCTGAACCGTGGCGCAGAACATGAAAAGGATCGGCTCTATCCGTTCAAAAACGGGCTCTTCCGCCCCAACAAGCGCGCCGAGCTCTGCGTTTTGCGCCTGCGTTGTGCCTCCGGTCAGGGGGCTTTCGGCAAAGTGGACACCCCGATCCTGAAGCGTTTTGTGCAGTGTTAGGGTCGATTGACGCGATGATGTGCCAGTGTCGATCACTGTCTTCCCGGGGCCAAGCGCATCGCCCATGTCCTGGGTCACGCGTTCGACCACATCGGAATTGGGCAGGCATAGAAGGATCACATCGCACGCCTCCGCCAGCGCGGCGGCGCTTTTAGCCTCACGCGCGCCCTTGGACAACAAATCCTCTACCGGGGCGCGGTTTGTGTTGCCCAGAACCGTGACCGCGCCATGCTTGGCGAGGATATTCGCGGCCATCCCATGGCCCATGGCACCCAGCCCGATAAACCCGATCTTGTCCATCAGATCGTCCACCCGCCATCGACGACGAAAAACTGCCCCGTGGCGATCTTGGACTCATCTGAGGCAAGGTAGACCACAATCGGCGCGATATCTTCTGCCGTGGCCATTTCACGGGTCGGCTGACGATCGAGCATACTCTCAAACGCCGCTTCATAATCGCCGCCTGCCGCCATGCGATCTTTCATCGACGGGGTCAGCACGGTGCCCGGACAAATCGCATTGCAGCGGATCTTGTCGGTCACGAAATCAGCTGCGATGGATTTGGTGAGGCCCATCACAGCCCCCTTGCTTGCCCCGTAGATGCACCGATTGGCGGCCCCCGTGATGGTAGACACGACAGAGGCCACGTTGATGATCGACCCGCCGCCATTTTCGATCATGCGGGGCAGAAATGCCTCAATCATACGGGCAGTGCCCCGGACATTGAGGGCAAACGTCTTGTCCCAGGCGGCATCATCGGCCTCTAGCAGCGTGCCGGCATGTACGAACCCCGCGCAATTGAACAGCACATCCGGGGTCGGCACGCTGGTGGCAAAAGCTTTGATGCCGTCTGCGTCGGTCACATCCAGCTTGGAACAGATCAGGTTGTCGGATTGGGCGCTCAGGCTGTCCAACCCAGCCTCATCAATATCCGTGGCAAAGACCCGTGCGCCTTCCTGCGCCATGGCAATGGCCGAGGCGCGCCCGATGCCTGCACCTGCGGCGGTGGTGACCACGGTTTTTCCGTTCAATCGCATGTACATCCCCCTGTTTGATCTGACGTTCGCGCCGACGTGAGGCGAAATCAAGCCTTGTCATTCCGCGCGCTCAGGCACAAATTAATCCCGGTTCTCAGGGCGGGGTGAAATTCCCCACCGGCGGTGACAGGTCTTGCGCCTGAAGCCCGCGAGCGCCTCGGGGTCGTCACGACCCCTTGGGACAGCAGATCCGGTGCAATTCCGGAGCCGACGGTTAAAGTCCGGATGGAAGAGAACGTCAGGTGGTTTGGGGTTTTGCGGCCCCGGCTTTTCCTGTCGTGCTGCGCCTTGGGTGAAAGTGTCGATTTAGGAAAGGAACACCCATGACACACACCCGATACGCCTTTGTCAAAGCCAACTGGCACGCCGAAATCGTGACCCGCGCTTTGGAAGGATTTTGCGATATCATTCCGGCAGACCAAACCGACGTGTTTGACGTGCCGGGTGCATTTGAAATGCCGCTTATGGCCCGTGATCTGGCGATGACAGGGCGGTATGCCGCTGTTGTGACAGCGGCTTTTGTGGTCGATGGCGGCATCTACCGCCATGATTTCGTCGCTCAAGCCGTCATCGATGGATTGATGCGGGCGGGCCTCGATAGCGGGGTGCCAGTGCTGTCGGTGTCGTTGACCCCGCACCAGTATCAGGAAACCAGCCATCACGATGCTATTTTCCGCGCTCATTTTGTGGAGAAAGGCCGTGAGGCGGCGAAGGCCGTTCTAATGCTCAATGAGGCACGGGCGCGGGCGGCTTAGCGCTCAGGTTTGCCCAAATAATCGCTCAGCGTAGGGGGCGGGTTTGCAAAAATCTCTTCGGTCGCCACCGGAGGATGGGCCTGCCCTTCAGCCACCAGAATGACCTTTTCGGCAATCCGCCGGGCATCTTCGGGTTCATGGGTGACCATCAAAACCGTGGCCCCCTTGGCGCGCGCCATATCCGTCACTAGTATAAGCATTTCCGCCTTCAGCGCCGGGCCCAACGCAGCAAATGGTTCATCCAGCAAGATAAGCGCGCGTTGCTGCACCATCAGCCGGGCGAGCGCGACGCGCGCTTGCTGACCACCCGAGAGGGCCGCGGGTTTGCGCGTCTCCATGCCCGTCAGCCCGACCTCCGCCAAGGCCAGCTTGACGCGGGATTGGTCGTCTGCCGTCAAGCGCAGATTGGGGTTGAGGCCAAGGCCCACATTCTGCGCGGCGGTCAAATGGGGGAACAGATTGCCATCCTGGAACAACATTGCGATCGGCCGCTGCCCGGGCGCGGCATCGGTGATATCCTGATCATCCCAAAACAAGCGCCCTGTGCGAATAGGCTCAAACCCGGCAACGGCCTCCAACAGGGTAGATTTGCCGCCGCCAGATGGGCCAAGCACCGCACAAATGTGACCCTGATTAAGCGTAAAATGCCCCGACAGCCGAAAACTACCTTTCTGGACATTCACGTCTTCAAGCCTCAGCATGGCGTCGCCCCCCACGATCCAGAACCCAGAATACACCGATGGACAGCACCAGCAAAAGCAGGGATGCCGCCGCTGCATCGTCCAGCCGGTAAGCCCCCATCAGGCGGTAGATCTGCAAAGGCAGCGTGGCGATATCCGGGTCTGCGAACAGCGTGATCACACCCAGATCACCCATGGACAACGCCATCGCCAACCCCGCCGCAAACCCAATCTGCGCCCGCATCCGGGGCAGCAGAACAAGGCGCACAAACGGCGCACCTGACATACGAAGAGACAGGCCCATTTTGCCGTACCTCTCCACCACGTCGCGGGCAGAGGGCACAAGAATGCGTAGGGCAAATGGCAAGGCCATGATCGCATTCACAAGCGCGGTCACAGGCAAGGCCAGCGCGAAAGGATCGGCCTGCACGCTGCGGATCACGATGAAAAGGCCCGTCCCAATCACAAGGGGGGAAGCCGCAAGCCCCAAAAGGCCCGCCAGTTCCACAATCCCGCGCCCACCGCGCGCAATGGCGAAAGCCATGGGCAGCGCGAGGCTTAGGAGCAAAACCGTGCTCATCCCGGCCACCAGAAGCGATGTGATCGCGGCCATCCAAACGGCGGGCGGCAGCGCGATAAACCTTGGCAAGCCGGACAAAACAATCGCGGCCAATGGCATCATCAGGAAAAGCGCGGCCGCCGCGATCCACGCGCCATCGCAAGCCCGCGCAAAACCTGTTGCGCCATCCCACCGGCGCACCTCACGGTCCAGCCCCTTGCCAAATCCTGTGCCGGTGGACAGCCATAGCGCGAGGGCAGCGGCAATGATTGTCAGAACCAGTTGGACAACAGACAGCAACGCCGCGCGACCCAGATCGAAATCAAACCGAAACGCCTGATAAATGGCCAGTTCAATGGTCGTGGCCTTGGGGCCACCGCCCAGCGTCAGGGCAACCGCGAAGCTGGTCAGGCAAATGGCGAACACCACAGCAAAACACCCTGGCAGAATGCGGCGCAGCATGGGCCATTCGATCAGCCAGAACATCGCCCGTCCGTCGCACCCCAATTGCGCGGCAAGGCGGAACCGCTCCGCCGGGACCTCTTGCCAGCCTTGCAGGATGAGCCGCGTGGCAAGCGGCAGGTTCAGAAACACGTGGGCCAGAACCACACCATGCAACCCGTAAACCCGGATCGGATCAAAACCGAGCGCGCCCAGCCCCGTGCTGACCCAACCGGCGCGGCCAAACACCTCCAGCAAGCCAAGAACGGCGATGATCACGGGAAGGATAAACGGCACCCCAAGCAGCGCGATCAAAACGCGTCGACCGGTGAAGCGGCGGCGGGCCAAAGCGCGGGCCACTGGAATGGCCAACAAGACACTAAACATGCCTGAAAGCGTCGCTTGGATCAACGTAAACCGGATGGCAGCCCAATCCGCGCGGCCCAACCCGGAACCGGCCTCTGCCCTTAGGGCAACAGCCAGCAAAGTGCCCAGGATCAGCAGCGCGAGAAACCCCGCAGCGCCGATCCCGGGCCATGCGCTTACTGGCTGAGCGCGTCCAGCCATTCGGCCAATGCGCCATCGCGTGCGGCAGCAGCTTCATCCGGGGACAAGAGCAGCGATTTGGCAGGTGTCACCAGCGTGTCGAACCCATCGGGCAAGCCGCCTTCGGCAGTCACCGCCGGGTACATCCAATTGGTTGTAGGGATGATCGACTGGAACGCATCTGTCACCATGAACTGAAGGAACTGATCGGCAAGCTCCGGCTGATCGGACCCGGCCAGTTTGCCCGCCACTTCCACCTGCATGTAATGACCTTCGGCGAAGGGAGCGGCGGCTTTGCTGTCATCCTCTTCGGCGATCAGGTGATAGGCGGGCGAAGTGGTGTAGGACAGGACCATGTCGGCTTCCCCTTCGAGGAACAGCCCATAGGCCTCTGACCAGCCCTTGGTCACGGTGACCACGTTGTCGGCCAGGCCTTCCCAAATCGCGGGTGCTTCATCACCATAGGCGGCCTTCACCCACATCAGCAGGCCGAGCCCGGGGGTGGACGAGCGCGGGTCCTGGATCAGGATCTTCGTGTCGCTGTCAGCGAGCGCCTTCAGGCTTTCAGGCGCCGCCATGTCGGCATTGTGGACGAAGGCAAAATAGCCCCAGTCATAGGGCACGAAGACAGGATCGGCCCAATCGATCGGCAGGTCATAATCCGCACTCACCGAATGCTCAGCGAACAACCCGGTCTCCTTGGCAGCAGTCACAAGGTTGGTATCCAGCCCCAACACCACATCAGCGTCGGAACTGGCACCTTCCAGCTTGATCCGGGCCAACAAAGCCGCCCCGTCTTCAATGCCCACAAGGTTCAGATCACAATTGCAAACAGCCTCAAACGCCTCTTCCACCTGCGGGCCGGGGCCCCAGTCGGAAACGAAGCTATCATAGGTATACACGGTCAGTTCCGGTGTATCGGCCCAAGCAGCCGTAGCACCAAGAAATCCCGCAGCAAAATAGAGATGTTTCATATCATCCTCCTTTGCGGCGCGAGGGCAAAGGTGGACGAGCGTCCGTTACCTTCCCTCCGCCGGTTCTAGCCGGTTCAGGTTCAACGGGTTCGCTTTCGCATCTCAGTCCGGGCAAGGCCCAGACACCCCGAGGTAACGCCGTTGTAGGAGGGAGGGAGAGGGAGCGCAAGGGCGCAACTGGTGGTTTGCGTCCTTGCATAGGATTAGCGATGGGGCGTCGCTTACATCTCAATGATCGGGGCGACTTCCACAGTGCCTTTGCCACCTTCGAGAATCGGGCAGCCTTTGGCCATTTCACAGGCTTCTTCAACGCTACTGGCCTCAACGATGGAATACCCCGACAGCGGGTTCGCGCCGCCGTTGTCTTCGACAGAAGAGGCGGTCACAGTTTTCGACATACCAACGGGCGCGCCTTCTTCATTGCATTTCTGCCCCATCCCTTGCAGCCAAGATTGCCATTTGGCCATCTCCGCCGCGCCCTCTTCGGGTGTTTCCGGCGCGCCACCGCCGCCGTGATAGGCAAACATAAACTTGGGCATTGTCATCTCCTCTTTGGTTAATCTGCGGTTTCCAAATACGCGGCCAGCGACGCCAGAGAGCTGTTCCAGCCCTGCGTATGGCTCGCGCCGATGTCATCATCCCCGAGCCCGCGATGATCTATGATCAGTTTTGCGCCTTTCGCGGCGGGTTCGACGGTCAGCGTTACAAAACTCTCCTGACCGCGAACGTCATCATGCTCGTGCCAGCCCCAAGTATAGCCAACGGAACGCGGCGGGGTGACATGGGTGATCTGGCCCGAGACCTTGAACTTGTTGCCTTGCGACGAAACCATTTCCGCGAACCACGGGCCGGTTTGGGTGAAATCCGTTTGCCCATCGGTGACCCGGGATCCTTCTGGCCCGAACCAGCTTAGGGTCTCTTTCCCGTTTGTTAGAGCCTGAAACAAGCGTTCTGGAGAGACGGCAAATTCCCGTTCAATGCGGATATCGGTCATTTATCATCTCCGTCAGTGCTAAGCGCGAGATGCGCCTCCAACCGGTCGAGCGAGGCATCCCAGAATTGCTTGTGATCTATCGTCCAGTCGGCGATTGCACGCATCGCCTCCGGCCGCACGGAATAGAGCCGTTTGGTGCCTTCCACCCGCTGATGGACCAGCCCCGCCTCGCGCAGCACCTTGAGGTGGCGCGACATAGCGGGCGCGCTCATATCCGCCTGCTCTACAATGGCGCCTGCGGGCAGTTCGCCTTCGGCCATCAGGCGTTCCACAACGCTGAGGCGGGTGGCATCCGACAAGGCGGAGAATTTAGGGATCAGTTTTGTCATGATCCTTTATTTAACTGATTCTCTAATTAACGCAAATAGAAATTATCAGAACATGAAAAAAGGCCGGGCCCCGAATAGGGCCCAGCCTTCAAAAACTAGCGCGGTAGAAAGATCAGCTGGCCGCCTTCAACATGTCATCATGCTTCAATTGATCATAGGTCTTGTCCAGCGCCACCCCGGCCCGTTCGATCAAAGTGTCCACCTCATCTTTGGTGATGATAAGGGGCGGAGAAATCACCATCCGGTCCCCCACATGGCGCATGACCAACCCGTTGCCGAAGCAGTTTTCGCGGCACATCAGGCCCACCGTGCCTTTCTCAGAGGCAAAGGCCGCACGGCTTTCCTTGTGCGGCGTCAGGGCGATGGACCCGATCATCCCTTCAATCACCGCCTCACCCACCAGCGGGTGGTCCGCCAACGTCGCCCATTTCTCTTTCAGATAGGGCGCGATGTTGGTGCTAGCGTTCTCCACGATCCCGCCTTCATCCATCAGGCGCAGATTTTCCAGCGCCACGGCACAAGACACCGGATGGCCAGAATAGGTGTAGCCGTGGGAGAATTCGCAATCGTTCAGGACACGCGCGATTTCATCATTCACCAGCGACCCACCGATGGGCGCGTAACCCGAAGACAGCCCCTTCGCGATGGTCATCATGTCGGGCTTGATATCCAGCGTCTCGGACCCGAACCAATTGCCCGTCCGGCCAAAGCCACAAATCACCTCATCGGCGATCAGCAAAACATTGTACTTGCGGCAAATGCGCTGAATTTCCGGCCAGTAGGTCTTGGGCGGGATGATCACACCACCCGCGCCCTGAATAGGTTCACCGATGAACGCGGCAACCTTGTCTTCGCCGTGTTCCAGAATCGCCTCTTCCAACTCCCGCGCACGCATCAAACCGAATTCATCAGGGTCCATATCGCCACCCTCAGCATACCAGTGCGGCTGACCGATGTGATGAATATCCGCAATGGGCAGGCCACCCTGCACATGCATGTAGTTCATCCCACCAAGGCTCGCGCTGCCCATGGAGGAACCGTGATAGGCGTTCACCCGGCTGATGATCTTCTTCTTCTCCGGCTTTCCCTTTTCATCCCAATAGGTGCGCACGATACGGATGTTCGTGTCGTTCGCCTCTGACCCGGAGCTGGCATAGAACACGTGGTTCAAATCGTAGGGTGTCAGACTGGCCAGCTTTTCCGACAGCGCAATCGCCGGCACATGGGTCGTCTGAAAGAACGTGTTGTAATAGGGCAGTTCCTTCATCTGCCGCGCGGCGGCCTCGGCCAATTCGTGATGGCCATAGCCCAGGTTCACACACCAAAGCCCCGCCATCGCATCCAGCATTTCATTGCCGTCACTGTCGGTCAGAGTCACGCCCTGCGCCCTGGTGATGACCCGCACGCCTTTCTTTTCAAGGTCATTGCCATGAGTGAACGGATGCAAATGGTGCGCGGCATCCAGCGCCTGCAGTTCCGCGGTGGGCATGTGATTGCTGATCATCGTCATCGGCGTGACCTTTCTATGACTGAGGGGGTTGGGCATCTTCGCCCGCTTGACCCAACAATATGATCAAATTGTCAGCTGTCAATCAGAGAGCGCCGCGCGGGCCTGATCCATCCCTTGGGTCACGTCCTCCCAAATGGCGGCGGCCGCAGCCTCTTCATCGCCCGCGTCCATAGCTTGCAGGATTTCCTTGTGCCGATCCGGCAAATCCAGCGCCCCGATCCGCGAACACACGACCCGCAGCATAGGGCCAAAGCGCAGCCACAGCCCTTCCGCCATGCCCGCCAGGATTGGCGTGTCGGACAGGTCATAGATCATCTGGTGAAACTGAAAGTTATGTTCCAGATAGGCGCGAATGTCGTTTTGCTGGATGGCCGTGTCGAGCGCCTTGTCGATCTTCGCAAGGGCCTGACGGTCGCTCTCAGACGCCTTTCGCGTCGCGCGGCGCATCATCTGCGTGTCCAACCATTGGCGCGCGGCGACGAATTCATCGATATGTTCCGGCGTCGTTTCCGGCACGCAAACACGGCGATTGCCCTGAAATTCCAACGCGCCTTCTGCAATCAACCTCCGGATCGCCTCCCGCACTGGCGTGACCCCGGCATCCAGATTCTGCGAGAGACCTTGAATTGTCACCGCGTCCCCCGGCGCCAGGTCCCCGAACAACACCATGTCGCGCAGGCGGCGATATATCAACTCATGGGCGGGCGGCGGCGCAGGGGTGCGCGCGGATTTTGCTGAAGTTTGTGACACGGATCGGCAGGTTCCAAATGGTATGGTCAGCCCTATAGTCTCACCTCTGGCTTTTTTGATCAAATCTGTTTTGACTGAAAGCCATCACAGGATCGGGGATGACCATGGCAGGGCTCGCACGGATTTGGGAAGACAGGGCATATACCAGCTCCCCTATCGAGGATTGCTGGTACGCCGACGCGGTCGATCTGGGTGGCTGGCCTCAGTTGCAAAACGATGAAACCGCAGATGTTGCCATCATCGGCGGCGGCTTCACTGGGCTCAACGCCGCGCTGCATTTGGCCGAGGCGGGCGTTAAGGCCACCGTTTTGGAAGCACAGCAACCGTTTTGGGGCGCATCTGGCCGCAATGGCGGGTTTTGCTGTCTGGGCGGATCAAAGAAGGGCTTTTCCGGCATGAAAGCCATGTTCGGAGAAGACGAGGCGCGTAAATGGTTCCGGACGGAACGGGCTGCGGTGGAATTCGTGGGCGATCTGATTGATCGGCTGGGCCTAGACGTGGATCGCCATTCCGATGGGGAAACCATGCTGGCTCATCGCCCGAAGGACTATGAAGAGATCGAAGCCAGCCTTGATGAGACGCGATCGCTTTACGGGGTCGAGCCGGAGTTGATCCCCCCTGACCAAATGGCACAATCGGGCCTCAAGGGGCCCTTCCACGGCGCTATGCGGACACCGCTTGGCTTTGCCCTGAACCCACGCAAATATGCCTCTGGCCTGGCGCAATCGGCCAAGGCGGCGGGGGCCACGATCTACGGGGAAAGTGCTGTCACGGGTGTGGAGCCGCAGCAAGGCGGGGGCTATATATTGCGCACGAAAACAGGCTCTGTTAAGGCCCAAAAGTTCATCGTAGCCACGAATGGCTATAGCTCTGACAACATTCCCAAATGGATGCGCGGCCGCTACATCCCTACGCAATCCGCCATCATTGTCACGCGGGAAATGACGCAAGAGGAGCTATCCGCCCAAGGCTGGACCAGCACGCAAATGTGCTATGACACCCGCAAGCTACTGCATTACTTCCGCCTCATGCCCAACAACCGGATGCTCTTCGGCATGCGCGGGGCGCTGCGCCATACGGGAGAGACGGAACAGCAAAACCGCGCCCGTGTGCGTGCTGATTTTGACGCCATGTTCCCTGCCTGGCGGCATGTCGAAACGCCCTATTACTGGTCCGGTTTTGTTTGCCTCACCCGTGATTTCCTGCCCTATGCAGGCCCTATCCCCGACATGCCGGGTGGGTTCGCGGCGTTTGCCTATCACGGCAACGGTGTCTCCATGGGCAGCTATTCCGGCGCGCTTCTGGCCGCCTTGGTGCAAGGCAAAACGCCCGAAGGCCCCTACCCCGCCCAAATGCGCCATGAACCGCGCCGCTTCCCCTTGGGTCGTTTTCGCCGCCTGCTCATGCAGCCCGCCTATTGGGCCTACGCGCTGAAGGATCGGTGATCACCCTTGCGGCGTCTTGAGCGCGCGCGCCTCACCGCGTTTGAGGCCGAGGTACCGTTCGCGCAGGATGATAATGATGCCTGCTGAGATGACCAAGGCCGCGCCGAGCAGCATCTGGGCGGTCGGTACTTCTGCAAAAAACACGTACCCGATCAGGATCGCAAAAAGCATCGAAGCGTAGTCAAATGGCGCGATCACGGAGGCGTCGGCGAAACGATATGCGGACGTAAGAAAGATCTGCGCCACACCGCCGAGCAGACCTGCGAGGATCAAGAAGCTTGTCTGCCACAGCGATGGCAACACCCATCCAAATGGGATGGTCAACAACGACAACAGCGTTGCGGTCAAAGAGAAATAAAAAACGATCGCACTGGTCTGTTCGGTTTTGACCAACTTGCGGATGTAGATTTGCGCCAGGGCCGCACAGGTCGCGCTGAGAATGACAAGGATCGCGCCCACGGCTTGCGCCGTTTCTACGGTGGGTCCAGACAAAGTGGTCAAACGCGGCAGAAGAACGATGATCACGCCCAACAGGCCCAGCATCACCGCGCCGATCCGGAACACCCCCACCTTCTCATCCAGAAACATCGCTGCAAAAATCACCACCAGAAGCGGCGCTGTGTAGCCCAGCGCCGTCACCTCCGGCAGCGGCAGAAGGCCCAGCGCGGCAAAGCCCAACCCCATCGCGGTCGTGCCAACAAACCCGCGCCAGAAATGCCCCATTGGCGATTTCACTTTCAGCCCCGTTGTCAAATCATGCCGCCACGCAAGCCAGATCAGGATCACCGGAATGGCAAAGACCGACCGGAAGAACACTGCCTGTCCGGCAGGAACAGTGTCTGATACGGCCTTGATCAGGGCCGACATGATGATGAACAGCAATACCGCGCACAGCTTCAGCGCGATGCCTTTGAGGGGGTTCATTGGGGTGCTCCTTGCCCTACCCGTGATGGCGCGGCAGGGGGCGTCAGGTCAAGCACGGACCTTGCATAGCCGGGTTGCGCTACAGCCGTTCAATGGCCACGGCGATGCCTTGCCCGCCGCCGATACACATGGTGATCAGCGCCTTGGATCCTTGGATGCGCTCCAACTCATATAGCGCCTTCACCGTCAGGATCGCGCCCGTCGCGCCTACCGGATGGCCCAGCGCGATCGCACCCCCGTTCGGGTTCACCTTCGCCGGATCGAGGCCCAGCCCTCGGTTCACCGCAATCGCCTGCGCGGCAAAGGCCTCATTGGATTCGATCACATCGAAATCCTCGACCTTCAGTCCGGTTTTCTCCATCAGGTTCTTCACGGCAGGCACTGGGCCAATGCCCATCACCTCGGGCCGCACACCGGCATGGGCATATCCCAGGACGCGAGCCTTGGGTTTCAACCCGGCCTTTTCTGCTGCCTCCGCCCGGGCAAACACCAACGCCGCCGCACCATCATTGATGCCGCTCGCATTGCCCGCCGTGACGGTGCCATCCTTCTGGAACACGGCACGCAGAGCGGCCAGTGCCTCTGCCGTCGTGGGCTTGGGATGTTCATCAGTGTCAAAGGCCACCATATCGCGCTTCACCTTTACCTCGATGGGCGCGATTTGGGACGCGAAGTGACCGTCCTCAATGGCTGCGGCGGCGCGCGTTTGGCTGGCAAGTGCAAACCCATCCTGATCTTCGCGGCTGACACTATGTTCCGCCGCAACATTCTCCGCCGTCACGCCCATATGACCGGTGCCAAACGGGCAGTTCAGCGCACCCAACATCATGTCGAGCGTTTTCACATCGCCCATTTTGGCGCCCCAACGCTGATCAGTGACCACAAACGGCGCGCGGCTCATGTTTTCTGCCCCACCGGCCACCGCGAAATCGGCGTCACCCAGCATCAGCGATTGAACGGCGGACACAACCGCCTGTGCGCCCGACCCGCAAAGGCGGTTCACATTCATCGCGGGCGTGCTGTCGGGGATACCCGCATCCATCGCCGCCACGCGAGACAGATACGCATCACGCGGCTCCGTTGGGATAACAGAGCCGTAGACCACATGCCCAATTTGGCCCGGCTCTACGCCGGAGCGTTCCATCGCGACCTTGGCAACATGCGCGCCAAGTACCGCGGGCGGTGTACTGGCAAGCTTCCCGCCAAAAGTACCAATGGCCGTGCGCGCGCCGTCGAGCAAAACGATATCTGTCATGATGTGCCTCCTGAAGTTGAGGCATAGGACAGTGCGGGCCCGCACTTGTCCAGAGTGACGCTAGGGCGTGAGAGGTGTTTCCCCTGCCTCCGAGAGAAGCGACACCTCACGTCCACGGATCGCAGCGATCACCAGATCATGGCCATGACCCGCCCCCGCATCCAGGTTCACGCGGTTGCCATAATGCTGCGGGGTTTTGACGGGCGTATGGCCGTGGATAATCAGCGGGCCATGATCGCGCATGTCGATATGGAATTCCTTGCGGATCCACATGAGGTCTTCCGGGTTTTGATCGGCCAAGGGGACACCGGGTCGAATGCCCGCGTGGACAAAGAGCAGATCATCCACCTTATATGTGAGCGGCATGTTGCGGAGGAAATCCACATGGGTCTTCGGGATATGTGAGACGATGTTGGCGCGATCACGTTCTACAATCTCTTCCACACCATAGGAGGCCAGCGTTTCCCGGCCCCCCATCCGTTCGTGCAACCAACTGAGACCGCCGGGCGTGGCCGGGTCACCGCCGTCGATGTAGTCCAGAAACAGCTGGTCATGATTGCCGCGAATGACGGTCCAGTTCCGACCCGCCTTAATCCCGTCAATCAGGGTCTGGATCACACCGAAACTTTCCGGCCCCCGATCCACCAGATCGCCCAGAAAGACGATCTCCGCGTCCTGGCCGAAATGGGCGTCGGCCAGGGCCAGAACGCGGGTCAGTTGGGTTTTATGCCCGTGGATATCAGGGACGCACAGGATCAGACGTCAAACTCCAACGGTGCGATTTGTTGGAAGAGACCGGTGGCGTGCAGCTTGGCCATCACCGGCTCCGGCACCGGCGCATCGACATAGAGCAGCGCGATGGCTTCACCGCCTGCGGCCGCACGGCCCAGCGTGAAATTCGCGATGTTGACGCCGTTTTCGCCCATGGTCTGACCCAGCGCCCCGATGATGCCCGGTTCGTCTTGATTGGTCGTATACAGCATGTGCCGCCCGATCTCCGCATCGATATTGATGCCTTTGATCTGGATGAACCTCGGTTTGCCATCGGAAAAGACCGTGCCCCCGATGGATCGTTCGCGTTTGTCTGTTACCACGGTCAGCTTGATATAGCCATCAAACACGCCCGATTTATCCTGCTGCGTGGTGGAGATTTTCACCCCGCGTTCTTTGGCCATCAAGGGGGCGGAAACCATGTTCACCTCTGGATTGGCGGGCTTCATGATGCCTGCGACGGCGGAACAGGTCAGCGCCTCAAGGTTCATGGTGGAGACGACACCGTCATAGAGGATGTTGATTGCTTTGACGGGCTCGTCCGTCAGCTGCCCGATGAACGCGCCCAGATTGCCCGCAAGGCTGATCCACGGGCCCATGACCTTGGCTTCTTCTGCGGTAACAGATGGCATGTTGAGCGCATTGCTGACCGCGCCGGTCAGAAGGTAGTCGGACATCTGTTCCGCCACCTGAAGCGCCACGTTTTCCTGCGCCTCGGTGGTGGCCGCGCCCAGATGGGGCGTGCAGACGACATTAGGCAGGTTGAAGAGCGGGTTTTCCTTGGCAGGTTCTTCAGCGAACACGTCAAAGGCGGCACCTGCGATATGGCCCGATTGCAGCATCTCGGCGAGGGCTGCCTCATCCACCAGACCACCCCGCGCGCAGTTCACGATGCGCACGCCTTTCTTGGTTTTCCCAAGGTTTTCACGGCTCAGGATGTTGCGGGTTTGATCCGTCAGCGGCACATGCAGCGTGATGAAATCTGAGCGCGGCAGGAGGTCATCCAGTTCGACCTTCTCCACTCCCATTTTGTCGGCCTTTTCCTGGCTGAGGAATGGGTCATAGGCGAGGACTTTCATCTTCAAAGCGCGGGCGCGGTCGCAGACGATGCCGCCGATGTTGCCCGCACCGATGACGCCGAGGGTTTTGCCGGTCAGCTCCACCCCCATGAAGCGAGATTTTTCCCATTTTCCGGCGTGGGTGGAGGCCGACGCCTCCGGGATCTGACGCGCCACGGCGAACATCATGGCGATGGCGTGTTCGGCGGTGGTGATCATGTTGCCGAAGGGGGTGTTCATGACGATCACGCCCTTTTTCGAGGCGGCATCTTTGTCAATGTTATCAGTGCCTATGCCGGCGCGGCCGATGACTTTTAGGTTGTCGGCGGCGGCGAGGATCGTCGGCGTGACCTTGGTCGCGGACCGGATGGCGAGGCCGTCATATTGGTTGATAACTTCGGCCAGTTTATCTTTGTCTTTGCCCAGCTCGGGCATGAAATCCACATCAATGCCGCGGTCGCGGAAGATTTGGACGGCGGTTTCGGAAAGCTTGTCGGATACGAGGACTTTGGGGGCCATTTTGGGCTCCAATTCTAGTGTATGTTTTGCGTCGGTATTACGTCGGTATCGCGTCGGTATTTACGCAGACACGGACAACGCAGCGATTTCGGCCTCAAAGGCCCATTCGAGCCAGGGCATGAGCGCGGAAAGGTCTGAGGCCTCCACCGTGCCACCGCACCAGATGCGCAGACCCGGAGGGGCATCGCGATAGGCGCCGATGTCGAAGGCGACCTCTGCCGCTTCCAGCCGTTTGGCGACCGCTTTGGCGAAAGTGGCGCCATCGGTGATCCGCGCGTCGGTGAACTTCACGCAAACGGAAGTGTTGGACCGCGTGGCCGGGTCAACGGCAAGGTGGTCGATCCAGTCATAGGTTGCGACGAAATCTGCCACGACCTGCGCGTTGGCATCGGCGCGGTCGATGAGGCCCTTCAGGCCACCCACTGAACGCGCCCAGTCGAGGGCGAGCAAGTAATCTTCGACCGCGAGCATGGAGGGGGTGTTGATCGTGGCCCCCTCAAAAATGCCTTCGATCAGCTTGCCGCCTTTGGTCAGGCGGAAGATTTTGGGCAGGGGCCATGGCGGGGTGTAGTTTTCCAGCCGTTCGACCGCACGGGGGGAGAGGATGAGCATGCCATGGGCAGCTTCTCCGCCAAGGACTTTCTGCCAAGAGAAGGTCACCACATCGAGCTTGTCCCAAGGCAAATCTTGCGCGAAGGCGGCGGAGGTGGCATCGCAAATGGTCAGGCCTTTGCGATCATCCTTGATCCAGTCGCCATTCGGCACGCGCACGCCAGAGGTCGTGCCGTTCCATGTGAAGACGACGTCATGATCAGTGTCTACATTGGCCAAATCGACGATTTCGCCGTAGTCGGCGGTTTTGACATCGGCGTCCAGGTTCAGCTGCTTGACCGCATCAGTCACCCAGCCTGCGCCAAAGCTTTCCCAGGCGAGCATTTCGACTTTGCGTTCACCTAAGAGAGACCACATGGCCATCTCTACCGCGCCGGTATCCGACGCAGGCACAATGCCGATTCGGTAGTCCGCAGGCACGCCAAGGATTTCGCGCGTGCCCTCAATGGCGGCCTTCAGCTTGGCCTTGCCAACAGCGGCACGGTGCGAACGGCCCAAAGCGGCGTCGCGCAGATTTTCTACGGTGAATGTGGGGGGTTTGGCGCAGGGGCCAGACGAAAAACGCGGATTAGCCGGCCGCGTTGCCGGTTCATTAATAGCCATCAGTGCTACCCTTCCAGATAAGCGCCCCTCGTTGGGGAGGGGTGTCCCACAGACAGGGCTACGCCTGTCCGAGCGGATGGGCAAGGGTTTGTTGATGCCGGTTTGCGCCAAAATCTGCCGCCAAACCTGCGAGGCAGAGGAAAAGTTTCCTATGGGCGACGCGGGTTCAACATCGCCTCAGGCAGGTTGTTCGGGCGGATGCGCCCCCTTCGCGAGCCGACGGGTGATAGTTCGCATGATCGCCATGCCGAATGTCGGGTCTTCGAACTGAAGCCGCATGAAGCGTGTTTTGTCGAGTTCATAGACAACCGTATCGTCCAGACAGCGGACCGTCGCCGTGCGCGTCGCGCTGTCGGTGAAGAAGGCCATTTCGCCGAAGATTTCACCATCCGACATTTCCACCCCGAAGTCTTCGATTTCCACGCGACCCGTTTCGATGAAATAGAGGCTGTCGACCGGATCGCCTTTTTCAAAGACGATGCTGCGGGCATCGATGGACCGTTTCTTGCCGTAGGAGCGCACGACGGAGAAATCGGGCTCATGACTTTCAGGCACATATTCCAGAGCGTGGCGCAGGCGAATGATCTGCCACAGGCGGTACAGGTTGATGGGCAACAGGATCAAATCCATGATCAAAAGCGGCCAGAGTTGCAGGAGCGCCGCGTAAATTCCAAAGCAAATGGTCGATGCAATGGCCAAGAGCCGCAAAGGCAGCATCGTGTTCATCGAATAGGTAGCGACCGTCAAAAGGGACCCGGCCCACCCGAAGGCTTCGATGATGTGGTAAGCGGTGATCTGATCCATGCGATTGTTCCCCTTGAACAAGGTCGACATGCGCAAATGGCAGAACCAAGGCGGGGATGGGCGACCAAATGAATTCGTGTTCAAACCCGTTCCGGATAGGCGGAAATACTTGGCAAATCAAGGATTTCAGGCGGGCGCAGGGTGTGCCTGCAACCGCCGCGTGATGGTGCGCATGATCGCCATGCCAAAGCCGGGATCTTCAAATTGCAAACGCATGAAGCGGGTTTTGTCGAGTTCATAGACCAGCGTATCTTCCAAGCACCGCACTGTGGCTGTTCGTGTCGCGCTTTCGGTGAAAAACGCCATTTCGCCGAAGATTTCGCCATCGTGCAGTTCCACCCCGATGCCTTCGATGGCCACACGGCCCTGAGCGAGGAAATACAGGCTATCGACGGGATCGCCCTTCTCAAAAACGATGCTGCCTGCATCAAACGTGCGTTTCTTGCCGTAGGATTTGACGACGGAAAAATCAGGTTCCTTGTCCTCTGTCACCCGGGTGAGCGCATTGCGCAGCGAAAGGATTTGCCAGAAGCGATAGCTGTTGATCGGCAGCAGCAGCGCCTCCATCATCACCATGGGCCAGATTTCCGTCATGATGCCGTAGATCAGAAAGAACACCGAGGATACGATGGCAAGAATGCGCAGCGGGATCATCGTGTTCACGGCATAGGTTGCGACTGTCAAAATGGATGCGGTCCAACCAATGGCTTCGATCAAATGAAGTGTTGTCAGCTCGATCATAAAATTCCCCAATCAAAATGTTCGGACGGGGAATTGCGTTTTATGGTCTCGAACCGGGTTGGCGCAAAGCTTCGCCCGTCCGGCGTCTTCAAGCTGGGAATTTGTAAGCGCTTACAGGGATCGGATCAATAATGTTGCGCGCGGGTCGGGCATTTTGCACTGGTAGATTGAACCGAGCGTCAAGCCCTATCCTTGGCCCGTGTGTTCTTTCCAATCGGCGGGGATCGGCGTAGAAGCCGGGGCACATTTCATGAACGGATCCCCCATGCAGATTGCCACCCTGATTTCCAAGCCTGACGGGCTGACCACCGCGATCCTCGACCGTACAAAATCCGCGTTGGGTGGGGATCAGTTGCGTTGGCTCGCGCCGGGGGAAGCGGCGGAGTTCACGGTGAAAGCGCAGCCCGCCGACCTTTGGGCGGTTTGGGAAGACCTGCAAAGCGCGGGCATTGATCTGATTGTGCAGCCCGAGGTTGGCCGCCGCAAATCCATGCTACTGGCGGATATGGACAGCACCATGATCGGGCAGGAATGCATTGACGAGTTGGCCGATGAGGCGGGCGTGGGGGATCATGTAAAAGACATCACCGCACGCGCCATGAACGGGGAGCTGGATTTTGAGGAGGCTCTGATTGAGCGTGTCGCGCTGCTGAAGGGGTTGAATGCGGGGATCATTCAGCGGGTGTTTGACGAAAGAATCACATTCACCCCCGGCGGCAAAACCTTGATTGCGACGATGAAGGCCAATGGTGGATATGCCGCGCTCGTCTCTGGCGGGTTCACAAGCTTTACCTCACGGGTGGCCGCCGCGCTGGGCTTTGATGAACATCATGCCAATAATCTGCTGGAAGAAAACGGGCAGTTGAGCGGGCAAGTGGGTCGGCCTATTTTGGGCCGCCAAGCCAAGGTTGAGGCGCTGCACGCCATTTCAAACGCGCGGGGCCTGACACCTGCGGATGTGATCGCAGTGGGGGATGGGGCCAATGACCTTGGGATGCTGGGCCTTGCCGGAAGCGGCGTTGCCTTGCACGCCAAGCCGGTTGTCGCGGCGGAATGCGATATTCGGATCAACCACGGGGACCTGACGGCGCTTTTGTATCTGCAAGGGTACAGTCGGGACCAGTTTGCAGGTTAGACAGTGAAAGGGCGCACCCTTTGGCACGCCCCTGTTTTCATCTTGCCAGAAATACGCCCGCGGGAGGCAATGGATTTAACCCGTTGGCAGAATGACGATCTCAACCCGTCTGTTCTGCGCTTTGCCCTCTGCGGTGAGGTTGGAGGCAATGGGCTGATCCTCGCCACGTCCGATGGGTTGCAGCCGGTTGAAGGACACGCCGCCCTCTTGCAACACATCCGCCACGGCGTTTGCGCGCCGTTCTGATAGACCCTGATTATAGGCGGCCCCACCGGAATTGTCGGTATGGCCAACCACTTGGACAGAGCTTTCAGGATATTTCTGCAAACTGGACGCGACAGTGAAAAGGTCACTGCGCAGGCCGGAATTCACCACCGCGCTGTCCACATCAAAGAGGATCGCGTTGGGCATACTCAGGATCAAGCGATCACCGGTATTGGTGATGCGAATGTCATTGTTCTGAAGATCCTGGCGTAACTCCGCCTCTTGCCGGTCCAGGAAGCTACCGGTGAGGGCGCCGGCCCCGGCACCAACCGCGCCACCAATGATTGCGCCTTTCGCCTTGTTATCGGAGAAAACGGCCCCAACGCCCGCGCCCAAGATGCCACCCAGAAGCGCGCCCTGTTTGGTATTCTTGTTGGGATCGTCGTCGCCCAGATGCGCAGGCGAACTGCAGGCCGTCAGCGCCAGAAGCGACGCGGTGGACAGAATGAGAATGGGATGACGTGCTCGTGTCATGTCTTTGCCTCTATGATTACCGCCCATTTTTTGGGTCTTGACCGTAATGTAAGCGATAAGTTGCCTCATCCCAAGCGGTTTTGCCGCCATGATCGGCGTCGTTCCGCTTAAACCTTTGATATTTCAGGATGCTATTCGCGCCCGCCCGCTGGCTTCGACGGTGATTTCAGCCTCAATGAACACCTCCCGCGCTTCCGCCTTGGCCATGCGGATGTCGCGGGTGGCAGAGATGGTGATGTCCTCGGCCCCGGCATCTTGCGCGTCTTTGCGCGCTTCCTGGGTGAGGTGGGTTTCCAGCACGTCAATGGCCGCGTCCGCGTCAACAAAATCCTCTGGCCCGGTGTCGAGATGCACGCGAAACCGGCCCTCGGACGGGGCGGTGATAGTCCCAGAACGGCGGAAGGATACGCGGCCCACAACGGCCCCGACGGCATTGGCGACACCAGCGAACTCCGGCAGGATCATTTGCGTGCCAACGCGGTCGCCCACCGCGGGGTAATAACTGAGCGCAGACGCCCCGAGGCCGACGACAGGCAGGTTGAGGCCCGCGTCAAAGCGCAACAAACCGCGATGTTGGTCGAGGCTTTTCTGCATCAGAACATGGTTTGCCAACACAGCAGGCGAAAGGCCGAAATCCGTGTCTTCTTCGGCAAAAGCAGACTCTAACAAGGCCAAAGACGTCTGATGCGTGAGCTGATCGATGATCATTTGGGCCATGGCTTCGACCGTTTCGGCCAGCACATCGCCACTGCCGGTGCGTTTGCGCGCGATGAGGTGCATAGCTTTGCGCGCCGCATGACTGTCCCAAGCATCCGCACGGCCCAGCGCATGGCTGGCATCTGATGGTGTGACGCCCGACACCTGCACCAAGCCGCGCGCGACAAGGCGCTTGAGGGCTGAGTTCTCCAGCCGGGATCTGAGAATGCTGGCGAGAGGGGAGACGGTATCGCCAATGCGGTCGAGAAGGGCCGCGTCCTTTGCCGCCAAGCCACCCGCATCAACACCCGGAACGGCACGCACGAAGCGGGTGTCGTGTTCGCCGGGCGTGTCGCTGCGCAATTGGTCTTCCAGCACGGGCAGGACGACATCAGGGGCCTCTGCCGCGATCAGGCTGACAGGGATCACACGACGGGGGCCGAGTGTCAGCCCCCCGGTGAGGCCTTCATCGATCACATGCACCTCACTGTCGCCGCCAAGGCCAGTGGTGCGCATGGCCACGGCCTCCACCATCGTGCGCCAAGGGCCGACGCGGGCACCCGCCGGGTCAATCTTGGGTTTGCCATCTCGCAGGAGCGCCACATCGGTGGTGGTCCCGCCGATGTCAGAGACCAGCGCGTGATCGGCGCCGGTCATCCAGCGGGCACCGACGATGGATGCTGCGGGGCCACTGAGGATCGTTTCAATGGGGCGTTCGCGGGCCTGATCGGCGGAGATGAGCGCGCCATCGCCGCGGACGACCATCAGCGGCGCGTTGATGCCAAGGTCGCGCAGCTTGCCTTCCGCGCGGTTGATGAGGCGGGCGATCATGCCGATGAGGCGGGCATTGAGCACCGCCGTGAGGGCGCGTTTCGGGCCGTTGAGCTTGGCGGAGAGGTGGTGGGAGAGGGAGACGGGACGGCCCGTTTTTTCGCGGATGATGTCGGCGGCCAGCAGTTCGTGGCTGGGATTGCGCGTGGCGAATTGGGCGGCGATGGCAAAGCCGGAGACTTGTAAATCAGTGTCTAACCATGCCGAAAGGGCATCAGAATCGAAGGGCGCTTTTTCGGACCCGGCGTGGTTGTGACCGCCGCCGAGGACCAGCGCGGGGTCGCTGCCTAAGGCGTCTTTGAGGCCATGGGTTTTGAGATCTTGTTCGCGGAACCCGATGTAGACGAGGCCGACGCGTTCACCTTGGCCCTCGACCAACGCGTTGGTGGCGAGGGTTGTGGACAGAGACGCCATGCCGATCTGAGAGACTGCCACGCCACTTTCAGCCAACACGGCCTCAACCGCCCTACCGATACCGATGGCGAGGTCTTCGCGCGTGGTGAGCGACTTGGCGCTGGCCACCACGGTTTTCTCATCTTCGATGATCACGGCGTCGGTGTAAGTGCCGCCCGTATCCACCCCAAGTAACAGCGCCATGGCCGTCCCTTTCATCCATCCTTCAGGGCGGTTTAGCGGGAATTTATCGTGGGTCCAGACAAATCAGGCTGTCAGCCGCGAAACCGCCCAGCGCGCGGCGTCAGCGACGGTTGGGTCGGGGTCATTGGTGAGGGTTTGCGCGGCGGAGAGAAGGCGACCGGACCCGGAATTGCCAATGGCGTAGAGGACGTTGCGCACGAAACGATCGCGGCCGATGCGTTTGATGGGGGAACCGGAGAATTTGGCACGGAAAGCAGCGTCATCGAGGATGGCGAGATCAGCCAAGGCGGGGGCTTTGAGGTCATCGCGGGCGTGGTAGCGAACTTCACGCGCGGCGACGGCGAATTTGTTCCAGGGGCAGGCGGCGAGGCAGTCATCGCAGCCGTAGATGCGGTTGCCGAGTTTGGGGCGCAGATCGGGGTCAACAGGGCCTTTGTGTTCAATTGTCAGGTAGGAAATACAGCGGCGGGCGTCGAGCTTGTAAGGCGCTGGGAAAGCATCTGTGGGACAGGCATCCAAACAGGCGCGGCAGTTGCCGCAATGGTCTTTTTCCGGTGTATCAGTGTCTAATTCAAGCGTGGTGAAGACCGACCCGATGAAGAACCAATTGCCCAGATCGCGACTGACGAGGTTGGTATGTTTGCCCTGCCACCCAAGCCCTGCTGCCTCACCCAAGGGTTTTTCCGGCACGGGGGCGGTATCGACGAACACTTTCACCTCGCCACCCGCTTCTTCAATCAACCAACGGGCCAATCGTTTGAGGCGTTTTTTGACCAGATCGTGGTAATCCTTATTGCGCGCATAGACGGAAATCGTGGCTTGATCCGGCATATTTAGGGTCGAAAGCGGGTCTTCCTCAGGCGTGTAGCTTTCGCCCAGCATGATGACCGACCGCGCCTCTGGCCAGAGTGCTGCAGGGTCTGATCGCCAATGGCTGCGATCCTCCAACCACGACATTTGACCGTGAAAGCCCTTATCCAGAAACTCTTGCAGACGCGCGGGCACCTGCGGCACGTCCCATGGCCGGCAGATGCGGGCGAGGTCGAACCCCTCTTCAAAGGCGCGGTCTGTCAGCCTGCTTTTGAGATCAGAAGTCGAGATCGGCATAGTGGGCCGGCGGCGGGAAGCCGGGGACCTGATCGGCGAGGATGCCGCGGAAGGCTGGGCGCGATTTGATTTTGGCATACCAGTCTTTGACAACCTCTGAACGGTTCCAATCCACATCACTGATATAGTCCAGGCTGCTCAGATGGGCAGCGGCGGCGAAATCGGCCATGGTCATGGCATCGCCCGCGAGCCAGCGACGGCGATCCAGAAGCCAGGCCATGTAATCGAGGTGGAATTTGATGGCCTTCGCACCAGCCTTCACATTGCCGCTATCAGGGAAGCCCTGTTTCATGACCTTCTTGTTCACGCGCTCATAAAGCAGTTTCGATGTCACCTCGGCATGAAACTTGTCATCAAACCACGCCACGAGGCGGCGCACTTCGAACCGGGCATCGGCGCTTTTGGGCATGAGCGGCGGTTCGGGGAAGCGTTCTTCAATATATTCGCAGATCGGCGTGCTTTCGGACATCACGCGGTCTTCAAAGCGCAGGATCGGCACCTTGCCAGCCGGGTTGCGGCGCAGGAAATCGGGCTGTGCTTCCCAGTAGCGTTCTTCGACCAGTTCGACCTCAATGCGCTTTTCGCCCAGTACGAGGCGCACTTTGCGGCAAAACGGGGATAAGGGGACATGATAGAGCTTCGCCATGGGTGGCAACTTTCAAAGGTAATTTGGCATTATTCAATGCCTTGATAATGGCACAGGTTCAATCCTCGAAACAATCCGCGCGACCATCGCGGCGGATCGTGGCCGCCCCATCGCGGATGGAATTGGCTCGTTTGCGCAAATTCGCGGTGGGGCGGGACGCGGACCGGTTTTTCGGGTTGGGCAGGACGGCGGCCAATTGCGCGGCTTGCTGAGCGCTTAGATCACTCGGACCAACGCCGAAATAGTGGTGCGATGCGGCCTCAACGCCAAAGACGCCTTCGTCAAATTCGGCGATGTTCATATAGACCTCAACGATGCGCTGCTTGGACCATAGCACCTCCAGCAGCGGGGTGATCAGCGCCTCAAGGGCTTTGCGTGCCCAACTGCGCCCGTGCCAGAGATACATGTTCTTGACCGTCTGCTGGCTGATGGTGGAGGCGCCGCGCGTGCCGCCTTCTTCAATGGCATTGCGGATCGCGGCCATGTCAAAGCCCCAGTGATTGCAGAAATTGGCATCTTCCGCGGCCACGACGGAGCGCGCCATGACAGGGGCGATATCGGCATAGGGCACCCAGACGTAGTCAATTTCGCCAAGGCGCTTTGCCTCTTGCCGCATGTAATGGGTCTTGGGCGGGGTCATCACAGAATGCGCCGCGATCACCAGGATCACCGTCACGGAAACCAGAATGCTCAAACGGACTGTCCAGGCCAGCACCCACCGCACCGGGGGCCAGCCCAAGGGGTTCCATCGCGAAAAACGCTTTGGCTTTTTCTTGGATGTTTTGCGTGGTGCGCGTTTCTTGGCCATGATCGTGGCTAGCCGCCCCTGCCACGTCTGGCAAGGGGAGGATCACCGATCAGCCGGACACTGTGACGCGCATCAGGGAGAGCAGGACCAGACGAGAACCTGACATCCGTTGTCATAGTCGTAGCAATAAGACAGCGCGACATTTTCCGCCTCTGCCCGCGACAGGCCAAAGCCCCAGCCGTAGCCGCCATTGGCCCCGACTGCCGCCGCGCCGCACTGGTTGTAGAAGGTTTTCACTTCTGGGCAGTCATAGCGGCAGCCATCCTGCGCCGCCGCCGCAGCTTGGGATTCGGACGAATAGCTATGGGCGTAGCCATAGGACCCTGTCATGGAGTTGAAGGCCACCGCGCCCCAGCAAAAATCATATCCGCATTGCCCGGCATGAACGGGCGCTGAGACAGTTGCGGCCACGGCCAACGCGGCGAACATTCCAGTTCTTTTCATCTGTGATTCTCCCAAGTTTGGTGAAGTATCGCCCAATTGTGTGAATTCTCAAAGGTTAACGAAACACCTCATCTATGGTCGCATGGGTCTGGGCCTGCGTGACGTCGCGGATGATGCGATAAAACAGGAACGAACAGATCAGCGATGACACACCGTTCAGAATGTCGGTGATGGTGCTCGCGATGTAGCCATCAAGGCTGTAGGTCTCATAGTAATAGCCGGAGGCAGTACCCAGCGCGGTGGAGATCAGCCATGTGGCCCACCAGAGTTTCAGAAACAATGGCGCGGGCGCATCCATATCCCGATCCGCACGGGTGGAGGTGTTCCAGGTCTGGCGCATGGCGGTATAGGGTTTCCAGAAATTCAGGATCGGGATGAAGTGAAACCCGATGGCCCAGCCGGGGCCGATCCGCGTGCTGTCAGGACGGATGGTGCCCGCGTTGGCGACGGCGCGATAAATCCAGAATGCGTTGAAAATATAGCCGCTGATCAGCACGATGGCGTAGACACCAAGGGAGATGTCATAACGCTCCACCACCTGGAACGCGACGCTATCGGTGTTGGACCCCGGCAAAACCGGACGAAGATCATAAAGCCGCACCAGCGTATACGCGGCCACGCCGAGCAAAAGCACCTCTGCCAGCATGATAAGGCCCGTGACGCGCAGCGCCCATTTGCCAAGGGTTTCGATGGGTCGCATGATCTGTCCCGTTTTGTTGCAGTCATGACCGGATCAGACCGCGCCGTCCACCCGTTCGCGCCATCCCCTCTTTCCCGCATGTCAAAATCCGTCCATCATGCCGGCAAAGAACCCGAATGGACGCGCCGAGCATATGCCCCTTCTGCACATCACGATCATCGCGGTCATTCAGGGGCTGACGGAATTTCTGCCCATTTCATCCTCCGGCCATCTGATCCTGCTGCCGAAGCTGACGGGGTTGGAGGATAAGGGATATGCACTGGATGTGGCGGTGCATGTGGGGTCGCTTGCGGCGGTGGTTCTGTATTTCTGGGGTGACATGAAACTGGCCTTTGGCGGGTTGCCCCGGCTGCTGCTGGGGCGGTTGGATACCGAAGGCGCGCGGCTGGCGTTGTTGCTGTTGATCACATCCATCCCGGTGATTGCCTTGGGCGTGCTGCTGAAGGTGACGGGGCTTTATCAGGATTTGCGATCCATCGCGGTGATTGGCTGGGCGATGCTGGTGTTCGGGATTGTCCTTTACTGGGCGGATCAATTTGGCGAGACGCGCAAGGATCAATCGGATTTCGGGCTGACGGATGCAATGGTGGTCGGTGTCTGGCAGGCAATTGCGCTGATCCCTGGCACGTCGCGATCCGGGATCACGATCACGGGCGCACGGTTTCTGGGCTATGCGCGCAAGGATGCCGCGAAACTGTCGATGCTGATGTCGGTGCCCACGATCATTGCCAGCGGTGCGCTGGTGGCAGGCGAGGCGTTTTACAAAGCCGACAGCCAGGTGTTGATGGAAGGGGCGATTGCAGCGGTGATTTCGTTCCTTGCAGCACTTTTGGCACTCGGGTTGATGATGCGGCTGTTGAATTCCGTAAGTTTTACGCCTTACGTGATCTACCGGGTGGTGCTTGGGGTGATATTGCTTTTCATCGCCTATACCTGAGCGTTTTGCCTGCCCGGGATTTGAGTATTTTTGGCCAGAAAGAAGCCGGGGCTATCTTAGGTAGCTTGGCAGGATGTCCATCATGGGCGTCGGCGTGATGCCGAGGGTTTCCAGCGTTTTTGCGTTGGCAGTGACCACGTTGTCGGATTTCAGGCTGCGCACCTGATCGACGGTGATCTGCGCAGGCAAAAGACCCCCTGTGAGGGTTTGGCCCAGCTCCATCCCCACGCCCATCAGATGCGCGATGGGGAACGGGATGTTCACGATCAGGCGGCGGCGATCCAGAACATCGAGCATCATTTGCATGAGTTCTTTGAATGTCTTCGCCTCCGGCCCGCCGAGCTCATAAATGCCGGGGGTGACCTCCCCCATCACGGCCTTTGATGCGGCATGGGCCACGTCATCGACATAGACAGGTTGAAACCGCGTGGCCGCGCCCACGACGGGCAGCACCGGGTTGATCTTGGTCATGGCGGCGAAGCGGTTAAAGAACTGATCCTCCGGCCCAAAAATCACGGATGGCCGCAGTATGACCGCGTCGAGGAAGGATGACAGGATCGCTTGTTCCCCCTGCCCTTTGCTTTGACCATAGAGCGTATGGGAATTCGGGTCGGCACCGATGGCCGACAGATGGGCAAGGCGGGGGATCGACAGCTCCGCCGCGACGCGCCCGATGCGGGCCGCGCCCTCATTCTGGATGGCCTGAAAGCCATTGTCGCCGGATTTATCAAAGGTGCCCACGCAGTTGACAACCGCGTCCACGCCATCCATCGCCGTGCGCACGCTGTCATCTTCATTGATGTTGCATGTGACCGCAGTGGCCCCGTCCACCTGTGACATGCCCCGGCGCGACGCAACGCGCACATGCCAGCCTTCTTTCACGAGCCTGCGGGCAATGTAGCTGCCAACGAATCCTGAGCCGCCAAAGAGGGTTGCGATCTGCGTCATGTGAGGGTGTCCAGTTTGCTGCGGTGTGTTCCTGCTAACTAGGGGGCAGGCCCCGAACGGCAAGCTGCGCGTCTTCCCGGCAAGAGATGCGCGAATCCTCGTTGACAGCCCGAGGGGGCGGGGATAAACGCGTGTCTCACGTGACCTGCCCAGGTGGCGGAATTGGTAGACGCGCTAGCTTCAGGTGCTAGTGTCCGTATGGACGTGGAGGTTCGAGTCCTCTCCTGGGCACCATTTCTTCTGAACATAGATGCTCATAAATGCTCAATTTTATTGAGTTTTTCGGCGTTTCTGAGTTATCATCCTGAACATAGACAATCACCCGATACCCCCAAAAAACACGGGTTTGGGGGTATCAACTGGGGGTATCATACCCCCAATTTGAGGATGATACCCCCATGGCTCTTTCAGACCTGAAAATTCGAAAAGCAAAGAATCGAGATAAGCCCTACAAACTAGCCGATGGCGGCGGTTTGTTCCTTCTGGTGAAACCAAACGGATCGCGTCTCTGGCAACAGAAATATCGCTATCTGGGCAAAGAGCGCCTTCTCTCCCATGGATCGTATCCCGCTGTGTCGCTCGCGCAAGCCCGTGAGAAACGCGAAAAGGCGCACGAGGTACTGGCTGAGGGCCGCGACCCGGCAGTCCAGAAGCGCCTTGATGAGATCGAAGCCGAAACCCAGGCACGCACCACATTCAAGCTCGTAGCCAAAGACTACCTTGAAATGGCCTATGATCGGGAGTTGGCCGACGCCACCATCCGCAAGAAAATCTGGCACATCGAAACGCTCGCCGCACCTCTGCACAATCGCCCGATCAACGACATTACATCCGCAGAGGTACTCCAACTCGTCAAGCGCATCGAACGCAGTGGCCGCCGGGAAACCGCCAAGAAGCTGCTTGGTACGTTGTCAGCAGTGTTCCGTTTGGCCATCGTGACACTACGGGCCGAGAATGACCCGACCTTCGCGGTGAAGGGTTCCCTGCTTCCAGTGAAAGTCACCAATCGAGCGGCGATCACTGATGAGAAGATTTTTGGCCAATTCCTTCGCGACTTGGACGAATACACCGGCGCAGGTGTGATCAAGGACGCCATCCTATTCCAAATCCTCACCATGACGCGACCCGGTGAGGTTCGCGGTGCGAAGCAGAAAGAATTCAACCTGGAAGAACGAAAATGGTCGATTTCCGCCGAACGCATGAAAATGCGCCGCGACCATATTGTTCCTCTGTCCGATCAAGCATTGGAACTAGTCAAACGGAACTGGATCGATGTCGAAGGCGTTGAGCTGATCTTTCCTTCACTCAATTCAAACCGAAAATGGCTTTCTGAGAACGCTTTCAACTCCGCCATCCGCCGCATGGGCTATTCAAAGGAAGAGGTTACCGCCCATGGTTTCCGCTCCACTGCTAGTACAATCCTGAACGAGCGAGGATATGACGACGAGCTAGTCGAAACGGCGTTGGCACATCAGGATAAGAATGCGGTTCGGCGCGCATACAACAGGGCAACGTATTGGAACCAGCGGGTTGCAATGATGCAGAGTTGGTCTGATCTGGTTGACGAGTTTCGTGTCACAAGCTTTTAATCAATCTGGCGCCCGTTCAAATCCTGCACGGCTCATCACTGAATTCAGGGGCTGAGGCTCATTTTTAGTTCCAATCGAGGCAAAGCGTGGACATTTTGCTGCGTCAATGCGGTTTCTTGATGTCTTAGGGAGACTGGATCGTGAGTTCGACCAGCGAAAACCAACTTTTGTTCGGGTGCCACGTCAAAACTTGACTCGGTTTTGTCTTGGTAATGAGTGCCGGCAGCGAATAGAATGGTATTGTGTATGCTTTGAAAGCTCTCCACGCAATACGAGGATAGAACAGTATCTACTTTTCGTCAGGATAGGTCCACGGTGCCGGTTGCCTAAACGTCGTCCACGTAGAAAGTACACTGTTCAACCGGGCTGTGATCTTCGTCGCCGCCCATAGCCCTCTCAGACAGTTCAGCGCCCGAGACCAGCAGGGTCGCCACCACGGCGGACGCCTTTGCGACCTGCCAGATTGCTGCAAACATCTTCGTCATTTCTTTCACCACCATGTTTGTATTGTTGGTGATGAGAATTTGTCGATTTGGCTTGCTAACTCCCATAACACGGCATGGCATAGCTTGTGCCAGCGCAATCTTGCGCTAAGATGGCAAGACTTAACACAAGAAATTTTGGCATGAAGACCATTGCATCAGAAGCGATAAACGAGTTCCTCAAAGAAACCAGGAGATCGGCCGTTTCCCTCGCCAATGAAATCGGCGTGACCGAGGGCGAGATATCTCGCTGGAGGAAAGGCAAGGTGGAACCGGCTCCCGCCTCCATAGAAAAGCTAAAACAAGTTATCCCGCATGAGTACTTCAATAAATCGAAGGATCTAGTATCTGCTAGCAGACGCGCGGGAGCCTCACAGATTGCGGATACATATGATTTGACTCGCCGCTTCTACTCTCTCAATACCGATCCACACTACAATGATACAATTAATATCGTGACCGCCTCGTCGGCTCTGCACTCTCGGTTTGCAGATCGAACAGCGAGGAACTTCATCTTCATGGACAACTATTCGGACCGCGATTCACTTCTGCAGGTCTCACTCGATCTGGCACGTTCATCACCCGGGGTCGAAGTCGTCGTTTCCACGTCGGATGCTTTTGAAGAGCGAAACTTGGACAAGAATATTGTCTTGGTCGGCGGCCCGAGTATTCACGACGGAGAGCCAAACAATCTGGCATTGGACACCGTACTTCGGCATAGCGAAATACCGATTTGGTTTAGTGATAACGCAATCCATATCGGCGAGAAAACCTATGCTTTTGAAATATCCGACGATGGAATAGTTCTGAAGGACTGGGCTTGCGTACTCAGGATACGTAGCCCATTTTCTGCTGATAGGTACATTGTGGCAATTTTTGGGCACTTCACCTGGGGCGGTAGAGCTGCAGCGGAATCGCTTTCAACTAGACGCCTTCGACCCGCGAGCCTCCTTCATTTGCTTGAAAGACGGGGGCTGCTTGAGCGAGAATTCCTCGCGGTGATGCCAGCCCGACCGCAATTGGCTAAAGTAGTTTACGATATTGCAAATGTTGAAATCTTCGAAATTGACGAAAATGAACTGCATTTTGATTGATCTGCCGCGATTGAATGACCGCAAACTTGCTCTGAGCTCCTGGCTACCAGATTCTTGGAATTGCCAATCCTTGAGCGCGTTGGGCCGATATTGGGACCATCTCGACAAGCCAAAGCAGTGGCCGACATTGACTTTCCCCTTTCCGTGGAAAATCGAAACAAACAATCCCTGGTGGTCCCGCGATCTAAAGAAAGGCGAAATAGCCTGTAGTCTTGCACACAACGAAGCATGGAAAATCGCCTCCAATCAAGAAGGCTACACATTGATTTTGGAGGACGACGCTTTTGGGGCACCAGACGTAGACGTGTGGCTCAGCGACGCGTTGGAACGCACAACCCGGTATGATCCTTCGTGGGACTTACTGTACTGCGGCCGGGTGGCAATGGCGCCCGATCAGCAATTCTGCGAGGAAAAGCTTGTCGTTCCCGGATATAGCCATTGTACCTATGGATATGTAGTGTCGCAAAACGGCGCCAAAACTCTCGTCAAAAGCAATATTATTGAACATATGATGCCCGTAGATGAGTTTTTGCCAGCACACTATATGGCACATCCACGGTCGGACGTTAGAGGACTAGACTTTCGTAGAATTCGCGCCTACGCAGTCCAACCCGATATTATACTTCAACGCCACAAAATAGTCTTCGGCTCCGAAACCGAAGCGTCAGACGTCTACTTAGGCACTAGTTAGATAGCCTACCTTTCCATTCATTTCGAGGGAATATCCTACCTTTGTACACGATAGAGTCTGGCGGAACGCTTGCCCTGACGATTTCACCAGCAGAAACGTATGAGTTCTCTCCAATCGTGATATCTCCAATTATTACTGATCCACTGCCAACAAAACAGCCGTTGGCCAACGTGGCTGAGGGCTCTTCTGTCGTCATCCAATCCGACTGAGGATTGTTCTGCGTATGGACCACAGCACCAAAGAACCTAACATTTGAACCGATTGTAGTCCTCTCTGTCACCGTTCCCGCGATGATGCTGTTTGAGCCTATTGAAATGTATTCATTTACTCTTGCTGAATTGATTATCCTAGTGTTGGCTCCAACCGTTGTGTGATCGCTAACGCGGCAATATACGTCGACAAACACACCGTCACCAAGAACGCAACCGACGCCAATTAGTGCAAACGGGCTAATTACTACACCGACTCCGAGCCGGACACTGCATTCATCCGTCACCTGCGTCATCGGTGAATAACCCACCACAGCAGTAGGGTGTATGAAGTTACTCATTTGCGAACAACCAGTCGGCTATAGCTTCCGAAATTCGCTCGCGTATTGCATATTTGTCTGCACCGTCGGTTGGAACAATTCCATGGTCCACGTTAGGCAAAGAAACAAATTTAGCACCGCTGATCTCTGCAAGGCTCTTACTTTCGCTGTCTGGGACCAATGTGTCGGAATCACCATGAAATGTAAGAATCGGGTTTTTGAGCTGATGCACAACATGCCATGCATTGCACGTGATCAGATCGTTTAGAAGAGCGGGGCCAACGACCCAATCTCCTTTCTTGATTCGTCCCCCTCTTAAGTCGGAAATGAAAGTCTCGGACGACGAGTCCCAACCTTCGATATCATCAAGCCAATAACGATAGGTAATGCGAGGGTTCATAAGTACAATTTTACCAACTCTGTCGCGCATTTCGTACGCCGCAAGTAGACTTGCACCGCTACTGAAACTCGCCGCTAAAATGTTCCCGCGCGGACTGGACGAGACTTCAGTAGCAAAACCAAAAGCCCTGATAACATCAGCCACGATACTCGTTACATCGAAGTCGCTATGCCCAAGTGGGCTACCGCCGTGTCCCCTCATTTCCATGAAGACACACGTGTGATCATCTGGAAAATGATCGGCAATTTGTGTGTTGAAACCTTCCTCGCTCCAATCTGCCGTAATACCGTGGCAAAACAAGGTGAAACCTTTGCCGGGCGCACCATTCTTTATGTTTACGTTCAGTGGGCTACCATCGAACGCAAAGATTCTTTTTTGTTTAATTTCCATCTTTTGACCTCGGTCGCTAAAGAGTTGCCTCACGTTGAAGGCTTCAATCAGCCTATCATTGTTCGCCGATTTTGCCACCTACGCGGCACACCGTAGATCTGGATGAACTAATGACTTCTACATGACCCACTTAAGCCTTTACGTCGTCACCTTTACGGCACTTCAACAAGTCGAGCAGATCTTTCAGGGAACAAAGATCTTCGTCGTCGTCTGTTCAATCAATGTCTCGGTGTGGGCACCAGTCTCACCGCTTAGTTGAAGGGTGGTTTTGGGTTCGATGAAGTGTTTTTAGTGTTTTACTGGGAATCGAAAAGTTCGAGAAGTGTGTCGTTCTGGTTCACCATAGGAGACAGCTCGGAGATTTTTCGGCTCTCAAGCCAGATATGTGGCTCTAATTGGGGCTTTTTTCCGGTCACTGTCCGGTTCGAGAAGCAATACTCAAGCATACAGCGTTTCTCATGTGGTTCCGCCAAAATATGAAGCCCTGCAAGGTCTTTCATGAGTTCGATGAACTTTTCCATTCTTTGCCCAGTTAGGTGAGTTTCTTCAGCTTTTTCTTGTTGGTGTTGTAAGTCGGATAGCTCCTGAGCTAACGCTTGCTTTTTGGTGTGGAAGTCATCCTTCGAAACCGTGCCATCAATGAGCAGGTCAGTCAGTCGGGACAGCCTTTCCTTTGTTTGCGCGATGCGCAGTTGCAAAGATCGGACATGTTCCCAGCGTTCGTCGCTTTCGATCCAATCCTGCCATTGGCGACTTAGCTTTTCGGCATCGCTATCACTCATTTGCAGTGCTTTGAGAGATGCAATTACAGCCTCGGTAATTTTTTCTTCTCGCACTGTCTTGGTCGCGCAGCCGGGACGTTGGCAGCGATAATAGACATGGCCCTTTTGCAACTCTGGTGACATTGGGTTGGTACATACCCCGCACCGAAACAGCCCACGATACAGCTGATTGTGCCGGGTTACCTTTTTGCCAGCGCGACCGGCTTTCACGTCCTGGACCCGCTTAAACACAGCAGCATTTATGAGAGGTTCGTGAACTCCATCATAAATTGCTCCGGTCCGTTTGATAAAGATTTGACCGGTGTAGAAGGGGTTGTTGAGGATGGTTTCAATACCGTGCAGGGTCACGGGCTTGCCGCTGAGGTTACGCAATCCGAGTAGCTGCATTTCGGCGGTCAGTGACCGAAGCGAATGCTGACCGCTTGCATAGAGCGTGAAGGCTTCTTTGATCAGTGGCGCTTTTTCCGGACAGGGTGTTTTGGGTTTGCCGCGTCCATTGTCTACGTATCCAATTGGCGCTCTAAATGGATAGAGCCCTTGCTTCAGCCGACCGGTCAGCCCTTTGATGCATTCCTCTCTGAGATTGTGGATGTAGTCCTCGGCGATGACAGCCTGCAGGTTGGCCGCAAGGCGACCACCACGAGACCGAAAGTCGAGGCTTTCGGTAGCAAAGAAAATGTCGATACCTTGACTCGGCAATTCTGAGACCAGCGCCCAGTCGCGCAAGTTACGTGCTGATCGATCGATTTTGTGCATCACAAGGCCAGCGGCTTTGCCCTGCTTGAGCTGCCGAAGCATTTGATTGAAGATTGGCCGCCCGCGTTTGGCGGCGGTTTCTTTTTCCTCGAACCATTCAATGATGGTGAGGTTGTGTTGGTGGGCGAAATCCTCGATGGCTTCTTGCTGCGCCTCAAGCGATACGCCCAACCCTTGTTTCTGGGTCGATACACGGATGTATCCAAAACATGGTTTCATAGGTCGATTGGATGATCATCGGGTTCGCCGTTTTGATTCAGCTCGTCATCGCACCATGGCCAGGTGCCATCCGCGCGCATGCGCAGATAGATGCGTTTGCAAAGCTCAAGGTGCTGTTGAAGGTGATCATCTGATTTCATCTGGTTAGTTTAGTAAAGCACCACGGTTGTGGTAGAGGTTGGTATCGTCACGCTGCGTCTCTTGGCAGCGGTAGCATCGCGGCAGAGAACCCTTTGCTTCGCTCTCCATTCACCATCAGCCGCACAAACGTCTGATAGTTCGACACGCTGACGAGGTCGCGTTCTTGAACGTTACCAAGCTGCCTGGCCATCAGAGGAGCATCTGTCGCTCCAACACGGAATGCGATCAAACTGCCGACATTGCCCATGATGCCTGCGAACACCTCACTTGAAGATTGCTGCGTATGCTGTTGACTAAGGGTGAGGCCCAGGCCGTACTTTCGGGTTTCAGATAGTGTGTCTGCCAAAGCATCTGTGGTGAAGTTGTGGAATTCATCAATGTAGACGAAGAAGGGTCGGCGCTTACTAGATGACGTTCGGGTAAATGCGGCATGGGTAATGCTGGAGACGATCAGACCACCCATAAGATTGGCGATGTCACTACCTAGCTGCCCCTTGGAAAGGTTGACGATGAGGATTTTCCCCTCATCCATGACGTGACGGAACCGCAGCGGCTCCTCGGGCTCGCACACGGCTCTTCGCACAACTGGATGGGCCAGGAAGGCTCCTAACTTGTTGGCAATAGGTGCAACGCCATCAAAAGCGTTTTTGTAGTTCATGGCCGGGAACTCCTCCAGCCAGAACTGGCGCACTTGCGGGTCGGTGACACGAGATACCACCTCTCGCCGGAAGTCTATTTCAAGAAAGAGCCGCATCACATCGCGCAGATCCATGCTCGGTTGATCCAGCAAAGCCAGCAATGCATGTCGCAGGAGGTGCTCCATCCGCACGCCCCAGGCATCTTCCCATTGGCGCTTCAGGGTTTCGATGAGACCTGATGCTACCAACGGACGCAGTGCTGATGAGGTGCGCATAAGTGGGTTGTAACCGAGATTGCAACTGGCATCTGCCAGAGGCCAATAAATGCAAGCGTCGCCAACACGCGCTGCAAGCTCTGCAGCCAAGTCACCATGCGGATCAATCAAGCAGAAGCCGTTGCCTTGTTTGGCGTCTTGCAGCGCCATGTTGAAGAGCAGCGTCGATTTTCCAGTGCCCGTTTGCCCGATGATGTAGAGATGTTGCTGCCGGTCATTGCGATGAATGCCAAATGGCTCTTCACAGTAGTGGTTGTAGGCAAGCCCGAGTGTCGTGACGGGGTTTTGCATCCCTTCAGTCTCAGATGTTTCAGCTTGCCATCCCAGAGGTCGGTCGAGCCATAAATTCACTTTTACCACCCCTATTGCATGGATGGTAGGTTGCTATCCTGATCCGTAGAAATTGTTCTTTCCCAAGTCGCCTTTCGCAGGGTGCGCCGGACATCACGTCGGGCGGCCACCCGGCGAAAGGAGACAAGCTATGGGGCAAAGAAGAATAGATGTGGCCGATATGGTTGGGGCGTATCCAGTGTGCCAAAGTTGTGGCTCACGCAGAGTACTGCGCGATGCTTGGGCAGAATGGAATTTCACGGCATTCGAATGGGGGCTGAGCCAGGTGTTTGATCAATGCTATTGCGAGGCCTGCGAAAGCGACGCCACGATTGATTGGCGGCTTGATGAGACCTTTCGCACCAAGCGCATCCGGCGTCTCAACGATGCAATGCGCCGGGGTGAAGCGTCATATGGGACCGTGGTCATAACGAAGGGTGTTCAGGGCCTTGGTGAAGATGCGCTGCCTCTCATCACCAATCGGACTGAAGAATTCTCGAACTTCTCCGAAGAAAATGATCCACATGGTGAGCATGATTTCGGAAAAATCACCTATGCCACATCAGACATCTTCTGGAAGATTGACTGCTTCGACCTGGCACTGAAGTACCACTCGCCGGACGCTGCCAATCCGGACGTCACGCACCGGGTGCTCACCATCATGTTGGCCTCGGAATACTGAGCAACCATCTACCATTTGCCCGCCCTTCAATGGGGCGGGTATTTTTCGTCCCACATACGGGATGCGATTTGTCGTTCTTCCGCGCCCAATGCGTTTGCATAGATGGCGGTGGTTGTCATTGAGGCATGACCCATCCACTTTTGCAAAAGGTTCAAGGGAACGCCGCAGAGAATGGCATGGATACCAAATCCATGTCGTAGTCCCTTAGGACATGCTTGTCTGCCGATGATGTTGGCATCTTCCGCAATCGCCTTGATCCAGCGATAGGCGGTGATGCGATCTGTTTCGCACCAGAGCATTGCGTCTGGCTGTTCGTTTCGTACACACATTTGGTCCAATGCTTCGAGCAAGGCCTCCGGCACGGGCACCTCCCGAAATACATCGGCACGTCGCCTTTTGAGCGTACGGAAGGTAATTGAGCATTCGCTGTTTTGGATTGAAGACAGGCGCAGTTCCAAAGCTTCGGATATGCGGCAGCCAGTAAAGAGCAAGGTGAGACAAAGGGCACGGATATGCGGTTCGGACTGATCTGCCACACGCAAAATCCGTGCGCGCTCAGCGCGGTTGATATAGAGCCGCCGTCCGGCGCGGTCATGTAACCGCATCTCCGACGCATAGCCGGTGCGTTTGATCATAGGTCATGAAACCACTATCGCGTCTTTGGCAGTCTCGTTTTTGAGACTGCCGCCTGTCTGCAACACTATTGGTAATTTTGTTGCAAGCCTTGGAATACCCAACAATTTAAGGGTCTTATGCGCCGTGTGTGTTGAGGTTAGACACTCAGAGAGACGCTTACAATCCTAAACACGCCTCTCTTTTAATAGTGTACAAAATTACCAATTTTGTGCAACTCACAGGTCCCCGGAATCCTCGATCAATCAAGTGCGAACGCGTGAACTAGAGCAAGGATCTTGGAGGTATGAAACAGTGCGATTCCCGACATTTAATGAGTCTTTGGCAATCGGTTTGAGCTGCCTGATGCTCAATGGTTGCACGGCAGCGGCAAATCAATCAGTGGACAATTTGCTGGAATACGACGCCCAAGTTGCCCGCATGTCCTGCGGTCAGCTTCGTAAAGAATGGACACGGTTGGAAAACGATACGCTGACCAAACTCAACCCGCTGGGCCACTGGGCAGCTCGGCGCGATGCCGTGAGACAGCGTGCCGCTAAACGTGGCTGCAGGCTTGCAACTTAATCAATAGAACAAGGAGCTGGATATTATGGAATCTGCAGGGAAAGGTCTGTGCGTTGCCGGTTTGATCATGGCAATTATCGGGGCATTTGTGCCGCTGATTGGTCTCTTTATCGGTTGGGCGGCACTTGGGCTGGCGACTATGGGCGCACTCGCAGGAAACAAAGGCACCGCCATCGCGGTCGTGGCTGTATCGGCGATGGTGTTTTTGTTCCTGACACCGTCGCTCTGGCTGGAAGCCGTCGCCCACGGTTCAAGCTACGGGCAATCAACCGGCAGTTCTCCGATCCTCAAGATCGGCACGTTGATCATGCTGGCCGCTCCGTTGGTAGCGATGTTTCTGCGTAAGGGCGGCGAAGTCGCGAGTGGCAAATGATCTGGCGCTGGCTCAGTCTATTTGCACTATGCTTTGGTTTGCTCCTCGGTACATCTGATAAACCTGCTGAAGCAGCCGAGACCGGTCAGATCAGTGTGAACAATCTGGGATATATTGATTATCTTGCCCTAGCTATTCGCCTCGGCGCAAAACCCGGTGCATTGGCAGAAGAAATCCCCCTAGATAGGAAACTCAATCCTTTTGAGGCGCGGAACCTCCGGTTCAAATTGATTGAGGAAGCAATTGAGCTGTCCCAAGCGCTTCCGGCAAGCCGAGATCAGATTAGTCTAAGCTTGGACAGTCACTTGATCCTGATCAGTTATGACTTCTCGAACCAGGAATACCAAATGTGCCTCCCTCAGGCCATCCACATAAAAAACCACTATCCAGATACCAGCGAGTTTTTCCCCAAAATACCATCAGTGCAGTTCACATCTCGCATCAAGATCAATGAATGCGCAGACCGGTACTCTCTGATGCAAATGAACAGTGTTGCAGTAAATCCACTTAGCTTTGGCTTATATATTTCATTGCCCATGCAACAATCGAATGCAGAGGATTTGTATAACGCGTTTGGGGGCGATGGTGTGGCTCTGCATGTTCAATACATTTGCAGCGATCTTATTCTGACACGGGACCACAACATCATCTGCGGCAAGATTGGGGTTTCGACCGACCTTTCAAGTCGCCAACTTGTGTTAGACATTTCGACCAACGGCAATAGGCAACCGCAAACGCAATGGACCTGGCGCTAAATTCAAGTCAGGTACTTGATGTGTGTGCTTACAAGAAAAGGTGGTGCATGCAGCGCCGCCTTTTCGCCTCGGCCAATTACTCAAGATTGTCTGGCCGCTTTGTAAGTTCAAACCAATGATCAGTTAGCTGCAGCATGTCCTTGATGTCATTGAGCCAAGTTACTTGCTTCTTTGCGGAAGCCTTCGGATCCTTGCTGTATTCAATCGCGATTTGGACAAAACTGGCCAAGGTTGGCAACCAATCGCCCTGTTCCCTATGCTGCAATACTGCACGCACCGCATTTTCTGAATATTTCATAATCAACAAAACCCGCCACCAGCAGGGCCAAAGCCCCTACGCGGGTTTCCCCACGCAACAAAGACGCGTGCTGATAACGGGTTCTATGTTACGTCTTTGCTTTTACGACCATGCCACCTGAAATTTGGCGGTTTAGGACGATCTAATAATACCACCCAACCATAACGTATCGGGATGAAACTTCTGTGGAGAAAACATCAAGTACTTTAACTCGAAAGAGCAATGCCGACATCTGCTGGAGGCGATCCCCTGACTGCAATGCGGACAAACCCGACCTTGAATTTTCTGCCTTCGCTGACGCAGCATTTCCCTACTTTTGCGGCACGCATCTCAGCGTAGCGCTGTACATGTCGCCGAACCGGCCATTGCAAATACGCTGCTGGTCTATTCATCGCTATTTGTCATTCAGGGCTTTGAAGTCATACCAAACTCCAGGGCGCGATGATCATCTTTCAGGCTGATCCAACAGTCTTTCACATAGCTTATTGACCCCTGCGTGCAGCAGGAATGTCAGAACGGCCAGAACCAGCAACGCGGCAAACATCAGATCGGTTTTGGCCCGACCATTGGCCAAAAGCATTAGGTAGCCAAGCCCGCGAGAGGCCCCAACCCATTCGCCAATAATGGCCCCGATTGGCGCATAAACCGCCGCAAGCCGCAGGCCAGAGGCAAAGCCAGGCAATGCCGCAGGAATACGGACCTGCAACATCATCCGTGCAGGACTTGCCCCCATCACGCGCGCCATGCCCAACCAATCCTTGTTGGTGCGCATAAGCGCGTCGAAAAAAGAGGACGTAACCGGGAAAAAGATGATGATCGTCGCCATAACAATTTTGGACCACAGCCCAAAACCAAGCCAAAGCGTCAGAATGGGGGCCAGCGCGAAGACGGGGACGGATTGGCTAAACACAAGGATAGGTCGGACCAAGGCCCGTGCGCTTGGCGATGCGACAAGCATGATCGCCGTGACAAACCCAAGGAATGCTCCCAGAACAAGCCCGATCAACACCTCGGAAAGTGTGATAAAGGCATGTTCTGCCAATAACGCCTGATTGGTCCAGATCGTTTCGGCAACCAGCATGGGGGGCGGCAGGATGAAACGGGGCACGCCGGTGGTCCAGACAACGGCCTGCCAAAGGGCAACCACCAGAAGGGTCGCCGCGATCCCTGCGCGCCAGCCGCTCACCGCGCCACAGGGAACCCAGCCCAGGCCGCATCGAAAAACGCCCGTTCGAGGGTGACGGCCTTGGTGAATGTCGCCTCAACATCGGCACGGGCCGCATCGTCAAGTTCAAGCCAGACCGCATCAAACTGTGCGCGCAGATAGGCGACGACGCTTTCAAAACCTGCGCCTGCGTGCAGCGTGATCCATTCACCGAGCCAGAAAGGCAAATCATCGGCTTTGTCTTCAAATGGTGCGGCCCAGTCGAGATAAATCCATTCGGCCACAACAAGCACCGACAGCATGATTTCATAACGACCAGAGCGGCGCGCATCGTCCATCAGCGTCTGGAAAGCGCGGGTTTCAGGGGCGGCTTCGTGCGCTTGTGGTACGTTGAGTGCCTCAAGGGCGCGCAGGAAATATGTGTTTTCCGGCCCGCAGATCAGCCCAAGAAACTGCGCGCCCGGCACCGCATCGGGCAGGCTGGGCGCATGTGCAACGGCAGAGGCCAACAGCCGCACGAACCCTTCGACAAAAAGGTAGTCCTGTTGCAAATATCCAGCCATTTTGTCCCGGTCCATGGTTCCATCGGCCAGCGCATTGGCGAATGCGTGGGTGGTTGCAGCATGCCAATCGTCGGCGGCCTGCGCGCGAAGGGTTTCTGTGGCACTCATTGCGGGCTCCTGAGATGGTGAAGAAGTTTTGTTTGCGTCGACAGCACATCTGCAGCGTCGACCGCGCGGGGGATCGGGCCGCTGGGGCTGGCGATATCGATCAGTCCTGACGGGGTCATAATCTTGATATGTTCGCCCAGGCGCGCGGCCTCTGCCGGATCGTGCGTAACAAGCAGAACAGTGCGACCCTGCAAAAGCTGGGCTGTCAGATCCTGCATATTCAGCCGTGTCAGCGCATCAAGCGCCGAAAACGGCTCATCCAGTAAGACAATTGGGCAGTCTTCGCCCAAGGTCCGGGCAAGGGCCACCCGCTGCCGTTGTCCGCCTGACAGCGCATTGGGCCGCTTTTGCGCATGGTCCCTTAGACCGACCTGTTCCAAAAGCAGCAGTGCGTGGTCTTTATCCGGGGCCTCGCCGCGCAGGCGAGCGCCGATCATTACGTTATCCAGCGCTGTCAGCCAAGGCAAAAGCAGGTCCTGCTGCGCCATCATGGCGATGCGGCCCGGATCCGTCATGTCTCCTTGGAAATCGACCGCATCGGCCAAACCGGCAAATAGTTTCAATATGGTCGATTTGCCGACGCCGCTGGCACCCAACAAGCAGGTCCATTCGCCGGGGGCAAGGGTGAGGTCAATGTGCGAAAAAACGAGTGCGCCGCCGATATGCGCCGATCCGTTCAGCCGCAAAGCCGGCGTCATGGGGTCAGCCCCATGTCCCAAAACCCGACCTCTAACCGCGTGGCCATGGCAAAACGTTTCTGCAAGGTGGGCCAGCGCGGGCTGCTTTGCGGGTCATCGCCCAGCCTACTTTCCACTGCGTCATCGATCAGCGCGCCAACATTGCGGCACACCTGCTGATACTCATCCCCCGCATAGGTGTTTATCCAGTCTGAATAGGTCTCTGAGGTTTTAGACTCTGCCAGCGCCCTGCCAATTTCACCATAGCCCATCACACAAGGCGCGAGGGCTGCCAGCAAGTCAAGCAGATCCCCCGAATGCCCGGCATCAAGCACATAGCGGGTATAGGCAAGGTTTTCGGCCCGTTCCTCGGTCGCGAAAAGCGTCGCCTCATCAATCCCGGCATCAGCACAGATTTTGATATGCAGTGCGATTTCGTCGTTGATCAGGCCGTTCACCGTGTCAGCAGCCAGACGCATTTCAGCGACTGTCTCTGCCTTCGTCACCGCAAGCGCCCAAGCGCGCGAAAAGTGGATCAGAAAGACATAATCCTGCTTGAGGTAGTGCAGGAACGCTGCGGCCGGCAATGTGCCATCTCGAAGCCCGCGCACAAATGCGTGTTGGGTGTAGTCGGTCCAAGCGGGGGTCACCCCCCGCCAGCTTTTGAAAACGCGGCCGTATGTCATTCTGCCCCCAGATCGATGGCCAGCGCTGAAACTGGTCGTGTCCCTTCGACCAGCCCACTGTCGGCCAGGAATTGCTCAAAGCGGGTATAGCGGCCTTCATCCAGTGCTTCGGGGCGCAAGGCAAAGCGGGGCAGCGTGTCCACCCATGCTTTGGCATTCAAAGCATCGTCCAATTCAGGCGCGTAGCCTTTGAACAGCTCCCATGATGCCTCCGGGTTGTTCACGATATACTGCGTTGCCAATTCAGTCGCGCGCAGAAAACGGCGCACCTGATCCCGGTCCATCAGGTCGGGGTTCGCGACATAGATCAATTCGTCATAGGTCGGCACGCCCTCTTCCTCAACGTAGAAACACTTGCCCTCGACCCCTTCAATTTCCATCTGGTTCAATTCGAAATTCCGGTAAGCGCCAATCACCGCATCCACCTGACGAGACATCAGCGATGGGCTGAGGGAGAAGTTGACATTCACCATCTCAACCTCATCGAGGCTGACACCGTGTTTGCCCAGCATCGCGGTCAGCACGGCTTCTTCCACACCAGCAACGGAAAAGCCGATCTTGGCCCCTTTCAACTCGCTTATCTCTTGTATAGGTCCGTTTTTCAGGACCAGCAGACAGTTGAGAGGTGTCGCGACAAGCGTGCCAACGCGGATTAGCGGCAGGCCTTCGGCCACTTGCAAGTGCTGACTTGGCTGATAGCTGACGGCGATATCACCTTGGCCAGCGGCAACCAATTTTGGCGGGGCGGATGGGTCGGCAGGTGGGATGATCTCGACCTCAAGACCTTGATCGGCGAAAAGCCCGAGTTCTTCGGCGACGATGATCGGGCCGTGATCGGGGTTGATGAACCAATCCAACAAAAGGGTCATCTCGTCTTGGGCGAAGGCTGGTGCGGCGATCAGCATTGCTGCCGCGCTGGTCAAAAGAAGTTTCATGTGGGTCTCCCTAGTCTCCCAATGCAAGGAGTTTGATGTCCCCTTGCCAGTGTTGCGATAGCCGCTCGGCGGCCTGCCAGGCCCGAAGGCCACTGCGGCAGGCGAAAACGGCGCGTGTGTGGTGTGTGGGTGTTGGCCCGTCCGGGCCGAACGCTGAAACGGTGGACCTTATGGCTGTAGGCAGGGGTGGCCCAGCCTCATCCTGTGCGCGCAGGTCTACCAGAAAGTCGCCGGCTTGAATGTCGCCGGGGGCGATAAAGGCGGGGCTGGGTACGGGGTTGGGTGCGCTGTCAAAGCGGAAGCCCCCAAAGCGCAATGCGCCCGCATCATAGGTCACTAATTGACCAAGCGAGCTGCTGTCACCCACCAGCACGGCGATAGCCATTTGCACCTGCAGGCTGCCAATCACACCAACGCTTGGACCAAGCACTCCGTCTCTGTCGCAGGAGCCAAGCTGGTCGGGCAGATCAGGAAACACCGCGCGCAGACCCGGCTTGCCGCCACAAAAGCCACCGACATATCCTTCTGTGCCGACGACGCTGGCACTGATAAGGGGCTGGCCCGTTGCAAGGCAATGGTCTGAAGCCATGTAGCTGACCGCAAAGCTGTCGGCGCAATCCAGCACCATATCAACACCTTCGCACAGCGCTGCAATGTTGGACGGATCGACGCGCTCGGCGACCCCCTCAAAACGCAGGTCACTGTTCAGATTGGCGAGGCGACGCGCGGCTACGTCCGTCTTGGCTTTGCCAATGTCCGCTTCGGCAAACAGAGTCTGGCGATGCAGGTTGCTAATGCTGACCACATCCGCATCGACCAGGCGCAATTGACCGACGCCTGCACCGACAAGGTATTGCAGAACAGGTGCGGCCAATCCACCCGCCCCGATGACCAGCACCCGGGCATCTGTCAGGCGCTGCTGCGCGCCGGGGCCAAGAACAGCGGTTTGACGGGCGTAACGTGTCATGCGCAGGTGTCCAACCATGCGCGCACGCGCTCCTCTGGATCATCGTTCAATGTGATGTCGGTTACTACAGACACGATATTGGCCCCGGCGGCAAAAGCACCGGGCGCGCGTGCAATACTCATCCCACCGATGGCAACAAGCGGGATATCCCCGATCCGCTGTTTCCATGTGGTCAGTTTGGCCACGCCCTGTTGCTCCCACTTCATCTTTTTCAAGATCGTCGGGTAGATAGGGCCAAGCGCCACATAGTCGGGCGCAAGGGCCAAAGCGCGGTCAAGTTCAGCATCATCATGGGTCGATATGCCCAGCTTCACTCCCGCTTTGCGGATTGCGGCCATGTCGGCCTGATCCAAATCCTCTTGCCCCAGGTGAACCCAGTCGCAACCAAGGTCGATCGTCAACTGCCAATAATCATTGACCACGAGAATTGCATCATGTGCGCGGCATAGGTCGCGGGCCTCTGTCAGCTGCGCTTTGACACGATCCAGCGGTTGATCCTTGATTCGAAGCTGCACGAGCTTGATGCCAAGGGGCAGCATCCGGCGCAGCCACGCAACATCGTCAAATATCGGATAAAAACGAGCGAGGGTCACAGAAACGCCTTTCCAAGCACTGGGGTCGATGGGGCGGCCATGTCGCGCGACTCCATCGGGTCGGCAGCGGCGGCCAAAGCACCGGCCTCGACCGCGCGGGCAAACCCTTCGGCCATGGCCGCTGGGTCCCCTGCCTTCGCCACGGCAGTGTTCAGCAATACGGCGTCGTAACCCAATTCGATGGCATGGGCAGCCTGCGACGGCAGGCCAAGGCCCGCATCGACAACCATTGCGATTTCGGGGAAATGCGCGCGCAGGCTGCGGAGCCCGTAAATGTTGTTGAGCCCCAACCCGGTGCCAATCGGCGCGCCCCAGGGCATCAGAACCTTACAGCCAGCCGCGACAAGCCGTTCGCACAGCACCAGATCCTCGGTGCAATACGGGAAGACCTCGAAGCCTTCGTTGATCAGTTGCTCTGCCGCGTCAACCAGGCCGAAGGGGTCCGGTTGTAGCGTATCGGCGTGGCCGATCACCTCTAGCTTGATCCAGTTTGTGTCGAACAATTCACGCGCCATCTGCGCTGTGGTCACGGCCTCCCGGACCGAGTGGCACCCGGCTGTGTTGGGCAAGACTGCGACGCCAAGGTCCTGGATCAACGTCCAAAAGTCTTGGCCCGCCTGTTCGCCACCTGCCTCCCGCCGGACAGAGACTGTGGCAATCCCAGCACCTGACCGGCGAAACGCATCTGCCAATACAGCCGGTGAGGGGTATTGTGCCGTTCCCAGCATCAACCGCGATGCGATCTCTCTCCCGTAGAATGTCGGCATTTCAGCCCCCCTGTCTTGGGGCGACAACCTCGACCCGGTCACCATCTGACAGCGACTGTGCAGCGCGGAGCGTCTTGGGAACGAAGGTTTCATTCAAGGATGTTGCAACCTTGGCGTCTCCTTTGCCCAATTCGGTCAGCAATGCTGCCAGGGTAAGGGATGTGGTTTCCACCGCCTCACCGTTCACGATGATCTTCATACCAAACCTCCGGTGTTGTACCGTTCAGAACAAGATCTGCGGTCATGCGCGCCAGCGCAGGCGCCAGCAAGAACCCGTGCCGAAACAGCCCATTCGCGCAGATGCGATCCGGCAGATGGCGGATGCGCGGTTGATTGTCAGGAAATGCGGGGCGCGCATCGACGCCGATTTCCAGCAGCTCTGCTTCACCGAATGCGGGGTGCAGGGCATAGGCCGCGTTCATCAATTCCATCACTGACCGCAGGGTCGCGCGATTGCGGTCGCCGCTTTCGATCTGGGTCGCGCCCAGCATGAAGACCCCATCGCCACGGGGCACAATGTATAGCGGGAACCGCGGGTGCAACAGCCGGACGGGTCGGTCAAGCGTCACGTCCTTGCAGCGCACGACCAGCATTTCGCCTTTCACCCCGCGCAGGTCAGGCAAAACATCACGCGCCGCAAGCCCCCGGCAATCGATGATTTGCCCGTCCATCTGCCCGTCTGTGTCACGGCTGAATGACACGCCGTTTTCAGATAGGTGCGCGTGGACCCCGGCCAAGGTCGCGCGGGGGTCAAGGTGGCCTTCGCCATCAATGAAAAGCGCCTTGGTGAAATGATCTGCCAGATACGGTTCAAGCGTGTTGATTGCGGTGCGGTCCAGTGTGCGGGCGTTGGGTGCCCGGCGTGCAAATGTTGTCAGCTCACTTTGATCCCGCCCAAGGGCTACAACCAATGTCCCCTGCTGCGTGACGTTTGCGCCATGGCGCTGCCACCACGCGGCGGCGCTGCAGCCTTGGCGGACGACCTCTGGCTCTGTGCTGACGCCTTCGCAATCGGGGGCCAACATGCCGCCGGCCCACCAGGAACATGCGTGTTCCCCTGGCGCACCTTTGGGGTCGATCACGTTCACCTGCGCCCCACGCGACGACAGTTCGGCCGACATCGCAAGGCCGCAAACCCCGCCGCCCAATATGGTGAATGCGCCCGTCATGTCCAAACGGCGTGGAAATGGTGTACTGGACCATGGCCGTGCCCGACGGCCAGCGTGTCGGCCTGCACAATCGCCTGATGCAACCAGCGATGCGCCCGCGCCACGGCATCGTCAATCGTCAGCCCCTGCGCCAGACAGGCGGCAATCGCCGACGAGAATGAACAGCCTGTGCCATGCGTATTGCGCGTGGTGATACGGGGTGCTGTATACTCTTGTCGCGCTGTGCTCGTGGCCAACATATCAACGCAAGTCGCACCATCCGCATGGCCACCTTTCATCAAAACAGCCCCAGCACCAAGGTCCAACAGCCGCGCAGATTGGTCGGCCGTTGTTCCTGCACCCACTAACTTCGCCGCCTCCGGTAGGTTCGGGGTCAGCAGCGCGGCACGATGGATCAAGTGGGTCTTGAGGGCATCAATCGCTGTATCGGCCAGAAGTGTATCGCCCGACTTGGCAACCATCACTGGGTCCAGCACGATTGGGCCGGTAAAGCCCTGCAGCGCCGCGGCGACAGCTTTGATCAACGACGGTGTCCCCAGCATGCCGATCTTGATCGCGTGAATGTCGATATCATCCAGCACGGCTGTGATCTGTGCGGTGACGACGTCGTCAGGGACAGGGTGGATCGCTGTCACAGCTTGCGTATTCTGTGCGGTGATGGCGGTGATCACGGACGTGCCATAAACCCCCAAGGCAGAGAATGCTTTCAAATCCGCCTGAATGCCTGCCCCGCCACCGGAATCAGAGCCCGCGATTGTCATAGCCTTCGCAACCATATGCGCACCACCGTCGTTTTGCGGCCAAGAGCGGTGTGGGAAACAAAATGGGGCGTTCGCGGGCGCCTATGCTGTTTCCTCCGCCGGTCCTAACCGGTTCAGGTTCAATGGGTCCACGTCAAACGTATCTCAGCCCGGTATCGGGCACCCCAACAGATTTCAGCAATGGCTAGATCATCGCACAGACATCGTCAATCAGGCTGTTCTAGAAAATAGAGAGCGTTCGGATTTCTATTCGCATAACAAAATAACAAATGAGGTTCTAAAAACTGAGACGGCGTTAGCTACACCAGCCGACAAACGCACGGTGCCGGAATGTCCGCATTTCAAGCATTTCGCATCTCCCTCACCCGTCCACCGTCGAAGAAATGACCCTCTGCGAGCGCGCGCAGCACAAAGTCGCAATGACCGCCTCGGGCTCTCAACAGACATTCTCTGCATTCTGTTCGAAGGTCTGCTTTCACGCTTGGTAGGTATTTCCCACCCTTTCTACCCTCTTGAAGCGAGAACTGATCCGCGTACCATTTCCCCTAGAAATCAGCCTGAACACGGGATTTGCCTCGGCTGCGGTTTGTATGGGGCATGCGAAGCATTTCACTGCTTCGCCATAAGTAAATCACCTCATGCGAAACGCGCCACCGGCAAATCCCGTGTTCAGAAAACTGCTCTGGCGGTTTCGCAGGATGCGGATATCCACAATCGTCAGAAATTCGCGGCTTTAGAAAATCGTCATCTTGCGGCTATTCCACCCTCTACTTGGCATGAGGCATAATCCATATCCTGGGACATGGTTATCAGTAACAACCATGTTCTATGACAAATGACTTTTCACTAGCTCTGAAAACAGCTCGTCGGCAGACCGGCCTCACGCAAAAGGACTGTGGGCATCTACTAGGTGCCAGCGCGAGTGTCGTTCGGCAACTTGAGTCAGGAGGCCGTCTTCCGACCATTAAGGAGATGTGTACTCTGTCCCTGATCTATGGCCGCAGTTTCGGATGCTTGTACACGCCGCTCATGGCGAATGTCCGCAAGGAGTTGGACAAACAGCTGGGCACGATGCCCTCGGCCCCCAAAAAATCGACGCGCAATTTCAATCGCAAAGCCACACTCGATATTCTGGCGAACCGATTAGTAGAAGAAACTGGTCCGGAGTATGGAGGATGACCGAAGCCGGGTCATGGCGGTGGCCGTGCGGATGGGTCGGTTGGCGGCGATCTTGATCGTTGATGACAAGGTACTGGCTTGGGCCATGTCTGACGTTGCCGTGAAAGACGAGCGCAAAACCGGACCAAAACTTCGCCAATGGATTTCGAAGTTCAAACCCAATCTACTTATCAGCGAGAACCCAGACCAACCGGGGGCAAAGGGTGAGACCAGTGTTAGCTGCCTCAAGATCATCGCGGATGTATTTGATGATCGACCAGAGCGCAGTCTGATGCTCATTCGAAGACAAAAGGAAAAGAACCGGTACGAGGAAGCCGCGCGCCTTGCAGAGCTTTATCCAGACATTGCCTGCGAACTGCCTGCGAAACCGCCCTGCTGGGACAAGGAGAATCCCAAGCTGGTGTTTTTCGAAGCGCTGGCGATGGCTCATCGGGTTGTTCACCCGAAATGACAAAAAAACCGGGCTTCGAAAAGCCCGGTTTCATCGTTTGCAAAATTGTTAGCTACTTCAACGTCGCTTTCGTTGTGCGTTGGTTCCTAATGCGTTGATAGCCGTGTCACCAAACTTGCCACCCTCTTGGAGTCCGGTGTCGATTAACTTGAAGAACTCCTGGGCGTATGTCCTGCGACGGGCGCGTTTCTCTGTTTTGGTGAGCGGTCGTGATCCGAGCAAACCCATGGCAATCTCCTTTGTTTGTTTGCGAATACGCAAAGCCAAACACAACCCAAAGCGCCCGTCACCGTGCGGTATATTCAGCAATGGCACCGGTGATGATCGAATGAAACGCTATGAGAAGCCATCACAAAATGTTTCATCTTACGGTCTGCGGGAATATCCAACATTTGACACAGCCCTGGATTGTTTGCAGCCTACACCCAAACAACGGGAGAGGGACTATGAGATCATACAACGCAGCGCGCAGGCTATTCAGCTTTTTGGAGAGCACTTCTTGGTGCCTGGTGGTATTTGGAGTTATCACTGTTGGCCTGATGCTGTTCAGCCAAAATCAAGTTTCTCAATGGGGAATGGTTGCTGGCATTGCTGTTCTCGGGGTCGGCGCTTTCATGGCAGTGGTAGGTTTGCTGGGCGTTGCGCAAGCCCAGATAGGACGAGCAGGCGTAGACTCAGCGGAATATTCCCAACAGATGCTGCAGATTGCGCGTGACCAGTTAGAAATCTCGCGCCAAAGCCTGAGCGGCAATGCGAACGGTAAGACAACGTTTGCCACCAATGTGGAGACGAAATCCACAAAAGGGATTGAGTCAGCCAGCTACGAAAAACCAGATGCGCAACCGTCGGCACAATCCGATCCCCTGCATAGAATGCAATACAAAGGCAAAAGCATAACAATCGAAGATGAGACCTATCTCTACGACGGTCTTTCCTTTGAAACGCGCGATGCTGTCGAGGCACATATCGACGCGCTTACTGCACCGAAACTACCCGGTGTAAGAAAATCTGAAACCGCTTGATGCACCCCCATAGGGCACCCCCAACCTCTATGGGGGTTTGGTATGGGGATCAGCCGGATCACATGAAAGAACATAGATGAACGGAATTCGAACTATTGCCGCCATGACTTCATCTGCTTTTGCAGATGAAACGCGCGTCCCCCAAGGGGACGCTCAGGTTCCAAAAACCTAGATCTCAAGATGCGCGTTTCGATTTCACATAGGACGGTTCAGAAAGGCCTACTGTTCAAGACGACCTATCATGAAGTTTGCCTTTCAGTTGCTTTCTCGCATGAAGAAAAACAGATCATTCGTCAGCGCGGTCTGTTCGACACCAAGCTGCTTGATCGCAGACCCGCAACGGCCAAAGTTGATGATCGGGACGACAAGTTTGAACTCCGGGTGCGTGACCTGATGGATGGCCGGGAGGATCGGTTTCTCTGTGCCACGCCCTCAAAATCCAAGATTTATGAAGAACGCCTTTTGGATGTCATGGGTCAGATGAAACTCTGGCTTGAAGACAATGCCGACACCGCTAAACGCACCGTGGTTGAGTTCTGATGTCGTGGCGCAGCGCTGATGATTTCGGCTCGGTTTTTCTGACGTTCATCATTGTTGCCATGGCGCTGATTGTTGCGATCATCGCCAGTTGGATGGCACTTCTCATCATCCCCGCCTATATCGGTTACCGGCTTTACAGCGAAAACCCCAAACGCCTTGAACGATTGGCACGCCAAGAAACAGGAACGCTTTATCAACACGCGCTTGCCGGTAAAGCGCAGTTATCCGAGCAAGAGATCGAAGCAGCGCTGTCGCGGTATTGGCCACCGGACACCCCGGCCCCGCTAAAGCTCCAACTCTTGGATATCGGTAAGGCGCTCTTTGAGCGTGAAGGCCTATCACCAGATATCCCGCCCCCACCAGCCCTCTGCAACAGCATCGAAGGCGCGCGGTACCGCGATATGCTCGCCCGTCAAGGTCAAGCGCGCAATGACCGGGTCATGATCATGTCTGCGCTTGAGACCATCTCACAAAGTTTGGCGGTCGTCGCTCGGTCCGTACCGCCACTTGAGGGCGATGTTTTGGTAGAGGTGCGGCAGTTTCTGGAGCCGATAGGTGCATCGGTTGAAGAGATCGTTGCGCCATTCTTTGAACCAAACGACTACAACCATTTCAAAGACCTGCGCCGTCAGCTCGATACCAATCTCGCCCGCACGCATCGCTCCCAACCGATCTACCCGCGCGACTATAAGGGCGATGATGTGGTCGGCACATATCTCCAAGGTACTGTGCTACCCGAGCTCTTTTCACTGCGCACACCCTTTAAGATCCCGGAGGATCGCCGATTTGAGCATATGCATATGATGGCTGGATCGGGTCACGGCAAAACCCAGACACTGCAGTATTTCATTGCCAAGGATTTGGAGGACGTGACCCGAGGCGATAAATCGGTCATCGTGATCGACAGCCAAGGCGATCTCATCAACACCATCCTCAAAGCCAAGGTATTAGAGCCTGAGCAGATCGTGTTGATTGATCCTGAAGACATTCAATATCCGGTTTCTCTGAACCTGTTCTCGGTCGGTCAGGATCGTTTGGAAAGCTACGATCCGCTGGAACGCGAACGGCTGACGAACTCGATCATTGAGCTTTATGATTTTGTGCTGGGCTCACTACTGTCAGCTGGAATGACAGCAAAACAATCAGTCGTCTTCCGCTATGTGACGCGGCTGATGTTTCACATCCCAGGCGCCACTATCCATACCCTGCGAGATCTCATGGAGCCGGGCGGGACCGAGACCTATCGAGAATACATCGAACAGCTTTCCGGCACGCCAAGACGTTTCTTTCAGACCGAGTTTGACAGCAAGGAGTTCGTGAATACCCGAACCCAAGTCCTGCGCCGCCTGTACGGTGTGCTGGAAAATCAAACTTTCGAACGGATGTTCACCAATCCTGACAGCCAGTTTGACATGTTCACTGAAATGAATGCGGGCAAGCTCATTCTGATCAACACCTCGAAGTCGCTGTTGAAAGAAGAAGGCACTGAAATCTTTGGCAGGTTCTTCATCGCACTCATTGCCCAAGCCGCTCAAGAGCGCGCCACTCTGCCAGACTACCACCGACTGCCCGTGATGGTCTATGTCGATGAGGCGCAGGACTACTTTGATGCAAACATTGGTATTATCCTCAGCCAAGCGCGAAAGTACAAAGTTGGCATGGTGATGGCGCATCAATACCTGGGCCAGCTCTCGAACGGTTTGCAGGAAGCGTTTGAGGCCAACACCTCAATCAAATTAGCTGGTGGCGTTTCTGCCCGCGATGCTCGTGCCCTCGCAGGACAAATGAACACCAACGGCGAGCTCGTTCAAAATCAACCCAAGGGAACCTTCGCGACGTTTATCCGTGGTTTGACCCAAAACGCCGTGCCAATCAGCTTCCCATTCTTTACTCTGGAGAAGCGCCCCAAGGCCACAAAAGAAGAGATTGCGGCCATCCGGCAACACAGCCGTGACACCTACGCGGAACCATGGGACCCCAAGGCAGACCATGATGACACATCCAGCCATGGGCCCGATGCTCCGCCCCCGGAAATCGACGATGACTACCCGACAAAGCCTTCATCTAAGCTCTAACGGTGCATAGTTTTGCGGCATGATGTACATGCCAAAAGACAAACTGAACCACACTGATGCGCTCGGGCGGAATACCTTCCAGCATATCGGCAAACTTGATGGCGTCAAACCAACCCCACGAGAGCGACGCTGGCTGAAACACATTGAACGTCACGGGCCGCAATCGTCGATCTACCTCCACGCGCTCACGAGCGATACCCATTCCTGCAAAGACACCAGCCTGCGACAGCTGCAAAAGCTGCGCGCTGCCGGATTCCTGCGCCTACCGCCGCAGCAGCGCGCAACCGAACACGCCAACTTCAACTCCTACATCTATGATCTGACCAAACGTGCGGAAGACCACCTATTCGAGACCGGAGTTGGCGAGCCTTCGGTCCGTCCACACGGACATTGGGTACATCAATACATGACGGCATGTGTGACAAGCTCAATCGACATCCTCGCCGCGCAATCCGGCGTCCGATACATCCCGACCCACGAAATCCTCGCAATCAAGAACAGCTCCTTTGCTGTCCCCATCAACGGGCAAAAGCTTGTTCCAGATCAACTGTTCGCGCTCGATTACGGCGGAAGCTATCGAGCTTTTGTTCTAGAGGTAGATCGTGGCACTGAACCAAAAACTACGACGCAGTTGCGCAAGAGCTACATGAACTCGATTCTTCTGTATCGACGGCTGATCGAACAGAATATCTACAGATCCCACTATGGCCTTACGGCCAATCTGATTGTTCTTTGGACGTTCTCGAGCAGGCGAAATCAAATGAAGTTTCTGAAGATGGTGGGGCAAACTAGCGGCGGTTTACAGCGGTCGGTCTTCACTCAAACGGTTAGCGGGTTTGATCATAATTGGCGTCCCCCCAACATGCTGACAGAGCTGTTCCAAAACCTTTGGACTGGCGTTGATGGAGCGCAGTTTAGCGCCAAATACCCTTGAAAAACGGGCGGAAAGCGGACCTTCGCTGCAGTAGCACCGAACCTTGGGATTTCCCGCGGAGCTGACGTTAGCGAGAGTTCTTATTGAATTGATCGACTGTATCCCAATCATCAGGCTCTGCGTGCGCGGAAGAATCGTAAGCCCTCTGAAACTGCAATATTGAAATTGACACATCTAGGAATTCGGATCGGAGGGTTAGTTCTTGGAGAGGTTCTGAACCTCGACTGAATGACCAAACCCCTCTTTGGCGCTCCACCGGTTGTTCAGACAGGAACCCCTTGCTTGCACCTTCGATTTCCGATTTCACCAAATCAGGCAAGGCCATTCCAGACCGGACGAAAACACCGCTCTTGTAGGCCGACGTGCTCGCCCGACCCCACAATGCAAAACCATCGCGTGAGACCACCATGGCGGCTCGTGTTTCCGTGAAATCAATCCATTTTCTGGCGGCGGCAGTCAGGGAAACACCGTACCTGTCGGTGACGTGGGAAAGCAATTCTATTGACATTTCATGACCATAAACCTGCGCACGATAGTCATCTATTGGCATCAAAAGAAACGATGCAAAGGTATCAGCTTCTTCTTCCCTTTGTTCATCCGCTTTCTTCCATTCGTTCATATGCATTGGCTTGCATTGGAAAAGCGCTCCGTTTTTCAGAACCCCGGACTTAAAGTTCCGTTCGGTGAGAACTGGGCGATGCAACTGATAATGACCAAGCTCGTGTGCCATTGTAAACCGGTTGCGCCCTTCATATGTGGGATCGTCATTGTAAACGATATGCCAAGCAGGTCTTTTTGAATGGGGTCTAAGCATCCCTTCAAACCCAGGCAGGTCGGTGCCGACCACTTTCTCTATCGGGTCTGGGTTATTTTTGGAGATCTCTTTGGCCAACATCGCGACATCAATGGGAAACCTGTCCTCACCCAAGGTCACGTTAAGCAAGGTCGAGAGCCGGATGGCTTCTGCTTTGGGAGCTTTCTTACCCAACTACCAATCAATCCTCATCAAGCGCGTCCAAAAACTTTTGCATCTGGCGCCGTTTTAACGGGTCTTGTTTCATATACTTCCGATAAAATGCCTGGTCGCGTGCCTCTTCGGCATCTGTGATGTCGGAGCCTGCGAGAAGGTACTCAACCGTGGTTTCCAAGGCCGTGGCGATCCGGGCTAGCTTTTCGGCAGATGGTCGTGCGACATTCTTGTTCTCAATTTCCCAAACATAGCTCTTACTGGAGTCGATCCTCTGGGCGAGCCCGTCCAAAGTCATAGAAGCTTCTTTGCGCAGTTGTCGAATGCGGTCCCCAAGAGGCGTTGGCATGATAGCATTCCTTTTATTCGATAGTTCGGAATTACCATACTTTTTGATATTGACTCGCGCCACCCCCTAAAATACCAATTAGATGTTCGTTATTACGAACTCTGATTCTTGTTAACACGCTAACGCAGGAGGTCGTTGTGACCAAAGGTAAAGGGCCAGAAAGTCATCATGTCGTTCCAAACCCAAAGGGAGGATGGGACGTCAAACGGGGTGGAAGCAGTCGCGCCACCAGCCACCACGATACTAAGCAAGCCGCCATTAGTAGCGGTAGGCAGGTAAGCCGAAATCAAGGCACCGAGTTTCGCATTCACAATAAGGATGGGCGGATCGCACAAAGCGATAGTCACGGCAACGATCCGTATCCGCCTAAAGGTTAACTTTCGGGGCCTGGAAAGGGAGGAACCAGGCCTTATGTTTTACGGAGGCACTAGATGTCTTTTCGAAGAATACACTTGCGCAAATTGTTGGTCGCATTCGGCTCAACTGATGCAAAACAGACAAGCATGTTGCGTTCGGACATTCGAGCCGAGATCGCCAAGGAAAGCGGTCAAATGAACGGTGGAGGCGACTTCCATGTTCCTTTTTGGTCCGATGCCAAGAACTACGTGCTCAATGGAACTGACTTAGAGTTACATACCGAGACCCGAGTTGCGTCGAATAAGCAACGCAAACGACTGTACCCGAAGCTCCAAAACGGCTTCATGGATTGGTGGAACAACAAAAAACGGTTCAGCAACGAAAAGATAGTTCCCTACCCGACTGAGATCAAAGCTCGTTTCAATGTAGAAGGCCTGGACGCAACCGTGAAAATCGAGAATTTTCTAGGACTGTTAGTGGCTGGCAATGAAAAGCGCCTTATCTACCCTTATTTTTCGGAAGAGCCATCACTTTCAGAACAAAATGCACGCTTGGGCCTTTGGCTGATATTAAAGGCATTTCCAAACCATCCAATAGATGATTTCAGAATTCTCGACGTTTTACGCGGGATGTCTTATTCGCCTAAGGACTGCCAATGGCAGGGCAACGAAGAAGCGACATTTGGGCTGCTGTACAGTAAGTTGTTGAATCGCTGGGAAGAATTGAAAGCGGAATATTGACGTTGCGGATCTACTCACGCCGAAATGCCTCGCACGATTTGTGCATAACTCGAAGACCGGCCTCTGGATCGCTTTAGGGCCGTCAGTGCCGAAGCGGTTTTGGCAATTCAAGGCCTAACTTAAGCCGCTCGATCCGCGTCGAGGCGCAGCGTGCTCTTTCGATGAATTGATGCAACTCTGCAGGGGCAGAGGCGTTTGGTTCAGGAACTGAAGAAAGCAACTCACGAAACACTTTCGATCCTGTTCGCTCAATCTTGCTGATGTGCACCGTTTCGTCTGGCTCAGAAAAAATCGAATTACTAAAGCTACTTCCTAGTACCGGATAATGTCGGCTCGCGTGACTTTCCCACTCGCGTCGAGTGTGAAGGCAGGACTCTTGAAGAACTAGGAAACTACGCTCTACCTCTGAAATCCCTTCTTGTACTTTCACACGCAAAGCAGCAACGTTTGACTCTTTTGTAGCTTTGATCGCTTGCTTCGAGGCGCGGAATGCAAGTGCAGCATAGATTAACGCAACAGCAGCGATTAGGATTGAGATGATTTCAAAGCTGTTCTGCCCCGCAAACTCCAATATCGATCCTCCTTTGGTGCAGCTCCTGAAATTTCGATTGAGCTAGCTCAGGTAAACAATAGATCGGCTCTGCAATTGGTTTCTTCAAGGTGGCCGCTGATGACGTATGGTTCAAGACTGACGGGTGTTTTGTATCCTGAGAGATGAAATCTGTAACCTGCGTATGGTAGCTTTGCGGAAGCCGCATTGCCGAATAGCATTATGCAAGAACTGTCAGCTATGGGCCAGGAAACTGTTTGCGGCGATGTCCACCACTTAGAACCTGAACCGCAATGTGTTTGGCTTGTGGCGGGCATCGCGATAAACCGACAGTCTTTAGCGCGATGCTATCTGTTGCAATGCTGTTTTCGTACAATCATCACAAAACGCTATCTCAATACTGTCAGAAAAAATTTTGTCTAAGCGGGCTTGAGGTAGTTCGAGGTACTTTGCCGCCAGTAAAAGCTCTTTCTTGGGTGCTGTGTCAAAGTAAGCTGGGTCATCAGTAGAGAGTGCTACCATACATCCCGCGTCAAGCATTCTCAGCGCTTGGTGCTCCTCAAAGCTAGAACTGGCGCCGAGCAGAACATTGCTCGAGATGCATACTTCGAAACCCACCCTCCTTTCAGATAGCTCAGCCATGATGTTTGGGTCACCAGATACGGAAATTCCATGCCCTACACGTTGAAGATTGAGTACATTCACTGCTTTCAGAACTTCTTGAGCGCTTCCCCATTCACCAATATGTGCGGTTAGGGAAAGACCAGCATCTTGGGCCACCATGAATGAGCCTTTGAACTCTTCAATTTGAAACTTGTGCTCATTGCCCGTTAGGCCGAAGCCTCTCAGACGCGGGTGAGTATGCTTAGCGCACATTTCAGCGATGTTTTTAGCTTCTTCTGGTCCCCGATGCCGAACGCATGTGGCGATGATGTTGCCGAAGATACCAAACTCTGCCTGCGCGAAGTCTAGTGCATCAACAATAGCGTTCATTTGCGATTCAAACTCGATACCATTGGCAATAGAATGTGCAGGGGAAATCATGAACTCGACATAACACGTCCCTTGGCTGGCAACTTTCTGAAGATATCTTGTGGCCACATCGCGCAAATCTTGAGCAGAACGTACTACATGGCCAACTTGGTCGTAGAGGGTCAGAAACTCTTCAAAGTTTGAAAATCTGTACCGTCCGTTTGCCGCTCGCTTCGGAAGAGTCATTGAATGCTTCAAAGCAAGTTCTTCCGCATGAGGCGGCGTGATGGTGCCCCTCAAATGACAGTGCAGATCAACCGTTGGCGGGTGGGTTTCTTCGATGATCAAACTTCCTTTAGATTTTCGTTCGCGACTGCTGATATGTTAGCCACGAGGTAGCGATAAGAATTTTTTGGAGAAGTATGTGCGCAAAATTAGGTTCTTGTCAGGAAATCCACATAAAATCAGAGAGGTGGAGGACATCATGTCAGGGATCAATATTGAGGTTGTTCCCGTTGACTACAAGATTGAAGAAATTCAGACAATCGATGTAGCCGCTTTAGTCCACGACAAATGCATAAAGGCATTCCAAAGGGTCAGCCGGCCAATTTTTGTCGAACACACTAGCCTTGAAATCACTCCGTTGAACGGGTTTCCCGGCGGACTTACGCAAGTATTTTGGGATACTCTAGAGGCCGAGAGGGTCTCAGAGATTTTTGGTTCGCTTGCAGTACCAAAGGTTAGGGCGTCCACAAGAGTTGCTTTCTGCGATGGTAAACGCATCCATCAGTTTGAAGGCGAAGTGATTGGAACAATTTCTTCAGAACCTCGTGGAAACAGAGACTTCCAGTGGGATTGTGTATTCATTCCTGACGGAGAAACGCAGACATTCGCGGAAATGGGGGCGAAGAAAAACGAGATATCAATGCGGCGCTCTGCACTTGAAGAGTTTGCTAAGTTTTTGAAAGAGCGGGATCATGATTGATTGCTTGAAAAAGGCCATTTCTGATAATCGGGCGATCCTCTTTGCTGGTGCCGGTGTGTCTGCTGCATTGGGAGCACCAACTTGGGGTCAGCTGATAGACCACATCGGTCAGGAACTTGGCTTCGAACCCGCTGTGTTTCAGTCTCTGAGCACAAATTATTTCACGCTTGCTGAATTCTATCGGCTTGAGCGAGGCACTATCGGACCTCTTCGGAGTTGGATGGACCGCAGTTGGAACTTCGCTGATGATGAGATTAAAGGTTCGAAGATACATCGGCTTATTGTCGAACTGGGTTTTGAGAAGATCTATACAACTAACTACGACAGTAACATCGAGCGAGCTTTCGAGCTATCCGGAAAACCAGTTAAGAAAATTGTTGATGTCAGGGACTTCGTTTCGGTAGGTCCAGGTGATCATCAAGTCGTAAAGTTGCATGGAGATTTTGAGAGCGATGACTCTATCGTCCTAACGGAGACAGACTACTTTGACCGTCTATCATTTGAGTCGCCACTGGATATCCGTCTTCGTGCTGATCTCTTAGCAAGTCCTGTTCTATTTATTGGTTACAGCCTGTCTGACATCAATGTGAGAATGTTGCTACATAGGCTTTGGGAGACTTGGGACTCGACTTCGCACCAAGCGCACAAGCCTCGCTCGTACATTTTTCTCCCAAGACCAAACCCCATTGAAGAAAGAGTCTTGGAACAGTGGGGGGTAAAAACGTTGGTTGGAGAAGACCCGGATCCAAGCATATCATTAGAAAACTTCCTTTCGGAGCTTGCTGAATAGCCTGTCTTTACCCGATGCCAGCGCGGACGGCATCCAACTCAGTTGTGCTTTCGAAAGCCCAGTCGCCTTCATAGCTTAGCTTTTGAGTCGGCCGCGAATGGCAGTAATACGGGCTGCGACTGCAGAAACTTGATTAGTCGGCCAACGGCGGCTTTGGGCCGAGCATGTCAGACAAATTTGGACGGAACAGGCTGATGCTGCACTGCATCCGACGGCGGCGAGGAGCCCAAACCTCGACATTTCGGCATCGCAGCTAACTTCCGCAATGCACTCGCTCAGGGTTTTCCAAATTTTTTAGATTTCGGTTTTTGGCGATAGTGATGCCAACATAAGGAAACCGATTTATGCTGTTTGAAACCTGGACGCTGTATGTACTCACTGTTCTCGCTTTGATGAGTACTCCCGGGCCGAGTCTGCTGCTGATGCTGACAAACAGCGGGGTCCATGGTTTCAACCGGACACTTGCCACCGCAGTAGGTGACCTTTCCGCGAACGCCTTGCAGATGCTGACGGCGGGACTTGGTCTTGCCGCGATCATTGCAGCATCCGCCACGGCACTGACAATCATAAAATGGGCGGGGGTCGCGTATCTTTTTTGGCTGGGTATTCGGATGATCCGACGCGCCAAACCAGATGAAACCTCTGCTCAACGCAACCAAGAAAGAACTTCACTGAGAACCCTCTGGCTTCAAGGCTTCCTTACATCAGCCGCAAATCCGAAAGCTGTTGTCTTCTTTGCGGCGCTATTCCCGCAATTTATCAGCGCGGAAGCACCATTCTGGCCTCAATTTGTGATCCTGTCCGCAACGTACATCATGATGGACGGGATGTTTCTGTCTGCCTACGGACTAGGATCAAACTGGGTTGTCAAAAGGTTCAAGGGTGAAGCGCGGGTCTGGGTTGAACGCATCGGCGGCGGATTCATGATCGGTGCGGCGATACTGCTTGGGCTGAAATCTATCTCGCGCCAATAAGACAAAAGCCGACGCTGGTTCAGCCACAGCGAATTTACGCTTTGTCCGCAAATTGTCGAGCTCTCCCTGTCAGGGGCTTAAGCAGCTTGATCTCGTTAAGAAAAGCGATGTCTATTAGACCCGTGCAACCCGACCAAGTGGTTGTCCCAAGCTATGTTGTGTTCTTTGTTTAAACCGCTTGTCGAAGTCACGTGCCCTGTACCTGTGGTGCTCATGAATCCGTCTTCGAGGGGCGCCACTCCGCACACATCTGACTTGACGATCTCGTCCTGGAGTTGACAGTGTTGAAATACTTGAAGCCTGCCGCTGCGCGGAGACGTAGTTGCGACGCGCCCGCCATCCGAAGTTATGGCCACACTTCCCAGGTATCCATTCATGTGCCGCACGGAAGCGGCATCCATCATTTGAAGCTCATCTTTCTTCGGGTCATGCATTCCAAGAAGCGGAAGATCTTCATGAAGATCGCCCTGCCACTGCATGGCGAAAGCCACAGCACCCGTCCGTGCCACAGCCAGATGGCGGATAGAGTTTTTACGATGTGCGCTTGGCATTTCCAGCTGGTCGATCAACGCACCGTCAAGTCGAAGGTAGCTTAGGTTCGGGCGCATTGTTGGAATATTGAGTTTCGTTCTGCCAGTTTCAGGATGGGTTTCAATTCCGCCATTAGCGACAACAAGTGTTTCGCCATCGGGCATCAGCTTGATATCGTGCGGCCCGATCCCGCCAGACGGAAAGTCTCCGATCCGAGTATAGGCGCGCCTGACATCCCAAGCGCCGATCATTCCTCGCGCTGTGTCGATGTCATTTTCGGTCGTAAAGAGCAAATCACCATCTTCTGAGAATGTGCCATGACCATAAAAATGGCGCCCTTTGGGTGGTGTGAGACGCGCATTTTCAGCACCGGTCAAGCAATCCAACACAATGGCGAATGTCCCAGGTCTGCGCGCAAAAGCGACGGCCTGGGCCAGCGTGGGGTGGGCTGCTGCTGCATGGCCGCGCGCCGGAAGAGGCAATTGAAAGGTGATGTCCCCCGCCGCCGTTAGCCCGCACAGCACATAAGCACCATCCGGTCTTTTGCCGGCTGAAAGATACGCCGGAGCGCCAACATCCGCCCATGTTGTCCTGGGGGTCAAGCCAGCTGCCAGCAGCCCGGAGATGAAAAACCGACGATCTGGCATCAATCACCATCCAAAGAATTGAACCCTGCAGACACACCAAGTTCGGGCCCGATTTCTGTGCTCAGGATGCGGCGCAGATCATTGATCTGGGTTTGGAGCACGTCTACACGGAACCGCCCATCTGGTGTTGCCACGCCAGCGAACCCTGGGTCATTCAGCCCGCGGGCATATTCCAATGAGGCATCAAAAGCACGGACGATGTCTTCTCGGTCAGATGTCAGACGGGCGGTGAGCTCTTTGGTGGCTTCAAGCGACAAGATAACATGCCGCAAAGACCGTCCAGAGCGCCGAGCTTCGGCCCGGGATGGGCGTGGCCGCTCGATAGTGCCCAAAGGCCGCCCGAGCCGCGCAACAGATGTAAACTCAAGCCCGGTGGAAACCGCTGTAAAAATCTGCTGTGCGGCTTCATCCTTTGTGCGATATGTGTCGTTTCCCGGTGACGCGATAAGGGCTCCATACTCCCCCTGCCAGTCGGACAATATCGCCGACGCGTTGGCCGCAATATCATTGGCAACGGCCCGCACAAGCGCGCAGTGATAAGAGCTGTTTTCAGCCGCTACAAACTGCGCATCAAACAACAGAAACTCCATCGCGTAAAACCCGCGCGCGGCGACGGAGACTTTTGCAAAATCAGTGGGGTCTTTCACGACCGGGTCTTCATCGCGCATCAAGGACGCCAAGGTTTTGGGTGTTGAGCCCCTCGGATCAGGCCAAAAGGCAAGCGCGAAAGCGCGATCATCTTTTTCCGACGGTCCAAAGCGTAGATGGCTCACGCCGATCCACGCATCAAACGCGTCATGATATGCGGGGATCAAATCTGAACGGTCTGCATCGCATGGTTTGGCAGCCGCGGTTGCGAGGTCAGATGCTTCGTCGGCCAAAGCTTGATATCTCGGCAAAATGTGCTCATCAACAACCGCAGTCAGATCCGGTGTTTGCGACCAAAGCGGTTGCGCCACCAAAGCGAGGATCGTGACGAGGGTAAGACGCATCATAAACTCTCCAGAAATCTGATTAGTGCGGCGCGATCTTCTGGCGGCATTGTCACCACCGCGTCACGCTGTGCCTGTGCTTCACCGCCGTGCCAAAGGACCGCTTCCAAAAGGGAACGCGCTCGTCCGTCATGAAGAAAATACGTATGCCCTGAAACCTGCTCCGTCAGGCCAATCCCCCATAGGGGTGGCGTTCGCCATTCTGTTCCGGTGGCTCGTGCCTCCGGTCGGTTATCGGCAAGCCCTGACCCCATGTCATGGAGCAGCATATCGGTGTAAGGCCAGATCAACTGGAAACTTCGTTCAGGTTCATCAGCAAGCCTATGCGTGACGAAAGCGGGTTGATGGCACGCAACGCAGCCTGTGGTGTAGAAAATCTCTTTGCCGCGCAGCACCTGTGGATCGCTGACGTCACGGCGCATGGGCACGCCCAGATTGCGGCTGTAAAACGCCACAAGATCAAGGCCTTCATCATCAATCTCAAATCCGCGATCATCCCCGTCACCGTGTGGTGCTGTGCGGCAATCGGCCTGCGCTTTGGTGCATTCGCCCCAAGGGTCCGGAAAAAGAGGGCTCGAAATGCCAATGTCGCCGGCAAAGGCGGCTGCGGATTGTTGCACCAATGTGGGTTGTCCAGCCTTAAGCCCAAACCGGCCCAGCATCGGTTGATCATATTCCCTCGACCAAACGATGTTGGCCCGGCCTGAGATACCATCGCCGTCTTCGTCCTGAGGATCTGCGAGGGCCAGAATGTCAGCTGCGGGGATTGCCTCTAACAGCCCCAGGCCGATCATCTGCGGCGCCACGCGCGGACTGAACATGGCTTCTGGATGGAGCGGGCCATAGCCCAGATCATCCGTGTGGTAGGTGGGCTTGCGCAGATACGTGACCTCACCGCCTGATAGCGGCACCAAAATGTCCTCATATGTGATGGTCATCGTGTATTCGGCTTGATGCCCGGCCAGGCTGAAATCTTGCAATTGATGGCCATAGGTTGGATCCGGCAGGGTGCTGATATACCCTTCGATTTCTGCCTTCAAATCCTTGGTCTTGGCTGCCGCGTCGCCCGGGATTGAAACGGTTAAAACCATTGAAATTGGGTTGTCTTCTGGCCCTTCTGGAGGGTGCCCTCGACCATCCTTGATATGGCAACGCTGACAAGACCGCGCGTTGTAAAGCGGCCCCAACCCATCCGAGGCAAGCGTGGACGACGGCGACGACACCCAAAGCTTACGAAACAGCCCATTGCCGACCCGAAAGGTCAGTTCATCCTCAAACCGCAAATTGCTTGATGGAAAAGAGAACGCATTCACGTTCGTCGTTGCGCGAACGGAGGCAGCCCCGCCCGAATTTGCTTCAAAAGCCTCCGCGCGTTCAAAATCTGTGGTGTGGGTTGTCACATCTTGGATGCGCACAGCTTCCTCTGATGTACGCGCGATAACATTGAGATGCGGATCTTGATACCACGTGGCGATGCCATCCGATGCAAACACATGTGTGCTCGTCACAACAACCGCGACGAATAAGCCACGAAAACTAAAAGAGACGATCTTCATCTGCATAGCTAGGGTTTTACGCCTTCGAACGGAGCCAACAACGTGCGCGTGACTTAGCGCTTTATCGCAAATGCCCCACTGAAAACCAACGCGGTGAATTGCATCAGGGAGGCGGGAGGAGATTTTTCTATCTGCCAGCACGGTAACCAAGCTGGCCCCAGCGTGTTTCGTTCAGAGCAACATCACAGCGTCGCTCTGAACTATGTTGTAAGCCTCGGACGTGGCTTAGAATTCTACGACAATGAGCGTGCCCAATGTCTGCGTATCCACGCCGCCTTCATCACCAAAACGATATCCAAGGGAGGCTGACACATTGTCGAGAATTTCGACTTCTCCGGACACGGTGAACAAATTATCTGTGGGCGCGTTATCGATGTCGCGGAGCGAATACACGCCCGACACCGAAACCGGACCAATGGGGACACTTGCACCTGCGGTGAAATAGAAGGCGTCAGCGGTGGTTCCGTCAAACCCTTCGAAATAGATAACCTCACCCAGCAACTCGACATTGCTGATCGTATGGGTCAGGCCTGCTGCGATCCCTTGTTGCTCTTTGGCGTCACCGGTGCCGGCCTCTTGGTGTTGGAGGCCGACATTGTATGTCGTCGCGCCAAATTCACCGTTCAAAGACGCGCTGAATGACCGCAGGCCGTTGGTGTTCGATACACCGCCTGCCGAGATATTTGTCTGTCCTCTTTGAAAGCCAAACGAGTCGCTCAGGATCGTACGATCGGCCTGAAAAACCGCGAATTGAAGCACATGGGCATCACCAAAGACTGGCACGTTTACAGCAACGCCAAGGCGTTCTGTGATCTCATAGTCTTCCGCAAAATCCACGCCGTAGATTCCCGGCGCCACATCCCAGGCTGTGCCAAAGAGCGGATTGAATTTACCCAGTACAAATTCAACGCCTCTGAACTCCTGAGCGTAGTACAGCTCTTCGAAGTATAGCCCGTGATCTTCTACGAAACGATCACCGGTTGGGTCGCGCAATGGCTCGATCACTGTCGAGGCGTTCACCGAAGATCCAGCGCCAAAGGATAAGCCAAAGGCACCCTCAATCGTGAAGAACGTATCGTTGAGTTCGGCTGTCGGATCGTCAGAGTCAAAATTGTAGTCATTTTGAAGCTCGATTACGATTTCCGAAGAGAATTCCACCCCAGACCCTTCGGCGTGTGATGCAAGCGGCAGGCATACGAGGGCTGCTGCGGGAACGATGATATAGTCGCGCATGGTTGATCCTTAAGATTGTGCATATGCCCTGTTTGGGCAGCTTTCCATAGAGATAGAGGTGCCAATGCTGAGCATTGGTCGGGGGTGGGGCGGTACGCCCTGCCTACGGTCATGCTGGTGGGGCGAGGCGCCCCACCAAAAGGGAGTTACTGAAACACCGCTTCGGGGTTATCGAGACTATCAGAACCTTCGATTTCAATCTCGGGTGCACCCAGCGCTGAAACAACCCGTTCAATGCTACGTGTCTGATCAATGAGGCCGTTGACGCCCCCCATGATCAACGCTTCACCCGCCGCATTGCCACGCTCCAGCATCATGTCATAGGTGAACCCACTTTCAGCGGCTGTTTTGATCCGGCCAAGCGCCAGAACAGCGCCGGACAGATTGGCCTTCATTTCCGCGTCCAAACCTGGGTCAACCGCCGCCACAAGATCAGACAGCGATGCACCTGCCACGACATCACCGTTGATGCGCGTATAGCTGCCCATATAGACGGATTGTATGCCTACCCCGTTGTAAAAATGATCATTGTGGGTGTTGTCCGCAAAGCAGGAATGCTCCTCCTCTGGGTCATTGAGCATGACGCCAAGGCGCATACGCTCTCCCGCCGTTTCACCATAAGACAACGATCCCATGCCAGTCAGCATTGCTGCAATGCCCACATCTTCATCGGACAGGACGGTGCTGCGCGCCTCACCTCCTTCAGACCATTGCTCCACGATCCATTCCAAATCCGTGATCAGCAGATCGGTCGCAGCCTGCAAAAATTCACCCCGACGGTCACAGTTGCCGCCCGTGCACGCGTCACCTGCCGCATAGTCTGTCCAGGGCCGATTGCCCGCGCCCGCGCCGTGACCGTTCAGATCCTGACCCCACAAGAGAAACTCAATCGCATGGTATCCTGTGGCAACATTGGCCTCGACGCCATCCGCCTCTTGCAGCGTGTCTTCCAAAAGCGCAGGCGTGATTCGCGAGGCATCTACGGTTTTGCCGGCAAGTGTAAAGCTTGCATTGGCCACAACGTTCAAAACAGCGGCTGCGTTTTCATCTGTGGCTCCGCCGTAGCTGGCATCCACATAGTCAATCAAGCCTTCATCAAGTGGCCAAGCATTCACCTTGCCTTCCCAATCATCAACGATGGCATTGCCAAAGCGGAACACCTCAGTTTGCTGATACGGTACGCGCGCGGCAAGCCAAGCATCCTTGGCTGCTTGCATGTTCACTGCGGATGGATCGCTCAACAGCCCGTCCACTGCTGTTTGCAGGCGTTGCGCCGTTGCTAAACTGTCCTGATACTTTGCCTCGGCGATGTCAGCATATGTCTGCAATACGGAGGCCTTGGTGGCCTCCTCTGCCATTGCCGTACTGCCGATACTGAGAGCTACACAGCAAGTTGTCAGTTGAAGAGTGTTCATGAGTGATTGTCCCTAGGTGAAACGGGTGGTGTTGAGAGTTGTTCAAAAACAGTGACGCTGCAGGTTCATGCAGGCCCAAAAGCCGTGCGCCCAAGATTGCTATTTGTCACAAATCGGTCCGGTCAGTTTGTTCTATTCTGTCGATCAACCATTCGAGGCTCAGTCCGTTGGCAAAGCCCAGATCAAAAGCATTGATCAACAATTCAATGTAGCGTTCTGTCGTGCTGTCCGTGCGCATTTCGGCAAACCTTGCAAGTGTCCTTTAAGACGTGTCGTTACTCCTTGCTTGCTGCTAACTGCGCAACTGGCATCTATATCCTGACTTTAATTGTCAGATTTGTCAATTGCACATCTCGCGCTCATTTTGACTTTGGATTTCAATAAATTGTGACTTTTCCAGCAACATCGCGATCCAAGATAGACGCTCTTTAGAGGGCGCAGAGAATGTCATCTTTAATGCTTCAATGGCAATTCTTGGAAGCTGGAAAGAGTGCGGTGATGCGGGCTCGATAAAGCGGGCTGAAGCCGACCTATGCCATAGGTGCAACCGAGCAGCTGCGGCGAAAGCCCGGTTCGGTGGGCCGAACCGCAGCAATTTCTGACTCTGCCCAAAGTCGGCTTCTCTACTTGGGCGTTTGGGTCAAGCTCGTTTTCCTTGTTGTATGGGATCGTTATCGCTCATCCGGGTCACGCTTCTCTTCGCAGTCTGGTTGATGCCACGTGGGACATCGCTGCACGCATGTGTCGGATTGGCAGTGGAGAGCCTCGCTTTGAGACGCGCTTGTTGGCGCAGCAGACATTTTCGGCTTCGTCCACAGACCTCGTCCGGTGAGGACGATCCCGTACAGATTGGTGTTGGGCGGTTAGATCATGCCATACCCTCCACTTTCTCTGAACGGAACTCTGTGCCGTCCACCCACATGCGGTGAAGCAAGACGGCTAATTTGCGCGCCACAGCAACAACGGCGCGGCGGCGCCCCTTGGTGCGCATCAGGCGCATGCCCCATGACTTGATCTGCGACCCCGCCATGGTTCGCATCAGCAAGGCGTTGGCGGCAGCATAGAGTGTTGCCCTCACATCTCGATCCCCGGCCTTCGCTATTCGGCCAGGGTTGTCGTGTTCGCCAGATTGGTATCTTCGGGGCGTCAGGCCAAAGTGGGCAGCCACTGTGCGAGATCGTTTGAACCGCGCGGGGTCATCAACCGCGGCCTTGAACGTTAAAGCTGCAATGGGGCCAACACCGGGGACCGTCATCATCCGCATGCAGACCTCATCCTGACTGGCGGCGCGTTTGACCCTCCGATCTAGTTCAAGGAAGTGCTGATACAGAACCAGCCGTGCATCTAGCAGCGGGAGCATGGCCTGGGCCAGAACCTCGTCGATCTCGATCATCGGTCGAACGACGCCATCGAAGCTGCCATGCTTCACCGTCTTTGGCAGGCGGATGCCGAATATCTTCAGCAATCCGCGTACCTCGTTGGCCAGATCGATGGTCTTGCTGAGCAAAGCCTTCCGCGTGCTCAAAAGAGCCCGGATCCCATGCGCCTCCCTGCTCTTCATGTGAACGGGGCTGAACCAACCCGTCCGCAAGATCTGTGCGATGCCGCGTGCATCGTTGCGATCGGTCTTGTTACGCATCGCCGACAGAGCCGCGCTTACCTGGCGCGCCTCCATGCAGACGGCGTCGAACCCTTCTGCCTTCAATCCGTAGAACAGATGCTGGCTCAAGGTGCCGGACTCAAACCCGATGCGCTCGATCGGAACTGGAAGCGCGGATAGGTACCCCGCGATCTCCTCGATCTCACAGGACAAGTCTCGCTCATGCAGAACCGTACCCTTGCCGTCGACAATACAGACGGCACACGACCGCAGCGATACGTCCAAGCCAGCATAGTACTCCATTCGAAATCTCCCTTGTTCACAGTTCTCCTGTGGTCTTACCGGGAACTCGACCTCAGTTCAGGGTCAGCCCAATTACGCATGCTTTGAGAAAGCCGCCGTCGATGAAAAGAACTTGGACGGCGGCTTTGTCCGCGATCTGTAAATTGGAGTCACGCTGGATGATGCGCACGCAGCGAATGTCGGGTCTGACGGGCCGCAGCGCAACATCGGATTGGGTCGGTCAATGGCCGGTTTGGGCCGAGCATGTCAGACAAATTTGGACGGAACAGGCTGATGCTGCACTGCATCCGACGGCGGCGAGGAGCCCGAAGTCACCGATGCTGCGATTTGTGCGAACGACCGCATGCAGGAGTGATAGACGAGATTGGCACCTGTAGCCGGAGACCATCTAGCTTAAAGGGTCGCCTGCCAATCTGAGAACGCAGAGGCCTCGTCTATGAGCCAGTTCGCGAAGGCCAGCGCCGGAACCGATGCTGATTTTCGCGTTAGCAGATAGTAATCTTGGCTATCGAGCCTTGGCCCCGGAACAGGAGTCAGATCGCCGGATTTCAGCTCCTGCTCAGCGATGACATCGTCTGCGACCGACACCCCAAGGCCAAGGCGCGCCGCCTCCACGGGAAGGTCGCAGCGACCAAGCGTCAGCTCACGAGCATCGTCAGGATAGTGCAAACCTGCCTCGTGAAATACCAATCGCCACCAGTGATCATCTGCTTCGTGAATGAGGCCAACGTCAGCAACGCCCTCCAAACTTGAAATATTCAACTCCGGCGCAGCGACAAGGATCGTGCGTGGCGAGACAAGACGCTTTCTTTTGAACCCGCTGTAGTCAGCAAATCCCCATACGATGGCCAGGTCTGCAACCGCTGGAATGATCCTTGGCGGATCGTGGTGAACTCGGATCGTCAGCTTTGTTCCCAATTCTTCGAAAGCCCTACCGCGCAAGCGTGGCAACAGCCACTGGCGCAGGAATGTCGCTTCGATATCGAGGGTGAGTTTTGGGCAAGTGGAGTGGGTCTCTTCTTCGTCGGGTGCAAGGTGCCGGAACCCTTCGGTAACCTTCTGAGCATAGCGCGCACCGGCTGCCGTGAGCGATACCGCTCGATGGGCACGGTGAAACAGAGCAAAGCCAAGTTCGTCTTCCAGACGGCGCACGGATCGGCTGATCGCGGCAGGTGTCAGGTGGAGCTCTGTTGCGGCATCGGCGAAGCTCTCCAATCGCGCTGCTGCTTCAAACGCGCGAAGTGCCGATAAGGTGGGGGTCTTTCCATGCATTACAATTGGTAATCCAAAACTGACGAAGTGTCGTTTGAGTAACCTTTGCATTCCAGTCTAGCAAGGAAAGAAAAGGATATCCCATGCCGCTCTCTCATTTGTTCTTTGTTGCTTCCGCCTTCTTGCTGGCTCTCGGATCGGTATTGGCGAAGTATCTGCTCTCTCTTGACCAGACCTCGGAAACGACGATTGATCCGCTTCCTTTCCTGACCTTCCAGCTGATGGGGGGCGTCGCGTTCTTGGTGGTGATGCGCTTGAGCATGGGTTGGCGACATGAGCCCATGCAGCTGCTGCTTCGACCTGCACTCGCAGGTATAATTCTGGGCGCAGGGTCGGTCGGCACCATAATGGCATTGGCTTTGATCTCTGCCAGCGAAGCGTCTGTTGTGTTCGCTACGCAACCGGTTCTTATGCTGGGGCTCGCTTGGGTTCTTTTGGGCGAACGCTTTGGTCCTTCAACAGCGGCGTTGTGCCTGATTGCAGTTGGCGGAGTAATTGTAATCGTGATCGGCGGAACAGTTGACGCATCCTCAAGTCGGTTTGCGGGACTTGCATTCGCGTTGATGTCCACGGCGAGTGCCGCGCTCTACACGGTCTGGATGCGGGGATTGAGCGGGAAGTTGGATTTCCTGACCGCCCTAATCGTTGTGCAGTCTGCGGCGTTGTTGCTTTCCGCTCTCGTCTGGGGACTGGCAGGCTTTGCGGACGTCTCTCCAACGCATTTTGGCTCTCCATTCTTGATGGGGTCGGCCTTCGGGACCGGCGTGATCTACTATGGCGCTGCGTTCTATATTTACCTTATTGGGCTGCAAAATACCGAAGCTTCGAAAGCGGGTATCTATTTGAGCCTCGTTCCTGTCTTCGCAATTGCTTTGGCGTGGTTTCTGTTGGCGGAGAGACTGGCACCGATGCAGTGGCTTGGGGCGGCAGTTGTCATTTGTGCAGTGGGTGGGCTCTCCGCTTTGTCGGCGCGGCAGGAACGTCGTCACCGCGAGAAGCCTACTTGATCGTTACTGATAGCAGACGTCTATTTGAATGAGGCGTGGGTCCGCTTCGTCCGCGATCTGTAAATTGGAGTCACGCTGGATGATGCGCACGCAGCGAATGTCGGGTCTGACGGGCCGCAGCGCAACATCGGATTGGGTCGGTCAATGGCCGGTTTGGGCCGTCCTTGTTTGGGCAACACGATCCGTCCACCGAACATGCTGCGACCGATCCAATGGTCGGGAAGAGCCCACTCTGCCGGATGCTGCACTCTGTACGAACGTCTGCATTCATGGTCAGCTGCCATAGGTTACATGCTACGCACGGATTGCAGCTCGCTTCGGACATGCAATGGCAAATTTGGAAGGTTTCAGTTGGGTTCTTCAGAGTTAGAAACCGTCATTTTGGCGGCGGACATCGTTGGGTATTCGCGGATGATGGATGAGAATCACATTGTCGCGTTGGATGCCCTGAGAAACGTCCGCGACGATATTGTCGAGCCATGCATCGCAGATGGAGGCGGCATGGTTGTCAAGCGTCTCGGGGATGGGTGGTTGGCCGCGTTCGATGTTTGCTCGGACGCGTGCGCATCGGCACTCAAGATACAAGATCTATTGGCCGACGAAGGTGCACCAGCACTCCGCATAGGTATTCACCAAGGACCGGCCAGCTTTGTGGATGAAGATGTTTTTGGGTCCGGCGTCAATATCGCGTCGCGGCTAGAGGCGCTCGCAAAACCGGGCGGCATCGCCATTTCAGATGCTGTGTTCGCGAACCTGTACAAAGAGTTGCAAATGTCATTTGAGAATGCGGGAGCGCGGGTACTCAAAAACATTGCAGAGCCGGTGACGGTCTGGGCGTTTGGCGGCATTCCTCCGACTGCGGTGACATCTGAACAAATTTCTATACAACTCGAGAATTTCGTCGAAAAGGCATCACTCGATACCCTCGCCCCAGAGATCGTGGAAGCGACCGCAATCGAGCTCGAGAAGTACCGCTGGCTGCATGTCCTCCGACCGGAAAACGAGGGCGCACCTTCGAAGTACGTCTTGAACGCTACTCTGCGCCGGTCCGGGGATCGGATACGGCTCACAGTCCATCTTTCCGTTCGACATGACAGGCGGCGGCTTTGGAGCGAACGGTTTGATCGGGTCGTCATCGATGAGTTCGAGCTAACAGATGAGCTCGGTTTGGCGCTTGCTTTGCGGATCAGCGCAGAGATAGACGCACACGAAAAAGTGCAAGCCCAGATGCGTCCGCCAGAACAGTTGAACGCGGGTGAGCTCAGTGCGCGCGCCAATGATCTAATGTCCTCAGGCCAATCTGACGGATTTGAGGAAGCAGACGCCATGCTCACGCGGGCGGTTGCGCTCGAACCAAGGAACACGTCGGTTCATATACAGAAGTCGTTCGTGGGTTACCGTAAGGCCATGAGCGGTGCGTGGCCCGTACAGGCAACGCTCGCGGCGGCATTGCAACCTGCCCTGGACGTTGTTCGGATGGACCCCAAAACGCCAGGTGGCTATGTCATGTTGGCCAGTGTGAACGGCATGATGGGCAAAACCGAAGCCGCGCTCGAAGCCGCGGCGCAAGTTGAACGCTTGAACCCAAATGCTTGGGGCGCACCGCATGGAAGATCCATTGCGTACACGTTTGCGGCGCCAGAGTGGGCACGGATGCACGATCCTAAAGCTTTGCACGCGGTCTCGAATGCGGAGCGGACACTGGAGCTGGCCCAATCCTCGAAGTTTCGATCTGGGCACCTTTTCTTTCTGGGTATTGGTCAGCTGCTGCATGACACATCAGAAATGCAACCTGGCATTTCCACGTTGGAAAGATCAGCAGGTGCTGCTGGTGCCAATTGGTGGCCAAGCTTGTTTCTCGCTTTGGCAGAACTGCGTCGGGGCAAGAGGCAGGTTGCGCAACAGCACATCGCAGCCGCGCACACTCTGTTTCCGGCACTTTCAATGTCAGCCATCGCCGACATTTTTGACAGGAGCCGAGTTTGGCCGGTCTGGCAGATGGAACTGGAGCAATTGCTCGACATCGGCCTGAAGACCTAACCGACTTTTTGACCCGTTGAGCGTAGGTCTAGATCGTCAACAGGTAGCCGTTGGCACAACCGCAGCGAAAGCGCGCCTTGTCCCGCAGATTGTGCGTTCGATCATATGCCGATTTTGCAGGCGCGGCGAATGGCAGGAATGCGGGCTGCGACTGCAGCATCCCGAGCGCGCGTCGAAGTCCGGAATGGGCCGAATGCCAAAGTTCTATGACCGCCATAACATAAGGGTTAAGGCGTGTTGCAGACTGTAGAGGAAGCATAAGCGAAGATCAGAACTGGCATTGAGTTTTGGCCTTAAGAATGCCACTAGACGGAGCGCTTTATAGTCTCTTCCCCCTGCTGTGCCCATTCTTTGCCGACGCGGGACGCCAGGAACGCCCCCAGAACGGACGCTGCGATCCCGGCGCACAAGATGGTGGTTAGCCCCACCTTGTCCAGGCTGGAGATGCTTGCACCTGCGATAATAAGGAACAGCACAGCCTCGGCCCCGACAAAACCAGCCAGATGCGTTGCTTGCTGACCTGGTTGACAGAGCGGCATCAAAACCGATCTGCTGGCCGTGTATGCGGCGAAAACGCTGAGATTTGCGAAGAGAACCAAGAGGACAATCATAAAAGGCAGAAGGGTATCTTTTGAAACGAGCGTGAACGTTCCGACGATCAGGACGTTCAGGATTGCCAAAATCGTAAGAACGCGGAGACCGCCAAGCTGTTCGACCAGCGGGCGCGCTACTACGGCCCCAAAGAATCCTGCGGCGTTGCCCCCGACAATTCCGATCAGCCCGCTTTGGGCGACGTCGAATCCTGCATCAATCAACAAGACAGGTTTCATCGCGTAAGGCAAAACCACTGCCGCACTGACGCAGATGGAGACCCCCAAGAGCTTGCGTGCCCTTTTGTCTTTGAAAATCGAAAACTGGTCATAAAGCCGAGGGGTGGATTGGGGCGCCTCTGTCGCTTGGTGGTCCAAATTCAGAAAGGTAAGCGCCAACAGCAAGACACCTACGGAGACCGCGACGAGGGACCAGACCACCGCCGCCCAGCCAAAGGGCCCAATCAAGTAGAGGACACATCCCCCCAAGACCATGCCCGCAGCCGCAGACATCGCGGCCTGCATGGAGGCACCGCGCGGATAAAGACGCTGCGATAAACCTTCAACCATCAACCCGCCCAGTGCGGTTTGCAAGGTGCCAAGGATCAGCATACCAAGGCCAACACCTGTGATAATCAACATGGCGTTTGTGGCCGGATCAAAGAGGCTGAGGAGGGCCAAGGCCGCGCAGAGCGCCGCTAATGAGCTGATGATCCACCTGCCAAAGCGACTTGGGCCGCCAAGAGATGTCCGGTCAATCAAGGGGGCCCAGACAAATCGCAGCGTATATGGGATTGCTGCAATGTAGATCAGCCCGATCACCGATGAGGCGACGCCCGCTTCGCGCAGGAACAGCGTCACGCCTTGAGCGAAAAACTGTGCTGTAAAGCCGGCGGCAAATGTCAGAACAGCGACGGCCCAAAGAACGCCGCCTTCTGATGTTGCCCCCAGCTTTACCATCGGGTTGTCACGGTGACGCCAATTGTCATCGGGTCGGTCACATCAGCAAAGGTCCCGGCCCCGACAAACCGCGTGACACCCGTTTCATCAAAGAGGTTCTTTACATAACCTCTGATCTCTGTGTTCTCGGTCTGCGCGGTCAAGCCAAGGTCCACGATCCAGTAATCGCCAACCTTCTCGTTCGGTAGATTGTTGAAGTCATTATAGGATTCGCCGCGATAGGTGGCGCGGGCATCCATGCTCCAGACCGCGTTGAAGGCATAGTCTGCCCCCAGTGACAGCGTTAGATCAGGATCTTGGCCGAAAGAATTTCCCTTGATTGTGGGCGTCAGCGCCCCGGCCGTGGTCACCTCGGTTTCCAAGACCCCCAAAGAGCCAGACAGGCGTAAACGATCTGTCGCCTGGATACTGCCATCAAACTCAAGACCATAGCTGCGGCCCGCGCCCTGGTTGACCACCTGCAAAGAAGCGCGGTTGCCGGGAACCAGTTCTGCGTAGAGTTGAGGGTCGTCAAATTCGTTGTAGAACGCGGTTATGCCAAAGTCATACAGCCCCTCGGAGTGTTCTTGACGGTACGTGATCTCTGCTGTTGTCACCTCTTCGCTTTGATAGGTGAAGGGCTGTCCCGTAAAGATATTCACTGACGAACCACCAGGGTTGTATCCCGTGCGTACCGATCCGCTGAGCACCCTATTTTCGTCAAAGTAATAGGCGAGCCCAACCGCGGGCAAAAAGACAGTTTCCGTATCGTCAAAGTTCTGGACGGCAGTCGTTGGCCCGACGGTCGACGTTTGAAAGCGTTTGTCTTCAAACTGCTGCGCGCGCAAACCACCAAAGAGTGTCAGCTTGTCGGTCAGGCCATACCGCAGATCCGCAAAGATCGCGGTTGAAATGGTTTCGATATCGCTGCTGAAGCGGAACAACCCGGCGATGTCCGTGCGCTGATTGCGGTTTTCATAAGCAAAGCCCAGGATGCCAGACAGCTGCCCGGCCTTTACACGTTCTTCGGGCCCGAATTCATACAGGAATTCCTGTGTAAAGATGCGTTCGCTGACATCAAAAGGAAACGGGTAGACCTGTTCTGGGATCGATTGATAGCCGTCTTCGACATACGAGGTGACGGATCGGAATGTGCCATAGCCCGCGTCAAGCGCCACATCGAATGACAACACATTGGTATAAGTGTCAAATGTTCGGGCCGGAATACCCAGCGGTCCTGATGCCGCGTTTACAAGAACCCGATCTTCCAGCGGTCGCCCTGTCAGCGCGGGCGTCTGAACCGTATTACGGGTTTGCGGGGTTTGACCCGACTGATGCTCGGCCAAGATGTTGAATGTCAAACCGCCTAGGTTTGTGTCAAATTCGCCCAACAGCTTACCACGCACCCGGATGTTGTCGTAGTCAACGATCCAATCATCCGCCACATCCGTAGCGCGCCTTGGATCCGACCCATCGGCCCACTCAAACGTAAGTCGCCCGGCGATGTTGTCCGAAAGCGGCCCGGAAACCATTCCGTTGACGACCGAATTGATCCCGTGAAAATCGTCATGCTCAAAGCCGAATTGCAGCGCGGCCTCGGGCTCAAATGTCGGATCATTGGTGGTGACAATGATGGCGCCGGCATAGGCCGACCGGCCCCGCAACAATGACTGTGGTCCGCGTAAGACTTCGACCTGTTGCACATCCCAAAGTGACGAACCGCTTGAGTTGGGGAGTGTCACAGGCCGCGTCACGCCATCAAGCACAAAAGACAGCCGCGGCAACGCACCTGTCAGGCCCGCCGACACGGTGCCACCCGGTCCGCCCCCCTGGACGCCGCGCAGCGACGGCACCTCACTTTCGCCCTCGACAAAAAGGTTGGGCGTTGCGGTCAGGGTCTCGTTGATATGTTCACCTGCGCCAACGTCCTTCAGATCATCCTGGTCTAAGACGGTCGTGCCCACATATGTGTCGGAAAGCTCTCGCTGCGTCCGTTCTCCCAGAACGATGGTGCCCAAAAACCCGTCATCACTCTCTTGCGCGGTTGCCATGACGGCGGTGCTTGTCAAAAGCAACGCCCAGATCGAAAAATTGCGCCGCATGATTGTCCCTCGTGATTTCCTTACTAAATCACTAAGATATCAAAGGCGCTTAAAAAACTACGGTTTCACTGCACATCGGACAATTATTCCGACATTTCGGACATAGACGCATTGCGCAGGGCGCGCGCCAATGCGTCCGCGCTGCTGTACCGCAAACAGTCTGCGACGTCTTTCAACCCGCTCCCGGCCTCCAGCATTTCCCGGGCCAGACCCATGCGTTCTGCGCGAATGGCATAGCCTATGGAATAGCCGTTTGACTGACGAAACCGCGCTTTCAACGTGCTTGGCGACATGCGCGCGGCCTTGGCAATTGTCGATATGGTGATATCCGCACCAGGGTTTTGTCGGATGAAATCGGTCACAAAGCTCATTTGGTCATCGGTCGGCGCTGTCGGCACCGGCATGGGCAGCGTTTCTGCAAGAAATTCCATAGCATGACCCGCCGCTGCAAGCCTTGCATTCGGACGATCCAGGTCCAGATCCAACAGCTTTTGCGCCAGACAAATGGCATGCTGACTGGCATCGGCGATCTGGATGCCGGCCTCTTGTAAGGCCGCATCGCACCGTTTGGCCAGGTCGGCATCCACGTGCCCGAGCGCGTCCAGGAAAGGCTTTTTGCACGCCAGGGCAACTGTCCGAAACTGTTCCTGTGCCGGTGCTGTTACATGCCACATCGTCGGTGTCGGACAAGCTGCAACTTCATATTGACCAGGGCCAAGGTTCGCGGCGCGCGTACCACCGACCTCTTTGCTGATCGACTGGCCATCCAGGCGCAGTTCCACGACAAGACCGTCATGCCCCCGAATTGTGGCGTCATAGGCCGCTTGCCCGCGCAGATGGGCGCGCATCATTTGCAAGCCAGGCCAAAGTTCTACACTTTGCAGGCGGCCAATGCCTAAGACAGATGATTTTGAAGTGAGGTCCTTGATCTCAACCGTTTCATCGAAGTCAGAGACGCTTGAGGGTGTCAGATCGCGCGGCAAACGTGGTGCAATGGTCATCGCTTAGCTCCCGAACCCAGGATTTCCTCGACGCCAATAGGCCGTGCTGATTTGCGTCGATTTATCCAAGCCAAGGCCGCCTTTGAAAAACTTACGGATCTCTTGCGCGTTTTCAAATTCTCCCGCGAAAAACCCATAGGCGATGGGCGTCTGCGCCGCCCGTTCTTTCACCATGCTCAGGATCTCTGTCTCAAAGCGATCGGGCGCCACGCGATGCAGCGTCAACGGCGATTGCGGCAGGTAATCCACGCCCTCAGGCAAGGCGACGATTACGTCACCTTTGGCGGTGTCGGGCAGCGTTTCAAGCAGGCGCGCCACGGCGGGCAGTCCGGTGCCGTCTGCGGTCAGCAGATAGGTGTCATGCTGCGGCAGATGGTTCATCCCCGCAGGCCCCATACCGCCCACAACTTGGCCTTCGTGTGCGGATTGCGCAAATTGCGATATCAGCCCGGTGTCGTGTCGGACGATGTCTATATCGATCTCTCCTGCCTCCGGCCGGCACTGCCGGACGGTAACAAAGCGGGCATGCAGTTTGTCATCCCCCTGAGGCCAGACCGGCGCGCCATTGGCTGCCATATGCGGCCAAATCGGCGTGCGCGTAACATCCTGCGGCATCATCAGACGCAGGTGAATACCCTCTTGTGTCGTATTTGCGATCGTGGGGCATGACAGCGTCACGCGCTGCATTCCCTCGAACAGAAGATTGCTATGTTTGACAGTCAGCAGATGAAAATTCGGCGGCAGCTGGCCTTCCTGCCAGCCACTTTCATCGTCCCATCGCATCGCGTCTGCAGCCACGGTATCTAAGTCGGCGACGTGATGCACAATCTCTTCGCGAAAGAAGACCAGCGCGCTTTCATTTGGCCCGGCCAATCGAACCCGCAACCCTTCAGGCTGCACCCCCAGTTCAACGCGGAAAATGTCTTGTTCGATAAAACGCGTCCCATCTGACGCGATCTGGAACTCCATCCCGTGATCATCGCGCACATGGCGCACGAACATCTCCAGCATGGCATTTGCTTTTGATGTCGGAACGATGGTTTGAGTAACATGAGGGGTGTTTGCCATTGCCATAGAGCCGTTGTTTGCAGTTCTGGCTGGCGTGGTCCGGCAGGGACACGTGGCTGACGGCCTAAGTGTTAACGCCCTTCTGATGCTGCTTCAAGCGCGTCGTCGTCTGGGCATCACCCGCCGACTGACTGCACTAGACAGCACGGGATTGATGACCCGGCGCCCCAAGCTTCCAATAAGCCACGCTCAATTGTCGGCGTTTGTCCAAACCAAAATGGCCCTTGAACACGTTGCGGACCGCTTGTGCGGCTTTGAATTCGCCAGCGAACCATCCATAGCTGACGGGCTCATTGGTGCATGCTTTCAGCTTGCCAGCTATTTCGTCTGCGAATGTCGCGGGGTCCATAGCGGTGATCGTCAAAGACGTGGCTGGCAGGTAAGCCTCGAGCATGTGCTGGCTTGGTGCCGCAACAAAGACGTGACCTGTTGCACGGCCCCCCACACTTTCAATCAGGCGTGCGATCGCCGGAAGCCCCGTGACGTCCGATGCAAGGATGACGTTGTCTGTGTGTTCCAAAGCAGCGTCCCCCATCGGCCCCATGACCCCAAGTTCTTGGTCGTCACCGTCAAGTGTGGCCCAGTCCGAAATGAGTCCCCCATGATGCACGGCAATATCCACGTCCACCTCGCGTTGATCGGGGCGTATGTCGCGGATGGTGACGTATCTGGAGTGCAACTTGTCATCCCCTTGCGGCCACGTCGTGCCGCCATTCTCGTTGATCACAGGCCAAACGGGTTGGCGACCACGCTGAAGGGGCATCATCAAACGCAGGTGGATGCCATCTTTGGTCAACGCCTCGACATCAATCCCCTGCAACGTGACGCGCATCAGCCCAGGGTGCACTTCGTGACGTTGGGTTGCCCGCAAAATCCGAAAGTTCGACGGCATCTCGCCGACCTTTATGCCGCCTGTCCACTGAAGCGTTTCGATTGCGCCGGGTTCAAACTCTTCAAGATGCTCGATGATCTCTTCGCGGATGAAGACCAGGAAGTTTTCGCTGGGGGTGTCGATCAAGATATCAACCGAGCCGTCCAATGCCTTGATTTCCACCAAGCATCCCATCTCTTCCATGCGAAGGTGATTTGGCGCGGGCCACGTACATGCAATGCCATGTTCTGTGAACTCTTCGGCACAGTGTGCAACCAACGCGTCCGGGCGTTTGGACACCATCGTTCCGGTCGAGACGGATCGATCCCCATCCAATCCACGCGCTGAGTTCTTTATCTTTGCGACCGCGAGATAGAGGATCGCCAACGGGATCAGACCAAACGGGATGGCCGCCAGGAACGCAGGCAAATATCCCTGGGTATCAATGACATAGCCGATAATCGGATCTGTGAATGCTGGCAACAGCATGTAAATGGCGATTTGAACAGAAAAGTCGAAACCAGGAATTTCGGGGCGCACCTTGTCCATCGCCCCGCGGAACATGACGATATCTGTGGCAGCAATGGCCGCCCAGGCGATGATGATTGCATAGCGGATTTGGTCGGGAAACGCCCCTGCGATATAGGCCACCGCCACAAGAACCGGGATGTTGATGAACCCTACGATGTAGATCGCCCGTACACGCGGCAGATTGCGCAGCAAGGGCCCAAACAAAACGGTTGCCCCGCCGCCAGCTGACATGGCGAACAACCCGAACCACACGGCGATTTCTTCGGTACTCATGCCCTGGTCAACCATCATCAGCCGCATCGGCAGCATGGTCATGATCAGGGGCAAACGCATGGTGCCCAGGATGGCCAGCCATCGCCCGATCTTGTCTTGGGTAAAAAACTTGAAAGCGTTGCGAAAGTTCACAGCAGGTGCGCCGCGCAAACGCACTGGCTCGTCTACCAACACCAAGGAAATTAGGGGGATTGCGAATAAGCCTGCTTGGATAAGCAAGGCCACGGTCCAGCCGATATTGTCATAGATGTAGAGAAATCCAAAACCACCGATGACCGCCCCCGCATAGGCCCCAAAATTCTGAAACGTCGCACCCATGCTGCGCTCGGACGGGCGCAGCAACGAGATGGCCAACGCGTCCACGGCGACGTCCTGCGTGCTCACGGCAAGCGCCGCCAGGAAAAGCATTGCGAAAACAGGCACAAGGTTGCCGCCGGGGTCTGTCATGGAAAGTGCTATGATGCCCACCACATGAATGGTGGACAAAGCGATAATCCAGGATTTGTACCGGTCCCGGCCAAGTTTGTAGCGATCAATCAGCGGCGCCCAGAGGAATTTGAAGATGTAGGGAATGCCTGCAAGCTGGACCAAGCCAATGGCGGTGGCAGAGTGCCCTTCAGCCCGCATGATGATTGGCAATGCCATCACGGCAAAGAAAAACGGGATAAACTGCGCGGCGTACAAAGCACCGACCACAGAAAGAACGCGCCAACGCATGTGCTGCCTCGTCTATGCGTGTTTCAGATCCGTCGCGGCCCGACCAAACACCGGGCTACGCGACCGCTCAGAATTTCATGGTGGCCGAGATGCCAAACGTGCGCGGCTGGCCCACCTTGTTGAGCCCGCCAAATGCTGTCGCCTCGGTAAAGGTTAAGTAACGTTCGTCAAAGAGGTTCTCTACAAAGCCTTCAACGCGCATGGTTTTTCCGGTGCTCACCTCAAACTCGTACCCAAAGCCAATGTCGACAACAGTATAGTCGTCCAGCTTGGCCTGATTGAGCGCGGAAAAGTGATCGCCGACAAATCGCGCACGGGCATAGGCGTCAAATCCGTTTGGTCCCTCATAGCTTACGCCCAAGGATGCGGTGGTGTTCGGTGCGCGCGGGAGATCTAACCCCAGAAACCCTGCCTGTGCCGCCGTGACCTTGGTAATTTCGGTGTCGAGCAAGCCAATCGCACCATCAAAGGTCAATGTGCTGGTTGCCCGATATGTCGCTGACAACTCTAGGCCCCTACCTTCTGCCTCAGGTATGTTGCCCAAGGCGCTGTCGCCACTGGCAGGATAGACCGCCGCCCCCGACACATGCGCATCTTCCCAGATGTAGAAAAATGCACTTGCCGCCAGATCAAACTGCCCGCCCAGAACAGTTGTTTTCGCATAAAGCTCGTGCTGTTTCAGCCGCTCGGGCCCAAACGCCACCGAGGAGAACGCAAAGCCCCCAAAGGGTGCGCCCAGGTCCACATCCAACCCGCCGCCTCGGAACCCCTCGGAATAAACGTAGCCGAAGCTGGTGCGGTCGTTCAGATCATAGCGCAGGCCAAGCTTGGGCAAGAACACGTCTTCGCTAAAGGATCCTGACCCAACCAGATTGCCGGCGCCATCAAAGGTTGTTCTGCTGCGCTCGTCCATTTCATATCGGCCGCCTAGAATGACTGCCACCCCGGGAAGCAGCGCGCCAGCGTCCAACTCTACCTCGCCGTAGATGCCAGTGTTTTCGATTTTTCCAGTCAAGTTAAACGACAGCAGCGCGCCATTGTTAAACCCAACTTCGTCTTCTTCCGAATGAATGACGCCAAAGACACCGGTATTCACAATTCCAAGGTCCTGAAACCGAACATACACCTCGGTTTCCGTAAGCTCTTTGTTAAACCCCGTCGCCCCGAAGGTCGCCCCAGGGAAAAGCGTTTCGCCCGTATCGCGGAAGAGCAGATCGTTCTCCAGATAGGCCAACCGCGCCACAACAGCGACATTCTCACTGAACTCATATGTCGCTCGCGCCGAGTAGATTGACTGCTCGACATCCTCATAAGCTGACGCAAAAGCAAAGACACCATTGACGCTCAGGCCGTCGATGTTGCCGTTAAAAAACCCCTCGGTCGGTCCTTTGATATCGGTATGTTCTGCCGAGAAAAGCAGGCTCAGGCCAGGGGCGGCCGCCGGTTCCCACAGCAGTTTGGCGCGCACCCTTTTGCTCTCGGTGATGTTGGGATCAAAGCCTGCGGGCAATGGATTGGGGTTGTTGTTGATGTAACTTTCACCACCAAAGTATTCGCCGGTGAAACGAAAGGCCAACTGATCTTTTACAATCGGCGTGTTGACCATGAAGGCAACACCGGATTGCTGCTGATCGTTGAAGCTAAACCGAACCGCCCCTTCCGAGAAAAACACGGGATCTTTGGTGTAAACGCGAATGGCCCCGCCCAGAGCGTTTCGCCCGGTGCTTGTCGCTTGCGGACCGCGCGCCACCTCGACCGTGTCGACATCCCATGTGCTGGTTTGCGTTATGTTTGATGCCTCACCCGATGGGATCGGCACATCATCCACCAGCACCGGGATACGCGGTTGAGACCCCGCCGTGATCGCCGGACGGTCACCCCCCTGCCCGTCAACGCCGCGAATAGCCGGTGGTTTGAACCCCTCGTTTGCCAAAACGTTTGGCTGACTGTTGATGACGTCATCTATGTCCGTGTTGCTGGGTGTTTCTACGTCTTCGCCTGAGATAACTGAGATGCTGGCGGGCGCATCTTCTGTCGTTCGATTGATCTTTTCACCACGCAGGACAAGTGTGCCCAGATCAAGTGGGCTATCTTGCGCCAGACCCAGGCTTGAAACTGAGCACAGCAAACCGACTGTGCTGCTGCGAAACAGCAATGCTCTATTTGAAAACATAGTTCACCCCTTCAAGGTCCCGAGGCCAACTTGGCGTGCAAAACCGGAGGGCGTCTAACCCAACTGTGCGGTAAAACTTACCTTTTGTGCTTTTTTTGACAAAAACACTCAGGTATCATTCGGAAATGGGACTTGTGACAGCAGATATCGCACGGCAACGCCTGGAGAGTGCTGGGGCCGAGATTCATTACCTACAGGCTGCGCGAGACCGTAAAACAATACTTTTTCGCGCGACTTATACCCCTCATGAAAATGTATTGCGCAGCATACCGGCTTTGTTTGTAACGCTATGCATCGAGGGGGGCGGACGCGTCTGGCAAAAAGCGGGCCTTCAGGAAATCGATTGCGAGGTGGCACCGGGCGACATCGCAATTGTGCCTCCTAAGTCCAACGGGTTTGGCCGCTACCCAGAGATCACAGTGATTTCAATGGCGATTGCGGTGGAGTGTCTGGCAGAAAGCTTTGGCAAAGACTGGCCTCAAAAGCTGAAGAAGTCTGTCGTTTCGCAGCTTTTTCGCGATCCTTTGGTGGAAGCCACGATGATGGATATTGGCTACACGCGCGCGGGCCTGGTCTCGGATTCCACACTTTTGCACGCCGCTCATATGATTATTCATCAGTTGCTGGATCGGCCCTTCGCCGGCCATGCGATTGAAGATGAGGTCGTTTCGTCCGATGCGCATCCGATCAGCAAGCCCGTCTTGCACAGGATTGAGCAAATGCTGGAGCAAAACCTGGATCAACATGTGACCGTGGAAGCGATGGCCGATATCGCAAATATCAGCCGCCATCATTTCTCTCGCCGGTTCAAAGCCGCGACCGGCCAATCGCCGCACCAATTCGCACTACAAAGAAAGTTAGATCATGCGGCAAGTCTGCTGATCGAAGAAGAGGAATCGAGTATCATTTCTGTCGCTCAGCGCGTTGGCTATGGGAACCCAGCCCAATTTGCGCGTATCTTTCGTAAGAATTTTGGCCTTACGCCACGCTCCTGGCGTAAATCGAGATCTAAGTGATCTAACCGCTTATGCGTCATGCAAAACACGCTCGATCACAGCGTAACTAGAAGCTTCCTTGCGAGCACTTAGGACGCGACAGTCTTTGATTTTTCACAAGCTGCAAATCGCATCGATCCCGGCTGCGACCTCCGAAAACAGACGCATTGTTGAGTGACGGCTTTGGGCCGAAACCGTCTTCGACTGAGTTGCAAAAGATAGGAACTAGCTCCCACGCATGGTAGACATCCGGTATGGACAATGGTGGCGCATTTACAGACCGCCTCTTTGTTGAGGCAGCAATTCCACAAGGCGCGACGGCGCTTGATATCGGATGCGGTGGCGGCGACGTTACGTTTCGCCTGTCGTCTGCGGTCGGGGCGCAGGGCCGTGTAACTGGGCTTGACCTAAACGGCACGGCAATCGAGCACGCACGAAAGAGGGCATCAGAACGCGATGTGATCAACACCCAGTTCGTGGAACGCGACTTTCTAGACTTCGCACAATCTGGCGCAAAGTTTGATGTGGTCACTTGCAGACGGGTTTTGATGTACCTTCCTGATCAATCCAAGGCAGCTGCCGCGTTCTTTAACCTGCTGAAACCAAACGGCGTCTTGCTCCTCCAAGAGCACGATAAAACAATATGCCATCCCGCACCGGATCGTCCGCTTGCGGATCGGGCACAGCGATGGATATGGGATACCGTTAAGTTAGAGGGAGCGAACCTCAGCACCGGATTTCAGTTGCAGTCATTGCTTTCAAACGCAGGTTTTAGAGAGATTGCGATTTCTGCTGAAGCCGTTGTTGAAACGCCATCTCAAGCAGTGCAAACCGCTGAGATGGTGCGCCTCATGCTGCCACGAATTGAAGCTGCAAAAGTCGCGACTGCCGAGGAAATTGATGTTGCCACTCTGGAAGAGCGATTGGCACTCGAGCAGGCGAACTCAAAGTCGACCAGCATCACAGAAATCGTGTTCGGTGCAATTGCCCGGGTAGTTTGAACGTCCGATTTGTGTCCCGCACTTGGTGAGTTCAAAGGACACCGGATTTCGCGCGCGCAGCAAAAGTCGGCATTGTGGGCTGCCGCTGCAGCATCGTGACCCGTAGGTGATTGGCAGGAATGGGCCGAAGACGACCCGAAGTATGCACCTCCGGGCCGCCCAGCTCCAGTTGGAGCATCAGTGGTTACTCTCGGTTTTTTAGGCGCTCCAGAAGCCAATCCAGCACTTCCTGTTCAACCCAACCCACCCGGTTCGAGCCCAGCTTTACCCGTTTCGGGAATTGGCCTGCTTTCTCCAGTCTGGCGATGTGTTGCGGGGAATACAGAACCAGATCCTTTAACGCCTTCTTCGATAGTATCCTCATCACGATAACTCCTTTGTTAAGGAGCATCGCGATGCCCCGGTTGCGGTTGCCCGGTTCCAGGTGACGCAATCATAGCGTGTGGCTCTTGCTATCGCGAGACAATTGATTGCCCCGAAACTGTCCGCTGAAAACTAACGAATTAAACCTCCTCGGTCGGTGCGATTGTCGCTCCTGCGAGGATGTTGTATGCTTATCTATGAAGTCCAATGTTTTGCTTGTGGTTCCCTCTAAGGCACTCGAACCCCTCAATAAATAGCGATGCGGGGGTATCATTGGGGGTATTCAGAAAAATCGCACGAGAGATAGGAGTTTGATTTCAAACGATTATCTAGAGTGTGGGGGTCCTCTCCTGGCACCATCCTTTATCTCACGGCGCGTGGCGCCTCCGATGGGGCGGCCTGACCGGCCGGCGAGCAGTCGCACGCTTTGTGGGACACGTTCTAGGTTGCTGGCCTGAAGCGCACCATTCCCTTCTAACACCCGCAAAACCCGTCAGAAACTGCCTGTAAAACAAGCGCGTTTTCCCAAGACAGTGCGACGTTGGAGCTTGCCCACGGCAAAACAATAAACTTCCTCGAAAAGAGCGTGTTGCGGGCTTCCAATGGACCCGTTCGATATGCCAGTGTGACGCGGCTTGGGGGGTTGTTTGTATGAGCTTTGACGCATTGGTGCTGGGCGCCGGTATTCAAGGTGTGTGTGTTGCATTGATGCTGCGCCAATCCGGGAAACGGGTTGCGCTGATCGATATGGCGTCTGACGTGATGACGCGGGCCAGCCTTACTTATGAAGGTAAGGTTCACATGGGCTTTATCTGGGGTATGGATCGCACCTTTGCGACGGCCCAGCGCATGATGCAGGACGCCTTGCATTTTGCCAGCCACATCGATGATTTGACCGGTCGCGCCATCGATTGGCCGGCGCTTACGTCCACGCGCAATCTCTACTTGGTTCACCGGGAATCCCTGATGTCGCCTGACCAGGTTGAGGGGCATTTTGAGAAGGTTCAGGCGTGTTATGACACCCTCAAGGCGCATCCGGGCGCGCATTACCTAGGCCGGCGTCCGAAACAGCTTTTTGCTTCTGTGAAGCGCCCGGATTACCTGAACCCGACAGAAATTCAGGCCGCGTTTCAGACGGAAGAAGCTTCTGTGGATCAGGTGCGGCTTCGGGACATATTGCGCGCGTCTTTGATGGAAGATCCTGGCATCACACGCATGCTCAATCACCGGGTTGAGCGTATCGCGTTGGAAGACAGGGCATCCATCGTCACCCTGTCTGATGCGCAGGGCAACAGGCAACAGATTGGCGCGCCGCTTGTCATCAACTGCTTGTGGGAGAACCGGCGAAAATTCGATGTCAGTGTTGGGATAACCGACATCCCGGACTACACGACGCGTTTCAAATACGGGATCGTGCTTGAGGCGAATGACTATATCAAATCGCTGGATTCCATCACGATCATCCAAGGGCCCTTTGGCAATTTCGTGGTCGATCCCGCGCGGGAAGGGGCTTATGCGTCTTGGTATCCTGCGTGCATCAAAGGCAGCACCACCAGCGATGCGATTCCCCTTGAGTGGGATCAGGCCTGCGGTCAAGATGCCCCGCCCTGCATTGCCGCAGCGATCGGGCGCGACAACCTTGATGCGTTTCGCAAGATTTTGCCGGACCTGCCCGATGTTGCGATCCTGCGCGCCAAAGCCGGGCTGATCCCAGCAGAAGGCACATCCGATATCGACACGAAAGACAGCCGCTTTCACACACGCGCGGAAGACACGTTTTTGTCGAAAGGCTGCTACACGTCCGTAAACACCGGAAAATACACAAGCGCGCCACGCAACGCGATCCGTTTGAGGGATCATCTGGTGGCTCAGGGGCAGCTATAGATCACGCCCGAATTCTTGCCATGCGCAGCACCCCCCGCTAGGTGAAGGCGTGACGCGGCATGGGGTGAAAAAGTGGCTTACCTGAACTTTCTATCGAAGTTGCGCGCACCCCGTGTTTCGATCTGTGTTCCGACCTATAACGCGGCGTCGTTCATCACCCGAACGCTTGGGTTCGCAGCGGGTCAAACGATGCAGGATATCCGTATTCTGGTCTCAGTTGATTTGTCTGAGGATAATACCCTGGAGGTCTGTCAGGCGGCGGCGGCACAGGATTCCCGAATTGACGTGGTCGCGGCGACAGAGCGGTTGGGTTGGGGCGGCAACAGCGCGGCGTTGATCGGGCGGGTCGATACGCCGTATTTCTTTTTTTACTATCACGACGACATCGTGCTCCCGCAGTATTGTGAACGCATGGTCGCTGCGTTGGAGGCCAACCCGCAGGCCGCCAGTGCCAACTGCAGTGTCGCGATGCTTTTGGGCGATCATGATATTGTTCCCGCGCATAGCTACTCCGGCACAATCGCGGAGCGGTTGGTCACCGCCTACCAGTTTCCGCAGATCCCCGGTGCGCCACTGCGATCGATGACGCGGACGGATATCATGCCCAAGGACGGTGTATTCCAAACCGGGCCCGATGCCGGGCTGTGGCAAGCCTATTCCTTTGTTTCGACGCTTTTGATCGGTGGTGAAGCCGTGGGCGTGCCTGATCAACTTTACACCCGTTGGATCCGCAAGGCCGGGTATGTGAAGGGATGGGGGACATCCGAATACGCGACCCACCGCGCGACGTGGGAACGCACAGCCGCGATGATGGTGCCAAAGATCCTGCAGGCCGTGCCCGACAAAGATGAACGTCAGGCTGTTCTGATGGCGCTGGGCGCGCGGATCGAAGATGTTCTGATTCATGCAGCCAATGCGCCCAAACATCAGCGCATTCCCCCTGTTCATGATGCGTTTCCGGACGTTTCTGACGATCTTCCCACAACGCTTTCGCCTGCGCTTTCTGAACGCATGGAACACATCAGGGCACATACGCTACAACTTCGCTGCGATAAGGGTATTGATGCATGAACGCCCCTTGAGGGGCCCTGGGCGACTTGTTGCGCCCGGAATTTCATGTTTTCTGCGGTCATGACCCAAGCATGCCTTTGGGATCATTCCGCAAAAGCGGTGAACCTGCGCCTGGTCTGATGAGAGGGTAAAGCCGAATGGAAAATGATGCGTTTCTGAAGACAGTTCGCCAGATCGTTGGCGCCAAGCACGTGCTGACCGGGGATAAGGCGACCGAGAGGTTTCGCAAAGGTTTCCGATCCGGCAGTGGCGCGGCGCTGTGCGTGGTGCGACCGGGAACGTTGATGGAATATTGGCGCGTGTTGCAGGCCTGTGTGGCGGCGGACACCGTGATCATCATGCAGGCCGCCAACACCGGGCTGACAGAAGGATCGACGCCCAAGGATACCTATGGCCGCGAGGCGGTCGTGATCAACGCGATGCGGATTGACGGGCTGCACAGCCTGCAGGGGGGCAAACAAATCCTGAGCCTGCCGGGCGCCACGCTCTTTTCATTGGAGAAGATGTTGCGACCCTTGGGGCGGACGCCGCATTCGGTGATCGGGTCCACCAGCATTGGCGCGTCCATTCTGGGCGGTGTGTGCAACAATGCGGGTGGCGCGCTTTGCGAACGGGGCCCAAGCTACACCGAACTGGCGCTTTATGCGCAGATTGATGCGGATGGTCAGCTGCATCTGATCAACAATCTTGGGATCGATCTTGGTGAGACGCCGGAGGACATGTTGACCCGGCTCGATGCCGGTGATTTCGACAAGAACGCGCCCGTGCCGCAAGGAAAGAAAGCCTCTGACACCGATTACGAACGCGTTCTGCGGGATGTCGAGGCGGCGAGCCCTGCGCGCTACAACAATGATGACCGCCTGCTGCACGAGGTGGCGGGCAGTGCCGGGAAACTGGCCGTGTTTGCCTTGCGGCTGGATACTTACCCAAAGAACGGGGCGGAGAAGACGTTCTACCTGGGCACCAATGATCCGGAGCTTTTGACAGAACTGCGGCGGCGGATCTTGCAGGACTTTGAAACACTGCCCGTGTCCGCCGAATACATGCATCGGGAATGCTTTGATGTGGCGGCCAAGTACGGCAAGGACACGCTGGTGATGATCGACAAGCTGGGCACGGATCGCCTGCCGATGGTGTTCGCTCTGAAGGGCGCGGTGGATGCGCGGCTGAACAAGTTTGGGCTGACCCGTGGGTTTACGGATAAATTCATGCAGGTGGTGTCACGCCTCTGGCCAGAACATCTGCCCAAATTTCTGCGCAACTATCGGGATCGGTTTGAACATCACCTGATCCTGAAGATGCATGATGGCGGGATTGCAGAGGCGGCGGCGTTGTTGCCGGAATTGGTGGCGGGCAAAGACGCTGAATTCAGGGAATGCACCCCGCGCGAAGGGGCGATTGCAGGCTTGCATCGTTTCGCAGCAGCCGGGGCCGCCGTGCGCTACGGCCATGTGCATGAAGACCAGGTGGCAGACATCGTCGCGCTGGATTTGGCGCTCAGGCGGAATGATCTGGATTGGTGTGAAAAGCTACCGCCTGAGATTGCCGATAAGCTGGTGACGAAGATCTATTACGGCCATCTTATGTGCCACGTGTTCCATCATGATTACGTGGTCAAGAAAGGCGAAGATCCCAAGGCCGTGAAAGCCGCGTTGTTGGCGATGCTGGACGAAAAAGAGGCAGAATATCCGGCGGAGCACAATGTGGGGCATCTGTATCAGGCGAAGGAAAAGCTGGCCGCGCATTACCGGGCCTGTGATCCGACAAACACGTTCAATCCCGGCATCGGGAAGATGTCGAAGGCTCGGAATTATGGGGATGAGGCCGCGGTTTAGCGTTTGTGGATCAGGATGCGATTGCCGGGCTCAAAGGGGCCGTCATGCGTCGTCTGCGTGCCATCGGGCCAATCGATGGTGAGCCTTGTTGCAGCGGCAGAACCGAGACCGAAATGAACCTCCGGCGCGTCAAATGACATAAAGCCGCCGCCCAGTTGGATTTCCCGCATTTGGGTCATGCCGGTGTCGTCGGTCAGGCGTAGAATGGCGCCGATCCCGTCGCGAACGCCGGTGTCATCGCGCAAAGCGAAGACAAGGCCGGGGGTTTGCGTGGTGTTTGTGAAGACGCGCAGGGGGCCGTTGACCGGGTAGGTCACGATATCCAGATCTCCATCGCCTTCGAGGTCAAATTTGGTGGCGGCGGCGGTCATCAGGTAGTCCTCCAGCCCGAAAGGACCGGATTGTTCGGTGAAAGACCCGGTGCCGTCATTGTGGAAGAAGAGGTTGGAGGGCGACACCTCGTTCGGAACCCAAGTGCCGTTGACGAGGTAAACATCCTGCCAACCGTCATGGTCGAAATCGGCCACCTTGGTGTCCCAGCTCCAACCGCCGACATGGAGGCCGCGGGTGCGAGCCTGATCTTTGAAAACGCCATCCTCCGGGCTGAGCAGCACGTTGGCGGCGAGGATCTGGGGCATGGTCTTGTCCACCTCGGATTGCAGGGGCGGCAGGACGGGCTTGAAATGAATTTGGCAATAGGCGCGGGGGATGGGTTGGTCTTTGGCGATAAGGTCACAAACACCTGGGTCGCGGCGCTGAATGGCGAGGTCTTTGACCAGCATGGCGCGGCATTCGTCCTGGTCGCGGCCTGACAGGGCTTGGCATTTGGCCGCGAAGCTGGGGTCGAAATTGTTGCCGGCGCGGTACCAGGCTTTGACCTCCATGTTCTGGGCGCAGGTGACGCGGGCTTCGGGCGTCTCAATACTGTCGCAGTAGTGTTCGAGATCCTGCATCTTGAGCGTCTCCGACACGCCAGACGATCGCCCAGAGATTTGCGCGAAATAGAGATCCATTGCGCCGCGGTTGGCAAGATCGGCGGTCTTGATGGCCATCGTGGTGGTGGTCGTGTGTTCGATCATGCCGCTTTCGCGGGTGACCATGTCAAACCCGCCTGCCCCGTTGCCCAGATAGACGTAATCGGGCGGGGAGAAATCATTGCCGACCAGAAGATCGGCAGTGCCGTTGAGGTCGATATCAGAGAAGAGGATCGACAGCGTTTCGCCGGGCACACCGGGCAGGGGCATCAGGCGGGTGAAACTGCCGTCGTCATTCCAGAGGATGTGGTTGCGCGATTCCTCACCGGGGATTTCGCGGTACCACCCGGCGGCCCATTGGCCCAGCGCGATGTCCAGATCGCCGTCGCGGTCTGCGTCGGCCAGCGCCATGGACATGGTGAGGATCGCATCGGGCGGTGCAGGCAGTGCGGTAGCGTTAACAAAATCAAACGTGCCATCGGTGTTTGCAATGAGGTGATTGCCCTGAAGATAGGTGGCGAGGATCAGATCAAGCCAGCCATCGTTGTCCATGTCCGCCAGAACGGCGTTGAAGACGGGTTTATCGGCAAAAGGGCCAATATCGATGGCGCGGCGGGTGAACTGGCCTGTGCCGTCATTGTAATAGATGTACAGCCCCACGCGGGTGGAGGCGACGACGAGGTCGATGTCGCCGTCACGGTCGATGTCACCAGAAGACAGGCTGCGACCCTCCCAGAAGGGCGGCCACATATCCCGCATGGAAAATTCCAGCGGTTGGTCGATGCCGATGGCGGCGGCGTCCTGACGGGTGAAGACGGTGTCGGCAGGCGGGCTTGGCGGGGCTAGGGGTGTCATGGACAGCGTCACGGCCGGGGTCTGCGCCATCGCGGCACCCCAAGGCGCATGGGGGATGTCTGCTTCACCCGTGAGCATGCGCAGGGCGCGCTCTTGCTGCCAGTTGTGATAGTTCTGCGCGCCGACCCCGGCGAAGACGCCGACGACGATCACCGTGGCGGTCATCATCATGGCGGCGCGCAGGCCGATGGATTGTGTGACGATGAAGAAGGAATAGATCGAGAAGATGCCCAGCGTGAAGAGCAGGGTCATGACGTAACCGGGGGCCAACCCTGCGGCGAGAAGCGCACCGGTGACCACCACGTCGAACGCAATCGGCACGGGCAGGAAAATCCCGATCACGGCGAAAAGGATCAGAAAGCCAAGGCCGAAGCCCAGAAGCACGATCTGATCCTGCGGCAAAAGCGTGGCGGTTACCGCGCCCAGCATGCCAGCGAGCAGCATCAAGGGCACGGTCATCTTGATGATGTACCACAGATTGCCCACGAAGCTGCGCAGCACGCCGAGGACAGCCTCTGTCAAGCCCTCTGACGTGCCGGGGCGGACGGGGCGATCCGGCAAGGGGCAAAGCATGTCGGCCTCCGGGATTTCTTTCACAGGCAGCGCGCGACAGATCAGCGGCACGGCGATGAGGATCACCAGAAGGCTGAGCGCGATTTTGGCGACGGCCATGTAGAAAGGCAGGATGCTGAACGCCATGGTCAGCACCACGATGTTGAGCGTGGGCGAGGCGATCATCGCGCTGAGCGTGGTTTCCGCCCGCATACCCGCCGAATACATGCCCCGCGCGATGGGGGCCGCGCAATTGACGCAGACACCAAGCGGGGTGCCGATGATCATGCCCAGAAAGGCATTGGAAAAACCGCCGTTGAAGCTGCGCTGCCGGATATAGGGGGCCAGTGTCAGGAAGCTTGCCGCGAAGAGAATGCCGAAGGTCATGCCCTTCTTGTTTGTGTCGATCCAGTTCAGCGTGGTCCAGAACATGCGTTCCAGCATCGACATGTCATCGGTCAGTGGAAAGAGCGCCTCAAAACTCAGCGGGTCTTCCAATTGGATCGCGCCCGACATCATCGCCTTTTCATCCAGCGACGGGTAGCGCGATCCAGTCCAGAACAGCAGGGCCAAAACGCCGATCATCAAAAGCGCCAGAACGAAGCGTTTTTCATAAGGTTTGATGACGAAACTGTTCATTTTTGTCCCAAGGCGTAGCACATGAAAAATGATCGTTTTTGCAAGGCCAGCATGGCCCAAATGAAACAGGTGCCGCAAGGGCACCTGTTCGTGATTTTACCGATGTCAGACCGGATTACCGAAGCGCATCAAGCTCTTGCTCCAGCTCTTCGATGCGCTGGCTGAGGGCCTGAATGGCGGCCAGGGCCACACCGCTGCTGTCGAGGCTGGAAATGCCCTTGTCGGTCGCACCGGTCCCGAAGGCGGCATAGAAATCCTGCGCCATGGGTCCGATATGGCTGACACCTGATTCGGCGTCTGTCTTGTAGCTCCAATGGGACACGGGAAGCGCCTCCACCTTGGCCAGGATCTCCGCAGGGTCCACCGGCGAGATGCCTGTTTTGGAGTTGCGGTCAGAACCTTCGGTCAACGTGCCAAGGATGGTCATGTTGCCCGCGTTTGTCAGGATCATTTCAGCCGCGTCGTTGCTGGCCGAAATACGCAGGGTGCCGTTACCATTAAACGTCCAGACGTTGCTTTCGTCTGCGTTGTCAGACTTCGTCGTATTGACGAGGGCAAAACGCGCGGGACCGTCATCCTGGATCACGAGGTCATCATTGGCACTGGCCGCGAATGACGACCCACCGTTGTTGATGTGCATCTTTGCCCTGGGGTCGGCCGTTCCCATGCCAATTTCCCCATTATTTGCGATGTAAATGCTATTCTCCGGCGCGCCGGGTTGTGCGCGGAAAAACAACGTCGACCCGTTGGTCACATCGCGAATGAAGAAGTTGGCTTCGTTCGCTGCGACGTCATAGGTCTGCGGCGTGAAGCCGTCTGAACCATCCTGTTCGAGACGAACGGTGGGCGTGTTGCCTTCCACGATGTGCAGGTCTACGACAGGATCCAGGGTTTTGATACCCACGTCACCATCCGATTCAACGACCAGCGAGTTCGCCTGTGCGCCCGCTTCAACCCGGAACGGGACACGGCCTGCCGTGGCATCCTCAATCGCGAGGTAATTCGAGCCGCCATTGCTTGTGTCGTTTGCCACCAACCGCCAGTCGTTTGATGGGAAGCTCGCGCTGCTGGATGTATCATTGAAGTGAACGCGCAGGTTGTTTTCTTTCATGCGCAACGTGTCAAAGCCAAAGCTTTCACTGGTCACGCAGTCCAATCCGGCGCAAAGGCTGCCTTGGACGATCACGTCTGAAGTAAAAACTTGTGCATTGGCCAGCCCCGCACTGAACGCAAGAGCTACCACACTGGTGGCGAGACCACCGATTTTCGACTTGAGTTTCATCTTTCTGTCTCCTTCGAAATTGCGTCCGGTGCTGGGCGTCACGCCGTCACCGGTTATTCTTTCTCTTCGATTTCTTCTGGTTGCACGATCACGCCTCGCTGGACGTGAAATTGACCGGACATATCGAACGATACCGCGATGGTGTTTTTCGCCGCCTCGCCACGTCCGTTGTTGATGTTGTTCTTGATCTCGACCTCTTCTTCGGTCGCCGCCGTTATGGAATAGCGGTAGATGCCATCAATCGGCTGCGCGCCCGACAATTCGAACACGGGCGTGCCTTTTTCAGCGTAGATAGATACGATTTCCCCGTCCGGCTGACTGATTGTCATGGTCGCATTGCGCAGGCCAAACCAGTTTTCAAACCAGACGGCGTTTGAATTGTTCTGCTGCACGGGCTGCGGTTTTTCTGCCAAGGCAATGGCGGGTGCCATCAATGAAAAAACGCCGCAAATCAAAATTTTGTAGAAAAACTTTTTCAAACCAATCCTCCCCAAATTGTGGAGTATATCCGTGAAATAATAATTAACCCTTCGTTAACGTTATCCCTTTTGCGCGACAAAAAAAAGAAAAAACCGGTTGGCACCCAAAGTCTAGGGACGAATTTCTGCACCCTGTTCGATCAGCATGTCACTGGCGCGGGACTGCGCAGTAAGAACCTGTTCCGGCGTGGCTGTGCTGGAGAAAAGCTGATCGAGTGTCGGTGTCGCCGTACCGGCGCGCTTGGCCATCAGCATCCACATGTGACCCAATACGAAATCCTGCGGTGCGCCCTCACCTTTGAAATACATCAGGCTGAGATTGGCCATGGAAGGCCCGTGCCCACGTTCTGCTGCTTTTTCAAAGGCTTGATAGGCTGCAACCCAATCCGAAAACGCCGGGTCCGGCATTTGCGTCAAAAGCCACGCCACCTGGAAAAGCGCCACGGGATCGTCCGCGCGCGCGGCCTTGTTCAGCACCTCAAGTCCCGCTGCATCAGACGGCGGCGCGGCTAGGCGAGGATCATATTGATAGTCGGAATTTTCCTTTTGCGCGGCCACCTCTGCCCCGCCCGACATACGGTAAAGCGCATCAGCCTGTTCCGTGTTCTGGGGCACGCCAAAACCATTTTCATAAAGCACGCCAAGATTGGCCATGGCAGGCCGCAACCCTTGATTCGCCGCGGCCGCAAACAGCTCTGCGGCGCGGGTGTAATCCTGTTCTACGCCCTGCCCACGGGCCAGCAATTGGCCCAAATTGTTCTGCGCACGGGCATTGCCTGCGGTCACACCGATTTCGTTGAGGCGCACAGCCTCTTGCAGATCCTGATCCACGCCCACACCGTTTTGGTAGAGCACCGCAAGGCTGACGGCGGCCTCAACGTGGTTTTCTGCGGCGGCGCGGGCATAAAGATCCGCCACGCGGGCCATATCGGCGCTGCCCGTGGATTCCAGCGCGCTGGCAAGATCAAAAATGTAGTCGGGCACACCGGACGCGGCGGCCTGTTCCAACCATCCCAGCGCCGCCGGTGTATCCGTTTTGGCGCCCAGGCCCGTGAACAACAGACGGCCCAATTCGTTTTGCGCCCGCGCATCACCCGCCTCTGCCGCTTGTTGAAACCAGCGGGCGGCTGCGGCGTAGTCTTGCAAAATGCCGTCCCCGGCCAAGTAGCGCAGGCCAAGCTGGGTCTGTGCGGCGCGATCCCCGGCTTCTGCCGATGATGTGAGCGCATCAATGGTCTGCGCCTGTGACAGAGCGGGGGCCAGGGCAAGGCAGATCACCACACCCAAACTGGTCAGCGCGCGCCGCATCAATTCTCACCAACCTGCGTGGTATCAGGGGCCTTGGCTTCATCCAGGAAGGTGCGCGTCAGGCTTTGTGCCTCAGTCAGTTGTTCTGCTGTCATGAGGGAACTGATCAGATTGCGGGTTTCTGCCGCCTCCTCCACACCACTGGCGGCGGCGAGGTTGAGCCATTTGTAAGCCTGCACGTAATCCAGATCGACGCCGTCGCCCTTGGTGTAAAGCACGCCGAGAGCTTGTTGAGCCTGTGGCGCGCCTTTCTCGGCGGCCTTCAACAAGAAGGGGGCTGCTTCCGCTGCGTTGCCTTCCTCCACAAGCAACGCACCATACGCCGCCTGAGCCGGGCGCAGGCCGTCATTGGCTTGATCGATCAACCATGCGCGCGCGTCCTCATCCCCGTCTTGGACGGCAAGCACCGTCCAAGGCACGCTGAAATGCGGCGGCACCAGCCCTTCGAGCGCGCCATCCCCCGTCAATTGCCCAAGCCGCAGCGCACCGCGCACATCGCCTTGGTCATAGGCCGTGCGATAGGTGGCGGCCGCAATCTTGATATCCGCAAGCGTCCCACGGCCCGCCTCAATATATTGCGCCAGCGCGAAAGACGCGCGGGCCAGACCCGCATCAGAGGCCTCTTTCAGCCACGTGACCGCCTGTTCATCATTGCGTTGGATGCCAAAGTCGCCCCCATAGGCCGAGGCCAGATTGAACATGGCACCGGGGTCACCCGCCTGCGCGGCGGAGGTCAGCCAGCGCAGCGCCTCTTGCGGGTTCGCATCCAGACTGTCCGCGCCAGTCATGTAGGCCGTGCCCAGAATGCGCTGCGCGATCGGAATGCCCTGTTCCGCCGCGCGCCGGTACCAGCGCATCGCCTCTGGCTTGTCCACAGGTACGCCAAGCCCGTTGTAGAGCGCGTTTGCCAGAAAAAACTGCCCTTCCGGGTGACCGCCCTCTGCCGCGCTTGTCAGCCATTTCAGCGCCTTTGCGCGATCTTCGGGGGATTCATCGCCTTTGGAGAAGATTTTGCTCAGCTCATATTGCGCGGCGACAAACCCGTTTTCGGCAGACGCCTCCATCAATTCCAGCCCGCGGGTGGGGTTGGGCACGACCCCGTCGCCGGTCATCAGCAGGTTGGCGAGATAAAACTGCGCCTCCGGATCAGACCCTGATACGGCGATTTCCAGCAATTCTGCAGCGCGGGTCGTGTTGCGATCCACCCCTGCGGAGGGGCCTGTCATGTAAACCCGCGCCAGCAGGGTCGCGGCCTTTGGCTGGCCCAGCCGTGCCGCGCGATCCAGCAAGCTGTAACCGCCATCGCGATCCACCGCGCCGCCCTGACCGTTCATCAAAAGAAGCGCGTAGTGGTAGAGCGCATCGGCATTTTCGTCCGCGTCAATCAGCGGGGCCAACGCATCGCGCGCGGCGCTGAAATCATTCTTTTGCAGGGCGGATTGTGCGGCATCGGGCAGGTTGGTGACATCCGCTTGCGCTGCGCCAAAGGTAACACACAGAAACAACGTGGCGAAAGCACTGATGCGGCGAAAATTCATGAAATCAATCCGTGTCAAATGCGGCGCGAGCGCCGAGGCCCGCGCAGTGAAACGCATGTTGAGGACAAACCGCAAGGGTTAACTGCCTGCGCCCAAAAGCCACAATAGCGCGCCCGCAGCGCAGAGCGCGGCGCCAAAGGGCAATGCCCGCGCGCCATCCAGCCCACCTGCCCCGGACCGGGTCAGGATCGCAAAGGCCAGCGCCATGAGTGCGGCCATCAGAACCAGTAAGGGCAGATCATATGGCCCCACGAAACCGCCCAGCCCAACCATCAGTTTTACATCCCCAAGGCCCAACCCATCGCGGTTACGCGCCTTTTTATAACTCCATCGCAAGGCAGCAAAACTTCCCGCACCCAACGCCGCGCCAACGGCCATGTGCATCAGGCCAATCCCGCCGGACAAAAGGCCGAAAGCCAGCGCCACAAGGGCCAGCGCCGCCGTCAGCATATCAGGCAGGCGAAACCAGATCAGATCACTGACAGCCAATGCGATCAGCAGCCATAGCCACAGGGCCGACAGAACCATCTGCGTGCTCGCACCGCCGGCAAGAACGGCCAGGATGGCAGCGCCAAGCGCCAGCAATTCCATGTAAAACAGAAAAGGCGGGATCGGCGCGGCGCACGTGCGGCACCGCCCGCGCAACATGATGAAAGACGCAATCGGGATCAGATCCCATGGGGCAATGGGCGTGGCACAGTCACGACAGCCGGACCGCGCGCGCACCACGTCTTCCCCACGCGGCAGGCGATCCACCAGAACGGCCAGAAAGGATCCAACCGCCGGGGCCAGCATGATCAGCAAAAAAGGGACAAGCGCCGCAAATGTCATTCCTGTTTGTCGCCCGCCAAGCGCCGATGGACAAGCCGCGCGCGGCCATTCTATCATGCCGCCGAACAGGATGGGTCAAATTGGGGTGGACGCATGACAGATCAGGTTGCCGTTGCGCGCAGGGACGCCGGGTTTTCCTTGTTGGAGCTGATGGTCGTCGTTGTCATCCTGTCGATCCTCGCGCTGGTGATCGTGCCGCGCGTCATTGATCGGCCCGATCAGGCCCGCGCGGCGCGCGCGCAAACGGATATCTCTGCCATTGTCAGCGCGGTGGAGCTTTACCGTTTGGATAACTATCGCTATCCGACCACGGAACAGGGCCTTGATGCGCTGGTCACGCGCCCCACCACGGATCCGGAGCCGCCCAATTGGTCAAACGGGGGGTATCTGGATCGTGTGCCAGTTGATCCATGGGGGCAGCCTTATCTTTACCTCTTCCCCGGGGTGCGCGGGGACTATGACGTGTTCACCTATGGCGCAGACGGTGTGGCCGGTGGCACTGGGGCCGATGCCGATGTGGGATCATGGGGCGGCAGCTGACACGCGACCCGACGGCGGGGTTTTCGCTGATTGAGGTGGTGGTTGTCGTGGCCGTTCTGTCCGTTCTTGCGGTGGGGGCCAGCCTGGCGAGCGTATCGCGGGATCGACCGCCGGGGGATCATCGGGTGTTCGTGCAAAGCTTTGAACGGGCTGCCGCTCAGGCGACGGGCGCGCGGCACAAACAGGGGCTCTTGGTCACATCGCAGGGCATCACGCGGTATAATCTGCGCGCCGGGGTGTGGGAACCGCTTGGGACGCAACGGGATTGGCGCGGTCAGGTGCGGATGCGCAGCGATCTGCGGCAGCAGGGCACGCGTGGGCCAAACATCGTGATCCTGCCCAATGGAGAGGCGAGCGTTTTCGACATTAGTTTTGGCCGGGCATCCGGCGATCAAACCCGCTGCTCTCATGACGGATTTACGGGTTTGACATGCGATTGATGCGTAAAGATCAGGGTCTAACACTGCTGGAATTGGTGATTGCGGTACTGGTTCTGTCCATAGGCACCATCGCCGCGCTGCGCGCCATGGATCAATCGCGCGTGGCCATTGGTGGCGCGCAAGACAGGATGCTGACGGCGCTGGCCGCCACGAACCGGGCGGAAGAAATCAAGCTTTTGGGAACGTCTGGTGCGCTTCCTTCCGTGGTGGAATTGGGCAGGCAGGAAATCCGGCTGAGCACCCAACGCGCGCCCACGGCGGGCGGGCTCATCCGCGTGGATGTCACCGCAACCGCACCGCGCGGGCCGCAAAGCAGGCGTGTTGTGTTCATCCCGGTGGCCCCATGAAAGGGGTGCTGCGTCGCACAAGCCCGGGCCTGACCCTGATTGAGCTGGTGGTGGCGATGGGGCTTTTCGCGTTGGTGGCGGTGATGGGCGTGCAAAGCCTGACCGGGACGATCCGCATTTCCGAACGCCTGGGCCAGATTGATGACGAAAGCGCGGAATTGAACGCCGCACTGGCGCTTCTGCGCAATGACCTGACGGCGATTGTGCCGATGCTGTTCTACCCACCGCAGGGCGCACCGATTTCCGGCGTCTGGCAAAGCGCGGATGGCCGTGTGATTGGTCTTGCGCTGGCCGGGCAACCGACGGTGCAGCCCAAGGACACCAATCGACACTATACCGAGTGGCGCTTTGATGCAGAGGCTGGCGTACTGACGCGCCGATATTGGCCCACGTTACTGCCAGCATCCGCCGATCAGGTCACGCCTGAGATGACTGTTCTGGCCGACGTCACCGGGATCGACTTGCGCAGCTATTGGCCGGGCCCGGGTTGGACGGATGGGCATTTTCCACCTGTCGGGTCGGTTTTGTCATCACCTCAACAGCAGGAGGACGCAGATTCTGCGGCCACTGCACCCCCCGCCACCTATTTCAGCGCATTGCCCAGCGCAATTGAGATCACCATCAAAACGGACACATGGGGCGATATTCCCCTTGTGCAGACACTGAAATGACCGCGCGCATGGGTCAGTCCGGTTTCGTCCTGGTCAATGCGCTGGTGTTGGTTGCAGCAATGGCGGCGGCGGCGGTGTTTCTGCTCGCGCGGGCAGAGGATGGGCGCGCAAGACTGGCCGCCGTTCAAACGGGGGAGGCCCTGCGCGGCAATCTGGATGCGATGGAGGCGATGGGCAAGGCCGTGCTGGCCCGCGACGGGCGGCAAGGCGATGTTGACAGCCTTACCGATGCTTGGGCGCGCCCGATCCCCAGTTTGGATCTGGAGCGCGGCCGTGTGTCAGGGCGGATTACGGATGAACAGGGTCTGTTTAACCTCAATTGGCTTGCAAACCCGGAAAATGATCGCGCGGCAGAAGCCTTTGAGGAGCTGCTCGCCCGGCTCGGCCTCGCCCCGCAAATCGGCGACGCGATTGTCGCGTTTGTGTCCAACACCGGGCCACGAAATCGCGGTGCTTATGCCCAGCTTGATCCTGGGTTGGTGCCATTGGGCGGGCCGGTTTTGTTGCTGGATCAAATCGCGGCGATGCCGGAGATGTCTGCAGGGGATTTCGAACGCCTGCGCCCGTTTATCACAGCCCTGCCCGTGGCCACGCGGCTGAACGTCAATACGGCGCCAGAGGTGATCCTGCGCGCCATGCTGCCTGAACTGTCGAGCGCACAGATCACGTCTGTTCTGCGCAAGCGGGAGGATGAACCGTTCATACAGATTGAGCTGTTTTTCGAAGAGCTGAGCCAGCCAACCGATATCGAAGAAAACCCGGAGGCCATCGAGATCGGGCAATTCTCCGTCCAGTCGAATTGGTTTCTGGGGCGCTTTTCAGCCGAGTTAGAGACATATCAGGCACAAAGAGATGTTCTTTACCTGCGCGGCGGTGGGGCGCAAATTGACACGGAATGGCGCGTGACGCGGTTTGGCGAGGATTGATCCCGCCCACGCGGGCGCGCTAACGTCGCGACAAAGGAATAGGCCCGAAAGGCCGGATGGGGAATGGCGACACATCAGACATCCAAAAGCACGCCCGATGTGGTGATGCTAACAGGTGGAACGGGCCCGGTTGGCGCGCGTCAGGTGGCTGCCGTTCCGGGGGCGGAGGTGGCGTGCCTGGCGCTTGACTTGCCCCAAGGTCTGCGGGGGCAGCATCGCGAAGATGTGGCCCGGCGTCAGTTGCGCGACAGTTTCGGCCTTTCCCCGGACGATGTGCAGATCAGGCCGTTGCACCATGCACGAAACACGGATCGCTGGACGCGTCTTTTGGTGACCGATCAGGGTTTGGTGGCAGGTTGGCGCGATGGCCCGGCGGGCAGCGCCATGGCTGTTTTGCCGGACTATCTGACATTGCCCTCAGCCGATGGTGTTTGGACGGTGGGGCCGGGGGCGGCAGGATTGGCCGTGCGCATGGGGCCTTTTGACGGGTTTGGCGCGGCGGCAGCGTTGACGCCGACGATGTTGTCCCAAGCCCTGCAAGAAACAGACCGCAAACCGCACACAATTTTGCGCGTCGGTCCCGCCCTGCCCGATATTGACGCCTTCGCCAAGGAACATGGTCTCACGTTGGAGACTGACCCGGACACCGTCGGCGCAAAGGTGTTTGCAGCAGGCGAAATGGGATTTGACCTGCGGCGTGATCCGCAATTGGCGCGGGCACGGTTGGCAAAGTCCGTTTTGCCGTGGCGTTGGCCGATGATGTTGGGGCTTGTGGCGGCGGGCATCTGGGCGGCAGCGCAAGTGGTTGTCACCGACCGGATCAAAGCCGAAACGCGGGACCTGCGGGAACAAACACAAGCGCTGGTGCAGGAAAATTTCGTGCCCGACGCCCCCATCCTCGATGTGCGCGTGCAAGTGAGCCAGGCCATCGCGGCCGCACAAGCCGATGCGCAGGGGTGGGGCGCGCGCACAAACCCGCTGACCCAGTTCGCACAGGCCGCAGAGGTTCTGTTCGCCGCCCGCGCGCGCGTGGATGCCGCATCTTTTTCAGTGGCCGAGGGGTTTCAGGTGGTCGTGGGCATGAATGATTTCGCCTCGATTGAGGCTTTGGTGGCAAGCCTTGAGGCCGATGGCCTGACCGTCGACATGGAAGAGATGCGCGCCAGCGACGCGGAAACCGGCGCGGGCGCAACACTGCGGCTGACCACGAAGGAGAACACCCCATGAGCGGGCGTTTGATTGATATCCTCCTGCGCCTTGCGCCCCGCGAACGGGTGCTTCTTGGGTTGTTGTTTGCCGTGATTGTGCCGCTTGGGCTGCTGTTTGGTGTGCTGCTGCCGCTGAAAGACGCCAAGGCGGAGGCGCTGGCCGACCGGACAGAGGCCGTGGCGATCAATCTTTGGGTGCAGGAGCGTGTTGAGGAGTATCAGAGCCTGAAATCCGCCCCGCAAACCGGCCCGAAACCGGCCATGGGGACGAGCGGGATTGAACAATCCCTGATCGATGCAGGACTACGCGGGGATATCAGTGACCTCAGCCAGGACAGCGCGGGGCAGATCACCCTGCGCTTTGACGATGTGCGGTTCACGCGGCTGATGACGTGGCTGTCAGAGACCGAAATTGGCTGGGGTTACGACATGACGCAGTTCCGGATAGAGGCCGGGGCTGAGCCTGCCAATGTGTCCGCCACCATGACCTTGGAACCCCAAGAATTGTGACGCCCTTTATTGCAATGCGTTCAGCCGCGCAGCGATAGCCGCTTTGCGCCCGGCAAGGCTGCCCAGCGGATCAAGCTTGGGGTCTTCGCGCAACACTTCATCAAAGGCTTGCTGCGCGCTTTTCAGATGGGTTTTCCCGGCGGCCAGATCGCCCTGCGCCAGAAGCGCCAGACCCAGTTCATGCATCGCCGTGCCATGCACAGACAGCGCGGCACTTCGCGCGGTATCCTCGCTTTGATTGGCCAGTGCGCCGGAAACCTGAGCCGCCGCATTGAATTGGCCCGCGCGCAGATGGGAATGAGACAGTTCCAACTGAATGCGGTTTTCCAGTGGTCCGGCATTGCCCATCAGATCGCCGTAAAGCCTGTTTGCGGTGTTGTAATTGCCTTTTTCCAGCGCCGTGCGCGCCTGCGTATATTGCGACTGAAAGGAGTTTCCCTTGGCCACATATTCCGCGTCACAGCCGATCAAGGCCACGACGCAAAGCGCGATAGACGCGCCCTTTCGGATGCGTTTTGCCGTCATTTTGAAACCTGCTCTTTTTGGACTTTTATTTTTCGCAAAGCTAACACAGACTTGAAAACACGTCCAATTTTCGCGCGCGACGGATGGATCATGAACTGGATTGCGACTTTTTTCACACTGCTTGCACTGGCCGCCACGGGGCTGGCCGGGAAGGAATTGCACGGGGCCTTGTCCGAACCCACGCCCCAGGCACCCCCGGCCCAGGTGGCCCGCGCAGTGGCAGATGTTGTGGAAGTGGCGAGTGTGGCCACCACACCTCGCTGGCCCGCGCTGTTTGGGGAGCCTTTGCCGCCCAAACCGCCAGAGCCCGAACCGCCCACACCTGTCGCCCAAGAGGAGCCGCAACCGCCCGAACCACCGCGACCACCTGTTTCGTCCTTGGGATACGAATTGAAGGGCATTGTGCGCGCCGGAGACGCGGTTTGGGGCCTCGTTTCGCACCCGACTGGCGAACAAATCATGCGCGCGGGCGACATGCTCGCTGATGATTTGCCCATCGCGCGGATCGATGAAACCGGTCTTTGGGTGGACAATGGCGGGGAAGAACCCGAACTGCTGGGCTATCCGGAAAACTGACAATATCGGCAAAATTGCCACGGGGCATAGTAATGGGTGCAAAACGCGCTGCCTTGGGGTAAACTACGGATCAGGCAGAAAAATGATTGCATAAGCAACGTAAGTAGGCAGGCCATGAGTAGACTTTACCGTATCCGTGCGGGGGTGACGTATGTCGCCCTGGGCTTTTGCGTTTTGATGGGCGTGGCGGCCATGACAACACCCGCCCGCGCGCAGGTGGAATTGAACCTGCGCGATGCGGATTTGCGCAGCTTTGTTGAGATCGTGTCAGAAGCGACAGGGCGGAACTTCCTTGTCGATCCTGCCGTGCGCGGCACGGTGACGGTTCTGGCACCCGAAGGGCTAAGCTCTGCCGAGTTATATGAAGTGTTCCTGAACGTGCTGGAACTCAACCGCCTGACGGTGGTGGAAAGCGCCGGTGCAGATCGCATCGTGCCGATGAATATCGCGCGGGAGCTTTCCAGCGGGCAATCCGGCCTGCCCGGTGATTTTGAAACCCGCGTCATTGAAGTGAACAACACGCCCTTGGAAGAAATCGTGGAAGTGGTGCGCCCGCTTTTGCCGGCAGAGGCCGTGCTGACCCCGGTGCCACGGTCCAACCTGCTGATCCTGTCGGATCGCGGCAACAACCACGCCCGCATCGCCAACCTGATCCGCCGTCTGGATCAACCGCGGGAACGCCCGATTGAGATGATCCGCCTGCGCAACGCCGATGCGGGTGAAGTGCTGGATGTGATCACCGCGATGAATATCATCCCACCAGATGCCGCCGTCACGGTGGATACGCGATCAAACGCCCTGGTCGTGTCGGGGCCAGAGGACCTGACCCGTCAGTTGCGCACGCTGGCCTCTCGTCTGGATACCCAGCGCAACAACATCGTGAGCACGGCGGTGGAGCTGAACTATGCCGAGGCCGCGACCCTATCAGATGTGGTACTGCGGGCGATCACCAGTCAAACGCCCGACAGCGCTGTGGATCAGAATGTCATTCGCATTATTCCCGAAAGTCAGACCAACACATTGCTGATCACCGCGCCTGCCGAGCGCGTCGATGACATCATCAAGATGGTGCGCTTTCTGGATCGCCGCCCCAATCAGGTGCTGGTGGAGGCCGTGATCTTTGAAATGTCTGTCGATGGGTTTTCCGATCTGACCGCGCAGTTCGGGGCGATCTTGAACAACGCAATTGTCGGCGGGGTGGAGTTTACGCTGGCCGGGCGGCCCAGCCTGACCAATCTGGTCACCTCTGCGGTCAACGGTGATATCGTCTCGCCCGGCAACGGCGGCACAATCGGGGGCCGATCGGGGGATTCGCGGGATGGTATTGTGGGCCTGATCAGCGCGATTGCGTCCAGCACCTCAACCCGGCTTCTCAGCACGCCGTCGATCATGACGCTCAACAACGAAGAGGCGGAGATCGTGGTGGCGCAAAACGTGCCTTTCGTGACCGGATCCTTTTCGACGGTGGGGGAGACGAACAACCCCGAAAACCCGTTCCAGACGATTGAACGTCAGGATGTGGGCCTGACCCTGAAGGTCACACCGCAGATCAATGCCGATCAGACCGTGAAGATGACGATTGAACAGGAAGTGTCTCGGCTGACCAATCAAACCTCCTCTGCCGGGGGTGAAATTACGGCACGCCGCGCGCTGACCACCAATGTGTTGGTGCATTCAGGTAATGTGATCATGCTGGGTGGGCTATTGGAGAACGGATCAGGGTCTGTTTCGCAGGCCGTGCCGGGCCTCAGCAAACTGCCGCTTCTGGGTGGGCTGTTCCGCGGTAAAAATTCAAGCAAGAACCAGCGCGTTTTGCTGATCATGCTGCGCCCCCAAGTCGTGAGCACGGATGCGGAGGCACGCCGCCTGACCCGCGAATTGGCGAGAGAAGCCAAGGCCGCAAGCCTTGCCATCGCCCCTGCAAATGATGGACAATTCCCGGCAACGAACAGAGTGGGGTTGCCCTTTGACGGCGCGAACCTCAATCAGCCTTTTGACGCGGGATTTGTGGATGACATCGCCCAGCAAAGAGATTACCCCCCGCTCCCCACGCGGCTCCAGTTTGGCGCATATTAGCGCCGTTCCGGTTCTGGCCGGAAAAATGCACCCGGTTTTGCGTTTGAGCCGCCAAGGCACTTGGGGGCGAAAGGCAGCGAAAGCGGGTTCGATATGAACCGGAATGGTGACAGACTGCCGTTCGCTTTTGCGCGCGACCAACAGGTTATTCTGGATGGTACGCGCCTTCTGATCGGGCCTGAGGCGCGCAGCACCGGGCTGCGAGAGGCGCAGAGGCGGCTAGGTGCGGGTGCCACGCCCGACGTGGAACATCTGGATCAGGACAGTTTCGAACTGGCGCTGGCGCGGGTCTATCAATCGGGCGCGGCGGATGTGGGTGAGGCCCATAATGAGCTGATGTTTGATCTCGAAGAGGTCAGCGCGGGGGGCCGACAGCGCGACCTGCTGGAGGACAGTTCCGAGGCGCCGGTGATCCAATTGGTGAACCAGCTTTTGCGCAAGGCCGTTTTGGCGGGCGCGTCCGACCTGCATGTGGAACCCGCCGAAGATGGGTTGCGTGTGCGGATGCGGGTAGATGGGTTTTTGCAGCATGTGATGACCCGCTCTGACGTACCGGTGAAGCGCATCGTGTCGCGGCTGAAGGTGATGGCGGGGCTGGATATTGCCGAAACGCGCCTGCCTCAGGACGGGCGCATCCCGCTGTCGTTGGGCGGGCGGCTGATCGACACGCGGGTGTCTTCGCTGCCTGGGAATTATGGCGAACGTGTTGTTCTGCGGATTTTGGATCGGTCTTCTGGTCTGCGGCCCTTGAGCGATCTTGGCTTGTCGGAGGGTCAAGTTGGGCTTCTCGAACGCCTCGCCGCGCTGCCCAACGGGATCATCCTCGCGACCGGGCCGACGGGCGCGGGTAAGACGACGACGCTTTATTCCCTGCTGCAACTGGCCAACCGGGAAGAGCGCAATATTGTGACGGTCGAAGACCCCATTGAATACGACCTGCCCGGTGTGAACCAGTCGCAGATCAACGCGGAAATCGGCATGACCTTTGCTGCTGGTCTGCGCGCGACGTTGCGGCAGGACCCCGATGTGATCCTTGTCGGCGAAATCCGGGATGCGGAAACGGCGACGGTGGCGAGCCAGGCCGCGTTGACCGGGCATTTGGTGCTGTCTTCGCTGCACGCCAATGGATCAGTGGGGGCGGTGGTGCGGCTGCGGGATCTGGGGCTGGACAACTTTCTGATCGCGGCGACGCTGCGCGGGGTGATTGCCCAGCGTTTGCTGCGCAGGCTTTGCCCGGATTGCGCCACCCCGCGCGCACCAACAGACGGAGAGTTAAGCCATTTTCGCCGCCATCGCATGGCGGAACCGGATCAGATTCACGATGCGGTGGGCTGCCCCAGTTGCAATGGCACGGGCTATGCCGGTCGGATCGGCGTGTTTGAGATGATCGAAGTGGGCGAACGCCTGCGTCAGGCAATTGATCGCGGCGCGAACGAAACCGAACTGATGGAGCTGTCGCTGGACGAAGAGGCCACGCTGATCGGGCAGGGCCTAAAAGAAGTCGCTGCCGGGCGCACGACAATCGTGGAAACCCTGCGCGTTGTGGGGGATGTGGCGTGAACGCCTATGGCTATATCGCGTTCACCGATGCGGGCAAACGGCGGCAAGGGACGATCATTGCCGAAACCGAAAGCCATGCCGCCGATCAGCTGCGCGCGAAAGGGCTGTTCGTGTCCCAGTTGGAAATGCGCGCGGACAAGGCCGGTTGGCGATCCACGCTGTTGGAACGGCGCAAGACCCGGCTGACTGCTGATCTGCAAGCCGTGTTCACACGCCAGATGGCGGTGCTTTTGGGAGCCGAACTGCCGGTGGAGGCCGCGTTGGAGGCTGTGCGCCAAGGCGGACATGGCGCGCTGGATGCCGTGGCGGCCGGCGCGCGGGCGGCCTTGATGGATGGATCGCCCCTGTCAGAAGCGTTGGAGAAATCCGGCGGCGGGTTCGCGCCTTACTATCTTGCCGCTGTGCGCGCGGGTGAAACGGCGGGCGATCTGCAAACCGTGTTCGGTGAGTTGGCCGATCATCTGGAAACAAAGGGCACAGACCGCGCACAGATTGCCAGCGCGCTGGTCTATCCGGCTTTTGTCGCGGCTGTGTCGCTTCTGGTGTGCGGGATCTTGATGGTAACTGTGGCGCCGGAGATCGTTTCGCTGTTTGAAGTGTCGGGCAGGCCCCTGCCGCAGATCACGCAGACGGTGCTTGCGATCAGTGATTGGATACAGAACAATCTGGCCCTGCTAGGGATCCTCTTCGCCGGGATTGTTGTGATGGGCATAGCCGCGCATGTGAACCAGCCGCTGCGGCAACGGCGCGATGCCTTTCTGCTGAAACTTCCCTTCATTGGCCGCTTCATGCGGCTGTCGGCGGCTGTGCAGTATCTGCGCACGCTGGCGCTGGTTCTGGGCAGCAAACACGCGGTAGTCTCTGCCGTGGAAAACGCCGCGATGGTGCTGACCATCAATCGCTTCCGGGACGAGGCGAACGCTGTCAGTCAGGACATTCGGCAGGGCATCACCCTATCCAAGGCGCTGGAACGGTTAAGCATCATCCCACCCGTCGCGCGTCAGTTGATCAGCGCGGGGGAGGCCTCTGTGCGGTTGGCGCGGATGGCGGATCGTAGTGCGATTCTGGTGGAAAACGGGCTGAGCACGGAACGCAAACGCCTTGCCGCGCTGCTGGAGCCGCTTTTGATGATGCTGGTGGGCGGGTTTGTCCTGATCATCGTGCTGGCGGTATTGCTGCCCATCTTTGATCTACAGGCGGTTGTGGCGGGTTAAGCGCGCTGACCCGGCACAGTATCAAAATTCGTGTCAAAACCCATCTGCGCCACGAATTCGATATCTTCTGCATCAAAGAATTTAGCACCACGGCTTTTGAAGCGCCCGATGGTTTCGGGCGGGCGCACAAGCGCTTCAAGATCCTTCATCTTTTGCGCATCGGCAGACATACCTAGAAATTCCACCAACTGGTCCAGGACAGGGCCCGGTTCGCGGCAAAGCTCATCAAAATTCAGCAGAAAAAACCGCCCTTCCATGTTTTTGGAAATCTGCAAGGCCCTATGGTTGGCCCGGCACCAGTGTTTCAAGGAATGGCGCGGATCAACGCGACCGGGCGGCAAGCCATAGATGGCATTTCCCCAAAGACGGGGCTGGTTCTGATTGCGCGAAAACGCCATGTCGAGGCCGTTTCGCACGATATGGATGTACCGCATGCCCGGGAAAGCGACCGCAAGGCGATCCAGCATGATATGGGTATTGGGCTCTTTCCAGCCCCAGTGCGTCAGGTTTTTGGGACCCAAGGATGCCGCCCGTCGAATGGCGTCTGATTTTGTCTGCAACCAGTCCGGCACCGCCATTGGCCCGTGATCAACGGGCATGGTCACCAGCAGCTTCAGAAGCTTATCTTCCCCTTCCGTGAGCGGCACGCCACCACAGGATGCTTTGGTAAATAGGTTCACGTGATGTCTGAAAAGTTCGGGCTTGGCTGTTCGCAAACTGGGGCGCACGAACAGGAACGTGTACCAAAGGTTGTCGCCCGCCTCATTCAGGTCGGTGCCCATGGATACGCCGAGCCGCGCCAGAATGTTCTGCACGACGCGCGTGCCGCTGCCGCCGACACCGCCCGCTGCGATGGGCGAAGACATAAGATCTGTCTTATCCGTCATGGTTTTCCCAGCCCAAATCGATTTTCAGACCACCGGATACACAAAACCACGCAAGCGTTCAGCCGGTTTCCCACCCAGAAAATACTCTGCCCCATGTGTCTTAAGAAGCTGTTCAAGCTCTTTGATCTCTACCGCTTTGTCGGGGGCGTGGGTCTGTCTGTACCATTCGAAAAACGCGGGCAACAAGGATGCGTCTTCGTCCAGCAGCGCCGACAGTGGGACAGGCGGCTGCGACAGTTCCGGCATCGGGGCCTGCATGTTGCTGGCAGCTTTGTCGACGGTGTGTTCGCGAACGTCTTCGGAACAGAAGAGTCGCGCAAACAGGTCCATCATATCCGGGGCGTCAGTCTGCATCATAAATCCGGTGTCCGATGTGCAAATTGATCTTATCAGGTTGGGCCGCGCGGCGCACCAAGTATGGCCCGATCACCAGCACATCCATGTGGGTGTTCAGAAAACAATCCATCGCATCGCGCGGCGTGCAAACAATAGGCTCACCGCGCACATTGAAGGATGTGTTCACCAACATGGGGCAACCGGTCAGATCATGGAACGCCTTGAGGATCGCAGCGGCACGGGTGTGGCTCTCCTCCGGATCAACGGTTTGCAGACGCGCGCTGAAATCCACGTGAGTGACAGCGGAGAAATCGCTTGAGACGGCGCGCATCAACTCCAGCGGGTCATAAAGGCCATCAGCGCGGGCACCAGCAAGGGTTGTGGCATGGCGGTGTTCTTCTTTCAGATCCGCGACCAGCAGCATATAGGGGCTGTCGGTCGGGCCATCGAAAAGCTGACTTGCGACGTCTTTCAGAACCATGGGCGCGAATGGCCGCCATCCTTCGCGAAACTTGATCTTGAGGTTGAGTCGATCCAGCATATCGTCCGGGCGCGGATCAGCGAGGATGGACCGGTTGCCAAGGGATCGCGGCCCAAACTCCATCCGTCCATCGAAGTGACCAACGATCAGCCCGTCGGCCAGCGCCTTGGCGGTCTCGCTCGCGATGTCATCGGGTTTGTCCCAGATAAGGCCCACACGATCCAGTTCCTCACCAATGGCATCATCGGTGAAGCCGGGGCCCAGGTAAGCGCCGGCCATGATGTCCTTTGGCACGCGTTGGGTGTCTGGGTCGTGCATCCCGACGTCCAGCGCCGCGCCCAGCGCTCCGCCGGCATCGCCGGAGGCCGGTTGCACCCAGATCTGATCCAGCCCCGGCACGGTTTCCAGCAGATGGCGGTTGGCCACGCAGTTCAGCGCGACACCGCCCGCCATGCAAAGCGTGCTTTCCCCACTCATCTGAAGGGCGGTATGGGCCAGCAGGCCCATCGTGTCATGCAGCACCTGTTGTGCGGACGCGGCCACATCCATGTAATGCGGATCAAGCGCGGTATCGGGCAAGCGGCGCGGGCGGCCCAGTAGGTTTTCAAAGAACGGGCTGATCGTGGTGACATCCGTGTCGAAACGAAAGCAATCCATGTTCAATTCAAACGACCCATCAGGCTTTAGAAAGAACATGTGATGCCGGATCAGATCGTTGAAGCGCGGTTTGCCGAAGGGCGCGAGGCCCATCAGCTTGTATTCCCCGGAGTTGACCTTGAACCCGCAATACTGCGTGAACGCGCTGTAAAAGAGACCCAGAGAGTTGGGAAACCGTATCTCACCCAACGGTGTCAGGGTCTTGCCTTCCCCCTTCCACAGGCTGGTGGTTGACCATTCGCCAACACCGTCCACCACCAGAACCGCAGCGGACGCATAGGGGGAGGCATAAAAGGCAGACGCGGCATGCGACCGGTGATGCGGCACGCACAAGATGCGATCGGGATCATCGCAAACCTGCAAAAGCCGCGCGGGTAAGTCATGGCCATAATCCCGCATCAGTCGTAGGCTGTGCGGCCAGAGCGCGGCGCCACGCGGTGCGGTGCGTGCGGCGGTTTGCATCACGCGTTCGAGTTTCAGGCGGGGGTGTTCGTAGAATGCCAGTTTCAGCCGGTCGGGATCCGGGCAATGCGACAGGCAGTCTTTGATCGCCTGTTCGGGAAAGGCCCAATCGCCTTTGACGCGGCTGAACCTTTCTTCCTGCGCGGCCGCCAGAATGCGGCCATCCTGCACCAAAGCGGCCGCGGAATCGTGGAAATGGCTTGAGATACCAAGGATATAATCCCCCTTAGCCATACCGCGCCGCGCCCTTCAAAAGCGCCTTGGCAGGATCCAGCAGGCGGTCTGCATAAACGGCCGCGCCCTGCGGATTGGGGTGAAAATCAACAGGACGGAAGGTGTGATCTTCATCGAGGGGGATGGCAATGTCGATCGCGTTGTCGAAGCGCCAAAGCACAGCCTGTGTGAATGCAGGATCCTCTTGATCCAGAAGGGCAAAACAGACGGGAATGTCATGGGCCTGACCCAAGGTCCGGATTTCATCGAGCATGGTCAACGTGGCGGCATCAATCATGTGATCATCGGGCAGGAACGCATCAAAGCCTTCCCCCTGAAGCGTGGGTTGCCAGATGGGCACGTAGACGATTTCATGCGCGCCTTCATGACGGCCCTGCCGCAGCACGGGCACATGTTCTACGCCCAGATGGCTCCATTCCTCATTGAGGAAATTCACCATGCGTTTGGGATGCGGCACATTGCGAAAGCGGTGATCGCTGAAGATGCCGAAAATGGCAGCATCCACGCATTTGTCCCGGATATCCCGGCGGAATTGCAGGTAATTCTGCACGGTGCTTTGCCCGCCGATCCCCCGGTTGCGCACGCGGACATCCGGCAGGGCAGCCTGTAGACGCGCGGCGTAGGTTTCATGATCGGCAAGACCCGTCCCATAGGTGAACGAACAGCCATAGATCGCAAGGTTCAGCCCGCCTTCCCCCTTGGGCCGCGGCACATGGCGCCAGCCGTCAGGGCCAATCGATTGGATCACATCCAAGCGGTAAGACACTTCAACCCCGTGGCCCGGCGTAAGCGACCAACCCAGAACAGGATCGGGCCGAAACAAAAGCCGCGGCCTGGCTACGATGGTCTTGATTGCGTTCTGCATAGGCCGACAGGACCGGACAAGGGAGGTGCCGGACCCTGTCCGGAACAACCCTGCCTTGTCAAGCCAAAGACCTTAGTTGCGCGACGGGAAGACCCCCTGAAGCGCGATGCAATACCGGATGGTCAAACTGGGATCGAGCGTGCTGAACGCCGCGCCATTTCCGGTAAATTCGATCATCTCTGGCGCCATCTGCACATTTGCGGGTTGAGTGTTGTAGATCGTCTCATTGCCCCTGCCGCCGGGGGGGTTCGCACCCAGCAACTTGCTGCCCGGACCGCCCTTGTCACTGTCATTGTTGTTGACTGTCACATTGTGGGAATGCGTCGCGATCTGGTTTGGGCTGGTGAGCGAGGCAGTCTCCGCCCCGCGTTTCTGAGCTATCTGAATGTTTGTCAGGCCGGGACCGGTTCCTGCATGGACCGGTACACGACCGCGCAGGTCAGGCAGCGCGAAAGTCGTGCGCCCATCACCGCCAAACTGCGTGCCCAACAATGAAAACAAGGCAGTGTTACTTGAAATGGGAAGCAGCTGACCATCTGCCAAGGCCCAACCTCGCGGGCAGAAATTGTAACCTGCTGGCTGAATTTCCCCGATAAACGGGTCTGATCCTGCCATGGCTGCATTGGGTTTGGCCATGAATGCCGCGCCGATCACGGCGGTGGCGGCCAGGGTGGTCAACGTCTGTTTGACTGTTTTCATAACGGGTGTCCTGTAAATCAGTATGTACGAATGGGCGAAATCCAGTGTCTAGCTCCGTGACGGGAAAATTCCCTGAAGGGCGATGCAATGCAATATGCCCAGCCCTGGGTCGGTCACGTCAAAACTGGCCGACTGACCGGTCGATGAAATCATGGATGGGTTCATACGCCGGGCGTCTGCGGGCTCTGAGTTGTAGATCGTTTCATTGCCTGTGCCTCCGGGCGGTGCTGCGGCCAGCAATTTGCCCTTGGGGCCCCCTTTGTCACCATTCTTGTTATTGGCGTTCACACGGTGGTTATGGGCGGGCATGTTGTTGGCTGCCATGTTTGCGGTTTCTGATCCGGCTTTCGCACTTTGGAAAAACGAGCTTAGGCCCGGACCGGCCCCTCTGCTCAAAACGACGCGACCGCGCAGATCTGGCAAGGCAAATGTGGTTCGACCATCGCCGCCATAGATCGTGCCCAAAATGGAAAACAGCGCCTGGTTCTGGGCGATCGGCAAAAGCTGACCATTGGCTTCGGCCCAGCCCCGGGGACAGAAATTGTACCCGACAATTTTCATTTCGCCGAGAAAAGGTTCGGAATCGGCAGCCACCTTGTTGGGCATGGCCGTGATCGTCATCGTGAGGCAAGCCAGCAACGGCAAAGCGCCTCTTTTGAATGCAGTCGTAAACATATTATGCTCCGTAATTTCAGCGCGGCGTGTCATAAAGCCGATGAAAGGTCCTGATCTGTGCGTCAGGACCGCGACGGGAAAAGACCCTGGGTGGCGATGCAGCGAAGCATGACCAGATAGGGATCCCGGATCGCGATCCCATCTGGATTGGTGCGACCTGCATCCTCGATCATGTCCGGGTTCATAAGCACGTTCGGCGGTTCGGTGTTGTAGATCGTTTCATTGCCGGTCCCACCGGGCGGTGACGCGCCAAGCAGTTTGTTGGCAGGCCCGGCTTTGTCGCCATCGCGATTGTTGGCATTCACGAAATGCCTGTGCCGGGGGAGGTTTGCCTCGGTCAGGACAACCTGTTCCCCACCTCTTTTTTGGCCAAGGGTGGTTGTCGTCAGGCCAGGGCCGGTGCCATCGCCAATTGCGGAGCGCCCGCGCAGATCGGGCAAGGCAAAAGTTGTCCGCCCGTCCCCGCCATAGGTTGTGCCCAACAACGAAAACAATGCCGCGTTTGAATTGATGGCAAGGAGTCGACCATCAGCTTCTTGCCAGCCGCGCGGACAAAAGTTGCCGCCGAATGTCATGATGTCACCCAGAAATGGTTCATCCGCCATGGCCTTGGTCGTGGTGCCGGGAATGGCCCCACTGATGCCCAACACGGCCACGGTAGCCATACAAGTTCTTCTGAAACCGCTCATGAAAAGTTCCCCAAAATTACCCTCTTAAAATCTGAGCGTGCGCTGGGGCGGCCAAAAAAGCAACGTCAAGGTTTGGATTTTATTAACCATTTCGCCGCACCAAGACTAATGAAACACGCATAATGTGTAAGGGCGTTCAAGAATCTATTTAGACGAGAAACTGCTTTCGGAGCATGTTCCGCAGGCTGGCGAAAACGGCCAGCTCACAACAGGATCAAAAAAGACACAGACCCGAAAAAGCCAAGTGCATGAATTGACCTGAATACACGTAGCAAAGCATAGTTCGGATAAAAATTTATTGGGGGAAGACTCAATTGCCGCGTTCCATTTTTAAGCCGCTAAAAGCCGGCCATCGCGTTGCAATGCGCTTTTTCGGCTTGGTCTTCTTTCTCGGCCTTGTCGCTACGATGCCACAAGCGGCACAGGCGCAGACTTTCACCAAAGAATTCTCGCCTAACACGATCGGGCCGGGCGGTGAATCCACCCTGACGTTCACGATCGGCAACACCACCGGGAGCGACATCACCAGTGTCGCCTTTTCCGATCCGCTCCCCTCGGCCATCACGGTCGCGTCTCAACCCAACACGGTTGTCAGTGGATCCTGCATCGGCGGCACCCTGACGGCGACGGGCGGGGGCAGCACAATTTCCTACTCAGGTGGCACCATCAACCGGGGCGAAACCTGCACCATCTCAGTCTCGGTGACCGCATCGTCAATCGGCACGCACACCAACACGACAAGCGATTTGACCTCTTCCGCGGGCAATGCAGGCACGGCGACGGATGACTTAACAGTAGATGGAACGCTGCCAAGCTTCACGAAATCCTTCTCACCATCAACGGTTCCCGGCGGCAGCAGATCGACACTGACGTATACATTGGACAACAGCGCCGGTGCCAACGCACTGAACAGTCTTGAGTTCAGCAACACGTTCCCATCCGGCATCACGATTGCCGGTCCGGCCAATCAAAACACAAGCTGTACCAACCTGATCCTGACTGCACCGCCGGGCGGCAGCACATTTTCTGTCGCACCAGCCGCCATAGGCGCTCAAACCGTTGGAGCCGGTGCTTCATGCACGATCTCTCTGGATGTGGTGGCAAACGCCACCGGTACCGTGGTGAGCGAAACTGGCACCGTTACCGTTCGCAACAACTTCTTTCAGTTCTTTGATCTCGGGCAAGCCAAAGCATCTTTGACGGTGTCCCCGCCCGGTGACATCCAGCTGACCAAATCTTTTGAGGGCGACCCTGTTGGCCCAGGTAGCACCGTGGAGCTTTTGTTCACGCTCAGAAATGTGGATCGCGCCTCCGCCGCCACGAACCTGAGCTTTACCGATGATCTGAACGCCATGTTGGCAACCACGACGCTGCAAAGCGTTGGGACGAATACTTGTACGAACGGATCAGTCAGCGGGGTTGGCACCGGGCTGATCACGTTCAGCGGGGCCACGCTTGCCCCGGGCGCAACCTGTACGGTGTCTGTGAATGTTGCTGTGCCGTCGGGCGCGTCGCCGGGCACGTACGCCAACACGACCTCAAACTTCACGGGTCAAATCGGTGGCAGCGCTGTCACCGGTGATCCTGCAACAGACACGCTGTCGATCCCGAACGCACTGCCAAGCCTGAGCATGGTTTTTTTGTCCAATCCGGCGAATGGCGGCGATGCAGTGTCCGTGGAATTCACGATCAACAACTCATCCAGTACAACCGCACTTAGTGATTTGGCGTTCAACTTCCCATTCCAAACGTTCTTCTCCGGCGCGACAGCGACCAGCTTCCCGGCCCCGGGAAGCTGTGGCTCAGGATCGAGTTTCTTCCAAGGCATTTCGGGTGGACTACAAGAGTTTACAGTAACTGGTGCCAGTCTGGCAGCCGGCGCATCCTGTACTTTCAATTTCACCTTCACGCTGGCAAACAACAATCCGTCCGGCGACGTGAATGCGAGCACCAGCCAAATCAGTGGCCAAGCCGGCGGGGCCACAGTGGCGGGATCAGCGGCGAGCGCGACCCTGTCTATCGGTGGCGACAACGAAATCAACTTTTCCAAATCCTTCCAAACCAATCCAGTTCTGGCTGGCAACAGCACGGTTTTGGAATTCACACTGGCAGCACCGGCTGAAAACGCCGTGGATGTCACGGGGGTGACCTTCACCGATGATCTGAACGCGATGCTGGCCGGGACCACGGCCACCGGATTGCCGATTGCCAATGCCTGCGGCGATGGCACGCTTTCGGGGTCTTCGGGGAATTCGCTGCTGACGCTTTCTGGGGCGACGCTGTCACCGGGGGAAACCTGTGTGATCTCGGTGCCGGTTTCGATCCCGTCCGGGGCATCTGCGGGGGATGTGACGAACACGACCAGCAGTTTGACCGGGTCGGCGGGTGTCGCCACCGTCACATCGCAGCCTGCCGAAGACACGTTGACCGTGCAAACCGATGGCACGCGGCCGCCCGTCGCGACCATGGAGTTCCTGAACGGGCCGTTCTTGCCGGGTGAAACCGTGACGTTGCGCTACACCATCACCAACCCCAACACGTCGGGCGATTGGACAAGCGGCGGGTTCACGCAAAACTTTCCCAGTGCCGTGGCCGGCCTTGCGGCGAGTGCGCCTTTGCCAAGCGATCCTTGCGGATCTGGCAGCAGTTTGACCGGCACCAACTTTCTTATCCTGACCGGAAGCAATCTTACCGCAGGCGCAAGCTGCACCTTTGATGTGAATGTGGCGATACCGGTTTCCGCGTCAGATGGGACTTTCGGCACATCAACCTCCGCGCTCTTCGGTGACATGAGCGGGACAGCGGTAAGCGGCGATCCGGCCTCTGCGACCCTGGTCATCCAATCAAACTTTCTGCTTGCCACCAAATCCTTCCTGACGGACCCGGTGCTGCCGGGCAATTCAGCCACGTTGCAGTTCACGATCCGCAATGATTCTGCGACCAGAACGGTCACCGGCATCACGTTCACCGACGATCTGGATGCCATGCTGACCGGCGCTGCGGCGACTGGCCTGCCCACGGCAAGCGTATGCGGGGCATCCTCCAACCTGTCGGGGACATCGACGATCAGCCTCACCGGCGGTGAACTGTCGCCCGGGGCAAGCTGTACCTTCTCCGTTCCGGTTTCCATCCCCGGAGGCGCGACGCCCGGGTCCTATGACAATGTCACGTCAACTGTCACAGGCTCCGTCGGCGGATTGAGTGTTAACGGGATACCCGCGCAAGCAACGCTGAATGTTGCGGCCTCGGCCGCGCCTGTCTTTTCCAAGGCGTTCAGCGCGGCAGCCACGCCGGTTGGGTCCACGGTTGATTTGACGTTCACGATTCAGAACCCGGGCACCAGCGCGTTGACCGGCTTTGCGTTTGTCGATGACCTGTCGGCCTTCCTGGCTGGCGCGCAGGCCACCAATACTCCGGTGGCGGGCTGTGGCGGGTCGCTTGAGGGAACAACCAGCCTGGCCTTCACCGGCGGGTCCTTGGCGGCGGGCAGCACCTGCACGATCACCACGACCATCCAAATCCCTGGCACCGCCGCACCTGGCACCTACACCAACACCACGTCTGATTTGTCGTCGGGTGGTTTGTCGATTGCCGCTGCGGCCACGGCCAACCTTCAGGTGATCAACTCTGCCGATCTGAGCGTGTCCATCACCGATAACACCGATCCCATCTTTGCGGGTGGCACGGTGATCTATACGGTGAACGTGGCCAATGCGGGCCCCAACGCTGCGGCGGATACCGTGTCCACATTCACCTTGCCGGGCGGGTTGAGCTTTGTCTCCACATCCGGCTGTGCGGGGGACCCAAATGGCGTGCCCAGCTGTGCGTTGGGCAGCATCGCAGCAGGCAGCAGTGCAAGCTACACCGTGACGGCGATGGCGACCGCCACCGCCAGCGGCTTGCAAACCGTTTCGGCATCTGTGGCAACATCGGCCACTGATCCTGTGGCTGGAAACAACACCGGCACGCAAGGCACCACGGTGAACCCCAGCGCCGATATCTCCATCACCAAGACAGACGGGCTGACATCGGTGCAGGCGGGCGGCACGCTCAATTACACCATCGTCGTCAGCAACGCCGGGCCATCCACCGACCCGAGCGTAGGTGTGGGTGACACGTTCCCATCGGAACTGACCTGTACTTACACATCTGTCGCGGCGGGCGGGGCCACGGGCAACACGGGCGCGGGCAGCGGCAATCTGTCAGAAACCCTGTCCATGCCATCAGGATCCAGCGTGACCTACACGGCGTCTTGCACCGTGTCGGATACCGCCACAGGGACATTGATGAACACAGCCACGGCATTCGCATCTGTGAATGACCCCGATGCAGGTAACAACAGCGCGTCGGACAATGACACCACCGTGGTCGTTCCCATGCTGACCTTCACGCAAGCCTTCGCCCCTGCCACGATCGCGCAGGGCGATGTATCTCGCGTAACGTTTACGATCGACAACACGGCGAACCTGGTTAACGTGACGAGCCTAGCTTTCACCAATGCCCTGCCAACGGGGGTTGAGGTTGCCCCTGCGCCAAACGCTTCCTCCACCTGCGGGGCATTCAATGCAACAGCGGGCGCGACCAGCCTGAACCTGAGCGGCGGAACACTGGCGGCGAGCAGCAGCTGCACCGTGGCAGTGGATGTGCGTGGTGTCAGTTTTGGGGCCTTCGTGAACACGACCTCGACACTCACCTCGAACGTGCCAGATGCGCCCCCTGCACAAGCGGTGCTGACCGTAACGGCATTCCCGCTGGATGCGGTCATGGTGTTCAACCCGACCACGATCAACCAGTTTGAAACCACGACTGTCACCTATACGCTGCGGAACTTTTCAAGCTTGCAAGCGACGGGCGTGGCCTTGACGGATACGTTGCCCGCCGGTGTCACGATCGCAAATCCGAACGCGGCAAGCTCCACCTGTGGCGGCACTTTGACGGCCACGCCGGGCGCGTCGGACATCACGCTGGCCGGTGGTATCGTCGGGGATCGCAGCACATGCGACATCAGTGTCAGTGTGACCGCGGCCAATCAGGGCGCGTTCACGAATGCCACCGAAAGCCTTGTGTCGAACCTGGGTACAAGTACGCCGGCCTCCGCCAACCTGACGGTGAATGCAGCGGTCGCTGGCAACCTGACGATCATCCAGAACACGGATTTCAACGGCACCTATACATTCACCTCCACCACGACGGACCTGAACTTCACGCTGAACACGGTCGGCGGGACCGCCACGTTCGGCCCGATTTCTATCGTGGCGGGCGCGTATCAAATCACGCAGACGCGGCCAGACGGGGTGGGCAACACATCCATCACCTGCAACGACGCCAACAGCACAGGCGATCCGGGATCGGGCGTGTTGAACATCAATATCGAGGTGACCGAGAACCTTGTCTGCACCTTCACATCGATTGAAACGCGGCAAACCACGGTCAACACGATCAATCGGTTCCTGACACAACGGGCTGATCTGATCATGTCGACCGCGCCCAACAATTCCCGCCGCATCGGCCGGTTGCAGCGCGGATCAGACAACCCCACGCGGCTGAGCTTCACGCGTGGTGATCTTTATGCGCTGCTGCCCTTCACCATGCAGCTGGGCAATGGCGGGGATTACACATTCTCCACCGATCTGGGGCAAGTCACGCAGGCGATCAATTCTGTGCCGCTGGCCTTTGGCGATCCCGGCGATACACGGCTGATTGACAGCTACAAATGGGATGTCTGGGTGCAGCTGCAACACAAGAGGTTCGAAAGCGGACAGAACGACGGCCGCTTCTCTATCCTGCATTTCGGCGTCGATTACCTGATGAATCCGGATCTTTTGGTCGGGGCGATGGTGCAGGTGGATTACCTTGAAGATCGCAATGGGGCGCAGAATTCATCGGTCGATGGCACCGGTTGGATGGTCGGCCCCTATGTCACGGCGCGGTTGAAGGAAAACCTCTATTTCGACGGGCGCGTCGCGGCGGGAACATCCACGAACGATATCAGCCCATTTGGCACCTACACGGATGAGTTTGACACGTTCCGCTGGATGGCATCGGCAGAATTCATCGGGGATTTCAAGGCAGGTGACTGGACAATCCGACCCGCCACCAGCCTGTCCTACTTTGAAGAAAAGCAATATGGCTACGTGGATGGGGCTAACGTGTTCATCCCATCACAAACCGTCGCCGTGGGACAGTTCCGTTTGGGTCCGACATTCGTGCACACTTATGTGTCACCCAAGGGCGTCCGCTATGGTTCAACCTTCGGGTTCGATGCGATCTACAACTTCTCCAACACGTCGGGCGCCACGGTGACGAACCCGTCTTCTGCCGCCTCTGATGGATGGCGCGGGCGCGTGCAGGCCGGGGTTGATTTCGGCCTGGGCGGCGGGGCGACGATGAACGTCATGAGCAGCTATGACGGCATCGGGCGCAGCAGCCTCAACATCTGGGGATTAAGCCTTGAGGTGAATGTGCCGATCCAGAAAGCGACGGCGCGGTAGAAGGCCCGCGCCCTATTTCGTGATGATCTCCGGCCCCATCACCGCGTTTGGCAAGGTGGTGGAAATGGCCGGGATGTAGGTCACCATGATCAGGAAGATGAACATGATTCCGAGGAACGGGAGCGCGGCGCGCACGACGCCCATCATGGACATGTTCGCGACACCCGCCGTGACGAACAGGTTGAGGCCGACGGGCGGTGTGATCATCCCAATCTCCATATTCACGACCATGATGATGCCAAGGTGAATGGGGTCGATGCCCAGCTCAATCGCGATGGGAAAGACAAGCGGCGCGACGATAACCAGAAGGCCCGAGGGTTCCATGAACTGCCCGCCGATCAGCAAGATCACATTGACGACGATGAGGAAGGTCACGGGGCCGAAGCCATACGACAGCATCGCTTGCGTGATCTGTTCGTCAGTGATCACGTGCTTCAGCAGCAGCGCATTGGCGATCACAAACATCAGCGTGATGATCAGTTTGCCCGCATCGCGCAGGGTGCCCACCGTGTCGGGGTGCCAGAACGCGGTGAGTAATGCCTGTGGTTTGCGCAACAGGCTTTGCCCGCCCGCCAGCGGGCCAATATCACGATAGATGAAACAGGCCGCGAAGAACGCATAGACAGAGGCGACGGCGGCGGCCTCCGTTGGGGTGAAAATGGCACCCGTCACACCGGGGATGCCATAGATGCCGATCATGATGATGACGATCAGCAGTAGCCCCCAAACAGCGGCGCGGAAGCTGGCGAAAATCTCAGCAAAGCCCGCGAATTCGCCCTTCGGCATGTCCTTTATCCGGGCCATTACGTAGATGCCGATCATCAGCATGACACCGGCCATGATGCCCCGGATCACGCCGGCGAGGAACATGCGGCCAACGGAGACCTCAACGGCAGCGGCATAGACCACCATCACGATAGACGGCGGGATCAGAATGTCCAGCGTGCCCGCATTGGCGATGACCCCGGCGGCGAATTCCTTGGTGTAGCCCACCTGCCGCATGGCGGCGATCACGATGGTGCCGATGGCGACCACTGTGGCGGGGGATGATCCCGAAAGCGCGGCGAAGATCATGCAGGACAGCACGCCCGCGATGGCCAACCCGCCGCGCAGATGGCCCACCAGAGCGATGGAAAACCGGATGATCCGTTGTGCCACGCCGCCCGTCGACATGAAGCTGGAAGCGAGGATGAAGAACGGGATCGCCAGCAGGGTGGAATGGCCCTCAAACGCCTCAAACAGGGTCTGCGCGACAGAGGCCAGAGAGGTGTCGGAGAATGCCAAAAGAAAGACGATGGAGGAAAAGCCTAGCGAGATTGCAATCGGCACACCGATCAGCATCAGGCCAATGACCATCAGAAACAGAAGCAGAATTTCCACGGGGGTCAGTCCTTCAGTTTGGCGGCGGCCTCGGCCACCTCGTCTTCGGCCTCATGGGAAACGATGATCAGGTCTTGTTCCCCGCGCCAGACGCGGACGCCGACCTGAATGAAGCGAATGACCAAAAGCAGGGCGGACCAGGGCAGCACCAGATAGGGCACGACCTTGGGCAGCTTTTCGTATTCAAAGCCCTCGTTGAACACGTCCTCAAGCCAGGTCAGGAAGAAGGGCACGGGGATATCCTGGGTTTCGTACCACCCCTGCCCGCGCACCTCTTCAAACCCGGTGGGGAACCAGTGACCGGATGTGGGATAGAGATTGGCGGAAGGCGCCCAATAATCCCACGCGCCTTTGAGAAACAGCAGGGTATAGGCAAGGCAAACGGCGACGGAAATGAGCGCTAGGATGCGTTTGGTGCCACCCGAGGTCATGTTCGCCACGGCATCGACGCCCAGATGCAGCGTGTTCTTCACCGCGTAGCTGGTACCCAAAAGAACCAGCCAAGCAAACAGAAACACGGTCAATTCCAGCGCGTAGAATATGTTTGCATTAAACGCATACCGCGCGACCACATTCGCGAAAGTGAACAGGGTCATGAGCCCAAGAATGATCGCGATGAAGGTTTCTTCAATGCGGTCAAAGCGGCTGGTTGAGCCGGATTTGGCAGCCATGGTCGCCCCCTGAAAGGAATGGATTTTGGGCGCAGATTCCCCCGCGCCCAAGCTTTGGACCGATCAGTTGGTCAGCGAGGCATTGATCGCCTGTGCGGCGTCGATGTTTTCCTGACCGACGTCACCGGCAAACTTGTCCCAAACCGGTTTCATCACATCGACCCAGGCCTGACGCTCTTCCGCGCTCAGTTCACGCACGACACCACCGGCATCGATGATCGCCTGCTTGGCGTCCGCGTTCACGGAGGTGGATTCCTTGTTCCGCGTCTCCGTCACCTCAGCGACGATGGTCAGGACCTGATCCCGCACCTCTGCGTCCAGCCCGTTCAGCCAATCCACATTGGTCACCAACAGGTAGTCGATGATACCGTGATCAGTTTGGGTCACACCGTCCTGCACCTCAAAGAATTTCTTGCCGTAGATGTTGGACCAGGTGTTTTCCTGCCCGTCCACAACGCCCTGTTGCAGCGCGCCGTAAACTTCCGAGAACGCCATTTTCTGCGGGCTGCCACCGATGGCTTCCATCTGCGCGACCAGCACGTCTGAGCTTTGCACCCTGAACTTCAGCCCGTTGGCATCGGTGGGCGCCACCAGCGGCACGTAGGCCGACATCTGCTTCATGCCGTTGTGCCAATAGGCCAGGCCCTGCAGGCCGCGACGCTGCATGGAGTCCAGCATCGCCTGACCGGCATCCGAGGCTTGGAACGCCTCAACCGCGTTGATGTCTTTGAACATGAAAGGCAGGTCGAAGATGCGGAACTGCTTGGTGAACTTTTCGAATTTCGACAGCGATGGCGCGGCCAGTTGCACGTCACCCTGCAGCATGGCTTCGAGCACCTTGTTGTCATTTTAGAGCGTGGAGTTCGGGAACACCTCCATGCACATGGTGCCGTTCATTTCGTCATTCACGCGCTGTTCCAGCAAGGACGCCGCGATGCCCTTGGGGTGCTTATCAGTGTTCGTGACATGGCTGAATTTCACAACGATCTCACCATCATCACAGGCGGCGATGGATGGCACGGAAACGACGGCTGCAATGCAGGCCGCTTTAATAGTGTTTTTCATACTGTCCTCCTTGGCGGCGCACTCCTCTGCGCCTGTAAGAAGACTACTCAGCAAAGGGAAAATGATCACAAGCCGGAAGATTCATGTTTTGAAATTTGTATGATTTCAATACGTTAGCTACAGTGAGCCGTGAGGGCCTGCGCGTTTATCCGAAATCCCGGACAAACTGGTCCGCATAAATTTGCTTACAGGAAACCGTCTTCGCCTTGTTTTGGCCTATGGGTTTTACGCCCTTTTGGTCAGCGTGATGGCCGTTGCGTTTTACCAAAACACGGTCCGCAGCACGCTGACCGATCTGAAGCGCTCGGGTGAGGTGCGGTTGACCGAAGCGACCGGTGTTTTGCGTCTGCAAATTGATGGCTACCGCGCGCTGGCCAATGTGATTGCGGATGACCCGCAGATGGCGCAGGCGTTGATTTCCGGCAACCATGACATCGCCGATCTGGCGTTGGCGGATTTTGAGGCCACCTATGGCCCGTGGCGCATTGACCTGGTAGACCCGGAAGGCCGCCTTTTGGCGTCTTCCGCGTCTAATGACCCTACGGTTGGTTATCCCAAACCCTTGTTGCGGGCGGCGATGAACAACCGGCTGGGCTTTGCCTTGGCGCAAGAAGATGGGCAGCGCCTGGTGCGGTTAAGCCGGGGCGTTTTGGTGGGGGATGCAAGGCCGCGCGGGATTGTGGTGGTGTCGATATCCTTGTCCGCGCTGGAATTCGAATGGCCGGTGTCACCCGAAACCATCGTGTTTTTTGACGCCGAAGAGGTCGCGTTTTCATCCAACCGGCCCAATCTTTTGCTGCTGTCGCGGGGGGAGGACCCCGAGGAAACCACCTTTGACTTGACTGAAACCGGGAAGATTGGCCCGCTTCAACTCTGGCGGTTTGTGCCGCCGGAAAGTGCCACGATTGAGGTGATCAAGTCTGAGAAATTCGTGCCACATCTGGATCTGACCGGCGTGATCTTTCTGGACACGGTGCAGGCCCGGGCGACGGCGCGCCAACGCACGATCCTGTTTTTGGCGGGTGCCGTGGTGCTTGGCCTTATCGGCACTGTGGCGTTGCAGCAAAGACGGCGCCGGGTGCTGGAACAGAAGTATTCGGCAGAGCTTGAGGCACGGGTGGAGGCCCGCACCGCGGAACTGCGCGGGGCGCAGGATGCCTTGGTTGAGGCGTCAAAGCTCGCCGCGCTCGGGCGGTTGTCGGCGGGGGTCAGCCATGAACTAAACCAACCCTTGGCGGCGATTTTGAACTTTGCGGAAAACGGTCCGACCTTCCGTGCCCGTGGCAAGCCAGAGACCGCATCGCAAAACCTGACGCTGATTTCCGATCAGGTCCGCCGGATCACCCGCATCATCGGCAATCTGCGCGCCTTCGCGCGGCAAGAAACCGCCCCCACAGGGCAGGTTAATTTCGCCGCTGCGGTGCGTGACGCGGTTGTACTGGCGGATGGGGAAATCAAGGCCGCAAACGCGCGGCTGAACCTGCAAATCCCGCCCGAAGATGTGCCGGTTCTGGCGGGGCAAGTGCGGCTGGAACAGGTGGTGCTGAACCTGATTTCCAATGCACTGGATGCCATGGTCGAAAGCCCGGAAAAGACCCTTTATGTGCTGCTGAAAACCCAAGGCAGCGATGCGGTTTTGACCATCTCCGACACAGGCAGCGGAATCCAAGACCCGTCGGCTGTGTTTGAGCCGTTCTACACCACGAAAGACTTGGGATCCTCGAAAGGGCTGGGCATGGGTCTTGCCCTGTCGCACGGGATCATCACGCGGTTTGGCGGGCGGTTGACCTGTCGGAACCTGGATGAGGGGGCGGAGTTTGCAGTCACCCTCCCGCTGCAGAAGGAGCAGGCAGATGCTTAGAAAAGTTCTGTTGATCGAGGATGATCCGGTTCTGCGTGCCTCCATAGAACAGACACTAACACTGCAGGATTTGGAGCCGATGCCCACCAATGCCTTCACACTGGCGCGCCGGTCCATCCGGTCGAATTTTCGGGGTGTGATCCTGTCGGACATTCGCATGCCGGACAAAGATGGGTTCGAGGTGCTGCAGTTCGCCAAGTCGAAAGATACCGAATTGCCTGTGATGCTGCTGACCGGTCATTCCGATATCCCCACGGCGATGCGCGCGGTGCGGGATGGGGCCTACGAGTACCTGGAAAAACCCTTTGATCCCCAGCGGCTGGTGGATGTGGTGACCCGTGCGTTGGAACATCGGACGGTCGTGCTGGAGAACCGGGCCATGCGGGAAGAACTGGATCAGGACAGCCCCGAGGATGAAACAGGGTCGCTGACCGAACGGTTGAAAGCGCATGAGCGGCAGATCATTGAACAGGCGCTTTTGGCCGAAGGGGGCAGGGTTGCGGCCGCTGCTGACCGCCTCGGTATCCCGCGCAACACGCTCTATGATCGCATGACAAAATTGCAGATCGTCGCAAAGGCCTTTCGCAAGGCTTAGATGCCAAACCACGGTCACCAAACCCGCGCTTACAGGCAAGGTTTCGGTTCAATCTGAGCGGGAAAATCAGCGCAATCATGCCGCTTTTGCGGAAATTCCCAGGGCGACCTGACGCTAACCTATTCAACTCCTGACATATTTTCACAAATTCCGGCAACGGTCGCTTTTCAGAAGACATCAGCGTTCATTGGAATAAGGTGGAAAGGGGGAAGACGACCAAGACCACGGGGGAATCATGTTCAATCCAACAGCCGTTACGGCGGATGCGTTTGGTGATCATCTTTCAGATACCTACCTGACCTATTTCTCCGGCCGCGCCCCGCAACATGCCGCGTACCTGAAGGGCGCCGCCCGGCTTGTGCTGGAACGTCTGGCCAATTCGGATGCGCTTTATCACAACGCCGAACACACCATGATGGTGACGCTGGTGGGTCAGCAAATCCTGCGCGGGCGGCTTCTGACCGAAGCGCTGCATCCCGATGATTGGCTGCATTTCATCCTCGCACTTTTGGTCCATGACATCGGCTATTCCCGCGGCGCTTGCCCCGGTGATACGGACAACTCCTTCGTCATCGATATGGAAGGCAACACGATCACGCCCCCGCGCGGGGCATCGGATGCGTTTCTGAGCACCTATCACGTGGATCGCGGCATCATGTATATCCGCAACCGCTTTGGCCCGTCGCACACGATTGATGAAGAACGCATTGTCCGCGCGGTGGATTACACCCGCTTCCCGGTGCCCGATGACCCTGCCTATCAAGACACAGAAAGCGAACCCGCGCTGGTGCGCGCCGCCGATCTGATCGGGCAAATGGCCGACCCGTTCTATCACCGCAAGATCAACGCGCTGTTCCACGAATTCGAAGAAACAGGTGCCAATGAAAAATTGGGCTATGACAACCCCATGGACCTGATGGAAAAATACCCCGATTTCTTCTGGTCACAGGTGTCACCGCTGATCCAACCCGCGCTGGGTATGCTGGAGCTGACCATGGAAGGTAAAGAGTGGGTGGCTCAGCTTTACAATCAGGTGTTTCAGGTCGAACGCCAAACCGCGTTCCTTGGCCCCTTCCCCGGCGGCGACTGACGCGCAGAAAACTTGTCAGATTTAGAATTGCGTGCCACGGTCTCGCGTCACTGAGGAATCAATAATCTCAGGACGCTCAGACCGGGGGGAACATGCTGTCATCCATCACGCCAGAGATGATGTATCTGTGGGCCGGTTACCTTGGCGTGGCCTTCTACATCGGCTCCTATATCGGGTTGCAAACGGGGTTCATCCCGGGCGTTGGCTATGCCTATGCGCTGTGCAACCTGACCGGTGCGTCGCTTGTTCTGATCAGCCTTATTCATGAATGGAACCGCGCCTCTGCCATGATCAGCGTGGCCTGGATCGTGATCAGCCTAGTGGGCATCACGCGCACCTTCCTGATCAAGCGGCGTCTGCATTTTTCCTCGGAAGAGGAACAATTCCTCAAACAAGGTCTGCCCGGCATCCCGAGGGAAGTCGCGCGCAAGATCCTCAACGCGGGAAACTGGCTGACGTTGGAGCCGGACACCTACATGACCCACGAAGGCCAGCCCGTGACGCATTTGTACTTCATGCTGAACGGCACAGCGGGCGTGTTTGTGATGGACAGTAAAGTCGCCGAACTGCACGAAGGGTTCATCGGTGAGCTGAACGTGATGGAGGGCGGCCCGGCCTCGGCTTCCGTCGTGGCGCTGACCAGCACACGTGTCTTTTGCGTCTCCGGTCAAGCGCTGCGGCAGATGACCAGGGCGGATACGCAAACCAGCCTTTACCTGGAAACGCATCTGTCGACCTCCACGAAACAGAAGCTTATGCAGGCAAATCTGCAACTATCAGCCACCAAAAGCGCCTGAGATTGCCCCTTATGTGATGTGTGTCGCACAGTGCACGCCGAAATGTAGGTTATACATTCCCTGAAAAAGCAAAATATTGACTTGTCAGTGACTTCTGATCAGGGTCACGGGCGTTAATTTGGGGTAATTTGATGGTAAGATTGCAAAAATTGCGGTCGCTTTTGACGACGGTCAGCGCGGTTTCCTTGATCGGCCTGACCGGCGCGGCACATGCCATCACGCTGGAACAGGCCGTGCGCGCGGCTGTCACCACGAACCCCACATCCAAGGCTGCAGACGCCAATGTGCGTGCCTCCGCGATGGAGCTGTTGCAGCTTGAACGCGAATACATGCCCAGTGTTAGTCTCTATGGCGAAGTGGGCGGCACGTATTTCGATGATGCCGACCGTCTGAACGTACGCGATCAGCGCGACACGAAGATTTACCGCGAAGTTGGTATTGTGGGGGAGCTGACCCTGTTTGATGGCTACCGCCGCGCCAATATGGTCTATCAGAACGCCGCCGCGCTAGATGGATCGATCTTCCGCCTGATGGATGCCTCTGAGACGATGGCACTGAACGCGGTGGAAGCCTATATCGACGTTCTCCGCCACCGCAGCCTTCTGAACGTGACCGCGCAAAACATCGCGCGCCACCGTGATATTATCCGGCAGGTCGAAGATCTGATCGATGCGGGCCGCTTGCCTGCCTCCACCGGGTTTGAGGCGCAGGAACGCCTTTTGGCCGCGCAGATGAGCCAGGTTGAGGTGCGACAGGCTCTGTTTGATGCCAATTCGCGGTTTCTGGCCGTGGTGGGCAAAGACCCCGATGGCCATATGCATGTGCCTTTCGTCAAACACCTGCCCCTGCAAAAGCGGGAATTCGTGATCCGCAGCGTGCGTAACAATTTCCGCCTCAAGCAATTCGAATCCGGCATTCAGGCCGCGGAATTCGATGAACGCATCCAAACGTCAGATGAACTGCCCCAGGTCCGGCTTCAGGCCGGTGCCCGCCATGGGCGGGAAGTGAGCGGCACGCAAGGCAGTGAATCGGATGTCTTCGTGGGTCTGCGCGCCGATTGGGAATTCTATGCCGGGGGCCGCAAAGCCCGCGAACGCGCGCTGCAACATCGCACGTCAGAGGCCCGCGCCGAACGCGATGCGGTGCGGCGTGAGGTGTTCGAAATGGCCGAACGCACATGGCACGCCTATGACGCTAATATCGAACGCACCGTGTTGCTGAGCCGCCGTTTGTCCGCCGCGCGCCAGACATCGCGCCAGTACGAAGAACAGTTTCAGACCGGATCGCGCAGCCTGATCGACGTGCTCGATGCCGAAGCCACCGTGTTCAACGTGCAGTTCGAAAAGGTGAGCGCTGAGGCGTCGTTTACCTTCAGCCAGTACCGGTTGCTCGCCTCGCAAGGCCTGCTCGCCAAGCGGTTCAACGTGACAGCCGCGAACGTGCCGCTGAACCCCGATTTCGTGGAACGCGCCACATCTTCCGGGCGTCCGCAATCCATCTTCAAAACTGAGATCAAGGCCCTCGAATGAACGCGGGGCAGATGGCAGGACTGACGACTGCCTCGCCTGATCTGGGCCTCGGCGCTGTCGCATGGATGGCCCGGTTTCACAGCCAACCCTGGAGTGATGAGGCCGTCCGCGCCCGCATGGTGGCGGGGTTTGATCCCCGCGATCCAATCAGTATTTCCCGCGCCCTCGCCGCCGTTGGCCTGCGATCCCGCATCGTTTTGCGAAAACTAGGGTCGATTGACCCGGCCGTGCTGCCCTGTCTTCTATTTCGCGATACCGGCGCGCCGCTGATCCTGGTTGGATTTTCCCCCGACAAACGCAGCGCCCGCGTGATTGACCCCGATCATGACGAACCCGAACAGGAAACGCCCCTGCGTGACTTGAGAAAACAGATCAGGCGGGAGGTGATGCTGGTCACACCCGAAGGTGCTTTGGCCGATCGAAAGCTGTCAGAGACGCCCGATAAAGGGTCTAAACACTGGTTCTGGGGCCCTATCCGCGAAAATCGCAGCGGCTGGGCGCAGGTGTTTTTCTCGGCCCTATGCATCAACCTGTTGGGCCTCGCCCTGCCGATCTTCGTGATGAATGTCTATGACAAGGTGATCCCCAATCTGGCCTTCGTCACTCTCTGGACGCTGGCTCTGGGCGTGATGATCGCATTGGTGTTGGATCTGGCGCTACGCAGCCTGCGCGCCCGGGCGCTGGAAACGGTTGGGCGGCGGCTGGATACGGGGATCGCTTCATCGCTTTTTGGCCACGCCATGGCGATGCGCCCACTTTCGCGCAAAAACGGCACCTCTGTGCTGGCCAGCCATATCCGCGACTTTGAGACCGTGCGGGAGTTTTTCAGTTCCGCCAGTTTCGTCTCCCTCATCGATCTTCTGTTCATCGGCGTTTTCATCTTCGTGCTGTATGTGTTGGTGGGCCCCCTCGCCCTTGTCCCTCTTCTGGCGATACCTGCGGTGCTGATCCTCGCCTTCATCGCCCAATTGCCCATGGGCCGCATCGCAGTAGAGGCGCAGGAATTGGCCGGGCGGCGGCAATCCGTGTTGATCGAAAGCCTGATAGGTCTGGAAACCATCAAAACCCTCAACGCCGAACCGGTGATGCAGCGCGAATGGGAACGCGCCAGCGCGGCGTCGGCCCGCGTCAATGGACGCACGCGGTTCTGGTCTAATTTCGCCACCTCCGGCACACAGATGATCCAGCAATTCGTGTCTGTCGCGATTATTGTCTGGGGGGTGTTCCTGGTCTTTGACGGGACGATCACGGTGGGCGCGTTGATTGCGGCCAACATCCTCGCCGGTCGCGCTCTGGCCCCGCTTGGTGCCATCGCCCAAACCATCTTCCGCGCGCAATATGCGATCAAATCCCTCCGCGCGCTGACGGATTTCATGGCCATCCCGCCCGAACGCAGCGCAGAGGTCGAAAGCAGCGCGCGCATCACCGACGGCGCATTGGTGCTGGAAGACGTGCGGTTCAAATATGAAGGCGCAGAACGCTATGCCATTTCGGGCCTGTCCATGACGCTTGAGGCGGGCGGATGCGTCGCCATGCTAGGCCGCGTTGGATCGGGCAAAAGCACCATGGGAAAGCTCCTTTGCGGTTTGTTAGAGCCTGAAACAGGCTCTGTTTTGATCGATGGGCGCAGTGCCGCGCAATACGATCCGGCGGAGCTGCGCGCGGGCGTCGGCTACATGCCGCAAGAGCCGGAATTTTTCACCGGCACGCTGCGTGAAAACCTGGTTATCGGCAAACCCCATGCCACAGATGAAGAACTGGAAGAGGCGCTGCGCGGGGCCGCCATGGCGGGGTTTGTGGCGGCTGATCCCGCGGGCCTGTCGCGCTTTGTCGGGGAAAAGGGTGCGCAATTATCTGGCGGGCAACGCCAAGGGCTGGCGCTGGCCCGGTTATTGCTGCGCAAACCGAAGCTGATGTTTCTGGATGAACCGACCAACGCCATGGATCATGACATGGAAATGGAGATTGTGCGCCGTCTGCGCGCGCTCAACAAAACAGGCGTGGGCATGATCCTCTGCACCCATCGCCCGGCGCTGGCGCAACTGGCGGATCGTTGGGTGGTGATGGATGGCGGCCGGGTGATCGTCGATGACACGAAACAGGCCGTGACAGAACAACTGCGCAAAAAAGCGAAGGGGGCGATCTAGGCGATGTTTGGCTCTCGTGTGGAAGATCGGTTCGTCAATGATGCTGCCTCTGAAACAGGGGGCGGGCGCGGCGTGTGGACCTTGCTTCTGGTGATCGGGCTGGGCATGGGCACGTTTTTCGCCTGGGCCTGGGCGTTTGAAATCGAGGAGGTGACGCGTGCCACCGGCAAAGTTGTCCCGTCGCGGCAATTGCAGGTCGTGCAGAGCCTGGAAGGCGGGATTGTTGCGGCGCTTGAGGTGCGCGAAGGTGATCTTGTGGATGAGGGCGATGAACTGGCCCGGATTGATGACACCAGTGCCGGCTCTGACCTTGGAGAATTGCGCGAACGGGAAGCCGCGTTGATGGCCACCGAGGCCCGCGTGACGGCGGAGGCAGGCGGCGTGGAGACGGTCACGTTCTCGGACGAGTTGAAGGCCCGCGCACCCACGGCCGTCGCGGCGGAAACACAGGTGTTCCTGTCCCGTCAGCAGCAGCTTCTGGCAGAAATGTCCGTGCTGCAGGATCAATTGGCCCAGCGCGAGGCCGCGTTGATTGAAGCTAAGGCCAATATCGCCAAGCTGGAGGCGCAGCTGGCCCCATTGCAGGAAGAAACCGAACTCACCGAAGGGTTGGTCGACACCGGTTCCGTTTCCCGAGTGGAGTTTCTACGCCTTCAGGGGGATGTGGCGCGGATCAGCGGGGACCTGGATGTGTCCCGCGCGCGCATTCCGGGGATTGAGGCCTCGATCCGCGAGGCGGAGAACCAGATTGCCTCGGCGCGGTCCTCTTACGTCCTTACCGCCCGCGAAAAAGGCGCACAGATCAGCGGGGAACTGGCCGTTCTGCGCGAGGCCATGCGCGCCGCCACTGACCGTGTCACCCGCACCAGCCTGCGCGCGCCGGTGCATGGCACGGTGAACCGGCTGCATGTCACGACGATTGGCGCTGTCGTCCAGCCGGGTGAGCCCATCGCAGAGATCGTGCCGCGCGATGATCAGTTGCTGGTGGAGGCCCAGATCAACCCGCGTGACGTGGCCTTTATCCGGCCTGGGCATCCGGCGTCAGTAAAGATCACCGCCTATGATTTTCTGGTCTATGGCGCGCTCGATGGCACGGTGGAACGGATCGGGGCGGATGCGCTGACCGACCCGGAGGGCAATCAGTATTTCCAAGTGATGGTGCGGACTGAGGAGAGCGCGTTGCCTGCGGCCAGCGAAGGCACGCTGCCGATCAGCCCCGGCATGGTGGCGCAGGTGGATATTCAGACCGGGCGGAAGACAGTTATGGATTACCTTCTGCGGCCCCTACGCCGGGCGCAGGCAGAGGCACTGCGCGAACGGTAGAGCAGCAGAATTTTCGAAAATTCTGCGTCAGAAAATTGCAATTTTCTGACGCATTTTCTTGCAAGAAAATGGCGTCTTGCGCCAAATTAGAGCCTATTTTGACGTCGCCACAAAAACACCATCCCAGTCTTTGCCGGGCGGGTTTTCGGCAAAGTCCGCAAGGCGCCCGTCATATAGTTCGATGTAGCCTGACATGTCGAAATTGAGCGACTTGCCAGCTCCATCAATCTCTTTCAAAACCTCACGCGCAACATCCCAGTTTTGTGCGGCATAGGCCTCTCTCATTTTGACATTGGCGGCGGCCAGCGCCTCAAACTCAGCGCGCGATTTTATCGTTTCATCGCCCATCAAGGCAAACACACGCTCGGGTTCCTGCTTCCCCTTCACGCGCAGCAGATCCAGTTCTAGGATCGCGAACCGCTCCTTCACGGCCTCCGCCGTCGCGCTTCCAAGAATGATCCCCAACCCATAGCTTTTCGATTGCCCTTCAAGGCGGGAGGCCAGGTTCACAGCGTCGCCCAATGCCGTGTAATCAAACCGCGTGTCGCTGCCCATGTTGCCCACCACGCAATTGCCCGTATTGAGCCCGATCCCGACATTGATTGGCAAAGACACCTCGCCCTTGGCTGCGGCCTCCTCCGCCCTCTCACGGTTCAGCTCTGCCACATCCGACAGCATCGCCAAGGCGGCACGGCAAGCAGCAGAAGGGTGATCCGGCAGATCGAGTGGCGCGTTCCAGAAGGCCATCACGGCATCGCCCATGAATTTGTCGATGGTACCGCTCTCTTTCAGGATCGCATTGGATAGAACCGTGAGGAAACTGTTCATCAGATGGGTCAGGCCAGCCGGATCATCACGATACCCCTCAGCAAGCGTGGTAAAACCACGTACATCGCTAAACAGCAGCGTCAGGTCACGGCGTTCGCCGCCCAGGGTCAGCGCTTCTGGCTCTTGCTGGAGTTTTTCAACCAGATCGGGGGAGACATATTGCCCAAACGCACCGCGGATCTGGCGGCGTTCCCTCTCTTCCCGGATATAGTTGGCGCTTGCCATCATGATAAGGGTCAGGAGCGTGCCAAAGGCAGGCCATGTCGGGTCCAGCAGAATGCGCTTTTCCTGGAACAGGTAGAAGGCACCAGCGATGTAGCCGGAAATCAGCAAGACCGCCAAAATGATGATCGTCCGCGCGCCCATGATCGGCACCAGCAGGATCACCAGCAAGGACAGACCTGCCAGTGTAAACAGCTCCGCCGCGAGGGTGTAATTCGGGCGAATGAGCAGGCTATCGGCGAGGATGTTTTCCAGAAGCTGGGCGTGCACCTCCACCCCCGCCATGGATTGGCCCAGCGCGGTGGGGCGGAAATCTTCCAACCCGATGGCGGAAGTGCCCACAAGGATCAGTTGACCGGCCAAACGGCCTTGCGGCACGTTCCCCGACAAAAGTGCCCCGGCAGAGACATAGCGCGCTGGATTGGATGGGCTGAGGTAAGGCCAAACCGTACCATCGGCGGCGGTCTGAATCATCTTGCCGCCCAGCACGACACCATCCACCCCGGCGGCGTTCCCGCGCAACGCGAAAGCATTGCCTCCCGTCGCCACGCGCAGCAATTCCGGGGCAAGGCCCAGGCGCAATTCATCCTCCACCAGCATCGCGATGGGCACGCGGCGGTAAATGCCATCGGGATCCGGGCGCACGCTGAACACGCCACGCCCGGCGGCGGCATCCTCCAGCACCGCCAAGTTCTGCACCAGATCGGGGAAACGCGGCAGGAAGGGCCGCGCATCTTCACCGAGGATGGCGAAAGGGGCAGGGCGGATATCGGCCTCTCTCTGCAAGCCGGTGCGGGCGGATCGGACACTGGTTTGGCCCAGGATCACCCGCGTCTGCGCAATGGCTTCGGCAAAGCGGGCATCATTGTCGGGCAGTTCTGACAATTGCGCGCGAATGTCCTCCGGCAAGCTGTCATTGTCGGTGGCAATCGCCGCGGGTGACAGGCGATCAGCCTCGGCAAACACAATATCAAAGGCCATGGCCACCGCACCGGCCTCAAAGCTTTTGATCACCAGATCGGCCACGCGGGATCGCGGCCAAGGCCATTGGCCATAAGCCTCCAGGCTGGGATCATCAATATCGAGGATGGTGACAGGCGCGGGCGTAAATTCCCGAGGTTTGATTTGTTGGTAGAGGTCAAAGGCGGCAAAGCGCAATTGCTGCACAGGGATCGGATCCGCCACGCGTAAGGCCAGCAACACGCCCACAAGGCACACAGCCAACAGGCGCCCGCCCAATGCCCATCTGATCACGCGCCAGAACATGAATTGCCACCTTTTGCCGCCACCGGCCCCTTCCAGATCAAACCAAAACCCGGTGTTGCCCTTGGGTCAACCATCTTGGCCTTAAGTGATCTAAATTACTGATAAATTGGTTCGAATCGTTAATATCTGTATGGTTCGCGTGCCGGGGAATTATGCCTGGCCATTGGGGGATGTATGAAGCGTTTTTTTGAGGATGGCCTGAGTGTTTTTGGCCAAGAAATTCAAGGTGTTAACCAGAGCATCATAACCCCCGGAAAGGGCGGTGAGGTGGTCATTGATACCCCGTCTCACCTGTTCAATGCTGAATTCGTGCGCGACGGGTCTGACCTTGTTTTGAAAAACAATGGTTCCGATGACATCCGGATTGTTGATTATTTCGCGCAGACACCCCCCGCTGATCTGGTCACGGAAAATGGCGCGCGCCTGACGGGCGATACGGTTGAAAAACTGGCCGGGCCCATGGCTCCGGGTCAATACGCACAGGCCGGGACAGCGGATGGTGGGCAGGCCATCGGACAGGTCGAAACGATTGAAGGTGCGGCGCAAGTGCAGCGCGCCGATGGCACGATCGAAGATCTGTCATTCGGCATGAAGGTGTTTCAGAACGACGTGGTCAGCACCGCCGATGGTGGCAGCCTGTCTGTCACCTTCCTGGATGGCACAATCTTCACGCTGTCGGCCAATTCCCGGATGGTGCTGGATGAACTGGTCTATTCCCCGGGCGGCGATGACAACTCCGCCACGTTTAGCCTGATCCAGGGTGGGTTTGTCTTTGTCGCCGGACAAGTTGCCAAGACCGGTGAGATGGATGTCGCAACGCCGTCCGCCACGATGGGCATCCGCGGCACGACCGTGTCGGCGAACATCGCCACCGTCGACGGTGTTCTGGCCCTGACCGTCACCTTGCTGGAAGATTTCGATGGCAGCGGGACAGGGGTTGTTCAGCTCTTTGATCTGGATGGCAACCTGATCACCACGATCACGGCCACAGACACGAAATGGGTCATTCCGCTGGGCGATGATGAACCCTATGAGGTGCCGCGCACCGCCGCAGATGATGCCGCGGACGAGGCGATTATCCTTGATGCTGCGAACGCCTATGCGCAGGCTTACACCCGCTTTGCCAATGGCGACAGTTTTGTGGAACAGGACAGCACCACAAGCACGCCAAGCCCCACCGTGGATGACACCCCTTCGGAGTTAGACGACGGGCCCGAGGATGATGGCGGCACAGCGCCTGATGTGGAAGGCGGGTCCGATGACAGTAGCGGCGGAGAGACTGGCCCAACGACCCCCCTGATCAATGATGATCCGACCGAGTTGGACACTCTGGAGGATGATGGGGCCACCAACACCCCGCCCACGGCACCGGATTCGACCCTTACAACGAACGAAGACAACGGGTTTAGCGGCACCCTGCCTGGCACTGATCCCGAAGGAGGCGCTGTCAACTTCACGCTGACCACGGGGCCGGAAAATGGCACCGTTGCGCTGCTGAGTGATGGCAGCTTCGTCTACACGCCAGACACCGATTTCAACGGCGAAGACAGCTTCACCTATTCTGTGACAGACGCGTCAGGCGGCACGACAACCGCAACAGTCACCGTGACTGTTGATCCTGTGAACGACGCCCCTGTTCTGGCAACAGCGGTCGATATCACCGCGACGGAAGATGGCGGTGTGATCAGCGGCACGGTGGCCGGGTCCTTCACCGATGCGGATGGTGATACGCTGACCTACAGCGTGGTGACGGACCCCGGCGCATCCGCCCCTGACAGTCAGGATGGCGCAAATCCCGCAGGCAATATTTTCAGAGGTCCGGGGCCATTTGGCGGTACCGTCGCCATGGATCCCGATGGGACATTCACCTACGAACCTTTCCCCGATTTCGAAGGCACGGACAGCTTCACCTACGTGATTGATGACGGCAATGGCGGCGTGGTGGAAGGCACCGTGTCGATCACCGTGACCGGGGTAAATGACGCGCCGGTGGCCGATGACGTGGCCATTGAACTTGAAGAAGACGGGTCGTTTTCCGGAAACCTTGCGCTTTCTGCCGCGGATGTCGACAACACCGACGCAGAGCTGACATTCTCTCTGGTCGAAAGCGAAGAACCGACTTTCTTTGAATCGGAATTCTCCCTTGGGACTGGGCCGTTCAACGGTACGGTCGTGATCAATGAAGACGGCACCTACACCTACACGCCCGACCCTGATTTCAACGGCACGGACAGTTTCCAATATGAGGTGACCGATCCGGATGGGGAAACATCCATCGCGACCGTGTCGATAACGGTGAACGCGGTGGATGACGTGCCGATCGCCAACGATCTGTCCTTCAACGGGGTGGAGGATGACAAGCTTGACGGTACGGTCACGGCGCAAAACCCGGACAATGAAACGCTCACCTATTCCGTCCTGACGCAACCCGTCAACGGCACGGTGGACATGAACCTCGACGGGACATTCGTCTACACACCAGATCCTGATTTCAATGGCACGGTTACCTTCACCTATCAGGTCACGGACAGCACGTTCCTGGATCAGGCCTTTGACGAGTCGGTGCCGCAATTCGGCACCGTGACGATCAACCTGTCCCCTGAGAATGACGCGCCTGAGGCAGAAGACCAGTTTTTCGAAGTGCCTGCCGTCCCGACGTTCGAAGGCACGATTGATGCGACCGACATTGATGGCGACGATCTGCAATTCAGCCTTGTGACCAGCCCGGGTGACGATCCGCTTGGCACGCTGACAGTCAATGAGGATGGCACCTTTACCTATGAGCGTGATGATTTCGGCAGTGGCTTTGACGTGTTCACCGTTGAGATCACCGATGGCGAAGAAACTGTCACCGTTGATCTGACCTTCGCGTTGGAAGATGACGGCGGCGAGGTAGCGGAAGAGCTTGGCCTGGGCGTCGATTTCAATCTGACCGCCACCGAAGAGGCCCCCGCCGGTAGCGCGACGGTCACCGTATCTCAACCTGCATCGACGCCCATCAACATCGTCTTCGCGATGGATCAATCCGGCAGCTTTTCGGACGAATTCGGTGAACAGATCGCGGCCGTACGTGACACCATCAAAGCCCTCGTGGCGCAGTTCGAAGGGTCCACGACCCCGGTCACCATCCAACTGACGGTTTTCAATAGCACGGCCACCAATTCCGGTCCATTTGACCTGACCAACGACGCCGCGATTGTGGATGGGGAGTTGACCGGTGCCATCGCAGATGCCTTGACGCAGATTGAAAACAACTTTGCGGGCGGCGGGACAAGTTGGGTGTCAGCGATCAATGCCGCCGATAGCTTTTATGACAATCAGGAAGATTTCTACCAAAGCCTGACCGACGAAACAGGTGAGCAATTCGGCGATCCCGTCAATCTTTTGTACCTGATCACGGATGGTCAGCCCTCCGACAGCCAAACCGCCATCGGGGCCGCGTTGGCCAACCTGCTGGATTCTGAAAACGGCCACGATGTGAACATCCAAACCTTCGGGATCGGTACGGGGTTTGACCCAACCCTGTTGGAACAGACCTATACGGTAGGTGGCGTGGTCTACCCGTTCGACAGTGATGGCGACGCTTCTGTTGTCGGGATCACAGACCCTATTACAGGGCAAAACAACCTTAGTGAGGTGTTGCTCGGGTCCGCGATTTTTGCGGCGGAACTGACCTCTTTTGAGCTGTCTTTGGAAGCCGATGGCGTCAATCTGGGCGTGATTGCAGATGAGACGAGCGACGCGTTTGAAGGTCAGGATCTGAACTTCCTGCTCTCCTTGGCCGAGGTGGACGGGATCGAAGACCTGTTGGGCGACGTGAACAATCTGCAAGCTGTCGCCGTGTTTGATATCGATGGCGATGAAACCACCACCGATGATCAGGTCACCGTGGTCAGCACCGTGCAAATCGTGGCGCAGGATACGGGCCAAGAATTGACCGGTTTGGACGGCGCGGATTTGCTTGTGGGCGGCGGCAGCAATGACACCCTGACTGGCAATGAAGGCAGTGATGTGCTGTTTGCCGGCGGCGGCCTCAATGAACTTTATGGCGGCGCCGATGATGACATTCTGGTGGTCAACGCCGTGCAGGACACAGGCTCAGTCATGGATGGCGGTGCGGGTGACGATGACTGGCTCAGCTTCACCATGGCGGGTGATCTGACGGGTATCCTGCCCACGCTGACGATCAGCGATATGGAAGCGCTGGATATGGAAAACGGCGTCGCGAACGCGCTGACCCTGACCGCGGCAGATGTTGCGGGGCTGTCTTCTGAGGCCAGCGGCTTGGCGAATGAACTGTTTTCGGGCGCCATAGATCCCGACAGCACGATTATGGTTTTTGGGGATGAGGGCGATACCCTGAATCTCGATAGCCCGGATGGGTTTGTGGTTCAGCTTGGCACCGTGACGGATGGTGACGACAGCTACACCCTTTACAGCTTCTTCAGCCCGGGCGGTGATCCGGCCTTTGTTGCGGTCGATGACGATATCACCGTCAATGCCACGCTGGTCTCGTTCTGATCTGGTACAAGATTGTCTGCTGGCTAAAGGGGCGGCAAACCCAGCCGGATAACACCGCTGATATCGTGATCGGGCAATGCCTCACCTTTGCGGTAAATGGCGATCTTACCGTTCTGCGCCATACGCTTTGCCGCCTCACGCACATCGGGCATCAAGGCGCGCCATTCTTCTTCTACAGCGCAAAGGGCGCGCGCCGCCTCTGATGGGCAAATCGTTTTTCCCGCGCCCCTTTCCAAGCAAAGGGATAGGATCATCTGTTCAATATCAGTGTCTGTTATTGGCATTTGGACACGAAAAAGGCCCGCCGCATCGGACAGGCCTTTCCCAAATTTCTGCAAATATCAGCCGTAGACGGCGTCTTTGCCAAAATGCTTAGTCAGCATGTAATAGATCACCGCGCGGTACTTGTTCCGCTCAGAGCGGCCATAGGTCTCAATCACGGAGTTGATCGCATCCATCAGTTCCGGGCTATCGGCCAGACCCAGTTTCTTGACCAGGAAGTTATCCTTCACGGTTTCCAGTTCTTGCGGTTGACCGGCAGCCACGGTGGATGCATCAGCATTGTAAATCGCCGGCCCGCACCCGATGGTGACTTTTGTCAGAAGGTCCATATCCGGCTCCATCCCGCATTTGCTGCGCAGATCATCCGCATATTTGGCGATCAGTTCATCGCGTTTTCCCATGTTTCACTCCCTTATGGTCCCTATAAACCCTGTTTTTACAATTGCCCTTGCGGGTCAGGCCGACGATAGCGCCAGTTGTTTCCCGGAAAAAGTGAAAACTGGTTTTCGATGGCTCATGGGCGGGATTGCCAATGCTTTATGTGCGCGGTGCGCTACGGGAAAATCACGCCTTGGGTTCGACCATGGTGGGTGGCTTCATCAAACAGGCGGTCCTGTTCTTGCCATTTGGCGATAATCGCGTTGCCATTTTGACATCCGTTGTTCACCAATTCCTGGGCTGCGTTCATGGCATGGGTGCCGTGTTGTAATTCATGCGCCCACAGCGCGCCCATCATTCTGTCCCAACTCGCGCGTAGATTTGCGGGCATGTCCCGCTTTCGGGTGTGTTCTGGCATGATGTAGGTGATTTCCAGCGACACCAGGCAATGCCCTGTCCAGCTCACGTGCCAACGGGTATAGGCCCAATGGTTGTTCAGCCCGTTGTGCCGAAATTCGTTCATGATGTGATCCACCCGGATGCCTGTGACCGGATAAGTGGTGTGATTGGTCTGGATCGCGGGATTGGCAAAGGCCGAAAGTGTACCAGCCGCAAGAATGAGCAGCGTCACAACCACAAAGCGCAACCGTTTGCGGGTGCGAAACTCTGGATCAGGGTTGGGTGGCTGCATGGTGGGCACTGTGATGGATGTGACCCGGCAACGCTATGCGACATGGGTGCGATGCGGCAACGAAAAACGCCGGGCGGTGGTGGCCCGGCGTTTCAAAAGGGTTTGCAAAAATCAGTAGCGGTAGTGTTCCGGCTTGTACGGGCCTTCTTGCTTCACACCGATGTAATCCGCCTGATCCTTGTCCAGTTCGGTCAGTTTCACGCCGATCCGATCCAGATGCAGGCGCGCGACCTTTTCATCCAGATGCTTGGGCAGGATATAGACGTCGTTGTTGTAATCCGCGCCGCGCTGCCACAGTTCGATCTGCGCCAGCACCTGGTTGGTGAAGCTTGCCGACATCACGAAGGACGGGTGGCCGGTGGCGTTGCCGAGGTTCAGCAGACGACCTTCCGAGAGCAGGATAAGACGATTGCCATTGGGCATCTCGATCATATCCACCTGTTCCTTGATGTTGGTCCATTTGTGGTTCTTCAGGCTGGCCACCTGAATTTCATTGTCGAAATGGCCAATGTTGCCGACGATCGCCATGTCCTTCATCGCGCGCATGTGCTCGATGCGGATCACGTCTTTGTTGCCGGTGGTGGTGACGAAGATATCTGCGGTTTCCACAACATCTTCCAGCGTCGTGACCTCAAAACCGTCCATCGCGGCTTGAAGCGCGCAGATCGGATCCACTTCGGTCACGATCACGCGCGCACCGGCACCTTTGAGTGAGGCGGCAGACCCTTTGCCCACATCGCCATAGCCCATCACGACAGCGACCTTACCGGCCATCATCGTGTCGGTGGCGCGGCGGATGCCGTCCACGAGGCTCTCTTTACAGCCATACTTGTTGTCGAACTTCGACTTGGTGACAGAGTCGTTCACGTTGATCGCCGGGAAGGGCAGCTGACCGTCGCGGACCAGTTGATAAAGACGGTTCACACCGGTGGTGGTTTCCTCGGACACGCCTTTGATCTGGTCGCGCACCTTGGTGAACCAACCGGGGGAGGCTTCCATCCGCTTTTTGATCTGCGCCTTGATCACTTCCTCTTCTTCCGAGGACGGCACCGGAATGATGTCTTCACCCGCTTCAGCCCGCGCGCCCAGAAGGATGTAGAGCGTCGCATCACCACCATCATCAAGGATCATGTTCGGGCCATCTTCGAACATGAAGGATTTATCCAGGTAATCCCAATGCTCTTCCAGCGTCTGACCCTTGATCGCGAAGACCGGAACGCCGCCATGGGCAATCGCCGCCGCCGCGTGATCCTGCGTGGAGAAAATGTTGCAGCTGGCCCAGCGCACATCGGCGCCCAGCTCCACCAACGTTTCGATCAGAACCGCGGTCTGAATCGTCATGTGCAGGCTGCCCACGATGCGCGCGCCGTCCAGCGGCTTCTGACCTGCATATTCTTCGCGCAGGGCCATCAGGCCCGGCATTTCAGTTTCTGCGATATCCAATTCCTTGCGCCCAAAAGCGGCAAGGTCGATATCTTTGACAACATAGTCTTTGGCCATGAAACGGCTCCTCAAGAAAACAGGATTTGAGGGGCAAATAGCACCGCGACCGTGTATCGGCAACTAAGGAGTGCTTTGCATTCTCCACGTGTGATTTCCGGGCATGGTGTTTCCGGTCAAATCGCGCCAAACATGGCACTATGGATCATCGCATCATGGGTTTTGAAGGGCGCGGGGCGCGCATGCAGTATCGGGTGCTGATGCTGCTTTACGCACTGGTCTTCAACCGGTGGCTTTATGGCATCTTTTGCCGCTGGCTTGCCCGGTTTTTTGCACCAGACAACAAGGTGCTTTTGGACCTTGGCGATGGGCGGGCCTTCCGGGTTTATCTCAACGATGGGTATTGGACGCGGTTCATCCTGTATCACCGCGATTATGAGCCTGAAGTGCGCCGCGTTCTGGATGCCGCCGCTGAGCACACCAGCCTGTTTTGCGATCTGGGGGCCAATTCCGGGCTTTGGTCGGTTTACGGATCAGCGCTCTTTGACCGCGTGATCGCTGTGGAGGCGTCACAGTCGACCTATGCGAGGCTGCACGAAAACGCAGCGCCGCTTGGCTCTGTTGAAACGCACCATGGCGCGATCTTTGAACGCGCAGGTGAGGTGCTTCGCTTCGTAAATGTTCACAACAGCCACGCCTCGGCCCATTTGGATCTTGATGCGCCGGGCGGTTCTCAGGACACGGTTGAAGAGGTAACGACGCTTCGGATCGATGACATAGCCCTCGAAGGTCAATCAGCGATCATGAAGCTGGATGTGGAAGGCGCAGAAATTGCGGCCATCACCGGGGCCCAACGCGCGCTGCGCGATGGCGGTGTTTTGATCTACGAGGATCATGGCTCTGATCTGACCTCTGAGGTCAGTGCGCATTTGATGAATTTGCCGGGTATGCGTGTCTATTCCATCGAAAATCAGGCGCTTTTGGTTGACGACCTGGATCACCTCACCCGGATCAAAACGGATCCCTACAAAGGCTACAATTTCCTTGCGGGGTTTGAGACCTCACCGCTGTTGACGGCCATTGTCCAAGGCTTTGCAAATCGATAACTCTGATAAGGTTCAAACCGGAGACACCCATGCCCCCACCTCGCGCCTGGCAAAAGATGCTTTCGGGCCGGCGGCTTGATCTGCTTGATCCCACGCCCGTGGATATCGAGGTGGAGGATATTGCCCGCGGCCTCAGCTTCGTGGCGCGCTGGAATGGGCAGACCTTGGGCGATTACCCCTATTCCGTGGCTGAACATTCGCTGTTGGTGGAGGAGATTTTTGGCCGGATTGACCGCAAAACACCCGCGAAATGGCGCATGGCAGCGCTTTTGCATGACGCGCCGGAATACGTGATTGGCGATATGATCTCACCTGTGAAAAACGCGGTGGGCCCGGGCTATGATGAATTGGACAAACGGCTGACAGCGGCCATTCACATCCGCTATGGCCTGCCTGCGGCGATCCCGGTGGCCGTGAAAAAGCAGATCAAGAAGGCTGACAAGATCAGCGCATGGATGGAAGCCACGCAACTGGCCGGGTTCACGGAGGATGAGGCGAACAAGTTCTTTGGCAAACCCAGTGAAACGGTGATGGATGGGCTAAGCCTGATCCTGCGATCCCCGATGGAAACGCGCGAGGCGTATCTTGCGCGTCACGCCACGCTGCTTGAGGCGATGGGATGATCCACGTGCGCCGCGCCGGGGCGCTCGATACCGGCGCGATGGCCGATCTTTTGAATGCGATCATCGCGAAAGGTGGCACGACGGCGATGACAAAACCCGTAACGCGCGGGGATCTTTTGGCGTGGATGAAGTTCCATGCCGGGCGCAACGCGTGGTTCGTGGCCGAAGACGCCGATGGCACCCTTCTGGGCTTTCAATGGGTGGAACCGAAAGAGGGCCTGCCGCCGGAGGCCTGTGACATCGCAACCTTCACCCGGATCGGGCACACGCGGCTTGGCACCGGAACGGCGTTGTTCGACGCCACGCGCCAGGCTGCGAAAGACTTGGGATATGCTTGGATCAACGCCACGATCCGGGCGGAAAACGAAGGTGGGCTGGCCTACTATCAAAGCCGCAGCTTTGAAACCTACCGCAAACCCGGTACCGACCCGGACCGGATCACCAAACGCTACAACCTTCGTTAACGGGGGGAGCGTTTGGCGAGGATACGCTGCAATGTACGGCGGTGCATGTTCAGCCGTCGCGCCGTTTCCGACACGTTGCGATCGCACAGTTCATAGACCCGCTGAATATGTTCCCAGCGCACGCGATCCGCGCTCATCGGGTTTTCCGGAGGCGGAGGCATTTCATCGTCAGAAGCTAGAAGCGCGTTGGTGATATCCGTGGCGTCGGCAGGCTTTGACAGATAATCCGTCGCGCCGATCTTCACCGCGGCCACGGCGGTGGCAATCGCACCGTAGCCTGTCAGAACCACAACCCGGCTGTCGGGCCGTTTTTCCCGAATGGTTTCCACCACGTCGAGGCCATTGCCATCCTCAAGCCGCAAATCGCACACGGCAAAGGCCGGGGGCCGCGCCGTCGCAATCGCGCGTCCGGCAGCAACGGATCCAGCCGTTTCAACCGCAAATCCACGTTTTTCCATCGCCTTGGCAAGGCGTCTCAGAAAGGGTTCATCATCATCAACAAGGAGCAGCGATTTGTCTTCGCCAATATCCCGCAGTGCTTCAGCCATGTGTCATCATCCCGCTTGTGACAGCTATTTTTACTAGAATAATTCTAGAGTTGCACGGGTTAACGTCAAATTGACGCAATCAAACGGCATCGATGAAGCACTGAATCCGCTCTGCCATCTCTTCGGGGCCTGCATCGCGGCGGAAGAATTCAGCAAAGCCTTTTTCGGGAAAAACCAGATAAGACAGGGTCGAATGATCGACGAGGTAGAATTCATCATCGCCCGCGTCGTGGGACTTATAGAATGTGCGATACGCCTGGCTGGCCGCTTTGACCTGTTCTTCGCTGCCCGTCAGCCCAAGCATTCTTGGATGCATGATTTCGGTGTAATCGGCCATGACCTCAGGCGTGTCGCGTTTGGGGTCGATGGAAATGAAGACGGGCTTCACGATGGACCCGAAATCTTCTTCCAGGATCTCAACCGCAGTGGCGTTGCGTGCCACGTCAATCGAACACACATCGGGGCAGTAGGTGTATCCGAAATAGATCAGCGTCGGTTGATCAATCACATCCGCTTCCGTCACGGTTTCACCTGTCTGGCTGACCAATTCGAACGGGCCGCCAATGGCCGCCTGCCCCCCGGCAATCTGGCCTTCGCGGCACTGGGCGAATTGTTGATCCGGGCTGGACTGCGATGTGATCCAGAACACCCCACCGATCAGAATGGCCACAGCCACGGCACCTGCAATCGCGATTGTCTTGACCATGATCACTCCTCATTCTCGGGTATAGGTGCATGTGTCACCTTGCACATGGATACATCTATCAATGATACTGTGAGTTGCAATGTCCACAGGATCACAAATGCGCAAACCGGTCACTGACACCAGCAACCTCCAGAAGCGGGAGAATTGGGTTCGCCTGCGGACCATCATTGTCTTGCGCTGGTGGGCGATCATCGGGCAGGTCACGGCGCTGATTGTGGCGCAGCGGCTTTATGATCTGGATTTGCAGATGGGGTTTTGCTACCTCGCCATCGGCGCAGCGGTGCTGTCGAACCTCGTTGCCTCCTTCATTTTCCCCGAAAGCAAACGCCTTCAGGAACCCGAGACCTTTATGGTCGTCCTGTTTGATCTGCTGCAATTGGGGCTGATGCTCTACCTGACGGGCGGTCTGCACAATCCGTTCACGATCCTCATCGTGGGGCCGGTGATCGTGTCGGCCACGACACTGTCTGTCAGATCCACATCGGCCTTGGGTCTGATCGCCATTGCGCTGGTCACCGCGCTGATGATCTTCCATCTGCCGCTGACGACGCAAAGTGGATTTGTCCTGCGCATGCCCGATGTGTTTCTGTTCGGGAACTGGGTGGCGATCGTGATCGCGGTGGTGTTCCTTGGGGTCTATTCCCGTTGGATCATGACGGAAATGCGCGCCATGTCAGAGGCATTGCAAGCCACGCAGATGGCGCTGGCCCGCGAACAGAAACTGACCGATCTGGGCGGCGTTGTTGCGGCCGCGGCCCATGAATTGGGCACGCCCTTGGCCACGATCAAACTGGCCAGCGGCGAATTGGCGGAAGAGCTGTCAGACGATCCTGAACTTTACGCCGATGCAATGCTGATCCGCGAACAGGCGGACCGGTGCCGGGACATCCTGAAATCCATGGGCCGGGTGGGCAAGGATGATTTGCACCTCAAACAAGCGCCCCTGAGCGCCGTGATCGAAGAGGCCGCAGACCCGCACGCGGCACGGGGCAAGACGCTTCTGTTCGAACATGCCGCCCTGCCCGGATCGAGTGCTGCGCAGCCCGAAATCCTGCGCAAGCCAGAGGTCGTCCACGGCGTGCGTAATCTAGTGCAGAACGGCGTTGATTTCGCGCGATCCCAGGTTTGGATCGAAAGCCGCTGGGATGAAAACACGATTTCCCTGCGCATCATGGATGACGGACGCGGATACCCTGCGCATTTGCTGGGCCGCATCGGTGATCCGCTGATGCGGCGGCGCGGGTCCGGCACCGATCCCGCGCGACCGGAATACGAAGGGATGGGGCTTGGCCTCTTTATCGCCAAAACGCTTCTGGAGCGATCCGGCGCGGTGCTGAGCTTTGCCAATGGCGCAGAGACATTTGAGAAAGGATCGGAGCTGGCTTTCCGATCCGGCGCCTTTGTTGAGGTGACATGGCCCCGGTCCAAGTTGGAAACATCAGAAGGCCGCAGATGGACCACGTTGGGCGCAAACCAACCCATCAAAGTCTGACCTGCCCGCCCCTGCCCGTTGTTCGTTAACTGGGTGTTAACGAGGTATTAACCAAAGATGACCACCTTTTGCCTGCGATGACAGGTTTGAATGATTCTCTGATTTTGATGATTGGCGCGGTTCTTCTTTCCGCTGTGCTCTCCATGCTGCTTTTATGGGTTGTGCTGCGGACCGGACGCGCGCGTGATGTCGGCCCCGTCCGCGTGGCAGACAATCAAAGCGTCTTTTTGATCCAGGACGACAAGATCATCGACCAATGTGGTCAAACCCCCCAGATTGTCGGTGTGTCAACCTGGCTCGAACTGCGCCGCTGGCTGGGGGACCGGTTCTGCGATGTGCCCCAGACGCTGACGGGCCTTGGCGGGCAAGACACCCATGTGTTCGAAGCCGCCGATCAAGACGACACCGCCCAGCTTACAATAACGCCCACCGCGCGGGGCCATGCGATCACGCTGGAAGATCACGCCACCAAAAGTGCGATTGGCCACCATGCCCTGCTTTTGGAAAACCGCCGTGCCGACAGGCTACAGACCATTCTGCGCCAGGCGCCCGCGGTCGTTTTTGCGGTTGATACGGGCGGAAAGCTGCAATGGGGCAATGACCGGTTTGAAAATCTGTCCGTCGATGCCCGGTGCACTTTCATTGAATCCGCGCGGGAATTTGACCCGGTCAAAGACCATACAATCTGCATTGAGGATGCGGAATTAGGGCCAAAACATCACTATGAGCTGTCTTTCCTGCAAGGTGAGGATGGCACGGTCATCTACGCAGTCGACGTGACGCGCTTGATTGAGGCCGACACCATCCGCAAATCATTTATCCAAACCCTGACCAAGACGTTCGCGGATCTGTCCACTGGCCTTGCTGTGTTTGACCTTGATCAGCGGCTGGTCCTTTTCAACCCCGCTATTCCGGACCTGACAAACCTGCCTGTCGATTTCCTGACAACCCGCCCACATATGATGGAGTTCTTTGACCGCCTGCGCGACAACCACGTGATGCCGGAGCCCAAAAACTATTCCACATGGCGCAAACAAATCACTCAGATGATCAACTCTGCCGCGCATGGGCATTATTCTGAAAGTTGGTCCTTGCCCGGCGGTCTGACGTACAAACTGACGGGGCGGCCGCATCCCAACGGTGCGGTTGCGTTTCTGATCGAAGACATCACCGATGAAATGGCCCTGACCCGGCAATCGCGATCCCAGTTGGAAACCCATCAATCCATTCTCGACGCCATGCAAGAAGCCATCGCTGTCCTTGGCCCCGATGGCAGGCTGCTGGTGTGCAACGCAGCCTTCAGTGATGTGATCGGGTTTGACCCCGACGAACATCTTGCGCCCACGTCTTTCAAGAAAGTCATGGATGCCTGCCAAGCCCGCTTTCCCAGCGCGGCACTCTGGAAAGATCTTTCAAATGATGTGCCGTCTCAACCCATCAACACGCAGATAAACGACACGTCAGGACGGCAAGTGCATGTCCGTGTGGAACCCCTGCACGAGGGGCTGACTATGCTTAACCTGTCTGTCCTGTCGAAACCTGTCCCACTGTCAGCCTAAAGCCGGTTGCGGGGGCGGATAAGGGGTGTAGTGTCTTTGAAATGAAGACCGAGCACCTAGAGCTTCACAGCCATTCCCCAGAAGAGACTGAGCGGCTTGCCTCCGCCCTCGCCCCACGGCTGAGGCCCGGGGATACCATGCTGCTGAACGGGCCGATCGGGGCCGGAAAATCCCATTTCACCCGCGCCGCGATCTTGCAGCTTTTGCCCGTGCCAGAGGATATCCCCTCCCCCACTTACACGATTGTGCAAACCTATCTGACCCCCCGGGCAGAGGTGTGGCATGCCGATCTCTATCGCCTGTCCGACCCGGGCGAAATTCATGAACTGGGCCTGTTGGCGGCGTTTGAAGAGGCGATTTGCTTCGTGGAATGGCCCGACCGATTGGGCCCAAACGCGCCCGCATCTGCCCTGACCCTGACACTGTCGCCGCATTCTGACGAACACACACGCACCCTTGTGTTTTCATGGTCTGATCCTGCGTGGCAGACCCGATTAGACGGGGTGTTCCAATGACGGATCGCAATGCAAAACGCGACGGGTTTCTGGCCCAGGCCGGATGGGATGCGGCTCAGATCGCGGATTTGGCGGGCGATGCCTCCAACCGCCGGTACTTTCGCCTGACCCTTGGCACCACACGCGCCGTTTTGATGGATGCACCTCCGGAGAAGGGGGAAGATATCACACCATTTGTGAACATCGCGAACATCTTGCGCGCGGCTGGTCTAAGCGCGCCCAGAATCATGGCAGAGGATCGCGATAACGGTTTTTTGCTGCTGGAGGATCTGGGCGATGATCTGTTCGCCCGTGTGGTGGCACGGGATCCTTCACAGGAAGAGGCACTTTACACGGCCGCGACGGATGTTCTGATTACTCTCCACACATCTGCGCCACCGACAGACCTTGCGCCTTATGACGCGCCAACCATGGCAGAATTGGCCGGACTGGCCTTTGATTGGTATGCTTGGGGCGCAATCGGTGCCGATGTGTCCGGCCAAAAGGACCGATTCGTGGCTGGGTTTACTGACGTTCTTTATGGCCTCGACGGACTCACAGAGGTGCTGATCCAGCGCGATTATCACGCCGAAAATCTGCTGTGGCTGCCAGACCGACAGGATGAAGCCCGTGTTGGTCTGCTCGATTTTCAGGATGCAATGGCAGGGCACCGCGCCTACGATCTTGTCTCTCTTTTGCAGGACGCGCGCCGCGATGTCTCCCCCGTGATTGAGGCACAGATGCTGGATTACTACGTTGAGGCCACTGGCGTTGATCCAGCCGCTTTCACGCAGGCCTACGCGCTTTTGGGGCTGCAACGTAATCTGCGGATCATCGGTGTGTTTGCACGGCTCTGCATGCGAGATGGCAAACCCCACTACATCGACCTGATCCCGCGTGTTTGGGCGCATATGATACGTGATCTGAAAAAGGTGGAATTGGGCAAGTTAGAGACTGTTTTGATAGAAAACGTGCCGCATCCTGATATCGGCACGCTTGAGGTTTTAAAGACGAAATGCGGAACGACCCCACATCCGTCATGATCTTTGCCGCGGGCTTTGGCACGCGCATGGGTGATTTGACCAAGAACACGCCAAAGCCGCTGATTGAGGTGGCGGGCAAGCCCTTGATCGATCACGCGCTGGGCTGTGCGGATGCCTTTGGGGCGCAAAGGGTGGTTGTGAACCTGCATTACAAGGCAGAGATGATCCGCTCACACCTGTCGGGCCGGGACATCGTGTTTTCAGAAGAAACCCCCGATATCCTCGAAACTGGTGGCGGGCTCAAGAAGGCGTTGCCTTTGCTGGGGGATGGCCCCGTGTTCACGATGAATTCCGATGCGGTTTGGGCAGGCCCCAATCCGCTGCAACAGCTGGCACAGGCTTGGGATCCTGACACAATGGACGCGCTGCTGTTATGTGTTCCGCCGGACCTTGCGGTTGGGCACAAAGGCGCGGGCGATTTTGTGATGGGCGCCGATGGCCGCCTGACCCGTGGGCCAGGTGCGGTGTATTCTGGTCTTCAAATCATCAAAACGCAGCCCGTGGCGCAGATCCCCAAACAGGTCTTTTCCCTCAACGAGGTCTGGAATGTCGCGCTTGAGGCCGGGCGGCTCTTTGGTGCGCTTTACCCCGGAAAATGGTGCGATGTGGGCCACCCGGGTGGCATGACCCCGGCCGAAACACTGTCGGAGGGGCGTGATGCTTGATCCCACCGCAGGCCCGCGCGTGTATGCCGTGCCACTGGGCGTTGATTTTCCGCAGGCCTTGGTCGATGGCCTTTTGGACCGCGCGAAAGACCACCCGCCGGAGGATTTGGCCGGCGTTCAGATCATCGTGAACACCCGCCGCATGGCCCGCCGTTTGCGGACCTTGTTTGACGCGGGGCCGCCCTGCCTGTTGCCCAAGATCACGCTGATCACCCAACCGGCCGAGGATTGGAGCCTTGGCGACATTCCACAGGCTGTGTCCCCCCTGCGCCGACGGCTTGAGCTGGTGCAACTGGTCACCGCGCTGCTTGACAGTGACCCTAGCCTTGCGCCGCGCAGTTCCATCTATGATCTGGCCGACAGCCTTGTGAACCTGATGGGCGAAATGCACGGTGAAGGGGTCGCCTCGGATGCGTTTGACAGCCTCGATATCTCTGATCAGTCCGGGCACTGGGCGCGGATAACGTCGTTTTTGGCCATAATTAGACACTATTTTGATGCCGACAACGCGCCTGATCCCGAAGATCGCCAACGGCGGATTGTTGATGCGCTGATCGCAGCCTGGCAGGTGATCCCGCCAAAGCATCCCATCATCCTTGCAGGGTCCACCGGGTCGCGCGGCACGACCCAGGCGTTGATGCATGCCATCGCGCAACTGCCTCAGGGGGCGGTGATCCTGCCCGGGTTTGACGATGTTATGCCGGATCACGTCTGGGGCACCCTGCGCGGCGCAACACCGCAGGAAGATCACCCACAGTTTCGCTTTTCCGCGCTGTTTGACGCGCTCGGGATGTCGGACAGGGACGTTTTGAACTGGGTCACCACGGCGCCCGAGGTGCCAGCGCGAAATTCGGTTTTATCTTTGGCCATGCGGCCTGCGCCCGTGACCGACCAATGGCTGACGGAGGGGCCCGATCTGGAAGGCATTGATGCGGCCTTTGAAGATGTCACGCTGATCGAGGCCCCATCGCAACGAATTGAAGCGCTCACCATTGCCATGCGCCTGCGTGAGGCGGCAGAGAATGGTGAAAAAGCGGCTCTGATCACGCCTGACCGTGGCTTGACCCGTCAAGTGGCCGCCGCGCTTGATCGCTGGGATATCACCCCGGATGACAGCGCCGGGATGCCCTTGCACCTGTCCGCGCCGGGCCGTTTTTTGCGCCACGTGGCGGAGCTTTTGCATCGCCCACTGTCGTCCGAACTCCTGCTGACCATTCTCAAGCACCCGATTACCCATAGCGGCACGGATCGTGGCCCGCATCTGCGCCTGTCCCGGGAATTGGAGCTTCATCTCCGGCGACATGGCCCGCCCTTTCCAACGGCGAAGACCATCTCCGTTTGGGCGGCAGGCGTCAAAGATCCATTTGTTGGCGATTGGGCAGACTGGCTGCTCGAAACCATCTTTCACGACCCGATTGATGACGCGGTCAATCTTTCGTCACTGACCCAGGCGCATATCGCGCGGGCAGAACGTATCGCGGCCGGTGCCGGACAAGCAGAAAGCGGAACACTTTGGGCGGATGAAGCGGGCCGAGAAGCGCAAAAAATAGTGTCTGATCTTGCGCAAAATGCAGAATTTGGCGGTATGGTGCGGCCTGTCGACTATGCCACCCTGTTTCACGCCATCCTGTCTGCCGCGCAGGTTCGCAGCGCACGTGATCCGCACCCCGACATCATGATGTGGGGCACGCTGGAAGCCCGTGTTCAAGGCGCGGATGTGATCATTCTTGCAGGATTGAATGAGGCCAGCTGGCCAGAAGCGCCATCGCCCGATCCATGGCTCAATCGTGATATGCGGCGGCAGCTTGGGCTTTTGTTGCCAGATCGGCGCATCGGCCTGTCTGCGCATGATTTTCAGCAGGCCGCGCTGTGTAAAACCGTGGTTTTGACACGCTCCATCCGGTCGGATGACGCCGAAACGGTGCCGTCACGGTGGCTCAACCGGTTGCAGAACCTATTGTCCGGGTTGCCGGAACAAGGCGGTGAGACAGCGCTGAAGGATATGCGGGCACGAGGCGCGCGTTGGATGCGGCTTGCCGCGCAGCTTGAAGCTAAAATAGAGTCTGTTCCAGCTGAACGCCCGTCCCCCTGCCCTCCGGCGACCGCGCGGCCGAAACAGTTATCTGTCACGCAGATCAAGACGCTTATCCGCGATCCTTACGCGATTTATGCCCGTCACGTGCTTCGGCTGCGTCCGCTTGATCCATTGATGCGTGTCCCGGATGCGCTTTTGCGCGGGACTGTGGTGCATGAAGCCCTGGAAGGGTTCATTCAGGACACCAAAGAAGATCTGCGCGCCGTCACGGCAGAGGCGTTCATGGCCGCCATCGGCGCCAAACTGCAAGAGGCCGTGCCCTGGGCCGAGGCCCGTTTGATGTGGGAGGCCCGCCTGACACGCCGCGCAGACAGTTTCGTGGAAGGTGAAGCAGCGCGCCGGGCCGTAGCAATGCCCAGCCTGCTGGAAACCCGGGGCAAATCGGAGCTTCCAGATCTGGGTTTCACCCTCACGGCAGAGGCAGATCGCATCGACATTGATGCAGACGGGCGGTTCCACATCTATGATTACAAAACCGGCACCCCGCCGACCGAAGATGTTCAGAAACACTTCGACAAGCAGCTGCTGCTGGAAGCGGCGATTGCCGAACGCGATGGCTTTGGCGGTTTGCCCCCAGCCCCTGTCGCGCGAGCGGTGTTTATTGGTTTGGGCAGCGGCAAACCGGAGGAGCCCGCGCCGTTGGCGACTGAAACCCCGGATTTGGTTTGGGATGAATTTCATCGCCTTATTAGTGTCTATTTGGGCGAAAAACAGGGGTTTACGTCACGCCGCGCGCCGCAAAAATCCCAGCATGAAGGCGATTACGACCATCTGGCCCGGTTCGGCGAATGGAACATGGGAAGTGACCCGAAACCAGAGGTTTTGGGATGATGGAGCGCGATGCCGCCACCGCCCGTCAGATTGAGGCGTCGGAACCGGATCGGTCCACCTGGCTGTCGGCCAATGCCGGGTCTGGGAAGACAAAGGTTCTGACCGACCGCGTGGCGCGGCTTTTGCTGGGCGGCGTCGATCCACAGAACGTTCTCTGCCTGACTTACACGAAGGCCGCGGCGTCCGAGATGCAGAACAGGTTGTTCAAACGTCTGGGTGAGTGGGCGATGCTGCCCGATGACAATCTGCGAAAGGCGTTGGGCGATCTGGGTCAGGAAGATGTGATCACAAACGCCATGCTGCCCAAGGCGCGCAGGCTATTTGCCGGGGCAATTGAAACGCCGGGTGGACTCAAGATACAAACGATCCACTCTTTTTGTTCTGCCCTTTTGCGTAAATTCCCCCTTGAGGCGGGTGTCACGCCCAATTTCAAAGAAATGGAAGACCGCGCCGCGATCCTGCTGCGCAGTGAAATTGTGGAGGCGATGGCCGCCGGCCCCGACAGGCGCTTGGTGGAAGGCGTGGCGCGGTTTGCCTCTGACATGACGTTGGAAAAATTGACGGCCAGCGTGACGGCCCACCGCACCGGCTTTGCGCGGCCCTTTGATGAAAGCAAGATGCGTTCGGCCCTGGGCCTGCCCGCCGGGTTTGAACCCGCGGATTTGGTGAAACATGTCTTTCTTGGCCGGGAAAAACAGCTTCTGTCGGATCTTATTGCCGCACTCCGCCAAAGTGGGGCGAACGATCAAAAGGCTGCGGACAAACTGCAAAAGATCACGGATCTGAACCTTGGTGCCATTGAAGTTCTGGAAAACGTTCTGTTGTTCGGAAAAGGCGCGAAAACGCCGTTTGGGACCAAGTTAGGGTCTTTTCCGACCAAGGCTGTTCAAGCATCCCACGCGCATTTGATGCCGGAACTGGATGACCTGATGACACGCGTCGAAAGCGGTCGCGCGCTGCGGCTTGGGCTTCAAACCCTGCAAAAAACACAAAGCCTGGACCGCTTCGCCCGTGCCTTCCTTGATAAATACGAGCACGCCAAGATGCTGCGAGGTTGGCTGGATTTTGATGATCTGATCCTGCGGGCCCGTGACCTTTTGCAGAACAAAACCGTGGCCGATTGGGTGCTCTATCGGCTGGATGGGCGCATTGATCATATTCTGGTGGATGAGGCGCAAGACACAAGCCCCGCCCAATGGCAGGTGATTGAGGCGCTGGCCCGTGATTTCACAAGCGGGCAAGGCACCAAAGATGACACGCCGCGCACCATCTTTGTTGTGGGGGACAAGAAGCAATCCATTTATTCCTTCCAAGGTGCGGACCCGCGTGAATTCGACCGGATGAAGGCGGACTTCGCGGCGCGGTTGGAGAATACCGACGCACCGCTGCAAGATCTGCGGATGGAGTTTTCATTTCGCTCTGCATCCACCATTTTGTCGCTTGTTGATGCGATCTTTGATGGCCGGGTGGAAAGCGGTTTTGAGCCGGATCAGAGCCACATTTCGTTCAAATCCGACCTGCCGGGTCGTGTCGACCTTTGGGACGCGATTGAACCGCCCGAGAAACCCGAAAACCCGCCGTGGTACGATCCGGTCGACATCAAAACGCCGGACAACCCGCAGGCGAAACTGGCCCAGCGCGTGGCTGATTTCATTGAAAGCACGATTGGCACGCCGCTACCCGGGCAAGACGGCACGGCGAAGCAGATCACGCCCGGCGACTTCCTGATCCTCGTGCGGCGGCGGTCGGACGTGTTTCACGACATAATCAGGGAATGCAAATCGCGCGGTCTGCCCGTGGCCGGCGCGGATCGGCTGAAGGTCGGTGCGGAACTGGCGGTGAAAGACCTCAAGGCGCTGCTGTCTGTTCTGGCCACGCCTGAGGATGATCTTTCACTCGCCGCCGCTCTGCGATCCCCACTGTTTGGTTGGAGCGAGGCGCAGCTTTACGACCTCGCCCATGACAGAAAGCAAAACTACCTCTCGGCCGAGTTGCGCGACCGGGCGGATGAATTCCCGGAAACCACCGCAATGCTGGCCGATCTTCGCAGCCAGGTCGATTACCTGCGGCCCTATGATGTGATTGATCGCACTCTCACCCGGCATGAAGGGCGGCGCAAATTACTGGGGCGGTTGGGGCAGGAGGCTGAAGATGGCATCGACGCCTTGCTGAGCCAGGCGCTGGCCTATGAACGCAACGCGGTGGATAGCCTGACCGGATTTCTTGTCTGGATGGAAACAGACGATCTGGAAATCAAACGGCAGATGGACAGCGCCGAGGATTTGATCCGCGTGATGACGGTGCACGGGGCGAAGGGCCTTGAATCCCCCATTGTGATCTTGCCCGATACCGCGCTTTGGCGGAAACGCAGCACCGCGGATTTGGCAGAAACGGAAGCAGGCGTTCTATGGCAATCTGCGCAGGATGAAGCGACAGATTTTCAGCGACAGATGGATGACACCGCGCGCGCCGCGGAGGAGGCGGAGCGGGACAGGCTGCTTTATGTCGGGTTGACGCGCGCAGAACAGTGGTTGGTCGTGGGTGCCGCGGGGGATTTGGGCAAGGACGGGCGCAGTTGGCACGATCAAGTGCGACTGGGCATGGAAACCTTGGGCGCTGCACCGTTTGAAGATGGCATACGGCTTGAGAACGGTGACTGGGGTCAGGTTTGCGCGCGTACGCCAGACGTTCGCGAAGCACCACGCGACACCCTGCCTGATTTCATGCGCAAACCCGCGCCAGACGTGGCCACGGTAGACGCCACGTTGAGCCCCTCGATGGACCTGGGCGGACCAAAGGCGCTTGCTGATGAAGATGGTCTTGATGAAGAAACCGCCAAACGGCGCGGGCGTCAGGTGCATCGCCTGCTCGAAGTCCTGCCCGAGGTTGCACCGGATCAATGGCAAGAAGTCAGTCAGCGCCTGCTTGGCTCAAGATCGGATGAAGCAGGACCAGAAGACCGAAGCCTTGTCATCAAAGAAGCTCACCTCCTTTTGCAGGAGCCAGGCCTCAACCATCTTTTCGACAGCAATGCGTTGAGCGAGGTCGCGGTCACCGCGAACCTGAATCTGTTGGGCGGTCGGCGCATCCATGGCGTGGTGGATCGCCTGATTCTGTCGGACACCAAGGTTCTGGCGGTCGATTTCAAGACCAACGCAGGCGTGCCCACACGGCCCGAGGACTGTCCGCTTGGGCTTTTGCGGCAAATGGGGGCTTATGCCCACACGCTGGCGCAAATCTATCCAAGTCACGAAATTGAAACGGCGATTTTGTGGACAAAGACCGCGCAGCTTATGCATCTGCCACACGATCTTGTGACCGATGCGCTCGCCAGCACCTATATAGCTTGACGTCTCGGTCACGCCTTCCTACGTTCCAAGCCTCAATCGCAGCTCTTTTGGAGACATGAACATGGGCACCGTGGCCGTTACCGACGACACTTTCGACGCGGAAGTGAAGAATTCAGATATCCCCGTTGTGGTGGATTTTTGGGCCGAATGGTGTGGCCCGTGCAAGCAGATCGGCCCGGCGCTGGAAGAACTGTCAGAAGAGATGGGCGGCAAGGTGAAGATCGCGAAGGTGGATGTGGACAGCAACCCCAACACCGCGACCCAGCTGGGCATTCGGGGTATTCCCGCACTGTTCATCTTCAAGGACGGTGAAATCATTTCGAACCGCGCAGGTGCGGCCCCCAAGGCTGCGCTGCAAAGCTGGATCGAAGAAAGCCTGTAAGGCCCCGCCAATATGATTTTCAAAGGGTCGCGAACACGCGGCCCTTTTCTTTTGGGTTTGGGGCTGCGGCCTGTTCGGGATATGAGTATTTCAAGCAAGATGAAGAGGGCGGTGAGATGAAAGACGAATTTCCCGGGTGGCACGGCACGACGATCATTGGCGTCAAAAAGGGCGACGAGGTGGTGATTGCTGGCGATGGGCAGGTGAGCCTGGGCCAGACCGTGATCAAGGGTACTGCGCGCAAGGTGCGGCGCTTGTCGCCGGGGGGCTATGACGTGGTGGCGGGCTTTGCGGGGTCGACGGCGGATGCATTTACCCTGCTGGAACGGTTGGAGGCAAAGCTTGAGTCCTCACCGGGGCAGCTGCAGCGCGCGAGCGTGGATCTGGCCAAGGATTGGCGCACGGATAAGTACCTGCAAAAGCTCGAAGCGATGTTGATCGTGTCCGACGGGGCGGAGCTTTACGTGATCACCGGTGCGGGCGATGTGCTGGAACCTGAACACGATGTGACAGCGATCGGATCAGGCGGAAATTATGCCCTGGCCGCCGCACGCGGGATGATGGACAGCGATATGAGCGCCGAAGATGTTGCGCGCAAAGCCATGGGGATTGCCGCCGATATCTGTGTCTACACCAATGGCAACCTGACGGTTGAGGCGATCAAAAAAGACTAGCGATCAATATCCGCGCCGCCCTCGGCAATGCGGCGATCCATGAAGGCGTTCATTTCTTCTAGTCGGGCAGCATCCATGGGCGGCGGCTCATGCGCGTTGACCGTGTCGTAGAAGATCTTGTGCGCGCGCTGCGCCGTATCGATGGACCCGCGTTCCGAGTAGTTTTCATAGTTGGACCAATCGGACAGAAGCGGGGAATAGAACGCCGTCTCAAACCGATCCAGCGTGTGTTGCGTGCCGAAGAAATGCCCGCCATGGCCCACATCGGCGATGGCGTCTACGCCGAGCGTGGCCTCGCTCACCTCCAAAGGCTTGAAGAGTTCCGCAAACATCTGCAGCATCTCCACATCGATGATGAATTTCTCAGCCGACGCCGTCAGCCCGCCTTCCAACCATCCTGCGCCATGCAAAAGCAGGTTCGTGCCGCCCATCAGCGCGCCCCAAAGGGACATTTGCGTTTCGTAGGCCGCTTGGGCATCGGGCGCGTTGGCAGCTGTCACGCCGGACGATCGCAATGGCAGGTTGTAGCGACGGGCCAATTGACCAGAGGCAAAGGCGGCTTTGACATATTCTGGCGTCCCAAAGGCAGGCGCGCCCGATTTCATATCCACATTCGATGTGAAACTGCCATAGCACACGGGCGCACCTGGGCGGGCGATTTGAGCAAGGCAGATACCGGCCAGCGCCTCTGCATTTTGTTGGGCCAGGGCACCGGGAAGAGTGACGGGCGCCATTGCACCTGACAGGGTGAATGGCGTCAAAACCATCAGCTGCCCAGCCTTGGCCGCATCGATAATCCCACGGCACATCAGAAGGTCCAGCATCAGGGGGGAATTCGAATTGGCAACCGAGTAGCTGACAGGTTTGTTGATGAATTCCTCATGGCTCAGCCCATGGGCAATGCGCAGCATTTCATAGGCATCGGCCACGGCTTCTGTCCCGCGGAAGAAGACGAACGGCACTTTCTCCGTCATTGTCAGCACGGATTTCGTCATCGCGAAATGGCGGATGTTGGGCGGGATATCCTGCGCCTCAACGAAGGGGCCAATCATATGAATCACGTCAAAAGCCTGCGACACACGGCAGAAATTATCGAGCGCCTCCAGCGTGCCGGGATTGCGGCCCTGTTTGATATCGGAAAAGTTCGGCGTGCCGCCCGTGGTACAGATGCCGATGTTCTGGCCACCAATCACCACTTCGCGGCCTTCACCCCGACCATAAAGCGTAACCTTGGAGGGCGCTTGGGCAATGAGCTCCATCAGCGCGTCAGTATCAAACCGGATGACCTCGTCTTCCTGTTCAGTCATACCCGCAGAGACATACAGCGCGCGCGCCTCATCATTGAGAACCTTGATCCCGATGTCGCGCAACACCCGCAGCGATGCCTCATGGATCGCCTCAATCTCATCCGCGCTGAATTGCTCAATCGGCGGGTACGGGCGCACCCATTGACGCCACGCCTGATCGAAGGACTTCACAGCGCTGCTGGCGCGTTTGGCGCTGCGGCCACGACGTTGGGGTCTGTTCATGTTTGTCCCTCTTTTTGAACGCGGGCGCGGTAGGTTTCGGCGATCACAGGGTCGATGTCGCGGCCGGTAAAGCTCCGGAAGTAATCATCCAGATAATTGAGCCGGTGCATCACATCCGCGTCCTCATCAATGCCCAGCGCGTAAAAACTGATCTGCGTCAGGTAAATCACGCGGGCGCGGATGAACGCCTCTTGCGCCTCAAACCCGAACCGCTCAAAGAAGGCGGCGATGCTGGTGATGCGGGCGCTATCCTCGGTCTTGAGCGTCTCAGACAGCGCGACATCATGTTTGGCCCAGGCGCGGATTGCACTATCGAGATCGGGATCAAAGCGCGTGTGATCCACCCACACGGCAAAGAGTTCCAGAATGCCCTCGTCCAGCGTTGGCGCGTCAATCATCGCCTCAACCATCACGCCGGTGTTGCGGGCGCGCCATTCGGTGATCAGCGCATCCAGCAGATCATCGCGGCTATCAAAATGCCAATAGAAGCTGCCACGCGTAACCTTGAGCGCACGGGCAAGCGCGGTGATCTGAACCGCTTCGATCCCGCGATCAACCAAAGTGTGCAAGGCAACCTCTATCCAATCGGCAGCGGTCAGGCGCGTTTGTCGATCAGGTTTGACGGCGGTGAGCAGGGTCATGGGCGATTCCATACAGGGCTGCATGGACAGTACAGCCTTGTATGGTTTGCGTCAAAGCCTGTTGTGCCTGACGCGGATTGGCTGGTAGTCACGGTCCCATCGCTTACGTGAGGCAGGTCATGAGCAAACAGATCATCCCGGTTCTTCTGTGCGGCGGGTCCGGCACGCGTTTGTGGCCGCTGTCGCGCAAAAGCTATCCCAAGCAATTCGTGCAGATGATCGGCGATGGCTCATTGTTTCAGCAGGCCGCCCGACGACTGTCAGGCCCGGATTTTGCCGCCCCCATGATCGTTACGAATTCCGATTTCCGGTTCATCGCCACGCAGCAACTGGCCGAGATTGGTGTTGATCCGGGCGCCGTGCTGATTGAGCCCGACGCGCGCAACACCGCGCCTGCCTTGCTGGCCGCCGCTTTGGTCGCGGCCAATGACAACCCGGACGCCCTGATCCTGGCCGCGCCATCAGATCACTTCATTGAGCAATCCACCGCTTTCCGGGAGTCGGTCTTGCGCGGATCCGATGCAGCCCTGGCCGGTGACGTGGTCACCTTCGGGATTTCGCCCGACAAGCCGGAAACAGGCTATGGCTACCTGGAGCTGAGCGAGGGCGACACGACCGATGTCGTGCCTCTCAAGCGCTTCGTGGAGAAACCCGATGCCGCCCGCGCGCAAGAGATGCTGGATGCGGGCAACTTCATGTGGAATTCCGGCATCTTTCTTTTCACTGCCAAAACCCTGATCGCGGCATTTGCGGAACATGCGCCGACCACTCTGGATTACGTCAAAGCCGCTGTTGATGGCGCAGAGGCCGATCTTGGGTTTCTGCGGTTGGCGGCGGACCCTTGGGGCGCGTGTGAAGACATCTCTATCGACTATGCGATCATGGAAAAGATCAGCAATCTGTCAGTGGTCGTGCACAAAGGTGACTGGTCTGACCTTGGCGGTTGGGAGGCATTGCGCGAACACGGCGCGGCGGATGCGGATGGCGTTGTCACCTCGGGGCTTGTCACGGCTGAGGATTGTGCCAACAGCCTGCTGCGATCTGAAAGTGATCAACTGCGCCTCGTCGCGCTTGGGTTGGAAAACGTGGTGGCCGTGGCCATGCAGGATGCCGTGCTGATTTCCAGCAGGGATCGCGCGCAGGATGTGGGCAATCTGGTCAAAGCCATGCGCAAGGATGACATCCGGCAGGCGGATACCTTCCCCGTAGATCACCGCCCTTGGGGGTTCTTTGAAACGCTCACGCTGGGCGGGCGGTTTCAGGTGAAGCGGATCGTGGTGAATGCGAGCGCGGCGCTGTCCTTGCAAAGCCATATGCACCGGTCAGAACATTGGATTGTCGTGGCAGGCACCGCCCGGGTGACGATTGATGATGACATCATTTTGCTGGCAGAAAATGAATCCGTCTACATCCCGCTCGGCGCAAAGCATCGGTTAGAAAACCCGGGCAAAGTGCCTATGGAACTGATCGAGGTGCAGACGGGAGTCTATCTCGGCGAAGATGACATCGTGCGCTATGAAGATATTTACGCGCGTAAAGACGGGCCGAAGGGCTAGCTAGCCTTCTTCACGGCATCCACGACCGAACTCAGCACGTTCTCCAGCAGCACCACATCGGTGGATTCCCCCATAACGCGGATCAGTGGCTCTGTTCCCGATTTGCGAATGAGCAGCCGACCATCGCGGCCAAGCTGCGCCTCTGCTGCCGTGATGGCCTCTTGCACAGAATGCTCGGAAAGGGGCGTTTTCGATTTATCGTAGCGCACATTGATCAGCTGCTGTGGCACAGGCTCGAACACCTGCGCGAGCTCACTGGCCCGCTTGCCCGTCTCCACCATCGAAGCCAAAAACTGAAGCGCGCCAATCAACCCGTCGCCCGTCGTCGCGTAATCCGTCATCACGATATGGCCGGACTGCTCACCGCCGAGGGAGAACCCACCTGCGCGCATTTCCTCCACCACGTAGCGGTCCCCGACAGAGGTGCGTTTGAGCGCGATACCCTTGGAATTCAAATACTGCTCCATCCCCAGATTGGACATGACCGTCGCCACCAACGTGTTGTTGGCCAACCGCCCGCTTTCGGCCCAGCGCGTGGCAATGAGCGCCATGATCTGATCACCATCCGCAACCTTGCCCGTCTCATCAATCAACACCACGCGGTCGGCATCGCCATCTAGGCAAATGCCCAAATCCGCGCCGGTCTCCAGAACCTTGGCGACGGCCTCCTCCGGGTGCGTAGAACCGCAATCAGCATTGATGTTGTGGCCAGTGGGTTCGACCCCAATCGGGATCACTTCGGCGCCCAATTCCCACAACACAGAAGGGGCGGTTTTGTACGCCGCACCATTGGCGCAATCCACGACGATCTTTAGACCGTCCAAGCGCTGACCGCGAGGCAAGGTGGTTTTGACATATTCCGTGTACCGCCCGCGCGCGTCTTCAAACCGTTTGGCGCGGCCAATATTTGACGGCGCAGTATACTCCACACCGTCATGAAGAAGGGCTTCGATCCCGGCCTCCGCCTCATCAGACAATTTGAACCCGTCGGGGCCGAAAAGCTTGATACCGTTATCTTCTGCCGGGTTATGGCTGGCCGAAATCATCACGCCCACATCCGCACGAAGCGAGTTGGTCAGATACCCCACCGCCGGGGTGGGCACCGGACCCAGAAGGAAGACGTTCATGCCAGTCGAGGCAAAGCCAGCGGTCAGCGCATATTCGATCATGTAACCCGACAGCCGCGTATCTTTGCCAATCACCACGCGATGTTCGTTCTTGTCCCGGCGAAAATACCGCCCCGCCGCCGCGCCCAATCGCATGGCCAGATCGGCCGTCATGGGCCATGTATTGGCCGTTCCCCGCACGCCGTCCGTGCCAAACAGTTTGTCCGACATACCCTGTCCTTTCGCTCAGCCTCTCACCAGGCTCTGCCGGTCTTTGCCCGCCGGTTCCTCCCGTGTTTACCCGTCTCAAACCGCCCTGTCCAACACAGGAAAGCTATAACCCGCCCATGCGCCTCACAGATTGTGTCAGATTGACTTACAGCCACCACCCCGGCCATATGGGAAAAAAACACGGGCAAAGGACAGGCAGCCATGAAAATCGCGATGATTGGAACGGGGTATGTGGGCCTTGTGTCTGGCGTGTGCTTTTCGGATTTCGGGCATGACGTGGTCTGCGTGGATAAGGACCCCGCGAAGATTGAGACCCTGAAACAGGGCGACATCCCCATTTTTGAACCTGGGCTTCAGGATCTTGTGACCAAGAACGTCGCCGCCGGGCGGTTGTCTTTCACCACCGATTTGGAAGAGGCGATCACCGGGGCCGCTGCCATTTTCATCGCCGTGGGCACACCCACGCGGCGCGGCGATGGTCATGCAGACCTGACCTACGTGATGGCCGCCGCGGAGGAGGTGGCGAAGCTGGCCAAGGATTACGTGGTTATCGTCACCAAATCGACGGTGCCCGTCGGCACCAACCGGCAGGTGAAGCAGACCGTGCGCAAGGCCAATCCTGATCTGGATTTTGATGTCGCCTCCAACCCCGAATTTCTGCGCGAAGGGGCGGCGATTGACGATTTCATGAAACCCGACCGCGTGGTCGTCGGTGTTCAGTCAGAGCGCGCGGCGGAGGTGATGGCCGAGATTTACCGCCCTCTCTACTTGCGCGATTTTCCGATCATCACCACCGATCTGGAAAGCGCCGAGATGATCAAGTACGCCGCCAACGCTTTCCTTGCGACGAAAATCACTTTCATTAATGAGATCGCCTCCCTCTGCGAACGCACCGGTGCGGATGTAAAACAGGTGGCGCATGGCATGGGCCTCGACGGCCGGATCGGGAACAAGTTCCTTCATGCCGGTCCCGGTTACGGTGGCAGCTGCTTTCCGAAAGACACAAAAGCGTTGGCCCGCATGGGACAGGACCACGCCGTGCCCATGCACATCACCGAGACGGTGATCAACGTCAACGAACAGGTCAAAACTCGCATGGTCGATAAACTGCTCGACCTCTGCGGTGGCAGTTTCAATGGCAAAACCATCGCCGTGCTGGGCGTCACTTTTAAGCCCAACACCGATGATATGCGCGATGCGCCGTCACTGACCATCATCCCCGCGATGATCGGGGCAGGGGCCAAAGTGCGCGTGTGTGACCCTCAGGGAAAGCACGAAGGTGAGGCCCTTCTGCCCGGTGTGACTTGGGTAGAAGATCCTTATAAATGCGCCAACAATGCCGATCTTCTGGTGATCCTGACCGAATGGAATGAATTCCGCGCGCTTGATCTCAAACGTATGGCCAAGAAGATGACACAGGCCAAACTGGCCGATCTGCGCAACATCTATTCGCCCAAAGATGCCAAGCGCGCCGGGTTCACGGCCTATGAAAGCATCGGTCGCGCGGGCTTCGAGCGGTCCGAAGATTAACACCCGGAACGAACCGCTTTCCAAATTGACCAAACTCCTGTAGGGGGCGCGTATCTGAGACGTGACGCCTCGACCCCGGGCGCATGAGGAATGATTGGGGTCGGCGGCAATGGGGCCGCCATTGAAACGGAGGACTTGGGATACGCCCAAGAGTGCCTCCAACCAGGAAAACGATATATGTTCAACGAAGTGAAAAAATCGATGCAGTGGGGCGAGGAAACGCTCACACTGGAAACGGGTAAGGTTGCCCGTCAGGCAGATGGCTGTGTCATCGCCACCCTTGGTGAAACCTCCGTCATGGCGGCGGTCACCTTTGCCAAGGCCCCGCGTGAAGGGCAGGATTTCTTCCCCCTCACCGTCCACTACCAGGAAAAATACTACGCCGCCGGTAAAGTGCCGGGCGGCTTCTTCAAGCGGGAGGCCCGCCCGACCGAGAAGGAAACCCTCACCGCGCGTCTGATTGACCGCCCAATCCGCCCGCTGTTTGTCAGCGGCTTCAAAAACGAAGTGCTGGTGATGTGCACCGTGCTGAGCCACGATCTGGTCAACGATCCCGATATCGTCGCGATGATCGCCGCCTCTGCCGCGCTGACGATTTCCGGTGCGCCCTTCATGGGCCCGATTGCCGGCGCGCGCGTGGGCTTTGAGGATGGCGAATACATCCTGAACCCGGAGGTCGACGATATGCACGACCTGCGCAACAACCCTGATCAGCGCCTTGATCTGGTGGTTGCGGGTACGAAAGACGCCGTGATGATGGTGGAATCGGAAGCCTATGAGCTGTCCGAGGAAGAAATGCTCGGCGCGGTGACCTTCGCGCACGAACAAATCCAACCGGTCATCGACCTGATCGTCGACCTCGCCGAGGAAAGCGCGAAAGAGCCGTTTGATTTCCAACCGCCGGACATTTCTGACTTGTTCGACGCCGTGAAAGCCGCGGGCGAAGACAAACTGGTTGAGGCTTACAAGATCCAGGACAAGCAGGAACGCACCACCGCCCAAAACGCGGCGCGCGCGCATATTCTGGAAAACCTGACCGAAGAGCAGCGTGACGACATCAACGTCGTCCAAGCCATCAAGAAGCTTGAGGCATCCATCCTGCGCGGTGACATCGTCAAAAACGGCAAGCGTATCGACGGCCGCAAACTGGATGAGGTCCGCGACATCGTCTGCCAAACGGGCCTTCTGCCCCGGACGCACGGTTCCGCCCTTTTCACCCGTGGTGAAACGCAAGGTCTGGTTGTCACCACGCTGGGCACCGGCGATGATGAACAGATGATCGACGCGCTGCACGGCACGTTCCGGTCCAACTTCCTGCTGCACTACAACTTCCCGCCCTACTCGGTCGGTGAAGCCGGTCGCGTGGGCCCTCCCGGTCGGCGTGAAATCGGCCACGGGAAACTGGCTTGGCGCGCGTTGCAGGCCGTTCTGCCTGCCGCTACCGATTTCCCCTATACCGTCCGTGTAGTCTCCGAGATCACGGAATCGAACGGCTCTTCTTCCATGGCCTCTGTCTGTGGTGGGTCGCTGTCGATGATGGACGCGGGCGTACCTCTCAAGGCACCGGTCGCCGGTGTCGCCATGGGTCTCGTGCTGGAAGATGACGGCTCTTACGGGATCCTGACCGACATCCTCGGTGACGAAGATCACCTGGGCGACATGGATTTCAAAGTGGCCGGTACGGAAAACGGCATCACGTCGCTCCAGATGGATATCAAGGTTGCGGGCATCACGCCTGAGATTATGAAATCCGCCCTGGCGCAGGCCAAAGAAGGCCGGATGCACATTCTGGGTGAGATGGCCAATGCGCTGACAGAAGCCTCTGAGTTCTCCATCCACGCGCCGCGCATCGAAACGATGCAGGTGCCCACCGACAAGATCCGCGAAGTGATCGGGTCGGGCGGTAAGGTCATCCGCGAGATCGTGGAAGTGTCCGGTGCCAAGGTCGACATCAACGACGACGGCATCATCAAGATCGCCTCGCCCAACGGGGAAGCCATTCAGAAAGCGTATGACATGATCCATTCGATCGTGGCTGAGCCGGAAGAGGGCAAGATCTACCTCGGCAAGGTGGTCAAGATCGTCGATTTCGGCGCCTTCGTGAACTTCTTCGGCAAGCGCGACGGGCTGGTGCATGTCAGCCAGATCGAAAACCGCCGCCTGAACCATCCCTCCGATGTGCTGAAGGAAGGTCAGGAAGTCTGGGTCAAACTGCTGGGCTTCGACGACCGCGGCAAAGTCCGCCTGTCGATGAAAGTGGTCGATCAGGAAACGGGTGAGCCCGCGAAGAAAGAGGAAAAGGCGGAGGATTAAGTCTGTCTGTCTTTGAGAGAATTGAAACCCCGGCGGAAACGTCGGGGTTTTTACTTAGTTGTACTCTGCGTTGACACTTCGACGTCGAGTTCACGGAAACTGTCTGGGAAAACCTCGTCGCCGAAGGAATGACATTCAAGTGTCAGTTCTCGGTATTCGATGAACGCGACGAAGCCCACCGTCATTTCACCAATGCGTCCCAAAACTACAGGATCGTTTAGTACGACCCTTTGCTCAGACAGACTGTCATGCCGAAAAGTCAAGAAGTATCCCGCTCCAGTAAAGTCCAGCGATACAAACTCGGCTTCACGGGTAATCTTTGAAAATTGCCTCGAAGAAAAAGTGCGCCCACCTAAGCGCTGCAAAACATCGAGCTCAAATTCTTTAAGGATATCCACCAGCTTCATCTTGCTAAAAATACTCAAATCCCGCGCTCTCAAAGAGGCAAAGCCATTGTGCTAGAGACAATCCTCAATGCAAGGTTCATTACATTTCACAAACCAAGAATGTTTTTCGGTCTTTTTTGGTCAGACAAAAAGCAAGTGAGGCAACTTTAATGGAAGCTATGGCCCTTTTGGTATTCGTTTCAGTCATGAGCTTTACGCTGATCCATTTGAAGGCCGATCGAAAGCACAAATGGGTAAAGCTGTTGCTGGCCACCGTCTTACCGTCACTTGTGTTTTTAGCGGCGTTTGTTCACTCGGTAGGCACCGGTGAACAAATAAGCCGGCCATGGCATCTTATAGCTTTCGGGGTGATCTTAGCCCTATCACTGTTGCTAAACCTGTTGGTATTATTCGGTGTATCTGTATATCGGCATTTTAAAAAGTGACGATAGCTCACACAGGCAATGCCGTCGTACTGGATACCGTCCGCAACGCAAAGCTCGACTGCATCTTTGCCACACCGGGCAGCCGCGCCAAATGTTGGCGGTGGATGCGCGCAAAGTCCTCGGTGCTTTCGGCCACGACCTTCAGGATGTAATCCGCCGCGCCCGCTGTCAGGTGACATTCCAGCACATTGGGGATAAGGCGCACGGCTTTCTCGAAAGCTTCCAGTACCTCATCGGCTTGGGTGCTCAGCGTGATCTCCACAAAGATCGTAGCACCCACGCCCATTTTGCGGGCGTCCAGAAGGGCGACGTAATCGCGGATATACCCCTCTTTCTCCAACCGGCCGACGCGGCGGTGGCAGGCGCTGGCCGATAGGTTCACGGCATCGGCCAGATCGGCGTTGGACATACGGCCCTTGCGTTGCAGAACGGACAGGAGGCGGCAATCTGTTGCGTCGAGCGTCAATGGAGCAAGGCCTTTCGCAGTTTTGCATGTTTCTTCGAAGGATCTGCGTCACTCTCACACGAAGACGGGCAATATTACAATCCAATTGCATAAGAATTAGGCAATACTTCCCCAAGAGTAAGGAGGATGAGCCATGAAAATCGGATGCCCCACAGAGATCAAACCCCAGGAATTCCGCGTCGGGATGACACCCAATGCCGCGCAAGAGGCCGTGGCCCATGGGCATGACGTGATCATTCAGGCAGGAGCAGGCAACGGCGCTGGTTTCACGGATGCAGATTACACCGCCGCCGGGGCAGTTATCATCGATACGGCGGAGGAGATCTTTGCCACCGCCGACATGATCGTGAAAGTGAAGGAACCTCAGGCGACGGAACGAAAGATGCTGCGCGAAGGGCAGCTTTTGTTCACATACCTCCACCTCGCCCCCGATCCAGACCAGACCCATGATCTAATCGAAAGCGGCTGCACGGCGATTGCCTATGAAACCGTGACGGATGCCCATGGCGGCTTGCCTCTGCTTGCACCGATGTCGGAAGTCGCCGGTCGCCTCGCGCCGCAAGTCGGTGCTTACACGTTGCAAAAGGCCAACGGCGGGCGCGGTGTTTTGATGGGCGGTGTGCCCGGGGTCGGGCCTGCGAAGGTTCTGGTGATTGGTGGCGGTGTCGTCGGCACCCATGCGGCGCGGATTGCAGCGGGGATGGGGGCGGATGTGACCGTGCTCGATCGATCCTTGCCGCGCCTTCGCTACCTCGACGATGTGTTCGGGAGCCAGTTCAACACGGGCTATTCCTCCGCCGGGCTTTTGGCCGAGCATCTGGGCGAAGCAGATATGGTCATAGGGGCTGTCCTCATCCCCGGGGCCGAAGCCCCCAAACTGGTCCGGCGCGCGCAATTTGCGGATATGAAACCCGGCGCAGTACTTGTGGATGTGGCGATCGACCAAGGCGGGTGTTTTGAAACCTCCAAGCCCACAACCCACGCTGATCCGATCTATGAGGTGGACGGGATCATGCATTACTGCGTCGCCAACATGCCCGGTGCCGTGGCCCGCACATCGACGCTGGCCCTGGGCAACGCAACCATGCCCTTCATGCTGGCGCTGGCCGATAAGGGCTGGAAACAGGCCTGCTTGGATGACCAACATCTGCTCAACGGTCTCAACGTCCATGCCGGCAAACTGACCTACTACGCGGTGGGCAAAGCGCTTGGGATTGACGTCGTCTCCCCTCAAGTCGCGGTGAAGGGGTAAGGTTGCAACGCCTCGGGCACGCGCTTAGGTTCCTTTGACCATCAAAGGAGCCGACCCATGACCGATCTGACCCCGCGAGAGATTGTTTCCGAGCTGGATCGGTTTATCATCGGGCAAAAGGATGCCAAGCGCGCCACCGCCGTCGCCCTGCGGAACCGGTGGCGGCGCAAGCAGCTGTCCGATGATCTGCGGGATGAGGTGTATCCGAAGAATATCCTGATGATCGGGCCCACCGGCGTCGGCAAAACAGAGATTTCACGCCGTCTGGCAAAACTCGCCCGCGCACCGTTCATCAAGGTGGAGGCGACCAAGTTCACCGAAGTGGGCTATGTCGGCCGCGACGTGGAACAGATCATCCGCGATCTGGTGGATGCGGCGATTGCTCAGACCCGCGAATGGATGCGCGAGGATGTCAAAACCCGCGCCCACAAGAATGCCGAGGAACGCGTGATTGAGGCCATCGCCGGTGAAGATGCCCGCGACAGCACGCGCGATATGTTCCGCAAAAAGCTCAAGGCCGGAGAGTTGGACGATACGATGATCGAGCTCGATATCGCGGACAATTCCAACCCGCTGGGCATGATGGATGTCCCGGGCCAACCCGGCAGCCAGATGGGCATGATGAACCTTGGCGATATTTTCGGCAAAGCCTTCGGCGGGCGCACCACGCGGAAGCGCATGACGGTCGCGCAAAGCTATGAGATTTTGATCGGCGAAGAAGCCGACAAACTGCTGGATGATGAGGCCGTGAACAAAGCCGCGCTTGAGGCGGTGGAACAGAACGGCATCGTCTTCCTTGATGAGATCGACAAGGTTTGCGCCAAGTCGGAAACGCGCGGCGGCGATGTCAGCCGCGAAGGGGTGCAGCGGGATTTGCTGCCGCTCATTGAAGGCACCACCGTGTCCACCAAATACGGGTCGGTGAAAACCGACCATGTGCTGTTCATCGCATCGGGCGCGTTCCATATTGCAAAACCCTCTGACCTTTTGCCGGAATTGCAGGGCCGCTTGCCCATTCGCGTGGAATTGCGCGCCCTGACGGAAGAAGACTTCGTGCGCATTCTGACAGAAACAGACAACGCCCTGACCCGGCAGTACACCGCGCTGATGGGCACAGAAGACGTCAAAGTCAGCTTTACAGAGGATGGCATCGAAGCACTGGCCCGGATGGCGGCGGAGGTGAACAGATCGGTGGAAAATATCGGCGCACGGCGGCTATACACGGTCATGGAACGCGTATTCGAAGAACTGAGCTTCACAGCCCCTGATCGGTCCGGTGAAGAGATCGTAGTCAACGCGGCTTTCGTGGAAGAGCATCTGGGCGAACTTTCCAAATCCGCAGATCTGAGCCGATACGTCCTGTAGAAAACACTCCATCTACGTTTGACGGCAGCTTGGCGTGTGTTTCCAAGCCGGGAACATACTGTTTCCAAGTTGATCACCAATTTACATTTATTACCATAGGTTGTATGAACAAAAGCGCGCGCGAAATTTGGGGACCATTCTGGTCATGGGTATGCTGTGAAAAAGCACACGCCGCGCGTTGCAAAATCGCCGGGTTCAGTTGACGCGTTGCAATCCACGTGCCCGGACAAGACGATCCTGATTGTCGATGACGATATGGGCACACGTCAGCTTTTGGCCCGCCACTTACGTGATCAGCAGTTGGAGGTCTTTGAGGCCGATACCGGCGATGCCGCGATCATTGTTATGGAAACAGGGCTACAACCGGATCTTCTTTTAACCGACATTGTCATGCCGGGTGCCATTCAAGGGCCGGAACTGGCGCAAATGGCGCGGGCGCTGATGCCCGGCTTGCCTGTTCTGTTCATGTCCGGCTACCCCGTTGGTATGTCACACCATTCCGGAGGCATTGCCCCGACGGACCAGCAATTGATGAAACCCGTATCGCAAGACAGGCTTGTGACCACTGTGCGCGACATGCTGATGGCGGCCTGTACGGATTAGGATTTCAGCGCGCGGGCGGCTTCGGTATACCCGCCTGAGGCACCATCCACGAAATGCACATGATTATCCGTCATGATAGACGGCACGATACAGGTCATCATCGCCTCCGACTGGGTGTGAATGCCGTAGCGGATCACACCATCGGCGACGCCCTTGTCCAAAACGGCGGTCAACTTTGCCTGCGTATCCGCATCGCAATCGAGGGTCATTTTTAGACCGTCTTCAAATTTGCGAAAATCGGCATTGTCCCCGACAACGCGTTGGTACCGACGCATGTCAAAGCCGCCTATCTTGATCCCTGTTTTTCCAAGAACCCAGGCCACCGCGCTTTCGAAAAGCGCCTTGCGTCGCGCCTTTGACAAAGACCCACGCCCGCGTTGGGCGTGCGCCTCCAGCGTGGCGCCGGATGGCGGCCAGGATGCACCGGGGCCAGAGGCTTTGGCCGGATGGCCCGACCGATCCAGACGTTCAACAATGTCTGCGACATCCCGCGCCAAGGCGCAAAAGGCAGGGCCCTGAACATTGTCACACGGCAAGATCACAAGTGACATGATGGATCCGTGTTTGCTTGGCATATGATCCCAACGGCAGGACAATCCGGTCAGGTCAGGCTGCGCATCGACCGGGGCATCGTCAACTGCGTGCTCTCCCGCCTTCATGCGCGTTTCGGCCCAGCTCAGGCCACCCCCGGTAAACATCGCGTAATCTGCCCCTTCCGAGACCCGAAACCGTGCGACAGACACATCAAATCCGGCTTTGCGACAAGCGGCCATGGAAACCATGCCGACCCGCAGATCAACGCCGAACTCCGCGCGGGCCCAGGATCTGACATCTGCGAGCGCTTGTGATGCCTTGTCTTTCCACTGGGGCGGCACGGCAAAGCCTGCACCGTCGCCGCCAAAAATATAAGGAAATTCCGCCCCGCCATGAGCATTGATCTGGGCGGAAATCACCGCAGCGGCGATCATGTTGACGGTCTTGTACTTCCCATTGGCCACCAGTTGCGTGGATCCAGCAATGTCCGAGGTGCCAATCCACCAATCCTCCGGCAGCGGGGCATACAGACCTTGATCGGAGAGCACGCCGAACGCCTCATGACGTTCAACAGCCAAATAAAAGGAATTTGCCGGGGCGTTTTGATCCATGTTTTGACGTTGCCACATCCGTTTCCCAATGAGCTTAGCAAATGAAGCGCCTCTGCGACGACCGTTTTCTCTTTTCTTCCGGTCCAAGACGCGCAACGAAAGCGCAATGACCCTTTCTGATTTCCTGCGCGAGAATGCCCCTTACCTGGCCACCGGGTTCCTGCTGACCTTTCTCAGCAGTTTTGGACAGACGTTCTTTATCTCCATCTTCGCGGGACACATTATGGAGGCTTTCGCCCTATCCCATGGGCAGTGGGGGCTGATTTACGGGGTTGGTACCTTCAGTTCAGCGGTGTTGATGGTTTGGGCTGGCGGCCTGACCGATCGGTTTCGGGTGCGGGGTTTGGCGCCGGTTTTTCTGATACTACTGGCGGCCGCTTGTGTCGCTATGGCGGTCAACCCGGTCTGGTGGGGCTTGGTGTTCGTGATCTTTGCCCTGCGTTTTGGCGGGCAAGGCATGACAAGCCACATCGCCATTGTCGCCATGTCACGTTGGTTCATCGCCACCCGCGGTCGCGCCCTTGCCGTGGCCACCCTGGGCTATGCGATCGGGGAGGCCTTATTGCCGCTGATATTCGTGGCGCTGATGGTGATGGTGGATTGGCGCATTCTTTGGGTGGTTGCGGCGGGCATTGCCTTGCTGGGTATCCTGCCACTGCGTCATTTACTGCGGCTTGAACGCACGCCTGCCAGTCTGGCGGAAGAAAACCAAGCCTTCGGGATGGGCGGGATACATTGGACGCGCAATGAAACCCTACGGCATTACCTGTTCTGGTTCATGGTTCTGGCGCTGCTTGGGCCATCGGCTTTTGGGACCGCGTTTTTCTTTCACCAAGTGCATTTCGCCGATCTCAAGAACATCTCACACGTGGAACTGGTGGCGATGTATCCGTTTTTCACGCTGGTCAGCATCGGTGCGATGATCGCGTCCGGCTGGGCGCTGGATCGGTTTGGGGCGGGGACATTGATCCCCTACTACTTGATCCCGATGGTCGTAGGCTTCGTGATATTTGCCTATGCCACCGGCCCAATCGGCTTGTTGGCCGGGTTTTTGTTCATCGGGCTATCCATCGGGTTCAACACGACCCTGCCCGCAGCGTTTTGGGCGGAGTTTTACGGCACGGGCCATATCGGATCGATCAAGGCGATGGCCACCGCGGTCATGGTTCTCGGATCTGCCATTGGCCCGGGCGTGACGGGGGTTTTGATTGACCTTGGGGTTGGTCTTGAAACGCAATACGTTCTGGTTGGCGGATATTTCGTGGTTGCCACGATCATGATGATGATCGGCGTGCGCCGCGCCCGGCCAGCCTTAGCGCTTGCGGCGTAGATAAACGTAATAGGCTCCGCCTCCACCATGACGGCCATGAGCCTCCGTCACTTGCAGAACAACTTGCGCCATAGGCGGGATTTGCAACCAATGGGGCACGTTGCGCCGCAAAATACCCGGGCGTTCCGGGATGGGGCCGGTATCTTCGCGATCCTTGCGCTGGCCCTTACCCGTGATCACCAGAACAAGGCGTTGATCCCGGGCATAGGCGGACAGAATGAACGCCGTCAGCGCCGGTTGCGCCTGATCCATCGTCATCCCGTGCAAATCAATCCGCGCCTGTGGTTTCAACTTTCCGCGCTTCAACCGGTCATAGGCTTTGCGATCCATGTGAATGCCGGGCTTTGACGGCGCGGTCGGAAAGCTACGCGCCGTCCCATTGGCTTTTTCGCCGATTTTGAATGTCGGTATGTCTGCAGGTTTGGGCTTTGGCGCATCCGTCGGAGGGAAGATATCCGCCATCGTCTCTTTGGGTTTGAGGGTGGGTGTCAGCCGATCTGTTGTGCGCGCCACCCTTTGCCAAAGCTCAACTTCATCCGGGCGGAGTTTGCGGGAACTCACTGAAACGGCTCCGTCGCCATGGCAAACGCACGTTGAATGGGCAGCAACACAACCATGCGGCCGGGATCCTTCAGCCGCCCGGCCAGTTTGCCCGCCGTGTCGCCAGTACCGAAGAAAATATCAGCCCGCTGCGCGCCCTTGATCGCCGATCCGGTATCTTGGGCGATCATCAAGCGATTGATCGGGTTGGCCCCGTCTTTTTCAATCCAGACTGGCGACCCCAAAGGCACGAAGGCCGGATCCACGGCGACCGTCCGCTTCGCCGTAATAGATCGATTCATCGCGCCAAGTGGGCCCTTTTCGGCAGGCACCCGATCCACGCGGCGGAAGAACACGTAAGACGGGTTATGATGCAGCAATTCCTGGCCCGCGACCGGATTGCGGCGGACCCAGTTCTTGATCACCTCCGCCGACACCTGATGCACGTTGTAGATGCCACGGCGCACAAGCTCGACCCCGATGGATCGGTATTCATGCCCGTTTGACCCGCCGTAACCAACGCGGATCACATCCCCATTGGGAAGGCGCACCCGGCCCGACCCCTGGATTTGAAGAAAGAACAGCTCCACCGGGTCATCGACCCATGCAATCTCAAGGCCTCTGCCGCGCATGAACGGGCCGGTTTCGATCTCTTTGCGCGTCCGCCACGGGTTTGAGACTTTGGACTCCCGGGGTTCGCGATAAAGTGGATAGCGGTATTTGGAGGTTCGTGTCAGAGACCCGCTCAACTCCGGCTCAAAATACCCGGTGAACAGCGCATCCTTGCCATCCTCAATCAGGACTGGGCGAAAGAAGAGTTCAAAGAACGCTTTGGCATCTGGGTTGTTCTGCGCCAGCGCGCAAAGGGATGACCAATCCGGGTCACGCAGATCCGGGCAGGTTTCTAGGAAGGCCTCAAGCGCGCGATGATGGGTGTCAAACTCCCACCCATCCAAATCATCAAATTCAAGAACGGTATGGGTGACAATCTCAGACGACGCGACTGTTGCCGCGAAGACCCAAGCCAGTGTTGCCGCCCAGACCCGTTTGATCATTCGCCCGTGGCAACAAGTCGCCAGTTGGGATCATTCGCGCCCATCACGCGTTCGAACGTCCAGGCATCTTTCTGCTTCTTGGACTGGCCAGGTTTGCCTTCAACGATCTCGCCCGATTGGTCCTTCACCACAGAGATCAACTCACCAATGAAGCGCACCGTGATTTCGGCGGTGTTTGTGTCGGTGTCGAACCGCGCATCCGACACGGTTGTGCCGCGAACGCCCGCAAATTCGGCCTCAACGCTCAGCCCTTGGGCCTGGCGGGCATCGACCACCTGGGCGAACGCCTCATAGACGTCTTCGGACAGGAACGGCGCGACTTCATCGAGATTGCCGCGCTCAAAGGCCATCAGGATCCATTCATAAGCGCCTTTCGCGCCGCCCACGAATTCACTGACCGAAAAGGATGGCTCAACCCGCTTCATTTCGGCAAGCGCGTGGGCCGCATCGGAATCCTCTGGCACGTAATCCACGATGTCACGATCGGGCCCGCCTTCGATCACTTCGAAATCCTGGCGACGATCGGCGCGCGGCTCGGACGGCTCCGCACTGCGCGGTGGGGCTTCAAACCCGTCGCGAGTACCAAGCACGCTTTTCAAGCGCAGGATCAAGAAAACAGCAATGCCGGCCAAAACCAGAAGCTGCAGCAGCGGAGAGTTCATGAGCACCTCATTCCACGCAAAGCATGGTAACACATCTTTCGAGGCCTTATGTAGGTTGTGTGTGCCAGCAAGTCCACCGCATGGCCCAAGGATGAGACAAGGAATCGCGTATGTGGTTGTTCCTGGCCTTTCTGGCCGTCCCTTTGATCGAAATCGCGCTGTTTGTCCAAATCGGGGGGGCCATCGGATTGTGGCCCACTTTGGCCATTGTCGTTCTGACGGCTGTTTTGGGCACGTGGCTTGTCCGGTCCCAAGGTGCGATGGCGCTTGGACAATTGCGCGGATCGTTTTCACGGCTGGATGACCCGACAGAACCTTTGGCCCATGGCGCAATGATCCTGGTCGCGGGCGCGCTTTTGCTGACGCCCGGGTTTTTCACCGATGGCGTTGGATTTGCGTTGTTGATGCCGCCGGTGCGGTCCGCGGTGTTTGAATACCTGCGCAAGCGCATTCATGTGCAGCGGTTTGACATGGGGCCCGGTGGCGCGCCTCACCAACCGCGTCGCCACGGATCCAAAGACGTGATCGATGGCGAATATGAAGAAGTCCCTCGCGATGAAAACGCCCCCAAGGGCCCTTCCGGCTGGACTAGACATTGAGGTGGGCGCACCTTCCTGCTAGGCACCGCTGAAATTGATGTAAAGTTCCGGAGGGTCACGATGGCCGAAGAAGAAACCACAAACGGCGCTGCCGCCGCTGATCCGGCACAGCCGCCGCAGGTTAAAATGCAGATTCTGACGCAGTTCGTGCGCGATCTGTCCTTTGAAAATATTCTGGCTCAGAAAGGCGTCGGCGGAGAAGTGAACCCCGATGTCGAAGTGTCCGTGAACCTTGATGGCAAGAAGCGGACGGCCGATCATCAATACGAAGTGGTCTCAAAGATGAAGATCACGTCGAAGGATAAGAATTCTGGCGAAACCCTGTTCCTGATGGAAATGGAATATGCCGGGGTGTTTCATATCGAAGGTGTGCCGGATGAACAGCTGCATCCCTTCCTTCTGATCGAATGCCCGCGGATGATTTTCCCCTTCATGCGCCGCATTGTCAGCGATGTGACCCGCGATGGCGGCTTCCCGCCGCTCAACCTGGAAAACATCGATTGGGTATCTCTTTACCGCAATGAAATGATGCGCCGTCAGGCCGCATCCGGTGAAGGCGCCAAACCCAACGCCTGACCTCACTTAAGCCAAAGCGCGTCGTCCCCCAGCTTTTCAACGAAAGCGGTGTGGGCGGCGCGTTCTTCATTTGTGATCCGCGCAGGCAATGGGTTCGGCCTTTTATGCGGGCGCCAGTCTTCCTGATTGGTGGTCCCGGTATTGACCGCACTGGAAGACAGGCCAAAATCCGGCTGCCGCCCACCGATCAGTTCCAGGTACACTTCCGCCAGGATTTCAGAATCGAGCAACGCGCCGTGCAGCGTGCGCGATGAGTTATCAATTCCGAACCGGCGGCACAGGGCATCCAACGACGCGGGCGAGCCGGGAAATTTTCGGCGGGCGATGTCCAACGTGTCGATGGCCTGGTCATAGGGCAACGGCCGAATGCCCAGCCAGCCAAGCTCTGCATTGATGAATTTCATGTCGAAGGACGCGTTGTGAATGACCAGCTTCGCGTCGCCCACGAAATTCAGAAAATCTTGCGCGATGGATTTGAAGACCGGCTTGTCGCGCAGAAAATCATCGCCGAGCCCATGCACTTCAAAGGCCTCTTGCGGCATGGATCGTTCGGGGTTGATGTATTGATGATATGTCCGGCCCGTCGGCATGTGGTTGAGCAGTTCAACACCGCCGATTTCCACAATCCGGTCGCCGGCGTTGGGATCAAGGCCGGTCGTTTCCGTATCCATCACGATTTCACGCATTCAACCTCTCCCTGATCCGATCAAGTATATCACGCACCTGCTGCGCGGCATGTTCCAATGTATCAGTTTCAATGACGAAATCTGACCGGTGGCGTTTTTCCGCATCCGGCATTTGTTTGGCCAGGATCGCCTCAAAATCAGCCTCCGTCATCTGGCCCCGTTCCAACACGCGTTTTTTTTGCGTCTCCGCATCCGTTGATACGCACACGGTTGCGTCCATTTGGGCGTCCGCGCCTGTTTCAAACAAAAGCGGGATGTCGAGCACTACAATATCGCTGATGGCATTTTGCAGAAATGCCGCGCGATCCTGTGCGACCAGCGGATGAACGATGGATTCAATGTCTTTGAGAGCGTTTGGCGTAACGCGCAAGATCTCTTTCAGCTTCGTCCGGGACACTGATCCATCTTCTATGGCGTCCGGGAATTCGGCCTGCATCGGGGCAACGGCCAATCCATCTTTGGCATAGAGACGATGAACCGCCGCATCTGCATCCCACACATCGCATCCCGCATCGGCAAAAAGCTTGGCCGTAGTCGATTTTCCCATACCGATGGATCCGGTCAGACCGATCACGAAACTCATCGCAGGGCCGCGGTGCGTGTGGCGCTGTTCACTTCGGGGCGAACGCCGAACCAACGTTCAAATCCGGGCACTGCCTGATGCAGCAACATCCCAAGGCCATCCACGATCGTGCAGCCCTGTTTTTCCGCCTCAGCCAGCAAATGCGTCTTGAGCGGGGCGTAGACGAGATCCGTCACCAAAGCACCTGCGCGCAACCCATCCAGCGGCACACGCAAAGGCGGTTTCCCGATCATCCCAAGGCTTGTCGTGTTCACGACGGTCACGGCCTCTTCAAACATATTGCCGGCCTGAACCCAATCCACCACCGTCAGCCGTTTGCCGAAATCGGCCCGCAGCGCTTCGGCACGCACTTTCGTTCTATTGGAGATCAGAATTTCCGGCACGCCAGCTTCCAAAAGCGCGGTGATGACAGCCCGCGCAGCGCCACCCGCCCCCAGGACAGCCGCGGGGCCTGCCTTCGGGTTCCAGCCCGGTGCAGATTGTTTGAGATTGGTGATAAATCCATAGCCGTCGGTGTTATCGGCATGGATCTTGCCGTCAGGTTTGAAAATCAGCGTGTTGGCTGCACCAATCAGCGTGGCACGATCCGTAATTTGATCAGCCAGTGACAAAACGCGTTCCTTGTGCGGAATTGTGACATTTGCCCCGACAAACCCCATTTTCGGCATTTGCGCCAAAACCGTTGCGAGATCTTCTGCGCCGACATCAAGTGGTACGTAATGGCCCGGGATGTCATAGGTTTTCAGCCAATGAGAATGCAGCTGAGGCGACTTGGAATGTGCAATCGGCGATCCGATCACCCCAGCGAGCGGAATTTTTGCATCACTCATGATCTTATCGTCCCACGTTGAGCCAGAACCTTCAGTACCTCCATCAGTGGCATCCCGAGCACCGTGAAGTAATCCCCATCGATTTTAGAAAACAGTCTTACGCCTTCTTCTTCAAGCTTGTAGCCGCCCACAGATGATCGAATGCTGTTCCAGTTGCGTTGCAGATACTCTTCCAGATAGCTGTCTGAAAAATCATGCATAGTCAGCGTGACCACACCCACATGGGACCATATGCAATCTGGCCCTTCATAGATGGCAACGGCCGACAGCAGTTGGTGATCCTGATTGCGTAGATTTTTCAGTTGCGCGCGCGCATGTTCAAGATCAGTGGGTTTCGACAACAGATTGCCTTTGAAATTCAGCACCTGATCGCAGCCGATCACCAATCCGTCGGTTTTCTTCGCAACCGCCTCTGCCTTTCCTTTGGCCAGCGCCAGGGATATCGCTTCTGAGCTTTCGTTCTCTGACAGCAGCCTTCGTTTCAACGCGTCTTCATCAAAAGAGCTGGAGACGGCGTCAAACGACACCCCGGCAGATGTCATAAGCTGCTTTCTGATCTGCGAATTCGAGGCGAGAGTTATCTTCATCTGTTCGTGGATAAACCTTGGATGGCACATCAAAAGCTGCGGATTGGTTTTGAGTATCTTTTAACTTTTCGCCGTGGGGCCGAACCACCCCTCCTTTTCAGGGAGTTTCGCGGCCTATTGTCCCTTGTTGAGAAGAACAAGTCTGGCTTGGGGATATCTGGCATTTTTTGTTTTTCCAAAGTTATCCATCGTTCACCTGCTTAGAAGACTTAACTTAAGTCATTGAAAATAAATATATTTCCAATCTCACTACGTTCTTTCCTCACTTATCCCGCAACTTACTCACGTCTCATGTCATGTGTGCAGAACGCAGGAGAATTGATCAATCCACAGATATCCGGCCCCCTGCAAACACATCATCTCTTCTTTCTATTATTTATTTATTTATTGGGATGGGTGGTTAGACCTCTGCTTTGCCAAGAAGGGCAAAGTCTCTCATTTTATTGACTCTGGGTCTGACCTTACAATATAGCGCAATCAAGCGTGCCCGTCCGGGCGTCCGTTTTTCCAGAATTGAAATTTCTCTCCGCGCAGCTCGCGTGGATCTAGCGCAGGTACCTGTATGTCTGACGACCGTCTCAATCTTTCCGATCTCAAAGCGCAAACCGCCAAGGATCTTCTCGCCATGGCAGAAGACCTGGAGATTGAAAACGCCTCCACCATGCGCAAGGGAGAGATGATGTTTCAGATCCTGCGAGAGCGGGCTGATGAAGGGTGGACGGTTTTCGGCGATGGCGTCCTTGAAGTTCTGCAGGACGGGTTTGGTTTTCTGCGCTCGCCAGAGGCGAACTACCTGCCCGGGCCCGATGACATCTATGTATCACCTGAGGCGATCAAGCAGTTCTCCCTGCGGACAGGCGATACTGTCGAAGGTGAAATTCGCGCCCCGGAAGAAAATGAACGCTACTTCGCTTTGACGAACGTGTCGGTGATCAACTTCGAAGAACCGGAGCGGGCCAAGCACAAGATCGCCTTTGACAACCTGACACCCCTCTATCCTGATGAGCGCTTGAAGATGGAAGTGGAGGATCCGACCATCAAGGATCGGTCGGCCCGGGTCATTGATCTGGTGGCGCCGATTGGGAAGGGGCAACGCTCCCTGATCACGGCTCCGCCGCGGACGGGTAAAACCGTGATCCTGCAAAACATCGCCAGCAGCATCGAACGCAATCATCCAGAATGCTATCTGATCGTTCTTCTGATCGATGAACGCCCCGAAGAGGTGACGGACATGCAGCGGTCCGTGAAGGGTGAGGTGATCAGCTCCACCTTTGATGAACCGGCAACGCGGCACGTGGCCGTCGCCGAAATGGTCATCGAAAAAGCCAAGCGTCTGGTCGAACACAAGCGAGATGTTGTGATCTTGCTCGATTCTATCACAAGACTTGGTAGGGCTTATAACACCGTGGTGCCGTCTTCCGGTAAAGTTCTGACCGGTGGTGTTGATGCGAATGCCTTGCAGCGCCCCAAGCGGTTCTTCGGCGCGGCCCGGAACATCGAAGAAGGTGGATCGCTGACGATTATCTCAACTGCGCTGATCGAAACCGGCAGCCGCATGGATGAGGTGATCTTTGAAGAATTCAAAGGCACCGGTAACTCTGAAATCATCCTGGATCGCAAGGTTGCTGACAAACGCGTCTTCCCGGCGATCGACATTCTCAAGTCCGGCACTCGGAAAGAGGATCTGCTGATCGACAAGGTGGATCTGCAGAAAACCTTCGTGCTGCGCCGGATCCTCAACCCGATGGGGACGACGGACGCGATTGAATTCCTGTTGGGTAAGTTGAAGCAGACGAAGACAAACTCTGAATTCTTCGATTCCATGAACACCTGACCCGGGTCGGGCGATGGATACGATCTTTGCCCTCTCCACAGCGGCTGGGAAGGCTGGTGTCGCCATTATACGCGTGTCCGGCCCAATGGCGCATGAGGCCGCTGTTCGCCTCTGTGGGGCTCGCCCAGCGCCGCGTGTCGCCTCCAAACGGGTGGTGCGATCTCTTGATGGGGACAAGATTGATGAAGCCGTCATTCTTCTGTTTGAGAAGGGCGCGAGTTTCACCGGCGAAGACAGCATAGAATTTCAGCTTCACGGCAGCACCGCTGTCGTCAAATCCGTTCTTGAGGTGCTGGGTCAGATTGATGGCTTTCGCGCCGCTGATCCCGGTGAATTCACGCGACGCGCTTTGGAAAATGGAACGCTGGATCTGGCGCAGGTCGAGGGACTTGCCGATCTGATCGATGCGGAAACAGAAGCTCAGCGACGACAGGCTTTGCGGGTACTGTCAGGTGAACTGGGAAACAAAGCAGATATCTGGCGCAGCAATCTGATCCGCGCGGCCGCATTGGTCGAGGCGACGATTGATTTCGCCGATGAAGAGGTGCCCGTGGATGTATCGCCCGAGGTTCTGGATCTGATTAACGCCGTGTTGCGAGATCTTGAACAGGAAATTGGGGGCGTTCGTGTGGCAGAACGGGTGCGGACGGGGTTTGAAGTCGCCATAGTTGGGCCACCGAATGCTGGCAAATCCACATTGCTGAATGCGTTGGCGGGGCGTGAAGCCGCGATTACGTCAGAATATGCGGGCACCACTCGGGATGTCATCGAAGTGCGCATGGACCTCAATGGGGTACCAGTGACGTTGCTGGACACGGCGGGCATCCGGGAAACCGAAGACGTGGTAGAGGCGAAGGGTGTTGACCTGGCTAGGTCTCGGGCTGAAGCGGCTGATGTTCGGGTGTTTCTTGTGGAGCCTGATGAGCCGCCGGAATTTGATCTGCGTGAGGGAGATATCTGCCTGATCAGTAAGATTGACACACGCACTGATGCAGGGGCGGGCGTTTCTGGCAAGACGGGGGAAGGCGTGTCTGCGCTTGTGGATCGGTTGACGAGCACCTTTGCGAAGCTGTCTGCCAATGATGGCGTTGCCACGCGGCTGCGACACCAACAGGCGATGGAGCGAGGGCAGGAACGGCTTTTGAAAGCAACAGCTGCACTTGCATCTGATGCAGGCTTGTCAGAAGTCGCAGCAGAAGAACTGCGCGGCGCTGTTCGAGCGCTTGATTCTTTGGTAGGGCGCATAGATATCGAAAACGTATTGGATGAGATTTTTGCGAGCTTCTGCCTCGGCAAGTGAGGGATGTTTCACGTGAAACAATTCGATGTCTTGGTGATTGGCGGCGGGCATGCCGGCGCAGATGCGGCCCACGCGGCGGCACGGATGGGTGTGCGCACAGGTTTGATCACGCTGACCAAGGGCTCCATTGGCGTGATGTCTTGCAATCCCGCCATAGGTGGGCTGGGCAAAGGCCACCTTGTACGGGAAATCGATGCGTTGGATGGCGTGATGGGGCGCGTGGCGGATGCGGCGGGCATTCAGTTTCGCCTGCTTAACCGCCGGAAGGGCCCCGCGGTGCAAGGGCCCCGTGCCCAGTCCGATCGCAAACTTTACAGAGAGGCCATGCAAGCTGAAATCGACGCGCAGCCAGACTTGTCGGTGCTGGAGGGCGAGGCTACCGATTTCATCATGTCAGGCGGTCGTGTCACAGGCGTTGTTTTGGCCGACGGATCAGAGATACCGGCACACGGGGTCATCCTTACCACTGGAACGTTTCTGCGCGGCGTTATCCATATCGGTGATGTCTCTCGCCCCGGCGGTCGGATGGGAGATGCCCCTTCGATCAAGCTGGCAGAACGAATCGACAGTTTTGGGCTAAGTCTTGGCCGCCTGAAAACTGGAACTCCTCCGCGTCTTGATGGGAAGACCATCAATTGGGACATCCTGGAAGAACAGCCTGGCGATGATGACCCAACGCTGTTTTCTTTTCTGTCCAACGGCGTGCAGGCAAAGCAGGTCAGCTGTGGGATCACCCACACCAATGAGAAAACGCATGATGTGATCCGGGAAAATCTGGATCGTTCAGCGATGTATGGTGGGCATATCGATGGAATCGGTCCGCGATATTGTCCGTCCATTGAAGATAAGATTGTGCGGTTTGCCGATAAGACATCGCATCAGATTTTCCTTGAACCCGAAAGTCTGTCTGACAGCGTGATCTACCCCAATGGCATTTCCACATCCTTGCCGGAGGATGTGCAGGAGACCTATGTGCAATCGATCCGGGGCCTTGAGGCGGCGAAGATCCTTCAGCCGGGCTATGCGATTGAATATGACTACATTGATCCGCGGTCGCTTGATCTAACATTGGCGGTGCGGTCTGTGCCAGGGTTGTATTTGGCGGGGCAGATCAACGGAACCACAGGGTATGAAGAGGCTGCGGCGCAGGGTGTGGTCGCTGGATTGAACGCGGCGGCAAGTGTTCTGGGCAATGATCCAATCCTCTTTAGCCGCTCAGACAGCTACATCGGCGTCATGATCGATGATTTGACGACCCGCGGGGCAACAGAACCGTACCGAATGTTCACATCGCGAGCGGAGTTTCGGTTGTCCTTGCGGGCAGATAACGCCGATCAGCGCCTTACGCCGATTGGCATCATGACGGGCTGTGTGGGTGAAACGAGGCAAGCTGCGTTCGATATGAAGATGGAAAAGCTAACCGCGGCCCGGGACCGCCTTGAGCACATCAGCTTTACTCCGAAACAGCTGTCTGAAATCGGGTTGAAGATGAACCAGGATGGTTCGCGCCGGACCGGGTTTCAATTGTTGTCGTTCCCTGATCTGGGTTTTGATGACCTGGAGAAGTTGGATAGCTCTTTGCAGGACATCGACGAAGAGACACGGGCTCAAATTGCCAAGGACGCGCTTTATGCCAACTACATCGAACGCCAGCAACGCGATGTTGACATTCTGAAGCGGGATGAGGCGCTGGTGATTGACCCGGATTTCGACTTCAATGAGGTCAACGGCTTATCCAATGAATTGAAAAGCAAACTGACCACCACACGCCCATCCAACATCGCCCAGGCAGGCCGCATCGACGGGATGACCCCAGCCGCGTTGACTATCATTCTGGCCAAATTGCGAAGCATGAAGCGGGAGAGGCGGGCGTGAAGGTTGGTGGCGCCGATGTTTCACGTGAAACAATGGACCGCCTGAAGACTTATGAAGCCCTGCTAAAAAAATGGAATCCGGCAATAAACCTCGTGTCCAAATCGACTTTGGCCGATGCTTGGACGCGCCATATTGAGGATTCATCGCAGATTTATAACCTTGCTCCCAAAGGTACAGCCCATTGGGTTGATCTCGGGTCAGGGGGCGGATTTCCCGGAATGGTGATCGCTATTCTTGCTGCTGAGTTCGCCACACCTGCCCGCGTCACCCTAGTCGAAAGCGACACCCGCAAATGCACCTTCCTGAGAACGGTGGCGCGGGAAACTGGTGTGAAGGCCATCATCACCTCAGAACGGATAGAAGACGTTCCCCCTTTGGGCGCCGATGTCTTGTCAGCGCGCGCCCTAGCCGATTTACCCGCGCTTTTAAGCTATGCTGAGCGTCACATGACCCTGGATGGGATCGCCCTTTTTATGAAGGGCGCGAGCTGGCAGAAAGAGCTGGAAGAGGCGCAAACATCGTGGCGTTTCACCCATGAGGTTGTTAAAAGTAAAACCGAAACCGGCCCCGCCATTTTGCGCATTTCAGGAGTATCCCGTGTCTGACAAGCAGAGGATCCACAAACCGAAAATCATCGCGGTTGCCAACCAGAAGGGCGGCGTGGGAAAGACAACCACTACGATCAATCTGGCGGCCGCGCTGGTGGAAAAGGGGCTCCGCATCCTTGTCGTGGATCTGGATCCGCAGGGCAACGCCTCTACCGGTTTGGGTATTGAACGAAATCAGCGTGAACTGACGACTTATGATTTGATCTTGGAAGATGTTGAGCTGGCAGATGTGATCTATGACACCGATCAGGATTTGATGAAGATCATCCCCGCCACTGTCGATCTAAGCTCTGCCGATATGGAGCTGATCGTCAGTGAGAAGCGTAGTTTTCTGCTGCATGATGCGCTGCGGCAATCTGCGATGGCGGGGTACGACTTTGATGTGATTCTGATTGATTGCCCGCCATCCTTGAACCTTCTGACGGTGAACGCGATGGTGGCCGCACATTCCGTGCTTGTGCCCTTGCAGTCAGAGTTTTTTGCATTGGAAGGTCTGTCTCAGCTGATGATCACCATGCGGGAAGTGCGCGATACCGCCAATCCCAACTTGCGCATGGAAGGGATCGTGCTGACCATGTTTGACGGGCGCAATAACCTGTCGACACAAGTTGAAAATGATGCGCGTGACAATTTGGGTGAATTGGTTTTCATGACCAAAATCCCTCGCAATATCCGGGTCAGCGAAGCGCCGTCTTTCGCGATGTCGGTGCTTCAATATGATCCGACGTCGAAGGGCGCGAAGGCGTATCGTGACCTGGCGAAGGAAGTGATGGCCAATAACGGCATGGTCGCGGCTTAGGGAGAGAACAGGAATGGCACAAACTCCATCCAAGAAACGGGGTCTCGGCCGCGGGCTGTCAGCCCTTATGGCGGATGTGCAGGAGGATACTGCGCCAGATACCGCTGCCCCGCGTCAGCCGGACCGCCTGATCCCGATTGAAAAAATCTTCCCTAACCCAGATCAGCCCCGGCGCAGTTTTGACAAGGATGCGCTTGACGATCTGGCGGCGTCCATTGCGGAAAAAGGCGTGATCCAACCGCTGATCTTGCGGGAAAATCCCAAAAAAGCAGGCACCTATGAGATTGTGGCGGGTGAACGCCGTTGGCGTGCATCGCAACAAGCCAAACTGCACGAGATTCCAGCGATCGTTCGTGAATTTGACGACACTGAGGTGCTGGAAGTCGCGATTATCGAGAATATTCAGCGCGCTGATTTGAACCCACTGGAAGAGGCGCAGGCCTTCAGTCAGCTGATGGAGAAATTTGGCCACACGCAGGAGGTTCTTTCGAAGTCCCTGGGCAAAAGCCGCAGTCATATCGCCAATTCCGTTCGGTTGCTGACACTCCCGTCGGAAGTTCAGGCTTTCGTGAAGGATGGTCAGCTGTCAGCCGGACATGCACGGGCCCTGATCACATCGGATGATCCGGTCGGTTTGGCCAAGTTGGCCATCAAGAAAGGCTTGTCTGTTCGGGATGTGGAGAAGATGGCGAAGTCCTTTTCTGCAGAAACAGGGTCGAAACCGCAAAAGGCGAAACCGTCTGCCCCGACAGAAAAAGACGCGGACACAAAGGCGTTGGAACAGGATTTGTCAGCCAATCTTGGGATGAAAGTCTCCGTCGATCATGCGCAAGGGCAGGAAAACGGGAAACTGGTGATTTCCTACGCCACTCTTGAAGATTTGGACACCCTGTGTGGCATCCTCAGCGCTAGCCGTTAGGCCGCGACCAGATAAAGATGAGCACCAAGGATAGGGTGACCGCCTGAATTGCGATCACTGTCCAACTGACATCCAAGATCCAGGATAGGGCGAATACAGCTGCAATAGACACTGTTGCCAGTTTCTTGGCCCTGGGCCGAATGGCGCCGTTTCTTTGCCAATCCTCAATGAACGGGCCGAATGTGGGGTGTGTGATCAGCCAATGATGCAAGCGTTCAGATGACCGGGCGAAGCAGAAAGCGGCGAGGATCATGAAGGGTACGGTTGGCACTAAAGGAAGGATCACGCCCAAAAGGCCAAAGCCGACGCTCATCAATCCCAGGAAGAGCCAAAACGCTTTCATGCTTGTTGCTCGTTCAAAAGTTCCTGAATTACAGCATTGAGAACGAGGCGGCCTTCGCGCGTGGTGCGAAGCCGATCACCATCTATTTCTATCATATTGATATCATTTAGATAATCGAGGGCGGAAGCGGATAATACCTTGCCTGACAATGCTTCGTGCCGAGAGATGCTAAGCCCCTCTGCTAAGCGAAGGGACATCATCAGATATTCATCAGCCTGCGCTTCCCGATCCAGTTCAGTCTTTACCTTCAGGGGCGATCCCTGCTCCGACATTTTCAACCAGCGATCCGGGTTTGACACAGCTTCTGTCGCGAAGCGGGCACTGTTTTCCGTCACACGGCCATGAGCGCCTGGCCCTATCCCAACATAATCGCCATAGCGCCAATAGATCAGGTTGTGACGGGACTCCGCACCGTTTTGGGCGTGGTTAGACACTTCATATGCACTCATCCCATGAGCATCGCAGACCTCTTGGGTGACATCGTACATGTCGCCTGCAAGTTCATCATCCGGCAGATCGCGCAGTTTTCCATTTGCGTGGCGGCGGGCGAAGACCGTGCCGGGTTCAATGGTCAGTTGATAGAGGGACAGGTGATCAACCGCCATAGACAGCGCTTGTGACAATTCCTTGCGCCAGTCGGACAGGGATTGCCCTTGCCTTGCATAAATCAGGTCAAAACTGACCCGAGCGAAGTTTTCCCGTGCGATATCAAAGGCTTGGATAGCTTCCTGCGCGGTATGTACCCGACCGAGGCGGCGCAGGTCGGGATCGTTAAGCGCTTGAATTCCCATGGAAATTCGATTGACGCCAGCCTCAGCATAAGCCCTGAACCTGCCAGCCTCGACCGAGCTTGGGTTCGCCTCCAGCGTGATTTCTAGGTCATTGGCAACGGGCCAAGTGGCCTTTACGGCATCGATCACGGATGCAGTGACATCTGGATCCATCAAACTGGGGGTGCCGCCGCCAAAGAAGACCGTGTTCAAGACGCGATCAGGATACGCACGTCCGGCCGCCGCGATTTCCTTCAAATAGGCTCTTTTCCAGCGCGATTGATCAATTTCGCGGGCCACGTGGCTGTTGAAATCGCAATAGGGGCATTTGGCTTCGCAGAACGGCCAATGGATGTAGAGCCCGAAACCGCCATTTCGCCAGTCGTCAGCGAAAGCATCCTTCAACGAGTTTTGCAAAAGCGTCTGCACGATGGCTCATCCGGTTCTTTTCCCAACGGTCCATTTCCCCGAAGGTCACATCATATCCATTGGGCACAAAGATAGGATCATATCCGTGCCCCTGCGACCCCCGCATGGGCCATGTGATTTGCCCTTCGACCGTGCCGGGGAAGACCTCATCATGGCCATCAGGCCAGGCCATGAAAAGAGTACAGCAAAACCGCGCGGTCCAAGGGGCGTCAGCGCCCGTGGCAAGGATTGCATCATGAGCCTTCGTCATCGCCATTTCAAAATCACGGCCATGTCCCGTTTCGGCCCAGTCTGCGGTGTAGACACCTGGCGCGCCATCCAACACATCAATCTCAAGCCCGCTGTCATCGGACAGGGCGGGCAGGCCCGTGGCTTTTGCGGCGGCATGGGCTTTGATGCGCGCATTGCCAATAAAAGTTGTTTCGGTTTCTTCCGGCTCAATCAGGCCTTTTTCGCCCGCGCCAACCACGGACACACCGAAATCGGACAGCAGATGCGCGATCTCTTCCAGTTTGCCTTGGTTATGCGTCGCAACGAGAAGCTCAGAGCCGTCGAATTTACGCATTCGTGGCGGCCAGTTGAGCGACGGTCAATTGCGTGACACCGGATTCGGCCAAATCCATCAGCTTTTCCATTTGTTCGCGCGTGAAGGTGGAGCCTTCCGCGCTCATCTGTACTTCAATCAGTTGCCCATTGGACATCATGATGAAATTGCCATCAACACCGGCTTCACTGTCTTCAGGATAATCGAGGTCGAGGACGGGTTGCCCCGCATAGATCCCGCAGCTGACCGCCGCGACCGGATCGATCAGGGGGTCAGACACCACATCGCCCGCTTTCATAAGCGCGTTCACTGCCAGCCGGAGCGCGACCCAACCACCAGTGATCGCCGCACAGCGCGTGCCACCATCGGCCTGAATCACATCGCAATCCACGGTGATCTGGCGTTCGCCCAGGGCCACGCGATCCACGCCCGCCCGCAGGCTGCGGCCAATGAGGCGCTGAATTTCTACGGTGCGGCCGCCTTGTTTGCCGGCCGATGCTTCCCGACGCATCCGCGAAGACGTGGACCGGGGCAGCATTCCGTATTCTGCCGTCACCCAGCCTAGGCCAGAGCCCTTGATGAAAGGCGGCACGCGATCTTCCAGGGATGCGGTGCACAAAACATGGGTGTCGCCCACCTTGATCAGGCAAGACCCTTCGGCATGTTTCGTCACCCCGGTCTCAATCCTGATCGGTCGCATTTCGTCCAATTGTCTACCGGAAGGGCGCATAGATCTAATCCTCTACTGGGTTTATCCGGGCATACAGGCGCGTGCCTTCTGGATGCAAGCCCGATTGACCTTTTTGATTTGCGCTCTTTATTGACATGTCACGGGGATTATCATGTCTAAGATCATGACTGAGGCTGGCAAAACACTGGAGTTGATGAACACCCGCTCTCGCGAGGTGTTTCGGCGCGTGGTTGAGGGGTATTTGGCCACGGGTGATCCCGTGGGGTCGCGCACCCTGACGCGTGACATGTCGGAAAAGGTGAGCGCCGCGACAATCCGCAACGTGATGCAGGATCTGGAGTATCTGGGGCTTTTGGACAGCCCGCATGTGTCCGCCGGGCGTGTGCCCACGCAGGAAGGTCTTCGCATGTTCGTCGATGGCCTGTTGGAGGTAGGCGATCTGGAAAACACGGATCGGGAGATGATTGATGCCACGCTTGGCAGTAACTCAGATGACGTGGGTGCTGCGTTGGATCGGATTGGATCGGCGCTGTCGGGGGTGACACAAGGCGCCTCACTGGTTTTGGCGCCAAAACATGAAGCACCGATCAAGCACATGGAGTTTGTCGCGCTGGGACCGGATCGCGCCTTGGTGGTTTTGGTTTTTGCCGATGGGCAGGTTGAGAATCGCATTTTCACACCACCGCCCGGTCAAACGCCGTCGTCCATGCGGGAGGCTGCAAATTTCCTCAATGCGCTGATCGAGGGCAAAACCCTGTCCGATCTGCAAAGCGCTATCCGGGTCGAAATCGAAAAGCGCCGTCAGGAAATTGATGTGCTGGCCCATGATCTGGTGGAAAGCGGCCTTGCCGTTTGGGATGGTGGCGGCACGGATAGTTTCGAACGGCTGATCGTGCGCGGGCGATCCAATCTGCTGGATGGTCACGGCGATGAGGGCGATATTGACCGGATAAAAACCCTTTTCGATGATCTTGAACGTAAGCGGGACATCGCGGAATTTCTGGAACTGACTGATGAAGGCGAAGGTGTGCGCATTTTTATCGGCTCTGAGAACAAACTTTTCTCACTTTCGGGTTCCTCTTTGGTGGTGTCTCCATATATGAATTCTGACCGGAAGATTGTGGGTGCGGTTGGCGTGATTGGACCTACGCGGCTCAATTACGGGCGGATCGTTCCGATTGTGGATTACACCGCGCAGATTGTTGGCAAGCTGATCGCGGACAGGACGTAGAAGGAAGATGGGCATGGCAGAGCGCGACGAACCCCAGTTTCTGGATGACCTTGAAGACATTGAGGCCGATCTTGAAGCCGCTCTTGATGACGAGGTGGAGTTGACGCCTGAGCAGATGATTGAAGAGCTGCGGGCGGAGCGGGATGCCTTTCAGGACAAGTTTATGCGGGCTTTGGCCGATGCCGAGAACGCGCGCAAACGGGCGCAGAAGGATCGGATGGAGGCGGAGAATTACGGCGGCTCCAAACTGTCGCGCGATATGCTGCCTGTGTTCGACAACATGAAGCGCGCCGTGGAATCAGTAACCGATGAACAGCGTGCCGTGGCTGCGCCCTTGATCGAAGGGATCGAACTGACCATGCGCGAATTGCTGAACGTGTTCAGTAAGCACGGGATTCGAGTGATTGACCCCCAAGTGGGCGACCGCTTTGACCCCAAAGTGCATGAGGCGATGTTTGAAGCACCGCTTCAGGGGACCAAAGCCGGGGACATCATTCAGGTGTCTGCGCAGGGTTTCATGCTGCACGATCGGATTTTGCGCCCGGCGCAGGTGGGCGTGTCATCCAATCCGGGCTAACGGGGCACGCTGGCGGACCAGCTTTTGTCAAAAACCAGTTCATTGCCGTCTGACGCTTCAAGGCGCTGGGCGATTTCAAACGTGTTCTTTGTCCCTCGCATCGAGATATGCGCCCGGCTTTCCACACGCCAATCGCCGCGGCCAAGTCCACGCACCCAAGTGATATCTGCCTTTGCGCTGTCAGGCCGGTCAGGGTGAAGGGACCACACCTCTTGCATCCAGACATCAGTGATGATGCCGCTTTGCACATCTTCGCGACGGCCCCTGTCGCCTGAAATGGTCAAAACCCGCGTACCGTCGGGCTGTGTTTCCCACGTTTTTGTTTCTTTTCCTTCGGACAACGTTCGGATCTCACGTGTCTCAACAGGCGGGGGTGGGTCAAAGGTTGTTTCTACGGCTGAGCCTGGACAGAGTGGGATTTCCAGTTTTCCTGCAGGTAGAGTCAGGGTGAACATCTGTCCTTCAGGCCAGGCGTAGGGCCAATAACTGCCAGATAAGGACAGGCACAGTTTGTGACCGGCCGGCAGTTCATAGGCGCATTGATCAAAGACAAGCTCGACGTCAGTGACCTCGCCCGGGATGCAATCTTCTTTGGCCTCGAACCCGTTTCTATGCCGCAGGTTCAAAAGGCTTTGGGTGATCAGAGTCGCCGTTCCATCAGGCCGAACATCGCTGAGCCGCGCCACGATCTGGGCCTTGGGTTGATCGGAGGATAGGGAAAGACCCAGACGCGGCGCGCCCAGCAGGGTCATCCCGTCATCCAGCGCGTCCGTGGCAAAGGACAGTCCGCGCGCATTGTCGTCGGACTGATCGCCCGGCAACTCACCGGGGCCGAAACCAAAGGGGAAGAATTCCCCGCACTGTTCCCCGCATCTGAGGTCGACGCGCAGGGATCTGTTCAGTGACCTTTCATCGCCTAGACCCCCATCAGACCCAAGATGGAACGCGACCGTCTGTAGTTTTTTCGCAGAAAAATCGTTTACCCCAACCCAGCGACCTGCACGATGATTGAGCGCCGGATCGGGAAAGCAGCTGTCCATCACGTAAGCGGTGTAATCGGGAAGATCTTCAACACCGGTGTCCACACCCTTCAGCCAGCGATCCCACCAGCGCAGGGCCAAACCCAAGTAATCAATCCCGGGTCCAATGGTGGTGATGTTGGGGTATTTATGGCTCCACGGACCCAAGATGGCTTTGATCGGCGCGGGGCAGTGTTCCACCATCGCGGCCATGGCATTGCGATAACCATCATGTAGACCGCCCATCACCAAAACCGGGGCCTCAATGGCGCTGTAATCTTCGCAGACAGACCCATGTTTCCAATAGTCACCGCGATCCGACGCGCGGGTCCAGCGTTCGGCGAGGAAGGGGGTGTTTTCCAAGCGGTCCAGCCACATGTCACGCCAGTTTGGGCGAAGCTCAGGATCAGGCGGCACGGAAAACCACGACAGGACCGTTGCCGCCCAGCCTACATTCTCGCTCAGCTGGATGCCGCCCTTGTAGTGAATGTCATCGTGAAACCGATCCACTGTCGTGCCAATGGAAATCACCGCCTTGAGTGCCTCTGGCCTGCGCGCGGCGATTTGCATGCCGTTAAACCCACCCCAGGAAATGCCCTGCATCCCCACCGCACCGGTGCACCAGGGTTGCGCAGCGATCCAGGCGATGATGTCTTCGCCATCTTGCAGCTCCTCTTCCGAGTATTCATCATCGAATAGACCCTCACTGTCGCCACAACCGCGCCGATCCACCCGGATCGTGGCATATCCGTGCCGAGCGAAATGAGGGTGCATGCCGTGATCACGTTCGAGCGTGCCATCGGTTTTGCGATAAGGCAGGTATTCGAGGATCGCGGGCACCGGGTTGTCGTGGGCATCATCTGGCATCCAAACAGCCGCCGACAACCGCGTGCCATCGGTGAGCGGAATGCCCATATCCCGGTCAAAGATCATTTCGCCAAGCCTTTGAGTTCGTAGATCAGGTTAAGCGCGTCTTTAGGTGTCAGCTCATCGGGGAGGATGTCATTCAACCGCTCTTCGACCGCTGATGGCGCTGACGGTGGCGCGGCCTGCGGGGCGGGCGTGGCGAAGAGGGGCAGATCATCAATGAACGCTTCGCGCTTCGATCCACCTTCCCGATCCCCTTTTTCAAGTGCATCCAGAACAGTGCGCGCCCGGTCAACCACGGCTTGCGGCAGCCCGGCCAGTTTGGCGACCTGCACGCCATAGCTGCGATCCGCCGCGCCGCGCCGGACCTCGTGGAGGAAGATGACGTCGCCTTCGTGTTCTTTCACCGACACCGTCGCATTTTCCACGCGCTCCAGCTTGTCCGACAGGGCCGTTAGTTCGTGGTAATGCGTGGCGAACAGCGCGCGGCAGCCGTTGACCTCATGCAGATGTTCCAGAGTTGCCCAGGCGATGGAGAGGCCATCATAGGTGGCCGTGCCGCGCCCGATCTCATCCAGGATCACCAAGGACTGCGCATCCGCTTGGTTCAGGATCGCGGCGGTTTCCACCATTTCCACCATGAAGGTCGACCGCCCGCGTGCCAGATCGTCGGAGGCGCCCACGCGGCTGAACAACTGACTGACCAGTCCGATATGGGCGGACCCGGCGGGCACGAAACTGCCCATCTGGGCCAGCACGGCAAAGAGCGCATTCTGGCGCAGGAAGGTGGATTTACCGGCCATGTTGGGGCCGGTCAGCAGCCAGATATCGCTTTCCCCGCCCAGATCGCAATCATTGGCGATGAATGGCGCACCGGATGCCGCGCGCAGGGCCTGTTCGACCACCGGATGCCGCCCCCCGGTGATCGTGAGCGCGCGGCTGTCATCCATTTGCGGACGGCACCAGTTTTCACCGGCGGCGAGGTCCGCCAGGGCGCAGGTCAGATCAGTTTCTGACAGCGCGGCGGCGACGGTTGATAGCACATCCGCCTTGTCCAAAACCGCCTGTTTCAGGGTGTCATAGAGCCGCTTTTCAATCTCCACCGCACGCCCGCCAGCGTTCAGAATTTTGCTTTCCATTTCCGTCAGATCGGGTGTGGTGAAGCGCAGTTGGTTCGCGGTGGTTTGGCGGTGTTTGAAGGTTTCATTCAACGGCGCGGAGAGCATCTTGTCGGCATGGGTGGCCGTGACTTCGATGAAGTAGCCCAACACATTGTTATGCTTGATCTTCAGGCTTTGAATGCCGGTGAGGTCCGCATATTCGACCTGCATCGCGGCAATCACCCCGCGTCCTTCGTCACGTAGTTTGCGCGCCTCATCGAGGTCTTTATCATAGCCTTCCGCGATGAACCCGCCGTCGCGGATCAACAGCGGGGGTTCGGCGATCAGCGCCTCGGATAGAAGATCAAGAAGGGCGTCGTGGCCTTTCAAATTCTCTAGGCTCGCGATGATCAAATCGGGAATGTCGCCACCGGCATGCGCACTTTGGATCGCATCGGCTTGTTCCAGCCCGCGTTGAATGGCGGTCAGATCACGGGGCCCACCGCGATCCAAACCCAGACGCGACAGCGCGCGTTCCAGATCCGGCACGCGGCGCAGACGGTCGCGCAGGTCTTCGCGGATGCGAGGCTGTTCCACCATGAAACCAACCGCATCATGGCGGTCGTGGATCATGTTCAACTGACGGGAGGGGGATGAAAGCCGCCGTTCCAGCAACCGCCCGCCGCCTGGCGTCACCGTGCGATCAATCGCGGCGACCAACGAACCGGCACGACCACCCGACAACGCGTGGGTCAGTTCCAGATTGCGCCGTGTCGCGGCGTCGATTTGCATGACGCGGGCCTCAGCCTCCCGCACCGGCGGACGGAGGAGGGGCATTTTGCCTTTCTGCGTGATGTCGAGATAGTCGATCAGCGCGCCCATGGCGGAAAGTTCCGGGCGTTCGAAAGACCCGAAAGCCTCCATCGTGTCGACCTTGAAGAGCGCGCAAAGCTTGTTTGCGGCCTCCGTGCTGTCAAAGGAAGATCGCGCCAGCGGAGTGAGGGAGGTGCCGTTTTCCTCGGCGATCTCTTCCACCTCTCGGTCTTCGCTGTCTGAGATGATCAACTCGCTTGGCATGAGGCGGGCCAGTTCAGGGCCCAGGCGCACTTGGGGCAGGGACATCACGGAAAACGCGCCGGTCGAGATATCAACCCAAGCCAGCGCGGCCTTGTCCCGCACCGTGGCGAAAGCGGCGAGGTAATTGTGCCGCCGCGCATCCAGAAGGCTGTCTTCCGTCAATGTGCCGGGCGTGACCAAACGTACCACATCGCGGCGCACCACGGCCTTGGACCCGCCGCGCTTTTTCGCTTCGGCCGGGTCCTCCATCTGTTCGCAGACAGCCACGCGGAAGCCTTTGCGGATGAGCGTCAGCAGATACCCTTCTGCCGAATGCACGGGCACGCCGCACATGGCGATGTCTTCGCCCAAATGTTTCCCGCGTTTGGTGAGTGCGATATCAAGCGCCTCTGCGGCCGCGACGGCATCATCAAAAAACAGCTCATAAAAATCGCCCATCCGGTAGAACAGAAGCGCGCCTTGGTACTGGGCTTTGATCTCCAGATACTGCGCCATCATGGGCGTTACGGCGGCTTTTTGTGATGTCACGCGATCCCCCCGGACTGCTTCGTGAAACACTATCCATGCAAGGCAACGGGCGAAAGCCCCGATTGTGCCTGTTGAGGCCCGCGCCCCAGACCGGTAAGCAGGGCGGAACGGAAAAAATCGAGTCCCACAATGGCAAACCAGAAATACACCCGTGAAGAGGCGCTGGCCTTTCACCTCGAACCGACGCCCGGCAAGTTTGAGATCACCGCGACAGTGCCCATGACGACGCAGCGCGATCTGTCGCTGGCCTATTCACCTGGTGTGGCGGTGCCTTGTGAGGCGATCGCGGAAAACCCGGAGACGGCGTATGATTATACCAACAAGGGAAACCTGGTCGCCGTGATTTCCAACGGGACCGCGGTGCTGGGCCTGGGGAACCTCGGCGCGCTAGGCTCGAAACCGGTGATGGAGGGCAAATCCGTTCTGTTCAAGCGGTTCGCCGATGTAAACTCCATCGATATTGAGCTGGATACCGAAGATCCGGATGCGTTCATCAATGCCGTGCGGCTGATGGGGCCGACCTTTGGCGGAATCAACCTCGAAGACATCAAAGCGCCTGAGTGCTTCATCATCGAACAAACGCTGAAGGAGCAGATGGACATTCCGGTGTTCCATGACGATCAGCATGGGACGGCGGTGATCTGTGCGGCGGGGCTTTTGAACGCGTTGCATTTGTCGGGCAAGAAAATGGAGGACGTGAAGATCGTCCTCAATGGGGCAGGTGCTGCGGGGATTGCCTGTGTTGAGTTGCTCAAGGCCATGGGTGCGCGGCATGAGAATTGCATCGTCTGCGACACCAAGGGTGTGATCTGGCAGGGCCGGACCGAGGGGATGAACCAGTGGAAATCGGCCCATGCGGTGAAGACTGATCTGCGCACGCTGGAAGAGGCAATGAACGGTGCGGATGTATTCCTTGGCGTGTCGGTGAAGGGTGCCGTGACGCAAGAGATGGTTCAATCCATGGCCAAGGATCCGGTGATTTTCGCGATGGCCAATCCGGATCCCGAGATTACACCGGAAGAAGCCCACGCTGTGCGCGAAGATGCCATCGTCGCCACAGGCCGGTCCGATTATCCTAACCAAGTGAACAACGTGCTGGGCTTTCCCTATCTGTTCCGTGGTGCGCTGGATGTGCATGCCCGCGCGATCAATGATGAAATGAAGATCGCCTGTGCCAATGCTTTGGCCGAACTGGCGCGTCAGGATGTGCCCGATGAGGTCGCGATGGCCTACGGGCAGAAACTGGCCTTTGGGCGCGATTACATCATTCCCACGCCGTTTGATCCCCGCCTTATTCACACCATCCCGCCGGCTGTGGCGAAAGCCTGCATGGATACCGCCGCGGCGCGTCGGCCTATCGTGGATATGGAAGCCTATGAACAGGCGCTCAAATCCCGGCTGGATCCCACCGCGTCAATCATGCGGTCGATCAATGCGCGTGCCCGGAATGCGCAGGCGCGGATGATCTTTGCTGAAGGTGATGACCCGCGCGTGCTGCGCGCCGCTGTGCAGTATCAACGCACTGGTTATGGCAAAGCATTGGTTGTTGGACGTGCCGATGACGTGAAACAAAAGCTGGATGCTGCTGGTCTGGGCGATGCGGTGTCCGAGATTGAAGTCGTAAACGCGGCTAACACGGATAATTTGGAAGAATACAAATCGTTCCTCTACAAGCGTCTGCAGCGGCGCGGGTTCGACTATCAAGATATTCACCGGCTTGCTGCACGGGATCGCCATGTCTTTGCCGCGCTCATGCTGGCCCACGGGCATGGGGACGGGCTTGTCACTGGGGCGACGCGGAAATCGGCCCATGTGCTGGACCTGATCAACCACGTGTTTGATGCAGGCCCCGAACAAGGTGCTGTCGGTGTGACCGCGCTTTTGCACAATGGTCGGATCGTGATGATCACAGATACCTTGGTGAATGAATGGCCGGATGAAGAAGACTTGGCCACCATCGCAGAACGCGGGGCCGATGTGGCGCGTGGGCTTGGGTTGGAGCCGCGCGTGGCGTTTGTTTCGTTTTCGACCTTCGGCTATCCGCGCTCGGAACGGGCGGAGAAAATGAACCTCGCGCCCGGGGTATTGGAAAAGCGCGGCGTGGACTTTGAGTTTGAAGGCGAGATGACAGTGGATGTCGCGCTGAACACCACGGTGCAGGAAAGCTATCCGTTCCAGCGCTTGACAGGTCCGGCCAATGTTCTGGTCGTGCCAGCACGGCATTCAGCGTCAATCTCCACAAAGTTGATGCAGGAAATGGCGGGGGCGACGGTTATCGGGCCGATCCTTGCCGGAATTGACGACTCTATCCAGATCGCCTCCACCGGTTCTACGGCAAGCGATATTCTCAACATGGCGGTTCTGGCGGCCTGCAAGGTCGGCTGATGATCTTCAACCTTGGTTCCATCAACGCGGATTACTTTTACGATTTGCCGCGTTTGGTTGGACCCGGGGAAACCCTATCGGCGACCGCGATGACCACGGGTTTGGGCGGCAAGGGGGCCAATCAATCTGTTGCGGCGGCCTTGGCTGGTGCAGAGGTTTGCCATATCGGTGCGGTCGGTCCTGATGGCGATTGGGCCCGAGAAGCTTTGCGCGGTTTTAGTGTAGATGTGCGCCACGTGCGGCAAAGCGATGTGCCCACGGCCCACGCGATTGTGATGCTTGATCGACATGGCGAAAATCAGATTGTTATCTTTCCCGGCGCAAATCTAGATCAAACGCCTGATGCCATTGCCAAGGCGTTGGTCAATGGCCAGCCGGGTGATTGGCTGATGCTTCAGAATGAGACGTCGCATCAGGTGGACGCCGCCAAATTGGCACAGGCGCACGACATGAAAATTGCCTATTCTGCTGCGCCGTTTGAAGTGGAGGCAGTGCAGGCCATGCTGCTTTACGCGAACCTGCTGATCATGAACGCGGTTGAGGCGCAGCAATACGAGGACGAAACCGGAGAGGGCCTGACGAAACTGCCTATCGACCATCTGTTGATCACTCGGGGCAAGGATGGCGCAGACTGGCATGATTTGCGCGCTGGAAAGACGACCTTAGTGCCAGCATTTTCAGTTGATACCATTGACACGACAGGTGCGGGTGACACTTTCGCGGGCTATGTCATCGCAGGTCTTTCCAAGGGGCTTGCCGTCGAACAAGCGCTGGGTCAGGCCTCCGCCGCCGCTGCGATCAGCACGACGAAAAAAGGGACGGCGGATGCCATCCCTGATCTCGATACTGTTCTTGAGTTTCTGTCCGCTCAGGACGCAAACGGCGCTTTGGATCCCCACAGCTGACGCACGCGTTCATCCCGGCCGCAGGCTTCGCGATACGCTTTGTAGGCCTTTGCTTTTGACTTTGGGCCGAACCGCGTCAGGATGATCGACGTCTGTTTGTAGTAGTCCTGGTGGTATTCGTCGGCGGGGTAAAACTCTCCACCGTCCAGAAATGGGGTAACAATGGTTTGCCCCAATTCATCCTGAGCATCCGTTAACGCCGCCTCAGCCGTGTCACGCTCTAGCGAGTTGTAGACGAAGATGGCCGTGCGATAGGCCGCGCCACGGTCACAGAATTGGCCGCCGTCATCGGTGGGGTCCACGGACCGGAAGAACATGGAGTAAAGCTGATCCTGTGACACCTGGCTTGGATCAAAGAAAATCTGGACGGCCTCATAATGCCCGGTTCCGCCACGCACGACTTGTTTGTAGGTGGGGTTTTCCACCGTCCCGCCCGTGAAGCCGGAGACAACCTCCGTCACGCCTTGCACGCGTTCGAAATCTGCTTCGACGCACCAAAAGCATCCGCCGGCGACAACGATCACCTCATTGGCCGTCGCGCGGACTTCACCGTATTGAATTCCCAGACCCAGACCGACAAGCCCGGCCAGTGCCACTGCTTTGATATTTCTGAATGTTGAAATCATGGTCGCCTCCGATTGCAGGTTGAAGCCACCCTACTGAAAACAGAGGGAGAGCCAATTCACCGATCTGAGAGGTCACGCGCTGGTGAAAGCAATTTACCTGTGGCGTGAGGAAATCAGGGCTTTTCAAGGGGATTGAAACAGAGTTGTCTTTGCAAATGTAACAATTGGTGCCGCTATGACAGACCCTCAAACCACCCACCAGGCCGAAGAAGATGCGCGCAATAAGGAGATTCTCATTTGGCTGAACGGGAAGATCGTACCCAAGGCGCAAGCGCTGGTGAGCGTGTATGATTCTGGCTTTATGCTGGGGGATGGCGTGTGGGAAGGGCTGCGGCTGTATAATGGGCGCTGGGCATTTGCGGATGAACATCTGGATCGGTTGTTTGAGGCCGCCAAGGCCATTGATCTGGATATCGGGATGATGCCGGATGAGGTGATGCGCGCGTTGGAAGCGACGGCACAGGCCAATGGCATGGTGTCGGATGCCCATGCGCGGCTGATGGTGACGCGCGGGGTGAAAACGCGGCCTTTTCAGCATCCGTCCCTGTCCCGGCAGGGTCCGACCGTGACGATCATCATGGAACATTCCAAGCCCCGGATCGCGCGGCCCATTCGGTTGGCGACCGTGCCGCATATTCGTGGGCTGCCCATGACGCAGGATCCGAAGTTGAATTCGCATTCCAAGCTGAATTGCATCCTGGCCTGCATCGCGGCGGAAAAGTCGGGCGCGGATGAGGCCCTGATGCTGGATGTGCATGGGTTCGTGAACACCACCAACGCGTGCAATTTCTTCATTGTGAGGAAAGGGGAGGTTTGGACCTCGACCGGGGATTACTGCATGAACGGCATCACGCGGCAGAAGGTGATTGATCTATGTCATGCTGATGGCATCCCAGTCCATGAAAAGAACTATTCCCTTGTCGAAACCTATGGCGCGGAAGAGGCGTTTTTGACCGGCACATTCGGTGCGCAAACGCCGGTGGGGGAAATTGACGGCAGACCCATTGGTGATGGTCAGCAAGGGCCGGTGACCACGCGTATTCAGGGGCTGTATAAGGCTCTAATCCAGCAGGAAACGGCCTGAATGCGGATCGCGATGTGGTCTGGCCCGCGGAACATTTCCACCGCGATGATGTATGCCTTTGCCGCACGTGGCGATTGTGAGGTGATGGATGAGCCGTTTTACGCGGCTTACCTGCATCTGACGGGTCTTGATCACCCCATGCGGGAGGAGATCATCGCGTCGCAGCCGACGGACCCAAGGCGCGTGATCGCAGATCTTGAGGCCCCTGTTTCTGCGCCGCATAGCTACCACAAATACATGTCCCAGCACATGATTGATGAGGTTCCGCGAGATTGGATACGCGGGTTCAAGAATGTCTTCCTGATCCGCCACCCGGCCCGTGTGATCGCGTCCTATGCGGCCAAGCGAGAGAACCCAACGCTGGACGATATCGGCTTTCGCCAACAGGCGGAGCTGTTTCACAGCGTGAAGGAGGATGCGGTGGTGATCGACAGTTCTGACATCCGCCGTGACCCGCCCGAGGCACTCAGGGCGCTTTGCGATGCGATCGGTATGGAATTCACCGAAAAGATGCTGAGTTGGCCCGAAGGCGGCCACCCGTCAGATGGCGTTTGGGCGGCGCATTGGTATGGGGCTGTATGGGATTCCACCGGATTTGGCGCTGCGGAAGGCGAGATGCCGGACGTGACAGGGCCCCTTTCAGATGTGTTGAAAGAGGCCCTGCCGTATTACGATGCTTTGTATGAAAACAGGCTCTATATCAGCCCTTAAGCCGCCGATCTCTTGCGGCCAACAGCTTCAAACGAAGCGCGTTGAGCTGGATGAAGCCCGCCGCATCTTTCTGATCATAGGCTCCAGCGTCTTCTTCAAAGGTCACATGCGCCTCGGAATAGAGCGAATGATCTGACCAGCGGCCCACGCAATCGACCGAACCTTTGTAGAGTTTCAACCGTACTGTGCCGGTCACGTGTTCCTGGCTTTTGTCGATGGCCGCTTGCAGCATCTCGCGTTCGGGCGAGAACCAGAAGCCGTTATAGATCAGTTCCGCGTAACGAGGCATCAGGCTGTCCTTGAGGTGCCCGGCACCGCTATCCAGAGTGATCTGTTCGATCCCGCGATGGGCTTCCAGCAACACGGTGCCGCCCGGCGTTTCATAGATGCCGCGGGATTTCATACCGACGAAACGGTTTTCCACAAAATCGAGCCGCCCGATGCCATGCGCGCCACCAATTTCATTGAGGCGGGTGAGGATGGTGGCGGGGCTCATCGCCTCACCGTTGATCGACACGGCGTCACCGCGTTCAAACCCAACTTCGATGAATTCGGGAGTGTCGGGCGCCTCTTCGGGGCTGACGGTGCGCTGGTAGACGTAATCGGGCGCGGCCTCCGCCGGGTCTTCTAGCACTTTGCCCTCCGATGAGGTGTGCAGCAGGTTGGCATCCACCGAAAACGGGGCCTCACCGCGTTTGTCCTTGGCGATGGGAATCTGGTTTTCTTCGGCAAATGCAATCAGGCGCGTGCGCGATGTCAGATCCCATTCCCGCCACGGCGCGATCACCTTGATATCGGGATTGAGCGCGTAGGCCGCCAGTTCAAACCGCACCTGATCATTGCCCTTGCCTGTTGCGCCATGGGCCACGGCATCAGCGCCCGTTTCGGCGGCAATCTCCACCAGACGCTTCGAAATCAAGGGACGCGCGATGGAGGTTCCCAGCAGATACAGCCCTTCATAGACCGCATTGGCACGGAACATCGGGAAAACGAAATCGCGCACGAATTCTTCGCGGATGTCTTCGATGTAGATATTCTCTGGCGCGATCCCGAGCAATTCGGCCTTTTTGCGCGCTGGGTCCAGCTCCTCCCCCTGGCCGAGATCGGCGGTGAAGGTGACCACCTCACACCCGTATTCTGTCTGCAACCATTTCAGAATGATCGACGTATCAAGGCCCCCGGAATAGGCCAGAACGACTTTCTTGGGCGTGGACATATGCGCATCCTCAGCAAAGATCAGGTTGGGCCGCGCTTACTGCCTTTTGTCACAGGGGGCAAGCTGTGGCATTGCAGGGACTTGCGCGTGGGCCAACATTCCCCCACACATGCGCGCATGACTGATTTTCGCCAATCCGCCCAGGCCGCAGAGGCTCTTATGCGCGACGTTTTTGAGCCGACGCCGCTGCAACGCAATGATCATTTGTCAGATGCGTATGGGGCGGAGATTTATCTGAAGCGCGAAGATCTGTCGCCCGTGCGGTCCTACAAACTGCGCGGTGCGTTCAATGCGATCCGCAAGCGGCTGGCGGAAGGGGATACACCTGCCAGTTTCGTGGCGGCCAGCGCGGGCAACCACGCGCAGGGCGTGGCCTTCATGTGCAAACATTTCGGGCTGAACGGCGTGATTTTCATGCCTGTCACGACGCCGGATCAGAAGGTGATGAAAACCCGCGCCTTTGGTGGTGATCATATCGAGGTGCGTCTGACGGGTGATTATTTCGACGATACGCTGTCCGCTGCGCAGGCCTATTGCGCACAAGTGCAGGGGCATTTCTTGTCGCCTTTTGACGATGAGGATGTGATTGAAGGCCAGGCCTCCGTCGGGGTGGAGATTGAGGCCCAGTTGGGCACTGTGCCGGATGTGATCGTGATGCCCGTGGGTGGGGGTGGATTGTCATCCGGCGTGAGCAGTTACTTCGGGGATCAGACCGGCTACGTGCTGGTGGAGCCTGAAGGCGGGAAATGCCTGGCGGAGGCGTTTCGGGCGGGCCACCCATCGCGTCTCAATTACATTGATACCTTCGCGGATGGCGCGGCCGTGGCTCAGATCGGTGCAATGACATTCGCGCGGCTGAAGCATCTTGGCCCGGACGTGGTGCATGCGGTCAGCGAAGATCGTCTGTGCACCACGATGATTGAAATGCTGAACATCGAAGGCTTTGTTCTGGAACCTGCCGGGGCGTTGGCGCTTGATGTGCTCAAGGACATCGCGGGCGATATCAAAGGCAAGACGGTGGTTTGTGTCTCGTCCGGCGGGAACTTTGATTTTGAACGGCTGCCAGAGGTCAAGGAACGCGCGCTGCGGTCTTCGGGTAACAAGAAATACTACATTCTGAGGATGCCGCAGCGCCCTGGTGCTTTGAAGGATTTCTTGAACATGCTGGGTCCTGATGACGACATATCGCGATTTGAATACCTGAAGAAGTCAGCGCGCAACTTCGGGTCTATATTGTTGGGGATTGAAACATCGAGCCCTGACAATTTCCCCTTGATCGAAGACAAGCTGACCGCGCTTGGATACGGCTTTCGGGACATCACCAATGATGAAATCCTGTCTGAATTCCTAATCTAGGCCGCTGCGCTTCCGGGCGCGTTTTCACCAAAGGCGTCGATGGATTTTTTGTAGCAAGTCATCACCGCTGCGGTATCAATCGCGTCGGTTTGGCCATCGCGCGCGGCTTCTTCACCCGTTTTGCACAGATCGGCAAATGCGCTGAAGCCCAGGTTTAGGGCGGCCCCTTTCAGGAAATGCAATTTCGCTTCCAGATCTTGCGCGCCCATGCCCGGTGTCAGGCTGTCCACTTCTTCGTTCATTTCATCGAGGAACATATCAACGACTTCCTGGAAGTCTTCTTCGCCAATTTCGTCTTTCAGTTGGTTTACCCGGTCCCAATCAATCATGGCGACACTCCTTAAGCACGTATCACTTAGATTAGCCGATCGATCTTAATCTTCGGTTGAGCGGTCCGAACAATTTTAGGCAAATTTGCGCTTTAGCGAGTCTTTAAGTGATCCCGCCTAGGCCTTGCAAAATTCCTTCATGAGATCCCGCCTTGGCCTTGGACAAATCTGAAAATTTGGGCTTACCCGAAACGGCCGACACGCGCGGCAAGACGGTTCTTGTTGTCGATGACAGCAGGGCGCAGCGCATGATGCTGGGCAAGCTTATGGAAAAGCAGGGTTACAATGTTCTGCAGGCCGAATCCGGGCTTCAGGCTCTCCAACGGTGTGAAGATCAAATCCCCGATCTGGTGATCAGCGACTGGATGATGCCCGGTATGAACGGGTTGGAGTTTTGCGAGGCGTTTCGCGCGTTGCCGCGGGATCGGTACGGCTATTTCATCTTGCTGACATCGCGTGACGAAAAGGCAGACGTCACCCGGGCCTTTGATGCCGGCGCAGATGATTTTCTGACCAAGCCCGTCAATCAGCATGAACTGGGCGTCCGCATTCGCGCGGGTGAGCGGATCATGCAGATGGAACATGAATTGAACGATAAAAACCGCCTGATCCGATCCACATTGGATGAACTTCAGGCGGCGCATGATTCCATCAACAGTGACCTTGTGGAGGCGCGTAAACTTCAGAATTCGCTCGTGCGGGAACGCTATCGCGATACGGGCAAGTCAGAGCTTTCGTTGTTCTTGCAGTCGAGCGGGCACATCGGCGGTGATCTGGTTGGCATGTTTCACATCGATGATGATTGCGTCGGGCTTTACGGAATTGATGTGGCGGGTCACGGGATCAGTTCGGCACTGATGACGGCGCGATTGGCCGGGTTCCTGACCGATGGCGTGCCCGATCAGAACATTGCGCTGAAGAAGGTGGGCAAAGGGCAATACGTGGCCCGGGACCCGTCGGAGACCATGGCGATGTTGAATGAACGCATCATCAGTGAGATTGACACGGATCTTTACTTCACCATGCTTCTGGCGCTGTTCAACCAGACAACTGGGGAATTGATCTATACCCAAGCGGGGCATCCCAACCCAGTGATCCAACGCGCGTCAGGCTGCGTTGAAATCGTGGGGTCCGGGGGCTTGCCCGTCGGCCTGATTGATGGTGCGGATTTTGATCAATGCGAAGCCGTGCTGCATCCCGGGGACAGGTTTTTGATCCATTCGGATGGGATCACTGAATGCGCCAAGCCAAACGGTGATCTTTACGGGGATGAGGGCCTAAAGATGTCGCTGCTACGTCATGCGCGCCTTGGCGGGCAGGCGTGTTTGGATGCGATCATCCGGGACATGACGTTGTTTTCCGGGCAGACAGAATTTGATGACGATGTGTCTACTGCCTTTCTTGAATTCAAAGCTGATCCAGGTAGCGCGTGACGAAAAACCGGTCACCGGGATTGCCGAGTGTCTGTGCGGCGATGTCAGGCGCCACCCAAAGATCCATATGCCCTTCTTCTGATGGGGGGCCAAGGCGGCGCACCGGGTGGGCCACATAGATGATGCAGATCTTGTCAGCCCATTTGTCGTATTCCGGCATATAGACGAACCGCCGAAAAGCACCCATGCGGCGCGGCGCGGCGATGGACCATCCGGTTTCTTCCATGACCTCGCGATACAGCGCGCGCAAATGCGGCTCGCCCTCGTCAACACCGCCGCCGGGCAGTTGAAGTTCATTGTCAGGCTCTGCCTGAAACGTGACCAAAAGATCGCCACCCTTGGGAAGGATTGCGTAAACGCCGATGCGCCTTTCATACTTGATACCGGGCACAGGGGGGTCACCAATTCTGCGGATCATGTCTTTGCCTTGTTTAACTGGCCCTTGGATCATTGGGCGGGTCGCCTATATAGTCGCGATACGTCAAATCGACGGCTAAGGAAACTCCATGACTTTCGGACAGAAAATCGCGTGGGATGACACGATCCTGCCCTTTCAACTGGATGCCTCTGACACGCGGGGCCGCTTGGCGCGGTTGGATGGGGTGCTGGACGGGATTTTGAAGCAGCACAATTACCCCGCCCCGGTGGAGGCGTTGGTGGCCGAGGCCGCGTTGCTGACCGCGCTGATCGGTCAAACGATTGGCTTGCGCTGGAAGCTGTCTTTGCAGGTGCAGACGAAAGGCCCGGTGCGGATGATCGCCACGGATTACTTCGCGCCGCAGGATGAAAATGACATCGCCAAGATTCGCGCCTATGCCAGCTTTGATGCAGACCGGATCACCGATGGCGCACCTTACGATCAATTGGGCGAGGGGTATTTTGCCGTGCTGATTGATCAGGGGCCGGGCACTGATCCGTACCAAGGGATCACCCCAATCGCGGGCGGGTCGATCAGCGCCTGTGCGGAGGCGTATTTCGCTCAATCAGAACAACTGCCCACGCGCTTCGCGCTGTCCTTTGGTCGGTCGACCGAGGCGGGCGGCGCAGAGCATTGGCGCGCGGGCGGCTTCATGTTGCAGCACATGCCCAAAGCGTCCCCTGAGATGCAGGGCGGCGGATCTGGCGACGGCGGGCTTTTGGTCGCCTCCGACCTCTTGGACGATGACGAGGGGGAGAACTGGAACCGGGTGAATATCCTGCTCAACACGGTTGAAGATCTGGAATTGATCGGCCCGTCGGTGTCGCCTACGGATTTGCTGGTGCGGCTCTTTCATGAAGAAACACCGCGCGTGTTCGATGCGCAACCGGTGCGCTTTGGCTGTACTTGTTCCGAGGATCGCGTGCGTCAAAGCCTCAGCATTTATTCCGCCAAGGACATCCGCACGATGATCACGTCTGACGGCGTTGTGACCGCGGATTGCCAATTCTGCGGCGCGCATTATCGGCTCGACCCCAAAACGCTTGGTTTTGATGCGGCGGGGGCGGATGACAGCTGAGGTTCAGGCCCGTCTGAGCCGCGCGTTGGATTGTATATCTGGCGCGTCCTCTGACTATGATCTGAACCCGGATACCGTGCTGCCGGAAGGGCGCAAGCTGCGCCCGGCTGGTGTGCTCGTACCGGTGCGTATGATCGGAGGCGAGGCGCGGCTTTATCTGACAAAACGATCCTCGGCGCTGAAACATCATCCAGGCCAGATTGCCTTTCCGGGTGGCAAGCAAGACCCGTGCGACGCGACCATCATTGATGCAGCCCTGCGCGAGGCGAAAGAAGAGATCGGCCTTGCCCCCGAACAGGTGCGCGTGATGGGTACGATGCCGTTTCATGAGACGGTCACGTCGTTTGAGGTCACACCCGTTTTGGGCATTATTGAGGGCGATTTTACCCCGGTGGCCGAGCCCGGTGAGGTGGATGAGGTGTTTCACGTGCCGCTCACTCACGTGCTGGATGGTGCCAATTTTTCGGTGCAATCCCGCAGGTGGCGGGGCACGCGGCGGCATTACTACACGGTGCCTTACGGGCCTTATTACATCTGGGGTGCGACCGCCCGGATCTTGCGGGCGCTGACCGATGGGTGGGCCGCGGCATGAAGGTGGCGGGTGATTGGATCCACGCCGCACCCTCGCAGACGGTCATAACCATGCTGAGGGATGCGGGCCATGCTGCCTATTTCGTGGGGGGCTGCGTGCGAAACGGGCTGTTGGATCACCCCGTGTCGGATATTGATATTGCCACCGATGCCTTGCCTGAAGTGGTCATGCAACTGGCCGAAGGTGCAGGTCTGCGCGCGGTGCCAACGGGGATAGACCATGGCACCGTGACCGTGGTGGTGGATGATGTTCCCCATGAGGTCACGACTTTTCGAAAGGATGTTGCCACCGATGGCCGCCGCGCCGTTGTCGCGTTTTCAAAGGATATCGCTGAGGATGCCCATCGCCGCGATTTCACGATGAACGCGCTTTATGCACTGGCGGATGGCACCGTTGTTGATCCACTGGGCGGGCTGGCTGATCTGAAGGCCCGGCGCGTGCGGTTCATCGAAGATGCGCCGACCCGGATCAAAGAAGATTACCTGCGCATTCTGCGCTTCTTTCGGTTTCACGCTTGGTTTGGGGATGCGGAGGGCGGCCTTGATGCCGATGGTCTTGCCGCCTGTGCGGAGCTCGCCGAGGGGATCGCGCAACTCTCCAAGGAACGTATTGGCGCTGAGATGATCAAGCTTTTGGCCGCGCCCGATCCCGCGCCCTCTGTCGCGGCGATGCGCAGTGCGAGTGTTTTGGCGCAAGTGCTGCCGGGTGCGGATGATCGGTTGCTGGCGCCTTTGGTGCATCTTGAGGGAGCGGTGTCGCCGTCCAGTCTTCGCCGTTTGGCCGTGCTGGGGGGCGAAGATGTGGTGGACCAGCTGCGGCTTTCCAAATCGGATGCCAAGCGTCTCGATCTTCTGCGTGACGAAATGGGGGCCACAACCCCTTCCCATGCGCTGGGATATCGCTATGGTGTTGAGGTGGGCCACGACATTTTGCTGCTGCGTGCCGTGCTGTCACAGATGCCCCCAACCCAGCAAGATATGGACGATCTGGCGCGCGGTGCTAACGCGGTTTTCCCTGTCGCTTCAGCCGATCTGATGCCTGAATATGAAGGCCCCGCGCTGGGCCAGAAATTGAAGGCGTTGGAAGAGGCCTGGATCGCGTCTGCGTTTCAACTGACAAAAGCTGACCTTTTGTCGTAAACCCGTCATTTGACTTTTGCGCCTTGTTGAGACAAATACCAAGGCATCCACTTAAGGAGGGATCACACCATGTATCGCGGGATTTGGCTGACCTAAGCGCATAGCGCGTCCTCGCCTCTTCTTTCCGCGCGCTCAAAGTCGCGTGACTTTTTGCTATTTCACATCAGGTGTCCCCCAATGTTCAAATTCTTTGAAAACCTCGTCGATCCCTATGTCGCCTATGAGGAAACTGACACGCCGCCCACGCGGCTGTGGCCTTTCATGCGCGATTACATGGTGCCGTTCAAAAAGGTGTTCGCCGTCACCGCGGTGATGTCTGTCGTCGTGGCGGCGGTTGAGGTTTGGCTGATCTATTACATGGGTCTGGTCGTTGACCGGCTAAGCGGTGAACCGGAGGCGGTGATTGAGCAATACGGGATGGAATTCCTGTTGGTTGCGATCTTCATTCTGATCCTGCGGCCGCTGTTGCAGGCAATTGATGTCGCGCTTCTCAATAACGCTGTGCTGCCCAACATTGGCACGCTGATCCGTTGGCGGGCGCATAAGCACGTGTTGCGGCAATCGGTGGGCTGGTTTGAAAACGACTTTGCGGGCCGGATTGCGAACCGGATCATGCAGACACCCCCGGCGGCAGGTGATGCGGTGTTTCAGGTGTTTGACGCCATCGCGTTTTCCATCGCCTATATCCTTGGCGCAATGATCCTTTTGACAGAGGCCGATCCGCGCCTTGCCCTGCCGCTTCTGATTTGGCTGGCGCTGTATGGGTGTTTGGTCAAATGGACGATTTTGCGGGTCGGGCCTGCGTCCAAGGCGTCATCGGATGCGAGGTCTTTGGTGACGGGGCGCGTTGTGGATGCCTATACGAATATCCATTCGGTTAAGCTGTTTGCCCATCACGATAGTGAGCTAAATTACGCCAAGGAATCGATTGAGCACGCGCGCAAGACTTTCCAAAAGGAAATGCGCATTTTCACCATCATGGATCTGGCGCTGGTGACACTGAATGGTCTTCTGATCATTGGTGTGGTGGGCTGGGCGTTTCTGCTGTGGATGCAGGGGACAGCCTCTGTCGGGGCCGTGGCGGCGGCGACGGCGCTGACGCTGAGGCTGAATGCGATGACGGGTTGGATCATGTGGGCCCTGTCCACGTTCTTCCGCGAACTGGGTGTTGTGGCGGAGGGCATGGAAACCATCGCGCAGCCGATTGACCTGGTGGACGCTAAGGGTGCCAAGCCGATTAAGATGTCCAAAGGGCAGATCAAGATCAACGACGTGTCGCACCATTACGGACGTGATGCGGGTGGCTTGGACAGGATTTCGCTGACCATCAAACCGGGTGAAAAGATTGGCCTTGTGGGCCGGTCAGGCGCGGGGAAATCGACCCTAGTGAAGCTGCTCTTGCGGTTTTACGACCTGGAGAAGGGTGAGATTCTGATTGATGATCAGAACATTGCCCATGTCACCCAAGACAGTTTGCGCCAAAAGATCGGAATGGTGCAGCAGGACAGTTCGCTGTTGCATCGGTCCGTGCGCGACAACATCTTATATGGTGCGCCTGATGCCAGTGAGGATCAGATGATCGCCGCTGCGCGTAAGGCGGAGGCGCATGATTTCATCCTTGATCTGGAAGATCCGCAAGGTCGCCGTGGCTACGACGCCCATGTGGGTGAACGGGGCGTTAAGTTGTCGGGTGGGCAACGGCAGCGGATCACGCTGGCGCGGGTCATTTTGAAGGATGCGCCGATTCTCCTGCTCGATGAAGCGACAAGCGCGCTGGACAGTGAGGTGGAGGCCGCCATTCAGCAAACGCTTTACGGAATGATGGAGGGCAAAACGGTGATCGCCATTGCCCACCGCCTGTCGACCATTGCGCAAATGGACCGCATCATCGTCATGGATCAGGGCCGGATCGTGGAGGATGGGACGCATTCAGAGCTTCTGGCCCTGGGCGGCCAATACGCCGGGTTCTGGGAACGGCAATCGGGCGGGTTCCTGCAAGCTGATCAAGCCGCTGAATGACACATCACAAACCCGTTTCGACGTTTCACTTTTTATGGAAAATCAACGGATTTTTCGGTAAGTGAAAAGGAAACAAGAGGCGGGCAGTGATGAGAGTATTCAGGATTTTTGCGATCTTGCTTCTGGCGGTGACCATCGCCAGTTGCAGCAAGTCCAAATTTCGAACCTATAACGGGCCAGAGGTGACGCGCGTGATCGTCGCCAAGGAGGAGCGCAGGCTTTGGTTGATGCACCATGACAAGGTGCTCAAATCCTATCCGATGGAGCTTGGCTTTGCGCCGCTGGGACACAAGCAGTTCGAAGGGGATGGGAAAACGCCGGAGGGCCATTACTACATCGACCGGCGCAATCCCAACAGTTCATTCCACCTGTCGCTGGGCATTTCATATCCCAATGAGCGGGACAAGGAATTCGCCAAGGCCGCGGGCAAAAGCCCTGGGGGTGATATCTTTATCCATGGTCGTCCCAACGGGGAGCCGAAGAAGGGTGATCCCGATTGGACGTGGGGGTGCATTTCGGTGAAGAACCGTCACATGGAACACATCTATGCGATGGTGAAGACCGGCACGCCGATCACGATTACACCCTAGAGTGACGATCAGGAGACAGGATCGAGGGATCGCCCACCGCGGGACCCGGTGACCATCGTCCACCAGATCTTGCCGTTGGATTCCTGAAACCAGGAAAAGCCCAAATCGGTTGCAGCCGGGGACAGGATCACGCGGCGTGTGTTTTCGTCTTCCATCCATGCCGACAGCGTCTCAATCTCTGTTTCATAGGTTTCAGAGATGTTTTCGCCGACAAGCTGCCCTGTGTAGCCGACCCGTTGGATCCGGTCGATGGGCGATGATCCGTCTGATCCAAAGTGCCAGGGGCGGTTCTGAAGGGACATATCCTGCGCATGCGTCGCTGCGGCCGCGTTAAGCTGCGCGTTCAGGGCCAGTGGTGGCGCGCCAGCAGCCTCACGCAGGGTATTCACCGAATCGAGCATGGAAAACTGGATTTTCGCGGTTTGCCCCTGACGAATATTGTAGACCTTCGGCAAAGGTTTGCCGTCAGGGCCCAATTGTGGCGTCGTAGGTGCACCGCAGGCCGCCAGACCTGTCAAAGCGATGACAACAAAACCAAATTTCCGGATCATGGCGCGCCCATCCTGATTCATATCCGCGTTTCATTAACTTGCCCGGCTCAGAATTTCAAACCGCCATTTCTAATCCGCGCAAACACGCAAAAAGTTCCATGACTTTTGTTTGAATTGCGATTGGACGATTCTCACAATATACACAGGTGTATTCGGGACATTTGTTACCGCGGAGAGGAATCATGAAGAAGATCAGCACGACATTCAGCCGTCGCTCATTTCTTGCAGGCACCGCCGCAACGCTGGGCGCCCCCGCGATTGCACAGGATTTGGGCAGCGCCACGCAAATTGAAATGGAACAGGAAATTTCGCAGGCCGTGCGCCGTAATATTTCCAGCTTCCGGGCGTTGGATTGGCAGCCTTATTTCAAAAACCTGCGCAATGGCGCGATCCTTGTGGATACGCATTCGCGTGCGTTGCACTACTGGAACGAAGACGGTGGCGATTATCGCCTCTACCCCACCAGTGTGCCCATGACCGAAGAGATGACGCGCCGTGGCAGGACGTCCGTTGTGCGCAAGGTGGTTGGCCCATCCTGGCGTCCGACACCATCCATGCTGGAACGCAACCCCGATTGGCCGCCCTATGTTGGCCCGGGCCCGGACAATCCGCTGGGGACACATGCGCTGTACCTGAGCTGGACGTATTACCGCATCCACGGCACCCATGACACGCGCAAGATTGGGCGTCGGTCGTCCAATGGGTGTGTGGGGCTTTACAATGAACACATTGCCGAGCTCTTTGAGCGGACGAAGGTCGGCACACAGGTTCTGTTGATCTAGTCGGTTCGGAATAAGAATGTTGTACGGGAGGCTCCAAACGGCCTCCCGTTTTTATTTGATCCAGCCGTGCAGGTTGGTTTCGATAATCCCGGTCAGCGCCTCAATATGCGCGTCATCATCGTTGAGGCAGGGGATGTAGTGGAATTCCTCGCCGCCCGCTTCTTCGAAGCTCTCTTTGATCTCTTCGTTGATTTCTTCCAGCGTCTCGATGCAATCGGCAGAAAACGCAGGCGCAATCACCGCGATGTTCTTCTTGCCGTCTTCCTTGGCAAGTCGCGCCACTTCTTCCACCGTGTAGGGGCGCAGCCACTCTTCAGGCCCAAACACCGATTGGAAGGTCGTAGTGATGTCCGTGTCTTCCCAGCCGAGCCGTTCTTTCAGAAGGCGCGTGGTCTTGGCGCATTGGCAGTGATAGGGATCGCCCTGCTGCAAATACCGCTGCGGCATCCCGTGGTAGGACACGACCAGAATGTCAGGCCGTTTGTCCAGCTTGCCATAGGCCGTTTCAACCGACTGGGCGAGCGCGTCAATATATTGTTCATTGTCAAAGTAGGGCGGCACCACGCGGGCGATGGGCTGCCATGTTTCTTCCATCAAAGCGCGGAAGAACTGATCATTCGCCGTCGCGGACGTGGCGCCCGCGTAATGAGGATAGAGCGGGAAGAACAGGATTTGCCGGCACCCGGCCTCCGTCATTTCGCGGACCTTTGATTTGGTCGACGGGTTGCCATAGCGCATGCAGAAATCCACCATGACCTGATCACCGTAGATGTTTTGCAGGCTCTGGCGCAGCTTATCAGTTTGGTCCCGAGTGATCGTCATCAGCGGGCTTTCGCCCTTATCTTCGTTCCAGATGGATTTATATGCCTCCCCACTGGTGAAGGGACGTTTGGACAGGATCACAAGCTGCAACAATGGCTGCCAGAGCCACGGGCTATAATCAATCACGCGGCGGTCGGACAGGAATTCATTGAGATACCGGCGCATGGACCAGTAGTCATAATTGTCTGGCGTTCCCAGATTGGCGATCAACACGCCTGTCTTGGCCTTCGGCAGCTTTGGGTGGCTGTCATCGGCAAAGGCTGGTCTGCGGGCAGGATTGCTGGCATCTGGCATGCGGTCGGTCTCTCGCGGTTTGGTCTAAGCAGAGATATGGGGCTTTGCGCGCAGGTCAATCTTGCTGTGCAGATCAGGTGTTTATGCTGCGGAAATGACATGCGTCAATGAACTTAAAGGCCCAAAGGAGCAAGAAATCCGCAAAAATGGGCCGTTTGCTTGGGCCTGGCAACCGTTTGTTAACCAAAATTAGGCAAGCGTTAATGTAAGTCACACTGTGAGCTCGCCATGGTACCCGTGCTGAAATCCGCGCTTCATCTGATTTATCCACCCCGCTGTCTGACCTGCACAGAATTAGTGGATGATGATTTCGGCCTATGTGGAACCTGCTGGCGCGACACGCCTTTCATTTCCGGTTTGGTGTGCGATCACTGTGGCGTCCCTTTGCCCGGCGAAGACACTGGGCAGGCCGAGTTATGTGATGATTGTCTGCGCATCGCCCGCCCGTGGAAGCAGGGACGGGCGGCGCTGCTTTACAAGGATCTGGGGCGCAGGCTTGTGCTGTCGCTCAAACACGGGGATCGCAGTGATCTTGCCAAGCCCGCAGCCCGGTGGTTGGCGCGGGCCGCCAAGCCGATCCTGCGCGATAACATGCTGGTTGCGCCTGTGCCGCTGCATTGGTCACGTTTGTTGAAGCGGCGGTTCAATCAGTCCGCGGTGCTGGCAGATGCCTTCGCCAAGCATCAAAGTCTTGCCTATTGTCCCGATCTTTTGCTTCGGTCACGTCGGACACCATCGTTGGATGGTTTGAGCTTTGACGAACGTTTTCGGACCACTGATCGCGCCATCGCGCCAAACCCCGCCCAGGCCCATCGTGCCGAAGGGCGCCCCGTGCTGATCGTGGATGATGTGATGACAGCCGGGGCCACCCTTTCGGCATGCACGCAGGCTGCATATGCGGCTGGCGCAAGTGAGGTTTGTGTTCTGGCACTGGCGCGCGTGGCCAAAGACACCTAGATACGGCCTATCGCGACGAACACGGATAGGGTCATACCATGCAGCCCGTTGAAATTTACACCTCGCCCCTTTGTGGCTTTTGTCATGCGGCCAAGCGGCTGTTGAATCAGAAAGGCGTCAGCTTTTCGGAAATCAACGTGCTAACCAATCCAGGCCGGAAACAGGAAATGATCCAGCGCGCCAATGGTGGGCGGACGGTGCCGCAGATCTTTATCGGTGACACGCATGTGGGCGGTTGCGACGATCTTTATGCGCTGGAACAGGCCGGTAAGCTGGATCCGTTGCTGGCGGCATGAAGATCGCGCTGATCCAGCTCAGCAGCAGCGATGATCCTGCACAGAACCTGAAAACCGTTGATGCCCATTTTGATGAGGCAGTAAGTGAAGGCGCGCGGTTTATCCTGACGCCAGAGGTGACGAACTGCGTGTCCACCAGCCGCGCGCGACAGGAGGAGGTTTTGCAGCATGAAGGCGATGACCCGACGCTGCGCGCGTTGCAGGACAAGGCGCGGAAAGCTGGTGTTTGGTGTCTGATCGGCTCGCTAGCGTTGAAGACGGATGATGCCGGTGGGCGGTTTACCAATCGGTCTTTTCTGATTGGCCCGGATGGCTGCGTTGTCGCGTCCTACGACAAGGTGCACATGTTCGACGTGACCGTGTCAGAGACGGAACGCTATCACGAATCCAAAGGGTATCGCCCGGGAGATCGTGCTGTGTTGGCGGAGACCGAGATCGGCAAGATTGGTCTGACCATCTGCTATGACATTCGGTTTCCTCATCTTTATCGCCAACTTGCCCAACAGGGCGCGCAAATCCTGACGGTGCCGTCGGCCTTTTCGCCAGTGACAGGGGCGGCCCATTGGGAAACCCTGCTGCGCGCGCGGGCGATTGAGACGGGTGCGTTTCTTCTGGCGCCCGCACAAACCGGCAGCCATGGCACGCGCAAGACCTATGGGCACAGCATGGTTGTCAGCCCTTGGGGTGAAGTTCTGGCCGATGCGGGCACGGAGACAGGCGTGATATGCGTGGACATTGACCTGACAGAGGTGGAAACTGCGCGCAGCCGCATACCATCCTGGCGGCATGACAACAGGTTCGAAGGCCCGGCATGACCAACACGCCCAGCGGCATCCTTGCGGTGTCTCTTTTCAGTGAGATTTTGACCAATGAACAATTGGTGCGAAACCGGCTGGGCCGTGTGCTGCCAAAGGGGATGGAGATTTCACATTTTTCCGTCCTCAATTACCTCGCCCGCATTGGGGAGGAACGGACGCCCGCGCAATTGGCCAAGGCCTTTTACGTGACGCGTGGGGCGATGACGAACACGTTGGGGAAACTGGAATGGGCAGGCTACATCCATGTCCGACCCGATTGGGACGACGCCCGGCGCAAGATGGTCACGATCAGTCCAGCAGGCCGTCAAGCGCGCGATGCGGCGATATCGGCGATTACGCCGCTGATCAGTGATGTTGTCGAAGAATTGGGCGAGGACAAGGTGCGCGGTGCCTTGCCCGTGCTGCGCGAATTGCGCGTGAAGCTTGGGGATGGGGATTAGCGCCCGGCCCACCAATCCAGCGTCTGTTTCAGGCCTGTTTTCAAATCAACCTGCGGTGCCCATCCGGTGCTGCGCAGGCGGTCATTGGATCCGATCAGATAGACGGCATCATCGGGGCGGTCGGGCCGCGCGCCAAGGTCAAAAAGATCCGGTGTCCCGCTGATGTCGCCCAAGGTGGAGACGATATCGCGCAGTTTCATCGGCTCCGCGCTGCACACATTCACGGTGCCACACAGACCGCTTTGCAAAAGCGCGACCATGCCGCGGGCAAGGTCATCCGCATGCAGGAAATCGCGGTAGAAATCGCCGGTCGAAAAGGCGGCCGGTTCGCCGTTTGCCAGTTGCTGGCACGCATAGGGCAGAATGCGCGCCGGGTTCTCAAAAGGCCCGTAACCGAAGAAAATGCGCCCGGTCGCAGTGGACAGGCCATGGGTTTGCTGCACGGCGTCCAGCATGCGGGTATGGGCCAGTTTGATCTGGCCGTAGAACGTTGCGGGCGCTTCTTCGCTTTCGCCTTCAATAAGCAAGTCATCGCCCCAGCTATACTCTGCGCAGCTGCCTGCGCTGACCAATCGCTGCACGCCGTTTTCGAGACTGATCCGCGCCAAACGCGCGCCAAAAGCCAGCCAATCAAGGTTCTCGGGCGCCGTCCAATAAGCGCCGTGATCGGTGACCCAAGCGGCGTGGAAGATGTGGGTGGGGCGCAGTGTTTTGATCAGCGCCTCGGGTTGGGCTGGGTCCAGCAGATTGGCAGTGTGCCATGTGATGCCATCGCCTTGGGGTAGGTGCGGGTCGTCCATGGCAGAGCTGGCCACCGCATGAACTTCAAACCCCGCATCACGAGCGGCGGTCACCACGTGACGCCCGACAAATCCACGCGCGCCGGTGACCAGAAGACCGGTCACTGGGCGGCCTCAAACGGGATTAACTGCGTTCGGTCGAGGTCAGACAGCAGTGGCAAGCCTTCATCCCGGGGGGACAGATCGGTGGGGGTGAGGGGCCAATCGACGCGAATTTCGGGATCATGCCACCGAACGCCGGAGCTTTTCTCAGCCACATAGGCCTGACCTATATTGTAGGCCACCACCACATCTTCGGTCAGTGCCTGAAACCCGTGGGCAAAGCCTTGGGGGCCGTAAAGCTGCGTGCCTTTTTCGGCGTCAAGTTCCGCGCCGTACCATTTGCCGAAGGTGGGGGAACCGATGCGCAAATCGACCATCACATCGAAGATGCGGCCCTGCAGGCAGCGGACCAGTTTGTCCTCCATCACCGGGGCCGCTTGAAAATGCAGCCCGCGCAGGGTGCCGCGCTTGGCGCTGAAAGAGATGGAGGATTGATTGATGTCCGGGTTCAGCCCGTGGGCGATAAATGTTTCGCGGCAGTAGGTGCGGGCGAAATAGCCGCGCGTGTCACCCAGTTTCGTCAGCTCAATGCGCCAACAGCCGGGCAGACCTGTCGCGTGGAATTCCATTAGAGAATGGTCGCTTCGGGGATGGGCACAATGAATTTGCCACCCCAGTCGCGAATGCCTGCCATCTGGTCCTGAATTTCATCTTTCAGGTTCCAGGGCAGGATCAGAACGTAATCGGGCCTCGCCTCAAAAATCGCCTCAGGCGCGAGGATGGGCAGGCGCGTTCCGGGCAGGAATCGACCCTGTTTATGGGGCGACCGGTCCACCGTGAAATCAAGGATATCGCGCCCGACGCCGCAGAAGTTCAGCAGCGTGTTGCCTTTGGCAGGGGCACCGTAGCCCACGATGGTTTTGCCTTGGCCCTTGAGATTCATCAGCAGGGTCAGGAGGGCATGTTTCGTCTGGCGGACTTTGTTGGCGAAATCGGCGTAGACAGCATCTTCGCCTAGGCCGAAATCGGCCTCTGACTTGCGGGTGCGGTGAAGGTTTTCGGTTTCTTCATGGCTCGCATCCGCCCGGCAGGCGAAGACGCGAAGGGAACCGCCATGGGTGGTCAGATCCTCGGTATCAAAGGCGCGCATGCCAGCGGACTTGAGAATGGATTCAACGGCCATCAGCGACAGGTAAGAGAAGTGTTCGTGATAGATCGTGTCGAACTGATTGAAGCGGATTTGTTGCAGAACGTGGGGGAATTCAAAAGTCGCCACACCTTCGGGTTTTAGCAGCTCCCGGAAACCGCCGACGAAATCGTTGATGTCCGGCACATGGGCCAGCACGTTATTGGCGGGCATCAGATCGGCGGCGTGGCCGGCGGCGCGCAGGGTCTTGGCGGTTTCGACGCCGAAGAACATCACCTCTGTGGGTACGCCCTTATCAGCGATCGCGGCATCAGCGACGGATTTGCTGGGCTCCACCCCCAGAACAGGAATGCCCGCGTTTTTGAAATATTGCAGCAGGTAGCCATCGTTGCTGGCGATCTCAACGACTTTGCTTTCCGCCCCCAGGCCAAACCGCGCCGACATGCGTTTGGAATAGGCCTCGGCATGGGCCAGCCAGGTCGTGGAGAAGGAGGAGAAATAGGCGTAATCTTCGCGGAACATATCCTCTGAGGCCACGAAATCCTGCAACTGCACAAGGCGACACTTCTGACAGACGAAGGCGCGTAGGGGATAGAACATCTCCCCGCTTTTGACCTGCACATCGTCGAGGTAGTCATTGGACACTGGCGTCGCCCCAAGATCGGCGAATTCCAGGGTCAGCGGCTCACCGCAATGGCGGCAACATCCGAATGCACTCATTATGGTCCTCGCCCCGACATTCTGTCGGCTTTAAGTTGAGCGAACGCTTTTTCCAGCCTTCCAATACATGTGACCTACCTTGACCACTAGGGAAAATCTGGCTCAAACGGGATATGTGCCATAATGGTCTTTCGAATTTGCAAAGCTTTCGGTCAAACCCATGATGTTCAGTGTCCATACGGAAACCTATGACAGCCTTCAGGGCTATATGGTGCCGGATAGCTTTTCGGGTGTGGCCAAGATCCGGGTGATTTGCGATGGGCACACGGTTTATCAGGGCGCGTGTGATGAGGTGATCCACGATATTGTGCGCATCGGGCGGCACGAAACCGGGCTGACATCGTTCACCATCAACGGCAGCAAAGTGTTCGACCTTGGCGGTATGCGCGATCTGTCGATCCATGATGCGGATACCGGGTTCTTGATCTATCGGCGCAACCTGACGGACAGGTATCTGCAAAAGCGTCTGTTCCGGTTGGAAACGACGCAGGCCGTGGCGTCCGCCTATGCGCCAGCTCTGTTACCTTACTTCACCTACGGCATGTCTGACGTGCAGCTTTACGGCCATGAAACCATCAGCCAATTGTTCAATCTGCCCCATTACCCGTCATTTTTTTTCGAAGGCCGCGTGCATATCACGGCGCATTTGAAATACCTGACGGATCAGTTCATCTCGGCGGTGTCGGTGGTCGATCCGTTTGTCGCGCTGGCCTACAGCATCGATTTTCTGGGCCATGATGATCATGTCGTGCTGGGTCAGTTGGAAGAGCGGGAATATGCAACCCTGCTGCCGTTGGCAGGGTATCTTGACGGGGTGGCGATCAACCAGCCGGAAGCCGTGCGCAAGCATATGAAAACCGCGCCGCAGGATATTCTTATGGGGTTGGAATCGCCGCTGGTGGGCTTGTTGACAGGGCATACCCCTGGCGTGGGTGGTGTGCGCGGGGCGATCCCCAAGGCGCTGGATACTCTGTCGATGTTCGACATGGTGATCTTTGGACATGACACCGGTGAAAGCCATCGTCGTTTGGCCGCGGCGCTGAGCATGCATGAAACCTACATGCCGCTGGTGAGCGTGCCGCCCCATGTGCAGGCCATGGCGGATGCGCTGCGCGATCTGCCGGTGCTTGAGGCGGCGTTGGAAAACGATCTGATTGTCTATCACTGTCTGGAACAGGCAACAGAGGCTGCCTTGCCCTGACCCTTGCAGAAATGGCCAATCTGCGCGATGTGGGCGCTGGCACGATCGGATTTGGAGAAAACGATGCGCGGTATCAGCAGGCTCAGGCGGATGGGCGCCCGGCTCGGCATGGATCGCAGGCGTGCGGTAGAAACCTTGGATTCCAAATACGAACGCCGCAGCCCGCACGCGCAAAATGCACTGGATCTGATCCCGGGGTGGACAGGGTCTTTCCCTGAAAATCATGCGCTTCAGGCGGGGGAGATGGCGCTTTATTCCGACCCGCGCGTGCATTGGGCCTTGGATCAATACGGCCCGCTGGATGGGGCCAGTGTGTTGGAACTTGGCCCGTTGGAAGGCGCACATTCCTACATGCTGGAACAGCGCGGCGCGGCGGAAGTTTTGGGTATTGAGGCCAACAAACAGGCGTTTTTGAAATGCCTTGTGGCGAAGGAAATCCTGGGCCTGACGCGCTGTCGGTTTTTGCTGGGGGACTTTGAGAAGTACCTTGCAGAAACGCCGAGGCATTTTGACATCATTCTGGCCTCAGGCGTGCTTTATCACATGCAAAACCCGGTGCAGGTGCTGGATATGATGGGGCGCAAGTGCAATGCGCTGATCTTGTGGACGCATTACTATGATGATGATCTGCTGCCCGCCGATGACCCAAGGCGCGGTCCGTTTTCCGGCGGCCCGACGGTGTATGAGCATGAGGGGCACAACTACACGCTTTATCGGCGCAGCTATGAACAGGCGTGGAACACCAACAGCTACTGTGGCGGGCCAGATGACACGCATTACTGGATGGTTCGACCGGAGATTGAAGCGCTGTGTCAGCGGAACGGGTTCAACGATATCCGGGTGCATTTTGAGAACGCAGACGGGGTGAACGGGCCATCTTGCCTGTTCTACATGCGCAAAACCTAGACGAGGTTTGACGGCAGGTACGGATCTTTCGGCACGCGGTCGCGCCACGTGCTGAGGAACAGTTCAATCTCACTGGCGCGCACGCTGGCACCGCCTTCTTTGGAGACGCCCTCATAGTGGTAAAGCTCCACGTCGCCCAAACAGATGGAGCGATGGCCCTTTTCATAAAGCCGCAGGCAGTAATCTACATCGTTGAAGTTGAGGCTGAATTTTGGATCATACCCGCCTAGGTCTTCGAACACATCGCGCGGGGTCATCTGGCAGGCCCCCGTCACGGCGATGCAGTTGCGATTGCCAATGCCGCTCAGATCATAACCGATAGCATCGCGCGGGGCGCCGTAGTCGATATGCCCGGGCAGGTGGCCACGCAACCAGACACCGTTGTGCTGAACCGTGTTGTTGGGGAATAGAAGCTTCGCCCCCACGGCCCCCACGCTGTGGCGTTGGGCCATGCCCAGCATACGTTCGATCCAATCCGTGGTGATGAGGCGGATATCGTCGTTGAGGATCAGAAAGTAATCACCGGTGGCGATGGATGCGCCGAGGTTGATCTTGTCCGATAGGTTGAAGCCTGCGCTGTCGTCATATTCGATCAGGCGCACCCGGTCTATCGCCTGAAACGCAATGATCTGGTCGGGGCGCAGATCGCCGTTATGGGCCAGGATGATCTCAAAATTCTGGTAGGTGGATGTTTCCAGAATGGATTGCACCACCCGATCCGCATGATGTTCGGTGATGCCGTTCACCTCCATCCCGCGATTGGCGGTGGGGATGATGATGGACACTTTATCGAGCGTTTTGGGAAGGAAACTGACCTTGTGATGTCCGTGAAGCGCATGATCGGTGATGTCGTAGACCTCACCGTTTGCGTCGAGATATTCCTGCAACGCGCGGCGCTGGCGGTGGTAGGCCTCAGGCTTGGCATCAAGGCTCATCGCGGTGGAGGCTTCCCATTGCCGCCAGTGATAGAGCACCTTGTTCACATGCTGGATGTTGCTGAACCTTGAGATGAAGCGCAGCATGAAATCGAAATCCTGCGCACCGTCAAAAGCACTGCGGTAGCCGCCAATGGATTGGGCTTTTTCCCTTTCATAGACACTCATATGGCACGAATACATGCATTGGAGCGTCAGCTCTGGCGACCAGCCGGGCTTCAGGAACGGGCCAATGCGTTTCTGACCAAGACCGTTGATCTTATCCTCGTCGGAGTAGAGGTATTCGGCTTCCGGATGGCGCAGCAGCGCGTCGACTATCCAGTAAAGTGCGGCGGGGTGCAGCATGTCGTCGTGATCCAGGACGGTCATATAATCGCCCGTCGCGGCCTCAAGCCCTGTGTTCAGCGCTTGAGAAATGTTGCCGTTTTCCGCGCGCAGGATGGTTTTGACGTGCGGGTTTGTGGCGGCGTCTTCCAGCATGGGGCGGATATGGCCTTCGGATGATCCATCATCGACGAGGATCAGTTCCCAGTTGGGGTAGGTTTGGTCGTAGACCGATTGCAGGCATTGGCGCAGTAGATCTTCGGGCGTGTTGTATATGGGGATAATGATGCTGAAGGTCAGATCGCTTTGTTCAATCTGATCATGGGTGTCGGCGCGCAGCGTGGCGGGGTCGGGCGGCGGAAAAACCGTGTTCCACGCCCCAAACACGGCAGAGCGCAGGGCAAGGTAGCGCTTTTGCCCGATGATGGGCAGCACGAGCAGCCGGAAGATGAGAAAGAGGCGTCTCATGGTTTGGGGATGTTACGCTTTGTCTTCCAGATCGCGGACGATCGGTTTGAACCAATGGCCCGCCCGGCGGGAAAGTCGCGGGCTGTAGTAGAGGCTTTGATCGGGTAGCGCTGCGCCGATTTGGCTTGTTAGGGTCTGATCTGCGACCGCAGGCAGCACGCGGTTGTTGGAAGAGATGGCCGTGGCGAACGGGGTGTAGATCGTGTGTTTTCCTGCCGCGTGGGTGGTCAGCGACAGGGCCGTGGCCCACTCTGCGGGGGTTGTCTCAGGGTCTAGCTTTGCGGCGACATCTGCCAACAGATCGCTCTCTACGGCCCAGAACGCGTTGCTGACCCCATCGACAAAGCGCTGGCACCAGACGAAGCCGTGATAGCCGGAATCATCCTTTTTGCGCCCGAAATCCGGGCTGTCGATGCCGCCGCCGATGCCGAAATACCCGCCAGCCCAGAGCAGCGTGTCAGAGGTGTTGAGGATACGACCCCCAGCGAGGGCGGCATTGTCGTAGCATCCCAAAAGGCCCACCATTTCGGCCAGCCAATCTGGGCTGTCGAAGCGCAGGGTAGGGCCGACATAAGCGACATAGTCTGCTGTTGCCGAGGCGGTTTTGAACGCATCAAGAAGGGTAAGCGGGCCAACCACGACCGTCATGTTTGGCGCGCCGGGCAATGCCTTCAACCGGTCTTCGATCTCCGGCGTCGCGACGAGGGCTGTGATGTTCATATCTGGGAGGAATGAACTCAGGTCGATCCCATCCAGATCTGTCACCTGCCGCAGATCCCACACCACATGGGCGGAGGGCAGCGCCTCTGGTTTCGGTTTCAGCCGCCAGATGCCGTTATGGGGGAAAAGGGTGTTTTCGACAGAGGTAACCGTGCGATCCATGCCAGACAGGCGCAGATGCTGGGTCAGGACATGGGTTTGGCTGTTGATCGTGCCGGGTTTGGTGCCGGATTCCACCGATGCCGTCGAGCCCGGATTGATACGCCAGCCATAAAGCGCCTCGGGCACATGCACGGGGTCATGCCCCGCCCGAACCACGCGCCAATAGCTGTCGAAATCGTGGCACCAGGTGGCTTTGTCATCGGTATAGGCGCCAATTTCCAACGCCACGTCGCGGCGCAGCGCGCATAGATGGGCGACGTAGCAGATGTTGGTGAACAGCAGCGGATCCCAATCAGGTTTGTGGAAAGGCGCGAAGATGTTCGACGCCTCGTCGCTTTTGAATTCATCGGAATAGAGCGCGGCGGGGTGGCCATGGGCCTCAATCGTCTGCGCCATGATGCTGAGCGCGTCGAGGGTCAGCAGATCATCGGAATCCACCGGCAGCACGTAGTCGCCCGTGCTTTCGCGGAAAGCATGCCCATAGCCGCCCATGATGCCTGCGTTTTCTTCCAGCCGGACGAATTTGACCTTTGGATGATCCTTGATCTCTTCCACCCAGGCGGCGACTTCATCTGTGGTGGAGCCATTGTCCACAACGACCCATTCGAAGTTTTGGTAGTATTGGTGGAAGATCGTATTGGCCAATTCCCGCAGGAATTTGATGGGTGTTTGATAGACCGCGACGAAGAGAGAGAAGCGGATCGTCTCCTTGATCTCTGTCGGGCGGCGCAGGGCGAGGCGGCGACCATGGAGTTCTGGGAAGGGCACATCCTCTTCCGCGTCATCGCCATCGGCCAGCGCGTAAAACGGCGAGGCCTGATCGAAATTGGAGTTGAGGTACGGGTCGGTTGTGCCGTTCCAGCGTTCCAGGAATTTCTGCACTTCCCAGCCATAGGTGCCTGTCTTGGACAAGGATTCGAAGTGGTAGAGCCGGATCGCCGGATCGATGACAATGCGATGCCCGGCTTCGCGGATTTTCAGACACAGATCCACATCATTGTAGTTGAGCGGCAAACCTTCATCAAAGCCGCCCAATTCCCGGTATAGTTCGCGCCGCATCAGCAGGCAGGCCCCGGTGGTCGCGGCCACGTTATGGGGCAGTTGCGCGATGTTGATGGGGCTGTCGGCACGGGCGTGTTCGCCGATCATTTTATGCGTCGGCCCTTGGCGCGTCAGCAGGACGCCGGTGTGTTGGATCGTGTCATTGCCGAAGAGAAGCCGGGCGCCCACAGCGCCAACGCCGTCTTGGGACGCCAGACCGACCATGTCGTGGATGAAGCGAGGGGTGATCGCCTCAATATCATCATTGAGGAGGAGGACGTATTCGCCCGTCGCCGCCTCAACGCCCATGTTGATCTTTTCGGAGAAGTTGAAGCGCTGAGCCGTGTAGGCCACCAGCTTGACACGCGGGTTCGCGTTCAGTGCATCCAGAGCGATGTCAGACAGGTCATTATTGTGCACCACTACGATTTCGTAGTCGTCATAACAGTCGACCCGATCAAGGCTTTCGATGCAGTTCAGCAGCAGGTGCAGGTCGCGCCCTTCAATCATGGCGGTGTAGCCTGCTGAGGGGATCACAATGCTGACCTTGGGTAGGGGCGATGCAGGTGCATAACTGATGCGCCAATGTCCGGGGGACCAGACGGGGGCGACCTCACCCGCGATGCCTTCGGCGTCCAGCAGGCTGTTCACTGCGTTGCGCTGACGATCCAGCACGTAGCTTTTGTTGCTCATATCCCCGGCGGTGGACGTCTCCGAGATGCGCCAGTGATAGAGAACCTTGGGGATATGGCGGATGGATTTGGCGCGCATAGTGGCGCGCAGGGCCAGATCGTAATCCTGCGTGCCGTCAAAGACGGACCGGAAGCCGCCCACCTCTTTGATCAGGCTGGCGCGATAGGTGGTCAGATGGCCGATATACATCGTGCAGCGCAGCAGATCGGGCGACCAGCCGGGCTTATAGGCCGGGTTGAAGAAGCGGGTGCCATCCTCTGACATCTTGTCTTCGTCGCTATAGATCACATCCGTGTCGGGGTGATCCATGATGATGGAGGCGACCTCAAACAGCGCGTCTTGTGTCAGTGTATCATCGTGATCCAGAAGGCCGATCCAATCGCCCTTGGCGATCTCAAGTGCCGCGTTGGACGCTGCAGAGATACCACCGTTGCGAGGCTGGAATGCAGGTTTGATCCGGTCATCGCGGGCGGCGGCCTCCAACAGGATTTCGCGCACATGAGGCGTGGATGATCCATCATCAGACAGGCACAGTTCCCAATGAGGATAGGCTTGGCCCTCCACCGACGCGATCATTGCACGCAGCATGGTGGCATCAGTTTCGTAGACAGGAACGATGAGAGAAATAAGCGGCGGGTTATCCCATTCCGCCATGCGCCGCGTCATGTGCGGAATGCTGGGAGTGCGCTGGGGAGATGGGGTGTGCGCTTCGGGCGTGCCGGGGCGGCCTTCGGACCAGCCATAAGTCAGAAAGTGGTGATAGCCAGATACGAGCCCGCCCGTATGGACGGCAATCGCCACATCGGCATTTTGCGACAGGTATTGCGATTCCAGATACCCCGGAACGCGCCGGCGGTTGCCCAAAAGATCCTCCCGAAAGCCGGAGGTCAGCCAGTGATCACAGCCGGATGCAATGGTGCCTGCTCGGACACCGGCGGCAACATCGCCATGGGTGGCGAGGTACAGATCCTCTGCGAAAAAGGCGGGGTTGCCTGTGGGGCGAGGAAGCGCGGCGACACTGGCCTCCCGTGCCGCGCGGTGGGTGTTGGTCTGCGTGGGCGCTATGGGCTCTGCGAGCGGTGGTTCTGGGACCGCTGCGGGCGGTGTTTCTTCGGCCGCTACTTGCGGTATTGGTGCGGCGGTTTGCCAACCTGTGGGTTGGGTTCCGGGGGGCGTTACCAACCGACCTTCTTTGGCGCCGTGCAAGACGTAGTGATGATAGCCGCTGATGAACTGCTGTTCATCAAGGGCCTTGTTCACATCGGGGTGGGTCAGAAGGTAGCTTTCTTCGCAGAACAGATCGCTCGGGTTATGACCCGCTGCGCCGCCTTGCAGCATGTAGTAGGAAAGCGCGGTCTTGGCTGCGCCAGATGACACTGCAGCCGCCGCTTCGGGATAGGCCGCCATGTACCAGTCGGCATCGAAGGGCATATGCGGCGTGTACCCTTTGGCTCGGCCTTTGCGCTGGAAGTGCCAATACAGTTTTCGCCATGACCGCCAAGTGGTGACGTTCACATCGCTCAGGTCATGATGAAAAAAGTACCAACGCGGGTCAAAGACCATGCCGTTTCGCGCGATGTACACACCCCGGATAAAACGACCTAGGAACATGGAAATCTCTTTGTCCAAGGCACCGGGCCGCCGTTAAATACGAGGCCAAGGGCAGGTTGTATCGCTTTGATTGGCATTGCGCTGATCAAACTCGCATGCCTTCTAGAACAATAAAAGGCGCAAGCCAATGGTGCCGCGCAACTTGGGGGAGATTGGATAATTCTTTGCTAAAACGCTCTGAAAAGACGTTCGTTAAGTCAAAGTGATGGTCTTACCCACGTAGACCGGTCCAAGCCACGTCAGAAAATGAAATCGTTGGCATCAAGATTGACGATGTCGACACCTTTCAGGGTGATCGAGTCAGCCCCCGCTGTGATGGTGACGACACCGTCCACGACGCTCAGGTGATTGTTGACCAGATCATTGTAGTCGGTGATCGCACTCACGCCGGAAAGGTCAATTTTTTCGTTGTCATTCAGCTGACCGAAATCGGCGATGATGTCATTGTCGAACCCGTCGACAAAGACAAAAGTGTCTGACCCAGCGCCGCCAGCCAGAACATCATCGCCCCCGCCGCCGTTCAGGGTGTCATTGCCGCCCAAAGCGACCAGAAGTTCGGCCTGATCCCCGCCCGTCATGACGTTGTTGCCTTCATCGCCCTGAGCCCCTGCGACGATCTTTTCAAGGCCCGCGCGGCTATCCACTGTGCGGCCTTCATTTGCGCCGGTTTCGATGAAATGCAGGGTTGCGGCCTCTGCATCCGCGCCGACCGTGTTCATCAAGTCCAAGTGGGAAGCGAGGTAGGCGAACCCGTCAAAGGAAATTCCGCGGCCTTCATTTGCGCCGAACTGAATGTAGTGCAGCAATGCAGCCTCTTCATCGGTGCCAAAGACGGCGCGCAGATCACCGTAAGATGCGATGTATTCCAGGCCGTCGAAGCTTGCCGTGCGGCCTTCGTTTGCCCCGTATTCGATGTAATGCCGGATCGCGGCGTCTTCATCGGTGCCAAAAACCGCCCGCAGATCGGCGTAGGAGGCCAGGTATTCCAACCCGTCGAAGGTGACGGTGCGGCCCTCGCTGGCCCCGAATTCAACGAAATGCTGTGTCGCGGCCTGCCCGTTGATCCCGAACACGGCGCGCAGATCGGCATAGGAGGCCAGATATTCCAAACCGTTGAAGGACAAATCTCGCCCTTCCGGCGCGCCGAACTCAACGAAATGCTGGGTGGCGGCTGTGGTGTCGTTTCCGAACAGGGCGCGCAGATCAGCGTGGGAGGCCAGATAGGTGAATGCGTCAAAATCCGTCGATCGCCCCTCTGCCGCGCCAAACTCGATGTAGTGCATCGTGGCCGCTGCGGTATCGGCGCCGAAGAAATTGATCAGATCCACATTGGCGGCCAGATACTCAAAGGCGCTGAAATCGACGGCGCGGCCTTCTCCGAACCCGAATTCAATGTAGTGTTGGGTGGCCGCATCCAGATTGGTGCCGAAAATGGTGATCAGATCAGCGTGGGAGGCCACATAGACGGCTGCATCAAACGTGACACCGCGTCCCTCATTGGATCCGAATTCGATGAAATGCTGCGCGCCCGCCACTGCACTGGCCCCCAGAACCGGGATCAGATCACCGTGGGACGCGATGTAGCGCAGCGCGTCAAACGTGATGTCGCGCCCCTCGGCAAAGCCGAATTCGATGTAGTGCTGTGTTGCTGCATCGGCATCCGTGCCAAACAACGCAATGAGATCGGCATGGGATGCCACATAATCCAGAGCCTTGAAGGTGATGCCACGGCCCTCCGCCTCACCCAGGACGGTGAAATGTTCGGCCCCGGCGGAAGACGATGCCCCAAGGCTGGCAATCAGATCCGCGTGGGAGGCGATATAGGCCAGCCCGTCAAAATCAATCTGGCGGCCTTCGCCGAACCCGAATTCGATATAGTGCTGGGCGGCGGCATCCACATTCGTGCCAAACATTGCCCGCAGATCGGCGTGGGATGCCAGGTAGCCGTAGACATCGAACGTGATGCCGCGCCCTTCAACCTCTCCGTTGGTGATGAAATGGCTAAGCCCCATGGCTTTGTCCGCGCCGAAGGACATGATCAGATCGGCGTGGGAGGCTATGTAGTCGAGTGCTGCAAATTCCGTGATTGTGCCAGCATCAATGGTTTGATCGGTGAAGGAAAATTCTTCGATATTGTAGGTGGCATCGACGCCGTCATCACCGACCTGATCATACACCACTGCCACATTGCCAGACCGCAGAAGCGTGTAGTTCACGCTGGAATTGAAGTACTGCACTGTATCCATGCCAGAACAGCCATCCAGCATGTCATTGCCCTGCCCCCCGTTCAGCAGGTCATCGCCGCTTCCGGCATCCACAGTGTCACTGCCGCGCCCGCCCCAGATGGCATCTTCGCCGCTGGTGCCGACAAGCATATCATTGCCATTGCTGCCGTCGATCACATTGGCCCCGTCCGTGTCAGGCAGATCGACGAAAATGGGAAGGTGATTGGCCCAGTCGAAACCTGAGGGCCACAGATCTTCCAGCGTCAGGGGGAGGCCGTCATCCGACACAATTTCAATCGTCGCCACCCCGTAGCTGAGCGTGATGCCGTTGGGGGTGGAGGTGACTGTCAAGCGCGAAGGATCATAAAGCATGGGAAAGGCCGAAAGATCGAGTTGATCTTCCCCGGCTGAGAAATCTTCGATGCGCACGGTTTGGTCGAAATATTCCACCACGAAAATATCTGCGCCGTTGCCACCATTGAGGGACGTTGTGCCATCGGTGGCGACCAACAGGTCGTCATCTGAGGTGCCCGACAACGCACCTGTGCCGGATATGACATTGCCCAGATCCGACAGGGATACCGAAAACTGGCTGACCCCCGCAGAGGTGCCGGAGGTGGCGAAAATTTGGATTTGATTGCCGGTCACAACGGCCTCTAGCGCCGTGACATTTTCAAGGCCAAGCCCCGTGTCATGGATGATCGTATCAAGGTGGATCAGCTTGCCCGACGGTGTCAGGGTGAAGAGGCTCATCCCATCATCCGCGCCGCCTGCGATCACGAATGTCCACCCATCGGCTGTTATCGTTTTCAGCGCGGTCACATCGTCAAAGCGTGTGTCTAGTGTATCCAAAACATGGTCGGTCGGGATCAGTTGGCCCGCGCTATTGAGTTGCATCACCGAAAGCGATCCGCTGCCCGCTGCGCCCAAGACTACCCAAGTCTGGCCATGGGCCTCGATCACGTCCACGGCCGTTGGGGCGGCCACGCCCAGCCCGTCGGTAGCGCCCATCGTATAGGTTTGGGTCAAGCGGCCTTGCCCATCTATGCGGTAAGCGGCGACGTGATTTGCCTCCAGATCCGTGCTGATGAGGTACTGACTGCCGCCTGCCTGCCCTAAGGCGAGCTCAATGTCGCCATGTCCCACGGTTTCTATGTCGATGGAGGCATAGCTGGACGTGCCGGTTTGGGAGTAAACGGTGATCCGGCCCAGATCGGCATCGGCCACGTAAAGCACGCTGTCACCGTTAATCGTGGTTGATACCACATCCGTGAGTCGATCAACCGGCCCCGACAACGACAAGCCGTTGGTCAATTGGGTCAGGATGCCATTGTTGCCCACCCCGAATGAGAACACACCGTCTGACGTGTCGCCGCCAAACAGCAACTGCATCTGGCCGTTGATTTCTGCCAGTTCGGCAAAGCCGCCTGATCCTGTCTCTGTTGCCCCTGTGAAAAACTGGAAGTCCAGCGCCTGCAGCAGGCCGCCGGTTTCAGAAATGTTGTAGGCAACCAAACCCCCGGCCTGGCCGGTCGTGCCATAGAGCACGGTGTTGCCGCCAACGACACCGATCTCCAGATCCCGAAGGTCATAATCCAGGTCCGTCCGATCGACGATGGCCTGACCGATGTAGTTGAACTGCATGTCTTTCCCCGGTGTTCATCTTGGGGAAAGACATTTCATTTAGAGCGCTTCAAAAGGCGGACGGCATCCGGGCAAAACCGTGCAGATTAGGCAGGGTTTGGTTCAAATGCGAACGGCCCTGCCAATCTGTTCAGACGAAGATGAAGTCATCCACGCCCAGGTCGTTGATATCGACCCCGTTGAGCGCGATCGTGTTGGCACCGTCCGTGATCGTGACAACGCCATTCACAGTCGACAGGTGATTGTTCACCAGATCATTGAAATCGGAAATCTCACCGACATCGGACAGATCGATCTTTTCATTGTCATCCTGCGCATTGAAATCGGCGATCACGTCGTTGCCGAACCCGTCGTTGAAGACGAAGGTGTCGGATTTTCCGCCGCCCACCAGAACGTCATCGCCTGCCCCACCGTTGATCGTATCGGCGCCACCCATGCCGACCAGAAGCTCCGCCTCCGTGCCGCCGTTGAGCGTGTTGTCGCCGCTATCGCCGGTCTGGCCCGTCGTGATTTCATCAAGGCCCACGCGCGCATCCCAGCCGCGGCCTTCATTCGCTCCATATTCGATGTAGTGCAGTGTTGCGGCTTCTGCATCTGCGCCAAAGACGGTCAGCAGATCAAGGTGCGACGCGAGATAGGCATACCCATCAAAGCTGACAGACCGGCCTTCGTACAAACCGTATTCCAGGAAGTGCTTGGTTGCAGCTTCTGCATCTGTGCCAAAGACAGCGCGCAGATCGGCGTAGGAGGCCAAGTATTCGAGCCCGCTGAACGTAACCTCCCGCCCTTCGCCTGCGCCGTATTGGATGTAGTGCAGCGTCGCGGCCCCTGCGTCGGTTCCGAAGGCGACGGTCAGGTCAGCGTAGGATGCAATATATTCCAACCCGCTGAACGTCGCTTCGCGGCCTTCGTTTGCGCCGAAGACAATGTAGTGTTCTGTTGCAGCATCGGCATTGGTGCCAAATGCGGCAATCAGATCTGCGTAGGAGGCGATGTATTCAAGCCCACTGAATGTGACCTTGCGCCCTTCGGCAAAGCCATATTCGATGAAGTGCTGCGTGGCCGCATCGATGTTGTTGCCAAAGACAGCGCGCAGATCCGCGTAAGAGGCCAGATATTCCAGCCCGCTGAAGGAAACGGTACGCCCTTCGGTGATGCCATTGGTCAGATAGTGGCTCAGGCCCAAAAGGCCGTTCGCGCCGAAGATCGGGATCAGATCAGCGTTGGAGGCGATATAGGCCAGAGCATCGAATGCCGTGATGGAACCGCTGCTGATGGTCGTGTCGGAAAATTCGAAATTCTCAACATTCTCAAACAGGTCCAGACCTTCTGCGCCGGTCGTGTCGTGAATTCCCACATAACCGCCATAGGTGAGTATGTTGAACACCGTGCTCAGGCCGGCGAATTTGCCGGTATCCGTGCCGGTGCCACCATCGATCACGTCATTGCCCGCGTTGCCGGTGATGGTGTCGTTACCGCCACCGCCTTCGATGGTGTTGTCAGCCTCGTTGCCGATGGCCGTGTCATTGCCAGACCCCAGCTTCAGGTTTTCGATGATCGTGTCGACCGCGATGGCAATCACGCTGATGAAGCTGCCCACATCAGAGAACGCACCATCATTGAGGTCGATTTTGAGGTTCTGGGTATATGGGCTGAGATCAAAGAGGTCCGTGCCACCCTGATCGAACAGGGTGTAGGCCATGATGTCACCGGTCGTGTTGGCCGTCGACGTGCCCGACACCATGGAGCTGAACACTTCATCCATGTAATTGCCGAGGTTCGATCCGTGGCCGAAGATGGTATCGCCCGCGGTCGCGCTGTTCCCGTCAGCCGCGCCATAGAAATGCTGCGCCGCAATGATGTCGGCGATCATTGTCGTCGCCAGCGATGCCTTGGTGGCATTGGTCGACGTGTTTTCGTTTTGGTCGAAGTAGGACATGACCGACACTTGCCAGCTGTCATTCGTAAAATACGCGCTGTTCTGATAGGTGATCTGCGGGCCGTTGGGATCGAAATTGTAGTTGCCCAGATGGTTCAGGCCCAGCGCATGGCCGAATTCATGCACGTAGGTTTGGAACGAATAGCTGTCAATCGACGTGCCGTAGAAATCAAGCCAAGCCTTGGATACGTTCAGTTCCACGCCCGTGCTGGTCGACCCAGCATTGGGATAGTACGCAAAGGCGCCGCTGTTTTCATCATCGACGGTGATCATCTCACCCGATGTGACAACCTGGAAATCGACATCGATCACCATCTCCCAGGCTTCCATTGCCCAGAGAGCGAGTTGCTGACCATCGGCCTCAAGACCGGAAATATTGACAGTGATCACATTGGATGAGGTGGTGTTGTATTTGAACTCGACACCGTTGTTCGTTCCGCTTTTGAGGAATTCAGCCAATTCTTCATAGGTGCCTGTGCTGCCCGACGCGGGAAGCGGCACGTATTCATCAACTTCGAGAATGTAGGAGCCAGTCTGTGTCGAAGAAAAGGAATCAACAGCAATGTAAAATGTGCCGGATGTCGTGGCGGTGTACGTGATACTTGCGTCAAAACCTGCACCATCCAGATCATCGTTTTCGATCAAAGATCCGCTGCTGTCATAGAGGTTCAAATCGGTATCAAACAGAGATCCGCCGCCGCTGCTTTCCAAACCGAGCGCATCGATCTTGTAGGTCTTGCCAGCCTCAAGCGTGACTTTGATCCAATCGGAGTCGCCGCCGGTCTGGACTGCACCCGCGAAGACATCACCCACATTCATTTCATTGGTTGTTTGTGTGTTAGCAGATGCGTTCACTATTTCTTGGACCGCGTCTTTCATGAAGAGTTCAGCAATGCCTTCGAACGCCGGTTCGCCTGGTTGGTGCCGGTCCGGGACAAAGGTTTGGGTCATCATGCAGACATTACACATGTCGAAATCTCTCTTTTGGCGCGAAACTTACAGGCTAGAATTCATCGCTTGGTTTAGTGCTGATTCCAGATCAGGGCCAGCCTCTTCCACCAAGCGGGTTGCGAAACTGGCATCATCCAGCCCAGACCGGTCCACAGTGTCACCTGTGCCGGTGTCCCAGGCAAGGTGCCCGGCTTCTGACGTTGCGTCGACACGCAGCTTGAAAGCGGCATCTGGGATGGGATCGGGGTTGATGCGAACGACGCTGCCGGGGGCCTTTTCAGACAGCGCCTGCACGACGGCGCGGCACAGCCAAATATCAGCGTCACAGGTCAGGGCCACGACGGGGCGGGGTTTCTGCGTATTGGATGCATTGGTTTGGCTTGTCATCAAAAGCACCACGCAAAAGGCTGTAGCCAACGGCAAAGCCGAGGCACGGCACGCATGAAGCATGCGATAACAACGATAGTGTTCGAGTGCAGACACCGATTCACCGTTCACGTAACCCCCAAAGGCACCTTAACGATCTGGAAGTGGTTTTTTAACAGCAAAAAGTATGGTTTTTCTGTGACGATTTACCCCGCCATTCAGCAAGGGTGCCGTTGCAAGCCCAAAGATCGGGCGGCCAAGTCCAAATCATTTGCCGTGGGTTTGCAATAGCCCTTTGAGGTATGACCCGTAGTTGGTTTTCGCAAACAACGCAGCGCGGTCTGCCAGTTGATCGGCGGTGATCCAGCCTTGTTCAAACGCAATCTCTTCTGGGCAACCGACCTGTTGGCCTTGGCGGTCTGACAGGGTGCGCACGAAATTCCCTGCATCCAGCAAGGATGCATGCGTGCCCGTATCAAGCCATGCATACCCGCGCCCCATCTGCTGCACGTTGAGTTGACCCTCAGTCAGATACATCTCCAGCAGGGAGGTGATCTCAAGCTCCCCTCTGGCGGAGGGCTGCACGTCTTCGGCCCGCGCAGATGCGGTGCCGTCCAGAAAGTAAAGCCCGGTCACGGCGTAGTTTGACGGCGGCTTTTCTGGCTTTTCGACGATGGTTTTCACCGTGCCATCGGGCGCGAAATCCACCACGCCGTAGCGTTCCGGGTCTGCCACGCGGTAACCAAAGACGGTGCCACCTGTTTCCACGGCGTCCGCTTCGGCCAACCGTTCCGGCAGGGCGTTGCCGAAAAAGATATTGTCGCCCAGAACCATGGCAGACGGCGCACCATTCAGGAAATCCTTGGCGAGGATATAGGCCTGCGCCAGCCCGTCAGGCGAAGGCTGTTCGATATAGCTGAGCGACAGGCCCCACTGCGATCCATCGCCCAAGGTGCGTTGGAATTGCGCCTGATCAATTGGCGTTGTGATCACAGTGATGTCGCGAATGCCCGCAAGCATCAGGACCGACAGAGGATAAAACACCATCGGTTTGTCATAGATCGGCAGCAGCTGTTTTGAGACGCCCATGGTGATGGGATAAAGCCGCGTGCCGGAGCCGCCAGCCAGAATGATCCCTTTGCGTGCAGTCATGTCAGGTCCTTCAGAATGCGGCGAAGCTCCGCCTGCCAGTCAGGTTGGTGGATGCCGAAATCTTCCAAAATCGCGCGGCAGTCCAGCCTCGAATTGAGCGGGCGTGTGGCGGGTGTGGGGTAATCAGATGTCGGAATGCCTGTGACATCGACATCACGACCTGCTGTTTCAAAGATTGCCCTCGCGAACCCGGCCCAGGAGGTGTCGGGCGCGCCCGTAAAGTGATACGTGCCGCCCGATTTCCCATTGCGCAGGGCATCGGCCATGGTGAGCAGCGCCTGTGCGATCCCTCGCGCTGGGGTCGGGCCGCCGATTTGATCATCCACCACGTTCAGGGCGTTGCGCGTTTCCGACAGGCGCAGCATGGTTTTGACGAAATTGTTTCCGTACTCTGAGAAGACCCATGACGTGCGCAGGATCGCGTGTTGCCCTCCTGCGGCGCGCACGGCCTCTTCACCGGCCAACTTGGTGCGGCCATAGGCGTTTTGAGGATCGGTTGGGTCGTTCGGTTTGTGCGGGGCGCTGCCCGTGCCTGCAAACACGTAATCGGTCGACACGTGACAGAAGGGGATGTTGAGATCAGCGCAGGCATTGGCCACGGCACCGGGGGCGTCAGCATTGATGATGTGGGCCAGCGCCTCTTCTTCTTCAGCGCGGTCAACGGCGGTGTAGGCGGCGGCATTCAGCACCACACTGGGACGTTTTGAGCGGATCAGGGTCGCGCAGGCCTCGGGATCGGTTAGATCGGCCATGTCACGGTCCAGAAAAACCAGTTCCCGGTCTCCCTGAAGATCGGCGAGGGACTTGGCCACCTGACCTGTGGAGCCGAATACCAAAATCATGAAGCGCCTGTCCTTTCGAAGCGCCTTTTGGCACAAATCTAGGGTGCTGGCATAGCCCTCAGGCCAGAATCTTGTCGAAGACAAGTGTGCGAGCGGCTGTGTTGAAGTGGTTTGGCGTATACCGGGCGGCCCAAAACTCTTTTATCTGCGTCTGCGCCTTCGGTCGCTCAGCAAGGTAGCGCGACAGCGTTTGGTCAATGGCGGATGCCTGATCTGCGGCAGTCCCCTTCAACAAAAGCGCGCATGGGTGATCCTTCGTCAATTCCTCCGCCCCCTCAAATGGGGAGAGGATGAGGGGCAAACCCGCCTCCATCGCTTCAATCGCGCCAATAGGCTGACCTTCGTAGCGGGAGGTCAGCATATACGCATCGGCAGACGCCAGAAGATGGCGCACATCGGACAAGGGGCCGAGGAGCCTGAGGCGCGACGCGGCAGGCCCGGCCAATCGGCGGGCGCGTTCTGTGAAGCTGGGCTGATCTGTGCCTGGGCCACACAGACTGAGGGTGATGTCGTTCGGCAGATGGGGCAGCAAACGCAAGGCGGCTTCGTAGTTTTTCTGCCAGCCGGTGCGCCCTGTCATGACGAGGTGTCGGCCATTGATTTCGTCTGGCGTGTTTTTAGCAAGCGTGCCGAGATGTGATGCATTGCTGAGGATATGACAGCGGTGTTGGGCCATCTTAGAGCCTGTTTCTGCCTGCATCCGCGTTTTTTGGTCTTCCGTCAAAAAGACCAGATCGAGGGGCGCAGATCGAGCCAAAAGCCTGCGTTCGGTATGGAGTGACAGCGCGCCCATGCCAAAACGGGCCCCCTTGCCAAATGGCAAACCATGGTAGGTCAACGCAAGTTTTGTCGCTGGTTTGGGCACCCACCGTCCCGATTGCGCCAACTGCCGCAAATAGAGAACGGGCATGCGCGCATGACCCCACACCAAATCCGCCTGTGTCTTTGATAACCAGTTGGCCAAAGCGGATTGGCCTTGGATCATGTTGCGAGGGTCCAAACGGCTGGCCAATCCTGGAAGGGCCACGTGCTGCGCGCCCACGGCGGTGATTTCATCGTACCCACCGCGGTTTTCTTCGCTCAAGACGGTCAATTCCGCGTCGTTTTGCAATGCGCGCACCAAATTAGTGATGTGCCGCGGTACGCCGGAGGGGCCACCATCACCACCCACAAGAACGATATGCGGTTTAGACCCGGCCAAGTGCGGCTGCCCCCAGAAAGCCGATGGTGCCCAAAGGACGCTGACGGTAGACCCGTAGCTGTTTCATCGCCCAAGCCCGCGCGAGGCCGTGCCGTGATCGTGCGGCTTTGAAGCCATCCAAGAGGCGCGCGTTTTCCGGTGTAAGCCTGTCACGTGCGGCATCCAAGGCAGCGATGTTTAGACCCAAACGTTGCGCAAAAGCGCCTTTCAGCACCGCGCGTTTGCGACGAAACTGTGCCTGAAACCCACGCCCCGCGCCGACCATATTGTCATCGTGCTGACGATAAAGCACGACAGGCGGGCCATCGTCATGGATCACATGGCCGCCCACACCGGAGATCAGAAGATAAAGCCACCAATCATGGGCGAAAACCTCGCCCGTGCGCGCTGCCATGTCCCTGGCGAGCGCGGTCGCGGCGGGATTGAGCAGGATCGTGTTACCGGTCGCCACATTTTCGATGAGCGCATTGGCAAAACCGGTCGCACGGCGAAGCGGGGGAAAAGGCGGGCCAACTTCGCGCACACCATCCCACGGCTGTATCCGCGCGCAGTAAAGGGCAGGCCTGTCCTTTGGCAGGCTGTTCAAGGCCGTGCGGGCGCGGGTGAGCTTTTCCGGCAGCCAGAGGTCATCCTGATCCGCCATTGCGGTGAAACCCGGCTCAGCCTGCTGCATCAGGTGCATGTAGTTGTTGGCAAAACCCGATCTGGGGCCAGAAATGATTTTCACTTTCTGAGGGATATCATTGGCAAAGCCATCCAGGATCGCGCGGCTGGCCGTATCAGGGCTGTCATCACTGGCCAGAAGGCACCAATTGTCGTCGGTCTGATCCTTCAGGCTTTGCAATTGGGTGGGCAAAAACGCCTCTCCCCGATGCACGCCCATGAGGATCTGAATGGTGGTCATGTCGCCCAATGCTTGCCTCGATGACGGCCTTTTGATCGCCACGCGACCTTCTTTTCCCATATTTTACCGCATCCTAAGGCGTTGCGGGGCAGAAATACAGCATTCGCGTTCTACCGCCCGGCGATAGACCTGACCGGGGACTTAGGGTAGAGAGGCATTGGACGACATCACAGGGCTGATTTACGTGCAACCCCTTCCGCCAACAGAAACATCTGCCACGCCGGTTCCCCGGCAGGATGCGCAGATGCCGCGCTGGTTCAGCGCAGAGCAGCCGCAGAAAAAGCGGCGGCTCAATACCGTGCGGATCGCGTCGCCCATGCGGTTTTTTTCGCGGCTGTTGCTGTTTTTGGGTGTTTTGATCCCGGCCATGCTGGGTGGGTACTACTATGGCGTCATTGCCAGCGATCAGTATGAAACCGAAAGCCGCCTTGTGGTGCGCACGATCGGGTTGCAGACGTCAGAAAACGAAGGCGCGAACAGGGTGACGATGCTGGGTGGTGCTGCGGTGGTGCAGGATGCGCATATTCTGGTCAACTACCTGAAATCCGTGGATATTGTGAAGGATTTGCAGGCCGATATTGATCTGCGCGCGCTGTTCAGCCGGGCTGCGATTGATGATCTGTCACGGCTGGATGCGGATGCCAGTATCGAAGACCTTCATCGCTTTTGGCAGCGGCAGACAATTTCCTACGTGGACGGACCATCGGGGATCATTCAGTTCACCGTTCGGGCGTTTTCGCCTGAGGACGCCGTGCTGATTTCCCAAGCCGCAATCGACCGCGCGGCGGGGCTGATTGAAAAGCTGTCTGAGCAGGCCAAACAGGATTTGCTTTTGCGGTCGGAAGAAGAGCTGAACAAGGCGCTGCAAGTGTACATCCGGCGCCTTGATGATCTGCGTAACTTGCAGGATGAGGCCGGTATTCTGAACCCGGTGACAGAGGCTGGTGTTTCCACAGAATTGATTGCGGAGTTGTTCCTCGAACGGTTGGAGGCGGAGGCGCAATTGCTGACATTGCAAGCGAGCGGGATAACCGGGTCGCCGCGCATTGATCAGTTGCGCAATCGGATGACCACGCTGGACGATCAGATCGCGGTGCAGCGTCAACAGATGGCGGGGCTGGAGCAAGAAGCCGGCGAACTGTCCGCTTTCTTCGCCCAGATCACGGAGTTGGAGACGGAGCGCCTTTTGGCGGAAAGCCTTTATCGGTCAGCCAGCCGGAATTATGACCTCGCCAAATCCACGACGCAGCAACAATCGACCTTCGTGTCGGTATTTGCCCCGCCGATTGAGCCGTCAGAGCCCACCCATCCTAGGCGGTTTGCCCTTTGGGTTTTGCTGGTCAGTTGCTGTTGGGCCGCGTGGGCCACAATCGTGCTGGTCTGGGCTGCCATCGAAGATCATCGGAGCTAGGCGATGATTTTCATGAACCAGGTGGACAAGTATTACAAATTTGAAGGCCAGCGGCGATACATCCTTAAACAACAATCGATGTATTTCCAGCCGGGGTTTTCCTATGGCCTTCTTGGGGTAAACGGGGCCGGGAAATCGTCGACCATTCGGCTGCTTGCGGGGCTGGAGTTGCCCAATTCCGGAAGTATCCGGCGCGATGTTCGCGTGTCCTGGCCGCTGGGGTTTGCCAATGGTTTTAACCCGCAGATGACGGGGCGGGAGAATTTGAAATTCGTGGCCCGTGCCTATGGCGAGGATTATCAGCAGGTTCTGGATTTCGTGGCTGATTTTTCCGAACTGGGGGCTTATCTCAACCAGCCGATCAAGACGTATTCCACTGGCATGTCGGCGCGGCTGGCCTTTGGTCTGTCCATGGCAATTGAGTTTGATTGTTACCTGATTGATGAGGTCGTGTCCGTGGGCGATGCGCGGTTTCAGCAACGCTGCGCGGATGTGTTTGAGGCGCGGCGCGCGCGGTCCAACCTGATCATGGTGTCCCACGATATGGGCATGATCAGCAATTTCTGTGACCGGGCGCTGGTGCTGGTGGATGGGGAATTGCGCCCGTTTGGGAATGTAGACGAAGCGATCGCATCTTATATGCGTTTGAACAAATGACCGTTAGACTGTCTGGCATTGGTAAGGACCCCGCCGCGTGAATGATGAAAGCAGACATACCGCGCTGACCACGCCGCGCACGACCGAGGCCGTCGATGCCCAAGGGCGGCAGGTGTCAGAGCATCTGCGCGAAGCGGCGCGGCAGCTGTCGATGCAAAGCGGCACGCGGCGTGGGATTTACCGCGCGCTGGGCCTGCGCCCGCGCCGGCGCGATCTGGCGTTTCGGGTTTTGTATGTCTTGGCCTGTCTTTTGTTCTTTGCGCTGCCATTGGGCGCGGGGCTCAGTTACTTCACCTTCGTGGTGTCGCCGCAATATGAGGCCGAGACGCGTTTTGTGCTGCGGTCGGCCCTGCCCGCGCTGCCCAATGATCAGACGCCAAATGACGCCAATGTCGCGTCTTTGAAAGTGGTTCAGGATACTCTTGTGGTGGTGAATTTTCTGGGGAGCCCGTCGCTGGTGCATCGGCTGGATGAGGAAATATCACTCGAATCCATCTATTCGCGGCCAGAAATTGATGGGTGGTGGCGGCTGGAACCCGGTGAGGGGCAAGAGGATAAGGCTGCTTACTTCGAGGACTTTATCGAGGCGGATGTAAGTTCTGTGAGCGGGATTGTCACCGTTAAAACCCGTGCGTTTACGCCGGAGGATGCGCGTGATGTACTTGAACAGGTGTTCGCTTTGGCCGAGGAGCGGGTGAACCAGTTGAACGGCGAAATCTGGTCTTCCGTGCTGGAGGTGGCAGAGCGGAATTTCGACACGGCCTCTGACCAGTTGCGCGAGACTCGTGCGCGCTACGCGGCCTTGCAGAATGAGACAGGTGTGTTCGATGTGGAGCTTGAGGCGGAGGCGCTGTCCGACGTGATCAAAGCCCTGCGCACAGAACTGATCGATCTGGAAAACCGCCGCGCGACGCTGCTGCTTGAGGTGCCGGAGACACATATCAACATCAAGCGCTTTGATCAGGCAATCTCCGTCCGCGCCGACCAGTTGGACAGGTTAGAGGCGGAACTGGCCAGCGCGCAGACGGGCGGTGCCGCGTCCCTTTCCAGCAATCAACAGCTGTTCAGCGCGCTGGAGGTTGAGCTGGACGTGGCGCAAGACCGCTTCAAGGCGGCGGCGACGGAACTCGAGCAGGCACGGCTGCTCAATTCGGTGCAGATGCTCTATCTGGATCGGTTCATGCGCCCTGCCTTGCCGGAAGACAGTGTCTATCCCGTCTATATTTGGGAGGTGACGAAGCTGTTCATCCTGTGCCTTGCGGCCTGGGGCGCGGCCGTGTTGCTGATCAACGTGCTGCAACGGCGGATGGACTAGCCCGGTGAGCACGTCGCAAAAAATCGTCATTCCCAAGCGCCAGAATTTCGGTGAAGCGATCCGGGAACAGCGCAATATCATGGGTGCTGTGATCCTGCGTGATCTGCGCACGCGGTTTTTCAACCATGGGCTTGGCTTTTTAATCGTGCCGCTCTTTCCGTTTGTGCATTTGTTCGCGCTGCTGCTGCTCAACAACGTGGTGGGCGCGCGGTTTGAATATGGGGAAGACATCAATATCTTCCTCGCCAGCGGCCTCATCCCAACACTGACCTTTATGTATGTGTCGCGCTACATGTCGCTGTCGTTGGTGATGAACCGGCCCATGCTGGCCTATCCGATCATCGGCATGCTTGAGATCGTGATGGGCCGTGCCGTGCTAGAGATCATGAGCGCTGTCTGGATGGCGGTGGCCGTGTTTGGCGTGCTTTATGCGCTGGGGTCTGACCCGATGCCGGCTGATCCGGTGCAGGCGTTCTATGCCTTTTTAGTGGCGCTGTTGCTTGGGGTTTCCTTCGGGTTGGTGGTCAGTTTGATCACCATGGTCACAGATGCGTTTGCCACCGTTTGGGGGCTTTCGCTGATCTTGTTCTATATCTCATCGGGATCGTTTTTCGTGGTGTCATTCTTGCCCGAACCCGCCGTTGCGATCCTTGAATGGAACCCGGTGCTGCACGCCACGGAATGGATGCGCACGGCTTACTACCCGGGCTATCCGGATCAGGTTTTGGACAAAGGATACGTGCTTGCCGTGGGTGTCGGCATGTTGGTGATTGGCCTGTTGGGCGAGCGTGTGATGCGGCGCAGGTTGTTGATCGGGTAGGGTTTTCGGCGGTGTTGCACCGTACGCCGTGCTGAGAGGCGGTTAACCGGGTCTTCCTAGAACCCGGGTCGAATTGACCGTCACGCAAGGACATTCCGGCCATGACTGACACAACTGCGCGGCTGGGGCTGCCGCTGATCCAGCCGTCACAGGCACAAAAACACGTCACCCATAACGAAGCTTTGGCGCTGCTGGATGGCATCACACAGCTTGTTATTCAGGAACAGGGTGCTGTCACCCCGCCGGCAAGCCCCGGTGTCGGGGACGTCTACGCGCTGGGCGCAAGCCCGACGGATGCGTGGGCAGGTGAAGGCGATACCCTGGCCAAATGGAATGGCAGTTTCTGGCAGTTCATTGCGCCGCAGGAAGGCTGGCTGGCCTGGGATCTGCAAGTGAGCAAATTGCTGGCCTATCATTCTGGCAGTTGGCAGGCGACCGCGGGCAGTTTTTCGGAGCTGGGGATCAACACCTCTGCTGATACAACGAACCGCCTTGCGGTGGCCTCGGATGCCAGTTTGCTGACCCATGATGGGGCAGGGCATCAGTTGAAAATCAACAAGGCGGGCGCGGCTGATACTGCGTCCCTTCTTTATCAAACAAATTTTGGCGGACGGGCCGAAATGGGCCTGACGGGGAATGACAACTTCCACGTCAAAGTTTCGCCCGATGGAACCACATGGGTGGATTCCCTCGTCGTTGATGGCGCCAATGGGCAGATCACGGGCGCTGCGGTGCAATCTCAGCCAGATGATGCCACCCCCGGGTTGATGATGACGGTGGGCGCATTTGGTTTGGGTGAAACGAGCCAGCCGCCTGAACCTGATGATCTGGACAATCCCGCGCTGGCGTCAGGGTTCTACGGCGTGGCGTCGGCCACTGTGCCGGGCACCTATCCTGATGGTGTAACCGATGGCGAATTGGTTGTGCGGCGGGTCACTGGCAGCTGGACGTCGCAGGATTTCACCTATCGCGGGGATGTGGGCGGGATCACTTACACGCGGTCCTACAATGTCACGGCCAGCGCCTGGACACCTTGGGCGCGCGTGTTTGATCAGGGCACGATTGTGGGCACGGTCACGCAAACCGGCGGTGCGCCAACGGGTGCGGTGATCGAACGGGGGCTGACGGTGCATGGGGAATATGTGCGCTTTGCCGATGGGACGCAGATTTGCTCCAACACCGTGATGCTGGGTGATCCGACCTCGGAAGGCAGCGGCACGTTTGCCGATCCCTACGCCTGTCCGGTGGGTGGTGCGGGGCTTGTCTTCCCGCGCGAATTCGCGGCCCCGCCTGTACTAAATGTCAGCCACTACGTGGATGGGGGCGGGCCGACAACCGCATCGCGGGCGTTCACGCCAACCTATACGTCCGTCGTGACATGGGGCTTTTTTGGATACCGCGCTGTGCGCCTGACAAGTGATGCCAACACGAATGCCGTCACGATGGTCTACACCGCGATTGGGCGCTGGTTCTGATTACAGAAACATAGGCGCGTCAAGGTAGCCCTGAATTTGCTTGAGGGCGATTTCGCGCATAGCGGTGGCGTCGGCCTGTTCGCGGTAAAGTTCAAACGTCCAGTCCAACGCGCCGTCGATATGCAGCAACGGGGTGTAGCCCAGCGCGTCATGCACCTTACTGGGGTCCAGCGTCAGCAGTTTGCTTTCCTTGGGATGGGCGGAGATATCGGCCTCCGTCTCCCATGCCGCGCCGTCGCCCCAGACTTGACAGGCGCGATCGGCGATCTTGTGCACGGGCCAGGCATCTTCGCGCGCGGGGCCCACGTTCCAAGCGTCAGCGAATTCGGTTTCGCCCGCCAGCAGTTTTTCGCACAGCTTCAGATATACCATCAGCGGTTCCAGCACGAATTCCCAGGGCCGCGTGGCGTGGGGGTTTCGGATTTGCGTGGTGTCGCCTGCGATGAAGGCGCGGACCAGATCGGGGATCAGCCGATCCTGCGCCCAATCCCCGCCGCCGATGACGTTGCCTGCCCGTGCGGTCGCAACCAAAGGGCCATCCAGCACGCTGGCGCGGTAGCTTGCAACCGCCAACTCAGTGCAAGCCTTGGACGCGCTGTAGGGGTCTAGCCCGCCCAGTTGGTCGGTTTCCCGATAGCTCCACACCCAATCTTCATTGCGATAGACCTTGTCGGTGGTGATGACCAGAACTGCCTTCACAGACGGACAGGCGCGCACGGCCTCCAACACGTTGACCGTGCCCATCAGGTTGGTGGCGAATGTCAGGGCGGGTTCGGAATAGCCGCGCCGCACGAGGGGCTGGGCGGCGAAATGTACGACCAGTTCGGGTGCGGCAACCGCCATTGACTTGGCCAAAGGCGCGGGATCATTGATATCGCCGCGCAGGTCGGTGATTTCGCCCTGCTCCACCACAGCATCGAAGAAACTTTCCCCTGCGGGGGAGGTGGTCTCGGGATCAAGGGAAAATCCGGTAACTTTCGACCCTAACTGAGCCAAAGCCAGCGTCATCCATGTGCCTTTGAACCCGGTATGCCCGGTCAGGAAAACCGACCGGCCGTTCCAATCGGCCCAGCTCACGACCAGACCTTCCAAGGCGCTTTGCCGCTGGCCCAAAGATCCTCCAGAAGGTTCTTTTCGCGCAGCGTGTCCATCGCCTGCCAATAGCCTTCATGTTTGTAGGCCTTCAACTGTCCATCTTCCGCGAGTCCGCGCATGGGTTCTTGTTCCCACGTGGTTTGCGGCCCTTCGATGCGATCAAAGACCTTTGGCGACAACACGAAAAACCCGCCATTGATCCAGCCTGCCTCACCCTCGGCCTTTTCGCGGAACCCCGTCACATCATCTGCGCCGGTCAGTTCGGTCATACCAAACCGGCCCGTCGGGCGCACGATGGTGACGGTTGCTTCCCGATCATGGCTTTCGTGGTAATCCAGTAGCCCGCGGATGTTGATATCGCTGACCCCGTCACCATAGGTCATGCAAAAATGTTCATCGCCAACGAAATCGCGGATGGCCTTGATCCGGCCACCTGTGAGCGTGCTGTCGCCGGTATCTGCCATGGTCACTTTCCAGGGTGCCGCGCGTTTCTGATGCACCGTCGTTTCGCCCGATTCCAGATCAACGGTGATGTCGGAGGTATGCAGGAAGTAATTAAGGAAAAACTCCTTAATCACATAGCCTTTGTACCCCAGGCAGATGATGAATTCATTCACCCCGTGATGTGCATAGATCTTCATCACGTGCCAAAGGATCGGCCGCCCGCCAATCTCCACCATGGGTTTGGGCCGCAGGGATGTTTCTTCGGATAATCTGGTGCCAAGGCCCCCTGCCAGAATGACCGCTTTTTTCACTGCACGTGACATGGCAACTCTTTCTTCTGACGTCGTGTTGGGAAATTCCAACCGGACGGGGCCGTCGCAAATTTCGTGGCCATGGTTAGTAGATTGTCAAACTTGGGTCTACCGCTAAAGTCGTTAGGTGTCTGACCTCCTACCAAGTGATTGTTAAGTATTTGTTTTTTGAGATGCAAGCCGCCTTGATTTAGAAAGGGCTGAACGATAAGTTTCGTGTTTCTTGGCGTATGTGGTGTACAAAGGTTCGTGGCATTTCAGGAAGACATAAGACCCGTGGCAAAAAGACAGGCCATCGTCGTGTTGGGCATGCACCGATCCGGGACATCCGCTTTGTCCGGTGTTTTGGCCCGTTTGGGATGCACCCCGCCTGCCACGTTGATGCCTGCCAGCGCCGCCAACGAGCGCGGGTTTTTTGAATCCTCTGAAGTTTATGAGCTGCACAATGCCATGCTGGATCAGCTGGGCAGCTCATGGGCAGATTGGCGACCTATTCCGGAAAATTGGTTTGCCTCGGACGCAGCGGAGACGTTCCGCGCCCGCGCCGTTGACGTGCTGCGCGATGAATTCGAAGACGCCCCTCTGTTTGTTCTGAAGGATCCCCGTATCTGTCGGCTTTTCCCGTTCTGGCGCGATGCGCTGGACATGTTGGAGATTGAGCCGCTCATTCTTCATATCCACCGCAACCCCTTGGATGTGGCGGCATCTTTGAACCGGCACCACAACATGCCGGAAGAAGAAGCCCTTCTTTTGTGGCTTCGCCATATTCTGGATGCAGAGGCCTTCACGCGCGGCACCCCGCGACACTTCGTGGATTATGACGGTCTGTTGCAGGATTGGGGTCAAGAGGTTTCAAAAATGGAAGGCGCGTTTGGTCTGACTTTGGATCAGATGGATGATGATGCGGTGGATGGTTTCCTGACCCGCGATTTGCGCCATTTTCAAACCGCGCCGGATGTGTTGATCAACGATCCGGCCTTGTCGGGCTGGGTCGGGGCCGTTCTTGATGTTTTTGACCGGTGGGCCAAAGGCGGGGAAAACACAGACGACCACAAGACGCTGGACCAGATCGGCGAAAGTCTTCGATCTGCTTCGCCCTTCCTGATGCGCTTACTGGACGCCAATCAGACGTTGCGCGACGCCCTATCTGATCCTGATCGGCTGCAGCCAGGTTTGCAGGATGAATTGGAGCAGATGCGCATCGCGCTGCACACAGCCAGCGCGGAAGCAAAAGCCCTGCAAACAACGCAGGCCGCCATGCAGGCGGCGATTGACGACGCGGATCAAAAGCGCGCGGACCTTGAAAGGGATCTGGCCTCAGAACAGGCGCAGGCGGCATCAATAAAGACGTCATTGGTGGCCGAACGCAACCGCGCCGCATCGGCGGAGGAAGCCGCGGCTTCCCTGCGGTCAGATATGCAGGCGCTCAACAATGCGCTGAGCGAAGCCCGGGCCGCCAGTACCCAATCAGACCGGGCGCTGGCCGAAGCGCGGGCAAACTTGGACAGTTTTCGGGCGGAGGCAGAGCAGCGCGTGAAAAGCTTGCAAGACGCCATCAATGCAGAACGGTCTGCCCGCGCGCAGGCACAACGCAATTACGTCGACATAAAGCACAGCAATTCGTGGCGCGTGACCGCCCCGTTACGGCGCCTCATGCGGCTTTTGCGCGGGTCGTAAGCCGCGCGCTAGATCATGGTTTCACACTGGCCGTGATGTAGTTCACCTGAAACTCACTGTTTGACAGAGCCCAATCCCAGCGGATCGGATTGAACACCATGCCTTTCTTGTCGACCGGTTCCAGACCGGCCTGGCCCAGCAAATCATAGAGCTCATCCGGCGTGATGAACTTGGACCAGTCATGCGTGCCCTTGGGCAGCCAGTTCATGACGTATTCCGCCCCCACGATCACGGCTGCATAGCTTTTTGAGGTGCGGTTCAACGTCGAACACAGGTGCAGCCCACCGGATTTCAAAAGTCGCGCACAAGCGGTCAGGAATGCCAACGGGTCTGCCACATGTTCGATCACTTCCATGTTCAGGATGACATCGAACGCCTCACCTGCCTCTGCCAGCGCTTCGGCGGTGGTGTTGCGGTAATCAATCGTCAGGCCCGATTGTGCCGCATGCACCTGTGCCACCGGGATATTGCCCTCCCCCGCATCCGCGCCCACCACATCCGCGCCCAGCCGCGCCATGGGTTCGCTCAGCAGCCCACCACCGCAGCCAATGTCCAGAATGCGCAAGCCGGCAAACGGCGCGGCACTGTCCAGATCACGGTCAAATTCCGCTGCAATCTGGGACGTGATGTAGTCCAACCGGCACGGGTTCATCATGTGCAGCGGTTTGAATTTCCCTTGCGGGTCCCACCATTCGGCTGCAATCGCCTCAAATTTAGCGATCTCTTCAGGGTCAATCGTGGTCTGATCCGCTTGCATTCTGCTTTCCATGTGATCATGTGGGTTCAGTGACCTATATAGGCCGGTTATGGACAGATATTCAGGCCAAAAAAGCGCAGTGCAATATCTCTACCCGCCGATTGAACCTTTCGACCGGCGGATGTTGGACGTGGGCGATGGTCATAAGGTCTACATGGAACAATCCGGCAATCCCGAAGGTGTGCCGGTAATCGTGCTCCATGGCGGTCCGGGGGGTGGGTGCAGCCCGGCGATGCGGCGGTATTTCGATCCTGCGACCTACCGGATCATCCTGTTTGATCAACGCGGGTGCGGTCGGTCCAAACCTCATGCCAGCGTGGAGGCCAACACCACCTGGCATCTGATTGCTGATATTGAGCTGATCCGCGAAACGCTTAACATTCAAAAGTGGCACGTCTTCGGCGGAAGCTGGGGCGCGACGCTTGCGTTGCTTTACGCGCAGACCCATCCTGATCGCCCGATCCACCTGATCCTGCGTGGTGTGTTCACCATGACCAAGGCGGAGCTCGATTGGTTCTATGGCGGAGGGGCCGGGCGGTTCTGGCCCGAAACCTGGGCAGCCTTCGTGGAGCCGATCCCCGAGGATGAGCGCGACGATCTGATCCACGCCTATCACCGGCGTCTCTTTTCAGGCGACCGTGTGCAAGAGGCCCGCTTTGGCAAAGCCTGGGCCGCCTGGGAAAACGCGCTGGCCACCGTGGGGTCCAACGGCCGCGGCGGCGACAGCCCCGCCGACTACGCCCGCGCCTTTTCGAGGCTGGAGAACCATTATTTCATAAATGGCGGTTTTCTGGAGGAAGATGGCCAGATCTACCGCGACATCCCCAAGATCGCACACATCCCTGGCACAATTGTGCAAGGCCGATACGACATGATCTGCCCGCCGAATGCCGCTTACCGGTTGGCGGATATGTGGGAGAAGTCGGATCTGAAGATGATCCCGCTGGCCGGGCATGCTCTCTCTGAGCCGGGGATCAGCGCGGAATTGGTCAAGGTTATGGATCGGTTGGGGCGGGCGTAACTCACCCCTTGCAGACTCACCCCGCCTTCCGTATATCCTTCTCAACAGCGGCGCGCTGGGGTCCAAACCGAGCGCCCACCGGAAACACGATACGGGCCGCGGGCCCGTTTTTTTGTTCTAGGACACCATGAACGCATTGATCGCAAAATCCGCTATGGATCGGCGTATGGCTGAGATCATCTCCCCCGTCATTGAGGACATGGGGTTTGAACTGGTGCGCGTGCGGTTGATGGGTGGGAAATCCAAGACGTTGCAGATCATGGCCGAACGTCCCGATGGTGGGATTGAGGTGGATGAATGTGCGGATATCTCCACTGCCGTGAGTGCCGTCCTCGATGTGGAAGACCCGATTACCGATGCCTATGCACTGGAAGTGTCGAGCCCGGGGATTGACCGGCCTCTGACGCGGCTCAAGCATTTTGAAGAATACGAAGGCTATGACGCCAAGCTGGAGACCGAAGAACTGGTCGCCGGGCGCAAGCGGTTCAAGGGCGTGCTTGCGGGCGTTGAGGGTGAAGAAGTGCTCATCAACGTCGAGGAAGGCACCATCGGGTTGCAGTTTGATTGGCTGGCTGAGGCCAAGCTGATCCTGACCGATGAGTTGATCAAGGACATGCTGAAGGCGCGCAAGGATGCGGGTCTGATCAGCGATGAAGATTTAGACCAAATAAAGACTGATACGTCTGAGGAGGACGGCTAATGGCCATTACATCTGCCAACCAGCTTGAGCTTTTGCAAACCGCCGAGGCGGTCGCGCGGGAGAAGATGATTGATCCCGGCCTCGTGGTGGAAGCGATGGAAGAAAGCCTCGCCCGCGCCGCCAAGAGCCGCTACGGCGCAGAGATGGACATCCGCGTGAGCATCGACCGCAAGACCGGTCGCGCCACATTTACCCGCGTCCGCACTGTGGTGGAAGATGAGGAGCTGGAAAATTACCAGGCCGAATTCACCGTGGAGCAGGCCAAGCAGTATCTGGAAGATCCCAAGATCGGTGACACGTTCGTTGAGGAAGTGCCGCCCGTCGATATGGGCCGGATCGCCGCGCAAAGCGCCAAGCAGGTGATCCTGCAGAAGGTGCGCGAAGCCGAGCGGGATCGTCAGTTCGAAGAATTCCAGGATCGCGCAGGCACCATCATCAACGGTGTGGTGAAGCGCGAGGAATACGGAAATGTCATCGTTGATATTGGCCGGGGCGAAGGCGTGCTGCGCCGCAATGAAAAAATCGGGCGCGAAAGCTATCGCAATGGCGATCGGATCCGTTGCTACATAAAGGATGTGCGCCGCGAAACGCGGGGGCCGCAGATTTTCCTGAGCCGGACCGCGCCGGAATTCATGGCGGAACTCTTCAAGATGGAAGTGCCGGAGATCTACGATGGCATCATTGAGATAAAGGCGGTGGCCCGTGATCCGGGATCCCGCGCGAAGATCGCCGTGATTTCCTATGACAACTCCATCGACCCCGTGGGGGCTTGCGTTGGTATGCGCGGTTCCCGCGTGCAGGCGGTTGTGAACGAACTTCAGGGCGAAAAGATCGACATCATCCCGTGGAACGAAGATCAGCCGACCTTCCTTGTGAACGCGTTGCAGCCTGCCGAAGTCAGCAAAGTGGTTCTGGATGAAGAGGCCGAGCGGATTGAGGTTGTGGTGCCCGAAGAGCAGCTGTCCCTTGCCATTGGTCGTCGTGGTCAGAACGTGCGGTTGGCGAGCCAGCTGACGAACCTCGACATCGACATCATGACTGAGGCCGAAGACAGCGAACGCCGTCAGAAGGAATTTGAAGAGCGCACGAACCTCTTCATGACGACGCTCGATCTGGATGAATTCTTCGCCCAGTTGCTGGTCTCCGAAGGTTTCACCAACCTCGATGAAGTCGCTTACGTTGAAGTCGATGAACTGCTCGTCATCGACGGCGTGGACGAAGACACGGCTAATGAGCTTCAGGCCCGTGCCCGCGACATCCTCGATGCGCAGGCGAAAGAAGCGTTGGAGAAGGCGCGCGAATTGGGTGCCGAAGACAGCCTCATTGATTTCGAAGGCCTGACACCCCAAATGGTGAAGGCGTTGGCGGAAGATGGCGTGAAGACGCTCGAAGATTTCGCCACCTGCGCGGATTGGGAACTGGCCGGTGGCTGGACCACCGTGGATGGGGAACGCATCAAGGATGACGGCTTGCTGGAACCCTTTGATGTGTCGCTGGATGAAGCCCAGGATATGGTCATGACCGCCCGCGTGATGCTGGGCTGGGTTGACCCTGATGATCTGATTGCTGCCGAAGAAGAAGGCGAAGGCGGCGAAGCAGAAGAAACATCCGAAGAAGGGGCCGAGGCCTGATGCGTCAGGCCTCGTGAGGCGCTGACATGGGTCGCGGTGGGCAACCCAAGGACCGCACAAATGGTCCGGAACGCAAGTGCATCGCCTCAGGCGATGTGCTTCCGAAGGCGTCGCTCATTCGGTTTGTCGTCGGGCCTGATGGGCAGATCTATCCTGACTTGGCGGAAAAGTTGCCGGGGCGCGGGATATATGTGAAGGCCGATCCGGACGCGCTGAACAAGGCCGCCACAAAGGGGCTTTTTGCCCGGGCTGCGAAGACCAAGGTGACGGTGCCGGAAGGGCTTGTAGAGGGTTTGGAACCCATGCTCGCGCGGCGCGTGGTCGACCTTATCAGCCTCGCGCGCAAAGGCGGGCGTGCTGTGACCGGTTATGAAAAGGTAAAGGACTGGCTGCTGAAAGAAACAGCGCGGGTTCTAATTCAGGCCAGCGATGGCTCTGAACGGGGAAAATCAAAGCTCAGCACGCCTTATGGCGGCAACTACATCGGTTGGTTAACAGCCGAGGAGCTGGGCAAAGCCTTTGGGCGACAAACGGCGATCCATGCCGCACTGGGGGATGGAGGTTTGTCGCAACGTGTTGTAGAGGAGGCGGCAAGGCTGAAAGGCCTGCGCGTCTCAGTGGTCGAAGGCGACCACGGGAAAGGGAAGAAAACCAGATGAGTGACGACAACGGCAAAAAACCTCTGGGTGTGCGTGGCGGCGGATCCCGCCCCGGGAATGTGAAGCAAAGCTTCAGTCACGGGCGCACCAAGAATGTCGTGGTGGAAACCAAGCGTAAGCGGATCGTGAAGCCGAAGCCCGGCGCAACGGGCAAACCGGGTGGGTCCTCGACCCCCGCAGGTGGGGATGCATCCAAGCGCCCCGCCGGGATCACGGATGCGGAGATGGAGCGCCGTCTTAAGGCGTTGCAAGCGGCCAAGGCCCGTGAGGCAGAGGATGCTGCCGCCCGTGAGGCCGAAGAAAAGGCCCGCGAGGAAGACCGCAAGCGCCGCCGCGAAGAGGCGGAAACCAAAGAACGTGAACAACGTGAGGCCGAAGAAAAAGCCCGCGCCAAGGAAGAAGAAAAAGAGCGCGCGCGCCGCGAAGAGGAAGAAGCTGCGCGCCGTGCTGCTGCTGCCGCTGCGGCACCGCCCCCGCCGGAAGAGGGGGCAGCCGCGCGCCCGGCGCAGAAACAACAAGCGCCGCGTCGTCAGGAAGCGGATCAGCGCGACCAGAAGAAAGGTCGCAGCAAGGGCCGTGATGATGGTCGTCGGTCGGGTAAACTGACACTCAATCAGGCACTGTCTGGTGGCGAAGGCGGGCGTCAGAAATCGCTGGCCGCGATGAAGCGCAAACAGGAACGCGCGCGTCAAAAGGCGATGGGCGGCACGCAGGACCGCGAAAAGGTGGTCCGCGACGTGCAGCTGCCTGAGGTGATCACGGTGGCAGAGCTTGCCAACCGGATGGCTGAACGCGTGGGTGACGTGGTCAAATCGCTGATGAACAACGGTGTGATGGCGACGCAGAACCAATCGATTGATGCGGACACTGCCGAACTGATCATTGAAGAATTTGGTCACAAGGTCACTCGTGTGTCGGACGCTGACGTGGAAGATGTGATCGATGCGGTGGAAGACAGCGAAGATGATCTGATGGGTCGTCCGCCGGTCATCACGGTGATGGGTCATGTTGACCACGGTAAAACTTCTGTTCTGGATGCGATCCGGAATGCGAAGGTCGTGGATGGTGAGGCTGGCGGCATCACGCAGCATATCGGTGCCTATCAGGTGAAAACCGACAGCGGTGCGATTTTGTCCTTCCTCGACACACCTGGCCACGCGGCGTTTACGTCGATGCGGGCGCGGGGTGCGCAGGTCACTGATATTGTTGTACTCGTTGTCGCGGCGGACGATTCCGTCATGCCGCAGACGATTGAGGCCATCAATCACGCCAAGGCCGCCGAAGTGCCGATGATCGTTGCAATCAACAAGTGCGACAAGCCAGAGGCGGACCCGAACAAGGTGCGCACAGAGCTTTTGCAGCACGAGGTGATCGTGGAGGCGATGTCAGGTGAGGTGCAGGATGTTGAAGTCTCTGCCATCACCCGCCAAGGTCTGGATGAACTGCTGGAAGCCATCGCGCTGCAGGCGGAAATTCTGGAACTGAAAGCAAACCCTGATCGCGCCGCAGAAGGTGCGGTGATTGAGGCGCAGCTTGATGTGGGTCGCGGCCCTGTTGCCACCGTTCTGGTGCAACGCGGCACGCTGCGGCAGGGCGATATCTTCGTCGTGGGCGAACAGTACGGTAAGGTCCGTGCGCTGATCAACGACCGGGGGGACCGGGTGCAGGAAGCCGGGCCATCGGTTCCGGTGGAGGTGCTTGGCCTCAACGGTACGCCAGAAGCGGGTGACGTGTTGAACGTGGTCGACACCGAAGCGCAGGCCCGTGAGATTGCCGAATACCGCGAAGGTGTCGCGAAAGAAAAGCGCGCCGCCGTGGGTGCGGGTGCCACGCTGGAACAGTTGCTGGCGCAGGCAAAAGAGAATGAAAATGTCTCTGAACTGCCCGTGGTGGTGAAGGCCGACGTGCAGGGCTCTGCTGAGGCGATCGTTCAAGCGATGGAAAAAATCGGCAATGATGAGGTGCGCGTGCGTGTGCTGCACCACGGTGTGGGCGCCATCACCGAAAGCGATATTGGACTGGCCGAAGCCTCTGGCGCGCCTGTGATTGGCTTTAACGTGCGTGCCAATGCGCCTGCACGGAATTCCGCCAACCAGAAGGGGATTGAGATCCGCTATTACAGCGTGATCTATGATCTGGTCGATGATGTGAAGGCGGCGGCCTCTGGTCTGCTGGGTGCGGAAATTCGCGAGAACTTCATCGGTTACGCGTCCATCAAGGAGGTCTTCAAGGTTTCCGGCGTGGGCAAGGTGGCGGGTTGTCTTGTCACCGAAGGCGTTGCGCGGCGGTCTGCCGGGGTGCGTTTGCTGCGCGATGACGTGGTGATCCACGAAGGCACGCTGAAGACGCTCAAGCGTTTCAAGGATGAGGTGCCAGAGGTGCAATCCGGTCAGGAATGCGGGATGGCGTTTGAGAATTACGAAGACATCCGCGAAGGCGATGTCATTGAAATCTTCGAGCGCGAAGAGGTGGAACGTAACCTCGACTGATTATCCAGCGGAGATCACAAAAAAGAAAAAGAGGCGCCACCGGGCGCCTCTTCTTTTTCAGATTGGTCGTCGTGTCAGACGGGAACGCCAGAATAGGTCTGGTCGCCCACACGGACCTGAATCCTCCCGTTGGGAAGGGCTTTGACAAAAATGCCCTGCACCATGACGGCCGTACCAAGAGTGATGGTTCTCAACATGCTTAATCCCCCAAAAACATGATGTTTCTATATTTAGTGCAATTTACTCAAATTGGGTTAATTTTTTCGCAAATTACAACCAATCCCGCAAAATAGGGATCAAAGGGATGTCGGCTGCTGGCATGGGGTAGTCCCGCAGCTGATTCGCGCGGACCCATTTTAGTGTTTGTCCTTCACGACTTATCGGATTTCCTTCCCATTTTCGGCAGGCGAAAAGCGGCATCAAGAGGTGAAAATCATCGTAGCTGTGACTGGCAAATGTCAGGGGTGCGAGGCAACTTTCCCATGTATTGATGCCCAACTCCTCGTCTAATTCGCGAATCAGGGCGACTTCGGGCGTTTCGCCGGCCTCCACCTTGCCGCCCGGAAACTCCCACAATCCGGCCATGGATTTCCCCTCAGGCCGCTGCGCCAGAAGGATACGCCCGTCCACGTCAATCAGGGCGACGGCAGAAACAAGAACCGTCTTCACGATCTGTAATCGGCGTTGATGGAGATGTAGCCGTGGGTCAGATCGCAGGTCCACACCACCGCGCGTCCGCCACCCAGGCCAAGATCAACGGTGATGTCGATCACCTCATTCTTCATATATTTCGCCGCATCTTCTTCCTTGTAGCCAGGATTCACCCAGCCGTCCTTCGCCACCAGAATGGGGCCAAAGGAAATGGCGATCATATCGCGATCGGCTGGTGCGCCGGATTTGCCGATAGCCATGACGATGCGGCCCCAATTTGGATCCTCCCCCGCAATGGCGGTTTTCACCAGCGGGGAGTTCGCGATGGCCATGGCATGAGTGCGCGCGTCGCGGTCGCTGGATGCACCGGTGACAGCGATGGTCACGAATTTCGTGGCCCCCTCTCCGTCGCGCACGACCTGATGAGCGAGATCGGTCATCACGCGGCGCAGCCCTTCCATGAAACCAATGTTGTTTTCATCCACGCGCACGCCCGATGCCCCAGTGGCAGCAACAAGCAGCGTGTCGGAGGTGGATGTGTCGCTGTCCACCGTAATGCAATTGAACGTGGTCTGGTTGAGCGCTGACACCATGGATTGAAGCACAGGTTTTTCCAGCGCTGCGTCGGTGAAGATGTACACCAGCATCGTCGCCATGTCGGGTGCGATCATGCCCGATCCCTTGGCGATGCCCGCAATGCGCACTTTTTGGCCTTCGACCATGGCCGTGGTGCCCGCGCCCTTGGCGAAGGTGTCTGTGGTCATGATCGCCTCTGCTGCGTGGGCAATGCCACTGCCAGTCAGGTTCTCGGAAAGCTCTTGCAGCTTTGCCTCAATCCGTTCGTGGGGCAGCTTTTCGCCAATCACCCCGGTGGAGGATGAAAATACCCGCGCTTCAGGCACGTCCACCGCCTTCGCCACCGCATTTGTCACGGCCTTGACCGACACCCGCCCATCCTTGCCGGTGAAGGCGTTGGCATTGCCGGAATTCACGATGATCGCCGCGCCCGCGTCAGAGGTGAACTTGATCTTCTCTTCACAGTCCAGAACCGCCGCCGACCGGGTGGAGGATTGCGTGAACACCCCCGCCACCGTCGTGCCCGGGGCCAGCTTGGCCAGCATCACATCCTGGCGGCCCGTGTAGCGCACGCCGGCTTCGGCACTGGCGAATTCCACGCCGTCAATGACGGGCAGATCCGGGAATGCCTCAGGCGCGAGGGGTGACCTGGGGGGCTTGGCGGCCATGATCAGTCCTCCAGAAGATCGTACTGGGTGATCACCGAAGGATCGATATCTGACGTGTCGGGGCGGTCAATCTCTGCGCCTTGGGACAACTCTTCGATATGGGCTTCCAGCTTGCTTTGCTGCAACCCGTCCACAAGCGCATCGCGCACATCTTCAAAGGCCGGGCGTTCCACTGCGCGGGTCTCCGCCAGGGTGATCACGTGCCAGCCGAAATCCGTCTTCACGGGCGGAGACACATCGCCGGGTTCCAGCGCGACAACAGCCTCAAAGAACGGCGCGACCATGTCGCCATCGCCAAACCATCCCAAATCCCCACCGACAGAGGCCGATGGCCCGGTGGATCGTTCCTGCGCCAGCGCAGAGAATACGGCCCCGCCTTCCAACTCAGAAATCAGGTCTTTGGCCTCATCCTCCGTTTCCACCAGAATGTGAGAGGCGCGGTATTCCAGTTCATCCTCCACCTCTGGGTATTGTTCGTCATAGGCGGCGCGCAGGGTGGCTTCATCCACATCGCGCGCCAGAAAGGCGGAAATGGCCTCCCCCGCGTTGATGGCGCGTTCTTCGTTCTCAAGAGTGATTATGGATCGCGACGAAAGCTCGCCTTCAAAGGATTGGCCCAGCAGGGTTTGCTGCACCAGTTGATCCAGAATGCCCTGGAACAGCAACGCGGGGGGCAGTTGCCCATATTCCGGCGGCAGGTTAGCCCGCGTTGCGATGACATGGCCCAGCGTGATCTCCACGCCATTCACCGTCGCCAGCACCTGATCGGCGGTGGGGCCATCGCCATCCTGTGCAAGGCCCATGGTGGCCGACAATACAATCGCTGCGGTTGCACCCATCAGGCGGCTTTTCATCTTGAACGTCATGGTCAATCCTTTCTGGATCGGGGTGGTAGGTCACAGTGCCGTAAGCCCGCACCCACCTAGCGTTGACAGTTATCTGGCGGACCCTTACATCGCCTTATAATAAAAGGCGGGCCCGCCGTCTTGCCCCCGTTCTAGGGTCGCAAGACAGGCTGAGCAAGCAATAGCCTTTCAAGAAAACGCGAATGATCGGAGTGCAGAGCACATGCTGGGTTTGAAGACGGTTACGAAGAAAATCTTCGGCACCCAAAATGACCGCAAGGTGAAGGCGACACGCCCTCTGGTGGACCAGATCAACGCGTTGGAGCCTGAGTTTGAAAAGCTGACCGATGAGGGCCTGATCGAAAAGACCGCGGAATTCAAAGCCCGCATTGCCGAGGGTGAAAGCCTCGACGCGATCCTGCCCGAAGCCTTCGCCAACTGCAGAGAGGCCGCGCGCCGCGCGCTGGGCCTGCGCGCATTTGACGTACAATTGATGGGCGGGATTTTCCTACATCAGGGCAACATTGCAGAGATGAAGACAGGTGAGGGCAAAACCCTTGTGTCCACCTTCCCCGCCTATCTGAACGCGCTGACGGGCGGCAACGTGCATATCGTGACGGTCAACGATTATCTCGCCACCCGCGATGCCGAATGGATGGGCAAGGTGCACACCGCGCTGGGCCTGACCGTGGGTGTTGTGGTGCCGAACCAGAATGAAAACGACAAGCGCGCCGCGTACCAAGCCGATATCACCTACGCCACGAACAATGAGCTGGGCTTTGATTATCTGCGTGACAACATGAAGCCGTCGATTGAGCAGATGTACCAGCGCGGGCATTTCTTCGCGATTGTCGATGAGGTGGATTCGATCCTGATTGATGAGGCACGGACGCCGCTCATTATCTCTGGCCCGTCCGAGGACCGCAGTGAGCTTTATGTGACTATCGACAAGATCATTCCGGAGCTGTCGGAAGAGCACTACACCCTCGATGAAAAGCAAAAAACAGCGACCTTCACCGATGAGGGCAATGAATTTCTGGAACAGATCCTGCATGAACGGGAACTGCTGCCCGAAGGCCAATCGCTTTATGATCCCGAAAGCACGACCATTGTTCACCACGTGAACCAGGGCCTGCGCGCCCATATCATGTTCCTCAAAGATCGCGACTACATCGTGCGCAATGGTGAGGTCGTTCTGATCGACGAATTCACAGGCCGCATGATGTCCGGACGGCGCCTGTCTGACGGTTTGCATCAGGCGATTGAGGCCAAGGAAAGCGTGGATATTAAACCCGAGAACGTGACGCTGGCGCAGGTGACGTTCCAGAATTACTTCCGTCTTTATGACAAGCTGGGCGGGATGACCGGCACGGCCTCGACCGAGGCGGAAGAATTCGCGGAAATCTACGGCCTTGGCGTGGTGGAAGTGCCCACCAACCTGCCCGTCGCCCGCGTCGACAAAGACGACGCGATCTACAAAACCACGCAGGACAAATACAAGGCCATCGTGGAGTCGATCCAAAAGGCCCATGAAAAGCAGCAGCCTGTTCTGGTCGGCACCACGTCGATTGAAAAGTCAGAATTGTTGAGCCAGCTGCTGACCCAAGCCGGGATCAAGCACAACGTCCTGAACGCGCGCCAGCATGAGCAAGAGGCTCAGATCGTGGCCGATGCGGGCAAGCTGGGCGCGGTGACGATTGCCACCAACATGGCCGGCCGTGGCACGGATATTAAGCTGGGCGGCAATGTCGAATTCAAGATCATGGAAGCGATTGCCGCCGATCCCGATGGCGACCCTGAAGCGATCCGCGCCCGCATTGAAGAGGCGCATGTGACCGATGAACAGGCTGTCAAAGACGCGGGCGGTCTGTTTGTTCTGGCAACAGAACGCCATGAAAGCCGCCGCATCGACAATCAGCTGCGCGGGCGTTCTGGCCGTCAGGGCGATCCGGGGCGGTCCGCGTTTTTCCTCAGCCTCGAAGATGATCTGATGCGTATTTTTGGATCGGAACGGCTTGAAAAGGTGCTGTCCGGTCTTGGCATGAAGGAAGGTGAGGCGATCATCCACCCGTGGGTGAACAAATCGCTGGAACGTGCGCAATCGAAGGTCGAAGGGCGCAACTTCGACATCCGCAAGCAGCTTTTGAAGTTCGACGATGTGATGAACGAACAGCGCAAGGTGATCTTCAAACAGCGCCTCGACATCATGAGTACGGAAGACTTGTCAGAGGTGATCTCGGACATGCGCGGTGAAGTCGTGGATGACCTGATCGACACATATCTTCCACCTAACACCTATGCCGATCAGTGGGATGGCGCGGGCCTGAAACAAGCCGTGGCCGAACAGCTGAACATGGATCTTCCCGTCGACGAATGGTGCGATGAAGAGGGCGTCGATGACGAAGACGTCGCCGACCGCATCGAAAAAGCGCTTGATGAGTTCATGGCCGACAAGACAGAGGCGCTGGGCCCGGAGGCAATGCGCTCCATCGAAAAGCAGCTTTTGTTGCAGACGATTGACGCCAAGTGGCGCGAACATCTGCTGAAGCTGGAACACCTGCGCTCTGTCGTCGGGTTCCGCGGCTATGCGCAGCGCGATCCGCTGAATGAATACAAGAATGAGGCGTTTCAGCTGTTCGAAACCATGCTGGATAGCCTGCGCCAGGATGTGACACAAAAACTGTGTCAGATCCGGCCCATGACGGAAGAAGAACAGCAGGCGTTGAAGGCGGAAATGGATGCGCAGCGCGCGGCGCTTGCCCGCGCGGCCGAAGCGGCGCAGAACGCCAACCTGGAAACTGCGGATGGCGATCAGGATGTCGCAAACATGGGCAATCCAGGCCGCAACGCGCCTTGCCCCTGTGGATCTGGTAAGAAGTTCAAGCACTGTCACGGGCGCGTCGCGTAACCGCGTTTCGTCCTTAAACACTCCATAGCTCTGCCTCATATGGGCCACTTTTCGCGGCTAAAACCGCCAACGAGGTAGGTTTTGGAGAGTGCTATGATAAGCGCGCGTCGCATTTTGACTATCGTTGGAACCCTGGTCACAGCCTTGGCCGCGGGGTTCATGATGCAATACATCATGCAAAGCCCGGATGAGCGTGCCGCGCGTGGTGTGCAGGTGGCCTCCATCGCAGAAGCTGCCAATCAAGAAACGGTCACGGATGCGATTGATGATCAGATTGGTTTGGCCGAAACCCCGACGCTTGACACAGCTGAGGCCGCCCTGGCCCTGCCTGCGGAGGAAGAGCCCGGCCTTGAAAAGAACGCAGAGGCCGCGCCCAGCGCACCTGCACCTACGAACACAGAAATGAAGGTTGAAAATGTGGTGGTCAATGCGCCCGCACCGCCTGCCTTCGCGCCTCAGCCCGAGGCTCTGCCGGAAGAGCCTGTTCAGGTCGCGGCGCTTGATGATATTCCGCTCAACCCTTCCCTGCCGCGGGAAGAGCCGACCCCCGCGTTTGAATGCGAAACCAAGGTGGTGGCGCTGACCTCTGCCGGGGCGATGGTGGAATTGCTGGTTGATACCAATTGCCACGTCAATTCCGGCTTCACTGTGCACCACAACGGCATGATGGTGTCGGGCATGACGGATGGCGAAGGCCTTGCCTCTGTCATTTTGCCCGCGCTGACAGAAAAAGCCGTCTACATGGTCACGTTCCCCGGCGGCGACACGGTTGTGGCCAATGCCGAAGTGACATCGGTTGTCGATTACGACCGCGCCATCGTGCAGTGGTCCGCCTATGACGGGCTGCAGGTTCACGCGCTGGAATACGGCGCCACCTATGAAGGGCCTGGCCATATCTGGTCCGGCGCCATGGGTGAAATGGCCAATGCCGCGAAAGGCGAAGGCGGGTTCATGATGCGCCTTGGCGAACCCAGCCCGCTGAGCACCCATATGGTTGAGGTCTACACTTTCCCCACGGGCATGGCCCTGCGCGAAGGCAACGTAGAGCTGAGCCTTGAGGCGGTGGTGACAGAAGCCAATTGCGGCCGCGATCTGGAAGCTCAGGTGATTCAGAAATCGGGTGACACGCCCATGAAGGTTCGGGAGTTGACCCTCGCCATGCCGGATTGCGATGCGATTGGTGACTTTCTGGTGTTGAATAATATGTTCGATGACCTGAATATTGCGCGCAACTAAACGCTGCGAGCAGGGGGTCACCCATGACAAGATTTCGTGCGGCGGTTATCGCCGCACTTTTTCTTTTGGGCACAGCGACAGGCGCTGTGGCGCAGGATGTCACGCTGACATCCCGCGATGGAAATGTGGAAATTTCCGGCAACCTTTTGGGGTTCGACGGGGAGTTCTACCGCGTCGATACGATCTATGGCGAACTGACCGTCGATGGATCTGGCGTGCTGTGCGAAGGGCCGGGCTGCCCGGATCTGGAAGCGTTTGTCGCCAAGGTAACATTTTCAGGCGCGCCCACCGTGGGCCGCGTTCTGATGCCTGCGCTTCTGGAGGCTTTTGCCATCCGCAATGATTACGCCCTGCGCCGGGAAGAGGTCAGCGATCTTGAGACCGTCTACCGCATGTCGGATCGTGAAACCGAACGCGATGTGGGCGCGTTCACGTTTCGCCTGACGAATGCTGATGAGGCCTTTGGCGATCTGTTGGTGGACAATGCAGATATGGTCATGTCCCTGCGCGAAGTGCGGGAGGAAGAACGCCTGCGCGCCGAGGAGGTCGGTCTTGGCGATTTGACAGGCCGCAACGGAAGCCGGGTTGTAGCGCTGGATGCCCTCGTGCCGGTGGTCGCGCCATCCAACCCCATCACGCAGTTGACGGTGCCCCAATTGTCGCAGCTTTTGTCGGGCGAGATTGACAATTGGTCCTTGCTTGGCGGGCCAGATGCGCCGGTGTCGGTGCATGTGCACGAACCGTCCTCCGGCTTGGGTCAGGCGATGCAGGACCTGCTGTTGGAACCCGCGGGCGTTGAATTGGTTGAGGGCGCGGTCCGGCATCCGGGCGGGCCAGATCTGGCCCGTGCCGTGGCGGCGGATCCTTTTGCCGTCGGGGTGACCAGCCGGTCGGAGACGGGCAATGCCTGGGAGTTGGGGATTGCGGGCGAGTGTGGCTTCACCCTGCGCGCCAATCGGCGCGGGGTGAAGACCGAGGATTACCCGATGACCTCGCCTATGTTCTTATACATCCCGGCGCGGCGGTTTCCGAAGTTGGTGCGGGAGTTCCTGTCTTACCTGCGCGATCCGTCGGCACAATTGGTGATCCGACGCGCGGGCTTTGTGGATCAGGCACCGGAGGAAATCCCGGTCTACCAACAGGGCAACCGCTTCGCCAATGCGATTGCCCAGGCGGGGGAAGAGACGGCACTGGAAGATCTTCAGCGCATGGTGTCGTTCTTGACGCCTCTTAACCGGCTCAGCACGACGTTCCGGTTCGAACAGGGATCGATCCAACTGGATGCGCAATCGCGGTTCAACGTGCAACAACTGGCCGGCATGCTGGAGGCCGGGCTTTATGATGAACGCCGCCTGGTGTTCGTGGGGTTTTCCGACAGCGAAGGATCGGCTGAGGTCAATTTGCGTCTGTCCAAACGCCGGGCGGAGGCGGTGCGCCAAGCTGTGGCGGAGACAGCGGAAACCGATGACTTGTCACGCGTGTCCTTAGAGGCCGCCGCCTTTGGTGAAGCAATGCCAATGGCCTGTGACGAGACCTCTTGGGGGCGTCACGTCAATCGCCGGGTGGAAGTATGGGTGCGCTGACCTTCACGTAGCGCCCAAAATTTTTTCAAAAAATTTTCCGCCAACGTTGGCGGCATTTTTTCTGCGAAAAAATGGGTCCTTGTGGCTACAGGTAGCCATCTGCCCGAAAGCTGACCTCATGTGATTTACCGATGATCACGTGGTCATGAAGTACGATGCCCAACGCATCCGCAGCGGCGACCACCTGGCGTGTCATGTCAATATCGGCCTTCGACGGGGTCGGATCGCCCGAGGGATGGTTGTGCACCATGATCAGCGCACTGGCGTTCAGGAGCAGCGCGCGTTTGACGATCTCGCGCGGGTAGACCGGCACATGGTCCACCGTGCCTTCGGCTTGCTGTTCATCAGCAATCAGGGTGTTTTTGCGATCCAGGTAGAAAACACGAAACTGCTCGGTCGCGCGGTGGGCCATGGTCGTTCGGCAATAATCCAGAAGCGCGTCCCAGGATGACAACACAGGTTTCTGGCGGATGCGGGTTTGGGACAGGCGGTGGGCCGCGGCCTCCACGATCTTAAGCTCACACAGCACGGCCTCCCCCACGCCTTTCATGGCTTCCAACTGATCGCGGGGTGCCGACAGAACACCGTTGAAATCTCCGAACTGTTCCAAGAGCGCGCGGGCCAACGGTTTGACATCCTGGCGCGGGATGGCGCGGAACAGCACAAGTTCCAGCATTTCGTAGTCGGGCAAGGCATCTGCCCCACCCGTCAAAAACCGGTCGCGCAGCCGCTTGCGGTGGTCGCGCAGGTAGGACGGGGATTTGGCACCCGCTGGCGCCGCAGCCTCATCACTGTCGAACAAAGGCAGGCTTAAATCAGAAAAGGCATGAGAGTTTCCCATGCCTTGACCTTCACTCAAAACTGGTTACCGGGGGGTTAATTCTTCATACCGTCCCAAAAGCTTTTCACCGATGAAAAGAAGCTGTTGCTTTCGGGGTTGTTGTTCTCCCCCAACTCCGAAAATTCGCGCAGCAACTCTTTCTGCCGCGCGGTCAGGTTCACGGGCGTTTCCACGGCAAGTTCGATGAACATATCGCCTGCCGCACCGCCACGCAGCGCGGGCATGCCCTTGGATCGCAGGCGCATTTGCCGACCCGATTGCGACCCTTCGGGGATTTTCACCCGGCTGCGGCCACCATCAATCGTCGGCACCTCGATATCACCACCCAAAGCGGCCGTGGTCAGGGATACGGGCACGCGGCAGAAGAGGTTGTTTTCCTCCCGCTCAAAGATTTGGTGCGGCGTGACTTCGATGAAAATGTAAAGATCACCCGCCGGGCCGCCGCGCATACCGGCTTCGCCTTCACCGCCCAGACGGATGCGCGTGCCGGTCTCCACACCCGCAGGGATGTTCACGCTGAGCGAGCGGTCTTTCTCCACGCGACCCAAGCCTTGACATTCCTTGCACGGGTTGGAGATGATCTGACCCATGCCGGAACAGGTGGGGCAGGTGCGTTCTACCGTGAAGAACCCTTGCTGCGCGCGCACCTTGCCCATGCCGGAACAGGTGGGGCAGGTGGTAGGCTCTGCGCCGCCTTCCGCGCCGCTGCCATCGCAGGACGTACACATGACCGAGGTCGGCACGTTGATGGTTTTCTGCATGCCGGTGAACGCCTCTTCCAGCGAAACGCGCAGGTTGTAGCGCAGGTCAGACCCGCGTGAGGCACGTTGCCGGGCGCCGCCGCCACGGCCACCGCCCATGAAATCACCGAAAAGGTCATCGAACACGTCCGAGAACGCGCTGGCGAAATCACCTTGCTGCTGGAACCCGCCGCCGGGACGTGCGCCCGCACCTGTGCCACCCTCAAAGGCCGCGTGACCAAAGCGGTCATAGGCGGCTTTCTTTTCGGGGTCTTTCAGGATGTCATAGGCCTCACCCGCCTCCTTGAAGGCGGATTCGGCATTTGGATCATCTTTGTTTCGGTCGGGGTGCAGCTCTTTGGCCTTGCCGCGATAGGCTTTCTTGATCTCATCCGCAGACGCGCCGCGGCCGACACCCAACACCTCATAATAGTCGCGTTTTGCCATCTCAGATCTCCCAAGCGTTGACCGGGCACCTAATCAATCGGGGGCCGCGCAGGCCCCCGATCATAGGTGATGCGGATTTACGCACGCTTATCTTTGTCGAGATCTTCGAAATCGGCGTCGACGATGTTGTCTTCGTCACCGCCCGCTTCATCGGCGGCCATGGGTTCATCGCTGCCTTCGTCCTGGCTGGCCTTGTAGATGGCCTCACCCAGCTTCATCGCAGCCTCGGTGACGTTCTGGATACCGGCTTTGATCTTCTCACCAGTGACATCGTCTTTTTCCAGATCATCCTTGAGCGCGGCCACGGCCAGCTCAATCGCCTCAATCGTGGTCGGATCGACCTTGTCACCATGCTCTTCGATCGATTTCTCGGTCGAATGGATGAGGCTTTCGGCCTGGTTGCGGGCCTCCACCATTTCGCGGCGTTCCTTATCGGCCTCCGCGTTTTCTTCGGCGTCCTTGACCATCTTGTCGATGTCTTCATCGGACAGACCGCCAGAGGCCTGGATCGTGATCTTGTGTTCTTTACCTGTGCCTTTGTCCTTGGCCTGAACCGATACGATGCCGTTGGCGTCGATGTCGAACGTCACCTCAATCTGAGGCAGGCCGCGGGGCGCGGGCGGGATATCTTCGAGGTTGAACTGACCAAGGATTTTGTTGTCCGCAGCCATTTCGCGCTCACCCTGGAACACACGGATCGTCACGGCGGATTGGTTGTCTTCCGCGGTCGAAAAGATTTGCGACTTGTTGGTCGGGATCGTGGTGTTGCGGTCGATGAGACGCGTGAACACACCGCCCAGGGTTTCGATACCCAAGGACAGAGGCGTCACATCGAGAAGAACCACATCTTTCACGTCACCCTGCAGAACACCGGCCTGAATGGCGGCACCCATGGCGACGACTTCGTCGGGGTTCACACCCTTGTGGGGCTCTTTGCCGAAAAACTTCGTGACCTCTTCGACCACACGGGGCATCCGCGTCATACCACCGACGAGGACGACCTCATCAATGTCACCGGCATCAAGACCCGCATCTTTTAATGCAGCTTTGCACGGCTTCAGCGATGCCTGGATCAGATCACCCACGAGGCTTTCCAGCTTCGCACGGGTTAGCTTGATCACCATGTGCAGCGGTGCGCCGTCAGAGCCCATTGAGATGAAGGGCTGGTTGATTTCGGTCTGAGAAGAGGATGAAAGCTCGATCTTCGCTTTCTCCGCGGCTTCCTTCAGACGCTGCAACGCCATCTTGTCTTTCGTCAGATCGACGCCGTTTTCTTTTTTGAACTCATCGGCGAGGTAGTTAACGATGCGCATGTCGAAATCTTCACCGCCGAGGAACGTGTCACCGTTGGTTGATTTCACCTCAAAGAGGCCGTCATCGATCTCAAGGATGGTCACGTCGAATGTACCACCGCCAAGGTCATAGACCGCGATGGTGTGCGTGTTTTCTTTGTCGAGCCCATAAGCCAGCGCGGCGGCTGTCGGTTCGTTAATGATCCGCAGCACTTCGAGCCCGGCGATTTTACCGGCATCTTTCGTCGCCTGACGCTGGGCGTCGTTGAAATAGGCAGGCACGGTGATGACGGCCTGGGTCACCTCTTCGCCGAGATAGCTTTCGGCGGTCTCCTTCATCTTTCCGAGGATGAAGGCAGAAATCTGTGAGGGGCTGTATTTCTCGCCCTTGGCTTCGACCCATGCGTCGCCATTGCCGCCGTCGATTACGTTGAACGGCATGTTCTTTTTGTCTTTCGCCAGATGCTGATCATCCGCGCGGCGGCCGATCAGGCGCTTGACGCCAAAGACAGTGTTTTCCGGGTTGGTGACGGCCTGCCGCTTCGCGGGCTGGCCGACGAGGCGTTCATCATCCGTGAAAGCCACGATGGAGGGGGTTGTGCGCGCACCCTCCGAATTCTCAATCACGCGCGCCTGGCTACCGTCCATGATAGCGACGCAGCTGTTCGTTGTGCCGAGGTCAATACCAATCACTTTGGCCATGTTTTTCGATCCCTTCTTCAGTAAGGCGATTAGAACGGTGGTCTGACCCTTTTTGGCATCAGACCCCAATGAGGAGCACGCCCAGAAACTATCTGGTCCGTTTATCCCGTGGGTATATAGTTAGCGTAAATGGCCCCTGCAACCTTTGGGATAGGCCGCAAGGGGCCAATTTTGCATCAATTTCAAATGGTCCGAGGATGGAAAACGCGCAAAGACCCCCAGACAGGCCCGTACCCAGCCAGGTGATCCGGGGGTTTCAGGTGTATTCAGGCTTTCTTGATCCGGGTGAACAGAGTGCGCTGTTGGATGAGATTCGCGATGTGGTGCGGGCGGCGCCGCTCTTTTCGCCCATGACGCCCTATGGAAAGCCGATGCGCGTGCGGATGACATCGGCAGGCAAATATGGCTGGTACTCTGATCGCAGCGGCTATCGCTACACGCCGCAGCATCCGTCCGGTGTGCCATGGCCGCCTGTGCCGGGGCAGGTGATGGCCATTTGGCAGGCGCTGGTGTCGGACACGCGCGCGCCGGATTGCTGTTTGGTGAATTTCTATGATGACGACGCCAAAATGGGCATGCATCAGGATCGGGATGAGGCCGATTTTGCCTGGCCGGTTTTGTCCATATCGCTCGGGGATGAGGCGCTTTTCCGTATGGGCAACGCCACGCGCGGCGGCAAAACCGAAAGCATCTGGCTCCGCTCTGGCGATGTGGTTGTGATGGGGGGCGAGGCGCGGTTGCTGTATCACGGGGTTGACCGGATCAAGCCCGCGTCTTCCGCTTTGTTGCCCAAAGGTGGGCGGATCAATCTGACACTTCGCGTGGTGGATTGAAGGCGCACGCCGTCTCATAGCATCGCCATGCTGATACCTCAGGACTTTCCCCTGCTGATTTTCGACCAAAAGCTGTCGTAGTTTCGGCGCTTTCCCTTTCTAGGGTAGGCCCCTTGCCGCCACTTTCGCGCGCGCCAGAATCGGAGTTTTGGAATGCCAGAATTCACATTCAGTGTCTTTCGCCGCGTGGATCTCGGCGGAACGGACGGCCTAGAACAGGCCGGGTCGATCACGGTGCTTGATGACAATGGCAACCGGGACACGATCTTTGATGATATCGAACAGGCCCCGTCGAGCGAGACGAATGGCGATCAGGAAGTCACCACATCCAGCGTGAGTGAACTGAGCTCTGGTGATACCATCCGAACGCGGGGCATTTTCCGTTTCACGAATAATGATACCGGCGAAACCTATGATCTGAGAGAGATCTATTCCCAATCCGCGGGTGGCCCCGTGGAGTAGCTTTTCATTCTGACATCGACGATCCCGGACTGGATGTTTGATCCGACGGTGTCCCGGTCGTTTTCCTTGGTCAACTCTGATGGCACGCTGCCCTATTCCGATATCGTGTGTTTTGCGAATGGCACGCGGATCAAAATGCAGGACGGTCATGATCAGTTCGTAGAAGACCTGTCAGTTGGTGACCGCGTTCTGACGCAGTCGGGTGAGGCGCATCCCATCCGCTGGATCGGATCGCGTTCCCTTCAGACCAGCGAGCTTTGGAGTGAGCCGAAAAACCGGCCTGTTCGGATCCGGGCGGGGGCGCTTGGCTCTGGTTTGCCGGTGGCGGATCTTCTGGTGTCACCGCAGCACCGGGTCCTTGTCAGGTCTTTGATTGCCGAGCGGATGTTTGGCCAGTTTGAGGTTCTGATCCCTGCCAAAAGCCTTGTCGACATGGATGGCATTGGCATTGCCCATGATGTGCAGCAGATCACGTATTTTCATCTGCTGTTTGATGCGCATCAGGTGATCTTTTCCAACGGCGCGCTTACAGAAAGCCTGTTCACCGGGCCGCAGGCGATGAAATCCATCACCAAGGCGCAGCGGGAAGAGATTTTCAGGCTGTTCCCGGACATCTGCGCGCCTGGCTTTGCCAGTGATCCCGCGCGGTTTATCCCCCACCGCGGGCGCACGATCAGAACGCTTTTGGCGCGTCATCGCAAGAACAACAAACCCTTGGTGATGGCGGCCTGAAGCGCTGTTACTGTTCGACGGAACAACAGCCGGAATACACGTTCACGCCGTCCTGATTTGACACAAGCAGGTCAATGGACAGGCCGTATGTGCGATCTGACATACCGTCAAAGCACTGATTGTGCCCGACCATGGTGGTGAAAATCTGTTCGCCGCCATCGCCGAACAGGGCATGGCGATCCGTGCGGTTGGCCGATGGCACCACAACCAGCGCGTCGATGCGGGTTTGCCGGGTGCCTGCGTCGCTGGGTTCATCGAAGGTGGCGGACAGATCAGGCGCCACCGTGAAGGACCAGAAGGGTTCGGTGCCATAGCAAGCAAATGCGCGGGGCAGCCCCTCTTCCACCTGTCCGGCTTGGCGTTTCATGAACTTCAGCGACACCCAGCCGGAGGTTTCCTTCACATTGATCAGGCCCCATTCCCCGGTTTTGTCGAGGTCCACAACCTCCAGATCTTCGGCATCGGGGGCAAGTTTTTCGATCACGTCAAACTGGGTCGATGGGCCGGTGCGCACGTTCAACGTGTCGCTCACCGCCACGCCGTTCACGTCGTATAGTGCCGGGAGCGTCTGACCAAAGGCCATGGCGGGGATCAGGAAAAGAATGGCTGCGAAGGTTCGGATCACCGCCGCGCGGCCCAACTGCTGGAGGCCTGTTGCCGTGTGTAGAATTCGCCCATCAACCCGATCATGATCAGCGCAATCATCACATAGATCGGGTATTCCCAATAGGAATTGCGCGGGAAGTAATTGATGAACATGAACCCCCGGACCTGATCGATGATGTGGAACAGCGGGTTCCAATCAAACATCGCGATCATCGCCGATGGCAATGCGTTTGCGACAAACATCTTGCCCGATGCAAACATTTGCACACGCCGGTAGATGGTTGAAAACATGCTGGTGAAGGTAGGGAACCATGGCTTCAGCGCGTAAAGGACCAACCCCACGGCACAGCCGCTGCCCCAAGCCAAAAGGAACATGCCGAAGGCGGGCACGGGTTCTTCGATAACGAAAGGCGTCATGATGGTGTGATAGCCAAACAGCACGAAGAACAGCGCGAGCGTCTGGATGTAAAGCGTGGACAGCGCCGCCGACAATAGTGACACCGCTGTGGTCATGGGCGCGTGTTGCATCATGGGCGAGGTCGGATCACTGGCCCCCATGACAGCACTGACGGCCTTCACATGCGTCATGTACATGAAGATGCCAGACATGATGTACAGCACGAAATCCCCCCGAATGGCGGAGCCTTTCATGCCCAGAAGCGTGAACATCATGTAGAAAGCGACAACCAGGGTCAGGGATTGAAAAATGCTCATGGCGAGCGCGACGAAGGCATTGGAATGCCCCGCGCGCACATCGCGGACGGTGGAATGATAGATCACCATCGCGATGTTGAACGCAGATCTTAGATTGTTTTGTGATTTGACCTGCTGAAACATCTGCTTTGCTTGCTCTGAACCTGTCTACCCTCGCACGGATTTCTTGCCGACCCGTTACAATCATAGCATAAGTTGCGTTAAGCAATCTAGCAACTGAAGGCTAAACAAGCCTCGCAAATCGGAGCAGTTTTTTGAACAGTGAAGAATTCGTGTCGCAGGCCCGGCGCCTCGCGATCCTTGCAGGCGACAAGATCATGGAGATCTACAACTCCGACAGTTTTGACGTGAAGGTCAAATCCGATGAAAGCCCGGTGACAGAAGCGGATGAGGCCGCCGATGCCATCATCGCCGCCGGTCTGCGCGCGGCCTTCCCTGATGTCGCGCTGGTGACGGAAGAACAGGCGGAGAGTCACGCAGAGACGGCCAATACATTCCTGATTGTTGACCCGCTTGATGGCACCAAGGAATTCATCAACCGCCGTGGCGATTTCACGGTGAACATCGCGTATGTGGAAGACGGCACGCCCCGATTTGGCGTGGTCTACGCCCCCGCGCGGGAACGTATGTTCTACACTCTGGCTGATGGTGGCGCGGTGGAGGAGGAGGGGCCCTTTGATCCCGACACCCCCAATGCGACCAAGCCGATCAATGTGTCTGACCCCGACAACACTGCCCTGATGGTGGTGGCCAGCAAATCGCACCGTGATCAGGCCACCGACGACTACATCAACAAATACGGTGTGAAGGATATGAAGAGCGCAGGGTCCTCTCTCAAGTTCTGCCTGATCGCCACGGGGGAGGCTGATCTTTACCCTCGCGTGGGTCGGACGATGGAATGGGACACCGCCGCCGGCCATGCCGTTCTGATGGGTGCAGGCGGTGACGTGGTGCGGTTTGATGATCACACGCCGCTGACATACGGCAAGGCGGATTTCGCCAACCCGTTCTTTATCGCCTACGCCCCCGGGGTCGATCTGAAACCGGCATGAGCGTCCTTCTTGTTATCCCGGCGCGCTATGCCTCCACCCGGTATCCCGGCAAGCCGCTCGTTGAACTGACCGGCGCGACGGGCGAGGCGAAATCGCTGATCCATCGCAGCTGGGACGCAGCGACATCCGTCGGCGGAGTGGACCACGTGGTGGTCGCCACCGATGACAACCGGATCAAGGACGCAGCGGAGGCGTTTGGAGCCGAGGTAGTCATGACGTCAGAGACATGCCGCAATGGCACGGAACGCTGTGCTGAGGCATTGGATGTTCTGGGCGGTGGCTATGACATGGTGGTCAATCTGCAAGGTGATGCCCCGCTGACGCCCCATTGGTTTGTCGAAGACCTGATCACCGGGCTGAACGATGCACCCGATGCGGATGTCGCTACGCCTGTTCTTATCTGTGATGGCCGTGCCCATCGCAGTTTCCTGGAAGATCGCGCAGCGGGGCGTGTGGGCGGCACCACAGCCGTGTTCACCCGTGACCGACACGCGATGTATTTCTCCAAAGAGGTCATTCCCTATACCGGGCAGACCTACCCAGATGATGCCACCACGCCTGTTTATCACCATGTGGGGGTCTACGCGTATCGCCCCGACGCGCTTCGGGCCTACACCGGCTGGGGTGAAGGAGCGCTGGAACGCCTCGAAGGGCTGGAACAGCTTCGTTTCATGGAAAACCACCGCCCTGTGCTCTGTGTAGAGGTTGAGGCGCGGGGGCGGCAGTTTTGGGAACTCAACAATCCCGAAGACGTTCACCGAATTGAAACCATGATGCGCGACATGGAATTGGAGTAATCGGCCTAAAAACTAGACGCTGTACTGAAAAGAGCAGGTCTGTTACACCCGGTGAAGCCGTTTCAGACGTAAAGTACACAGGTTTGACACGGTATGCGTTTAAGGTCTGGATTAACTTGGACCGAACGAGCAGGAGACGACAATGCGCAAGAAAGTGTCAAAGGCGATTTTTCCGGTCGCCGGTATGGGAACACGGTTCCTCCCCGCCACGAAATCGGTTCCCAAGGAAATCATGACACTGGTGGATCGCCCGCTTGTGCAATACGCGATTGATGAGGCCCGTGAGGCAGGCATCAAAGAATTCATCTTCGTCACCTCGCGCGGGAAAAGCGCGCTTGAGGATTACTTTGACGACGCCCCGCAGCTGGAACAGGCCCTTCGCAAGGCGGGCAAGACCGAACTGCTGGAAATCCTCAAAAGCACCAATATGGACAGTGGTGAGATTGCGTATCTGCGCCAAGCCAAGGCGCTGGGTCTGGGCCACGCGGTGTGGTGTGCGCGGCGCTTGATTGCCAATGAACCCTTCGCCGTGATCCTGCCCGATGACGTGATTGCGGGCGAAAAATCTTGCCTTGCGCAGATGGTTGAGGCGTTCGAAGAAACGCAAAGCAACATGGTCGCCGCAATGGAAGTGCCGGAATCGAAGGCCTCTGCCTACGGTGTGTTGGACGTGAAAGAGGATATGGGATCGATCGTGTCCACGAAGGGCATGGTGGAAAAGCCTGCGTTGGGTGAGGCGCCATCGAATCTCGCCGTGATTGGGCGGTACATCCTGACGCCAACGGTGCTGCAAAAGCTGAACCAGAAGAAGACAGGTGCGGGTGGTGAAATTCAGCTGACCGATGCCATCTCTGATGCGCGTGAACAGGACGGGGAAGAGGTTTACGGCTTCCGCTTCAAGGGTCAGCGGTTTGATTGCGGATCTAAGGCTGGGTTCTTGCAGGCCACGGTGTCCTTTGCACTGGAGCGCGATGATCTGCGCGATGATCTTTGGGCCTTTATCCAGGATCTGGTCCATTCCGAGAAAGCCGCGCAGTAAGGTATCAGGCGTTTGACGAATATTCTGGTCACTGGCGGCGCGGGCTATATCGGGTCCCACGCTTGCAAGCTTCTCAAGTCCCAAGGCTACACGCCTGTCACCTATGACAGCCTGATCACCGGGTGGCAGGATGCGGTGCAGTTCGGCCCGTTTGAACAGGGCGATCTACGCGATGGCGCGCGGCTGGCGGAGGTGTTTGCCAAACACAAACCCGCCGCCGTCATGCATTTTGCAGCGCTTAGCCAAGTGGGGGAAAGCATGTCTGACCCAGGGGCCTACTGGGACAACAACGTGGGCGGGTCGCGATCTTTGATGCAGGCGGCCGTTGATGCAGGCTGTCTCAATTTCGTCTTCTCATCCACCTGCGCCACCTATGGCGATCAGGACAACGTGGTGCTGGATGAAGACTGCGCGCAGCATCCCATCAACGCCTACGGCGCGTCCAAACGCGCGGTGGAGGAGATGCTGGGCAATTATGAAGCCGCCTTTGGCCTCAACCACGTGATCTTTCGCTATTTCAACGTGGCGGGCGCGGACCCGGACGCGCAAGTGGGAGAATTCCATCAGCCAGAGACGCATCTGGTGCCCCTGATGCTGGATGCCATTGCCGGGAAACGCGATGCGCTGACGATCTTTGGCACGGATTACGACACGCCTGATGGCACCTGCATCCGTGATTATGTTCATGTGATGGATCTGGTCGGGGCCCATGTTCTCGGCCTCAAGTGGCTCGAAGAGGGCAAAGGCAGCCGCGTCTTCAACCTTGGCACCGGCACAGGGTTTTCGGTGCGGGAGGTGGTAGATCATTCCGCCGCTGTCACCAATAAGGAAGTGCCCATTGTTGAGGGCGAGCGCCGTGCGGGCGATTGCACGAAGCTGGTGTCGGGCTCCACCCGGGCAGAGACGGAACTGGGCTGGCAGCCGCAGTACTCCACGCTGGACCGCATGGTCGCGGATGCTTGGCGGTGGCATCAAACTGGACATTACGACAAATAACGCCGATTCTGCCCAAAACGAATGGGCAGTATGGTGAGCGGCACCCTTTCCACGGCCTGGTTGCGGTATCGTTTGCGGTGGAAACGTCGCAAATTGCTTTGTCGTGCGCTGCGCAAACGGCGGCAGTTGAAGGTTGTTTCCAACAAGACCGGGCAGATCGCCAAACACCACATCATCGCCGCCGCAACCGTGCGCAATGAGATGGTGCGCCTGCCCTATTTCCTCGACCATCACCGCAAGCTGGGCGTGGATCATTTTCTGATCGTCGACAATGACAGCGACGATGGCACGCGCGAGTATCTGGCTGAGCAGCCGGATGTTTCCCTATGGTCCACCAAGCACAGTTACCGTCTTTCCCGCTTTGGCCTTGATTGGCTCACATGGCTGCAAGGCCAATATGCCAGCGGGCATTGGTGCCTGACGCTCGACGCCGATGAGCTTCTGATCTACCCGCATTACCAAACCCGTCCCCTGCCCGCGCTAATCGAATGGCTGGAACGGACCGGGCGACAGTCTTTTGGAGCGCTCATGCTGGATATGTATCCCAAGGGGCCGCTCAAGGATCATCCCTATGTGCCCGGCGATGACCCCACGGATGTGCTCAGTTGGTTCGACGGCGGCAACTACATGATCCAGAAGCAGGAGAAACATCAGAACCTGTGGATCCAAGGAGGCGTCCGTGCGCGCAAGTTCTTCGGCGATGACCCTCGCCGCGCGCCGACCATGGGGAAGGTGCCTTTGGTCAAATGGCACTGGCGCTATGCCTATGTGAATTCCTCCCACGCAATCCTGCCGCGGGAATTGAACCATGTGTATGATGAGGAGGGCGGCGAAAAAACCTCCGGCATTTTGCTGCACACCAAGTTCCTGAACACGGTGGTGGACAAGTCCGCTGAAGAGAAAACCCGCCGCGAACATTTCAACAATTCGGCGCTTTATGACGATTACTATGACGCCCTGATCGAAAACCCTGATCTCTGGTGCGAACACTCCACCCGCATCACCGGCTGGCGACAGTTGGAGGCGATGGGCCTCATGTCGCGGGGGAATTGGATATGATCTTTGCGCCGCTGAGAGCTAGAGCAGAATTTAAGTTGTTTAGTGTTAATTTTTGCCGTGTATGGTGCGGCAGCAATTTTGCGTCTTACAGAAGGTTGGATGATTGGGTTTTCTGACGTCATACGGCATGCGCTGGCGCCGCAAATACGCGAAAATGCGCGCGTATCGAAAGCATTTCGCGCTGCGATCTGTGTCGGACAACACGTCAGACATCCGCACCGGCGATATCCTGTTGTTTTCCACCTTCCGTAATGAACATGTGCGGCTGCCTTATTTCCTGGATTACTACCGTCGGCTGGGCGTGTCCCATTTTCTGATGGTCGACAATGACAGCGATGATGGCGGACGGCAGTACCTGGCGCGCCAACCCGATGTGTCGGTTTGGACCACGAAATCCAGCTATCGCAAATCCCGCTACGGGGTGGATTGGCTCAACTGGTTGCAGCGCAGCTATGGCGACGGGCATTGGTGCCTGACCGTCGATCCTGATGAGCTGTTTGTCTATCCGTTCTGCGACACGCGGCCCATTCGTGCGCTGACCGATTGGCTGGATACATCATCTGTGCGGTCCTTCGGGGCGATGCTGCTGGATATGTACCCAAAGGGCCGGATTGATGCGGTGCCCTATCGCCCCGGTCAGGACCCTATTGAGATCGCCGCCTGGTTCGACCCCGGCAATTACGTGATTGATCGCAATCCATCCTACTGGAACCTGTGGATACAGGGCGGGCCGCGTGCGCGCGTCTTCTTCCCTGATTTGCCCAAGAAAGCCCCAGCGCTGAACAAGATCCCGCTGGTGAAGTGGGACAAACGCTACGCCTATGTCAGTTCGACCCACACGCTTCTGCCGCGTGGTTTGAACCTGACCTATGATCAATGGGGCGGCGAAAAGGCGAGCGGCGTGCTTCTCCATACCAAGTTTCTGAGCACCTTCAGCGACAAGGCCGAAGAGGAATTGGAGCGCAAACAGCACTATTCCGGCAGTGTCGAATACAAGGCATATGCCGAAAAAATCCAGAAAGATCCGGACCTTTGGTGCAATTGGTCGGAAAAATATATAAACTGGCGACAACTAGAAATCCTGGGCCTGATGTCAAAAGGGAACTGGGCGTGAGGACAAAAGGGGCAGCTTTGGGATGAGCGTCGGCATTGTCATGCTGGTTCATACGGCCTTTGATCGCGCCGAACAGGTGGCGCGGCACTGGGCGGCGGCGGGCTGCCCGGTGGTCTTTCACGTCGACAAGAATGTCAAGGATGAGGTGTATCACGCGTTCGTCACGGCCCTGTCTGATCTGGAAGATGTCCGGTTTGTCAAACGGCACCGCTGTGAATGGGGCACATGGGGGCTTGTGGCCGCCACGCAGACTGCATCGCAGCGGATGCTGGATGATTTTCCCGACGTGCGGCACGTCTATCTGACCTCCGGGTCCTGCCTGCCGCTGCGCCCGGTGCAAGAGCTGTTTGATTACCTCGATGCCCGCCCGCAAACCGATTTCATCGAGTCCGCTACGACGGCGGATGTGCCCTGGACGGTGGGTGGCCTTGATCGCGAACGTTTCCTGCTGCGTTTCCCGTTTTCATGGCGGCGGCAGCGGCTGCTGTTTGATCTCTATGTCAAATTCCAGCGTCTGGTTGGGTTCAAGCGGGATGTGCCCAACGGCATTGTCCCCCATATGGGCAGCCAGTGGTGGTGCCTGACGCGCCAAACGCTTTCGGCCATTTTGTCTGATCCGGAACGCAAGCGGTACGATCGCTATTTCCGCTATGTCTGGATCCCCGATGAAAGCTATTTTCAGACCCTGTCACGGCTCTATTCCCGCCAGATTGAAAGCCGGTCTTTGACCTTGTCGAAGTTTGATTATCAGGGCAAGCCGCACATGTTCTATGACGATCATCTGCAGCTTCTGCGCCGGTCGGATTGTTTTGTGGCGCGCAAGATCTGGCCTTTCGCCAATCGCCTATATGAGGCGTTCCTGACCGACCCCGGCGACGCGATGAAAAAGACCGAACCCAACCCAGGCAAGATCGACCGCATCTTCGCCAAGGCGGTGGAACGGCGCACGCGCGGGCGGCGCGGGCTTTACATGCAAAGCCGTTTCCCGGCAGAGGGGCGCGAAAACGGCCTGACTTGTGCGCCCTATTCGGTGTTCGAAGGGTTCACGGAACTCTTTGAGAATTTCGAGCCCTGGCTGGCCAAGACCACAGGCGCGCGGGTGCACGGGCATCTTTTTGCGCCCGACCGCGTGCAATTTTCCGAAGGCCAAAGCGTCATGAACGGCGCGCTGAGCGACAGTGCGAAACTGCGTGATTACAACAAGCTCGCGTTCCTCACCAGCCTTGTCTGGAACACGCGGGGGGAGCGGCAGTGTTTTCAACTTGGTCCCATGGACTCCATCGAAGAAATTGAGTGGGACATGGCCAAGGATCCCAACGCGCAAATCTCTGTCATTACGGGCGCCTGGGCCATTCCGCTGTTCAAATCCAACATGAATTTTGCCGATATCCGCAAAGAGGCCGCGCGCCTGCAACAGATTGAAAGCACGCATTTGAATGCGCTCAGGTCCGAATGGGCCAAGGCGCGCATTCGCATCTGGACTATGGCCGAATTCATTGAGGCCCCGATGGAACCGCTTCAGACCATCATTGACGAGATCGGCAAAACGCGGCGCAAGGCCCTGGCCGAAGCGCCGAAGATGACGGACCTGACCGGCTTCCCGCAATTCCTGCAAAGCCTGAAAAACCAAGGCATGCACCCCTATCTGATGGGCGATTTCCCGATTGATCCGGGCATGCCGGACAGTTCCGAACCCAAGCCCAAGCCTTATTTGATCAAGTAAACGATGACAGAACGGTTCGATTACTTCGTGGTGTTTGCAGAAATGCGCACCGGGTCCAATTTTCTGGAATCGAACCTGAACGCGATGGACGGGATCACCTGCCATGGGGAGGCGTTTAACCCCCATTTCATCGGCTATCCCAACAAGACGGATATCCTTGGCTACAGCCAAGCCAAGCGGGATGAAAATCCCGCCGGGCTGATCTGGGCCATACGGGAAGACACGGACGGCTTGGGTGGCTTCCGGTTTTTCCACGATCATGATCCAAGGGTGATTGATCTGTGCCTTGATGATCCGCGCTGCGCCAAAATCGTGCTGACGCGCAATCCGGTGGACAGCTATGTGTCATGGAAAATCGCAAAGGCGACGGGGCAGTGGAAGCTGACCAATGTGAAACGGCGCAAAGACACCGACAAGATTGATTTCGAATCGGCGGAATTTGATGCCCATGTCAGCGCGCTGCAGGAATTTCAGGTGTTCCTTCTGAACCGTCTGCAAACCAGCGGGCAGACCGCTTTCTACCTCGCCTACGAAGATTTGCAGGACGTGGCCGTCATGAACGGGCTGGCAAAGTTTCTGGGTGTTGATACCCAGTTGGAGGCGCTTGATGCTTCACTGAAGAAACAAAATCCCAGCCCCCTGTCCGATAAGGTTGAAAACTTTGAAGAGATGGAGCGCGCCCTGTCCGGGATGGACCGCTTCAACCTCACCCGCACACCCAATTTTGAACCCCGTCGCGGGGCGGGTGTGCCGGCCTTTGTCACAGGGGCCAAAGCGCCCATCCTGTACATGCCCGTGCGGTCCGGGCCTGAGGCCGTTGTGCGGGATTGGATGGCGAAGCTGGATGGCGTGGCGGAAGACACGCTTCCCACGCAATTGAACCAAAAGGCGCTGCGCCAATGGAAACGCCGCAACAAGGGCCATCGCAGTTTTACCGTGCTGCGCCATCCGCTGGCGCGCGCCCATGATGTGTTTTGCATCCGCATCCTGCCGCGCGGGGAGGGGACGTTTTCCGACATTCGCAAGACATTGCGCAATTTCCACAAACTGCCCATCCCCGGCGACTGGCCGTCAGAGGAGTACACACTTGAGGCGCATCGCGAGGCGTTTCTGGCCTTCCTTGAATTTCTGCGCGCGAACCTTGCTGGTCAGACAAACATCCGCGTGGATGCCCATTGGGCGACGCAGGCCGAGGTGTTGCAGGGGTTTGCTGGGTTCAGCCTGCCCGATCTGATCCTCCGGGAAGACGAGCTTGGCACAGCGCTGCCTGATCTGGCCCGCACGCTGGGGTATTCCAATCCACCAGAGGTGCGGCCATCGGCGACGGATGAACCATACCCGTTGTCAGAGATTTATGACGACACGCTCGAAGAGGCTGCCGCGCAGGTGTACCAACGCGACTATATGCTGTTCGGATTTACAGAATGGGTGCCGTCTTAGGCGGCTTTGACCGGCAAAGCCTCAGTCATGATGGTGTGCAGTGTGGCCGGGTTGCGATTGGATCGCAGTTTGGCGCAGATGCTGGGTTCCTTCAGCGTGCGGGAAATTAGCGCCAGCGCCTTGAGATGTTCCACACCCGCATCTTCCGGCGCGAACAATGCAAAGACCAAGTCTACCGGCTGGCGATCCACCGATTCGAAATTGACCGGTTTTTCCAACAGCAACATCGCACCAACCACACGATCCACGCAGCCAAGCCGCGCATGGGGCAGAGCCACACCATGGCCAACACCCGTCGGTCCAAGGCTTTCACGTTCCAGCAGGGCATCAATCGCGTCGCTGCTGTCGATGCGATAGGCTGCATCGGCCAGCCCGCCCAGTTCGTGAAACAAGCGCTTCTTGCTCGACACGCCAGAAAGCACGCGTACGGCCTCCGGCTTGAGGATCGTGGACATGTCCATCACTGTTCGCTCCGTCTGATGATCTGACACCCGTTCCGATTGACATCGGGGCGCGTGGGTTACGGATCAATCCAGCCTATGTTTCCATCGTCACGTCGGTAGACAACGTTCACGCCGTCCTTGCTTTCGTTCCTGAAGACCAGAACAGGGGCCCCCGCCAGTTCCATTTGCATCACTGCCTCGCCCACTGAAAGAGAAGGAATTTTCGCTTCCATTTCGGCAACGATCACAGGTTGCAATGTGTCGGGTTCCGAATCCTCTCCCTCAGGTTCAGTGGCGAGGATATATGAGGACGCCCCGGAGAGTTCAACAGGTTCTGCACGCGTCTTGTGATGGTCCTTCAACCGCCGCTTGTAGCGCCTGAGTTGCTTTTCCATTTTCTCACGGCATTGATCAAAAGCTGCATAGATTTCATGATCTTGCGCGCGAGCCTGAGCCGTCAGGCCAGTGGACAAATGAATCGTCGTTTCACAATTGAACGCACCACCGGATTTGGAAAAAACCACATGCGCATCGGTCGGTCGGCCAGCAAATTTTTCAATGACTTCAGATAGTTCTTGCTCCGCATAGGTTTGCAGGGCGTCGCCTACGTCAATTTGTTTTCCGCTGACTTGATATCGCATGGATCCTCCTTCGATTGATGCGGGCAGGCCACAGATGCGGACGCATCCGTTGCTGTCGTGCCTACAACTTAATCACTTGTAACGACCCGCCGCGCCAAACTCTGACTGCGATGAAAACCGCGTGGAATGGTATGTGGGCGAACCGGGCGGGTCATCCCTTATTTGAGGCTTTACCGGGTCCGCTTGTCAATGACTTTCCGGGGCTTGTTAACCTTTGAGTTGCCAGCCGCCCGCGCGGGTCAGGTGATGCGAAAATTATCGCCCAGATAGACGCGGCGCACGTTTTCGTTGTTCACGACTTCGTCGGGTTTGCCTGACATCAGCACCTTTCCGTCATGCAGAATATAGGCGCGATCCACAATCTCCAGCGTTTCGCGCACGTTGTGATCGGTGATCAAAACACCGATGCCACGGGTCTTCAGATCAGCCACGAGGCGACGAATGTCACCGACGGAAATCGGGTCAACACCGGCAAAGGGTTCATCCAGCAGAAGATACTTTGGATCCGCCGCAAGACAGCGGGCAATTTCCACGCGTCGCCGCTCACCGCCTGACAGGGCCAGCGCGTGCACGCGGCGCAGATGCTCAATGGAAAATTCGGCCAGCAGCGCCTCCAGCCGTTCGCGGCGGCGGTAGCGATCTTTTTCGGCGATATCGAGGATGGACATGATGTTGTCTTCCACCGACATGCCGCGAAAGATTGACATTTCCTGCGGCAGATACCCGATGCCAAGCTTAGCACGGCGATACATCGGCAGGGTCGTCACATCGCGCCCGTCGATCACAACCCGCCCGCCTTCGGGCTGTACCAGCCCGGCGATGGCGTAAAACGTGGTTGTCTTGCCCGAACCATTGGGGCCTAAAAGCGCCACAACCTCACCCTGTTGCATGGTCAAAGACACGTCACGAATGACCACCCGCTTCTTGTAACTTTTGCGGATGGACCCAACCACAAGGCCGGTGTTTTCATGGACAAGATGCAGGCGGCGGGCCGCGCTGGCGTCAGACATTCGTTACTCCCCGCCCTGCTGTAGCACAGTTTTCACCCGGCCGGACATGTTTGCCGTACCCGACACGGTGTTGACGGTCATTTCTTCTGCCGCCACCGCACTGGGCCCTTGCAGCAGCAGGACATTGCCGCGCATGTAGATGAGGCCGGTTTCCAGGTTGTAATCGGCGGTCGATGCCTCTGCCGCATCCTCACCACTGACCAGCGTAACGCCACCCTTGGCGCGCAGTTCTTCAATGCCGCTTTCGTCTTCTTGATAGATCACCAGCACTTCGGGGGCAGACAGCCGCATGGTGCCTTGCCCGATCATCACATTGCCGGTGAAAACAGCGGTGCCATCGTTCTGGTTCACATCCAGATTGTCGGCTGTCACCTCAATAGGCAGGCCGGAATTTTCCTGCACATTGCCGAACGCCACCTGCCCGGTCTGCGCCGCCGCCATACCCGCACAGGTGAGGGCAGCGATCAGAAAGCTATGCCGGATCAGATGGGCCAAGCGTTAGTCCTCTTGCGGGGTGCCGGGCTCATATACCAGCTTGACCCCATCGGTGAAACGCAAATGCGCGGTCCCCGTTTCAACGTTGTGTTCCAGCACCATACGCCCTGCAGACAGATCCCCCGCGGGGCCCACACCTTCCACCGGTCCGGGGCTTTCGGCAAAAAGCGTGTCAAACTGCGTATTGAGCGCATCCGTGGTGATCACGTAGCCAGTGCTTGTTTCGACCAGAACGTCGCCTTCCAAAACGGCGCTGTTGCTTGTCTGATTCATTTCGCCACGCAAGGACGTGATATCAATGCCTGTGCCAGATGACAGGCGATACTCCGCCGCCACATCCTCGGCCAGGAAGATGCTGGAATTGGTGGTCGACGGGCGGGTGTGGTCCGTCAGCAATAGCACCTCATCGCCTGATTGCGTGACACCGGCAAAAGTGGCGTGCGTGGCGCCCTGATCTTCGGCCCGCTGTTGCAGATCAATGGTGGTGATCGGCACGGCCTCTGCCGGATCAAACCCGTCAGAGAAGAGGAACATCGTCGACAGCAGGCCGAGCGCGGTCATGGGCAGGATGATTTTCATCAGCCCCACGATGTGTGAATGGAATTGATCCCGCCAGCTCATGGTTAATGCGCGAAGATGTCCATTTCCGGCCAGCCCTGCAAATCGAGCTTGGCGCGGGTTGGCAGGAAATCAAACGCGGCTTGGGCCAGTTCGGTGCGGCCCTCGCGGGCCAGCATCATGTCCAGCGCATCACGCATCTGGTGCAGGTAAAGCACATCCGAGGCGGCGTATTCCACTTGTGCCTCGGTCAGGGTTTCGGCCCCCCAATCAGAGCTTTGCTGTTGTTTGGAAATGTCGATGTTCAACAATTCCTGCAAGAGGTTCTTCAACCCGTGCCGATCGGTGTAGGTGCGCACCAGCTTGCTGGCGATCTTGGTGCAATAGACAGGGGCGGTCAGCACGCCGAACGCGTTTAGCATCGCGGCAATGTCAAACCGGCCGAAGTGAAACAGCTTTAGCACATCGGGGTTTTCCAAAAGCGCGCAAAGGTTTGGCGCCTCCGTCTGTTCCTTTTCAATCTGCACCACATGGGCGTTGCCATCGCCGCCGGACAATTGCACCACGCACAGCCTGTCGCGATGGGGGTTCAGCCCCATGGTTTCGCAATCAATGGCCACCACGGGGCCAAGATCCAGCCCATCGGGCAGATCATTGCGATACAGGTGATTGGCCATGGGTGCTTTCCTTTTCCCGAAACCGGCGCGGGGCGCAGTGCCTTTTTATGCCATGGAAGGTTCGTGAATCTCAATGGCCCGCGCCAGATGCCGCGTGTCTTCAATATGGTTGCTCCAATTCACTTTTGAACTGTAAAGAAAAATTGACACTCATGCCGTAAAGCAAGTAATCTGCCTTCCGTGCAACCTTGTGCAAACGGAGGCACCGCGCATGTCTGAAACCACCCAAATGACCGTTCGCCGGGATGAAAAGATCCCAACCGCTTTGCTGCGGGGTATTCTGGTTTTGCTGGGGCTTGTCCTGACTCTGGTTTTCTACGCCAGCATCACGGATCGGCCTTTGGTGGCGCAGCCGCCGGATGGCGCCATCGTGTCAGAGCGTATCATTTATCTGCAAGGCACGCCCACCGGTGCGGCGCGGGTTCTGGATGCGGACGGGTCGGTGATTGCTCAGTACAGCACGGGTGAGGGGGGATTCGTTTCCACCATTGATCGCGTGATCCGACGCGAACGATTGCGCAATGGCGTATCGAATGACGGGGTGCTGCATGTGCGCATGCGCGAAGGGGAGCGGCTCTCGATCTTTGATCCTGCCACCCAGCGAGAGATTGAGCTTGAGGCGTTTGGCCGAGACAACATCGCGAAATTTGCCGCACTTGTTCAATAAATCGCGGGTTTCTGCCTCAATAGCGCTGACTGTGAAATCCCGCTCTTCGCGGGTTCTGCGGCACTGGCATGCGCCCGGATGCCACTGCCTAAAAAGCGTACAAATTCATTGACATCCCAGACTGTCAACTTAAACTGACAATCGAACTGTAAGGGTCCGGCTGAGTCTTTCTCTCCAGTCTAACTTGGTCGATGCCCACCGCAGTTACATGAGGCTGATGATCTGCTTCGATCACTCTGACGGCCCAACGGGTGGTCAGGGCGGTATCGGATCAGATTGCCCTTTCGCGTACCAGGCGCCCGGTGACGGGCCAGGCGCCTCACAATGAAAGGGTTCCTTCAGGGATCAGCCATTTGCGCGCCACTTCACTGTCTGGGCTTCGGCCCAGGCGCATTTTGTCCAAGGGGCACGCTGTCTGATGCATAAAACGCGCTGCAATACGTTTGCTGAAGTGCATCAGTCAGCGTTTCCTTTGGTTCAAAACTTCCCGAGAAAGGAATAAATCATGGCGATGCTTTCTTTTGAAAGAAAGTACAGGGTCCCAGGGGGGACCTTGGTGGGTGGTGACCTTTTCGATTTTTGGGTCGGGCCTTACTACGTCGGCTTCTTCGGGGTGACGACGGCATTCTTCGCGTCGCTCGGCACGATACTGATCTTCTACTCCACGGCGATGGACGGTGTCTGGAACCCGTGGCTGATCTCAATCGAAGCGCCCGATCTTGATGTCGGGCTGGGGCTTGCACCGCTAAACGAAGGCGGCTTCTGGCAATTGATCACCATATGCGCCCACGGCGCGTTCATAAGTTGGGCGCTACGCGAGGTGGAAATCTGTCGCAAGCTGGGCATGGGATACCATGTGCCGATTGCCTTCGCAGTTGCGATCTTTGCCTACACGACACTGGTGGTCATTCGGCCCGTTCTGATGGGCGCTTGGGGGCATGGGTTCCCCTATGGCATCTGGACCCATCTCGATTGGGTGAACAACGTGGGCTATGCCTACGGCAACTTCCACTACAACCCGGCGCATATGGTGGCGATCACGTTCTTCTTCACCACGACGCTGGCTCTGGCGCTGCACGGATCGCTGATCCTGTCGGCGGCCAACCCTGAAAAGGGCAATGAGATGCGCACGCCGGAGCACGAAGACACGTTCTTCCGTGACTTCATCGGCTATTCCATTGGGCCGCTTGGCATTCACCGTCTGGGTCTTCTGCTGGCGCTCAATGCCGGGTTCTGGTCGGCGATCTGTATCGTGATTTCCGGAACGGTCTGGTTCGATGCATGGCTCGACTGGTGGTACTGGTTCCCGGATATGCCCTTCTGGGTTGACATCGAAGGAGGCGTCAATGGCTGAGTATTTCAATATCTTCACGCAGACTCAGGTCGATGGCCCTGCTGAAATGGGCATGGTCGAAGATGTCGACCTGAAGGAACGCACCAAAGGTGCATCTTTCAACCGCCTGATCGGTTGGTTCGGCAACGCCCAGCTTGGCCCCTTCTATCTGGGTGGGCTTGGTGTGGCTTCCATCGGCTGTGGTCTGATCTGGTTTGTCATTGTCGGCCTCAGCTATTGGGATCAGGCGGGCTACAACCCGGCGGTGTTCCTGCGCGATCTCTTCTGGTTCTCGCTTGATCCGCCATCGGCCGAAGTAGGCCTTGGCATCCCGCCATGGGATGACGGGCTGGCCTGGTTCATCGCGAGCTTCTTCCTTCTGGTGTCGGTCATGCTGTGGTGGGCGCGGTCCTACTACCTCGCCAAATCCCTGCGCATGGGCAAACATGTGTTCTGGGCCTTCGGGGCGGCCATCTGGCTCTTCATGGTGCTAGGCTTCTTCCGCCCGATTGCCATGGGCAGCTGGTCTGAGGCGGTGCCCTATGGCATCTTCAGCCACCTCGATTGGACAATGACCCTGTCAGTTGTTTACGGGAACCTGTTCTACAACCCGTTCCACGCGCTTTCGATCGTGTTCCTTTACGGCTCTACGCTCCTATTCGCGATGCACGGTGCGACCATTCTTGCGGTCTCTCGCTTCGGCGGGGATCGGGAACTGGACCAGATCGCGGATCGCGGGACGGCCACGGAACGGGCAGCCCTGTTCTGGCGCTGGACCATGGGCTTTAACGCCACGATGGAAGGGATTCACCGCTGGGCCTGGTGGTTTGCTGTGCTGACCACGATCACGGGCGGCATCGGGATCCTGTTGACGGGTACGGTTGTCGACAACTGGTTCGTATGGGCACAAGAACACGGCTATGCGCCGCTGGATAATTAAGGAGTAGGATGGAAATGTCTGCCAACTACAAATCCACGGAAGCCCCGTTCGACGTCTCAGAGGCACGCCGGTCGATCACGAACCAGATGTTCAAAGGCTTCGTGATTGCGATGGTCACCTTCTTTGGGCCGGTTCTGTTCATCCTGGTGATCTATTGGGTCGGGCTGCTTCTGCCGCCCGAATCCAAAGAGGCCGATGACCCCACGCCCGATAGCTTCCCGATCGTGATGGAAGCCCAAGAGGCCGTGGAAGAAGGAACCACCGCAGAGGACGAGTGATCTCCCCCCGGTTTATGAAAAGAATGCGCCCGCCAGATTTCTGGCGGGCGTTTCTTCGTTCTGCCTGCGTCACTGATCAGAGTTTGTTGACCGGCCATTTAAGCACCATGTTGCCATCGTGATCGGTGGGCACCTCGCCTGCGCGCATGTTGACTTGCAGTGCCGGTATGATCTGTTTCGGCACAGCCAACTGCGCATCGCGTTCGGTGCGGAACTTGATGAAATCCTCCCGCGTTTTGCCGCCGCCCACATGGATGTTGTCTGCCTTCTGCGCACCCACCGTGGTTTCCCAGGAAATCGCCCGCCCGCCGGGGCCGTAATCGTGGCAGATGAAAAGCCGTAGATCGTCCGGCAGGCTCAGCACGCGCATGATGGAATCATAAAGCTGCCCTGCATCGCCACCGGGAAAATCCGCGCGGGCCGAACCGCCATCGGGCATGAACAGGGTGTCACCCACAAACGCCGCATCGCCCATCACATGCACCATGCAGGCTGGCGTGTGCCCCGGCGTGTGGATCGCAAAACAGCGCATGCCGCCCACGCTGTATTCATCGCCATCTTCAAACAGCGCATCAAACTGCGATCCGTCGCGTTGGAATTCGGTGCCTTCGTTGAAGATTTTCCCGAACGTATCCTGCACCGTCATAATACCCCGCCCGATGCCAAGCTTGCCGCCCAGTTCATCCTGCACATAGGGCGCGCCCGACAGGTGATCGGCATGCACATGGGTCTCAATGATCCATTCCAGCGTCAGCCCCTCGGCGCGGATGTGATCCACCATGCGCTTGGACCCTTCATAGGTCAGTCGCCCGGCCGCCTGATCAAATTCCATTACCGCATCGATCACCGCGCAGGCAGTGCTTTCCGGGTCCTGGACCACGTAGCTGATCGTGTTGGAGGCTTCATCGAAGAAGGGCGTGACGATGGGCTTGGTCGACAGGTCAACTTTGTGCAGGGACATGGTGGCCTCATGAGCGATAGCAATGATCCAACGCTACTAGATCGACGTGGCAATAGGCAATGTCGCTGAAAATTTATGCGGCCATTCCGGCAAGCTGGGGTATTCTGGCCCATGACCCTCGGGAAAATTGAAAAATCGAAAGAAGTTCCCATTTAGAAGGTCAGCGAACACGGGAGGATACGCGCCATGTCATACGAGAAATCTGATGAGGCCATCGCAAATCTGACGCCCATCCAGTACCACATCACGCAGCAATCGGGCACCGAACGGCCGTTCACCGGCGAATACAACAGCCATAAGGAGCCGGGGATCTACGTCGATGTCGTCTCCGGTGAGCCGCTGTTTGCAAGTGCCGACAAATTCGAATCCGGCTGCGGCTGGCCCAGCTTTACCAAGCCCATTGAGCACGCTCATGTGACCGAACATGTGGATGCCACCCTGGGCATGATGCGCACCGAGGTGCGATCCAAACATGGTGACAGCCATCTGGGTCACGTCTTTCCCGATGGACCGCGGGATCGCGGCGGTCTACGCTATTGCATCAATTCCGCCGCCCTTCGGTTCATCCATCGCGATGATATGGAGGCCGAAGGCTACGGCGCTTATCTGGAACAAGTGGAGGACGTAGCATGAGCGAAGATCGCGCCGTTCTGGCCGGTGGCTGCTTCTGGGGTATGGAAGAGCTGATGCGCAAACTGCCCGGGGTAAAATCCACCCGCGTGGGATACACGGGCGGGGACGTGCCAAACGCCACCTACCGCAACCACGGCACCCATGCCGAAGGGCTTGAGGTGATCTACGATCCCGAGCAGATCACCTACCGCAAGCTGCTGGAAGTGTTCTTTCAAATCCACGATCCGACCACGCCAAACCGTCAGGGCAATGATCGCGGACCGTCTTACCGGTCAGCCATCTACTACGTGGATGAAGATCAAAAGGCTGTGGCCGAAGATACGATAGCGGATGTGAACGCCTCTGGTCTCTGGCCGGGCAAGGTCGTGACAGAGGTCGAGCCCGTGGGTGATTTCTGGGAAGCGGAGCCGGAGCATCAGGACTACCTCCAGCGCATTCCCAACGGGTACACCTGCCATTTCTACCGCCCCAACTGGGTCCTGCCCAAGCGTGACGCAGCCGAATGATCTAAGCACAATCGGGTTTGGCGGCGGATGCCATTGGTGCACGGAGGCAGTGTTTGCCTCTCTGCGCGGTGTGTCATCCGTGGAACAGGGCTTTGCCCAGTCTCAGCCGCCCAATGAGGCCTGGTCGGAGGCAGTGCGAATTGCCTTTGACACGACTCTCATCCCCTTGCGTGTGTTGACCGAGGTGCATCTGCGCACCCATGCCAGCACGTCCAACCACAAGATGCGCGGCAAATACCGCAGTGCGGTCTACGTGGTCTCTGATGAGCAGGGCAACGAAATGCGCAGCCTGCTGAATAATTTGCGCGACGCGTTCGACGCGCCGCTGGTGACGCAGGTTTTGCCGATGACGGGGTTTCGCCTCTCTGATCCACGCTTTCGCCGCTATTTTGAGCGCAACGAAGGCGGGCCGTTTTGCACCCGTTACATAGACCCCAAACTAGCCCTTCTGCGCGAAAACTTCGCTGACTTCACGGGTTGACGAAAAGCTTGCGCGGCATGTTGCAGAGCGCCTCTGCGGGGCTATCCTCGGTGATCAGGATGGTCTCGGTTGTTTCCAAGCCCCAGGTGTCCATCCAAAGCGCGGGCATGAAGTGGAAAGTCATGCCGGGCTCCAGAACCGTCTCATCTTCGCTGCGGATCGAGGCCGTGCGCTCGCCCCAATCGGGTGGGTAGCTGAGGCCAATGGGGTAGCCCGCCCGCCCTTCACGGTGGATGCCGTGTTTGGCCAGGACACTAAGGAAGGCATTGGCGATATCGCAGGTGCGATTGCCCGCGCGGGCGGCGGTGAGACCGGCTTCGATCCCTTCCATCTGCGCGGCCTCTGCACGGCGCACCGCATCTGACGGCGTGCCCCAGAACACCGTCCGGCAAAGGGGCGCGTGGTATCGGCGATAGACGCCCGAAAGCTCAAAGAACGTGGCCTCGCCTTCACGCATTTCGTCGCCATTCCACGTCAGATGCGCGGCGGTGGCATCGAGGCCTGACGGGGTTAGCGGGAGGATCGCTGGATAATCGCCCCAGTCTTCTCCGACACCTGTGATGCCTGCATGCATGATCTCCGCCACCAGTTCATTCTTGCGCAGACCGGGCCGGGCGAGGTCGATGGCCGTTTGCACCACCTTCTCTGAGATGCGCGCGGCGCGGCGGATGAAGGCGATCTCTTCTTTCGATTTCACGATGCGCTGCCAATTCACCAGCGCGGTGGCGTCGACCAGCGTAGCGTCGGGCAGTTCCTCAGACAGCACGGCATGGGCCTTGGCGGAGTAATAGTAATTCTCCATCTCCACCCCGATGCGCTTCGCCCCAAGCCCCAGATCGTGCAGCACCCCCGCCAGATGCTGCATCGCGTGGCGTTCCGTCGACTGCACGTATTCGTCGCCATAGCCCAAGATGCTGTCATCGCTCATCCAACAGGTGCGCCGCCCGCCCAGCATATCCATGTACCGGCCCCACCAGATTGGATCGCCCTCCATCCGCAGGATCACACCTTGGTGGACGTAGAACGACCATCCGTCATAGGCCGTCAGCCAGTTCTGGTTCGACGGATCGGTGATAAACATCGCATCAAGCTCGGCATCTGCCATCGCGGCGCGCGTCTTGGCGATGCGGCGGTCAAACTCGGGTTGGGAAAACGGAAGGTCTTTGCCGGTCATGGTGGCCTCTTGATCAACTCTGCAAACACTGGCCGATTTTTGAACGGCTTGCCAAGTTTTCCGAGCACCCATCGCATCGAAGGTGGTTTTTGGTTGACGGTGAGGCGTGTGCCTTTAGGCTGTCGGATCGAACGTGCCGATACGCGGGGCACAACGGAAGCGCGCACTGCCGCGCCATTGACCTCGCCAAATAGCATGAATTGTTCTGACCGCGGACCAACCGTGGCGGATGACACAGGGAGAAGGTTTTGACCGAATCGCACAACAGCGATGCGTTTGTTGCGTTTGAACGCGTGCAGAAAAGCTATGATGGCGAAACACTCGTCGTCAAAGACCTCAACCTTGAAATGCCCAAGGGCGAATTTCTGACGATGCTTGGGCCGTCGGGGTCGGGTAAAACCACATGCCTGATGATGCTGGCGGGGTTTGAGACGGCGACGCATGGAAAGATCCTGCTCGACGGTGTGTCGATCAACAACATCCCGCCGCATAAGCGTGGCATTGGCATGGTGTTTCAGAACTACGCGCTTTTCCCGCACATGACGATCGCCGAAAATCTGAGCTTCCCGTTGGAAGTGCGCAAGATCGGCAAATCGGACCGTGAAGCGAAGATCAAGCGCGCGCTGGATATGGTGGAAATGGGCGCCTTCGGTGGCCGCCGCCCGGCGCAACTGTCTGGGGGTCAGCAACAGCGCATCGCGTTGGCCCGTGCTTTGGTGTTCGAACCGGAATTGGTGCTGATGGACGAACCGCTGGGCGCGCTGGACAAACAGTTGCGGGAAAAGATGCAGTTCGAGATCACCAATCTGGCACATTCCCTCGGCATCACCACCGTCTACGTGACCCATGACCAGACCGAAGCGCTGACCATGTCGGACCGTGTCGCCGTGTTTGACGATGGCCGCATCCAACAGATCGCGCCACCCGATGAGCTTTATGAAAGCCCGCAGAACAGTTTCGTGGCGCAGTTCATCGGTGAGAACAACACGCTTGGCGGCACTGTGAAAGAGATCACGAATGACATCGCGCTGGTGCAGCTGGATAATGGCGATCTGATTGACGCCAAGCCCGTCAATGTGACCCAACCGGGCGAGCGGACGACGATTTCCATTCGCCCTGAGCGCGTTGAATTGAACAAAGAACGCTTGGGTCCGGATGCCCACACGCTCAAGGCCGAAGTGGCCGAGTTCATCTATATGGGCGATGTCTTCCGCACCCGGCTCAAGGTGGCTGGCAGCGAGGACTTCATCATCAAGACCCGCAACTCCGCCGATCAGCAGCGTCTGCAACCGGGCGCTGAGGTTGAGATCGGCTGGTTGCCTGAGGACTGTCGCGCGCTGGATGCAGTGGAGGCGGTCTGAGAGATCAACAGTTTCGCGCGCATCGCGCGTGAGAACCCTGAGGCCCTTTTGCTTTCACCCGTGGTGGGGGGCCGAAATTTCAACGAACGGGATGACCAAGGGAGTCAAACATGAAAATGACCAAAACACTTCTGGCCTCGACCGCTGTTGCGGCGATTGCTGGTGGCGCGATGGCCCAGGAAATGACGATTGTGTCCTGGGGCGGTGCCTATTCCAAAAGCCAACTGCGCGCCTATCATGAGCCCTACACGGCCAAGACCGGCGTAACCATCATCAACGATGACAGCTCTGCTGAGGCCGTGGCCAAGCTGCGCGCGATGAACGAAGCGGGCAACGTGACATGGGATGTGGTTGACGTGGTTGCCGCTGATGCGATCCGTCTGTGCGACGAAGGCCTGGCGATGGAAATCGACCCGGATGTTCACCTGGCCGCCGCGCCCGATGGCACGCCTGCTTCTGAAGACTTTGGCGACCTTCTGGTCAGCCCCTGCTTCATTCCGCAGATCGTGTACTCCACGACATTCGGCTACCGCACCGATCTGGTGGGTGATACACCGCCGACAGATGTTTGCGCCGTGTTTGATACCGAAGCCTATCCTGGCAAGCGGTCGCTTGAGAAGCGCCCGATCAACAACATGGAATGGGCCCTGATCTGTGACGGCGTTGCCAAGGATGATGTCTATGACGTGCTGGCCACGGAAGAAGGCCAGAACCAGGCGCTGGCCAAGCTCGACACCATTCGTGACGACGTGATCTGGTGGTCTGCCGGTGCGGACACGCCGCAGCTTCTGGCCGATGGCGAAGTCATTATGGGTTCGACCTATAACGGTCGTCTGTTCTCCGTGATCGAAGAGCAGGATCAGCCGGTTGCGATGCTCTGGGACGCGCAGGTGTTTGATCTTGACGGTTGGATCATCCCGACGGGCCTGAGCGAAGAGCGGACCCAGCAGGCGCTGGACTACATCATGTTCGCGACAGACACGCAGCGTCTGGCCGATCAGGCCAAGTACATCTCCTACGGTCCGGCGCGTGCGTCTTCTGCACCGCTCGTGGGTAAGCACGCGGATCTGGGCATCGACATGGCACCGCACATGCCGACCGACCCGGAAAACGCCAAGAACACGTTCCTCTACAACTACGAGTTCTGGGCTGATTACCGTGACGATATCGACGCCAAATTCCAGGCGTGGCTGGCGCAATAAGCCGGTCTGACATCTAGAGGAGGGGCGGTTTCGCCCTTCCTCACCCTCGTTTTCAGACGTTTGGAAACGACACTGTGGGGACAGCATACATGGCAGACGCAACGCAATCCGCGCCGACACAGACAGGGCCAGTGCTGGCCGCTGATGGTACGCCGCTCAAGCAAAGCCTTGCGCGATCCTTGCGTAACCAGAAACTGCGCGCGCTTGCCCTGATTGCGCCACTGCTGATTTTCGTGCTTTTTTCTTTTGTCATTCCGATTGGCAACATGCTGTTCAAATCGGTCGAAAATGACATCGTGGCCGATACCCTGCCCCGCACCGTTGTCGCCTTGCAGGAATGGGATGCCGCCTCGGGCGAGTTGCCCGATGAATCCGTCTATGACGCCTTCATCGCCGACATGGTGGAGGCCGTGGCCGCCAAGCAGCACACCCGCCTTGGCACGCGGCTCAATTACGAAGAAACGGGGATGTCCTCGCTCTTTCGTAAATCCGGCCGGCAGATCCGCAGGCTCGATCCGGTGGAGGATGCGCCCTTCAAGGACAAGCTGATCGACATTGATGAAGACTGGGGCAAGATCGAAACCTGGTCTGTGATCAAGACCCATTCGGTGCGTATCACCAATGGCTATTTCCTGAACGCCATCGATATGCAGCGCACGCCCGAGGGTGCACAGGCACAGCCCGAGGACCGCCAGATCTTGGTGAAGCTGTTTGTGCGGACCCTGATCATGTCGCTGGCGATCACAGGGTCCTGCATTCTGCTGGGCTATCCCATTGCATGGATTATTGCGAACAACCCGGCGCGTGTGGGCAACCTGCTCCTTATACTTGTGCTCTTACCGTTCTGGACGTCGCTATTGGTGCGAACCTCCGCGTGGATCGTGATGCTGCAACAACAGGGCGTGGTGAATGAAATCCTCGTTTGGCTGAACGTCATCGCAGATGACGCGCGATTGGTGATGATCCGGAATGAGATCGGCACCATCGTGGCCATGACCCATATCCTGCTGCCCTTCATGATCCTGCCGATGTATTCGGTCATGCAGACGATCAACCCCAGCTACCTGCGCGCGGCCAAATCGCTGGGAGCTACGAATTTCACCGCCTTCTGGCGCGTCTATTTTCCACAGACCGTGCCGGGGATCGGGGCGGGGTCGATCCTCGTGTTTATCCTCGCCATTGGTTACTACATCACGCCTGAGATCGTGGGTGGCACGTCCGGCATCTTCATCTCCAACCGGATCGCCTTCCATATCTCCAGCTCGCTCAACTGGGGCCTCGCGGCGGCACTTGCCTCGATCCTGCTGGCGGCGGTGCTGATCCTTTACTGGGCCTATGACAAGATCGTGGGCATCGACAACGTGAAGCTGGGGTAGGGCAGATGGCGACATTCAAACTCACCCATGTGGAACGCAAACCGATGTCGTTCACGATGCCTGTCGTGGCCGTCGCTGGTGCCATTGCCGGGTTTCTGGTGGGCACGGCGAACGGGTCGGGGTCGATGGGGTTCCTTGTCGGGGCCGCGCTGGCCGCAGGGGTGGCATTCATCTGCGTTACCGCGCTGGGCGATGGGAAAGAGCGGATGGGCCGTTGGGGTCTCTTCCTGCTGTTGGTCGCCATCGGCACGTTTCTCGGTGGTGCGCTGGGCTTTGTGGTTGCGGCGCTCTTTGGCCTCTTCTTCCAATGGTTCATCTATTGGATTGGCGAAGGCCGTTACCGCGCGAAACTGGCCCCTTACCTGACCCCCGGCCAGGTCTTGTGGCACTATTCCTTCCGGTTCCTCTGCGGTGCTATCTTCGTCTTCCTGATCACACCCATCCTCGTGGTCATGCCGCTGAGTTTCAACGCGGAGGATTTCTTCACCTTCACCGAAGGCATGCTGCGCTTTGATCCAGAGGCCTATTCGCTGAAGCACTACCGCGATTTCTTCACCAACAATGAATGGCAGCGGTCCTTTAAGAACTCCCTCATCATCGCGCCCATCGCGACGATCATTTCCGTGTCCTTGGGCACGCTGGCCGCGATTGGCCTCAGCCAAAGCCACGTCCCGGGTCGCCGCGCGATCATGGCAATCCTCATTTCGCCCATGATCGTGCCGCTGATCATCTCCGCGACGGGCATGTTCTTTTTCTACTCCGATATTGGCCGGTTCCTGGAAGGCACGATTGGGATCGACAAGAACACGACCGGCTACATCAAGGTCATCCTCGCCCATGCCGTGCTGGGCATTCCGTTCGTGATCATCACGGTCACTGCCACGCTGGTGGGTTTCGACCGATCACTGACACGCGCGGCGGCCAATATGGGCGCGGGGCCTGTCACGACCTTCTTCCGTGTGCAGATGCCACTGATCCTGCCCGGCGTGATCTCCGGCGGGCTGTTTGCTTTTATCACGTCCTTTGATGAGGTGGTGGTGGTGCTGTTCGTCGGCTCCGCGTCTCAGAAAACGCTGCCGTGGCAAATGTTCACCGGGTTGCGGGAACAGATCTCGCCCACGATCCTTGCCGTTGCGACGATCCTCGTGGCGATGTCGATCTTGCTCCTATTGACGGTGGAATTGCTCCGCCGCCGGTCAGAGCGGTTACGTGGAATGAGCCCGGGGTAATTTAAGCCGCAGATTTCGCGGATTCTTCCGGGCGAACAAAGACCGGTTCATCCTCTGACGACAGATCATCGCGATATGCGTATCCGCCCAGGTCAAAATCCCTGAGCGCGGCAGGATCGGTCAGCCGGTTTTGCACGATGAACCGTGCCATCGCGCCGCGCGCTTGCTTGGCGTAGAAGCTGATCACCTTGGGGCCGTTTGGCTTGTCTTCCTTGAAAACCGGCGTGATCACACGCAGCTTCAGTGCGTTCAAATCAACCGCACCGAAATATTCCTGACTGGCGCAGTTGATCAGCGTGTCCGTGCCCGCAGCTTTACCATCCGCATTGAGCCGTTTCGCGATCTTGTCGCCCCAGAAATCATAAAGCGTTTTGCCCTGCGATGTCTTGAGGCGGCTGCCCATTTCCAACCGGTAGGGTTCAATCCGGTCCATCGGGCGCAGCACGCCGTAAAGGCCAGACAGGATACGCAGATGATCCTTGGCGAATGTCATCTCGTCATCATCCAGCGAACGCGCCTCAAGCCCCACATAGGTGTCGCCGGCAAAGGCATAGGCCGCCGCCTGCGTGTCCTGATCGCCAAACTCGCGAAAGCGTTCCGCGTTGAGGTCGGCCAGATTTTCGCTGATCCCCATCAGGTTTTGCAGCTGTTTTGAGGACAGTCCCTGCGCCGCCTCTACCAGCTCCGCCGTTTCACCGGCAAAACGGGGTTTGGTCATGCGCGTGCCTTTGACGGGCGACATATCCAGCTTCTTGGCGGGTGACAGGGTGATCAACATGGGCAACTCTCCTTTGACAGGGATTTAGTCCGCCATCTGCAGCACGTCCAGAAACGCCGCCCCGAACCGGTCATTTCGCCGCTCCCCCAACAGACGCGCCATTTCGTTTTCGTTGCGGGGCCGCGTCTGCGCCACGCGGGAAATGAGCGAGGCCGAACAGCTGAGCGGTTTTTCCAAGCCATCGGCACCGTTGTGCAGCCCCGATTGCACCTCCATCAGGCGGTCATACAACTCGCCTTCTGAGCGCCCTGCCAGCTTGCGACGGGTCGGGTGCATGGCTTCCGCCTCCCCGTTGATCACCTCAAGGAAGGCGGCCCCATATTGTTCCAGCTTTTTGGCGCCCACGCCGTTGATCTGCGCCATCTGGTCGAGGTTGGTGGGACGTGCCTGCGCCATCTCAATCAGAGTGCGGTCGTTGAAGACGATATAGGCGGGCAGGCGCGCGGCCTCCGCCAAGGCGCGGCGTTTGGCCTTGAGTGCAGACAGAAGCGGCGCGTCTTCTTCTGACACCAAGGCTCGGGCCTCAGATCGGGCAGCCTTCACCGGCGCAGTATCACGGCGTAACTCAATGCTTTCTTCCCCGCGCAGGATCGGGTGGGCCTTTTCCATGATCCGCAGCGCGCCGTGGCGTTCAGGATCGGGGCGCACCAAATCAAGGCCCAGCATCTGCCGGAACACCGCCTGCCAGGCGCGTTTGGACATGTCCTTGCCAACCCCGAAAGTCGGCAAATCATCATGCCTGCGCGCCTTCACTTTGTCCGTGAGGTTGCCTGTCAGCACATCAATCAGATGGCCCTGCCCGAAATATTCCCCCGTGCGCAGCGCGGCAGACAGCGCTTTCTGCACCGTCTCAGTGGCGTCATAAATCTCGGGCGGCTTTTCGCAGAGATCGCAATTCCCACAAGGCTCCGCCGCTTCGCCAAAGTAAGACAGCAGCACCTGCCGCCGACATTTCTGCGCTTCCGCCAACCCTAGCAGAGCGTTAAGCCGCCCGTGATCCGCCGCGCGTCGTTCGGGTGGCGCGAGCCCTTCGTCAATCTGGCTGCGGCGCAGACGGATATCGTCAAATCCGAACAATGTCAGCGTCTCCGCCGGTGCCCCATCCCGCCCTGCACGGCCAATTTCTTGGTAGTAAGCCTCAATGGACTTGGGCAGATCGGCATGCACGACCCAGCGGATGTCAGGCTTGTCGACGCCCATCCCGAAGGCCACTGTCGCCACCACGATCAACCCGTCTTCCTGATTGAATCGCGCCTCCACATGGCGGCGGTCCTCAGCCTCCATCCCGCCGTGATAGTGCGTGGCGTTGTGGCCACCGTCGCGCAGCGCTTGGGCCAGCGTTTCCGTCTTCGCCCGCGTGCCGCAATAGACGATGCCGGACTGCCCTTTGCGCGCGGCGATGAATTGCGTGACCTGTTGGCGCGGTTGGTTCTTTTCGGCGAAGGCCAGATGAATATTGGGCCGGTCGAACCCGTGCAAGAAAGTGGTGGGTGGCTCCCCATCAAAAAGTTTCTCGATGATCTCTTCCCGCGTCTCGGCATCGGCGGTCGCGGTGAAGGCGGCCAGAGGCACATTCAGCGCCCGACGCAACTCCCCAATCCGCAAATAATCAGGCCGGAAGTCATGCCCCCATTGAGACACGCAATGCGCCTCATCCACCGCGATCATGTTGACCCCGATCCGGCGCAGCATCCCCATGGCGGACCCGGCGGCCAAACGTTCCGGCGCGATGTAGAGAAGCTTCATCCGCCCGGCATGCAGCGCTTCCCACACCTCATCGGTTTCTTCCTCGGTATTGCCAGAGGTCAGCGCGCCCGCCTCAACGCCCACGGCTTTCAACGCGCGCACCTGATCGCGCATCAGGGCAATGAGAGGGGAAATGACAACCGTCACACCCTCGCGCATCAGCGCGGGCAGTTGGAAGCACAGCGATTTGCCCCCACCGGTTGGCATGATGGCCAGCGTCGGCTGCCCTGCTGCCACGGTATGGACAATCTCCTCCTGCCCCGGCCGGAAATCGGTGAATCCAAAGATGTCGTGCAGGAGCGTGGCAGCGCTGCTTTCCATGGGAACCCGTAAATTTTTATCTATCTGCTCTTAGATGTGAATCTCGCACACTAAGATTCGGTAAACAAGGCCGGGTCAGGTCAGAAATTTAGGCAAAGGCGGAGATGTTGTTGATCAGGATAATCCGCAATGCGTACACGGCGATCAGCGCCACAAGCGGGGCCAGATCAATCCCCGACATCGGCGGCAGGATGCGCCGGATGGGGCTGTATAGCGGCTCCAACAAGCGCGTCAGGCCATCCCAGATTTGGCTCACCAAAGGTTGCCGCAGATTGAGCACCTGAAACTGGATGAGCCAGCTCATGATCACCTGAATGATGATCAGAAACCAAACCACATCGAGGATCAGCATCAGGATCTGAAAAAGCGACAGCATGGGTGGGCATCCTTGGTTTTTTCGTTCCAAAACACCTATGCGGGCGCGCGAAGATGCGCAAGCTTTACGCGAGGTTTAGGTTGACGTGACGCTGGGCCAACGTCACCTCAGTGGAGTCACAATCGAGGGTCAAACCATGTATCCCGTTATCCGAATGGTCGCGCAATACATCAAGGTCCGCCGCATGCCCAAGCTGTCGCCCCTTGAGACGCATGTGTCTCATCACACGTGCCTGCCCTGGGACATCGACATTTTCATGGAACTCAATAACGGCCGCACGCTGACGCTCTACGATCTGGGGCGCGTGCCATTTGCGGTGCGCACGGGGCTTGATGTGCTCTTGCGGAAACGCAAATGGGGGCTGACGGTGGCGGGTGTCGCGGTGCGGTATCGGCGTCGGATCAGGATGTTTGAAAAGATCGAGATGAACTCCCGGCTGGTGTCCTGGGATGAGAGGTTTTTCTACATCGAGCAATCCATGTGGAAGACGAATGGCGACTGCGCCAATCACGCGATGTTCCGGACGGCGGTGACGAACCGCAACGGGATCGTGTCGCCCCATCTTGTGGCCGAAGCCATGGGCGTGGCCGAGGCCGCGCCCCCTCTGCCGCCGTCCTTCGCGGCCTGGTCCAAAGCCGAGGATGCGCGCGTCTGGCCGCCCGAACGCGCCTGACCAAAAGTAGCATGGGGGCCAGCCCCCATACCCCCGGAGTATTTCCGGCAAGATGAATTGCAGGACACCTCCCCGGCTTCATCTTGCTAAAAATACTCATGGTCCGAACGCTGCAGAAAGCGCGGCCTTGCCAGTTTGCATAGGAACCTGTCTAGTCTGGTGACAGAGACAGGGGGCCAGCATGGCAGCGCGCAAACGGATCTGGGGCTGGTTCTTTTTTGATTGGGCAAGTCAGCCTTATTCGACTCTGCTGATCACCTTCATCTTTGCCCCTTACATCAAGGAAATCATCGGCGATGGCGCGCGGGCGCAAGCCACGTGGGGCTTCACCGTGGGCGCGGCGGGGATTTGCATTGCCCTCATGGCGCCGATCCTGGGTGCGGTGGCGGATACCTATGGCAACCGGCTGCGCTGGATCTGGGTGTTTTCGCTGTTCTATGTGGTGGGCGCGGCGGGGCTGTGGCTCGCGACGCCTGTCGATTATCCTCTGACGCTTGTGTTGATCTGCTTTGCGCTGGGCCTTGTGGGGATGGAGTTCGCCACGATCTTCACCAATTCCATGCTGCCGGATCTGGGGACGCGCGCAGAGATTGGGCGCATCTCTGGTAAAGGATGGGCCTTTGGCTATACCGGCGGGTTGGTGGCGTTGGTCGTGATGCTTTTGCTTTTTGCGGAGAACGCTGCGACGGGCAAAACCCTATTGGGCATTGATCCGATCCTTGGGCTGGATGCCAGCGCACGAGAGGGGACGCGGTTCGTGGGGCCGTTCACTGCGATTTGGTATGTTGTGTTCATCCTGCCCTTCTTCCTGTGGGTGCGCGACCCGAAGCCTGCCAGCCCCCCGCCCGGCGCGTTGCGCAGGGCATTGCGAGGCTTGGGTCAGACGATCCGGCGACTGCCTCAGACACCTTCTCTCTTTGCCTATCTGGGCTCGTCCATGTTTTACCGCGATGCGCTCAATGGAATGTATTTCTTCGGCGGCATCTATGCGGCGGGGGTTCTGAATTGGTCCATTATCGACACCGGCATCTTTGGCATTCTCGCCATTCTGTCGGGCGCGATTGCTGCCTGGCTTGGCGGTTTTGCTGATGATCGCTTTGGCCCCAAACGCGTGATCCGGGTGTCGATCCTTGCGCTCACGGCTGTGGCGATCAGCGTGGTGTTTGTAAGTCGTGACGCGGTGTTTGGGATCGCGGTTGATCCATCGTCGCGCTTGCCTGACATCGCCTTTTACATCTTCGGGGCCATCATTGGTGCGGCAGGCGGCGTGATCCAGGCGGCGAGCCGGTCCATGATGGTGCGGCAGGCGCGTGAGGGGCGCATGGCGGAGGCGTTCGGCCTGTATGCGCTGTCGGGCAAGGCGACCAGTTTTATCGCGCCTTTGTCGGTGGGGGTGGTCACCGGGCTGACAGGCAGCCAGCAGATGGGTGTGACGCCCCTGATTGTTCTTTTCCTGATCGGCTTCATGCTGTTACGCTGGGTCAAGTTAGAGGGGGATATACGCCCATGATGCGCGCAACACGATGGATGGCTTTGGGCCTTTTGCTGGCAGCCTGTGGTGGCGGCGCGCCCACGGCGGATCGTCAGGCCGGGCCGGCCACCCCGTCGCTTGAAAGCATCCCTCCAGACATGCGCGGTGTTGCAGCGCGGAACCTGTTTGGCGCGCAGACGCGGCCATCCTCCCTGTCCCATGCGCCCTTGGGGAATTATTCCAAAGGCTGCATGTCGGGTGGTGTGGAACTGGCAGAGACAGGCCCCACCTGGCAGGCGATGCGCCTGTCACGGAACCGCAATTGGGGCCATCCGGAACTGATCGACTACATTCAGAAACTGTCGGCCTTTGCCGCAACGCAACCGGGGTGGAAAGGGCTTTATGTTGGGGACCTGAGCCAACCACGCGGCGGGCCGATGAAGACGGGCCATGTCAGCCATCAAGTGGGGCTGGACGTGGATGTCTGGACGCTGCCGCCCAGCCGTTTGAACCTGACGCGGGCAGAGCGGGAAAGTCTGTCTTCCATTTCGCTGCGCCGACAGGGTGGGGCGTTTACCAATGACAACTACACGCGCGGCCATCATGAGATCATAAAGGCCGCAGCACTTGATCCCCGCACCGCGCGTATCTTCATCTTCCCCGGTGCCAAGGTGCGCATGTGCCAGGAAGAAAAGGGCGATAAATCCTGGCTGCGCAAGGTGCGGCCCCTGCATGGGCATCACTACCACTTCCACATTCGGTTGAACTGTCCGGCGGGCGAAAAGAATTGCGTCGCGCAAGAACCGCCGCCCCCCGGTGATGGCTGCGATGAGGCGCAGGTTTGGGTGAACAATATCCTCAACCCGCCGCCCCCCGCGCCCCCCGATCCCAACGCGCCGCCGCCGAAGAAACCAGTGAGCCAGCTGACCATGGCCGACCTTCCGGCGCAGTGCATCAAGGTGCTTCAGTCTCAGTAAGACGTCGGTGTTTTACGGGTTTCCCAAATCGCGCAAACCCTATAAACGGCGCATTCAGTCCAATCATCGGTGACAGATATGCAAAAAGCCCACATCGTCGGCATCCTCGCCATGGCCATCATCGTCGTGGCCTCGAACATCTTGGTGCAATTCCTCTATGGCCAATGGCTGACCTGGGGTGCGTTCACCTATCCGTTGGCGTTTCTTGTCACCGACATCATGAACCGCGTCTATGGCCGCGACGCCGCGCGGCGCGTGGTGCTGGCCGGTTTCGGCGTGGGCGTCATCTGTTCCTTCATTGGCACGCAGATCATGGGCGAATTTGGCCCGCTGGTGACCCTGCGCATCGCACTCGGGTCTGGCCTTGCCTTCCTGACGGCGCAGTTGTTGGACATCGCGATTTTCAACCGGCTGCGGGACGGCAATTGGTGGAAGGCGCCGGTGGTGTCTTCTGTCATCGGGAGCAGCGTGGATACCGCGCTTTTCTTTACGATTGCTTTCTCCGGTGCGCTGACGTTCCTGGAGCCCGGAAATGATGTCAGCTGGGCGGGGGAAATCCTGCCGGTGCTGGGCTTGGGGCCGGAGGCACCGCTTTGGGTGTCGCTCGCCGTGGCCGACTGGATGGTAAAAATGGGCCTGGCTTTGCTCGCTTTGGTGCCATTCCGCATCATCGTGGGGTCACTTACGGCAAAAACCACATGATTTTGTTTTGACAAACGCAGAATCTGTGCCACCTTCGGCTTAACGTCAACAACTGAAAGGAGGTGGTCCAGTGTCTATAGAGGTATTGGAGAGAGGTGTCGGAACAGTCAGGGAGGGCCTTGTCTAGGGCAGACCCTGGGCGATAGAGCCCCTGATTGGTGCGCCTAACCGGCCACCTCCTCAAAACTCTAGAGGGCCGCTTCCGCAACGGGGCGGCCCTTTTGATTTGCGCCATTTTGGAACGTCGGTATCACGTCGGTATTGTGTCGGTATCGCGTCGGTGCGAAGTCTGAGGCAGCCATGCTTGAGATCAACAACCAGATCATCATCGAAGATTGGGAACTGACCGAACAGTTTGTTCGCGCGTCTGGCCCCGGTGGGCAGAACGTGAACAAGGTGTCGACGGCGGTGGAGCTGCGGTTTGAAGCGGCGCGGTCGCCCAATTTGCCCGATCCGGTGAAGCGGCGGTTGAAGCGGTTGGCCGGGCGGCGGTGGACGAATGATGGTGCGCTGATCCTGCAAGTCGACAGCACGCGCAGCCAGTCGCGCAATCGGGCCTTGGCGCGGGAAAGACTGGTTGAGCTGATCCGCAAAGCGTTGGAAAAACCAAAGGCACGCATTGCCACGCGGCCCACCCTTGGGTCAAAGAAGCGGCGTCTCAAAGCGAAGAAAACGCGCGGTGAGGTGAAGGCGCTTCGCGGGCGTGTGGATCCGGAGGACTGACAGGTTGGACAACCAATGCGACGTCATGGTCGTGGGCGCGGGCATGATGGGCAGTGCGGCGGCGCGGCATCTGGTGGATGCGGGGCAGCGGGTGGTTTTGATCGGGCCGGGGGAGCCGGTGGATGCCAAAACCCATCAGGGCGTTTTTGCCAGCCACTACGATGCAGCGCGGATCACGCGGCGGATGGATCAGGATGTTGACTGGTCGCGTTTGTCCACCGCCTCTATCGCGCGATACGCGGAGATTGAGGCGCGCGCGGAGATGACGTTCTTTCACCCTGTCGGGTCCCTGATTGCAGGGCCGGAGGACGGGCCGGGATCAGCCTACATCCAGAAATGCGCGCGGCTTGGTCGGGCAGAGGGCATTGCCTTTGAGGAGGCGCGGGGCGCGCGATTGCAAGACTTGTTCCCCTATCTGGCACTGCCGGAGGGGACCTTGGGGCTTTATGAGACAGGCACGGGCGGTTGGATCGACCCACGCGCGCATGTGGCCGCACAGATTCGGGCGGGCGAGACGGCCGGTTTGACCCACCACATGGCAGAGGTGCAGCGCGTTGAGGAAAACGCAGACGGCATCACCGCCATCTGTTCGGATGGCACGCAGGTTTCGGCGGCCAAAGCGATGATTGCCTGCGGTGGGTTTTCCAAGACCCACGGGTTGTTGCCCCACGTGCCGGATTTGCGCGTGTATGCCCGGACCATCGTTTACTTTGAACTGACCGAGGCGGAAGCCGCGCGGCTTTCCACCATGCCTTCAGTGATCTACGGGCCACCTGATGCGCCGTGCATTCCCTATATTCTGCCGCCGGTGCGCTATCCCGATGGCAAGACCTACATCAAGATCGGCGGCGATCCGGGTAATAACGAGTTGCGGGACTCGGATGCGATCAAAGCGTGGTTTCGCACGGATGGAGATGCCGATGTGGCCGCGTTCCTGACCGATGCTTTGCTGGCGCTGATCCCGGATTTGCGCCGCGCGCCAAGAACCACCGGCAGTTGCGTCACATCGTTCACGCCCCATGGCAAGCCGTTGATCCAGCAGCAGACAGACCGTATTTTTGCCCTGACAGGCGGAAATGGTGCCGGGGCGAAATGCTGTGATGAGATCGGAAGGCTGGGCGCGGAACTGGTGATGACGGGTCGTATCCCGCCAGGGGACTACGCCACGACATTTGCGCCGACCGATTAAACCAGATCCACCAGATCCTGCGGGGCTAAGGGTTTCAGCAAGACATGGTGCACGCCGTACACCTTCAGCAGCTTACGCGCCATTTGACCATCGTCTGATCCATAGTATCCTGACACACCGATCAGGGTCGGCTGTGGCACATCCATTTCCCTGAGCGCGCGCAGAAAGTGGATGCCGCTGTCAGGGTCGCCGCCCAGGGGACTGCCGATCATCAGGTCGACCACCGCGGTATGAAATGTGCGCCGCTCAATATGCAGGATGGCTTCTTCTGAGGATTGGGCGATCACGGCTGTGTGGCCAGCCTTTTTCAGTTCGGCTTGCCAGGACTTTGCCAGTTCAAAATCATCGTCAAGAATGAGAACGTCAGCCATTCTTATCGCCCAATGACATGCTTTCAATTGCCTTTCGCAGCTTTTCCGGCTCAACCGGTTTTGTCAGTTTCGGGGCCCCAAACCCATCGACGGCATCGTGGCCGTCGCTTCCATATCCAGTGGCAAAGATGAAGGGAATGCCGAGCTCTTCAAGTCTTTTGGCCACGGGGAGGCTGATTTCGCCCCTGAGGTTCACATCCAGCAGACACAGATCATAGACCGGATCCTGGAGAAAATGAAACGCCTCTGCGATGGTTGCGGCGCGGTCCACACGGGCAAATCCTTCGGCTTCCAGCATCTGCTGGGCGATCTTGGAGACGATGAAATTGTCTTCGACCACAAGGCCCGTCAAACCCTGCGGAATGTCAACGGGCGTGGGTGCATCATCGCGTTCTGCCGGGGTCGCCACTGCAAGGCTGGCATCCGCCAAAGTGTTGCCCGGCAACCAGAACCGCGCCTGGACCCCGGCGGGATCAAATTCAATCGCGCCTTCGCCTTTGAATTCATAAGGAATGGCATCTTCGATGATGGACAGGCCAAACCCGACCTTGCGCCGCGGCTTGACAGGGGGCCCGCCCTGTTCGCGCCATGTCAGTTCCACGCCATCGCGCGTCATGGTCCAATCCACCTGAACCTTCCCGGAGGACGCGGACAGCGCGCCGTATTTCGCCGCGTTTGATGTCAGTTCGTGGATCAAAAGGGCGACGACGGACACGGCTTCTGGCCGGAAGGCGACGGTGGGGCCTTTGGTTGTGATCCGCCCGTCGCCGGAAAAGGGGCCCAGTTCGAAATCAAGAATATCGCCAAACAACGCGCCTTCCATATCCGCGCGGGTCAGCAGGTTGTGGGCCCCCGCCAGGGCCACGATGCGATGTTCGAGGCTTTCGGTATAGGCCGCAAATGACGTCGCATTTTCGCGGGAATAGACGGAGATGGATTGCACCAGCGCCAGGATATTGCGGACCCGGTGATTGAGTTCGCGGACCATAAGGCCCAGTCGGTGGCGGTTGCCCACCAGTTCCTGTTGCACGTCAAATGCATCTTGGAACGCCGCAAGCAGCGCGCGGCCGGTGTCAATGTCCGTGGCGGACCATTCCACGCAGCGCCCCTTTGTGCGTTCGACGTAGGTGTCAAAAGAATTGCGGGGGTCAAGGCGGATGCCGCCCGGGCCCTTGACCACGTTCTTTTCCTTGGTTCCTGCCCAGATCACCTGCGTCTCAGCCAGGTTGCGCAAGAAGGCAAGTTTGATAGATCCACCGCCCCCAAAGCTAAGCACCATCGCGCCACCCGTATTGCCCCAGGTGGCCCCGGGCATAAGGGTTTGCAGGCTGTCGGTGGTGAACGGTGTGTCGCCCTGGGCCGGTGCAATGGAAAACAGCGCGTGCAGGGCGGACGCGGACGGGGCATCGCCAAAGGCACTGACATTGTTGCCAACCTTTATCGCCAACCCATCGCTGGGAAACAGAGCCATCAGATCGGCCTGCGCCTTTTGCCAATAGTTTTCGATTGCCAACGAGCTGTCATCGACCGGAAGGAATTTATTGGCAATCTCAACGCAATTTCGTTTTGTGCCCTGGCGCCGCGTGTCGATGGCATGCTGGATGCGCAAAGAGATCAGCTTGCCCGAAAGCTCCGCCGCCAGAAGCATGGAGGGATCCACCGGCTTTGGATCGCGGTTATGGCTGGCGATGAGACCCCAGAGTTTTCCATCCACCACGACGGACACGGAAAAGGTGCTGCCCACCTCCATGTTCACAAGGTATTGGCGGTGCACCATGTCGAGGCCACGCAGGGCCGCGATCGACATGTCAACCGGGTTGGTTCCGTCGCCGCCCAGAACCGGGACATCCTCGGCGTGGATGTCATGCAGCGCGCGGAAGGGGGTCTTGGTGTACAGATCCCGCGCGATCCTGGGGATGTCAGATTCGGGAAACCGCATGCCGAGGTAGCTTGGCAAAGCAGGGCTGCGCGATTCGGCGATCACCTCACCACTGTTGTCGGGCAGGAAGCGGTAGAATTTCACCCGGTCATAGCCGTTGATCGCGCGCATGCGGTCTGTTGCGTCGTGGATAAAGGTCGTGAGGTCTTGTTCATCCAGCGGCACGGTCAGGAAGGCGCGGGCCTGTTCAAACAGGTGAACGCGCTCCTCCGCAGGACGCGTTTCTGGGATGAATTCCAGGATCGCGGTATTGTCGCGCTTATGGGCCGTGACCTGCAATTCCAGCGCGCCAAAGCTGCGGGAGGTCAGAACCTCCCTTTGGGTGTCAATGGTGGGGTGGCCAAGGCGGTTGCGCAGGTCATGCAGTTCTTTCCGTGTGAATACCGTATTGGGGTGCGCACCGATCAGGGTTTCAGGCGCAACGCCCAAGTATTCCGTAGTATTGGCGCTGGCGCGCAGCACGGTTTCTAGCGGGAGATCGCACACCAGCAGCGCGCCGAATCCCTGAATCGTCTCTGGCACGTGAATGGGCGCCGCAGAACAGGTTTCAACCGCAGCACGTAGTTCGTCTTCGGTATATGGCGCAACACCAGACACAGAACCCTCTTTCACTTATTGAACTGACTAAACTGATTGATTTACATTCTAACTGTAAACTTAAGTAAACACTAACGGGAAGTGAGTGCGGCATGAACATGATGGCGGGGTTTGAAACGGTTCGGTCCTTTCTGGCGACCAGAACCGGGGCGGAGCATCAGGCGCTGCACGACCATCCGCTGTTTTCCAAGCTTGTGTCAGAGGATTTGGCCGCCGCAGACTACACCGCCTGCCTTGAGGCGCAGTTGCGCGCGTTTCAGGGAATTGAGGCCGCGCGCGTGGGCCAAGATGCCCATCAGGCGTTTGCGCTGGCCCCTCAGATTGCGGCGATGTCAGAGGATTTGGGGCCGCCTGTCCCGGCCCGGGCGGCGCTTGATCTGACAACGGCGGATGAGGTTCTGGGCGCGCTTTACGTGGCCCATGGTTCGCAATTTGGCCGCGCAGTGATCCGCAAGGCGTTGCAAACCAACCTGCCCGATGAGCCACGCGCCTATTTCGATATGCCCACAGATGCGACCCTGTGGCGGGCGTTCTTGCAGACGATGGAGGCCACGGATCCCGGCCAGTCTGATGCCGTGTTGCGCGGGGCGACAATGGGGTTCGCAGCGATGCATGAGGAAGCGGATGCGGCCCTTATGCGGATGCGGGATGCGCTTGCGTCCTGACGGGTTAGACCCCGATGCGTTCGGGGGGATTGTCCAGCAGGGTGCGCAAGGTCGCCATGGCGTTTTCAAATCGGTCAAAGGGCAGTTGCGCGTTGATCGCGATGCGCACGGCGTGGGGTGCGTGGGCGTTGCGGCAGGTGAAATCCTCGGCTGAGCGCAGTTTGACATTGCGATCCGCAGCGGCCTGACAGAACGCTCCGGCGCGCCATCCCTGCGGCAGGCGCAGCCACGCAATCGGCACATCTTCCACCCATGTCAGATCATGAGATCCCAGGTGATTGACCATGCAGTTCACGTGTTTTGCTACCTCTGCCCGCACCCGTTCGGCCATCTGTCTGGTGCGCGGATCGCGCAAAAGCAGCGTGGCCAGATCGCCCAAAGGGGCCGCAAGCCCAAAGAACCCGTTTTCCGCCGCCATGCGCAGCCCGGCCCCCTTGGTGTGGGGCGCGATGGCATATCCCACGCGCAAGGCAGGTGTCAGCGTTTTTGAGATCGAGGAGATGTACCACCCGTGCTCCGGCGCGATTTGGCGGTAGGAGGGCGCGCGGAACGGGCCCATGCGATAGCAATCATCTTCGATAATCTGGAAATCATAGCGTTCCGCCACCGCAGCAATCTGATGTCTGCGGTCCTCGGGCGTGAAAATCGCGGTGGGGTTGTGGACTTCGCAACTGGTGCACAGCACTTGCGCCTCATGGAGCTTGGCCAGTTCTTCCAGCGCGTCGGGGATGATGCCGTGTTCATCCATGGGCACGGGGATGACCTCTGCCCGCAGAAGTTCGGCGGCGCGGCGGAAGCCGGGATAGGCCAGTTCCTCCACCAAGATCACCGGTTTTGATCCGGTCAGGATGGATTGCATCGCGAGCGAAATGCCATTCTGCCCGCCATGGCAGAGCACGATGTCTTCTTCATGCAGCGTGCCAATGGGCGAACCGGCAAGCCAAGTGACCACAGCCTCTCGCGCGGGGCGGAAACTTTCACGGCTGGGATAATGCATGAGGCCGGAGACAGGTTCGCGCGCAACCTGCTGCATCAGTTCCCGGATCAGTTCCGCCTGCCCCATATTGGGCAGCGCAGGGGACAGCAATTTCACATTCCGGGTGATGCCGCCCGACCCGTGGGGCACGCTGTCATCAAAGATGGGTTCATGAATGGATGAGACGCGCCCATTGGCCACAAACGTGCCGCGGCCCACGGTGGCCTCACACAGGCCGGTATCTGTCAGGATGGTGTAGGCGCGGGCAACGGTGCCTGGCGTGATGGAGAGCTTCCACGCCAGATCGCGCACTGGCGGCAGGCGGGACCCAGGCGGCAAAGCACCAGCACGAATGCCATCTTTGAGCGCATCAGCCAGTGCTTTGTACTTCGGCCCCGGATGACCGGCGAGGGATGGCTGCCAATTTGTACTCATTACAATGTAATCCTGTGCCAATACATTTTCATATTGTATCACGATTATACCAGTGAATAACACATTGTGTCAATACAATCGAAAGGATACATCATGACACAGACGAGAAATGCAACCGCCCTCACGTATCTGCAAACGCGTCCTCTGACGCCAATTGCCTCCACCCTGCTGCAACTCGTCGTTCTGTGTGTCCTATGGTCGGAGCGTCGCCGCACGCGCCTTGCGCTCAGCAGATTGGATGACCATCAGTTGGACGATATTGGCGTGACCCGCCCCGAGGCCGACCGGGAGGCGCGTCAACCTTTCTGGATGGAATAAGCCAATGGGGCTCGCGACTTAGGTTGCGAGCTCCGCCATGGTCTTGAAGCCCAGACCGCGATCTGTGACCGCCTTGAGAAACCGGCGCAGTTGATCATGGGTGGATTTGAACCCACTGCCGGTGGCGCGGCCATTGATGATATGACCCACGAACACGCCCGTGCCGCCGGTTTCCGCGATCTTGTCGAGGATAGCATCGTTTTCATCCCATCCCGGGAAGTGTTCATGTTCGAAATCCAGAAAACCGATACAATCGACGCCGTTATGGTCCCCCACTTTGTCGTAAATGCGATCTTCCAAAGGGGTCTTCTGCGCTGACCGGGGGCCATTTGTACGCACAGCCTTGAACCGTTTGGCCAGCTCTTCGCGGGCGCGGGGGGTGGAGGTGTGGAACGGAAAACCGAAGCTCTCAGCCGGGAAACCGAGCGCGCGGTGTTCTTCGATGCCTTGATCAATTTCCAACCGCAGCCAGCGGCGCAGGTGATGGTTGGTGAGGTAATCGCCCAGGTTCACATGGGTGCGGGTGTGAAAGCCGATTTCGTGGCCGTCTTCCTGTAGTGCATGCAACCCGTCGATTTGGGCGGGGGCGGCCTGATGGATCTTGGTGATGCAGAACGTGGCCTTGGCGCCGAATTCATCGAAAATGGGTCGCGCGTTCATCCATTTGCCGACGAAGAGATCATCATAGGTCAGGCAGACATGGCCGGTCATACCACGACCTCCTGCTCCGCTTGTGCGCCCACGTCGAAGACGCGTTTGTAGCGGGTGATTTCCGTCTCTGGCCCCATGGCCTTGCGCGGATTGTCTGACAGTTTCACGGTGGCACGGCCATTGGCGGCGATGGCCTTACAGACAAGGCTGAAGGGCGCAAGGCGGTCGCCCTCGGTCAGGCCACGGAAATCATTGGTCAGAAGCGTGCCCCAGCCGAAGGACACTCGCGCACGGCCATTGAATTGGTTGTGGAGGTTCAGGATTTTATCCTCATCCAGCCCGTCGGAGAAAATGATCAGCTTCTTGGTGGGGTCCTCACCTCGGGCTTTCCACCAGTTGATCGCGGTTTCCGCACCCTCCGCCGGATCACCGCTGTCGATGCGCATCCCTGTCCAGCCCGCCAGCCAATCAGGCGCGCGGTCAAGGAAGCCTTTGGTGCCGTAGGTGTCGGGCAGGATCATGCGCAGGTTGCCATCATGTTCGTCATGCCAATCGGACAGCACGTCATAGGGGGCTTGGGCCAGCTCTGCATCATCATCAGCAAGGGCGGCATAGACCATGGGCAGTTCATGGGCGTTGGTGCCAATCGCCTCCAGATCGCGGTTCTTGGCGATGAGGCAGTTGGAGGTGCCTACGAAACTGTCGCCGAGGCTTTCTGTCATGGCCTGCACGCACCAATCCTGCCAGAGGAAGGAATGCCGCCGCCGCGTGCCAAAGTCGGCGATGCGAAGCCCTTCGACACCGCGCAGGCGCTGGGTCTTTTCCCACAATTTGGTCATGGCGCGGGCGTAGAGGACTTGCAGTTCGAACTTGCCCATCGTGTTGGTGACGGCGCGGCCACGCAACTCCATCAGCACGGCGAGCGCCGGAATTTCCCAGAGCATCACCTCGGGCCAGCTGCCTTCAAAGGTCAGTTCATATTGCCCGTCGCGTTTTTCGAGGTGGTAGGGGGGCAGGCGCAGGGCCTCAAACCAATCCATGAATTCGGGCGTGAACATCTGGCGTTTGCCGTAGAACGTGTTGCCGCGCATCCAGGTGCTTTCGCCACGCGACAGCGACAGGGACCGTATGTGATCCAGCTGTTCGCGCAACTCGCCTTCGTCGACCAATTCTGCCAGACGCACATCCTTGGTGCGGTTGATCAGGGAAAACGTCACCTGCGTGTCGGGCTTGTTGCGAAAGACCGATTGGCACATCAGCAGCTTGTAGAAATCCGTATCGATGAGCGACCGCACGATGGGGTCGATCTTCCATTTGTGGTTCCAGACACGGGTGGCGATATCGACCATAGGAAGCCCCTGTTACGGTCTGCTGACGCGATTGCTCAGTGGTTAAATCAAAGCCAAGCAACCTGCGCAAGGTAAACGGGTATGGCATGGTTTGGCTGTGCTATTGTGCGCCGGGTCACAGCGACGCCCGCGCCGCTTCGATATCCGTGTCTTCGAAAACAACAATACCATGAACCGCTGGACGTATCTTCTTATAGTCCCAGCAGGCCTTTGCCGTATCCTGCGTTAGATTTGGGTCGTGGTCCCGGGCGTCACGCAAATACTGCAGGTAGTTATTGCAGGTGGCGATTTCTCGGCGAAAATCTGGATCTTGTTTGCGGTCTTCAAGGACTTGCCATGCCTCAATCGCATCACTCAAGTTGGCGCCTGCGTTGTTCCGGACCCAATCCATGAAGTCAGAGTGACAGACAAAGCGCTTTCCAATCTCCGCTTTGAAAAACCCACGTAGATTGGGCCCAAACGACACGTTTTCGGTTATCATGGTATCCTTGGTCAAGGTAGCCTTTGACCAATTGAACGATCCAGCCTTTAAGTTTCGGGTTATCCGGGGAAGCGGCTTGTCTGGGTTGGCGAGTTTGAACGCAACGCGTTCACGCATTTCCGTTTTGGTGCCAGATTTTGGAAGGCTCAGGGCATCGCAGAAAAGTTTGAGTTCTTCGACAGGCCAATACCACCGTTTGAATTCGTTGGCAGACATTGCAGGATCAGCAGGGGGTCGGGTTTCGACTTGGGGTGTCATTGGCATAAAGCTAGCGTGTTTGGGTGTTTGAAGCGGTCTTTTGTGTGCATCACAGGAACTAAGCCAACTGCTTTGAAGCGCAATAGAGTTGGTAGAGTATCTGCCGCAGGTCATCTGTGTTAGTCTCAACCGGATAGGGAGGGTGGCATGGCGCAGCTTTATTCATACTGGGTCCGGCCTGAGGATATGATCCGATCTCGTGCATGGCGGATGGGGTATGAGAGCTATCGGCTGGGGGAGGCACCGGATTATTTGGGGCCGAGGGCGAAGGCACTGGCCTATGAATACGGGCGGCTGACGGCGGCGTATCTAAAAGGTGAGGGCGTGCGGTTGAAGCGGGTGACGCCGACGCGTCCTGTGAATGATGCTTATGTCCCCGATCTGGCGGCGGCGTTGGAGCGGGCTGTAGTTGCGGCGCAATCGTAGCGCCAGATTGATTGCTGTTTAGGGCCAGTATAGGCTCTCCCCCATGGCGATTCCGGTGGAAACCTTCTTTTTGAACCCTGACAGCACGGGGACCCTGCAGGCGCGTATTCAGCAGATGATCGCGGAAGGCATTCTGTCGGGGTATTTTGAGAAGGGGGAGAAACTGCCCTCGTCCCGCAAGCTGGCGCAGCATTTGGGCGTCAGTCGGATCACGGTGACGCTGGCTTACACCGAATTGCAGGCCTCGGACTATCTGGAGGCGCGGGACAGGTCAGGGTACTACGTATCCCAGAACGCGCCGGAGCCGCCGCGCTTTCAAGCCAATGAGCCTAGGCAGGACGTGATTGATTGGGGCCGGGCACTGGGCCGGCGGTTTGCGGATGGGGCGATGCCGGAGAAGCCGCGCGATTGGTCAAGCTATCGCTACCCGTTCATCTATGGCCAGACCGATCCGGCGATGTTTGATCATGCCAATTGGCGGCATTGTGCGTTGCGGGCGCTGGGGCAGAAGGATTTTCAGGCGCTGACGGCGGATTACTATGACCGCGATGACCCGCAACTGATTGAGTTTGTAGCGCGTCACACGCTGCCGCGGCGGGGGATCCTCGCCAAGCCCGATGAGATCCTGATCACCATGGGTGCACAAAATGCGCTGTGGTTAACGGCGCAGGTGTTGCTGACGCAGCGGCGGACAGCGGTGGCGGAGGAGCCCTGTTACCACGGGCTGCGCGATATTTTGAACCATGCACGATGCCATCTGGTGCCCGTGGGGGTGGATCGTGATGGGATCCCGCCGGAGGATTTGCCCGACAGCGCGGATGTGATTTTTACCACGCCCAGCCATCAGTCGCCGACCAATGTGACGATGCCTCTCACCCGGCGTCAGGCGTTGTTGGAAAAGGCCGCCGATATGGGCGCGTTGATCGTGGAGGATGATTACGAGTTCGAGATGTCTTTTCTCAACTCGCCCCTGCCTGCGCTCAAATCGCTCGATAGTGACGGGCGGGTGATTTACATTGGTAGCTTTTCGAAATCGATCTTTCCGGGGCTGCGGCTGGGATACCTGGTTGGGCCAGAGCCGTTCATTCGGGAGGCGCGCGCACTGCGCACCTCTATCCTGCGCCACCCGCCGGGGCATGTTCAGCGCACCACGGCCTATTTCCTGAGCCTCGGTCATTATGACAGCCTGATCCGGCGGATGGGGCAGACCTATGAGCGGCGCCGGTCGGTGATGGAGGATGCGCTGGCCAGTCATGACCTCGCCGTGGAGGGGCGGGGTGTGTTTGGCGGCAGTTCGTTCTGGATGCGCGCGCCGGAGGGGGTGGATACCACCGAACTGGATCGGCGATTGCGCGCCAAAAGCGTGGTGATTGAGCCCGGGCACACGTTTTTCCACGATCCCGACCCGCCGAGGAACTTTTATCGCCTTGCCTACTCTTCCATTCCGTCGGAGCGAATTCCGATGGGAATCGCGACACTGGCTGCGGAATTACAAGGACTTACGGGCCAAGGATGAACCAAATTTGCAAATATTGAGACGCTTGGTTTCATTAATTTGCAGCACTGGATATACGCGAATCCCGTATCTGGCCCTACTGGCATGGCCAACGCTTTCGTAATTTCGCGCCAAAGCCGGATTCTCCGGCGCTCATTCTATTCTGGAGATGCCCCATGAAAATGACCACTGAAGAAGCCTTTGTGAAGACGTTGCAACGGCACGGGATTCAGCACGCTTTTGGTATTATCGGATCGGCGATGATGCCGATTTCCGACATTTTCCCCGATGCTGGCATCACCTTCTGGGATTGTGCCCATGAAGGCAGCGCAGGCATGATGGCCGATGGGTACACCCGCGCGACGGGCAAGATGAGCATGATGATCGCGCAGAACGGCCCGGGCATCACCAACTTCGTGACGGCCGTGAAAACGGCCTACTGGAACCACACGCCGCTTCTTCTGGTCACGCCGCAGGCGGCCAACAAGACCATCGGTCAGGGTGGTTTCCAGGAAGTCGAGCAGATGAAGCTGTTCGAAGACATGGTGGCCTATCAGGAAGAAGTTCGTGACCCGACCCGCGTGGCCGAGGTTCTGACGCGCGTGATCAGCCAGGCAAAGCGCCTGTCCGGCCCGGCGCAGATCAACATCCCGCGCGATTTCTGGACGCAGGTTGTGGACATTGAAATCCCCGACCCGATCGAATTCGAAGTGTCCCCGGGTGGGGAGACATCTGTCGCGAAGGCCGCTGAAATGCTGTCGAATGCGAAGAACCCTGTCATCCTGAACGGCGCGGGTGTTGTTCTGGCACAGGGCGGCATCAAGGCGTCTATGGATTTGGCAGAGCGTCTGGATGCGCCAGTTTGCGTGGGTTACCAGCACAATGATGCGTTCCCCGGCTCGCACCCGTTGTTCGCCGGGCCGCTGGGCTATAACGGATCGAAGGCTGGGATGGAGTTGATCCATGAGGCGGATGTGGTTCTGTGCCTTGGCACGCGTTTGAACCCGTTCTCCACCCTGCCGGGCTATGGTATTGAATACTGGCCCAAAGACGCGAAAATCATTCAGGTGGATATCAACCCGGATCGGATTGGCCTTACGAAGAAAGTCAGCGTGGGCATCGTGGGTGACGCGGGCAAAGTGGCGCGCGGTATCCTGGGTCAGTTGTCTGACACCGCGGGTGATGAAGGCCGCACGGAGCGCAAGAACAAGATTGCCGAAACGAAATCGCGCTGGGCGCAGCAGCTGTCGTCGATGGATCACGAAGATGATGATCCGGGCACAACCTGGAACCAGCGTGCCCGTGCGGACAAGCCTGACTGGATGTCCCCCCGCATGGCGTGGCGTGCTATTCAGGCAGCACTTCCGAAAGAGGCGATCATTTCGTCCGACATCGGCAACAACTGTGCCATTGGCAACGCATACCCTTCCTTTGAAGAAGGCCGGAAGTATCTGGCGCCGGGTCTGTTTGGGCCTTGCGGTTACGGTCTGCCCTCCATCGTGGGTGCGAAGATTGGTCAGCCGGATGTGCCGGTTGTTGGTTTCGCGGGTGACGGTGCCTTCGGCATTGCCGTGAACGAACTGACGGCGATTGGCCGGGGCGAATGGCCTGCGATCACGCAGATCGTTTTCCGTAACTACCAGTGGGGTGCGGAAAAGCGGAACTCGACACTTTGGTTTGATGACAACTTCGTGGGTACTGAGCTCGACACAGAAGTGTCCTATGCCGGCATCGCGCAGGCTTGTGGCCTGAAAGGTGTCGCGGCGCGGACGATGGAAGAGCTGACCGATGTGTTGAACACCGCCATCAAGGATCAGATGGAAAACGGTGTGACGACGCTGATCGAAGTGATGCTGAACCAGGAGTTGGGTGAACCCTTCCGCCGTGACGCAATGAAGAAGCCTGTCGCAGTGGCAGGCATCAGCGCCGACGACATGATCGAGCAGGTCGTCTAAGGCCATCCTGTGACACTGACACCAACAGAACTGCTGGCGGCAAACCCGCCAGCAGACCGCCCCATAATCGCCTTGAGCGAGGGGGAAGACCCACGTGTGGTGGCAGGCGGTTTGGCGGCAGAAGCTGCCGGGCTGGCGGATGTGATTTTCGTGGGACGTGCGGGGCATGGCGATGCGCCTGCGGAAAAGATGCATGACCCGGCGACGTCTGATCTGACAGATGGGTTTGCAGAGTCCTTTTTCGAGTTGCGCAAGCACAAAGGCGTGGATGAGGCCAAAGCGCTTGAGGCGGTGCGGACGCCTTTGGTTTATGCCGCGATGCTGGTGCGGGAAGGCCATGCGACGGGCACAGTGGGCGGTGCGGTTGCCACGACATCAGATGTGGTGCGCACGGCCATTCAGATGATCGGTAAGGCGGCGGATGCGCCGATGGTTTCAAGCTTTTTCGCGATGTATCCGCCGAATGATAGTGGCCGGGCGATGATTTATTCTGACAGTGGATTGGTGATTGATCCTTCGTCCGAGGAACTCGCCGCCATTGCCGCGCAATCGGCGGCGTCCTGTCGGGCGCTGTTGCGGGAAGAGCCGCGCATTGCGATGCTGTCCTTTTCCACCAAAGGCAGTGCGGGGCATGGCCGGGTGAGCAAGGTCACCGATGCGTTGGAGATTTTGCAGGCCGCAAACCCCGAACTGCAGGCCGATGGGGAGTTGCAGTTTGATGCAGCCTTCGTGCCCGCGGTGGGCGAAACCAAGGCGCCGGGATCAGATGTGGCGGGCCGCGCCAATGTGATGATTTTTCCCGATCTCGACGCAGGCAATATCGGCTACAAGATTACCCAGCGGGTGGGTGGCTACGCCGCCATCGGCCCCATACTGCAAGGCCTGGCCCAGCCTGCAAATGACCTGTCCCGCGGATGCAGTGCAGAGGATGTGACGCAGATGATTGCGGTCACGGTGCTGCAAGCACAGGCGCAATCCGGGGCAAATTCCGAAACCGGCAGCGCGCCATAAACTGGCGGATGCGACCCATATGACAGCTGAGAAATAGAGACGACATATGGCTTTGGCATCCCTCGATCCCACCCATCTTAGAAACCGGGCACAGGTGCTGTTTCCCGGTGTGTTAGTGGCTGTTTTGGTGGCCGTCTCGGCGCAGTTTCTGGCCGAGCACTATGCCACGCCTGCCATGCTGATGGCGCTTCTATTGGGCATCGCGGTGAGTTTCCTCAGTGAAGAAGGCCGCGCGGTAGAAGGCATTTCCTTTGCCGCCAAGACGATCCTGCGGTTGGGCGTGGCGCTTCTAGGTATTCGCATTTCCGTCTCCCTCATGGTGGGGCTTGGGTGGGAGCTGCTTTTGCTCGTTGTAGGGTCGGTGCTTTTGACCATCGCGTTCGGGTTTGCCGTCGCCCGGTTCTTTGGCAGCGCATGGCGGTTTGCGTTTTTGACTTCCGGGTCTGTCGCCATTTGCGGCGCGTCGGCTGCGATGGCCATTTCCGCGATCCTGCCGCAAGACAAGCGATCGGAAGAGCGGCTGATTTTCACCGTTGTGGGCGTGACGCTTCTGTCGACCATCGCGATGATCGCCTATCCGATCCTGGTGCAGACGCTTGATCTGAACGATCTTGAAGGCGGCGTGTTCCTCGGCGGGACAATCCACGATGTGGCGCAGGTCGTGGGTGCAGGGTTTTCGATTTCCGAGGCCACAGGCGACACCGCTACCTTGGTCAAACTGATCCGCGTGGCGATGCTTGCCCCCATCGTGGTGGTGGCTGCCATCCTGATCCGGTCTTTCGCGCAATCAGATGTCTCGGGTGATCGGCCGCCCATTCTGCCGACCTTCGTGGTGGGCTTTTTGGTGCTGGCTGTGATCAGTTCGACCCTGCCTGTTCCGCAGGCCATCACCGATCTTGTATCTGCCGCGTCGCGTTGGTTCCTGCTGATCGCGATTGCGGCGGTGGGGATGAAAACGAACCTCAAACAGGTGCTGTCTGTCGGCCCTGCGGCAATTGCGCTGATCGTGGTGGAGACTATTTTTATTGCCGTTGTGATGCTGGCAGGAATAATGTTCTTAACATAACAAAAAAATCGGAAAAAGCGCCAGATGACCATCCAGCCAAAAATCGATACCTCGCCCAAAGTGTCCGACGAAGTGCGGAAGACAACCTGCTACATGTGCGCCTGCCGATGCGGGATCAACGTGCATATGAAGACGGGCGAGGATGGCGAAAAACATGTCGCCTATATCGAAGGCAATCGCGATCATCCGGTGAACCAGGGCGTGCTCTGTGCCAAGGGCAGCGCGGGGATCATGCAGGTCAACGCGCCGTCGCGTCTGCGCGCGCCGTTGAAGCGGGTGGGGCCAAGGGGCTCGGGTGAGTTTGAAGAGATTTCTTGGGATGAGGCGCTGGATCTTGCGGTGTCTTGGCTGAAGCCCATTCGGGAGAAAGATCCGTCGAAGCTGGCGTTCTTCACCGGGCGGGATCAGAGCCAGTCTTTCACTGGGTTTTGGGCGCAGAACTATGGCACGCCGAATTTTGCGGCCCATGGGGGGTTCTGTTCTGTGAACATGGCCGCCGGTGGCATCTACACGATGGGCGGCGCGTTTTGGGAATTTGGTCAGCCCGATTGGGATCACACGAAGCTCTTCATGCTGTTTGGCGTGGCAGAGGACCATGACAGCAACCCGATCAAGATGGGGATTGGCAAGATCAAGGGCCGCGGGGCGCGGGTCATTGGGGTGAACCCGATCCGGTCAGGCTATAACGCTGTGGCGGATGATTGGGTGGGGATTACGCCTGGCACCGATGGGCTATTCATCCTGTCACTGGTGCATTGTTTGCTGAAGGCGGGGAAGATCGATCTGGAGTATCTGGCGCAGTTCACCAACGCGCCTTGTCTGATCAATAACGACCCTAAATCACCTGATTATGGGCTTTTCCTGCGGGATAAGGACGGCAAGCAGCAGGTGATTGATCGGCGCACGGGCAAGCTGGCACCTTTTGACAAGAAGGGCGTGCGGCCGGGGCTTTCGGCGAGCCACCGCAAGGGCGGGGTCAGCTATGTGCCCGTCATGCACCGTCTTGTTGAGCGCTACATGTCGGATGAATACGCGCCTGAGGCGGTTGCGGAAAAGACGGGCATTAAGGCGGAGAAGATCCGGACGATTGCGGCTGAGATCGCGCGCGTGGCCTTTGATGAGGCTTTCGAGTTGGATCGCCCCTGGACAGATTTCCGCGGTGAAAAACACGCCACGATGACGGGACGCCCGGTCAGCTTCCATTCCATGCGGGGGATTTCGGCGCATTCGAACGGGTTCCAGACCTGCCGCGCGCTGCATATCCTGCAAATCCTGCTGGGCACGGTGGAGGTGCCGGGCGGGTTCCGGTTCAAGCCGCCCTACCCCAAGCCGGTCAGCGCGCATCCCAAGCCCCACTGCAAGGTGACACCGGGCAAGCCACTGGATGGCCCGCATCTGGGCTATGTGCAGGGGCCGGAGGATCTGTGCCTGAAAGAGGATGGCAGCCCAGCGCGGATTGATAAGGCCTATACCTGGGAAAACCCGATGTCGGCGCACGGGCTGATGCATATGGTGATTTCGAACGCCTATGCAGGGGATCCCTACAAGGTGGACGCGCTCTTCATGTACATGGCGAACATGTCGTGGAATTCGTCGATGAATACCTCGGGCGTCATGAAGATGCTGACGGATAAAGACCCTGATACAGGGGAATATGTCATTCCGAAGCTGATTTACTCGGATGCGTATAGCTCGGAAATGGTGGCCTATGCGGATCTGGTGCTGCCCGATACGACCTATCTGGAGCGGCATGATTGTATCTCGCTCCTCGACCGCCCGATTTGTGAGGCGGATGCGGCGGCGGATGCCATTCGTTGGCCTGTGATAGAGCCTGATCGCGATGTGCGCGGGTTCCAGACGGTGCTGGTGCAACTGGCCAACCGCTTGGGGATGGAAGGGTTCGTGAATGAGGATGGTTCGGCGAAATACGAGGACTATGCCGATTACATCACCAACCACCAGAGGAAGCCGGGGATTGGTCCACTGGCTGGGTTCCGTCGCAACGGCAATGAGGTGAGCCACGGGCGCGGTGATCCGAACCCGGATCAGATTCAGGATTACATCGACAATGGCGGCTTTTTCGTAAGCCATATCCCGGATGAGGCGGCGTATTACAAACCCTGGAACGCGGCCTATCAGGATTGGGCGGTGGAGATGGGGCTGTATGACAGCCCGCAGCCTTACCTGTTTGAGCTGTATTCTGAGACGATGCGCAAGTTTCAGCGTGGGGCGGAGGGGCATGGCGAGCATCAGCCGCCCGATCATCTGCGCGAGCGGATCAAAGAGACGATGGATCCGCTGCCTATCTGGTACGCGCCTTTTGAGGACAACCATGTGGACCCGGAGGAATACCCGATCCACGCCCTGACGCAGCGGCCTATGGCGATGTATCATAGCTGGGGCACTCAGAACGCTTGGCTGCGGCAGATCCATGGGCAGAACCCACTTTATGTGCCCACCAAGATCTGGGAACAGCACGGGTTTGAAGAGGGTGATTGGGCCAAAGTAAGCTCTGCGCACGGGGCGATTGTGGTGCCAGTGGCGCATATGGCGGCGCTGAATGAAAACACCGTGTGGACGTGGAACGCGATTGGCAAACGCAAAGGCGCCTGGGCGCTGGATGAGGACGCGCCGGAGGCCACCAAGGGCTTCCTGCTGAACCACCTCATTCACGAACTTCTGCCGCCAAAGGGTGACGGCCTGCGCTGGTCGAATTCAGACCCTATTACAGGGCAAGCGGCGTGGTTTGACCTGCGGGTGAAGATTGAGCGGGCTGAGGCGAGTGACCAGACGAAGCCCGATTTCCCGCCCATCAAATCGCCCGTTGGCAAGGGGCCTGAAAACCTGACGTGGAAGATCGGGAAATGAGCGGCAAATCGATGACGCTCTGGGCCATTTTGGCTTTCGTGACCCTGACCTTGGGGTCGTTTATTTGGTTCATCGTGACATGGGATGCCTCCAAGGAAGAGTCTGTCACGCAAGGGCCGTCATTGGCCGTCGGGGAGGAACGCCTGTCATGACAATGCTACCCACCCATACCGAGAAAAAGCTCGGACTGGTGATTGATCTGGATACCTGCGTGGGCTGCCATGCCTGCGTGGTCAGCTGCAAAGGCTGGAACACCGAGAATTATGGCGCGCCGCTCAGCGATCAGGATGCCTATGGTGCCAACCCGTCGGGGACGTTTTTGAACCGTGTGCATTCCTATGAGGTGCAGCCGGAGGCAGGCCCCGCGCAGCTCATTCATTTCCCCAAATCCTGCCTGCATTGTGAGGATGCGCCTTGCGTGACGGTCTGCCCTACGGGTGCAAGCTACAAGCGGGTGGAGGACGGAATCGTTCTGGTCAATGAGAGCGATTGTATTGGCTGTGGCCTCTGCGCCTGGGCTTGCCCCTATGGCGCGCGGGAAATGGATGCCGCCGAGGGTGTGATGAAAAAATGCACGCTGTGTGTGGATCGGATTTACAATGAAAACCTGCCTGAGGTGGATCGGGAACCCGCCTGCGTGCGGACCTGCCCGGCGGGCGCGCGGCATTTCGGGGATTTCGCCGATCCAGACAGCAATGTGTCCCGCCTAAGCGCGGAACGCGGTGGAATGGATTTGATGCCGGAACTGGGCACGAAGCCCGTGAACAAATACCTGCCGCCGCGGCCCAAGGATGAGATGGAACAGATCGACGTTCTGGCCCCGTACCTCAACCCCGTCGCGGAAGAGCCCAAGGGCTTCCTGAGCTGGCTTGACAAAACATTGGACGCGATGCCCGGCAAATCGGGTGGCGCGCGCAAAACGGAAGACTTCTGATGCATCCTGCCCCGTCTGTTATCATTTTCACCACGCTGTCTGGTCTTGGCTTTGGCATGCTGTTCTGGCTGGGCCTTGGCCTGCCTGCTGTCACCGGCTGGATCGCGTTTTTCATGTTTGTCGTGGCGTTTGGTTTGGCGGTGGGCGGGCTTGTTGCCTCGACCTTTCACCTTGGCCATCCGGAGCGCGCCGTAAAGGCGTTTTCGCAATGGCGGTCTTCGTGGTTGAGCCGCGAAGGCGTTGTTGCCGTGGCCGCGCTGACGGTGATGGGACTTTACGCTGCGGGTGCCGTGTTCTTCGGTGCGCATTGGCTGGTTTTGGGATGGATCGGGGCGGGTTTGTGCCTGTTGGGCGTGTACTGCACGGCCATGATTTACGCCCAGTTAGACACTGTTCCGCGCTGGAAAACACCGCTGACGCCGCTGCTGTTTCTTTCCATTTCGCTTTCGGGTGGTGCGCTCTTGGCGGGGCAGGTTTTGGCGGCAATGGTGCTGCTGCCGCTGGCCGCCGTGTGCCAGGTGGTGTGGTGGTTGCGGGGCGACGGGGCGTTTAAGCAAGCCGGATCCACCGTGGAAAGTGCCACAGGGCTTGGAAGCCGCGGTGCCGTGCGTCCCTTTGAGCCGCCGCATACCGGAACAAACTACCTGCTGCGTGAATTCGCCTTTGAGGTTGGTCGCAAGCACGTGGAAAAGCTGCGCGTGCTGGGCGTGTTGCTGGGTTTCGTGGTGCCGTTTGTGGTGCTGTGGTTGCCGTTCAGCCATGCCTTGGTGCTGGTTGCCGTGCTGTGCCATCTGGCCGGGATTGCCGCGTCACGCTGGCTGTTCTTTGCGCAAGCCGAGCATGTTGTGGGGCTCTATTACGGGGCGCGGTGAAGCGCGACTCGTCACCCCCAGCCGTCCGTCATCTCATCATAGAACGGATCGATCCGGTTGGACCGGAACCGTTTCCAGCGCACGCGAAGGGCCCAATAGACCGCAAAGAGCACGATCAGGATAACGATGCTCATCCACGGGATCACGCGCACGTCCGGCCCTGACACGGGCGTCACCCCCACCGCATTGGGGAAGATGGAAAAGAATTCATTGCGCCAGCCATAGTGCCGCACGGCCACCCATTTGGGGGTCTCTGACGTGGATGTCTGATCGGATGCTTCCGCCTGCAGGTTGGACGTGTCGAACTTGAAATATGGCGGCCAGCCCCAGCCGGTGTCTTCGTTGCGGTAGATCATCACCCGCCCATTGGCCTTGATCGTCTGGATGAAGAACACATCGCGATTGATCGTGCTGCCGGCATTGCCTGCATCCGGCTGCGCCCAGAAGAGGGCGTTTTCGCCAAAATCCACGCGCTTGGTGTAGGTGTCAGTCACCCGGGCGGTGTCATATTGCGGCAGGGTGTAATGCAGGAAGGCAAGAACCAGCACCCAGATCGTGATGGTGAACACCCATTTGACGTATCGCATGCCTGCCGGTTCCTTATCCCTTTGGTTGATACAGTGCCATGTAATCTCTGCCGATTGCAATGACACCCGGCTGCGGTAGCATGGCCAAAAGAATTTATCGGAGGCCTGTTTGATGGACCCTGTGAACCTGTCCGAAAAGCTGACGCAGTTCAGCGCGCATTGGAGCCCCAAGATCGTCGCCGGCTACAATGGCAATGACGTGATGGTGGTGAAGGTGGAGGGAGAGTTTACCTGGCATTCTCACCCCGACACGGATGATTTCTTTCTGGTGCTGGACGGTGAAATTGACATTGAAATGCGCGATCGCACCGTGACGCTTGGCCCCGGTGAACTGTTCGTGGTGCCCAAGGGCGTCGAACACCGGCCCGTCGCGCGGCGGGAGGCGCATATGCTGCTGATCGAGCCCTCCGGCACGCCGAATACCGGAGATGCGGGCACCGCGGCGCAGAAGGACCGGATATGACCTACCGCCCCGGGCCACGCAATCTGATCACCGATGTGGCGGGGCTGCGCGTGGGCCATGCGCAGGATGCACGTATCAAGACGGGCGCAACGGTGCTTCTGGGTGACGAACCTTTCACGGCGGGGGTCCATGTGATGGGCGGCGCGCCGGGTACGCGAGAGACGGATCTTCTGGCACCCGACAAACTGGTGGAACAGGTGGAGGCGCTGGTGCTGTCGGGCGGGTCGTCTTTTGGGCTGGATGCCGGATCGGGCGTGGCGGATGCCTTGGCCGCCGAAGGGCGCGGTTTCGCAGTCGGGGATGTGCGGGTGCCAGTGGTACCCGGCGCGATCCTGTTTGATCTGACGAATGGTGGCGACAAGGAATGGGGCGAAAACCCCTACAAGCGGATGGGGCAGGAGGCGTTCAGTGCCGCGACCCATCAGTTTGATCTGGGCAGTGTGGGGGCTGGCACCGGGGCCAAGACGGCGACGTTCAAAGGCGGGCTGGGGTCGTGTTCGCTGCAGCTGCCCTCTGGCGAGATGGTGGGTGCGTTGATGGCGGTGAATGCGATTGGGTCCGCCACTGTCGGTGGCACGGCGCATTTCTGGGCCGCGCCGTTTGAAATTGATGGGGAGTTTGGCGGCCTTGGCCCGGCCCCGGCCTATCCCGCACCCGGCGTGCCAAGGATGAAAGGAGCCGCAGGGCGCAACACCACCATCGGGATCGTCGCCACCGATGCGACGCTGACCGGGGCACAATGCACCCGGCTTGCGATCGCGGCTCATGATGGTCTGGCGCGCGCATTGATGCCTGCGCATACGCCGTTCGATGGGGACCTGATCTTTTCTGCTGCCACGGGCAAGGGCGCGCCGGTTCAAGACACAACCCACCTAGGACACGCTGCGGCCATCTGTGTCTCCCGCGCGATTGCGCGTGCCGTCTTTGCGGCCACGCCTGCGCCAACCGATGATGTACCCTGTTGGTCTTCTCACGCGTCTTAGGCTTCTTTTGGGCCGAAAATACTCAAATCCTGACCAGCCCAAGCAGCCTTGATATCAACGCTTTCGCGGTATACCTCAAACACTCGGATAGATGACTTAGCCGGGACACGGACCATGCCAAAGACGCTCTATGATAAAATCTGGGATGCCCATGTTGTGCATGAGGCCGATGATGGCACCTGTGTTCTCTATATTGACCGCCACCTGGTGCATGAAGTGACCAGCCCACAGGCCTTTGAGGGGCTGCGCATGACGGGTCGCAAAGTCCGTGCACCCGAGAAAACCATCGCGGTGCCGGACCATAACGTGCCCACCACGGCGGGGCGCGAAGACCCCAGCCAGATGAATGAAGAAAGCCGCATTCAGGTCGAAGCGCTGGACAGGAACGCGCGGGAATTCGGCGTGCATTATTATCCCATCACCGACAAGCGGCAGGGGATCGTGCATATCGTGGGGCCGGAGCAGGGCTGGACCCTGCCGGGGATCACCATGGTCTGCGGGGATAGCCATACGGCGACCCATGGGGCGTTTGGCGCGTTGGCCCACGGGATCGGCACGTCGGAGGTGGAACATGTGTTGGCCACCCAGACGCTCATTCAGAAGAAATCGAAGAACATGAAGGTGGAGATCACGGGCAAGCTGAACCCCGGGGTGACCGCCAAGGACATCACCCTGTCGATCATCGGCAAGACGGGCACGGCGGGCGGCACTGGCTATGTGATCGAATATTGCGGTGAGGCCATTCGCGACCTCAGCATGGAAGGCCGGATGACCGTGTGCAACATGGCCATTGAAGGCGGCGCGCGCGCGGGTCTGATCGCGCCGGATGAGACGACGTTTGAGTATGTCAAAGGCCGCCCTCATGCGCCGAAAGGGGCGGATTGGGATAAGGCCGTTGCCTATTGGAAGACGCTTTATTCCGATGACGATGCCCATTGGGATGAGGTCATCACCATTCGCGGCGAAGATATCGCGCCCGTGGTCACCTGGGGCACAAGCCCCGAAGATGTTCTGCCGATCACCGGCATGGTCCCGGCTCCGGCCGATTTTGACGGGGGCAAGGTGGATGCCGCGGCGCGGTCGCTCGATTACATGGGGCTGACCCCGGGTACGCCGCTTTCTGAGATTGAGATCGACGCGGTGTTCATCGGGTCCTGCACCAACGGCCGGATTGAGGATTTGCGCGCCGCCGCCGACATTCTGCGTGGTAAGAAGATCAAGGATGGCGTGCGGGGCATGGTGGTGCCGGGCTCCGGCCTTGTGCGGTTGCAGGCGGAAAAAGAGGGCATCGCGGATGTCTTCAAAGAGGCCGGATTTGAATGGCGGCTTGCGGGCTGTTCCATGTGTCTGGGCATGAACCCCGATCAACTGGCCCCCGGCGAACGCTGTGCTGCCACATCAAACCGCAACTTCGAAGGCCGTCAGGGCCGGGGCGGGCGCACGCATCTCATGAGCCCGGCGATGGCTGCGGCGGCGGCTGTGACGGGCCGTCTGACGGATGTGCGTGAATTGATGTGAGGCGACATCATAGGAACCATCCGGGCGTTTCCTTCGTTTTGACGGAAACATATCGGAGGCACCTATGACCAATCGCATATTTTTCATTCTATCCGGGATCATTCTGCTGATCGGTGGGCTTTGGGCGCTGTTGGCCCCTGTCGCGGCTTCGTTGGCGGCAACCCTGTATGTCGGTATCGCCTTTGCGGCGGCTGGGTTAGTCCATGTGGTGCAGGCCTTCCGCGACAGTGATCATCGTTTGTGGAACGCCAGTTTCGGACTGCTGAGTGTTCTGCTGGGTGCGTCCTTCTTCATCAATCCTTTCGGCGGAATGCTGTCGATCACATTGCTGCTGGGTGTGCTTTTTGCGGCATCCGGTGTGATGCAGCTTTATCTGGCATGGACGCGCAAAAGCACTGATAGCGTGTGGATGTTGGCCCTATCTGGCGCTGTGTCCGTGGCGTTGGCCGTGATGATTGCGCTCAATCTTTTTGCCGCAACCGTGACCCTGCCGGGGATCGTGCTGGCCATTGAGCTGATCACAACCGGTGTTGCGCTTCTGCTGCTGCGGCCGCGCAAAACAGGGGAAGAAGGTCAGTTAGACGGGTCTGACACGGTTTCTGACCCGACCTGACCCTAAACGATCAGGAAAGGCCCGCGCAGCGTCGCGGGCCTTCTTTTTTGCCACAATTTCAAGTTGGGATCGCGGTGAATGTGGAAACGACCCGTGCCTGACTTGTGACCTAAACGTTTTGAATAACAACATGTTGTGTCACAATTAACCCTGCCGCAATTCTGCTCAGAAATTGATGCAATCCCGCACCACTCTCATCATCAAACCACCCCAAAAAATTGCTCAAACGGATCAATGACTTGAGCCCGTGCGGGAAAAGGGGCAAGAATTGGACAAAATTGAGGCAACCCGGGCACAAAGCCGGGATCAAGTTGGAATAAGAGCGCGGCATCGCACCGTGCTCAGCCGGTTTGAGGGTAAAAGAGCAGTGGTTTCACAAATGGTCAGCGCGCTGGTGCGTGCCTGCCTGATGGCGGGTTTGGTGGTGACGCCGGCGCTTTTGTTGCCGTCTGTCGCGGCCGACACTGCGCAGATTGTCGTTGTGATCGCGCTTCTGGCGGGCCTGCTGACCTTCATGGAATATTTCGGCAAATACCCCTCTATCGTGGAATTCCGCTTTGCTGCGCCCTTCAACCGTTTGAAGTTTCTGGGACTTGCGGCCTGTGTTTTGATCCTGTCGCTGATCATGCGCGGGCAGTCTGACCCGACAGGCGTGTCCATTTTTCTGACCGGCGCGGGCGAAGCCTTGGGCGAGATGGTGGATTTCCCGTTTTCGCCTGTGCGGCTGATCGTGCTGATGATGCCCTATGACGCGTCCCCCCAACTGATCCTGGATGTGCGCACGGCGGCGGGCGTGTCTTACATGGTGTCCATGATCATGATCGTGGCCTTCATGATTGCGACCTGGGTGTTCAACTGGCCCATGGGCCGGGGCAAATTCAATGTCTGGGTGAACCTGCCTCTCTTTGATCCCACGCGCGGCGGTGATGTGGTGGAACGCCTGCGCCGCGATGCGGGTCTTAACCTTGTGTTAGGGATTTTGCTGCCATTCATCATTCCGACGATGATCAAGGCCGCCTCCGACATTGTGGGGGTCGTGTCTTTTGAAGATCCGCAAACGATGATCTGGACGATGACGGCATGGGCCTTTTTGCCTGCCAGCATGTTTATCCGGGGTCTTGCCCTGATGCGCGTGGCCGACCTGATCGAGGCCAAGCGCAAGCGCGTGCACGCGCGGGGCGAAGGCAAAGAGGCGCGCGCGCGGGCCTGATTTTCCTGTTTTGGCTGATGTGCGCGGGTATCGCTGCCGCGGATACCATTCGCATTGCGACCTATCACACGGAGCTGTCGCGCAAAGGCCCAGGGCTTTTGCTGCGCGATATCCTGAAAGGCGAAGACCCGCAGGTCGCCGCGGTGGCAGAGATTATTGCCACGACCGCGCCGGATATTCTGGTGCTGCAAGGGATTGATTATGATCACGATCTTGCCGCCCTGACCGCGCTGCGCAACCGCATAGAAGAGTCGGGTTTGCTTTACCCATACATCTTTGCCCGCGCGCCCAATGCCGGGCGGCCCAGCGGTGCCGATCTGGATGGTGATGGGCGGCTGGGGGAGCCGGAAGATGCCCATAGCTATGGCTGGTTCACGGGCGAGGGCGGGCAAGCCATCCTGTCCCGTTTTGCGATTGATGAAGCGGGTGCGCAGGATTTTGGCGATATGCTTTGGGCCGATATGCCCGCGCCCCTGTGGCCTGCTGACCCGATGCCGGGGCAAGAGGTGCAGCGCCTGTCGAAATCCGGCCATTGGATCGTTCCGATTGACGTGGCGGGCACGAACCTGACCCTGATGAGTTTTCACGCCACAACCCCGGTTTTCGACGGGCCGGAGGATCGCAATGGGCGGCGCAACCATGATGAAATCCTGTTCTGGCGTCACGTTCTGGATGGCACGATTGGGAACATGCCGCAGGGGCCATTTGTGATCGCGGGCAATGCCAATCTGGACCCGGTTGATGGCGAGGGGCGCAAAGCGGTGATCCGCGATTTGCTGAATGATGCCCGCCTGCAAGACCCACGCCCACAAGGCCCGGGCGCGGACAACACACCGGGGCATCTGGGCGATCCGACGCTGGATACCGTGTCGTGGCGCGGGGTGGGCAATCTGCGGGTGAGTTACGTGTTGCCGTCTGCCGATCTGAAGGTGGTTGGATCCGGCGTGCATTGGCCGCTGGAGGATGCGCTGATTGACGCGGCAAGCCGTCACAAGCTGGTTTGGGTGGATATCGCCGTGGACACCGCAGGCGACTGAGCGCTTTCTTGACCCTTTGGGGACGACGGGCTAGGCGATGGGGTGACGAAACAAACCGCAAGGACGCCGCCCATGACCACCCCATCTATCCTCATTCTGCCTGGCGATGGCATCGGCCCCGAAGTGATGGCCGAGGTGCACAAGGTGATCGATTGGTTCGGTGCCAAGCGCGATCTGGCCTTTGAGGTGAGTGAGGATCTTGTGGGCGGGGCGGCCTATGACGCCCATGGCACGCCCTTGCATGATGATACGATGGCCCGCGCGCAAGAGGTCGACGCGGTGCTGCTGGGTGCCGTGGGCGGGCCGAAATACGATGTGCTGGATTTCTCCGTGAAGCCCGAACGGGGTCTGCTGCGCCTGCGCAAGGAGATGGATCTGTTCGCCAATCTGCGCCCGGCACAGTGTTTTGACGCGCTGGCGGATTTTTCCTCGTTGAAGAAGGACGTGGTTGCGGGCCTCGACATCATGATCGTGCGGGAGCTGACATCGGGTGTCTATTTCGGCGAACCGCGCGGGATTTTCGAGGAAGGCAATGAGCGCGTGGGCATCAACACGCAGCGCTATACCGAAAGCGAGATTGACCGCGTGGCGCGATCGGCCTTTGAACTGGCGCGGCGGCGGTCGGGTAAGGTCTGTTCGATGGAGAAGGCCAATGTGATGGAATCGGGCATCCTCTGGCGTGAGGTGGTCCAGAAGGTGCATGATGAGGATTACCCGGATGTGGAACTCAGCCACATGTATGCGGATGCGGGTGCGATGCAGCTCTGCCGCCGGCCCAAGCAGTTTGACGTGATCCTCACCGATAACCTTTTCGGGGACATCCTGTCGGATACCGCTGCGATGCTGACCGGATCGCTTGGCATGTTGCCGTCTGCCAGCCTTGGCGCGCCGATGCCGGGTGGTCGGCCCAAGGCGCTTTATGAACCGGTGCATGGCTCTGCGCCTGATATTGCCGGGCAGGGAAAGGCGAACCCGATTGCTTGCATCCTCAGCTTTGCGATGGCGCTGCGCTATTCCTTCGATCAGGGGGATGAGGCGACCCGGCTTGAGACGGCGATTGAAGGGGTTCTGGCGGGTGGCGCGCGCACGGCGGATCTGATCGGGGAAGATGGTGCGACGCCACTGTCCACATCGCAGATGGGTGATGCCATCCTTGCCGCCCTTGATGAGAGCCTGTGATAAAAGCGCGGCCATACGGGCCAGAGGACGCAGACGCGTTTCTTGATCTTTATCGCGAATGCCTGGGGTATTACCGGGTGCGTGCAGCATCTGAGGCGCAGGAAAAGCGTATTCTCAAGATGCTGGATGACGGGACGCATATGTCCTGCCTTATGGCGGTGGAGGGCAATATCGCGCTGGGCTTTGCCGCGTGGACATTGACCTTCCCGGCTGGCACCGATCTTGCGCTTTACATGAAAGAGCTTTTTGTCAGCGAAGTGGCGCGGGGTCGCGGTGTGGGCCGGACGCTGATGGCCGAATTGGTGCGCGTTGCCCAGTCAGAGGGATGCTGCCGCGTGGATTGGCAGACGGACAAGGACAATGCCGGGTCGCAAGCCTTCTATGCCCGGGTGCAAGCGCCGGTTTTTGACAAGGTCACATACCGGGTTCAGGCGGAAGACTATCCAGCGTTCCTGTCGCGTTTGGAAGGATAAGGGCGGCCCGCATTCAACACTTGCCAAGGCCCGCCCGTGGCCTTATCCCCCGTCGACAGTCGGAGTGTAGCTCAGCCTGGTAGAGCACTGTCTTCGGGAGGCAGGGGCCGGAGGTTCGAATCCTCTCACTCCGACCAATAAAATCAAAAAGTTACATATAGTTCTCGCGCAGTACTCTCAAAAATTGTCTCGTTTTTGTCTCGGTAGAATCGCCGTTTCTGAAAGGATTCTGGTAGTTTTGCGTTTCGACTATGCCGTTGGGGACAGGTCTATTTCTACGCTATAGCCTTCAAAGCAGACGTTGGTGTCTGCTGCGGCAAACGAACGGAGAGAGCCCAGAATCACCGATGCTGCAAGATGCATAAATGGCAACCAAGTGCGGATAGCGGACTTAGTCGATGACAAGCCCTGATCGCGCCGACGGCCAGCGGTGCACTTGGCCTTATTATCATTGGTACTAAACCGACCGGGTAATACCCCCATCAACCCGGATATTCTGACCGGTGATGTAAGCTCCACCATCCGAAGCCAAGAAGGCCACCACACTTGCGATCTCGCCAAGCGAGTTGCCGTAGCGGCCCATCGGGATCATCGAGCGGAACTCTTCTTTCTCTGGCAGGCTGTCGATAAACCCTGGCAAAACGTTGTTCATTCGGATGTTCTCGGCTGCATATTTGTCAGCAAAGAGTTTTGTGAAGGCCGCAAGCCCGGCGCGCATCACGCCTGACGTTGGAAACACAGGGTTCGGCTCAAACGCGGCAAAGGTCGAAATATTGATGATCGCCCCGCCTCCTTGTTTTTGCATAATGGGTGTGACGAGACGCGAGGGGCGCACAGCGTTCAGGAAGTAGACTTCCATGCCCTCGTGCCAGTCCTCATCGGTGAGCTCTAAGACCGGTGCGCGGGGTCCATGACCGGCGGAGTTCACCAAAACGTCGACACGGCCCCAGTGGTTCATGGCTGCATCGACCAGCTTTTGCAGGTCTTCGTCAGATTTGTTGGTGCCTGTGATGCCAACACCGCCAAGTTCTTTGGCAAGGACTTCGCCTTTGCCGGAGGAAGACAGAATCCCAACCTTGAAGCCATCTGCGGCCAAGGCGCGTGCGCTATCTGCGCCCATACCTGATCCGCCGGCTGTAATCAGTGCAACTTTTTCCATATCTTATTCCTTTCCGGTATCGTCTGTACTGAGGTTCAGATGGGCCATTCCGCTATTGCCCAACTCGACGGATGCAAACGGGCCGCCGTGGTGGGTGTTGGCGGGATCATGGGGATCCAGCAGGCCATCTGTGGCATAAATCTCTGCAGCGAATTGCTCGGCGTTGTCTTTCGGGCGGTAGCCCAAGTGTTGCGCCTTGGTGTTATCGACAGGTGCACGATCGTTGTTCGACACGCCGTAGACCACGCTGAAACCTGTGATGGGCGTCGAAATCGCGCGTTCTACCATGTGGATCAGATCATCATAGCTGAGCCATGTGCCCACAGCGCGGGAATTGGTCGGCTGCGCGCACGACAGGATGCGCATGCAGACAGACTCAAGCCCACGTTTGTCCCAGTAGAGGCTCGCAAGGTCCTCGGCGAAACACTTGGCCAAACCGTAGAACGTGTCAGGCTTATGTGGTGCGTCGAGGCCAATGAATTCGGTTTTCTTGTGCATGCCAACCGCGTGGATGGACGAGGCATAGACCACGCGGCGCAGCTTGTTGCGATACGCAGCCTCCCACACCGTATAGGCGCCGTAAAAGTTCGGCCCCCAAAGCACGTCCATCGGGGCTTCGTCGCCGACCGCGCCGAAATGCACCACCATGTCCGCGCCTTCGAGCAGGGCAACCATGGCGTCGAGATCGGTGATATCGGCTTTCACATAGGTTTCATTCGCAGCAAGATTCGTGACGCTGTCCGCAATGTCCGAGGAGACGAAATTTTCGCACATCTTAGAAAGTGGTTCGCGTAGATAGGAACCAAGGCGACCAGCCGCGCCGGTAAGTACGATCTTTTTCATAAAGTCAGTCCTTTGAGGTCAGAAACAGCACGGGCCATGCGATCTATCGCATCGCTTAGAACCTCTTCCGAGGCCGCTGTTGAAATTCGGAAAAACGGTGAAAGGTCATAGGCACTGCCGGGCACGGCAGCGACGCCTGCAGCATTTAGAAGATAGGCTGTGACATCTGTGTCGTTTGTGAGCGTTTCGCCCAGAGGCGTCTTAGCTCCAATTAGACCAGCGCAGCCGATCAGGCCATAGAATGCGCCGCCTGGTGCGTCGAGTGTCAGGCCCGGGATCTGGGCCACACGCGCGACCACAAGATCACGGCGCGCCTCGAACGCCCGGCAAAAGCTACGGACCTCATCTTGTGGCCCGTTCAATGCAGCCGCGGCAGCCGCTTGGGCAATGGAACACGCTCCTGACGAGATTTGGCTTTGCACTTTGGTCATCGCCGCGATCAGTTCCTTGTGCCCAGCACCATAGCCAATGCGCCAACCCGTCATGGCAAAGGCTTTGGACACGCCGTTGACCGTCAGGGTGCGGTCTTTCAAACCCGGGCAAAGTGCCGCAAACGATCGGAACACGCGCCCGTCAAACAGGATGTGCTCATAGATCTCGTCCGACAGGATCAGCACACGCTCATGATCAGCCAGCACGTCGCCGAGTGCCGTGATCTCGGCATCCGAATAGACCGCACCCGACGGGTTCGACGGTTGGTTCAAAAGCAGCCATCGGGTCTTGGGCGTGATAGCGTCGCGCAATTGATCAGGCGACAGGAGAAAGCCAGCCTCAGCCGGGCATTTTAGCGGCACCGGCACGCCGCTGAGAATAAGCACAATGTCCTTGTACTGACCGAAATAGGGCGCGCAGAGCAGCACCTCGTCTCCCGGCTCCAACGTGGCCATGAAAGCGTTGAACAACACCTGCTTGGCCCCGTTTGACACGATCACTTCGTCTAGCGCGTAGTCCAGAGCGTTTTCACGTTTGAACTTGTCCACGACGGCCTGCCGCATCGCGAGCGTGCCATTGGTCGGGGGATACTTCGTCTCGCCCCTGAGAGCTGCCTGATGTGCCGCTTCCTTGATATGGTCGGGTGTGTCGAAATCCGGCTCACCAAGACCAAGGTCAATGACATCTTCGCCGCGCGCCTTGGCCTCTTTTGCAGCCTGGCTGACCCAGGCAGATGCGGACGGTTTGACCGGCGCAAGACGCGTTGAGGCGAAACTCATTGCAGCGCGCCTTTTGTTTGCGCCAGGGCCGCATCAGCGGCCCGCGCCAAAAGCCCCGTATCTGTCGCAATGGCAACAAAGGTGAAGCCTTCGTTCAAAAGGTCAGCCGCAAAGGCGGGGTCCGTGACCAAGGTTCCAACCGGCATGCCCTTGGCAATCAGCTTTTGCGCCGCAGGTTTGATCAGGGCCCAAACATCCGGGTCCATCGGCTTGCCAAGTTTGCCAATATCCGCGGCAATGTCTGCAGGCCCAAAGAAGATACCGCTGACACCATCGACGGTGCCAATCGCTTCGGCCTGCTCTACCGCCTTGCGGGTTTCCAGTTGCAAGAGAACAGCGGTTTCATCCTCTACCCCCGCCACATAATCGGTGATGCGCCCAAAGGCCGTTGCCCGGGTCGCACCCGAGACGCCACGAACGCCCTGTGGCGGGTAGCGCGTCGCCGCAACCGCTTGTTTGGCCTCTTCCACAGATTGGATCATCGGAAACAACAGGCCCGGCGCGCCCAGATCCAACAACCGCTTGACCGCAACCGCGTCGTTCCATTCTACACGCACGAGGGCGGTGGTTGGTGACGCCGCAAACGCCTGAAGTTGGCCGAGAACGCTGAAGTAGTCGTTGGCGCTGTGCTCCATGTCGATCAGCGCCCAGTCGTATCCTGCAGTCGATACCACCTCTGCGGCGAAGTTGCTGCACAGGCTGATCCAAAGGCCAACTTGTTTCTCACCTGCTGCAATGGCGCGGGTAAAGGGATTGGCGGGAAGCTTCATCAGATAATTGCTTTCTCGATGATCGGCCTGTTTTCTGGGATCCGCTCGTAATTGAACGCTGTCAGATCAAGCGCGCGATATTCGCCGTAGGTCAGCCATTCAGCAGTCCCGCGCCCCATGGCAGGCGACTGCTGCAGCCCATGGCCGGAGAAGCCATTGAGGAAGATGAAGTTTGAAAGCTCTGTGTGCGGTCCCATGATTGCGTTGTGATCGAAGGTGTTCATGGCATAGTGCCCGCCCCATTCGGATTGCACTTTGATCGCCTCGAACTGTGGGATACGGGTCGCAAGGATGGGCCAGATGTGATTTTCCCACATGGAGTGATCCATCGCATAATCGTCAAACTCCACCGCAGGATCACAATCGGAATGCCCGCCGCACTGATATGTGCCGCCGCCGTTTTCGCGCACGTGCACACCTGAGGGGTCGATGGTCAGCGGCAAGTCCTGATCCAGCGGTTTTTCGGCCTTGAAGATCCACGAATAGCGTTTGCGCGGCTCCACCGGCACATCGATGCCCGCCATCTGGGCAGTGCGTGCCGCGCGTGGGCCGGACGCATTGACGACCTGACCACAGGCGACCACCTCGCCTGAGGCGAGAGTGACACTTTCGACGCGGGAGCCAGCAGCGTTGCGGGTCATCGCCACAGCTTCGTTCTGGACCCATTCGACACCACGCTCGCGGCTTTGACGTCGCCACCAGTCATTGACAGCGGCCCCGTCCCAATAGCCTTCGTCCACCAGGTTGATGGACCCCAGCACGATGTCGTCCACATTGTAGAAAGGGTAAGCGGTCCTGATCTCCTCGGGCGCCATAAGCTGAGTTGCCGCGCCAGCCGCCAGTTGCACCTGCTGGCTTTCGCGCAGCACATCGGCAAAGCCTTCGTTGTCGGCAAAATACATGTACCCGAAGGAGCGGATACCAAGCTCCGGCACCCGGTCATCACCACCCATATAGCTGCGTATGTTCTTGACGAAGTCGGCGGCAAACTGGCTGATCCGCACGTTCAACTCGGTCGAGAATTGCTGCCGCATGCAGGAGTTTGTGTGCGTGGTCGAACAATTCTCATAGGTCATGTCCCGTTCGACAACGAGGACCGAGCCGTTGAAATCCTTGTTGTCGGACAGAAACCAAGCGGTCGAGGCGCCCATGATGGCGCCTCCGATGATGATCACGTCATAACTTTGTTTTGATGGGCTTTGGTTGCTCATATCTGTTCCCCCCTTGCGACGGCAGATTGCACCGCCGCGATGTCCTCAGCGGACAAGCCATAGTCCGCCCGAGCTGTTTCTTCAGTAATATATCCCCGCGCAAGATCGCGTTTTACAAGCTCTTTCGGGCGTTCGGACGGATCGCCGTAACCAGCGCCCCCCGGAAAGGCCATCACCACCTTTCGACCATGTGGGACGAATTGCTTGCCCTTGACCCGCATCGCCGATCCATCGTCCTGCTCGATGGTCGTTGGCGCGCCGCTCGAGCCGCCGCGGCGGCCCCGAGCGGGGTGCTGGCTGCGGTCGAACATGGCCTGAATATCGAACTCGTGGCCTTCCTGTGCGCCGACTTCCATGTACTGCCCCAAACCGCCGCGCGTCTTGCCCGCGCCGCCGCTATCGGGCCGCAGTTCCTTGCGCCAGATGATGACGGGGCCTGCGTGTTCGGTCGCCTCAATCGGCATTGTCATCACGCCCGATGGGAAGGCTGTAGCGTTCATGCCGTCATGTTCGGGCCGTGCACCGGAACCACCTGAATTGAAGGTCAAAACCTCCGACCGACGCGCGTCCGCAGGGGCCGGTGCGTCGCTGCGCGGCCGCAGGCTGACCTGGAAATTGCACAGACATCCCGCGCCTTCGGCGGGCACCAGACCCGGCACAATCTTGTCAAAGGCGTCATAGACCGCATCCGGCACAAAATGGCCCACGATGTGACGCAGCGCGACAGGAGCGGGGTGCAGTGCGTTGACGATGGAGTTTTCGGGCGCAGTGATCTCAAACGGCGCGAGAGAGGCCGCGTTGTTCGGGATCTCCGGCGCAATCGCCACTTTGAGCGCGTAGCAGGCGTAAGCCTTTGTGTAGACAAGCGGGCAATTGATACCCTTCTTGTCAAGGCTGGACGTTCCCGTGAAGTCGGTGACGATACGGTCTTTTTCAACGCTGACCTTCACCTTCAGCGTGATGGGCACATCAAAGCCGTCCATCGTCATCTCGCCAGTGGCCGAGGTCTGTGGCAGAGCTGCAATCGCCTCGATCGTAGCGCGGCGCGAGTTGTCGAGGATGAACGCCGCGATGCCGTCCAGATCGGTCAGGGCAAACTCTCCCATCATGTCGATCAGGCGTCGGTGTCCGATCTCATTGCAGGTTGCCAGCGCGAAGATGTCCCCGATCAATTGGTCGGGTTCGCGCACGTTTCCGCGAATAATCCGAACCAAAGTTTCATCGACTTCACCGCGATCAGCGAATTTCATGATCGGGATGTAAAGACCTTCCTCATAAACGCTCTGCGCATCCGCGCCAAAGCCGCGCCCGCCGATATCGACGATATGCGCCGTGCAGGCAAAGAAGCCGACCAAGGTGTCATTGTGGAAAGAGGGTGTGACCATCGTGATGTCATGCAGGTGCCCCGTGCCCTCCCAGGGATCATTGGTGATGTAGACATCGCGTTCAAACATGTTTTGCCGCCCAATCCGGCGGATGAAATGCGCAACTGCGTCCGCCATGGCGTTCACATGGCCCGGTGTGCCGGTAACGGCCTGCGCCAGCATGTTGCCGTGGGTGTCATAGACGCCTGCCGACAGGTCCCCGGCCTCGCGGACCGAGGTTGAGAACGCCGTGCGCACCAGTGCCTGCGCCTGTTCTTCGACGACCGAAATCAGGCGGTTCCACATGACCTGATAGGCGACTTTCGAGTGATCTTGAGTCATTGGACAGCTCCCTTCGTCACGACATCGATACAACCGTCAGGCTGTCGGATGGCGTCCCGACTGGCGGGAACAATAATGGTCGTCTCAGCTTCGGTTACTGCGGCAGGACCATGTGCGCGCTGGCCTGCCTCCATGAGGCTCCTGTCGATGACATGGGCATCAAGGTACTTGCTGGATGCCGCATCAAAGAGCTGCCTTGTACCGTTCAGCACAACAGGCGCGCTGCCGTCTGTGGTTTCAATGCGCGAGATGTCTTCCGGCGGCGTTGTTGCGTTCACCGACCAGACGGTAATCTCGATATCCATGCCCGCGACGGGACGACCAAACAGCTTAGTGTAATCCTCTTCGAACCGTGCTTCAAATGTCGCGGCGTCGGGGCTCATCGCTTGCTCTTCGGTGAGGTCAATTGGGATTTCCCAGCCCTGTCCGGTGTAGCGCATGTAGACCTTGAACTCCGACAGGATCGGGCTGACTTCATCGCAAGTGCGCACAAAGCCTGTCGCCTCGGCTTTGAGATCGGTCAGGAGGCCTTTGATTTTGTCCGCATCGAAATCGCTCAACTTCATGAAGACCGACCGATTGGCCTCAAAACTGAATGGCGCGCGCAGGAAGCCAATGGCAGAACCGACACCTGCGCCAGGCGGCACAAGCAGCCGCTCAACCCCAAGCTTTTCGCACAGACGCCCGGCATGCAGCGGAGCTGCGCCGCCAAAGGCGATCATGGTGTACTCGCTCAGGTCTTCGCCATTCTCGACGGCGTGAACCCGCGCCGCATTGGCCATGTTTTCGTCAACCACCTCGGCCACGCCAAAGGCCGCTTCGACCGCATCCATGTCCAGAGTGTCACCGACATGAGCGCTCAACGCCTGTTCCGATTGATCGGGATGAAGGGCGATCGAACCACCGGCAAAATTATCCGGGTCCAATTTGCCCAGCACAAGGTCGGCATCTGTAACACCCGGTCGCGTGCCGCCACGCCCATAACACGCAGGGCCTGGCTCGGACCCTGCACTTTCGGGGCCGACACGGATTTGCCGCATGCCATCCACATGGGCCAGACTACCGCCGCCCGCACCAATTTCGACCATATCGATCACCGGGATCGAGATCGGCATGCCCGAGCCTTTCTTGAACCGGTAGGTTCGCGCGACCTCGAACACGCGGCTGGTTTTTGGCGTTTGGTTCTTGATCAGGCAAATCTTGGCCGTGGTCCCGCCCATGTCGAAGGACAGCACCTTGTCCAGACCATAACGGGCGGCAATATGGGCCGCGAAGACCGCACCACCCGCTGGTCCGCTTTCCACAAGTCGTACTGGAAAATCCGCTGCGTTCTGGATCGAGATAATTCCACCGCCCGAATGCATCAGGAAAATCCGGCAACTGACGCCTTCGCCGCGAAGCCTGTCCTCTAAACGTCCAAGGTAGGACGCCATCAGCGGTTTGATATACGCATTGGCGACCACGGTATTGAACCGCTCGTACTCGCGCATCTGCGGCGAGACCTCGGACGAGATCGACACCGACACATCGGGCAGCTTCTCGGCCAGAACCTCACGCACCAAAAGCTCATGCTTGGGGTTGAGGTAGGAGTGGATCAAACCGACCGCGACGCTTTCGAAGCCCGCTTCTGCAATGCGGTCCACAACGGCTTCGACATCCGCACGCTCAAGCTCTACCAGAATTTCGCCTTTGGCGTTCACACGCCCCGGAACCGTGAAACGCATCTGACGCGGCAACAGCGGATCAGGAAGATTCAGGTTCAGATCATACTGCTCAAACCGACTTTCGGTACGCATCTCGATCACATCACGGAAACCTTCAGTGGTGATCAAAGCCGTTTTGGCACCGCGCCGTTCAATCAGCGCGTTGGTGGCCAGAGTTGTTCCGTGGATGATCTGCTCAATGGCTGAGGGATCGACACCTGCCTTGGCGCAAACCTGATGCATCCCGTCGATGATGGCGTTTTCCGGCGCAGCATAGGTCGTCAGGACTTTGATCGAGAACTGCTCAACGCCCTTTTCGAGGACGACATCCGTGAATGTCCCGCCAATATCGACGCCCATGCGAATAGATTCGGCCTTCATTACGATCTTCACTGCGACACCTGAATCCAAACGAGTAGGCCCCGCATAAGAGCAGAAAGCAAATCAATAGATTTTCTATACCTGATAAATTTTAGCTATCTTATGTTTCCGCTGGCCGAACGGATGCTGCAATCTCACAAGCCTTGGCCACGAAGCGCGGTGCACGGTCCGCGATGAAACGGGCAAAAAACGAAAGGGGTGGCGCAATCCAATCAGACTTGAGAGACTGCAAACGTCCGTCTTTCATCTCCTCTGAGACCAGGGACTGGGGCAATAACGCTACCCCCAAGCCTTCATTGACCATTGGAAGACACGCGGACAGAGCGCTTGAATGAATGATCTTGCCCGCGTCATGGCCACCCTTCTCAGCCAGCTCGTGCAGCGCACGTGCTGCGCTCGTATGACGGGCATGGGTTAAGACGGCTTTGTCAAAAAAACGCGCGACCGATGCCCCATCTGCAAGTTCGTTCGCAAGGTCTGTGTTGGCGACCCAAACATAAGGTTCCTCGGCCAACGTCCGTTCGCCGGTGGCTTGAAATGCAAAAGGACCGTTCTGCAGCGCCAGATCGATTTGTCCTTCGCGCAAGCGTTCCTCAATCTGACGGGATAGATCGACCTCCAGCTCAACACGCAGGTTTGGGTACTCTTGTCGCAAAAGCCGCAGGAACGTTCGCAGCCATGTGCAAGCCACAAGTTCTGTGACACCAAGCCGAAGGCGTTCTTCGATCAACTCCTGTCGTCCCGCTGCCTCCAAAATGGCTTCTCCAGCGCGAAGAATGTTTCGTGTCAGAACAAGGAGCTCCCGACCCTTCTCCGTCAGGCGTACGGAACCTGCGTCTCGATAAAGAAGCGCAACATCCAAAGCCATTTCCAGAGCAGAAATCCGGGATGAGATATTAGGCTGCGTCGTTCCGAGAGCAGTTGCAGCGGCTCGGAAGGTGCCAGTGTCCACGACAAAGGCGAATGCTTCGAGTTGTTTTAGGGTGATCTGACTTTTTATCATTACGTCTTGCAGGATCAGTTTTCATGATCATGCACAGCGCCGAATTTTCAGCAACTTTAATCGTAAGAAAACCACTCTTCGATCAGATGGCTCTGTCCGCAAAGTGTTGTGAGCAGACCTTAGTTTTGCTGGGGGCCAAGTCCGGTTTGTCCCGCAAACCAGAAGTATCTTCTGGATGTGGTGAAGGTCGGCTTCAACCTCAGATGAGGCGGCAAGCCCGTAGCTGTCAATTTTTTGTCTCGAATTTGACTCAGAAAAATTCGATTGAGTTACCGGTTTGAAAACACAGTGTAATATTAGCAAAAAGCACTGTCCTAAAGAGACAGTAGTCAACTAACTTATTGATTTTATCAGTACGATTAGTTCTTCGGGAGGCAGGGGCCGGAGGTTCGAATCCTCTCACTCCGACCATTTCACGGGTCATTTACATCGCGGAGCCTGCGCGTGTAGCGTGGCGCGAGCCAGCCCGGAGATGGGTCAGCAATTTCTATGAACAGTCGGAGTATTGCTCATGTCTGAGGCCCCTTTGCCGGACAATTTTCAATTCATGCGCGCGATCAAGGTCGAAGAGCTGTGCCCGACCTTTCTGCGCGTGACGTTGCAGGGCGATGACGTGCGCGCCTACGCGGAGGCATCGATTCATTTCCGCTTGGTGCAGCCCGCGCTTGGGGTGGACACCGATTGGCCCACGGTTGCCCCCAACGGATCGGCCAAGTGGTTCGACGGACCAGGCGCGCCGCACAAGCCGGTCTATACCGTGCGGGCGGTGGATTACGCGGGCGCGCAGATCATCACGGACATTTACCTGCATGAGGGCGGCAAGACGATTGCTTGGGCCGAAGAGCTGCGCGGCGGTGATGATACGCGCCAAGAGGTTGGGCTGGTAGGGCCTATGGGCGGCGGCCTGATGCAGACGGATCGGTGTTTGATGTGCTGCGACGAGACAGGGTTTCCCGCAGCGGCGCGCATTTTGGAGAACCTGCCGGACGATGCCACAGGGGAGCTGTTTTTGGAAGCTGAGCATGGGGCGGCGTGCGGATATCCGTTCGCGGTGCCCAAGGGGATTGCGGTGACGTGGCTGTCGCGCGCCAAGGGCGAGCGGCTTCTGGATGCCGCGATCGCGCGGCATCAAAGCTATGCCGATGATCCCATTTGGTTTGCCGGGGAAAAGGATCAGGCGCGGCAATTGCGGGAGATCACCAAGGCGGCGGGATATGAGGCGGAGAACCTGCGGATTTCCGGGTTCTGGCGGGATGAGGCTGTTGTCTAAGGCGTCGCCTCTTCCGCCCTGCGGGCGGTCTCGGCTTTGCGGACAGGGGCGCGCGCTGCGCGCGTGCAAAGGGGGCGCGCCTTCGGCGCGGTGTCAGAGGGTTTTGTTGAGGGCTTTGAGCACCTCATCTGTGTGCGTGTAAGTGACGGTATGGCCTGCGCCCGCAATCACGTGGTTTTGCGCAGCGGGGTTCCAATCTGACAGCCTGTCCTTGCACTCCAGCGGGATCACCTCATCGGTTTCGCCCCAGATTGCCGTGACCGGAATACCAGCGGCGGCCACAGCGCGGTGGGCCGGTTCAAGATCTTCATCCAGCACCCCGCGCAAGGACGACAGAACGGCGGGGGCAAAGCCCTTGAGCCGGGTTTCTTCAATCTGGCGGTCGACCATGTGGGGGATTGGGCTTTCGAGCCCGCGTTCCCCTTCGGTCGCCCGGCGCAGGGATTTGGGATAAAAGCCCAACGTCATCCAAGTGCCCATGAAGGTGCCGCGTTGCGCCATGTCCACCAGTGGGCCCAGATCCAGCGCCATGCCAGCAGGCGCAAGCAGGATCAGCTGTTTCACACGGGTCAGGTGCGCCGCAGCAAAGCCTGCGCCGATGGCGCCGCCCATTGAGTAGCCCACCAGCACAAAAGGCTCTGTCACGCCTTGATCGGCCAGAAGATCGTTCAGTTGGCGGTTGAAGAACGCGCTGTCCTGTTCGCCCTTGGGCCGGTCGGAAAACCCGCGACCATAGAGATCATAGGTCAACACGCGATATCCTTTGGCGGCCAGCCCTTCTGCGAATGGGCCATAGACAAAGGAGGGTGTTGTCAGGCCATGGACGCAAACCGCGACGGGGCCATCTTCGGGGCCCGTCCATTGGTAATGGGTGATGCCTTGGGACAGGTTGGCGAACTGCCCCGGGGCCAGTTTTCGACGCGTGGCTGTCATGCGGGGGCGCAGGGCCTCTGCCACGAAAGGAAAGGCGAGGGTGGCGGCGAGCAGGGCGAAGAGGAGGTAGATGATCATCGGTTCGCTTTCCATTGATCCAGAATGTAGCGCCCTGTCATCAGGTCGAGATGCGCGCCGCCGCCGTTTTTGAACACGGTGATTTGATCCTCATGGCTCCGCTTGAATGCATCAGCGTCGTAAAAGGTCGGCCCAAGATCATCCAGCGTGATGGCGCCGCTGTCGAGCGGGATCTGGATTTCGCCTATATGGCCGAGGATGGTGTCATAGGTATCGGCAAAGATGTCACCGCGTTGCAGCACCGCGTCATCGGCTTCTCGCATGGGCGGGGTGAAGGCACCGATGAGGTCGATATGTTGGCCCGGGCGCAGCCAAGCCCCGTGCAGGATGGGCGTTGTCGAAGGCGTGGCAGAGGTGACGATATCGGCGGCGCGCACGGCCGTTTCGAGATCATCGGCTACGCTCAGGCCGGGATAGGTTTGCGCCATCTCTTCGGCCCGCGCGCGGGTGCGGTTCCAGACGGTATAGCGCGCGTTTGGGAAAATGGCGGAATAGGATTCAAACAAGGATTGGGCCACGACGCCTGCGCCGATGATGAGGATCTGTTCACTGTCGGGCCGGGCGAGGCGTGTTGCGGCGAAAAGGCTGTCACCGGCAGTCTTCCATTTGGTGACGAGGAAGAAATCAATGACCGCCTCTAGCCGGCCGTCATCATCGGCATAAAGGCTGAAAGTGCCGTCGATCATGGGGCGACCGCGTGCTGGATTTCCGGGATAAACGGTCGTGGATTTGACCGCGACGCCCAGCCCATTGACCCAGGCAGAACGGGTGAGCAACGTGTCTTTCCCGCGGTGAAGAAATGTGTCTTCGATCTGCGCGCGGGGGAAACGGTGGCCAGTCTCAAACGCATCGCAGAGGCCGTGCCAGGTGATGTTGGCCTCGCCCTCTGCGAAAGAGATGACGGTGGTCATTGCGCCTCTTGTGGTTCAAGCAAACCGCGCGCGACGAGGTCTGCGGCGAAAAGATCGGGTGTGGTGAACAGGTGGGTTTGCCAGCCGCATGCGGCGGCGGCGTCTGTGTTGTCGGCGCGGTCATCGGCGAACAGAAGCGCACCGGGGGCGAGCCCGCAATCCGCCTCAACCGCGGCGAAAATGGCGGGGTCAGGCTTGGCCAGTTTCATCTCACCCGAGATATAGCGGCGATCAAACTCTTTCAGAAACGGGTATGCGGCTTCGCTGAGCGGAAAGTTTTCGCGCCCGAAATTGCTGAGCGCAAAGCATGGAATGCCCTTGGCCCGCAGCGCCCTCAAAAGACGAACGGAATGCGTGATCTCCGGCCCGGCCAGATCGCCCCAATGGTCGCGGAACCAGCGAATTTCGTGTGTCCATTTCGGATGGGCCAGCGCGGTTTCTTCGACTACATCGCCAAACACCCCGCCTTCATCAATGCGTTGCATCATCCCGTGCAGATCCACGGCACCAAAAAGCGCGCGACGCCGTTCCTCACCAATCCGGGCGTCAAAATACCGCTCCGGCTGCCAGCCAATGAGGACATTGCCGATATCGAACACCACCGCTTCAACCTGCATCTTCCACTCCTCTTGATCCTGTCTTGTCGCGTCCAATCTGTGCCTCGCGCCACAGAAGGTAAAGCCCGGATCCAAGGATCAGGACCATACCCGCCCAGGACCAATTGTCTGGCCACGTGCCGAAGAAAATCGCGCCCCAGACGATGGCGAGCGGGATGGAGATGTATTCGAACGGTGCGGCGAAGGAGGCCTCAGCAATGCGATAGGCCTGCGTGATCAGCAGGACGGCAATGAGGCCGCAGGTGCCCAGCAGGATGAAGTAGATGGTGTCTGCCGGGTCGAACGTGGCCCAGGGGCGCAGCAGGAAATCAAGCTCTTTCGGGCCCATGCCCTGAAATTGCCCCCACCCGATACTGAGGCCAACAAGCGCGCCGACGATCAGGAAGCTGAGGTTGGAATAGGCCGTCATGGTGAAGGCGCTTTCGGTGCCGGAAACACGGCGCGCGGTGATGTGCATGGTGGAATAAAGCGTGGCCGCCAGCATGGGAAAGATGGAGGCCAGTTGAAACGCGGACGTGCCGGGTTTGACGATCAGCATGACGCCGAAAAGCCCGATCAGGATCGCGATCCAGCGGCGCGGCCCGACGGTTTCGCGCAGGAAGATGACCGACATCAGCGCGGTGACCAGCGGGGCCACGAAATAGATCGCAACCGCGTCCGCCAAATCAAGCGAGGCGAGCCCGAGAAAGAGGCAGGTGTTGGCCCCGACCACGCAGATCCCGCGGAAGATATGAACGCCGATGCGCTTGGTGCGAAACACCCGCAATCCGCCTTGGAAGGGCATCACGAAGATCGCAAAGGCGGTCATGCCGACGATGGCGCGGAAGAACACAGTTTGGTGGAGCGCGTAGCTGTCTGAGAGGAACTTCACCATCAGTTCCAGCACGGAAAACCCTGTCGCCGCCCCAAAGGCGCAGGACGCGCCGAGGATGTTCGTTCGCCAGCTTGGGTTTTTCATGGAAAGATGCCTTTGGGTGTTGTTTTGACCATGGCACGGAGGACGCTTGAAGGAAAGCGAAGCCTTGGGGGCGCTGCCCCCGTCGCGTACCGCGACTCCCCCGGGATATTTGTGGCCAGAAAAAGCAAGCGCGCACGTGCTTCTTCTGGCTGAAAATATCCCCGCCGGAGGCATAAAACCTTGAGAGCAGCTTAGACCAATTTCTGCGCCTGCCGAACGGCTTGTTCGAGCGCGTTCAGGAAGCGGGATCGGTCGGCCTTGGTGAACCCCTTGCCGCCGCCTTGCCGAAAGGGATCGGCGGCGCGCAGGTCGGTCATCAGATCGCGCGTCGCGAGCGCTTGGCCGACATTGCGTTCTGTCAGCGGCTCTCCGTTGTGTTTGAGCACCAGCGCGCCGCCGGCCACGCATTTGGCGGCAAGCGGGATGTCCCCGGTCACCACCACGTCGCCTTTGCTTGCACGGTCGGCGATCCACATGTCGGCTTCATCGGGACCGTCACGGACGATCACCATTTCGATCAGCGGATTGCGGGACGGACGGATACCGCCGTTGGAGACCATGGCGACGCCCATCTTGTGCCGCGTGGCGACGCGTTCAACTTCGTCCTTCACCGGGCAGGCATCGGCATCGACATAGATCATCAGGCGTAAAGCGCCTCTGCGTGGAAGCTGATGTGATCTTCCATGAAGGTGGAAACGAAGAAATAGCTGTGGTCATAGCCCGGTTGCAGGCGCAGCGTGGCCTGCGCGCGGCGGGCGTTGACGGCCTCAGAGAAGGCCTCGGGTTTCAGCAGGTCGATGAATTGGTCGCTCGTACCTGTGTCCGTGAGGATCGGGCCGTCGAAGCCCTTTTCGCGCATCAGCAAAGTCGCGTCATGAGCGGCCCATGTGCTTTCATCCTCGCCCAGATAAGCGCCCAGCTGTTTGCGACCCCAATCGCTGGCCGTGGGGTGCGCGATGGGCGCGAAGGCGGACACGGAGCGAAACCGCCCCGGCAGGCCCATCGCCAAGGTCAGTGCGCCGTGGCCGCCCATGGAATGGCCGGTGATCGCTTGACGGTCCGGGTCGATGGCGAATTCGCTGGTGATGAGAGCGGTCAGTTCCTCGGATACGTAATCCCACATCTTGAAATGGGGTTTCCAAGGGTCCTCAGTGGCGTTCACGTAGAAGCCCGCGCCTTGGCCCAGATCATACGCGTCATCATCGGCCACGCCCTCGCCGCGGGGGGAGGTATCAGGGAAGACAAGCGCGATGCCCTGTTCGGCGGCCCATCCTTGCGCGCCCGCTTTCACCATGGCGTTTTCATGGGTGCAGGTGAGGCCGCTGAGATACCACAGAACCGGCACGGGGCCGTCTTTCGCCTCCTCCGGCAAAAACAGCCCGAAGGTCATATCGCAGGCACAGGCCTTGGAGGCGTGGGTATAGACCCCCTGCACACCGCCGAAACAGGCGTTTTCTGATTGGGTTTCCATGAAGTATCCTCCCGATTTCGATCTTGTCATGCAGGTGTAGCCATTAGCGTGCTGGAAGGCAAAACGCTCCTCGCAAAAATCCCACGCCTTGGCCCGATTTTCGCCTCACTCAGCGTACACTTGTAAATTGCATTGTGAGTGGAGTACCTATCGTGTTTCGGCTTTTCAGCATTTGCTTTTCATGGCTTATCGTCATCACTGCGGCGCATGCGCAAGGTGAAGACCCATCTCGTTTCCTTGATAAAGACGTGTTGCAGCAAGCCATCTATGATGGCGATACGCCACTGGTCGAGGCCATGATTGGCGATGCGCATGACATGTACCTCTCTGGTGACGCAGATCCAGATGACATGCGCGTCATTTTTCAGTTGTTCACAACAACCAATCCTAAGGTCATTGGTTTCACTGAAGACTGGCTCAAGCAGTCGCCGAACTCTGTTTATGCGCACACGGCTCAGGCGTGGATTTACTTCACCAAAAGCTGGAATGTTCGGGGAACCAAGTTTGCGCGGCATACCTACCCGCCGGCGTTGCGTGAGTTCCGCAGGTTGCAAGAAGCCACCTGGCATCATGCGTGGGCTGCCTATTTGCAGTCACCCGATTTTATTCCAGCCACAGACGCGCTTTTGCGGACTGCGGTGCAGCTCGAGCGGACCCGTGAAGGGTTTGATTTAATTGAAGAGATCATGGAAAACCGTCCCAATATGGGCAGCTTGTATCGCGCCCTCGGGATGACCCATCCGGGGTGGACACGCCACAGGTGGGATCGGGCGCAATGGCTGTGTGAGACATATGCCCCCATGATCGAATGGAGCCGCAACGAAGACCCCCTTATGCATTGCTTGATCGATGCTGCCATGACCATTCATGAGAGGACCCACAGGGACTGGGGTTATGAAATGCTGGTTCAAGGTTTTGCGCCCAGCCTAGACTTTTATCGCCTCAACGCCGCGACGTGGCACACCGCCACCCGGACAGAGGCAGAATTTGCGCATGCCTATCTTAATCGACCCGATGTCACGAACTATCGTTTCGCGCGGCAGCACGATGATTACATTGCCATGCGTTACGGTTTTGAGTTCATTTCTCACGACCATCTGTTGCGAGAACAGGAGATCGCGCGGGCGCAATTGGAAGATGATCCATACAACCCGGATTTGATCAAAACCCTGTCCACAGATGTGGCCCAATCGACGCGCAGTGCTGACGGTGGAGTCACGATCAGATTGATAAAGAGGGTGCCTGAAAGCGAACAGATCGACCTGGCACAGCGCTTTTTGATTTCTGCGCCTTACGACCCAGACAGTTGGAGAAACTTCCTAGGAAAAGTCGGGCGGGGTTTGCGGCCGGAGACCTTCCAAGCCTATGATCCGTTCTTTAACAATGTCGTCGTCTATTCCAATCATTCGCCTGACAGTTTGGCATATCTGCTGGCCAACAAAGCGCAGGCCCATAAGTTCCTCGGTATGGCAGAAACCGCCGGACTTCCCGAATGGGATGAAGTATTGCAGCTCAAAGACTGGACCAATGATATCTTCTGTCCGACTGTGCGGGCTTATCGTTTGCGTGAACATGTTTGTGAAAGCATGAATGGTTATGCCTGCAAGCAGAACGCGGAGTTTGAGGCTTTCTATGAACTGGCGATGGTGCAGTCTGAGCAGGACAACATTTGTACGTGGGAACGGACCACACCCATTCGCGAGCTGTTTTTCAAACCCGTCTTGATGAAGCCGTCAGATTTTTCGCCGAAAGACTGGATCAAAAGCGACTCATGATCTTCGAAAGGGGTTTCTTGATCGTCGCGGCCTTCGGGACCATCGCGTTCTTTGCGGCGTGGCCGACGGTCAGGATCATCACCGGCTTTTCGTTGTCAGGCCGGTCCAGCAATTCGTTCAGGAAGGCCATGGGATTGGGCGTGTGGGTCAGTGTCGCAAGGCCCGCCTTGTGGAGTGCCGTGATCAGGAGGCCGGTCGCGATGCCCATGCTTTCGGGCACATAGTAATGTTTGCGGCGTGTGCCGTCTTCGTTCACGCCATAACGCTGGGCGAAGATCGCGATCAGCCATGGCGCGTCAGTGAGATAGGGTTTGGACGCGCCGGTGCCGATGGGCTCCAGCGCGGCGATCCATGCATCAGGCGCGCCGCCGTCGTAGAACTTTTCTTCCTCCGCTTCGGCGGCCGCGCGGATTTGGGCTTTCATGGCCGGGTCAGAGATGGCGGTGAAGTGCCAGGGTTGTTGGTTGGCCCCGCTTGGGGCGGTGCCTGCGGCCTCAATGGCGGTGCGGATGATGGCCTCGGGCACCGGACGGGGGTCGTAGTGGCGCACGGTGCGGCGGGTGGCCATGTCATCGCGGAAGGCGGTGACGCGGGTCAGGGCCTCTTCGTCCGTCAGCCTTTCGCGCGGGGGCAGGGGGATGGGCTCGTAAGCCATCAGTAGAGCCCGGACACCCAGCCGATCACCAGCGATACGGTGATCACGGCAAACGCGGTGGAGATAAGGATGGAGGCCGACACGCGCTGGGGCGCGACGCCATAGTGTTCGGCGAGGATGTAGACATTGCCCGCCACGGGCAGGGCTGCGGCGGCGATCATGACGGCGGCAGCGTAGGGTTCCACCGGGAAGAGCACGAGACAGGCGAAGGCGGCGAAGGCGGGGTGCAGGCCCAGTTTGGAGACGGAAAGCCAGCCTGCCACCAGCGGGCGTTCGGCGGTTTTCGTGGCAAGTGACGCGCCAATGGCGAAAAGCGCGCCGGGCGTGGCCGCACCCCCGAGGATATCGAGGAAATCGTTCATCACCAACGGGATGGCGGCCCCCGAGGCGGACCACAGAAGGCCCAGCGTAATCGACACGATCATGGGGTTTTTGAGCAGCCCCAGCCCCACAGTGCGGAACACGCGCAGCCCTGCATCGTTGCCTTGTGAACTGGTGATCAGGATCACGATGAGGGAACCAAAGACAATGAGGTCAATCGACAGCACCAACATCACCGGCCCAATCGCGGCCTCCCCCATCAACAACGTCAGCATGGGCACGCCGAGGAAGCCCACGTTCCCGATGACGCCGCATTGTGCTTCCATCGCGGCCGTCTCAATGGAAGTGCCGCGCAGGAAGGCGACCATCATGCAGATGCCATAGACGAACCCGGTGGCCCAGAGATAGGCGGCGATGAAGGTGACATCGAACACCTCACGGAAGCTGAGGTTCGCCGAGAACTTGAAGAGCATCGCCGAAAGGGCGAAGTAGAAGACGAACTTGGTCAGCCAAGCGGTGGCGGTTTCCGTGAAAAACCCCGTGCGCCCCGCGCCGTATCCCAGGCCGATGATCAGGAAGAAGGGCAGTGTCTGCAGGAATACATCGACCATGAGATCGGTGTAGCATGGGATTTGGGGGTGTCCAATTGGATGTGGGAAGTGGTTGTTGGAAAGCGTGAGCTGGTTGCAATGCTACGAACCGCAGAGCAGGTGCAAAGCTGCAGCCGATTGCTAGCAAGTTGGACAAGAGTTAGTTATGTTCCCCTGTATGATGCAACCGGGAAAAATACATTGGTCTGCAAGAAAAATTGTCTTTATCGCAGTTTTTGTTTTGCTTTCCATAGGTGGCTATTGGGCAAGCAAAACGCTTTCCAATGCTGCACAGGGTTATAGTCACATAATGCCCATATTGGATGGTTGTGGCAGCGCATCCTTGGAAACTCGTGAGAGCATAAAGCAACTCTATTTCGATGGACTTCACCATTTGGAAGAAGAACTTAACGGGAGTTTTGCAGATAAAACGGGTCATACGCTGTTCCTTGTGAATTGCGGTAAAGAGTTTGTACTCTTCAATCAACCACCCGAAGGATTTGCTTCATTCGGCGGACAGGTTTTTCTCCGCTTTGATAAAGAAACCGGTGAGTTATTGGATCAGATGTGGGGCTGACTGCCCTGTTCAACGGCTTGCCAGTGTTGGCGGTTTTCGCGCCAACTGAGCGGCTTTGGCGGGCCCCGGGCTGGCGATCCTGACCTGTGAACGGCAGCGGTTTATTGTTGGGTCCTGCTGAATAGTCGAGCGATGCGCTTGCCTCTCACGTTCGCCAGGCCCTGGGTGCGGCCCGGCGAAGGCGCGGCGGGCTGACGCCCTTGATTCCGCGCCAGCGTTTTGAGGGGTGCTTTGCAGGCTGACAGCTCAAGAGGGCTGGACGCTCTGGCCATTGCAAATTAGCGTTTGGCCAAAGCAACTCACACACAACGGATCACCGCACATGATTGAACAATTCGGACAGGACACCGCGCTTCTTTTGATTGATGTGCAAAAGGGCGTGCATGTGTTTGATCACTGGGGCGGGCCTACGGGTCGGATGAACAACCCAGACTGTCAGCCGCGACTGGTGGAGCTGTTGCAAGCCTTTCGAAACGCCGGGCGGCAGGTTGCGTTCACCCGCCATGACAGTGTTGAGCCGGACAGCCCGCTGAAGCTGTCTCTGCCCACAGGCGAGCAATTGGAGGGGCTGGAGATTGCACCCGGTGACATCACGGTGGAAAAAAGCGTCAATTCTGCGTTCATCGGCACCCCGATGGAGTTGCATCTGCGCCGGGCAGGGATCACGCGGTTGGTTGTTGCTGGCTACTTCACCAATTTCTGCGTGGAAACCTCTGTCCGCATGGCGGGCAATATGGGGTTTGATGTGTATCTGGTGCACGATGCCTGCGCGACCTGTAACCGGATTGACCTGGGCGGTGTGGATCACGACCCGGAGCTTGTGCATGATCTGTCTGTTGCGGCCATGAACGGAGAATTCTGCACGGCTGTGACGACGCAAAACGCCATTCACCTGCTGTCGGGGTCTGCGCCCGGTCTGAACCGAACGCAAGGCAATGAGGTCAGCAGCGCCAAG